>JBQEMX010000003.1:169847-337293 GCA_052044345.1 Mycolicibacterium sp. 22603
CATCACGACGTCGTGGATGGTGACAAGGGATGTTGGAACCCTGCTCACGACACCGGCCAGCTAGACTCGGGTGGTAACAGCAGGGCTTGGAAGGTAGGACATGAACGACCTCATCGATACCACCGAGATGTACCTGCGGACGATCTATGACCTCGAGGAAGAGGGCGTGGTGCCGCTGCGGGCGCGCATCGCCGAACGTCTGGATCAGAGCGGTCCGACCGTCAGCCAGACGGTGTCCCGGATGGAACGCGACGGCTTGCTGCACGTCGCCGGTGACCGCCATCTCGAACTCACCGAGAAGGGCCGCAACCTGGCCATCTCGGTGATGCGCAAACACCGCCTCGCCGAGCGGCTGCTCGTCGACGTGATCGGCCTTCCATGGGAGGAAGTGCATGCCGAGGCGTGCCGCTGGGAGCACGTGATGAGCGAGGATGTCGAGCGCCGCCTGGTGCAGGTGCTCGACAACCCGACGACCTCGCCGTTCGGCAACCCGATCCCGGGTCTGTCCGAACTCGGCTTCGGCGGCGCCGACTCCGACGAGGATGCGAACCTGGTTCGGCTGACCGAGCTTCCGGCCGGCTCCCCGGTCGCCGTGGTGGTCCGCCAGCTGACCGAACACGTCCAGGGCGACGTCGAACTGATCGGCAGGCTCAAGGATGCCGGTGTGGTCCCCAACGCGCGCGTGACCGTCCAGGTCGGTGACGATCCGGGCGATCAGGGTGTCCTGATCGTGATGCCAGGACACCAGGACGTCGAGCTCCCCCATCACATGGCGCATGCGGTGAAGGTCGAAAAGGTCTAACCCGCACGGCGTCCGAAGGTCAGCCGCGGCGGTAACCGGACGCCCAGCTGTCCAGCGATCCGGTAGCCGGACAACGCCAGCTCACGGATCTGTTCGGGACGCATCCCGGACTGCAACGCACAGTCCAGCATGGTCGCCATCCGGTGCGTCGGATCGATACCGACGGCGGCCTCCAGGGCAATCCCCGCCAGCGGTCCGTCACCGCGCGCGTACGCCGAGAACGCAAGCAACGTCAGCACTTCCTGGCGCCACGGCACCGGGACGAGGCGAGCCAGCGTCACCCACAGCGTCTCCGCGGCGGCCGCGGTATCGCCGACCGCCAAGGCGTAGAGAGTGTCTCGGACACGCGGATCACGCAAGGCACCCACCACGACGATGATCTCGGCGTCGGTGGGTTCCTCGCCCGCGGCCACCGCGTCGGCGAGCGTCATGGCCGATTCGATCGCCCGCCGTGCCGCGGCGGTACTGAGCTGACCCCGTCGGCGTGATCGCAGCGCCTGTGCGAGACGCTCGCCGCGCGCAGCGTCGGTCGTGGTGACCACGGCCTGCAGATCGTCACGGCGACGGTAGAGCCGGCGCCCGCCCAGCACCGCCTCGGCTGCCAACGGCGAACAGTCCGGGTCGTCGATCACCCCGTGCGCCCCGCATCCGCACACGCAGAACCATCGACCGTCGGCGGCAATCCGATCCACGGCGAGCACCGCCAGCAGGTCGACCCCTTCCCTCGACATCGACACCGCGAGATCGTCGGCGAGCTCCTCATGGTCGGCACCGTCGGCGTCGACGATCACGGCCACCGCCCCGTCATGACCCGAGCCGGCCACCGCCTCGGCCAGCGCGGCGGTGTTACCGACCAGACCGGGCGCCAGGTCGACCCGCATGACGCAGCCCATCTCGCCGCCGTCGAGGGTGACGATGGTCAGCGAATGCTCCGGGACGAAGCCGAGGACCGCCGGGAGAGCGGCGATCAGTGATGCGGGGCGACCGATGTCGAATCCGCGAGGTTGTTGTGTCATACCGATGATCGTCGAGGCATGCCCCGACGACTCACCCGGTCTGTGCGTCCGTCATGGGCGCGCTGTTGATCAATCTGGCAATGTGGATAACTCAGCTCACCGCGTCGGCGGTCGGCAGCAGTCGTTTGAGAACATCGGTCAGGGTGATCAAGCCGAGGATGCTGCCCGCGGAATCGGTGATCACCACCAGATGGTTGCGGGTCTCCCGCATGGTCCGCAACGCGGCATAGGCGGGCACATCGACCGTCAATTCCAGAGCCGGACGCATCAGATCGGCGGCCGTGGTGCCGGGGTCGGCCTGCACGGTGTCGCGCACATGCACGACACCCAGAACGGCACCGTTGTCGCGGACCAGGAGTCGGAGGTGACCGGTGCGCAGTGACTCAGCCTGAATGTCGGCCGTGGTCGCCTCCGAGCGCACAGTGCTGGGCTCCGCTCCGGTGCGCAACATGTCCCCGACGGTCAGCGCCTCCAGTTCCAATGCGCTGACCAGATGACCGTGATAACGCTCATCCAGGGTGCCCACGGTGGCCGAATGCTCCACCAGATGCCGCAGTGCGTCGGGATCCTGGCCGGTGGCCACCTGATCGACGGGTTCGACGCCGACCTTGCGCAGACACCAGTTGGCCAGTCGGTTCAGGGTGCCGATCACGGGGCGGGTCACCCACATGAACGCCCGCATCGGCAGCGCCAACATCGTCGCCGACCGTTCGGGATGGGCAATCGCCCAGGACTTCGGGGCCATCTCGCCGACGACGAGGTGCAGGAACGTCACGATGATCAGCGCGAGCACGAAACCACCGACATCGGCCAGCCACGATGGTGCACCCCAACCCGCGATGACCGGGGTCAACCAATGATGCACGGCCGGTTTGGTGATGGCGCCCAGCGCCAGGGTGCAGATCGTGATGCCCAGCTGCGACCCGGCCAACAGAACCGACAGCTCGGAGGCCGAACGCAGCGCGGCGCGGGCCGAGCGGCTGTGCGGCGCAGCATCTTCCAGACGGTGGCGCCGCGCCGCGATCAAGGCGAACTCGACGGCCACGAAGAACGCGCTGGCCGCGATCAGCGACGCGGTCACCAGGGCGACGACCCAGGGGTTACTCATCACCGGTGGCCTCCTGCACGGCCGCTACGGGCAGATCGGCCAGGCTCACCAGAACCCTTGCCGGCACGTGCTTTTCGACCGCCTGGACGGTCGCGTCCAGGCGGCGTTGCACCGGCGGGTGATCGGCGATCAGCTCAGCCGGCTCGACGCCGAGATCGACCGAGACGGCATCGCCGACACCGGGAAGACCACCGAATTCGGCGATCAGCAGCCCGGCCAGCGTCTCGTAGTCACCCTCGGGCAGGTCATGACCGATGACTCGGCTCAACTCGTCGAGCGCGACGTCGCCGCGCACCAGCCAACCGCCGTCGGTGGGCACCACATCATCGTCGGCGGAATCCTTGTCGTGCTCGTCGTCGATCTCGCCGACCAATTCCTCGGCCAGATCCTCGATGGTGAGCACACCGGCGAAACCGCCGTATTCGTCGATCACGAGTGCCATCTCATCGCCTGCCTCGCCCAGGGTCCGCAATGCCGACGGCAACGGCAGGGTCTCCGGCAGGATCACCGCCTGCCGGCACACCACGCCGGCCGTGGCCGACGGGTCGGTGGCCTCCAGCAGGTCGTGCAGATGGACGACGCCCACCAGATCATCGGCAGTCGCACCGACCACCGGATATCGGGTGTGACCGGTGGCCATCTTCGTCAACACCGCGCCCACCGATTCGTCGGCGCCGACCACATCCACCCGGGCCCGCGGGATCATCGCGTGCTCGGTGGTGCGGGTCGGAAAGTCCAGAATGCGGTCCAGCAGGGTGGACAGCTCCTCGGGGATGTCCCCCGCCTCACGCGAGTCGGCCACGATGTGCTCCAGATCGCGGGCGGTCGCCGAGTGTTCGACGTCGTGGACGGGTTCGATGCGCAGCGCGCGCAGCAGCAGGTTCGACGATGCGTCGAACAGTTTGATCAGCCAGCCGAACACGGCCAGGTAGATGTTGGTCGACAGTGCCAGCCACCGGGCCACGGGTTCGGGCCGGGCGATCGCGAGGTTCTTCGGGAACAGCTCACCGAAGACCATCTGCACCACGGTGGAGAACACCATCGCCAACACCGTGCCGATGGCGATGCCGAGCGCCAGCGGCACTCCGAGGCCGCCGAGCAACTCCCCGAGCCCCTTACCGATGAGCGGTTCGGCGACATAGCCGACCAGCAGGCCGGTGACGGTGATGCCCAGTTGCGCGCCGGACAACATGAACGAGGTGCGGCGGGTGACCTGCAGTGCGCGCGCGGCACCGCTGTCACCGGCCTGGGCGCGGGCCTTCAGACGTGACCGGTCGACCGCCATATAGGCGAACTCCTGGGCGACGAAGTAGCCGGTCAGGGCAGTGATGGCGGAGACCACCACGATGCCGAGCAGAATCCCGAGTGCGGTCACCATGTCGCCTCCCGGGCGACACGGAACATCTCGGTGCCGGTCTCTACGGGCCGGCGGCGGGGTCTTCGGGGTTTACGCTTGGCGCGTCGCATTGTGCTCTCTGTGTGGTCGGAAACTCCGTCAGCTTTAGTGACGAACGGCGTTGCCAGGAAGTTCCCGCGGTGGCGAACTGCGGCCACGGGCGCACAATGTTCACACGGGTTCACACGGATTTTCCCGTCCCCGGCATGCGCGAACCCGGCTGCGCGCGTAGGACTGCACCCATGGGTTCCACGCAGGAGTACGACCTGGTCGTCATCGGTTCCGGTCCTGGCGGGCAGAAGGCGGCCATCGCCGCGGCGAAACTGGGCAAATCGGTGGCGGTGATCGAACGCGGACGCATGCTCGGCGGGGTGTGCGTCAACACCGGGACCATCCCGAGTAAGACCCTGCGCGAAGCCGTCGTCTATCTGACCGGCATGAGCCAGCGCGAACTCTACGGGGCCAGCTACCGGGTCAAGGAGAAGATCACCCCGGCCGACCTGCTGGCCCGCACCCAGCACGTCATCGGCAAGGAGATCGACGTCGTCCGCTCACAGCTGATGCGCAACCGCATCGAACTCTACGTCGGGCATGCCCGATTCCTGGACGCGCACACCATCCATGTCGAGGACCCCGGCCGCGCCGAACGGGTCACCGTCGGCGGCCGCAACATCGTGATCGCCACCGGCACCAAGCCGGCCCGTCCCGGCGGTGTCGAGTTCGACGAGAACCGGGTGTTGGACTCCGACGGGATCCTGGACCTCAAGACCATCCCGACATCGATGGTCGTCGTGGGTGCGGGCGTGATCGGTATCGAGTACGCCTCGATGTTCGCCGCTCTGGGCACCAAGGTCACCGTGGTCGAAAAGCGTTCCAACATGCTGGAATTCTGTGATCCGGAAATCATCGAGTCGTTGAAGTTCCACCTGCGCGATCTCGCCGTGACATTCCGGTTCTCCGAGGAGGTCACCGCGGTGGACGTCGGGGCCTCCGGCACCGTCACCACCCTGGCCAGCGGCAAGCAGATCCCCGCCGAGACCGTGATGTACTCGGCCGGCAGACAGGGCCAGACCGACGGGCTTGACCTGCCCAACGCCGGTCTGGAGGCCGATGCCCGCGGCCGGATCTTCGTCGACGACAACTACCAGACCAAGGTCGACCACATCTACGCCGTCGGCGACGTGATCGGCTTCCCGGCGCTGGCCGCGACGTCGATGGACCAGGGCAGGCTGGCGGCCTACCACGCCTTCGGCGAGCCGTGCCACGCAATGACCGAACTCCAGCCCATAGGCATCTACTCGATCCCCGAGGTCTCCTACGTCGGCGCCACCGAAGTCGACCTGACCAAGGAATCGGTGCCCTACGAGGTCGGAGTGTCGCGGTATCGAGAGTTGGCCCGTGGGCAGATCGCCGGCGACTCCTACGGCATGCTCAAGCTCCTGGTGTCGACCGAGGACCTGCGCCTTCTGGGTGTGCACATCTTCGGCACCAACGCCACCGAGATGGTGCACATCGGTCAGGCCGTCATGGGCTGTGGTGGCACCGTCGAGTACCTCGTGGATGCGGTGTTCAACTACCCCACGTTCTCGGAGGCCTACAAGGTGGCCGCGCTGGATGTCATGAACAAGCTGCGGGCGCTCAACCAGTTCCGGAACTGATCGGGATGGACCGCCACCTGTGCGGTGTTGACTCGGTGTCGGGGTACCCGTGATGTGGGGGTCCGCCGACATGCGAGACACTAGTGAACAGGAGGTGAACCTGATGTCCGATTCCCAGGAGCAGCACTACCAGCCCGACCAGAATGGGATGTACGAGCTGGAGTTCCCCGCACC
This sequence comes from Mycolicibacterium sp. 22603, assembly GCA_052044345.1. GTDB lineage: Bacteria > Actinomycetota > Actinomycetes > Mycobacteriales > Mycobacteriaceae > Mycobacterium. Next base: position 176,002 of record JBQEMX010000003.1, read on the forward strand.
ACAGCTGTCCGCGGTCGACGGCAGCGGACCGGTTCTGATTCATGCATTGGAAGGGTTCTCCGACGCCGGACACGCCATCCGGCTCGCGGCCGAGCATCTGAAGAACACTCTCGATACCGAGCTGGTGGCGTCCTTCGCCATCGACGAGTTGCTCGACTACCGGTCGCGGCGACCGCTGATGACGTTCAAGACCGATCATTTCAGCGGCTATGACCAGCCCGAGTTGAACCTCTACGCACTGCGTGACAGCGCCGGCACCCCGTTCCTGCTGCTGGCCGGGATGGAGCCGGACCTGCGGTGGGAACGTTTCGTGACCGCGGTGCGGTTGCTCGCCGAACGCCTCGGCGTCCGGCAGACGATCGGCCTGGGCACCATCCCGATGGCGGTACCGCACACCCGGCCGGTGACGCTGACCGCGCACTCGCCGAACTCGGAGCTGATCGCCGGTCACACGCCGTGGGTGGGCGAAGTTCAGGTTCCCGCGAGCGTGTCCAGCCTGCTGGAGTTCCGCATGGGCCAGCACGGCCACGACGTACTCGGTTTCACCGTTCATGTGCCCCACTACCTGGCGCAGACCGCCTATCCCCCGGCGGCCGAGACACTGTTGGCCGAGGCAGCCCGCGCCGGTTCGCTGGACATCCCGCTGACCGCGCTCGGTGAGGCCGCCATCGAGGTACACACCAAGATCAACGAACAGGTGGAGGCGAGTACCGAGGTCGCTCAGGTGGTGGCTGCGCTCGAGCGTCAGTACGATGCATTCGTTGCCGCACAGGAAAACCGTTCGCTGCTCGCCCGCGACGAGGACCTGCCGAGCGGCGACGAGTTGGGTGCGGAGTTCGAACGGTTCCTGGCCCAGCAGGATGACAACAAACGGGGCGGCTTCCCGGACAGTTTCCCCGACGGCGGGGACCGTACCTGAAGCTTCTCACCAGCGAGGAGTGGCGCAGATGGCGGATCGTACGACCCCTCTGCGCAGTGTGCGTGAGGTCACCCCCAACCTGAGGTTCCGGACCATCCACGGGTACCGACGGGCATACCGGATCGCCGGATCCGGTCCCGCGGTGCTGCTCATCCACGGTATCGGCGACAACTCCACGACATGGCACACGGTGCAGACCATGCTGGCGCGTCGGTTCACCGTGATCGCGCCGGACCTGCTCGGCCACGGGCAGTCGGACAAACCGCGCGCGGACTATTCGGTGGCGGCCTACGCCAACGGTATGCGTGATCTGCTCAGCGTGCTCGACATCGACCGGGTCACGGTAGTCGGACACTCCCTCGGTGGCGGCGTGGCGATGCAGTTCGCCTATCAGTTCCCGCAGTTCGTGGATCGCCTGGTGCTCGTCGGTGCGGGCGGGGTGACCAAGGATGTCAACATCGCCCTGCGCATCGCCGCGTTGCCCGGGGTCAGCGAGTCGTTGGCACTGCTGCGGGTGCCGTTGGTACTGCCCGCGTTACAGGCCATCGGCCGCGTGGGTGGGATGGTGTTCGGCTCGACCGGGGTGGGACGCGATCTTCCCGATATGTTGCGTGTGCTGGCCGACCTTCCCGAGCCCACCGCATCCTCGGCGTTCGCCAGGACACTGCGTGCGGTCGTGGACTGGCGCGGGCAGGTGGTCACCATGCTCGACCGCTGTTACCTGACCGAATCCGTTCCCGTGCAATTGATCTGGGGACGACAGGATTCGGTCATCCCGGTCAGTCATGCCCACTTGGCACATGCCGCCATGCCCGGCTCGGAACTGCACATCTTCGACAAGTCCGGACATTTCCCGTTCCACGATGATCCTGAGCGCTTCGTCGAACTCGTCGAGCGATTCATCGATACCACCGCACCGTCGGTGCACGACCACGAACTGTTGCGCGCGTTGCTGCGCACCGGTATTCGAGAGCGCACGATCACCGGCCCACTGGACACCCGGGTGGCCGTGCTCGATGCGATGGGCGCCGACGAACGCAGCGCCACCTGAGGCGCACTCCCGCCTAGAATCGACTCATGGCCGTCGATGTCGATGTGTTACGAGTGTTCAGCAATGCCGAGGGACGGTTCGGCAATCCGCTCGGTGTGATCGATGCCGCGACTGTCGATCCGGCCGACCGCCAACGGATCGCGACCGAGTTGGGTTACAGCGAAACCGTATTCGTCGATATCCCCGAGGCGGGCGCGGCCAGCGCCCATGTCCGCATTTTCACCCCGGCCGCCGAGATACCATTCGCCGGGCACCCCACCGTCGGGACGTCCTGGTGGCTGAAGGATCGCGGTATCCCGGTGCGGACGCTGCAGGTTCCTGCCGGACTGGTGCAGGTCGACTACATCGACGATGACTTCACCGCCATCAGCGCCCGTTCGGAGTGGGCGCCGGAACTGGCGATCTACGAGCTCGACTCACCCGAGCAGGTGCTGGCGGCCGATCCCACCGATTATGTCGGCGATGTGGAGCATTACCTGTGGGGGTGGATCGATCGCGAGGCGGGATCGCTGCGTTCCCGCATGTTCGCGCCGCATTTGGGAATCCCCGAAGACGAGGCGACCGGCGCGGCGGCGGTCCGGATGACCGACCATCTGAGCCGCGATCTGCTGATCACACAGGGTGAGGGGTCGCAGATCCGGACCTGGTGGGACCCCACCGGATGGGTGAAGGTGGCGGGCCGGGTCGTCGACGACGGGGCGCGCCGGCTCGGGTGAACGACGTCAGCCGGCGGTGTTGACGCGCCGATGGGCGCGCAAGGCCTCGATTTCACGTTCGAAATCATCGGCAGAGGAAAACGATCGGTACACCGAGGCGAACCGCAGATACGCAACCTCGTCGAGATCGCGCAACGGGCCCAGGATGGCCAACCCGACCTCATTGCTGGGGATTTCCGGAGAGCCGGCGGCTCGCACGGCGTCTTCCACCTGTTGGGCCAGCAGGTTCAGGGCATCGTCGTCGACCTGGCGGCCCTGACATGCCCGTCGCACGCCCTTGATGACCTTTTCCCTGCTGAACGGCTCGGTGACGCCACTGCGCTTGACGACTGCCAGTACCGCGGTCTCGACGGTGGTGAAGCGCCTGCCGCATTCGGGACACGACCGGCGCCGCCGGATCGCCTGACCTTCGTCGGTCTCACGGGAGTCCACGACGCGCGAATCAGGGTGACGACAGAACGGACAGTGCATCACCGCTCCTTCGCCGCACCACAGCTGCACCAGATTTGACGCTTCTGAGCGTACCTGCATGGTGCGGATGCGGTGTGACCCCGTGCCGGTGCGCACGATCTCAGCCGATCGGCGCGATGAGGGTCTGCCCGGTCCGCACGGCGCCGGAGTCCAGCTTGTTCAGCTCTCGGATCCGCTCGACGACGGAATCGGCAGGCACATCCGGGGCAACCCGTGCCGCGATGCTCTGCAACGTCTCACCGGTCTGCACCTCAACCACCGACAGCCGGGTGGGCATCTCGACCGGTTGATCGACCGCGGCGCCGCCGAGATTGGCGACGAATCCCAGCCACAGCGTGAACGCGCCGGCCAACAGGGCCAGCAGCACGGTCGCGGCCGGTGTGATCGGCCGGCGGTGCGAGGCGCGCGACATCAGCACGCCCGTGCCGCGGTGTCCCAGTGGTGCACCGCCGGGACGGCGATCATGCGTTTGCCGACGACGCCGGACCACGACATCTCGGGGCAGCGGCCACACCTCGGCCTCCGATGCTGTCCGCCGCAGCACTTCCTGCCGCCGGACGGAGCCGGACGACCGACGCTCACGCACATCGCTACGTGCTTCCAGAATGGTCATGTGCCTGCCTCCTTGAGGTGTGTTCGCTTCTTTGTTCGAACTGTAGTCGATCATCTGTTCGAACGATAGAACACGTGATCGAACTGTTAGCGAACGATATCGACACCCACCGACAAGTCGGCGTCGGCGAGCGCTGCAGGCCGGGCCGACTCCAATCCAATTGCTCACAATTGAATTGTGCGCTACAGTGATGATCATGCCTGCCGCACGCCTGGACGACCAGCTGTGTTTCGCGCTGTACTCGGCCTCCCGTCTGATGACCGCGGCCTACCGGCCACTACTGGAGGAACTGGGCCTCACCTACCCGCAGTACCTCGTGCTACTGGCACTGTGGGAGGACGACTCCAGCACCGTCGGGAACCTCGGCCGGCGTCTACATCTGGACTCCGGCACGCTCTCACCACTGATCAAACGCCTGGAGGCCGCAGGCCTGGTGGTGCGTCATCGCGCCAGCGCCGACGAACGGCGCGTGGAGGTCGCCCTCACCCCCGCCGGCCGTGCGCTCGAGGACCGCGCCGCGTGCGTTCCGCAGCGCCTACTGGCATCCACCGAGGCCGCACCCGAGCAGATCGACGCATTGCGCGATGCCCTCCGGAACCTCGTCGACCAACTCAGCTCCCCGCATTGACCGATTACGACGAAAGGACACCACCGATGAAGAAGCTCTACACCGCCGAAGCGCTGGCCACCGGCGAGGGACGCGACGGACACGGCCGCACCTCCGACGGGAAAGTCGATGTCGCACTCAGCATTCCCAAGGAGATGGGCGGCTCCGGCGCGGGCACCAATCCCGAGCAGCTGTTCGCCGTCGGTTACGCGGCGTGCTTTCACTCCGCGCTGCGCCTGGTCGCCCGCGAGCGCAAGGCCGATGTCACCGACTCCGCCGTCGGCGCCAGGGTGACCCTCGGCGCCGCCGACGACGGTGCGTTCGGCCTCGCGGTCGAGCTGGAGATCGTGCTGCCGAACGTGGATCATGACATCGCCACCGAGCTCGCCGAGGCCGCGCACCGGGTATGCCCCTACTCCAATGCCACCCGCGGCAACATCGAGGTGACCCTGACGGTGACCGATGAGTGAGCTCGGTTGATCGAGTCGGCCGGGTAGCGACACGCCTCGAACACATGTTTGATTATCGCGGCGCCTGCGACTACATTCGGCGACATGAGCGACAGCAGCGACACCCCTGAGGCACGCTCCGGCCTGACCGAGCGTCAGCGCACCATCCTGGAGGTCATCCGCTCGTCGGTGACCACCCGCGGTTACCCACCGAGCATCCGGGAGATCGGGGACGCGGTCGGGTTGACCTCCACGTCCTCGGTCGCCCACCAGCTGCGCACCCTGGAGCGCAAGGGCTACCTGCGCCGGGATCCCAACCGCCCGCGTGCGGTCGATGTGCGCGGCGCCGACGAGGCCGTCACCCCGCTCGTCGCCACCGACGTCGCAGGCTCCGATGCGCTGCCGGAACCCACCTTCGTGCCGGTGCTCGGAAGAATCGCGGCGGGCGGACCGATCCTGGCCGAGGAGGCCGTCGAGGATGTCTTCCCGCTGCCCAAGGAGCTGGTCGGCGAGGGCTCGCTGTTCCTGCTCAAGGTGGTCGGCGAATCGATGGTCGACGCGGCCATCTGTGACGGCGACTGGGTGGTCGTGCGCCAGCAGAACGTGGCCGACAACGGCGATATCGTCGCGGCGATGATCGACGGCGAGGCCACGGTCAAGACCTTCAAGCGGACCAAGGGTCAGGTGTGGCTGATGCCGCACAACCCCGCGTTCGAGCCCATCGACGGTAATGATGCCGTGGTGCTCGGCAAGGTCGTCACCGTGATCCGCAAGGTCTGATCAGTCGGCGCGGACGAAACCGTTCGCGCGAGCGAACTCCTCGCTGGAAAACCAGATCTCGGCCTCGGTATCGCGGTATCCGCGGCTACCCGGCGCCCAGTACAGACCGGTCTTGGTATCGGCCTTGATCGGGTAGCCCTCGGGGGCTCGGTAGCGATCGGTGGTCGCCAATCGCATGGAGGTCCAACCGGCGTCATCGTCGTCGTCGTCCGCACCGGCCGCGGCGTGACGCCCACCGGTCACCTCGGGTTCCGGAGCCGGCACTACCGGTTCGGCAGCGAAGACATCGGCATCGAAGTCCGAGGCACCGAAGTCGGACTGCTCGAAGTCGGACTGCGCGAAGTCCGTCTGCTCGACATCCGGCTCGGCGAAGTCGGCCTCGGCGAAAACCGACTCGGTTGGCTGCGGTGCCAGCGTCTCGATACGGGTCGGGGCCGTGTCGACGTCATCTTCATCGTCATCGAACTGCAGCAGTTCTGCCGGCCGGTCGGGCTCGGCGCCACCGTCGACGAACGGATCGGCATCGAAGTCATCGGCATCCGTATCGGAGTCGTACTCGTCGGCACCGGTGTCAACCGGATCGACGGTGTAGGAGCTTGCCGCACCGACCGGCGACAGCGACGCCCACGGATCCTGCGGCGGCGGGCCGTAGCCGCCATCGTGATCGGCGTCGAACTGCTCCTCGCGTCGATCGCCACGGTCCTCGCGTTGGTCCTCGCGTTGGTCATAGCCGTAATAGCCACGCTCATACGGGTCGTCGTCGAGGTCGTCGTCGAACCGGTCCTGGTCGGCGGACCGCCGGTTGCGCAGCACCGCCACGGCGATCACGGCCACCAGACCCACCAGCGGGATGAGACCGAGCAGCCACCACCAGCGCCAGGTGTACCACTTGTCGCCGCTGTCGCTGCCGCCGTTGGCCTGCGGTCCGTCGGCTGTGCCCTGCGGGGCATCGGCACCGGGAACCTGGAGGCCCGCCAGCTGCGACTGCAAGCCCGCGGGCTCGGTGCTGAACCGGTTCGCCGCTTTATCCCATGAGATGGAGCCACCGTTGAACTGTTGGTTGATCACACCGCCGTTGTCGGTCTGATCGCTCTTGGGCGCGCCGAGTTCACCGGTCGCGCCACCCAGCTTCTGCCAGGCGGCATTCATGGCCCCACGGACGATCACCGCACCGAAGTCGGGGGTCCAGAAGATGACCGGCTTGTCCTCGGCGGCGAACGGCACCACCGCGCTCTGCGGCGCCAGCCCGCCGTCGGCCTCGCTGGCGGTGGGGAACCCGAGATCCCCGGTCGGGCCGCCGACACTCTCGTACTTGGCCAGGATCTGGCCGGTCACCACGTTGGCGCCGGTCTGCGGACTGTAGAAGATCTTGCCGCCCGCGTAGTTCTGCCCGACGCCGTCGGCACCGATCGCGTACTGGGCACCATCCTCGGCACCGAGCGGACCGAGCTCGCCGCCCGCGGCCCGCCGTGCGGCGGCGATGGCCGATGCCGCATCGGAGGGCACCTGCACAGCGCCGAGCTGGGCGGCCAGCTCGGGCGGCGTGGTGGTGAAGGCCCGCGTCTTGCGGTCCCAGGAGATCTGCCCGCCGGTGAACTTCTGCGAGACGACGTCACCGTCGGTGGTCTCGTCATCGGCAGGCACTCCGAGTACGCCCGCCGATCCACCGAGGGCGTCCCAGGCACTGTTGATGGCACCGCGCACCACCCGCGCACCGGTCCCCGGGGTCCAGAAGATCACCGGGTTGTCGGGCGCGTTGAACGTCACGTTGCGACTGTCGGCCGCCCGTCCGGGCCCCTCGTCGATGGTCGGGAAGCCCAGGTCACCGGTGGGACCACCGAGGGCCTCGTACTTCTCCAGGATGGCCCCGGACATGATGTGGGCACCGGTCTGCGGGGTGAAGAAGATCTTGCCGCCGGCGAAGTTCTGGCCGAAGCCCGGCCCGGCCGGGTACACGCCGCCGTCCTTGGGGCCGAGCGGCCCTTCCGCACCGCCGCCGGCGGTGTCCCACGCGGCGGTGATCGCCGCATCGGCATCGCCTTCCGGTGTCGCCGACGCCTGCGGCGCCAGCAGCACCGTCGCGGCCATCAGCCCGGCACTTACCAGCACTGCTGCCGCCCGCCCGGCAATGCTGCCGAGTCGGGTTCGCTGCCTGGTCATTCGGTCCTCCCGGAAGTCGTGCAAAACCCCACGAAAGTATCGTGTTCGTCAACTCTGCGACAGTTGTCGGCGAACTCGTGGGATATCGCCACCTGCGGCGACGGCGTGTCGGACCAGCTAGACCCCCAGACTGCGACCGATGATCTCCTTCATGATTTCGGTGGTGCCGCCGTAAATCGTCTGGATCCGCGAGTCCAGGAACGCCCGGGCGATCGGGTATTCGCGCATGTAGCCATAGCCGCCGTGCAATTGCAGGCACCGATCCACCAGGCGCACCTGAGCTTCGGTGCTGAACCATTTGGCCATCGCGGCCTGCTCGACGGTCAGCTTGTGGTCCAGGTGCAGCTTGATGAACTCGTCGACCATGACCCGGATCGCGGTGGCCTCGGTGGCCAGCTCGGCGAGCAGGAACCGGCTGTTCTGGAAGCTCCCGATCGGCTTGCCGAACGCCTTGCGTTCCTTGGCGTACTGCAGGGTCTCCTCCAGCGCGGACTCCATCGCCGCGGCGGCCATCACCGCGATGCTGATGCGTTCCTGGGGAAGGTTCTGCATCAGGTAGAGGAAGCCCATGCCCTCCTGACCGAGGAGGTTCTCGGCCGGAACCCGCACATCGGTGAACGACAGCTCGGCGGTGTCCTGCGCCTCCAGACCGATCTTGTCCAAGTGTCTGCCCCGCTCGAAGCCTTCCATGCCGCGCTCGACGACGAGCAGCGAGAAGCCCTGCGCACCCTTGTCGGGGTCGGTGCAGGCCACGACGATCACCAGGTCGGCGTGAATGCCGTTGGTGATGAACGTCTTCGACCCGTTCAGGACGTAGTGGTCACCATCGCGGACCGCGCGGGTCTTGATCCCCTGCAGGTCGCTGCCGGTGCCCGGTTCGGTCATTGCGACCGCCGTGATCAAATCGCCGCTGCAGAACCCGGGCAGCCAGCGCTGCTTCTGCTCCTCGGTGGTCAGCTCGATCAGGTACGGCGCGATGACGTCGTTCTGCAAGGTGAATCCCAGCCCGCTGTGCCGGCCCGCGCTGGTCTCCTCGGTGATGACGACGTTGTAGCGGAAATCCGGGTTACCGCCACCGCCGTACTCCTCGGGCACTGCCATTCCGAGAAAGCCCTGCTTACCGGCCTCGCGCCAGACCTCGCGGTCGACGATCTTCGCCTTTTCCCATTCCTCCCGGAAGGGCGCGGCATGGCGTTCCAGGAAGGCACGGTACGACTCTCGGAACAGTTCATGCTCGGGCTCGAACAAGGTGCGGTCGTATTTGACGGCGCCCATCTGTGACCTCCGGTACTGGTTATCGGTTGGGTGACCATCAACATATACCAACCAGGTGGTTGGTCGAACGTCGCTGGTTGGTCCCGACGTCACCTCGATCGCCCTACGATGAGCCGGTGTCGCGCACCAGCCTCGCCCACTGGGGCGTCTTCTCCGCCGAGGTGGCCGATGGCGATATCACCGCGGTGAGACCCGCCTGCGGTGACGCCGACCCCTCCCCCCTGCTGGGCAACCTGGCGGGCTCGCTGCGCCACCGGGCCCGCATCGCCGGACCGGCGGTACGGGCAGGCTGGTTGCGCGACGGCCCCGGGCCCAGCGATCGACGCGGCGCCGACGAGTTCGTGGCGGTCACCTGGCCCGAACTCACCGAACTGCTCGCCGACGAACTGCGGCGGGTCGTCGACACCCACGGCAACCAAGCGATCTACGGCGGTTCCTACGGCTGGGCCAGTGCGGGGCGCTTCCACCACGCCCAAAGCCAGGTGCACCGTTTCCTCAAGCTGCTCGGCGGATACACCTCGTCGCGGCACTCCTACAGCCTGGGTGCCACCGGGGTCATCATGCCCCGCGTGGTGGGGACCCATGACGACCTGTTCAAGCGCTCGACGTCATGGGATGTCATCGTCGAGCACACCGACCTACTGGTCGCCTTCGGCGGGTTGGCGCTGAAGAACACCGGAATCAATCACGGTGGTACATCGGCGCATCCGGCCCGCGACGCACTGCACCGGTTGCGTGAGCGCGGCGGTCGGATCGTGTCGTTCTCGCCGCTGCGCGATGACGTCGACGGCGAGTGTGAATGGCATGCGCCCGTGCCGGGGACCGACGTGGCCGTGATGCTGGGGCTGGCGCATGTGCTGGCCACCGAGGGGCTGGCCGACCGCACGTTCCTCGACGAATACTGCACCGGCTACGACCGGTTCGAGCGCTACCTGTCGGGAACCGACGACGGTGTGCCCAAGACACCGGCGTGGGCGGCCGAGATCAGCGGACTGTCCGCCGCCGATATCACCGCGCTGGCCCGCCGGATGGCCGCGGGGCGCACGCTGGTCACCGTCAGCTGGTCACTGCAACGCATCCGACACGGTGAACAGGCGCCCTGGATGGGTCTGACACTGGCGGCCATGCTGGGCCAGATCGGTTTGCCCGGAGCGGGTTTCGGACACGGGTACGGTTCGATGAACGAACCGGGGCTGCCGCCGTTACGACATCCGCTGCCGGCGTTACCGCAAGGGGCCAACCGGGTGCACACCTTCATCCCGGTCGCAGCGGTCAGCGATATGCTGCTGCATCCCGGTGAACCGTTCGACTACAACGGCCGTCGGCTCAGCTATCCCGATATCCGACTGGTGTATTGGGCCGGCGGTAATCCGTTCCACCACCACCAGAACATCGGCCGGTTGCGGCGCGCGCTCGCCCGACCGGACACCATCGTGGTCCACGATCCGTACTGGACGGCCATGGCCAAGCATGCCGATATCGTCGTGCCCTCCACGACCGCCTACGAACGGGACGACTACTCCGGATCCAAGAACGATCCGTTGTTGGTCGCGATGCCCGCTCTCGCCGAGCCCTACGCACAATCGCGAGACGACTACACGACCTTTTCCGAGCTGGCCGAGCGGCTCGGGGTCGGGGCGCAGTTCACCGAGGGCCGGACCGCGCGGCAGTGGCTGCGGCACATGTATGAGACATGGTCGGCCGGATTGGATTTCGCGGTGCCCACCTTCGACCAGTTCTGGGCCGACGGTCAGCTCAGGCTGCCCACCGAGACCGGACTCACCCTGCTTGCCGACTACCGCGCCGATCCGCGGGCACATCCGTTGGATACGCCGAGCGGGCGTATCGAGATCTTCTCGGCCGATATCGACGGTTTCGGCTACGACGACTGCGTGGGTCATCCGGCCTGGTTCGAGCCGACCGAATGGCTGGGCGGCCGACGTGCGGCCGACTATCCGCTGCACCTGCTGGCCAATCAGCCGGCCAGCCGATTACACAGTCAACTCGATATCGGCGCGGTCAGCCGCGGTTCCAAAGTGGCCGGCCGCGAACCGATCCGGATGCACCCCACCGATGCGAACGCGCGCGGTCTCACCGATGGTGATGTCGTGCGGGTGTTCAACGATCGCGGCGCCTGCCTGGCCGGTGTGGTCGTCGATACCGGTGTGCGCCCGAACGTGGTGCAGCTCGCGACCGGCGCCTGGTATGACCCGCTGGATCCCGAAGACCCTGATTCACTGTGTGTGCACGGTAATCCGAATGTGCTCACCGATGACATCGGCACCTCGTCGCTGGCACATGGGTGCACCGGCGCCCATGTGCTCGTCGAGGTGCAACGGTACGAGCAACCGCTGCCCCCGGTGCGTGCGCACGAGCCGCCGGTGGTCCGTCAGGCCCGGTCGTCCCCCGTCGCTTCGCTCGCCCCACTGGACAGCCGCGGACCGATCAGATCGACGAACGCGTCGACCACCCGATAGGTGTCGGCCATCGGCAGGTCACGCAGGATCGACGCGGACAGCATGGTGGAGATGATGCCCCAGGCCATGATCGCGGTATCGGCCGATTCCTGTTCCCCCATCGTCGCGAAATCCGTGGCCAGGGTGTGCTGGGCGACCGCGGCGAAGCGATCCATCAGGTCGCGGGCATTGGCATCGCCGGTGTTCTGCAGCAGCATGCAGACCTTGAAGAACGCCGGCCGACGTTCGAAGCTGGTGATGATGCCGCGCATCTTCTCGCGGACCTGCTGTTCGGTGGCCGGTAGGTCCGCTGCCGCCGCGGCGAAAACCGGTTGCGCCCATTGCATCAACACCGCGGCGTAGACGTGTTCCTTGGAGCTGAAGTAACGGTACAGGGTGCCCAGCGCGACCCGGGCATGATCGGCGACATCGCGCATCTGGATCTGTTCGTAGTCCTGCGACTTCAGCAGATCCAGTGCCGCGTCGACGATCTGGGCTCGACGCGCCCGCTTGTAGTCGGGCAGTTCGGTGTCGGTGGCGGTCATGCGCGCGGCAGTCCGAGGATCATGGTGGCGATGATATTGAGCTGGATCTCGACGGTGCCACCGCCGATGACCTCGGCCGGCATCATCAACGTGTCGGCCACCGCGGGATGGTCGGCGCCGCCCACCATGGCGGCGCGACCGCTGAAGGCCAGCGCATCGGCGGTCACCCTGCGTACCAGCAATGCGGTGCCGACCTTGCCGACGCTGGATGCCGGGCCCGGCCCGTGCCCGGCGAGCCGGCCAAGGGTGTCGCGCACCGCGAGCGCGCCGATGGCGTTGGTGGCGGCCCGCACCCTGCCCAATGCCTGTCGGACCGCGACGCCTCCGGGTCCGGCACTGCGGGCCAGGGCCCGCAGTTCGCGCTCCTTGTCCTGTTTGGCGTAGGCGCCGATGGCGACCCGTTCGTTGGCCATCGTGGCCAGTGCATGTGACCAGCCGGCGGTCGGCTCGCCGACCAGCATGCCGTCGGGCACGAGGACCGCGTCGAAGAACACTTCGTTGAAATGCTCGTCACCGCTGGCGGTGCGCAGCGGCCGGATGGTGATGCCCGGGGAGGCCATATCGACAAGGAAGTAGCCGATACCGCGATGCTTGGCGGCCTGCGGGTCCGTTCTGGCCAGCAGTGCGCCCCAGTCGGCGCATTGCGCCGAGGAGGTCCACACCTTCTGCCCGTCGATACGCCAGCCGCCGTCGACCTTGGTCGCCCTGGTGCTCAGCGCTGCCAGATCCGATCCGGCGCCGGGTTCGGAGAACAGCTGGCACCAACCGATCTCACCGCGCAGCGTGGGGACCGCGAAACGCTCCCGCTGGGCGTGGGTGCCCTCGGCGAGGACCGTGGGCAATATCCATTGCGCTATCCCCAGCGATGGTCGGGCTAGTGCGGGCCGCCTGTCGAACTCCTCGTCGATGACGAGCTGCTGGGCCGGTGTGGCGTCCAGCCCCCATGGCGCGGGCAGATACGGCGCGACGAGTCCGGCATCGGCCAGCGCGGTCCGGCGCGGACCGGTCCAGAACTCCTGGTACTCGGGGCTCTGGCGGCCCGGCGCGTCGTTATCCAACTGCGCGGCGGCATCGATCAGCGCGGCGACCTCGGCCCGGAAACGCTCTTCCACACCGGCCAGTTCGATACCGAAGTCTCGTGGCGGCCGGTCGGGTTCGCCGAGCAGCGCGGCCCATTCCGCGACACTTCCCGCGGCGGCGGCCAGGCTGATCGATCGCTTCCAGTACAGGTGCAGGTCGTGCTCCCAGGTGTAACCGATGGCCCCGAACATCGTCAGCGCATCGACCACCAGATCCGGCAGCTTGCCGATCGCCGCGATCGCGGCGCCCGCGACGGCGATCTCGTGTTGTTCGACGGGTTGCTCGGCGCCGCGCGCCGCATCCCAGGCGGAGGCCGCGGCCAGTTCGCTGTGGATGAACAGCATGGCCGCCTTGTGCTGCAGGGCCTGGAACGCCCCGATGGGCCGCCCGAACTGTTCGCGCACCTTCAGGTAGGCGACCACATTGTCCACACACCATCGTGCGATCCCCGCCGCCTCGGCGGCCATCAGGCTGATCGCATGACAGTGCGCCCGCACCGGGTCGATACCGGTCAGCACGGCATCGGCGGCGACGACCACGTCGGTGCACGACAGCGTGCCGACATCTCGAGTCAGGTCGGTCGGCGGAGCCGCCTGCACCGAGACGCCCGGATCACAGACCCTGACCAGAAACCACAGTCGTTGTGCCGCAGCGGTATCGGCGGCAACGATCACGTGTTCGGCGGCGGCCACGCCGAGCTGCGGTCCGACCGTGCCGGTGAGCCGCCAGCCTGTGCCGTGGGGTTCGGCCCGCAGCACGCCGTCGGTCGGCAACAACACCGCCATCGGGTCACCGGCCGCGAGCGCCGCACGCGCGGTGCGCACGGCCGGCTGATCCGCGAGTTCGGCCGTGACGGCGGCGGCGATCATCGTCGGCAGCAGCGGCCCGGGCAGCAGGCCGTAGCCCGCGGCGTCGATGACACAGGCGGCGTCGCCGAAACCCCCACCCTGCTCGGGTAATTGGATCGCGTGCAGGCCATGCGAGACCAGGGCCGCCCAGAACGCCGGACGTTCCCCGGTCGCCAGGGCATCGAACTGAGCTCGTGTCAGTTCCAGGCCGCCGTGCCTGCGCGCGAAACCCGCCATCGCCTCGGTCAGCTGTACCTGTTCGTCGGTGAGTGCCAGCGTCATGGAACCCCTATTCGGCGGCGGTGTAGTGCAACAGGGTGATATCGGTGCCGTCGGGTTCGGTGAACACCGGCGTCATCGCCATACCGATCCGCAGACGATCCGGATCGACGCCGACGATCTCGGTGGCCAGCCGCGGCCCCTCGGTCCACTGCACCACGCCGAGCAGATGCGGAACGGCGTCGGCGAACTGCGGGGCGACCGGCCGCTGGGCGACGGCGAAGCTGACCAGGGTGGCATCTCCGGAGATCCGGCGCCATTGCAGATCATCGGCCAGGGTGCCGGGTGCCAGTATCCGCGGATAGAACACGTAGGCATCCGATGACGGTGAGAACTGGACCCACACCTCGTGCCGGCGCAGGCCGTCCCAGAACGGTGCCGAGGTCGGCGTGGGTAGTGGCACCGGCCGGGCCAACGACTCGGTCATCAATCCCCCTCCAGGACGAGAGCTTCTTGTTCACTGAGCACACCACCGTTGCCGGAGACGAAGGCGCGGTGACAATCGGCGACCTGGGTTGCCCCGGCGCGCCCCATCAGCTGCCGGGTGGCATCGCAGACATGGTGCATGCCGCCGGCATTGCCGGGCTGGCCGTAGCCGAGCTGTCCGCCTGCGGTGTTCATCGGGAAGTCACCACGGAAGGTCAGGTCATGATCGGTCACGAACTGCATCCCGGCGCCCTTGGCGCAGAAGCCCGCATCCTCCAATGTCAACAGCGCGGTGATGGTGTAGCAGTCGTAGATCGACACCATGTCCATGTCCGCCGGGGTCAGGCCGGCCATCCCGAAGGCGGATTCGGCGACCTTCACCATCGGCGTCTGGAGCGGGTCGGCGGCGTAGACCGGGGACTTGTAGGGCACCCGTTCGCCGAATCCTCTGATCCAGACCGGGCGGTGGCGGCCGGTGCGGGCCAGTTCGGCATCGGTGACCAGCACTGCCGATCCGCCCATACACGGCATGACGATTTCCAGCATGTGCAGCGGGGACGCGATGATCGGGCTGTCCAGGACGTCGGCGATCGTCACCGGTTTGTCCCGGAACACCGCGCCGGGTGTGTGGTTGGCGTTCACCCGCTGGTCGACGACGATCTTGGCCATCGCCTTTTCGTCGTATCCGTATGCGGCCGCATACATCTGGGCGACCTGCGCGTAGGGGCCATTCTGCCCAAGATAGCCGTAGGGGATCTCGAACTCGGCCTGCGGCGAGCCGTACCGGAAGCTGGACGCCCCGTAGTACAGCGCGTCACCGGGATCGTAGGGACGCTCGGCCGACATCGGGGTCAGGTAGTTGGCCGGGATGGCACACAGCACCGCCTGACACAACCCGAGTTCGATGGCCGCCGCCGCACGCCACACCATGGCCGCGGCCGAGGCGCCGCCGAGATCGACGATCTCGGCGAAATTGACCGCCAGACCCAGATATTCGGCGACCGTGGAAGGCACGAACAGCTGGGACTCCATGACCCCGCAGGTCACCAGTCCGTCGACCTGCTGGACCGACAAACCGGCGTCGGCCACCGCCGCGGCCGCCAACCGCGCCCACTGTTCGATGGTGAACTCCGCGACCCCGGCCGGCTTCCGCGTCGCCGGCAGTTCGTGAAACCCGACGATCGCTGCATCACCACGCAAACCCAACGGACACTCCTTCCATACCTGACTGCCCGACGCTATTAGAATGAGATTCTATTTTCAATATGTGGTTTACGCCCCCGTCAGCCCGCTCGAGTGCAACGATCCGAAGTGCCGGCGACAACCACGACGAGGGGGAACCGATGCGCAGTGCACGGCGGGCCACCACAACACTGATCACGGTGCTCCTCGCGATCGCCGTGTCGATCGCCTCGACGCTGACACTGGCCGCCGCACTGGCCGCCACCGCGCTCATCGTCCCCGGCACGGGCACCCCAAACGCCAACGGGATCGACGGATATCTGGAGAACGCCAGGGACTACTACATCGCCCCGTTCAATCCGGCCTGCACCAAGGACAACGACTGCGCGCTGGAAGGTATCAACTACCCCGCACAGTTCTGGCCGATCCCGCTGCCCGGGTGGGGCGGTCTGACCGGCGACAAATGGGATGTATCGACCGGAGCCGGATTGTCCACCCTCAACGGCACGCTGGTCGACACCCTGGCGCAGAATCCGCCGAACACCCCGGTGATCCTGATGGGCTACTCCCAGGGCGGCAACATCGTCAGCCGGGAGAAGCGCAATCTGGCCGGACTCCCCAAGGACCAGAACTACCTGTCCTTCGTGATGATCGGAAACACCAACCGCCCCAACGGCGGCCTGTTCGAGCGACTCGCCTTCCTCGGGCACGTGCCGATCCTGGATGCCACGTTCGGGCTGCCCGCACCCACCGACACCTGCGATCACATCTGTGCCACCGATATCGCCTTCCAGTACGACGGCGTCTCCGACTTCCCGATCTACCCCATCAACGGGCTCGCCGTGCTGAACGCGATCGCCGGATTCTGGTACGTGCACGGCACCTACCTGGCCCCCAACCAGAAGGATGTCGGCGAGCTGCCCGATGACTACACCCCCGAGGAACTGGCCGTCGAACTGGCCGATCAGGACAACTGGCAGGAGTACGGCGACACCCGCTACGTGACCGTCCCGACCCGCACGCTGCCGATCGTGCGGCCATTCCTCGAATTCGCCGCCTTCACCGGCACCGGGTTCCTGATCACACCGATCGTGGACTTCGTCTCCCCGCTGCTGCGGGTGCTCATCGAGACCGGTTACGACCGCACCCTCAGTTACGGTGTGCCCGCACCGTTCCGGTTGATCCCCCGGATCAACCCGGTGACCTTCGTCCAGGACGTGGCGGCCGCCATCGGCGAGGGCTTCCAGGCCGCTTTCGGTCCGAAGCCCGTTCCGGCACCGGCACAGCCGGCCGCCATCGTGCGCGACGAGCAGCGCGCCCGGGTGACCGTGCCGCCCGACACCGAGGGCGCGGATGTGCTGCCGCTGTCGCGCCCGGTCGATACCGTAACGGCCGAAGACCGGTCCGGCGATACCGAAGATCTGCCCGAGCAAGAGCTGAGCAGCGAGAACCTGTCGAAGGACGACAACGTGGGCCTGCGCGAGGAGAGCCCATCCGGCGACGATCTGCGCGAGAATCTGCGCGATCAGGATCTGCGTGACGAGGAAGAAGACCGGACCCCAACCATCGAGGTGGTGCGGCCCGATGATGCCAAGACCGAGAATTCGGACATCGGCACCTCCGTCGCGACACCGGACGAGACGAAGACCGACACCCGTTCCGATCCCTCGTCCGCCGGCGACGCGGCGGCCGCCTGACCCGCGGGCAGGCGCCCATCGCCGGGATCTCGGGGGATCCGATGAACGGTGCGCCTGCCCGTGTCGACTACCAGTTGCTGAACTCCCCCAGCGCTGCGGCGAGCGGAACCGGCACGCGGGCAGCGATCTTGGTTCCCTTGTCGGTGTGCTCGGTCGATTCGATGCGCCCCTCGGCGTGGACGCGTGCCACCAGGTCGCCGCGTTCGTAGGGCAACGTCACGTCGACGAACGCATCGGTCGGTTCGACCAGCTCTGCCATCCGGGTCCGCAACTGCGCCAGCCCCTCCCCGGTGTGCGCCGAGACGAACACCGCATCGGGCAGCGCACGCCGTAGCTGGGCCAGCGCGAGATCGCCTGCGGCGTCGATCTTGTTGACCACCAACAATTCCGGCGGCGGGGCGATGCCGTACTCGGTGACGACATCGTTGATCACCGTGCGCACCGCCTGGATCTGGGCCAGCGGGGTGGCATCGGAGCCGTCGACCACGTGGATGAGCAACTCCGCGTCGGCCACCTCCTCCAGCGTCGACCGGAAGGCCTCCACCAGCTGGGTGGGCAGGTGCCGCACGAACCCGACGGTGTCGGTGAGCACGAATGCGCGACCGTCCTCGAACTCGCCACGCCGGGTGGTCGGTTCCAGGGTGGCGAACAGCGCATTCTCGACCAGCACGCCGGCACCGGTGAGCGCGTTGAGCAGGCTGGACTTGCCGGCATTGGTGTAGCCGACGATCGCCAGCGCGGCGGCATCGCTGCGCCGGCGGCTCCCGCGCTGGGTGTCGCGGATCTTCTTCATGTCCTTGATCTCGCGGCGCAGTTTGGACATCCGCTCGCGGATCCGGCGCCGGTCGGTCTCGATCTTGGTCTCACCCGGGCCGCGGGTACCCACACCGCCACCCGCGCCGCCGGCCCGGCCGCCGGCCTGCCGGGACATCGATTCACCCCAACCGCGCAACCGCGGCAGCATGTACTCCATCTGGGCCAGCGAAACCTGCGCCTTGCCTTCCCGGCTCGTCGCATGCTGGGCGAAGATGTCCAGGATCAGGGCGGTGCGGTCGATCACCTTGACCTTGACGGCCTTTTCCAGGGCGTTGAGCTGGGCGGGGCTGAGCTCACCGTCACAGATGACGGTGTCGGCACCGGTGGCCTCGACGATCTCGCGCAGCTCGATGGCCTTACCCGAACCGATGTAGGTCGAGGCGTCGGGCTTGTCGCGGCGTTGCACCAGGCCCTCGAGCACCTCAGAGCCTGCGGTCTCGGCGAGTGCGGCCAGTTCGGCCATGCTCGCGTCGACATCGGCCGCGCTGCCCTCGGTCCACACCCCCACCAGGACCACCCGCTCCAGGCGTAGCTGGCGATACTCGACCTCGGAGATATCGGTGAGCTCGGTGGACAGTCCGGCGACGCGGCGCAGGGCCGCCCGGTCTTCCAGCGCGAGCTCGCCGGTGCTGGGAACGGGATTGTTAGGAGAAAATTCAGTCATATGTGCTTTCGATGGTGACATGCCGCGCGGGCTGCACGCATGTGATTAATCGCCCGCATAGTCACCGCGGGCCACCAGGGCCGACGGTCCGTGCAGGAAGCTGGTGGCCTCGGTGATGGTGACGGTGACCTCGCCGCCGGGGATGCGGACCCGCAAGGTACCGGTGTCGGCGCCGCCGTCCACCAGCGCCGCCAACGCCGCCGCCACGGTTCCCGTTCCGCAGGAACGTGTTTCGCCGACTCCGCGTTCGTGCACCCGCATGCTGACCGCACCGGCCTCCGGGCGGGTTAGCACCTCGACGTTGACCCCCTCGGGGAACTGGCCGGTGTCGAAGGAGACCGGAGCGGCCACATCGAGCTCGGCCAGCTGTCCCGCGCTGAGATCGCTGACGCATGCCAGGTGCGGATTACCGACGTCGACGCCGAGCCCGGTGAAACTCTGCCCGCCGACCACGGCCGAACCGGTACCCAGCAGCACGGCCTTACCCATGTCCACGGTGACCTCGGCCCGCGCGCTGTCGCCCGCATCGACGCGCACCACGACCGGACGCGGCCCGGCCAACGAGCCCACCACGAATTCGTCTCGGTGCTCCAGACCGGCCGCACGCAGATAGTGCGCGAACACCCGCACCCCGTTACCGCACATCTGGGCGATAGAGCCGTCGGCGTTGCGGTAGTCCATGTACCAGTCGTCACCGGCCACCCCCTCGGGCAGCACCGCGAACACCCCGGCGGCCTGGGCGGCGGCGGCGGTCGTCACGCGCAGTACCCCGTCGGCACCCAGGCCGCGGCGTCGGTCGCAGAGCGTGGCGACCCAGTCGGGGCGCAGTGGCAGTTCGGCATCCAGATCGGGCAGCACGACGAAATCGTTCTGCGTGCCGTGTCCCTTGAGGAAGGGGATGCCGAGTATCACCGGTCCAGGATACTCAGCGCGGCCTCGGCCAGGTCAGGACGCGAACCGTCCAGCCACCGAACCCGATGGTCGCGCCGGAACCATGACCGCTGCCGACGCACGTACCGTCGGGTGCCCACGAAGGTGGCTTCGCGCGCCCCGGCGAAATCGGGATCGTCGCCGGCGTCCAGCGCCGCGAGCACCTGGGCGTAGCCGATGGCGCGGGCGGCGGTGACGCCGTCGCGCAGGCCCCGCTCGATCAGGCCGCAGACCTCGGCGACCAGCCCGTCGGCGAACATGGCCTCGGTGCGCGCACGCAAGCGGGTATCGAGCGTGCCTGTCTCCCAGTCCAATCCGATGATCTGCGTGCCCCACCGCGGATTACCGATCCGGGGTGCGGACGCCGCGAACGGCTCACCGGTCAGCTCGACGACCTCCAGCGCCCGCACGATGCGGCGGGCATCGGTGTCCAGGATCGCCGCCGCGGCGGCCGGATCGACGCGCGCCAGTTCGCCATGCAGCGCGGCCACCCCGTCCTCGGCCAGCCGGGCCTCCCATTTGGCCCGCACCGCGGGATCGGTATCGGGAAACGACCACTGGTCGAGCAGGGACTGGATGTAGAGCATCGAGCCGCCCACGATCACCGGCACCGCACCGCGCGCCAGGATGGCCTCGATGTCCGCGGCCGCACTGTGCTGATAGCGCGCGACCGAGGCGTTCTCGGTGACCTCGATGACATCGAGCTGGTGGTGGACGATGCCTTCGCGCTGTTCGGGCGGCAGCTTCGCGGTGCCGATGTCCATGCCGCGGTAGAGCTGCATGGCGTCGGCATTGACGATCTCACCGTGCAGTCGGTGGGCCAGCGCCAGCGCGAGCGCGGACTTCCCGGTTCCGGTCGGGCCGATCACGGCGACCGGTCGCAGAGCCGGCGTCACAGCCGCCACAGCCCGACGAAGTAGCCGACACCGTAGGGAGCGCCGCGATAGAGCTCGCTCGCCGAAACCGATGCCGAACCGACCAACTCGGCGGCCACCCGATAGGCATCGCGTCCCGCAGCACCGGCGGCCACACCGGCCAGGTTCGCGATGTCACCCGCGGCCAGCGCGTCGTCGAGCCGGGTCTGCTCGGGCACCGAGTCGGGAACGAATCCACCGGGCGCGGTGGCGGTCAGGGTGGTGGCGCCGTCGGCGACCACCAGCACACCGATCGGGTCACCGGTGGCGTCGAGGGCCGCACGCACGGAACCGGCATCGGTGTCGGGCCCGATGATGTGCACCTCGGCGACGGCATCCGGGGCCGCATTGGCACGGACCCAGCCGGTGATCAATGCCGCCAGCGGGAGATCGGCCACCGGGCCGTCCGGGTCCGGCGAGAGCGTGACGACGATATCGGCGCCGTATCCGGCAAAGGTTCCCACCGCCTGCGGCCCCACGACCGCAGGGCTCGGGCCCGCCGCCAGTGCGATCCAGCGCGACGGCAGCTGGGCGCCGACGGTCAGTACGGCCGACCGCAGGTCTGCCACCTCCGCGGCCGCCGCTCCGGCCAACTCCGGCACCAGGATCGGCGCGGAGGGGATCAGTGCAATGGCCGCCAACACGCCTTCACGCTAGCGCGCGGGCGAAACCTGCTCGTCGGCCCAGCCCGCCTCACCGCGCGCCAGCGCCGCGGTCGCCAGGACCATCACCACCACCGCGGCCACCAGGGTGATCCAGCCCGCCTCGCCGGGCCGCAGCGTCTCCCCCAGCACCACGACGCCGAGCGCGGAGGCGACGACGGGTTCGGTCACCGTCATAGTCGGCAGCGACGCCGTGATCGCGCCGGCCCGGAAGGCCGCTTGCTGATACGCGGTGCCTGCCACGGCGACCAGCGCCCACGCATAGAGCTCGGGCGTGCGAAGCAGCTCTGCGAACCCGTCGCCGAGCCGGTCCACCACGGCCTTGGTGAGGATCGCGAAGATCCCCCACAGCGCCCCGGAAACCACCGCCAGCAGGATCGCCCCGATCGGCTTGCCGGACCAGATCCGCGCTCCGGCCACGCACAGCAGCAGCAGCGGGCCCAGCACGGCGACGACGGCCAGCCAGGCCTCCGTCCCGGCGCGGGCCTGGCCTTCCGTGGGGTTCCCGACGGTCACGATCACCGCCACCGAGATCGCCAGCAGCACCGCCCACGTCCATTCGAAACGGGTCACCCGGCGCCGGTAGGCCCGCGCATTGAGGGGCAGCGCGAACAGCAACGAGGTCACCAGCAGCGCCTGCACCAGCAATACCGATCCGAATCCCAGCGCCGCGGCCTGCAGACCGAAGCCCACCGCCGAGACCAGGCTGCCGACCCACCAGACCCGGTCGCGCAGCAGTCGTAGGAACAGCGTGAGGTGGCTGACGTCCTCATCGGTCACCTCGTGGGCGGAGCGCTGATGGATGACATCGCCGATGGCGATGAACAGGGCGGCACCGAGCGCCAGTAGTGCGGCGATATCCGCCTTGTCCAACGCGGCCTCCTGAAGGGTTCGGGTCCTGAGGTTGCCGGTAAAGCGGTTCGGATCGCAACCGCAGATCGCGCACGCATCGCGAAGCTGTGCGCACGGACGGGACCGACCTGCTTGAATAGCGGGCGGAAGCATCGGGCGCCGCGTCGCGCGGCAGGTGCGCGGGTCAGACCGCGCGGGAGTGTGAGGAAGAGATGACAACCAGCGATTCAGGGCCGGGCGAGACCGCCGAGACATCGGCACCCACACCCACACCCACACCGAAACCGATCCCGCGGCCCGGACCGCGGCCCGCACCCCATCCCCGGCCGGCCGCGGCCGCCGCACCGGTCGTGCCACCGTCGGTGGACCCGCACCGGTTCGGCCGCGTCGAGGACGATGGCACGGTCGTACTGATCACCGCTGCCGGTGAGCGCGTCATCGGGTCCTGGCAGGCCGGTGACGCCGAGGCCGCCTACGCGCATTTCGGTCGCCGCTTCGACGATCTGAACACCGAGGTGGTGCTGCTGGAAACCCGGCTGGCTGCCGGCAGCGGTGATGCCCGCAAGATCAAGTCCGCCGCGACGGCGCTGCTGGAGACGCTGCCGACGGCCGCGGTCCTCGGTGATGTCGACTCGGTGCAGGCCCGGTTGAACAGCATCCTCGAACACGCCGACGGGGCAGCCGCCGAAGAACGCGCACGGCGCGATGAGCACCGCGCGGCGCAGACCGCACGCAAGGAAGCCCTGGCCGCCGAGGCCGAGGAGATCGCGAACGCCACCGGCCAGTGGAAGGCCGCAGGCGACCGGCTGCGGGCCATCCTCGACGAGTGGCGCACCATCACCGGGTTGGACCGCAAGACCGACGACGCGCTGTGGAAGCGCTACTCGGCGGCGCGCGAGACGTTCAACCGGCGCCGGGGTTCGCATTTCGCCGAGCTCGATCGCGAACGCGTCGGGGCGCGCCAGGCCAAGGAGGCCTTGTGTGAGAAGGCCGAGAAGCTCAGCGATTCCACCGACTGGGCCGCCACCGCGGCGACCTTCCGCGATCTGCTCGCCCAGTGGAAGGCCGCCGGACGGGCGGCCAAGGATGTCGACGATGCCCTGTGGGCCCGTTTCAAGGCCGCCCAGGACACGTTCTTCGCCGCCCGCAACGCCGTCAACGCCGAGCGGGACGCCGAGTTCGGCGCCAACGCCGACGCCAAGGAGAAGCTGCTGGCCGAGGCCGAGCGCATCGACATCTCCGACCCCAAGGCCGCCCTGTCCGCGCTGCGCACCATCGGCGACAAGTGGGACGCCATCGGCAAGGTGCCGCGCGAGCGGTCGGCAGATCTGGAACGCCGGTTGCGGGCGGTGGAGAAGAAGGTCCGCGACGCGCAGACCGTCGATCACACCGATGCCGAGGCCAAGGCCCGTGCCGACCAGTTCCGGGAACGAGCCGAGCAGTTCGAGCGGCAGGCCGAGAAGGCCGAAGCGGCAGGTAAGACCAAGGATGCCGAGAAGGCCCGCGCCAGTGCCGCGCAGTGGCGCGAATGGGCAGGCACGGCCGCCGAGGCCGTCACCAAGAAGCGTTAGTCCTCGTCGTCCAGCAGCGATTTGCGCTGCTGGACGGCGATCGCCGCGCGCCGCTCTTCCTCGGCGCTCAGGTGCACCGCGGTCCGCGTCCACACCACCCGCGCCCAGTGGAAGGCCAGGACCAGCACCGCGATCCAGGCGATGATCAGGCCGATGCCCGGTCCGGGCAGATTCCCGCTTGCGGTCTGCCGCGACCACACCGCGAGCATGCCTGCCGGGCACGCGACGGTGGTGCCCGCCAGCGCGATCCAGGCCAGCGTCCAGCGCCGGGTTAGCAGCGCAAGGATGGAGAATCCGACGCCGAAGACCAACGCCAGCCAGACGAACACGCGCGAG
Organism: Mycolicibacterium sp. 22603; assembly: GCA_052044345.1. Lineage (GTDB taxonomy): Bacteria > Actinomycetota > Actinomycetes > Mycobacteriales > Mycobacteriaceae > Mycobacterium. Next base: position 200,301 of record JBQEMX010000003.1, read on the forward strand.
GGCAGCGACAATCCGGTGCTGTGCGCGACATCGCTGCCCACCAGGATGTCGAGTCCGCGCGCCGATCCGGTGTGCGGCAGTACGAAGGTACCGAGCAGCACGAAGACGCAGACCGCCACCACCATCGCCCGGGCGCCCGGGTCGATCTCGGCGGCGACGCGACGTTCGGCCGCTTCCAGGTCATCCTTGAAGTCCTCGAACTCCGGGGGGTTCTTCTCACTCACAATGCGCATCCAGACGTCGAACAATCGGTGGTGGTGGCGGCGGGCGGCGCGCCGATGCCCGGCATGCCCAGGCCGACGCCGGTGACCGGCCGCAGGCCGGCGGCGTGCGCATCGCCGGCACGGGTGCGGCGATGGGTGTGCACCGGGCCGTCGGCGACCAGAAAGTGCGGGGCGGCGCGCGTCACCGTGGTGGTGACGACATCGCCGGGACGGATATCGGCCCCGCCGGCGTCGAAGTGCACCAGCCGGCCGTCGCGGGCGCGACCGGACAGACGTGCGGTGGCGGCGTCCTTGCGTCCCTCCCCCGCGGCGACCAACAACTCGACCTCACGGCCTACCTGGGCCTTGTTCTCCGACCACGAGATCTGTTCCTGGAGGTCGATGAGCCGTTGATACCGTTGGCTGACAACCTCTTTGGGTAGCTGATCGGGCAGTGTCGCGGCGGGCGTGCCTGGCCGCTTGGAGTACTGGAAGGTGAAGGCACTGGCGAATCTGGCCCGGGCCACCACGTCGAGGGTGGCCTGGAAATCTTCTTCGGTCTCCCCCGGGAACCCGACGATGATGTCGGTGGTGATGGCCGCATGCGGTATGGCGGAGCGCACCCGGTCGATGATCCCGAGGAACTTCTCGGCGCGATAGGACCGGCGCATCGCCTTGAGGACGCGGTCGGATCCGGACTGCAACGGCATGTGCAGCGTCGGACAGACATTCGGCGTGGCGGCCATCGCCTCGATCACGTCGTCGGTGAACTCGGCAGGATGCGGCGAGGTGAACCGCACCCGTTCCAGCCCGTCGATGCTCCCGCAGGCGCGCAACAACTCCGCGAAGGCGCCCCGGTTGCGCGGGATCGTCGGATCCGCGTAGGAAACGCCGTAGGCGTTGACGTTCTGGCCCAGCAACGTGACTTCGAGCACACCCTGGTCGACAAGGGTCTGCACCTCGGCCAGGATCTCGCCGGGGCGGCGATCGACCTCCTTGCCGCGCAGCGCGGGCACGATACAGAACGTGCAGGTGTTGTTGCAGCCGACCGAGATGGAAACCCAAGCGGCATAGGCGGATTCACGAGCGGCCGGCAGCGCCGACGGGAATTCCTGCAATGCCTCGGCGATCTCGACCTGGGCGACCCGCTGGTGGCGGGCCCGTTCCAGCAACACCGGCAGCGATCCGATGTTGTGGGTGCCGAACACGACGTCGACCCACGGGGCCTTCTTCAGGACGGTGTCGCGGTCCTTCTGGGCCAGACACCCGCCGACAGCGATCTGCATGTTCGGGTCGGCCGCCTTGCGCGGTGCGAGATGACTGAGGTTGCCGTAGAGCTTGTTGTCGGCGTTCTCGCGCACCGCACAGGTGTTGAACACGACGATGTCGGCATCGGTTCCCTCGGCGGCGCGCGTGTAACCGGCGGCCTCCAACAGGCCGGACAGCCGTTCGGAATCGTGCACGTTCATCTGGCAGCCGTAGGTGCGCACCTGATAGGTGCGCGCATCGACGTCGGCGGGTGCCGCAAGATCCGCCTGTGCGTCGGCAGCAACCATGGAACTCACGACGTTCATGTTACGGGGGTGTCGATACCGCCCATCCTGAGCGTTCCCTGGGTAGGGTCAAAGCCCATGACCACCGCGGCTTCGGTCCCGATGATCTCGATGCAGGCTGTCGACAAGCATTTCGGCGATCTCCACGTGCTCAAGGACATCAACCTCGACGTCCCGCGCGGTCAGGTCGTCGTGGTGCTCGGCCCGTCGGGTTCGGGCAAATCCACCTTGTGCCGCACCATCAATCGGCTGGAGCCGATCGACGCGGGCACCATCACCATCGACGGTGAGGTGCTGCCCGCGGAGGGCCGCAAGCTGGCCCAGCTGCGCTCCGATGTCGGCATGGTGTTCCAGTCGTTCAACCTGTTCGCCCACAAGACGATCATCGAGAACGTCATGCTCGCCCCGGTCAAGGTGCGCAAGATCGCCAAGGACGCGGCGCGTGCCGAGGGCATGAAACTGCTGGATCGGGTCGGTATCGCCAACCAGGCCGACAAGTACCCCGCGCAGCTCTCCGGCGGGCAGCAGCAGCGCGTCGCCATCGCCAGGTCGTTGGCGATGAACCCGAAGGTGATGCTGTTCGACGAGCCCACCAGTGCGCTGGACCCCGAGATGATCAACGAGGTCCTGGCCGTCATGACCGACCTGGCCACCGAGGGGATGACCATGCTGGTCGTCACCCACGAGATGGGCTTTGCGCGGCGCGCCTCGCAGCGGGTCATTTTCATGGCCGACGGCGCGATCGTGGAGGACGCCGAGCCGGAGGAGTTCTTCGGCAATCCGAAATCCGACCGTGCCAAGGACTTCCTCGGCAAGATTCTCAATCACTGAATCGAAGGAGCACGTGATGTCATTTCGAGTTCGGGTGGCCGCTGCCGCCGTCCTGGCCGCAGCATTGCCGCTGACCCTGGCCGCCTGCGGCGGCGGATCGGGCGGTGACGAGAACAAGGTGGTCATCGGTACCAAGTTCGACCAGCCGGGCCTCGGACTGAAGAACCCGGACGGGTCGATGAGCGGGTTCGACGTCGATGTGGCGACCTATGTGGCCGAACAACTGGGCTACACGCCCGATCAGATCGAGTGGAAAGAGGCCCCGTCCGGCCAGCGCGAGACGCTGATCCAGAACGGGCAGGTGGACTTCATCGCCGCCACCTATTCGATCACCGACGCGCGCAAGGAGAAGGTCAGCTTCGCCGGCCCCTATCTGGTGACCGGCCAGAGCCTGCTGGTACGCGCCGACAATTCCGACATCGTCGGGGCCGAATCGCTGGAGAACAACAAGAAGCTGTGCTCGGTCACCGGCTCGACCCCGGCCCAGCGCATTAAGGACAAGTATCCCGGTGTGCAGCTGCAGCAGTACGACACCTACTCGGCCTGTGTGGAGGCGCTCAAGAGCGGAGCGATCGATGCGGTGACCACCGATGAGGTGATCCTGGCCGGGTACGCCGCCCAGCAGCCGGGCACCTTCAAGCTGGTCGGCGAGCCGTTCTCGGAGGAGAACTACGGTATCGGGCTGAAGAAGGACGACACCGAGCTGCAGACCAAGATCAACGACGCCATCACCAAGATGGAGACCGAGGGCGCGTGGGCCACGGCATTCGAGAAGAACCTCGGCCCTGCCGGTATCGCCACACCCCAGCCACCCGCCGTCACGAAGTAGCGGATCCACCGGGTGGAAGTTTTCAGCGAGTACCAGGACCGGATCTTCGCCGCGTTCCTGGTCACCATCGAGCTGACGGTGTATGCGGCGATCGGCGCACTGGTGCTGGGCACCGTGCTGGCCGCGATGCGGCTCTCACCGGTCCCGGTGATGCGGGCGGTGGGCACCAGCTATGTCAACGTGGTGCGCAACACCCCGCTGACCCTGATCCTGGTGTTCTGCTCATTGGGCCTGGCCAACACGCTGCACATCACGCTGACCGACCCGACGTCGCCGACGTCGATCGTGGACAGCAACTTCCGCCTGGCGGTCCTCGGGCTGACGGTCTACACCGCCGCATTCGTATGTGAGGCCATCCGCTCCGGGGTGAACACGGTGCCGATGGGTCAGGCCGAGGCGGCGCGCTCGCTCGGCCTGACCTTCTCGCAGAACCTCCGGATCATCCTGCTGCCGCAGGCTTTTCGCGCGGTCATCATCCCGCTGGGTTCGGTGCTGATCGCGTTGACGAAGAACACCACCATCGCCTCGGCGATCGGCGTCGCCGAGGCGGCACTGCTGATGAAGGAGATGGTGGAGAACACCTCGGCACTGCTGGTGGTCGGCTCCATCTTCGCCATCGGGTTCGTCATCCTGACCCTGCCGATGGGCTTGCTGTTCAGTTGGCTGGGCAAGCGCTGGGCGGTTTTGCGGTGATGAGCGCTTGCGCGAAGAACGGAGAGCACTGATGACCGGTTCGTCAGTGTTGTTCGACGCACCCGGCCCCCGGGCACGGGTCATCAACCTGGTCCTGGCCGTGCTGACGGTCCTGGTGTTCGCCGCGGTCCTGGGCTGGGTGGGGTGGAAGTTCGCCGCCGCCGGACAGTTCAACGCCGCCAAGTGGGAGCCGTTCTTCACCGCCAATCTCTGGACCACCTATGTGCTGCCCGGTATCGAGGGCACGCTGACCGCGGCCGCGGTGTCGATCGTGCTGGCCCTGGTGCTGGGCTGCCTGCTCGGGATCGGTCGGCTCTCGCCGGTGCGCGCCATCAGCTGGGGCTGCGGCGTGTTCGTGGAGTTCTTCCGCGCGGTCCCGGTGCTGATCATGATGCTGTTCTCCTACGCGCTGTTCGCGATGTACGGCGTGTTCGCCTCGGAGTACCTGGCGCTGGCCGGGGTGATCACCGGTCTGACGTTGTACAACGCGGCCGTGATCGCCGAGATCGTGCGCACCGGTGTGCACGCACTGCCCCGCGGCCAGGNCGCCTCGGCCTTGGGCATGACGTGGACGCAGACGATGGCCAGCGTGCAGCTCCCCCAGGCCATCACCTCGATGCTGCCGGTCCTGGTATCGCAGGTGGTGGTCGTGCTCAAGGACACCGCGATCGGCTATCAGATCACGTTCGTGGAGATGGTTCGCCAGGCCCAGAGCGTCGGCTCTGCCTACAGCAACTACATCCCGGCACTGATGGTCATCGCCGTGTTGATGATCGGGCTGAACTTCGCCCTCTCCTCGTTTGCCACGCGACTCGAGGCCAGGCTGCGGCGGTCGAAGAAGGGCCCGGCACCGTTGGCCGCCAAACCGTTGGCTCAGGACGGGTCGGCGCTCTGATTGCGAGCCAGCGCCAGACCGGCGCAGGCGATGACCGAGCAGCACACCATCACGATGCCCAGCGGGCCCGCGGTGTGCTCACCGGCCAGACTCACCAGAGGTGAGACGGCGGCGGCCAACAGGAACTGAGTGGCACCCAGTACCGCCGAGGCGCTACCTGCCGCCCGCGGCGCTGCCGACAGGGCCAGCGCGGTGGTGGTGCCGAAGATCAGACCCATGCCGGCGTCGGCGGCGAACAGCGGGAGCGCCAGCCAGCCCGCCGGGAGGTCGGCGTAGGCCAGCGCCAGCACGACGACGCTGGCGATGGTGATGACGGCCAGTCCGGCGGTGGCCAGCACGTGCGGTTCGGTGCGGGCCGACAGCCGGGCGCTGAGCGCACTGACCAGCAGCAGGCCGAGAGCATTGACCCCGAACACCGCGCCGTACTGGGCGGCGCTCAGCCCCATCATCGTCTGGTAGACGAACGGTGAGGCCGAGATATAGGCCATCAACACCGCGAAGGCGAAGCCGAATGCGACGACGTTGCCGATATAGCGACGACCGAGCAACTGACGCAATGGCGAGCCCGCGGTGGCTTTCTCGGCGCGCAGCGCGGTCCGACGCTCCTCGGTGTGCGTCTCGCGGATGACGATGAGCGCGGTGATGAGCATCAGAGCGACCAGCACCAGGATGATCGCCAGCGCGCCGCGCCAACCCAACGGACCGACGAGGAAACCGCCGGCCAGCGGAGCAACGATCGGAGCAACGCCACCGACGATCATCATCAAGCTGAACGCACGCGCCGCGGCCCGGCCGGTCGCCAGGTCGGAGATGATGGCGCGGCCGATGACCATGCCCGCCGCACCCGTCAGGCCCTGCGCCAGCCGGGCGGCGATGAGCACCTCGATGGTGGGGGCAAGCATCGCGACGGCGCTCGCGCCCACACAGATCGCGGCACCGATCCACAGCGGCATGACCCGCCCATACCGGTCGGAGAGTGGGCCGAAGATCAACTGGCCCAGCGCCAGGCCGATCAGGAAGGTGGTCAGCGTCAGCTGCACATTCGTGGGCGAGGTGTGCAGATCGGTGACCATCTCGGGAAAGGCAGGCAGGTACAGGTCGGTGGCGAACGGCGCGACCGCGGACAGCAGCGCGAGAGTGACGAGCAGGCCCGCGGTGATCCGTGGTGCCGCGTCCGCGCGCGGGGTGTCGACAGAGGTGGTCATTCAGCGGCTCCAAATTGGTTATCAAATGATAGTTATCTATCTATAACTATCAGGTAGGGTGGCGATCATGCAAGCCCGACCGCGTCACACCGAGCAACTCGCCGACCTGGCCGACCTCCTGATGGCAGTGTCCCGCGCGATCCGGGCCCGCACCACGGCCGATCCGTCCGTCCTCGATCTCTCCACGACCGAGGTGACGGTGCTGCGCTATATCGACCACCACCCCGGTGTCGGCCCCAGCGCGGTCGCCGCCGGAACAGACCTGCAACGCAGCAACCTGAGCCGCGCGCTACGCGACCTGGAGCGCAAAGGCCTGGTCGAACGATCGCCGGACACCGCCGACAATCGTCAATCGCTGCTTCGCACAACACAACTGGCCGCCGATAATCTCGACCGCATCCGCGCAGTGTGGGCCTCCGTCATCGGTGAGGCCATCGGTGGCGCCCTGGACCATGATCGCGATCTGCCCGCCACGCTGCGCCTACTTGCCGCGTTGGAACGCGGGCTGCAGTAACCGCAGCGGGTCGCGCCGAATCGGGCCGGGGAATGAAGTACGGCGTGCACTGTTATCTCAACAGAATCGACAACCGATCGGTTCACCCGAACCGGCCCCACTCTCGGAGGACGTCATGACCGATAACACCCGTAATGCACCACTGGCAGGGCGCCGCGCGCTGGTGACAGGTGCCTCCCGCGGGATCGGTGCCCAGATCGTGCGCCGGCTGGTCGGCGACGGTGCATCGGTCGCCTTCACCTACAACTCCTCGCCCACCCCGGCGGAACGACTGGTCGACGAACTGACCACCGCGGGCGCCAAGGTGGTGTCCATCCAGGCCGACTCCGCCGACGCGCAGGCCGTCGCCGCCTCCGTCGAGACCGCCGTAGCCGAGCTCGGCGGGCTGGACATCCTTGTCAACAACGCCGGCGTCGCCTCCGGCGCACTCCTCGAGGACTTCGACCTCGAGGAGTTCGACCGAATCGTCAACATCAACGTGCGCGGCGTATTCGTGGCCACCAAGGCTGCCGTGCCGCACCTGGGCACGGGCGGTCGCATCATCACCATCGGCAGCGTCAACGCCGAGCGTGTGCCGGTACCGGCCTTTTCGGTGTACGCGCTGTCCAAGGCCGCGGTCGCCGGATTCACCCGTGGGCTGGCCCGCGAACTCGGCCCGCGCGGCATCACCGTGAACAACGTCCAACCCGGACCGATCGCCACCGACATGAATCCCGCCGAGGGCCCACTCGCCGAACAGATGACCCCGCTACTGGCCGTCGGCCACTACGGCCAGACCAGCGATGTCGCCAGTGCCGTGGCATTCTTGGCCTCCCCCGATTCCGGCTACATCACCGGTATCAAGCTGAACGTCGATGGCGGGTTCTTGGTCTGAGGCCCGCTCACCCGCGGCCAGCATCCGTAGCCGTGACCGGGTCTCGGCGAGCTGGGCCTGCCGCTCGTCGAGGCGACCGGCCACCTCGTCCAGAGCGGCCCGCAGGTCGGGACACATGTGCAGGAATGTCCCGCGCTCATCGGTGCGGGCGCAATCGAGATAACGCCGAATGGTCGAGGTGCCGAGTCCGGCACCGATCATGAGCTGGATCTGCAGCACCCTGGTGATGTCCTGCCGACCGTACCGACGGTAGCCGTTGGCGCTTCGGCCGGGAACCAGCAGCCCTCGGTCCTCATAGTGCCGTAGCGCGCGGGTGCTGACACCGGACGCCGCCGCGAGCTCACCGATCAGCACGACGCGGAATTCCGGACTCGGGCTTGACATTCACGTTGGCGTGAAGCTCTAGCGTCGGATGCATGACATCGACAACCGCACGGCGCGCCGTAATCATCCACGGCTATTCGGCAACACCGACGGATCATTGGTTCGGCTGGCTGGCCGAGGAGCTCGGCACCCGCGGTATGACGACCGCGGTGCCGGCCATGCCATGTCCCCAGGCGCCAGAACCCGGACCATGGTTGCGTACCGTGCACGACACCGTCGGCGTTCCAGACGCACAGACGATCGTGGTGGGACACAGTCTCGGATGCCTCACCGTGCTGCGACATCTGGCCGCACTTCGCACGCCGTGGCGGCTCGGCGCCCTGGTCCTGGTTGCCGGGTTTGTCGATACATGCCCGGCCCTGCCGAACCTCGATGACTACATCAAGGACGGATGCCCGGTCGACGGGCTGGCAGATCACATCGACCGGCTGGCGCTATTCCGTTCTGATGCCGACGAATACGTCCCGATCGAACACACCGACCGGCTTGCCGCATCGCTGGGCACCACCGCCGTCGTCGTACCGGGAGCCGGGCATTTTCTCGGATCCGACGGCATAACCAGGCTTCCCCAGGTGCTCGACGCGCTGATCTAAACGGCCCGGCGTTCGCGTTCCTGTGCGAGCTGTGTGCTGACCACGTCATAGGCCATGCCCTGGCTGTATCCGCGGCGAGCCAGCATCGCGACCAATCGCCGGGTCACCTTCAACTCGTCATCAAGACGTTCCCGACGCAACTTGTCGGCGACCAGGCGCTCGGCCTGAACCCGCCATTCGCCGGCGTCGACGCTGTCGAGAGTCTCGGCGATCAATTCGGCATCGACGCCTTTGGTGCGCAGCTCGGCGGCCAACGCGCGCTTGCCTTTTCCGGAATTGGTCCGACGGCTACGAACCCACTCTTCGGCAAACGCCGCGTCGTCGAGCAACCCCACCTCAACCAGCCGGTCGAGAACCCGGGCGCTGACATCGTCCGGAAAGCCGCGCTTGGTCAGCGCCGCCTCCAGCTCGGCCCGGGTGCGGGCCCGGACGGTGAGCAGGCGAAGGCATACGTCCCTCGCCTGCTCCTCCCGTTTGGGTCCGGCCGGTTTCTCAGAAGTCGACGGGGGCGGGCAGAACGTCATCATCGGTCAGCACGGCACCGATGCCGAGCTTCTCCTTGATCTTCTTCTCGATCTCGTTGGCCGCATCAACGTTCTCCAGCAGGAACTTACGGGCGTTCTCCTTGCCCTGCCCCAGCTGCTCACCCTCATAGGTGAACCACGAACCGGACTTGCGGATGAAGCCGTGCTCGACACCCATGTCGATGAGCGAGCCCTCGCGGCTGATCCCGTGGCCGTAGAGAATGTCGAATTCGGCCTGCTTGAACGGCGGGGACACCTTGTTCTTGACAACCTTGACGCGGGTGCGGTTACCGACGGCGTCGGTTCCGTCCTTGAGCGTTTCGATGCGACGCACATCCAGGCGCACCGAAGCGTAGAACTTCAACGCCTTACCACCGGTGGTGGTTTCGGGCGAACCGAACATCACACCGATCTTCTCGCGCAACTGGTTGATGAAGATGGCGGTGGTGCCCGAGTTGTTCAGCGCGCCGGTCATCTTGCGCAGCGCCTGGCTCATCAAGCGGGCCTGCAGACCGACGTGGCTGTCACCCATCTCACCCTCGATCTCGGCACGCGGCACCAGGGCCGCGACCGAGTCGATGACGATCAGATCGATGGCGCCGGACCGCACCAGCATGTCGGCGATCTCAAGAGCCTGCTCACCGGTATCGGGCTGGGACACCAGCAGAGCGTCGGTGTCCACCCCCAGCTTCTTGGCGTACTCCGGATCGAGTGCGTGCTCGGCGTCGATGAAGGCCGCGATACCGCCGGCCGCCTGGGCGTTGGCCACCGCGTGCAGCGCGACGGTGGTCTTACCCGAGGACTCCGGGCCGTAGATCTCGACGACGCGGCCACGCGGCAGACCGCCGATACCCAGCGCCACGTCCAGGGAGATGGAACCGGTGGGGATGACCGAGATCGGCTGACGGACCTCTTCACCGAGGCGCATCACCGAACCCTTGCCATAGTTCTTCTCGATCTGGGCCATCGCCAGTTCGAGTGCTTTTTCGCGATCGGGAGCCTGTGGCGCCATGGGAGTACCTCTCCGTAGTCGTGCGGTTGACCGGGGTTCCGGTCGGTTGGCTGCGAGACTAGAACGCACCACCGACAAGTGACTCCGGCCGAATGATCACCACAGTAGCGAACAGGTGTTCGAAGGCAAGGTGACACGCCGCCAAGCGCGAGTGTGGGTCGCGCAGGTCGGTATCCTCGGGCGATGAGTCAGCGCGCGGACCTGCGGATTCCTTTCGCAGGTGAGCAACTCGCGGTCTACCTGTACCGGCCCGACACCGGCACCGACACGCCCTGCGTCGTCATGGCCCACGGGTTCGCGGGCACCCGCGATGACGGCCTGCCCGGCTACGCCGAGGCCTTCTGCGCGGCCGGCTACGCCGTCGCCCTGTTCGACTACCGCGGCTTCGGCGCGTCGACCGGTCAGCCCCGCCAGCTCATCGACATCGCCGCCCAGCACGCGGACTACCGCGCCGTCGTCGAGTGGGTCCGCGGGCTCGACGGTATCGACCCGCAGCGCATCGCGCTGTGGGGATCCTCGTTCAGCGGTGGCCACGTGCTCGCCATCGCCGCTGACGAGCCGTCCATCGCGGCCGTGGTCTCCCAGGCCCCGTTCACCGACGCACTGCCCACCCTGGCCAAGGTCGCGCCGCTCACCTCGACACGTATCACGATCGCCGCGGTGCGCGATCAGATCCGGGCCTGGCGGGGCCGGCCACCCCTGCTGCTACCCGCCGTCGGCGCACCCGGCACGGTCGCCGCGATGACCGCCCCGGACGCGCAACCGGGCCTCGCTGCGATCGTCGGCCCGGAATCGCTGTGGCGCAACGAGTTCGCAGCGCGCCTCATGCTGCGCTTCCCCTTCTACCGACCGGTCCGCGCGGCCCGTCGGCTACAGATGCCGGTGCTGGTGTGCGTGTGCGACGGCGACACCACGGCGCCACCGGGATCGACGGTCGCCACGGCCGAACGCGCTCCCCGCGGTGAGCTCCGCCGTTATCCCTACGGCCACTTCGACATCTACCTGGATCCGCAGGTCCGTATCGACCAGGTGGAGTTCCTGGATCGGGTGCTCGCCCGCCGGCAACCGTGAGCGGTCACCACTGATCGCGCGGCACGTCGAAATCCGCGCACAGCGCTCGCCAGACATCACGCGGCTCGACCCCTGCCTCGATGGCCTCGGCGGCGGTCCGGCCCCCCAACGCGCTGAGCACATGGTCCACCAGTACCGACGCACCGTAGGCGGCACCGAACCGGCCGGTGACACGATCGTTGAACTCGGTGAGACGCACGTCGCCAACCTACCGACCGCTAGCGGGTCGGATCCAGCGCCGCATGGCACACCCGTACCGGATCGGCCACGGCGCCCGCGCCGGACCTGGCCCGTGCGGCGGCATCCCGATAACCAGGATCCGCCAGCACGGCGGCCACGGCAGCCGACAGTGACTCCGCGGTCAACGGCCGGATCAGACGTCCCGATCCCTGCCGCACCACCCGATTGGCGATCTCCCATTGGTCACCGCCGCCGGGAACGGTGACCAGCGGCACCCCGTGCAACAACGCCTTGGCCACTATGCCGTGACCACCACCGCAGACCAGCACATCGGCCTCGGCCAGCAGCGCGTCCTGGCGACCGAGACCGACCACGGCCCACTCCGGTACCACCAGATCCGGACCACCCAGGCGCGATATGGCCACGCGCGTCCCGGCGGGTAGGTCACGGCCGGGCCGCAGGGCGGTCAGTGCCAATTCGGCAAGCCCCGCGGCTCCGGTCACGGCGGTTGACGGCGCCACCATCACCAGCGGGCCCTCGCCCGGCGGAGACGCCAGCACCGCGTCGGTGGGCTCGAAATGCAGGGGTCCGACGACGACGGCCTCGGCAGGCCAATCCGGTCGCGGCACCTCAAGGGCGGGCAACGTCGCGATCAGCCGTCGCAACGGTCCGGGATCTCGGGCCGGCAGTCCGATCGCCGTCCTGGCCTGCGCCCGGTGCCGATGGCCCGCGCGCAGGGAGCGCGCGGTCAGCGCGCGCATGACCGTGTCACGCAGTTTCCCCCGCACGCCCACCCCGGGTGCCAGGCCGCTGCCCAGCGGCGGCAACCCCCTGGACGGCAGGTACAGCGGATGCGGGTTCAATTCGATCCACGGTATGTCGAGCAGCTCGGCGGCCATCCCGCCGCACGCGGTGATGACATCCGAGACCACCAGATCGGGTGCGACCGAACGGATTCCAGGGACATTGAGCACCGCCATCCGCGCGGCCCGACGATGGATCTTGGCGCCCGCGTCACCGTCGTCATCGGTGTCGTCGGGGTCCAGGCCCGCCAACAGCTCGGCATGCAGCCCCACCGACCGGGCGGTGTCCAGCCATTGCGCGCCGGTGAACAGGACGGGGGCATCGCCGGCCGCACGAAACCGCAGACACAGCGCGATCGCCGGGAAGGCATGGCCGGGATCGGGTCCGGCGACCACAGCTACACGCACACCGCACACCCTGTCACATACGCTGAGCTACATGACCGACCAGGGATCGCAGACCAGCACCGACGCCACCGATATCGCAACGGTGGAGAAGTTCCTGTTCGCGCTGCGTGGGCCCGACCTCGACACCGCGGCCGCGCTGATCGACGACCACATCGTCTACCAGAACGTCGGGTTTCCGACAGTGCGCGGCAGTCGTCGCGTCCTGGCGGTGTTCCGGGGTCTGGACCGGCCCGCCTTCGGATTCGACGTGGCCATTCACCGGACCGCCTCCGATGGTCGTGGGGTGGTGCTCAACGAGCGCACCGACGTGCTGATCATCGGGCCGGTACGGCTGCAGTTCTGGGTGTGCGGCGTATTCGAGGTGCGCGATGGTCGCATCACGCTCTGGCGCGACTACTTCGACATGTTCGACATGACCAAGGCGTTGGTGCGCGGAGTGGCCGGAGCGGTGATCCCCGCCCTGCGACCCCGGCTGCGCTGACCGGGTCGCGATGACGAGGACGAAACCGAATCTGCGTCAGCTGATCGGATATTGTCTGGGCCGCCGGCTTCCCGATCAGATGCTGGACTGGGTCCGCAACGACCTGGCCGGACCGGGCGCGACCCGGCGATTGATGCTGCGGGTGTTGGTCCCGGCGGTCTTGGTGCTCGCACCGTTCTGGCTCATCCCCACCACGCTGTACGTGCACCTGTCGATGACGGTCCCCATCCTGATCCCGTTCATCTATTTCTCCCACGCGCTGAACAAGATCTGGCGTCGGCACATGCTGCGCGTGCACGGCCTGAACCCGGCGCTGGTGGATGCGCTGGCGCGGCAACGTGATGCCGCCAAGCACCAGTCCTATATCGACAGGTTCGGCCCGCGTCCGGACTCCGCCGAGCTGGGCACGCACGACATCTGATCAGGCGCCGCGGCGGGCCCCGAGCTCACGGAGATCGCTGTAGGCCTGCGCCCAGCCCTGCAGCCGGTCGGTGGCGTGGACCAGCTCATCGCGATAGCGCTGCCGCGCCATCGGCGAATACGATACCGGACCAGCGTTGACAGAGGACACCAATTGGGCTGCCGCGGTGACCATTTCGTCGTACTGCTGGGCGCCACGCTGCAACTGCCCGGCGAAGGACGCAATGGTGGGCGCCAGATGCGCGCGCGAGCGGGGCGAGGACGAGGCGGTCCGCTCCATGGCGACCACCTCGTCGGCGGTCGCGGCCATGGTGAACGCGGTCTGCCCGGCGGCCACCTCGATATCGCGCAGTTCGGACTCGGGCAGCATCCGGCTGCGCTGCAGCACACCGAGCAGCGAGTACAAACCGCGCTCGGAGGACGCCAGGTCGGCCATCGGTTTGCGGGCCACCGAACCCCAGGGCGGCATGCGCCTGGCGGTGGGGCCGGCCGGCAGCGGTTCGGCACGCAGCCAGCGATAGCGCAGGAAGAACAGGGTTGCCGGGAAGGCTGCGCCCGCGGCGATCACACCGGTGACGATCAACGCCCATACCGGGGTGCTCCACACCGCCAGCAACGCGGTCACCAGAATCCAGAAACCGCTGCTGAGGGCGAAGAACAAGCCGAGACGGAAAGCCCATCGGCGCTTGCGCAACAACTTGGCCCGCGGATCGGACATGGCCGCGAGTTTGCTCGCCAGCAGACCGGAGAACTCGGCGGCGGTGTCTATCCCGCCCTGTAGACCCCGCTCGGCCACAGCGCGCCAACGCCCTCGGCGCCCCGATCGCGGTCCCGCGGCCATATTTCCTCCAGAACTATTGCGAGAGTGGGTTTTCCGGTGCAGCAGCCGGCGGATTGGCAGCCGGATTGGCGGCCGGCGTGGCGGCATCGCCGGCGGGCAGCGCCTCGCCACGCATGGAGGCGCGGATCTGCTCCAGACGGGAGTGTCCGGCCATCTGCACGCTGGCCTGCTGGACCTCCATCATGCGGCCCTGCACCGAGTTCTGCGCCAGCTCCGTGGCACCCATGGCGTTGGCGTACCGACGCTCGATCTTCTCCCGGACCTCGTCGAGGTTGGGCGTGGTGCCCGGGGCGGAGATCTCGCTCATCGACCGCAGCGAGGCGCTGACCTGCTCCTGCATCTTTGCCTGCTCCAGCTGGCTGAGCAGCTTGGTGCGCTCGGCGATCTTCTGCTGCAGCACCATCGCGTTCTGCTCGACGGCCTTCTTGGCCTGCCCGGCGGCCTGCAGCGACTGGTCGTGCAGCGCCTTGAGATCCTCGACGCTCTGCTCGGCGGTCACCAACTGCGCCGCGAACGCCTCGGCGGCATTGGTGTACTCGGTGGCCTTGGCGGCGTCACCGGCCGCGGTGGCCTGATCGGCGAGCGTCAGCGCCTGGCGCACGTTGGCCTGCAGCTTCTCGATATCGGCCAGCTGACGGTTCAGCCGCATCTCCAGCTGACGCTGGTTGCCGATGACCTGTGCCGCCTGCTGCGTCAGGGCCTGATGCTGGCGCTGAGCGTCCTCGATCGCCTGCTGGATCTGCACCTTCGGATCGGCGTACTCGTCGACCTTGGAGTTGAACAGCGCCATGAGGTACTTCCACGCCTTGACGAACGGATTGGCCATGAAGTTTCCCGCCTTCGTAATTCGGAGGTGCGCAACGTCTTGGGGTCAAACCTATCGTTTCCGCACCCGATCAAGCCACCGCCATGGACACAACCTGCGGGATCACGACCTTGGTGCTGGCATCGATACCTGTCACACCACCGGCGGCGTGCTCCTGGCGCGCCAGCTGCTCACCGGCGTCGAAGAGCACCCGCGACATCGGGATGTCCAGAGCATCGCAGATGGCACTCAGCAGCTCGCTGGAAGCCTCTTTGCGGCCGCGCTCCACCTCGGACAGATAGCCCAGGCTGACCCTGGCCGCGTCGGACACCTCGCGCAGCGTCCGCCCCTGCCCGGTCCGTGCACCACGCAGCACATCACCGATCACCTCACGCAGCAGTGTCGTCATGTCAGAGTCAACGCCTTCGGCGGCCCGTTGGTTCCCGGCGGGTGGCCGGGTGCGCTCAAGCGGCCGGGCGGGCCCGGGAGTCGCGCACCGCCGACACCACGTAGTCGGCACCGGTCAGCACGGTCAGCACGACCGCCAGCCACATGATCGCGGTGGCCGTGGTCAACCACAGCCCCGATATCGGCAAGATGAACAACCCGATCGCGACCGCCTGGACCAACGTCTTGACCTTGCCGCCGCGACTGGCCGGGATGACACCGTGACGCAGTACCGCCAGGCGCAGCACTGTGACCCCGATCTCCCTGACCATGATGACGATCGTGATCCACCACGGCAGATCGCCGAGCATCGACAACCCGATCAGCGCCGAACCGATCAGCAGCTTGTCGGCGATCGGATCGGCCAGCTTGCCGAATTCGGTGACCATGCCGTAGGCGCGGGCCAGTGCGCCGTCCAGGTGGTCGGTGATGACCGCCGTCGTGAACACGATGAAAGCGATTGTTCGCCAGGACGTCTCGTGACCGTCACCGGCGAACAGGGCGGCCAGGAAGACCGGCACGAGCACGAATCGGACACCGGTCAGCAGATTGGCGACGTTGGCGACGGACGCACGGGGAACCACGGGATCGGTATCTGGTTGGCCCGGCACCGAAACAGAATATCGGTTGCCCATGCGGATACTCTCGCTGCTGTGAGCGAGGCGGTCGATCAAGTGCCAGATAGCGTTGTGGTGCGCCGGGCCCGTACCTCCGATGTGCCGGCGATCAAAGATCTCGTGGACATCTATGCGGGCAAGATCCTGCTGGAGAAGAACCTGGTCAACCTCTACGAGGCGGTGCAGGAGTTCTGGGTCGCCGAGGTCGGCGGCGAGATCGTCGGCTGTGGCGCCCTGCACGTGCTGTGGGCCGATCTCGGCGAGGTGCGGACGGTCGCGGTGCATCCCAAGGTCCGCGGCAAGGGCGTCGGGCACCGCGTGGTCGCCCAGCTGCTCGACGTGGCACGTGAACTGCATCTGCAGCGCATCTTCGTGCTCACCTTCGAGACCGACTTCTTCGGCAGGCACGGCTTCACCGAGATCGAGGGCACCCCGGTGACCGCGGAGGTCTACGAGGAGATGTGCCGGTCCTTCGATACCGGCATGGCCGAGTTCCTCGACCTGTCCTATGTGAAGCCGAACATCCTCGGCAATACCCGGATGCTGCTCACCCTCTAGCGATTTGTGGAGNCGCTCCACAAATCGCGCTAGAAATCGGGCTCGTCCTCGTCCTCGTCGTCACCGCCGTTGGCATCCGAGCCGCCGCGGATCAGCGCCAGCGTGCCGGCCAGCTCGTCGGGCTTGACCAGCACCTCGCGTGCCTTGGAACCCTCGGACGGGCCGACGATGTTGCGGGTCTCCATCAGGTCCATCAGGCGCCCGGCCTTGGCGAATCCCACCCGCAGTTTGCGCTGCAACATCGAGGTGGAGCCGAACTGCGAGGACACCACCAACTCGACGGCCTGCAGGAAGACGTCCATATCGTCGCCGATGTCGGGGTCGACGTCGCCGCGCTCGCCACCGGCCGGTTTGGCCTTGGTGACGCCCTCGACGAACTCCGGCTCAGCCTGGGACTTGGTGGCCTCGACGACGGCGTGGATCTCCTCGTCGGTGATGAAGGCACCCTGCATGCGGATCGGCTTGTTGGCGCCCATCGGCAGGAACAGCCCGTCACCCATACCGATCAGCTTCTCGGCGCCGGCCTGGTCGAGGATGACGCGGCTGTCGGTCAGCGACGACGTCGCGAACGCCAACCGGGACGGCACGTTGGTCTTGATCAGACCGGTGACGACGTCCACCGAGGGGCGCTGGGTGGCCAGGACCAGGTGGATACCGGCGGCGCGCGCCTTCTGGGTGATGCGCACGATGGCTTCTTCGACATCCCGCGGCGCGGTCATCATCAGGTCGGCGAGCTCGTCGACGATGGCCAGGATGTAGGGGTAGGGCTTGTAGACCCGCTCACTGCCCAGCGGCGTGCTGATCTCGCCGCTGCGCACCTTCTCGTTGAAGACGTCGATATGACGCACCCGGGACGCCTGCATGTCCTGGTAGCGCTGCTCCATCTCCTCCACCAGCCAGGCCAGCGCGGCGGCGGCCTTCTTGGGCTGGGTGATGATCGGGGTGATCAGGTGCGGGATGCCCTCATACGGCGTGAGCTCCACCATCTTGGGGTCGATCAGGATCATCCTGACCTCTTCGGGGGTCGCCCGCGCCAGCAGCGAGACCAGCATCGAGTTGACGAAGCTGGACTTGCCCGAGCCGGTGGAGCCGGCCACCAGCAGGTGCGGCATCTTGGCCAGGTTGCAGGAGATGAAGTCGCCCTCGATGTCCTTGCCGAGCCCGATCACCAGCGGGTGATGGTCGCGGCGCGTCGACGGCGCGGTGAGCACATCGGACAACCGCACCATCTCGCGGTCGGTGTTGGGCACCTCGATACCGACGGCCGACTTGCCCGGGATCGGCGCGAGCATGCGGACGCTCTCGGTGGCCACGGCGTAGGCGATGTTGCGGTGCAGCGCGGTGATCTTCTCGACCTTCACGCCGGGGCCGAGCTCGACCTCGTAACGGGTCACGGTCGGGCCGCGGGTGCACCCGGTGACGGTCGCGTCGACCTTGAACTGCTGCAGCACCGAGGTGATGGCGTCTTCCATCTGGTCGTTGGCGGCGGTGCGCAACTTCGGTGGATCGCCGGCCACCAGGAGTTCCAGCGAGGGCAGCACGTAGGGGCCCTCCACGACGCGGTCCATCACCAGGGCGTCGTCCTCGGACTTCTTGGGCTTCTTCGGCTCCGGCTTGGGCCGGCGGGGTTTGGCCGCGACGGGTTCCGGAGCCGTGGGGGCCTCCTCGACCGGCAGCGGGTAGTTGTCCATCGGCGTTCCGGCGGGCAACTCGGCGGTCGGCCACTGCTGGGCGTCGGCGGCGCCGAGGTCGTCGTCGCGGTCGTAGTAGGCGTCGGAGAAGTCCTCGGCGACGGCCTCGGCCTCGTCGTCGTAGTAGTCGTCTTCGTCGTACTCGTCGTCGTAGCGATCGTCGAAGCCGCGCGTGCTGAACATGTCCCGCAACGTGTCGGGCAGCTCGCGAATGGTGGTGCCGGTCAACAGCAACACCCCGAACAGCACGCCGATCACCAACAGCGGCGTCGCGATCCACACCGTCAGACCGTCCGAGAGCGGACCGCCGATGACGAACCCGACGAAGCCCGCAGCGTCGCGGCGGGCGATCGAATCCAGGGGCGCACCGGCCCACACGTGCCACAGCCCGAGCACCGGCAGGGCGATCATGACCGAACCCAGGATCAGCCGGGGCCGGGCGTCGAGGTTGGGCTCGGTGCGCATCAGGACGATGGCGATGACGCCGAGGACGACGGGCACCAGGACGACAGCGCCGCCGACGACGGTACGCAGCACGATGTCGATCCAGCCGCCGACGGGCCGGGCGGCATCGAACCAGGAGCTGGCGGCCACGACGACCGCGAGCCCCAGCAGTGCCAGCGCAATCCCGTCGCGGCGGTGGCCGGGCTCCAGGTCGCGGGCGCGCCCGACCGAACGCGCCGTGGAGCCCGCACCCTTGGCCACCATCAGCCAGCCGGCCCGAGTTCCCCGGCCGACGGCCGAACCGGCGGCGGCAAAACGGGATGGCGAGCGGCGCGGCGCAGGCTTGCGCCGAGGCGGGGCCGGACGCTTCGCCGGCTTGCTTGCTGCCCGCGACTTGGTTCCCGAACTGCCCTTTGACGTGCTCGAACGGGCTCGGGACCGGGCGGCGGTCTTGTTGGCCATGGGTGCCAGCCTAGTCGCAGGGGCCTCTCTTTCACCATCAGCCACACCAGTCACAAATTGGTCTCAAAGCCACCGCGTCGTGCGCAGGCATGGCATACACCCCGAGGACGCCGGGCCACTACGAAATCCGTAGCGCATACAAATGGGTCACGAACTGCAGTTCACCAAACGTGCGCATCGTCACCTCGCCGCCGGACGACGGATTCCGAACACGGACGCTACAGTCGAGAAGGTGACGCGAACGAAATCGCAGGACAATGTTAACCCTTTGTTACACAAGATCTTTCGCTACGACGTACCGGCCTCACTGGTCGTCTTCCTGGTCGCCCTGCCGTTGTCCATCGGCATCGCGGTCGCATCCGGCGCACCGGTCGTGGCCGGCCTCATCGCCGCGATCGTCGGCGGCATCGTCTGCGCCCTTGTCGGCGGATCCCCGCTGCAGGTCAGCGGACCCGCCGCCGGACTGACCGTGGTGGTCGCCGAGCTGGTGGCCCAATTCGGCTGGAAGGCCACCTGCGCCATCACCGCCGCCGCCGGCGTGGTGCAGATCCTGCTGGGGCTGAGCCGGATCGCCCGCGCCGCATTGGCCATCGCGCCCATCGTGGTGCACGCGATGCTCGCCGGTATCGGCATCACCATCGCCTTGCAACAGGTGCATGTGCTGCTGGGCGGGGGTCCGCGCAGCAATGCCTGGGAAAATCTCACCGCGCTGCCGGGCCAGCTGGCCGCTCCGGGTTGGACCGAGATCCTGATCGGTGGCCTGGTCATCGCGGTCATGCTGATCTGGCGGTACGCCCCGGCCCCGGCGCGTGCCGTGCCGGGCGCGTTGGTGGCGGTCGTCCTGGCCACTGTCGTCAGCTACCTGCCCGGCCTGAGCGTCGACCGGATATCCCTCGACGAATCCGTCATCGACGCGATCGGCCTTCCGGAGATGCCCCAAGGCACCTGGAGTGCCATCGCGCTGGCAGTCCTGACCGTCGCGTTGATCGCCAGCGTCGAGAGCCTGCTGTCTGCGACCGCCGTGGACAAGATGCACGACGGGCGGCGCACCGATTTCAACCGCGAACTCGTTGGCCAGGGCACCGCCAATGTGTCCTCCGGTCTGCTCGGTGGCCTGCCGGTCACCGGCGTGATCGTGCGCAGCACGGCGAATGTCGGCGCCGGCGCCAAGACCCGGGCATCGGCCGCCCTGCACGGCGTGTGGCTGCTGTTGTTCTCGGTGTTCCTCGTCAACGTCGTGGAGATGATCCCGATGGCCGCGTTGGCCGGCCTGCTCATCGTCATCGGTGTCCAGTTGGTGAAGCTGGCCCATATCGATCAGGCCCGCCGCACGGGTGAGTTGCTCATCTACGGCGTGACGCTGACCTGCGTGGTCTTCCTCAACCTGCTCGAGGGCGTGCTCATCGGTCTGGTCTTGGCCATCGCCATCGCCATCGCCGCCTGGCGGATCGTGCGGGTCTCGATCGTGACCGAGGACCTGACCGGACGTGTCGGCACGGCCGGCTCGCCACGTTGGCATGTCGCGATCGCCGGATCATGCAGCTTTCTTGCGCTGCCTCGACTGACCGCCGCACTGGCCGAGATCCCCGACGGCGCCGAGGTATCCATCGACCTGAACGTCGACTATCTCGACCACGCAGCGCTGGAGACCCTGCAGGGGTGGATCGCCCAACATCGCAGTGGCGGCAGCGAGGTGACCGTCACCGAGACCGGCACAGCACGGATGGAGTTCGCCCACACCCGGATTCCACGCCGCGACACCGAGGGCCGCCGGGTGATCAGCGCGCTGCGACTGATCTGGCCGCCGCACTTCTCCGGTGGTGTCGACCGCTTCAGCAACGGCCTGGCCCCGCTGCTGCGCACGAGAATGGATGTGGCGGGAGCCGAACACGATCCGCACACGATGCTGATCTCCTGTGCCGATGCTCGGATCCTGCCGAATCTCATCACCGATTCCGCGCCCGGCGAGCTGCTCAATGTGCGCAACGTCGGCAACCTGGTGGGTGCCGACCTGTCGGTCGAGTCCGCCCTCAGCTACGCGGTGGACCGCCTGTCGGTGCGCACCATCGCCATCTGCGGGCACTCCGGTTGCGACGCCATGCACGACCTGATGCACGAGGATGCCGACGGGGCGGTCGAGAAGTGGCTGGGACACGGCGCCGAGGCACTGGCCGCATTCCGGGCATATCACCCGGTGGCAGCCGCTGCCGCCGACGCCGGGTTCACCGGCGCCGACCAACTCAGTGTGGTCAACGTCGCCATTCAGGTGCAGGCCGCGCAGCGGCACCCAGAGGTCGCCCAGCATCTGGCGGCGGGCACGGTGACCGTGGTCGGGTTGTTCCTCGACCTGCCCACCGCACGGCTGTATCTGGTAGGTGCCGACTCCATCACCGCGATCGACCAGGACGTGGTCCCGGTGACGCCGGCCACACCCAAGTAGGGTGGGTCGGCAAGCCACTCGGAGTTGAGGAGCACCATGCCTGTAGTCGTCGTCGCCACCATGACCGCCAAGCCCGAATCCGTGGATACCGTTCGCGCGGCGTGCACCGAGGCCATCGCCGAGGTGCACGAGGAGCCGGGCTGCGAGCTGTATTCGCTGCATGAAGCCGATGGCACCTTCGTCTTCGTCGAACAGTGGGCCGACGCCGACGCGCTGCAGAAGCATGGCACCGCACCGGCGATCGGAAAGCTCTTCGGGGCGATCGGTGAGCATCTCGACGGCGCACCGGATATCAAGATGCTGACGCCGATCGTTGCCGGCGATCCCGCCAAGGGCCGGCTGCGCGGTTAGGCGGCATCGTGGGATCACTATCGGGAAAGGTCGCCTTCATCACCGGCGCCGCGCGCGGCCAGGGCCGGGCGCATGCGGTCAAGCTCGCCGGTGAGGGCGCCGACATCATCGCGGTGGACCTGTGCGACCAGATCGCCTCGGTGCCCTATCCGATGGCGACCCCCGATGACCTGGCGGCGACGGTCAAGCTGGTCGAGGAGGCGGGGGCGCGGATCTACGCCGCCGAAGCCGATGTACGGGACCGGGACGCGGTGAAGTCGGCGCTGCGGGCCGGCACCGAAGCACTCGGTGATCGACTCGACATCGTGATCGCCAACGCGGGAATCGCGCCGATGACCGGTGAGGATGCCTGGCAGGACGTCATCGACGTCAACCTCACCGGGGTGTACAACACCGTCGACGTGGCGATGAAACCGATGGTCAAGTTCGGCAACGGCGGGTCGATCGTCTTGACGTCCTCGGTGGCCGGTTTGGTCGGCATCGGCTCGCCGCTGGCCGGATCCATCGGTTATGCCGCCGCCAAACACGGAATCGTCGGACTGATGCGCGTGTACGCGAACGTCTTGGCGCAGTTCAACATCCGGGTCAATTCCATCCATCCGGCCGGTGTCGACACCCCCATGATCGACAACGATTTCATCCGCAGCTGGTTGCAGGGCATGGCCCAGCAGGAGCAGCGCGGACCGGATATGTCCAATGCACTGCCGGTGCAGACGTTGGACGTCGACGACATCGCCAATGCGGTGCTCTGGCTGGTATCCGACGCCGGACGGTACGTCACCGGTGTCACGCTGCCACTGGATGCCGGATTCGTGAACAAGCGCTAGTGCCGTCGAATCCGGCCGCCCGGACCGCGATCGGACCGATTCTGTTGTCCGCCGTCGAGTCGCTGGAATCACCGCAACGCCGCCTGATCGATGATGATCTGGCGGCATCCTTCCTACCGTGGAACGCCAGGGCGCTGGTGAGGATGGCACGCGCGGGTTGGCTGCGCCGTGCAATGGTCGCGGCCTCGGATCGGTCCGGCCCGGGGCTCTGGGCCGGGATCGCCTGTCGCAAGCGCTATATCGATGACAAGGTCTCCGATCCGGCCAGCGAGATCGACGCCGTCGTCATCCTGGGGTCCGGCCTGGATACCCGTGCATACCGCATCGCCCGCTACGGCGACCTACCGGTGTTCGAGGTCGATCAGAGCGCAAGCATCGACCGGAAGAGAACAATCGTCGAGCGCGCGCTCGGCGCGGTGCCCGCCTCGGTGCACCTGATCGGCCTGGACCTCGAACGCGAGCCGCTGATGAATGCGCTGCACAGCAACGGTTTTCGCGATACCGGCCGCACCCTCTACATCGCCGAAGGGCTCACCCAGTACCTGTCCCCAGCTGCAGTGAACGACCTGTTCGCACAACTCCGCCAGGCAACCCCTGGTAGCAGACTGGTCTTCACCTATGTCCGCGCCGATTTCGTCGACGGCACCGATCGTTATGACTGCGATGCGGTGTACCGCCGCTTCGTCCCGCGATTGTGGAAATCTGGCTTCTCCCCCGAACACCTCGAGGAGATGCTGCGCGGCCACGGTTGGCGACTGATCGAACAGGCCGGTCCGAGCTACTACCGGGACACCTACATCCGCCCCACCGGTCGACCCCTGAGCGCATCGCCGATCGAATGGACGGCGCTGGCCGTGCGGAGCGACTAGATCTCGATGACGGTCGGCACGATCATCGGCTGGCGCCGGTAGGTCTCCCCCACCCACTTGCCGACGGTGCGCCGCACCGCTTGAGCGATGCGAACGGGATCGGTCACCTGATCACCGGCGAGCCGCTCCAACTCCTGGGCCACCTTCTCGGCGACCGGATCAAGCGCCTTGGGATCCTCGGAGAAACCCCGCGAATGCAGGTGCGCGGGTCCGGCGGCGCGCCCGGTGCCGCGATGCACCACCACCGTGACGGCGACGAAACCCGATGACAGGGTCAACCTTTCGCCAAGGGTCGACTCCCCCACGTCACCGGTGACCAGACCGTCGACGAACCGCTTACCCACCGGCACCGCGCCCGCGATGGAGGCGACACCGTTGACCAGGTCGACGCTCACCCCGTTCTCGGCCAACATGACGTTCTCGGCCGGCACCCCGGTGCTCACCGCCAACGCGGCATTGGCCCGCAGGTGCCGCCAGGTGCCGTGCACCGGCATCACATTGCGCGGGCGCACACCGTTGTAGAGGAACAGGAGTTCACCGGCATAGGCGTGGCCCGAAACGTGCACCCGCGCTTGCGCATTGGTGACCACACGGGTCCCGACCTTGGCCAGCGCATCGATGACACCGAACACCGCCTCCTCATTGCCGGGGATCAGCGAGGAGGACAGGATGACCAGGTCACCGGCGGTCAGGGTGATGCTGCGGTGCTCACCGCGCGACATCCGCGACAGCGCGGCCATCGGCTCGCCCTGGGTGCCGGTGGTGATCAGCACGACGCGCTCGGGGGGCATCATCTCGGCGGCCGCGATGTCGAGGATGTCCTCATCGGCCACCCGCAGGAAGCCCAGTTCACGGGCGATGCCCATGTTGCGCACCATGGAGCGCCCGACGAAGGACACCCGCCGGCCCAAAGCGACTGCGGCATCGATGATCTGCTGCACGCGATCGACGTTGGAGGCGAAGCAGGCCACGATCACGCGACCCTCGGCGCCGCGGATCAGCCGGTGCAGGGTGGGTCCGACCTCGCTCTCGGACGGACTGACACCGGGATGCTCGGCATTGGTCGAGTCACACAGGAACAGATCGACGCCGGCATCCCCGAGCCGCGACATGCCGGGCAGATCGGTGGGCCGCCCGTCCGGCGGAAGCTGGTCGAGTTTGATGTCGCCGGTGTGCAGGATGGTGCCGGCACCGGTGTGCACGGCGATGGCCAGGGCATCCGGGATCGAGTGGTTGACCGCGAAGTACTGGCATTCGAACACCCCGTGGGTACTGCGCTGCCCCTCGGCGACCTCGATGATCTTGGGTTTGATGCGGTGCTCACGGCACTTCTCGACCACCAGTGCCAGCGTGAACTTCGACCCGACGACCGGGATATCGCCGCGCAGCTTCAGCAGATGCGGGATCGCACCGATGTGATCCTCGTGGGCGTGGGTGAGCACCAGCGCCTCGACATCATCGAGGCGATTCTCGACGTGGCGCAGATCCGGCAAGATCAGATCGACGCCGGGCTCGTCATGGTTGGGGAACAGCACACCGCAGTCGATGATGAGCAACCGACCGAGATGCTCGAAAACGGTCATGTTGCGGCCGATCTCACCGATGCCGCCCAGCGCCGTGACACGCAGTCCACCAGGCGCCAACGGACCCGGTGCGTTGAGCGTCGGCTCGGTCACGGGAGCCTGTCGGCCGGCGACATTGTTCATTGCACGGTGCCCTTCATCGCAAGACGCCGGCGGCGCGCATATCGACGGCCAGCGCGTCGATCTCGGATTGCTCGGCCGCCACCTGTGGCAACCGGGGTTCACCCGCATCGAGACCGATCAGCCGCAGCGCTTCCTTGGACATCGTCACGCCGCCCAACCGGTTCTGCGCGTCATTCAGCGGCGCCAGCGTGGTGTTGATCTTGCGGGCGGTGGCGATGTCGCCGGAGTTGAACGCGACCAGCATGTCGCGCAGCTGGCCGGCGGCCACATGTCCCCAGACGCTGATGAAGCCGACCGCGCCGACCGCCAGCCAGGGCAGGTTCAGCGAGTCGTCCCCGGAGTAGTACGCGATGCCGGTGTCCGCCATCAATCGTGCCGCCCCGTGCAGATCACCCTTGGCGTCCTTGACCGCGACGATGTTGGGGTGCGCTGAGAGGTTGCGCAGGGTATGCCAGTCGATCGGAATGATCGAGCGCGGTGGGATGTCGTAGAGCACCACCGGCAGCTCGGTCGCGTCGGCAACGGCGGTGAAGTGCGCCTCCACCCCGCGCTGCGACGGGCGGGAATAGTAAGGGGTCACCACCAGCAGGCCGTGCGCACCGGCGGCCGCACTGGCTTTGGCCAGGCCCACACTGTGCGCGGTGTCGTAGGTGCCGGCGCCGGCGATGACGCGCGCACGGTCGCCGACGGCGTCCAGCACGGCCTCCAGCAGGGCGATCTTCTCGGCGTCGGTGGTGGTCGGCGACTCGCCGGTGGTCCCGGAGACCACCAGACCATCGCAACCGGTGTCGACCAGGTGGGTGGCTACCTTCTTGGCGGTCGCCAGATCAAGCGAGCCGTCCGGGCCGAACGGCGTCACCATGGCAGTCAGCACGGTGCCCAAACGTGCGCTGACGTCAATTCCACTGGTGGTCACGGGCGTCAGATTACCCGCTCGGTCGACCCGATTTTACAGCGCGGGCGGGTCGGGCCGTTTCGGTTTAGTGTTCGACATGACTTCAGCGATGACGCTCGCCCGCCGCCTGCTCGATGTGATCGAGTCAGATGTGCTGCCGCTCACGTCGGCCGGGGTCGCGGCGGGGAACAAGGTCTTCGGCGCCGCCATCCTGCGCAAGTCCGATCTGTCGCTGGTGGTCGCCGGCACCAATGCCGAACTGACCAATCCGCTGTGGCACGGTGAGGTGCACACGCTCAACCAGTTCTACGAGCTGCCCGATCGCCCTCCGACGACCGATCTGGTGTTCCTGTCGACCCACGAACCGTGCACCATGTGCATGTCGGCCATCACGTGGGCGGGTTTCGACAACTTCTACTACTTCTTCAGCCATGAGGACTCCCGCGACAGCTTCGCCATCCCACACGATCTGCGGATCCTGGCCGAGGTGTTCGGCCTGGAGCCCGGTGGCTACCGTCGCCGCAATGAATTCTGGACCGCAGTAGGCATCGACGAGCTGATCGGCGCCGAACCCGAGCTGCGAGACCAGCAGAGTCGCATCACCGACCGGTACGCCCAGCTGTCGCAGCAGTATCAGGAGTCAAAGAGCGGCAACGACATTCCGCTGGGTTAGCCCGGAAATTGGCTGCGTACCCTCAATGGCCGCAGATCCGCCCCGCCCCTAGGCCGAGCAGAGGTACTGCGAACCGCCGCCGACGTAGACGATGCCAGGGTGGTACTCCGACTGCGCCGCACCGGCGACCGCAGCGGCAAACCCGTCACCGGCCGGCGGCGGCGCGAAGTACGCGCCGTCGATCATGTTGCCCGAGACGACGGTGAAATGGATTCCACGCCGGTTGAATTCGTAACGCATGCCGTACATGGCCGTCTCCCCCGCGCGCATGCTCGCCGCGATCGGCGCATAGCCCTTGGGAACCGCCTTGTGGGGATAGAAGTGCGCCTGGTGGCTCGTGACGAACACGACACGTCCACCGATCGGCATCAGCGGCATGGCCAGTTCCACGATCCGGCGCTGAGCATCACGGTTCACCCGCATCGCTGCGCGGGCGTCGTGTTCCAGTACGCCGGGAGCATTGAGGATCAAGGTGTCCAGCCGTCCGAACCGCTGCCTGATATCGGCGATCACCGACTCCGCGGCCGCCTCA
This sequence comes from Mycolicibacterium sp. 22603, assembly GCA_052044345.1. Classification (GTDB taxonomy): domain Bacteria; phylum Actinomycetota; class Actinomycetes; order Mycobacteriales; family Mycobacteriaceae; genus Mycobacterium. Next base: position 227,932 of record JBQEMX010000003.1, read on the forward strand.
TCGGCGATGTCGGGAGCATTGATGACACGGGTGCCCGGGTGCGCCAACAGCTGGGCGACCTCGGCGCCGATACCTCGGGAGGCGCCGGTCACCAAGGCAATCTGAGTGTCGTGCATGTTCGGATCCTTTCGCCGTCCCCGGGCTTCTCGGACCACCGTACACCAAAAATAAGAAAAATAAGGGATCCTTAAGGTCACGGTGAGGTGGAGAGACTGTCACCGTCATCGGCCAGTTCCACGTATCGGACCTGGTCACCTCCGGCCCGTTTGGACCGATACATCGCGGCATCGGCGATGGCGATCATTTCGTCCAGAAATGCCGGGAACGCGGCATCGGCCGGCAGCAGCGCGGTACAACAGCCCAGACTCGCGGTGAGCTGCCCAGGCAGCGCCGCGATGCCCTCCCGGATGCTCTCGGCCGCGGCCGCGTGCTGCTCCTTCGAACCGATGCCGGCGACCACGAACTCCTCACCGCCGATCCGCCCTACCAGGGCGCCCGGCTCGCAGAGTCGTTGCAGCACAGCGCCGATACCCACCAGCGCCGCGTCCCCGGCAGCGTGCCCGCGGGTGTCGTTCAGTTTCTTGAAGTCATCGATGTCGATCATCGTGACGTTGAACGGGACGGGTAAACCGGCGCGGGACAGGACGAGTTCGTGCACCGAGTTGTAGAACGATCGTCGATTCGCCAGCCCCGTCAACGGGTCGTGGTCGGCCAGCCTCAGATCTGAGTGCAACGAATGCACCAGCGCGTGGATACCGAATGGCACGCCGAGGTTGAGGCCCAGCACCACCAGAACGGACGCCACGACCAGCGCGGTGTCGCCGGTATCGGAGTGCAGACGCCACGCCGTGACGGCCACGCACGTGGCAGCGACGACGAAGTTGCACAACACATGGATGAGCGCATGGAAGTAGGCGAGCATGCCGCCGATGGCGGCGAACATCGCGCAACCCATGAGACCGCCGTAGGGACCCGAGAGCGTCAGGCAGCCCAGTGCGATGGAGCCGCTGCAGATCGCGTGATAGGCCAACGAGCGCCCACGACTGGGCCAACCGATCAACCACACCGATCCCGCCGCGACAGCCAGAGCCGACACCAGGACGGCCAGCGTGCGGGTGGCGTCGGTGCCGGGACCGAGCGGGCTGCCCATCATGAGTACCGGCACCGAGGCAAACAACACCGTGAAGGTGAAGGTGGCCAGCCGCCACTGCAGCGCGAGGTCGCGGTCCTGCAGATAGGCGCTGAACCAGTGGAACTGATCGTTCTGCTGCCACCACCGTCGGTCCCGCCCGGACATTCGTAACAGTGTGCCTTTTGGTGACGCCCGCGTCATCTTTGTTGCGCTCGACGGCGCGCGATCAACGGTGTGCGGTCAACCGACGGTCCGCAGTGCTGCGCGCAGCGACCCACAGAGCGCACCGCGATCCCCCACCGCGACGTCATCGAGCCCCAGCCAGCGCGCCATCGCCGTCAGCTCCGACGCCATGGCGGCGGCGACGTGCCCGCGATCGTGCCCGTCCTCGGCGAACGCACCCAGGACGTGCAAGACACCATCGGCGCGCTTGAGATCGACCCGGCCGACCAGTTGCCCGTCCAGCAGAAACGGCCATACGTAGTAGCCGAACTGGCGCTTGGGAGCCGGGGTGTAGATCTCGATGCGGTAGTGGAAACCGTCGAACAGGCGCGCTACCCGCGGGCGGAAGAAGATCAAGGGGTCGAATGGGCACAGCAGCGCTGTTCCGCGATCCCGGCGCGGGATCGGCCGGTCCGCCAACAAGTAGGCCGGGGCGCCCCACCCGTCGACCTCGACGGCCTCCAGATCGCCGTCGGCCACCAGCGCCGCCAACGCGGGCTTGCTCAGTTTCGGACTCAGCCGGAAGTAATCGCGCAGATCCGGTTCGGTGGCGATCCCGAGCGCACCGGCCGCGCGCAACATCAACTCACGCACCGCCTCCTCGTCGGAGACCTCGCGAGCGAGCACCTCCGACGGCAACACCCGTTCGACGAGGTCGTAGTGGCGGGCGAACCCGATCCGGGTCGCGGTGGTGAGCACGCCCGCCGACCACAGCGCCTCGGCCACCCATTTGGTGTCACTGCGGTCCCACCAGGGCCCTTTACGGCCGCGCGGTTCGGTCTGCAGGTGCGCCTCGATCTGTCCGGCGGTCGAGGGCCCCAGCTCGGTGATCGCGGCGATGACGTCCTCGGCGAGCCGGCCATTCCTCTTGACGATCTCGCTACCCCAGCGTCCGTGCTCGAACTCACGCATCCGCCAGCGCATCAGCGGCCAGTCCTCCACCGACATCAGCGCCGCCTCGTGTGCCCAATACTCGGTGAGCAATCGTGGGGACCTGGCACTGTGGCTCCACGCGGCGCGGTCGAGCACGTCCCGGTCATAGGCGCCCAGCCGGCTGAACACCGGCGCGTAGTGCGCACGCACCGAGACCGATACCGAGTCCAGTTGCAGCACCTGCGTACGCGCGACCAACCGTTTGAGATGCGCGCGGGTGACGGGACCGCGCGGTTTGGGTTCGTGGAATCCCTGCGCGGCCACGGCGAGCCGGCGGGCCTGTGCTGAGGTCAGGGTCGCCACGTGGTCATCGTGCCGTATGGCACCGACAGGCCCGTGCCGTATGGCACCGACAGGCCCGTGCCGTATGGCACCGACAGGCCCGTCAGCGCACGTAGCTGGAGAATCGGTACCGCAATCCGGAGATACTGATCAGCCATTCTCCGACGGTGCCGGTCCACGTCTCGTCGAGCACCGGGGCGACCGCGTCCTCGTCATCGCGCACCAGGTCGATCTCGACCTCGGTGACCTCGCAACGATCGGCCGACGTCACCGCCTGACCGTAGAGCTGCGCGCCGCCGATCACCCACCCGTCGACATCGGCGGGCAGTTCGGTGACCACCTCGGCGCCTTCAGCTCGATAGGCCGGGTCACGGGACACCACGATGTTGCGACGTCCCGGCAGCGGTCGCACCGCGACGGGCAACGACTCCCAGGTCAATCTGCCCATGACGACGGTCTGGCCCATCGTCAACTCCTTGAAGCGCGTCTGGTCCTCAGGCAGCCGCCACGGGATGCCGTTGGCCCGTCCGATGACACCGGAGGTCGACTGGGCCCAGATCAGCTTCACACCGCCACCGGGGCCTTGATCGCCGGGTGCGGGTCGTAGTTCACGATGGCGATGTCCTCATAGGTGTAGTCGAAGATCGAATCACGCGGGGCGAGAACGAGTTCCGGGTAGGGGCGCGGGTCCCGCGACAGCTGCAGCGTCACCTGCTCGACGTGGTTGTCGTAGATGTGGCAGTCACCACCGGTCCAGACGAACTCGCCGACCCCCAGACCGGCCTGGGCGGCCATCATATGAGTCAGTAGGGCGTAACTGGCGATGTTGAACGGCACACCGAGGAACAGATCTGCGCTGCGCTGGTACAGCTGACAGGACAGTCGGCCGTCGGCGACGTAGAACTGGAAGAACGCGTGGCACGGCGGCAGCGCCATCTGCGGGATCTCGCCGACATTCCATGCCGAGACGATGTTGCGGCGCGAGTCGGGGTCCCGTTTGAGCAGCTCCAGCGCCGCCGAGATCTGGTCGATGTGTTCCCCGGACGGGGTCGGCCAGGACCGCCACTGCACGCCGTACACCGGGCCTAGATCGCCTGTCTCCGAGGCCCATTCGTCCCAGATGGTGACACCGTGCTCTTGCAGCCACCGCACGTTGGAATCACCGCGCAGAAACCACAGCAACTCATAGACGATCGACTTGGTGTGCACTTTCTTGGTGGTGATCAAGGGGAATCCGGTATTGAGGTCATAGCGCAGCTGGTGTCCGAACAGGCTGCGGGTACCGGTGCCGGTGCGATCGGACTTCGGGGTGCCCTGCTCCATCACCAGACGCAGTAGATCCTCGTACGGAGTGTCAACCGGGGCCACGCGGCCAGCTTACGTCGCACCCACCCGACACGCTCGGACCCGACCCCGATGTCGGGTAGAACTGAGACCATGCCCACCACCACCGACACCATCACCACTGCTGACGGCACCTGCCGGGTCACCGTGGCCACCCCCGAGGGTGACGGTCCTTGGCCCGCCATCGTGATGTACCCCGACGCCGGCGGCGCGCGCGGAACGTTCGACGAGATGGCTGCCCAGCTCGCCGGGCACGGCTACCTGGTGCTGGTCCCGGATGTCTATTACCGCCAGGCCGGCTGGGCGCCGTTCGATATGGCCACGGTCTTCGGTGACGAGGACGAACGCCGACGGCTGTTCGGGATGATCAAGAGCCTCACCGCGGACATCATGGCCACCGATGCCGCGGCGTTCTTCGACTATCTGGCTGCCCGCCCCGACGTGGCGGGCGAACGTTTCGGTACCACCGGCTACTGCATGGGTGGGCGCACGTCGCTGATCGTCGCGGGCCGGTTGCCGGAACGGGTGGCGGCGGCGATGTCGTTCCACGGCGGCGGGCTGGCCACCGACGAACCGGACAGCCCGCATCTGATGGCCGGCGATATCCAGGCTGTCGTCTATGTGGGCGGGGCGCAGGATGACGCGTCGTTCACCCCGGCGCAGGCCCACACCCTTGAGCAGGCGCTGACGGCAGCCGGAGTGGAACACACGATCGAGTTCTATTCCGCAGCACATGGATTCGCGGTACCGGACAACGCCCCATATGACGCTGCGGCAGCGGCGCGACACTGGGAGGCGATGAGCGCCGTGTTCGGGCGCGCATTCGGCTGAGCTATGAACTCTTGCGGCGGGCCCGCAAGATCGCCGCGAGGATCCCCCGTGCGGCATAGATCGCGGCGATGACCGACAGGACGATCAGCATCACGAACATGACCAGCCAGTTGGTGCGATCATGACTGACGTTCCACCACACGATGGCGAACAGCACCGTGCAGACGAACACCACGATGTCGCGCCAGTTGCCCTCGTAAGAGGCGGCCAGTTGCCGTAGCTCGCGCTGCTTCTCGACCGCGCCGACGATATCGTCGATGCGGATGTCGATGGACCGCTGCAACGCCGCACGGCGTTCGATCTGATCCTCCGGGATCTTCTCCAGCAGTTCCATATCGGCCTTGATGTTGCCGCGGATGTCCGGACCTTTGAAGGCTCCGGCCGCCAGGCCCAACAGTGCTCCACCGGCAATCGGTGCAGCGCCCAACGCGATCTCGGCGATTCCCGGCATGGCTCCTCCGTTACTGACTCGACGTGGCGGTCAGTGTGCCATCCCGCCGGTTGGAGACCCCGGCTTGGGAGCAAAGTCGCGACGGTGGACGACCGGTCGGCTCTTTCAAAGCGCGTCCATCAAGCTCGCCGCAACAGTGGCGCCGAGATTCCAGCAGGCCTGCAGATCGGCCTTGCCCGGCGCGCCGGAGACCACCACATGCTCGGCGGCCTTCCGCCAGCCCAAACCCACGGTGATGCCGTCGACCGCACGCACCGCACCCTCGGTGCCCTCGTTGCCGTGCAGGAACAGTCCGAACGGGCGACCTCGGGTGCTGTCGAGCAGCTGGTAATAGCTCTGGTCGAAGGCGTGTTTGAGCGCACCGGAGATGTAACCGAGGTTCACCGGAGAACCCAGCAGATAACCGTCCGCGGCAAGCATCTCGACCGCCGACACCGTTAGTGCCGGGCGCCGCACCACCTCGACACCCTCGATCTCGGGATCGGTGGCGCCGGCCAGCACCGCCTCGAACATTGCCTGGCAGTGCGGGCTCGGTGTGTGATGCACGATCAGCAGTTTCACCGCGCGTTGCGCTCCATCTCGACGGCGGTGCGCATCGTCTCCCTGGCTCGGCCACGATCCCCGGCGAAATCGTAGGCGCGGGCCAGCCGATACCAGCGAACCCAGTTGTCGCGGTCGGCTTCCAGTTCCGCGCGCGTCCGTTCGAACAACGCGTCGGCGGCGTCGCGTTCGATGCGCCCGGAGGCCCGGCGCGGAAGATCACTCACGTCGAGGTCCATTCCGGATTCGCGGGCCAGTCGGACCAGACGCTGATGGGCCAATCCGGCGCGCAGCGTGGCGACCATGGCCCACAACCCGATGATCGGCAGGACCAGCAGCGCCACGCCGAGCCCGATAGGCGCGGGTTCACCGGAAGCGATGAGCGCCAACGCCGTACGGCCCAACATCACGAAGTAGACCAGTAGCGCGACGCACATGAATCCGATCAGCAGCTGGATCCGCAGGGCACGCCCACCGTCGGTGCTCATGACAGGTCGAGCAGAGACTCAATCCCGATGGTCAGACCCGGCCGTCCGGCGATCTGACGCACGCCGAGCAGGACACCGGGCACGAAGGAGGTGCGATCGAGGCTGTCGTGTCGAATCGTCAGGGTCTCCCCCTGCGTGCCGAACAGCACCTCTTGGTGCGCGATCAGCCCGGCCAGCCGAACCGAATGCACGCGCACGCCGTCGACGTCGGCACCCCGCGCACCATCCAGTCCGGTGCTGGTGGCGTCGGGGCTGGGCGGCAGACCCTTTCGCGCCTCGGCGATCAGCGCTGCGGTGCGGGTGGCGGTACCCGACGGCGCATCGGCCTTGTGCGGGTGATGCAACTCGATGACTTCGACAGACTCGAAGTGGCGGGCCGCCAGCTTGGCGAAGTGCATGCTCAGCACTGCACCGATGGCGAAGTTCGGGGCGATCAGGACGGCAGATCCTGGTGCGTCGGCCAGCCACTGACGGACCGTGGCGATGCGCTCCTCGGTGAAACCGGTGGTACCCACCACCGCGTGAATACCGTTGTCGATGACGAACTTCAGGTTGTCCATCACCACATCGGGATGGGTGAAATCGATGACGACCTCGGTGCCGCTCTCGGTCAATCGGCTCAACGGATCCCCGGCGTCCACCTCGGCGGAGAGTTCGAGGTCGGCGGCATCCCGGACGGCCTCGACCATGGTGGCGCCGACCTTGCCATGGGCACCCAACACTGCGACTCGCATGAGGGGCAGCCTACTGCGCGCGCCGGTCGGTACCGTGGGCACATGCGCATCGGATGGCTCCCCCTGGCGGTCGCGGCTCTTGCCGGCTGCGGCGGCGTGGCCGATGCACAAGACCCCACCCCCGAAGGGCGCACGTTCGTCTCGGTCGGGGTCGTCGGCGAACCGATCCCCGGTGGCGGGCCGCTGACGCTGGAGTTCCGCGACGGCCGCATCTCGGCCTTTGCCGGGTGCAACCGCGGATCGGCCACCGCCGACCTGTCCGGCGGGCACCTGAGCACCGGTGAACTCGCGACCACCATGATGGCCTGCCCGCCACCCTTCGCCGACGCCGACGCCTGGATGACCAGACTGCTGCAGGCCCGGCCGGCGTGGACGTTGACCGATGACGATCTCACCCTGACCACCGCCGCCACGACGGTGACCCTGCGTGACAAGTCCGTCCTCGATCCCGACCGGCCGGTCGTCGGCACCAGTTGGCGGGTGGACACCCTGATCTCGGGCGACGCGGTGATGACATCGGTGGCCCTCGAACAGGCCAAACCGGGGTTGACCGTTCGTGACGACGACACGGTGGTCGGTTGGACGGGGTGTAACACCTTCTATGGTCGCGCCACGGTCGTGGCCGGCGTCATCACCTTCGGGCCGATCAACGCCAGTGGTCCGCCCTGCCCCGGCGAGGTGGGCGAGATCGAACGATCGGTGCTGGATGTGCTCACCGGGGAGGTGACGGCGACCGTCGACGCCGACCGGTTGACGCTGACCAACGCCGAAGGCAACGGATTGACACTGCGCGCCGAGTAACATCCGGCCATGCGTGGTCACAAGATCCTCATCACCGGCCCGACCGGACAGGTAGCGTCCCCCATCGCGATGTCGTTGGCGGCCGACAACGAGGTCTGGGGTATCGCCCGATTCACCGACACCGCTGCACGGGAACGCCTGGAGCAGGCCGGAATCCGCTGTGAACAGGTGAACCTTGCCGCCGGCGACTTCTCCGGCCTGCCGTCGGATTTCGACTACGTGCTCAATCTGGCCGTCGCCAAGAGCGGCCGCTGGGACAAGGACCTGGCGGCGAACGCGGAGTCGGTGGGCTTGCTGATGGCGCATTGCGCCGACGCCACGGCGTTTCTGCACTGCTCGTCGGCGGCGGTGTACGACCCGCCCGGCGACGAACCCCGCACCGAGTCGGCGGCGTTGGGCGACAACCACAAGCCGCTCTTCCCGACCTATTCGATCTCCAAGATCGCCGGTGAAGTGGTGGCGCGCACCATGGCGCGCGCGTTGGGATTGCCCACTGTGATCACGCGGCTCAACGTCCCCTACGGCGACAACGGGGGCTGGCCGTTCTATCAGATGGAGATGATGCTGGCCGGTATCCCACTACCGGTGCCGCCGGGTGGACCGGCTCGTTACAACCCGATCCACCAGGACGACATCATCGCCATGCTCCCCGGGATGCTCGCGGCTGCGACGGTTCCGGCCACCACGGTGAACTGGTGCGGCGACCAAACGGTCAGCTTGCAGGAATGGTGCGCCTACATCGGTGAACTGGTGGGCCGCGAGCCGGTTTTCGAGGTCAGCGACCAGGCCCTGCCCACCGGCCCTACCGACACGGCGAAGATGCACGAGATCGCGGGCGGGACCTCGGTGGATTGGCGCGACGGCATCCGCCGGATGGTGAGTACGTTTCACCCGGAACTGGTCGCGCCCAGCGCGGTGTAGCAGCGCGCGGTCAGGTCAGGGCATCGAGCGCGGCGTCGGCGGCGGCCAGCGCCGCGGCGTCGCGCTCCACATCGGATCTCGCGACGTGGTGCGCGTGGCGCGCGTCGGCAAGGTCGGCATCGGCGACGTCCACATCGTGCTCGGCGGCAGCCAGCACCTCACGTGCCTGCTCGAGGCGTTGCCGCGCGGCGACGAGCGCGGCCTGCCGGTCCGCAACCGTGACTGTGGCGGCGGCGTGGACCTTCTCCGACTGTGCGAGCGCCGCTGCGGCCGCGCCGCGTTGCTCGGCCAGGACGCGTCGCCGCTCACCGTCATCAGGAGTGACCGGGGCGGGCGCAGCGGTATCGGGACGCTTCGCGCCGACAGCCAGCGACACCCCGAAATCACCGAATCCTGACCACTCCTCGGCTTTCTCCAGCCGGCCGAGCCTGGCGTGTACGCCCGGATCGGCGATCGCCGCCTGCAGCGTGTTGGTGATATCGGCGCGCAGCGCGGGCGTGGGGCCACCCACCCCCGCTGCCGTGAGGGCGGCCCGGGTGAGCTCGGTGACCACCTTGCGTTGCGCAGCGGTCAACTCGCGGATGCGCGCACCGTCCATGGCGGCGTGCGCAGCCTGTAACTGCGCTCGCAGATCGGCCAGCCGGTCCACCGCCGCGGGATCCGCGCGTACCAGGGCGTTGACCACCCAGGCGGCCATCGTGGGCCGCCGTGCCGAACCTATCGTGCGGGCCGCCTCGGGATCGCCACGCTCCTTCGCCTGTGCCACCAATTGGCCTCGCAGCGCGGTGAATTCGGGCGGCGGCACGCCATAGAGTGCGTCCAGATCATCCTCGACGGTCACAACGGCGAGGCTCCCCGCAGATGCTCGAAGATCAAGGATGTCTGTGTGCCGGCCACATCGCCATCGGCATTGAGGTTTTCCACCACGAAGGCGCGCAGGTCTTCGGTGTCCCGGGCGGCGACGTGCAGGATGAAGTCGTCACCGCCGGCAAGGAAGTAGACGTCCATCACCTGCGGGCGTTGCCGGATCTGGGCGATGAAATCCCGAATACGGCCGCGCGCATTGGATTGCAGGCTCACCGAGATCATCGCCTGAAGCGTCAGCCCGACCGCCGCCGGGTTGATATCGGTGTAGAACCCACGGATCACCCCGATGTCCTGGAGCCGGCGCAGCCTGCCGTGACATGTCGACGGCGCGATCCCGACCGCCTCGGCCAATGCGCTGTTGGACATCCGCGCATCCGCATGCAGGGCGAGCAACATCCGCCGGTCGATATCGTCGAGATCAGAGGGTCGAACATCTTTCGGTCCAGGCGCCAACCGCGGACCACGGTTCGATGATCGTTCAGCCACGACCGTATCGTAGCGAATTATCGACATAAACATTGTGCGTATGCCGATGTTTATTCACACTTGATCGTACATCCCAGACTTTAGGAGCGATCATGCTCGTCGGCATCCCGACCGAGATCAAGAACAACGAATACCGCGTCGCGATCACGCCCGCCGGGGTGGCCGAGCTGACCAAACGCGGTCACGACGTCATCATCCAGGCCGGCGCGGGCGCAGGCTCGGCCATCACCGACAACGACTTCAAGGCCGCCGGTGCCGGCATCGTCGACACCGCCGAAAAGGTCTGGGCCGACGCGGATCTGCTGCTCAAGGTCAAAGAACCCATCGAAGCCGAGTACGCGCGGTTGCGACAGGGCCAAACGCTGTTCACCTATCTGCATCTGGCGGCGTCCAAGCCGTGTACCGATGCGCTGATGGCCTCCGGCACCACCGCGATCGCCTACGAGACCGTGCAGACCACAGGATCGGACGGATCGGTGGCGCTGCCACTGCTGGCCCCCATGAGCGAGGTCGCCGGACGCCTGGCCGCACAGGTCGGCGCGTACCACCTGATGCGCACCCAGGGTGGTCGCGGCGTGCTGATGGGTGGGGTCCCCGGCGTCGCCCCCGCGCGGGTCGTCGTCATCGGTGGCGGCATGGCCGGCGACAACGCGGCCGCCGTGGCATGGGGCATGGGCGCCCACGTCACCGTGTTCGATCTCAACATCAACACCCTGCGCAAGATCGACGCCGAGTACGGTGGCGCGATCGAGACCCGCTACTCGTCGAGTCTGGATCTCGACGATGCGGTCAAGCAGGCCGACCTGGTGATCGGTGCCGTCTTGGTGCCCGGCGCCAAAGCGCCCAAACTGGTGACCAATTCGACGGTGGCGCAGATGAAGACCGGCGCGGTGCTCGTCGATATCGCCATCGACCAGGGTGGTTGTTTCGAGGATTCCCGCCCCACCACCCATGACGACCCGACCTTCGCCGTCCACGACACCGTCTTCTACTGCGTCGCCAACATGCCCGGTTCCGTGCCGCGGACCTCGACCTATGCGCTGACCAACGCCACCATGCCCTATGTGCTCAAGCTGGCCGACAAGGGCTGGCGGGAGGCCTGCCGCACCGACGCGGCACTGGCCAAGGGCCTGTCCACCCACGAGGGCGCACTGCTCTCCGAGCAGGTGGCCGCAGATCTCGATCTGCCGTTCACCGATCCCGCGGCAGTACTGGCCTGAACGGAGGACGACTGCGCGTCAGGCCAGCAGATCCGGTAGCACCACAGCGGCGACCTCACCGATCACCGGCCGCAGCCCCTCGGCGTCGGGATCGGCGGATTGGGTGCGGGTCATGATCGACAGCAGCACGCGCGTACCACCGGGTCCGTAGGCGATCCCCACGTCGTTGGTCGTGGCGTAATCGCCACTACCGGTCTTGTCCGCAGTCGTCCAGTCCGGCGGCAGACCCGCCCGCATGCTCGACGTCTGGTTGGCCCGCATCCAGCCGTCGAGAAGAGCGCGTTGGGCCGGCGGTAAAACGTCACCCGCCAACACGTTCCGATACCCCGTCCCCAGCGCCTCGGGGGTACTGGTATCGCGCGGATCGCCGGGGATCGCCGAGTTCAGATCGGTCTCCCAGCGATCCAGCCGCGTTGCGTCGTCACCGACGCTGCGCGCGAAATCGGTGATCGCACGCGGGCCGCCGAGCGTGGCGAGCAACAGGTTGGCGGCCAGGTTGTCGCTGCGCTGCAGCGCCGCCTGGCATAACTCCGCCAGCGTCATCTGCCCGCCGGCGCGTTCCTCGGTCACCGGAGAATTCGGGAGAATCCCGGCAGGATCGACGAAAACAGGCTTTTCCAAGGACAATTCGCCGTCGGCCACCCGCCTCAACACTGCTGCCGCCGCATAGGCCTTGAACGTGGAGCACATCGCGAACGATTCTTCGGCGCGGTGCCGAACGGACATCCCGGAGTCCAGATTCATCCCGAACACACCGATGAAGGCATTGTGGCGAGCCTCCAGATCGCGGATCCGCTCGGGCAGTGCGGTCGCCGGCGCAGCCAGCGCGGTGTCGTCCGCGCAACCGGCCACCGACCCCACCGCCACCATAGTCAGACCGCCGATCAACAGCTCGCGTCGTGACAGGCGCATCACCCGACTGTAACCCACTACCCCGCGATATCTCGAAGGCGCTGCGGTAAGGACCTTTTGGATTTGTACGGACCGAGCACCGCCGCGCCGAGCGGTTTCGACAACAGTCGCCGCGCGACCGCGTTGACCTCATCGAGGGTGACGGCGTCGATCTGCTCGAGGGTTTGGGCAATGCTGCGGTGCGAACCGAAGTTCAGTTCACTGCGCCCGAGCCGGTGCATCCGGGAACTCGAGTCCTCCAGGCCCAGCACGAGTCCACCGCGCAACGAGCCCTTGGCGATCACGCACTCCGACTCGGTGATACCGTCCCTGGCCACATCGGCCAGCACGTCGGTGGCCAACCGCACCACCTCGTCGAAACGCTCCGGCAAGCAGGCCGCGTAGACCGAGAAGGCACCCGCGTCGGAGAACGTGTCCACGCTCGAATACACCGAGTACGCCAGCCCACGACGCTCCCGGATCTCCTGGAAAAGGCGCGAGCTCAACCCGCCCCCGATCGCGGTGTTCAACACCGAGAGCGCCCAGCGGTGTTCCCAATAGCGGCCCGGGCTGCGCACGCCGGCCAACACGTGACTCTGTTCGGCATCCCGGCTGACCAGTTCCAGCGATGGTGCTCCCGGCACCCGCCCGGTGCCCTTGCGGTGCGGGGCCGGAGTGCGCCCGCGCGATAGTCGCGGGCCGAAGTACTCCCTGGCCAGACCGACGATGTGGTCGTGGTCGACGTTGCCGGCCACCGCCAGCACCATCCGTTCCGGCGTGTAGCGCCGCATGTGGAAAGAGTGCAGCTGGGTGCGCGTCATGGAGGAGATCGAATCGACGGTGCCGATCACCGGCCTGCCGACCGGGTGATTGCCGAACATGGCCGACAAGAACACATCCCCCAGCGTGTCCTCGGGGTCATCGTCGCGCATCGCGATCTCCTCGAGCACGACATCGCGTTCCACCTCGACGTCCTCGGCGGCGCAACGACCGCGCAGGACCACATCGGCAACCAGATCGACGGCCAGTTCCACATCGGAATCGAGCACATGAGCGTAGTAACAGGTGTGCTCGCGGGCGGTGAACGCATTGAGTTCGCCGCCCACCGCATCGACGGCCTGGGCTATCTGCACCGCCGACCGGGTGGGCGTGGACTTGAACAGCAGGTGCTCCAGGAAATGAGCCGCACCGGCGACCGTGGAGCCCTCGTCGCGTGAGCCGACACCGACCCAGACACCCACCGACGCCGAGTGCACCGACGGGAGGTGCTCGGTGACCACCCGCAAACCGCCGGGTAGGTCTGTTCGGCGCACTGCCGTCGACATCGGCGCTCCTCTCTGCGGCGACCCATGTTGCCGTATGCCCGTCGGGTGCCGACACGCGGCCCACCCGTAGCCCGAGCCGACGACCGGTCACTCACAGGGGCATCACACCGGCATAGGGCACCCCGCTCAGGTAGGCCATATCACGGTCGAAGGTCACCAGATCGGCGATGTCGAAATCGGCCGGCCTGCGACGGTCAGAGGATGTGGAACGCCGGGTGCCAGATCGTCCAGGCGGATTGTCGTCTCGTATTTCTCGGCCACCACGGGCAAAGCGGACCCCTCATTGGCTGTGCGCCGAGCGGGTCCGCCCAGCGGGGCTGCACAGCCGCCAGCATACGGAAAGCGCTTGCTGGCCAAATTCTTTCGACAAAACGGGACATGCCCGGGTGCAGTGTGGGCACCGGGGCATGTCCGTCGAAATTACGCTGTGGAGCTACGCTTCCGCGCCGGCGGGCTCGGCCGCCTCGGTCTCCGGTGCGCTCGCCGAGGTCTCCTCGTCGACCAGCACCAGCGAGATCTTTCCGCGGTTGTCGATATCGGCGATCTCGACACGCATCTTGTCGCCGACCTTGGCGACGTCCTCGACCTTGGCGATGCGCTTGCCGCGGCCCAGCTTGCTGATGTGCACCAGACCGTCGCGACCCGGCAACAGCGAGACGAACGCTCCGAAGTCGGTGGTCTTGACCACCGTTCCCAGGAACCGTTCACCCACCTTGGGCAGCTGCGGATTGGCGATGGCATTGATCTTGTCGATCGCGGCCTGCGCGGCCTCGCCATTGCTGGCGCCGACGAACACGGTGCCGTCGTCCTCGATGGAGATCGACGCGCCGGTCTCCTCGGTGATCGAGTTGATCATCTTGCCCTTGGGCCCGATGACCTCACCGATCTTGTCCACCGGCACCTTGATGGTGGTGATGCGCGGCGCGAACGGGCTCATCTCGTCGGGCTCGTCGATGGCCTCGGCCATGACCTCCAGGATGGTGATCCGTGCGTCCTTGGCCTGGGCCAGCGCACCGGCCAGCACCTTGGACGGGATGCCGTCGAGCTTGGTGTCCAACTGCAGGGCCGTCACGAAGTCCTTGGTGCCCGCGCACTTGAAGTCCATGTCGCCGAAGGCATCCTCGGCGCCGAGGATATCGGTCAGGGTGACGAACTTGCGCTCCCCATCCACATCGTCGGAGACCAGACCCATGGCGATGCCGGCGACCGGTGCCTTGAGCGGGACGCCGGCGTTCAACAGCGACAGGGTCGAGGCACACACCGAACCCATCGAGGTGGAACCGTTGGAGCCCAACGCCTCCGAGACCTGGCGGATGGCGTATGGGAACTCCTCGACGCTGGGCAGCACGGGCACCAGGGCACGCTCGGCGAGCGCACCGTGGCCGATCTCGCGACGCTTGGGCGAGCCGACGCGGCCGGTCTCACCGGTCGAGAACGGCGGGAAGTTGTAGTGGTGCATGTAGCGCTTGGAGGTCTCCGGTCCGAGCGAGTCGATCTGCTGGGCCATCTTGACCATGTCGAGGGTGGTGACACCCATGATCTGGGTCTCGCCGCGCTCGAACAGCGCGCTGCCGTGTGCCCGCGGAATGATCGCAACCTCGGCCGACAGGGCGCGGATGTCGGTGACACCGCGGCCGTCGATGCGGAAGTGATCGGTCAGGATGCGCTGACGCACAAGCTTCTTGGTCAGCGATCGGTAGGCCGCGCCGATCTCCTTCTCGCGGCCCTCGAACTGACCGGCCAGGCGCTCGAGCACCTCACCCTTGATCTCGTCGGTGCGGTCATCGCGCTCGGCCTTACCCGCGATGGTGAGCGCCTGCGAGAGCGCCTCGGTGGCCACCGCGGCGACCTGCTCGTAGACATCGGCCTGGTAGTCCGGGAACAGCGGGTACTCCACGGTCGCCTTACCCGCGGCGGCGTGCAACTCCTCCTGCGCGGTGCACAGGGCGGCGATGAACGGCTTGGCCGCCTCCAGACCCTCGGCCACGACGGCCTCGGTGGGGGCACCGGCGCCGCCGGCGATGAGCTCGATGACCTTCTCGGTGGCCTCGGCCTCGACCATCATGATGGCGACATCGTCACCGGCCTTGCGACCCGCGACGACCATGTCGAAGACGGCGTCCTCGAGCTGCTCGACCGTCGGGAACGCCACCCACTGGCCGTTGATGAGCGCGACGCGCACGCCACCGACGGGGCCGGAGAACGGCAGGCCGGAGATCTGGGTGGACGCCGATGCGGCGTTGATGGCCAGCACGTCGTACAGATCCTTGGGATCCAGGCTGAGCACGGTCACCACGACCTGAATCTCGTTGCGCAGACCGGAGACGAAGGTCGGGCGCAGCGGCCGGTCGATCAGGCGGCAGGTCAGGATCGCGTCGGTGGAGGGACGTCCCTCACGACGGAAGAACGAGCCGGGGATCCGGCCCGCGGCATACATCCGCTCCTCGACGTCGATGGTCAGCGGGAAGAAGTCGAAATGATCCTTCGGCGACTTGCTGGCGGTGGTGGCGCTCAGCAGCATCGTCTCTTCGTCGAGGTAGGCGACGACGGAGCCGGCGGCCTGGCGGGCCAAGCGGCCGGTCTCGAAGCGAATGGTGCGGGTGCCGAAGCTCCCGTTGTCGATGACGGCGGTGGACTCGAACACACCCTCGTCGGTTTCAACTGCAGACATTGCAGCCTTTCTGGATATTCAGCTGTTTTGCGCGTGCACGCGTCAGCGGTCCCCTGAAATCGGCTACGGCCGTCGATCGAAGCGGCCGGGGGTTCGAAATACCCCGGCAGCCACTACCGAAGACCGCCCGAACAGGCGGGCACTGCTGTGACGCGCAGGGACGGTGCGCGCGGAACTGCGCGAACCGCACCTTGTTGCTCGGGCCTGCTCATGAACACATGTGGCCCAAAACATCTTCATGCTACACCGGCGGGTGATGACGGCCGTCAGGTGACGTCATCGACACACACGGTGAACTCTCGTTGGTCATAGGCGTAACCCATGCCGCTGCGGCATTGATCGACATTGGCCACACCGTGCAGGATCTCGGTGGCACGCTGCCGGTTCGGCTGCGTGGTGTCGGCGCAGTCCACGCGGACGGGATCGCGGCCGTTGTCGGGATCGACGCTCATGCACTGTCCGACAACCCAATCCACATCCATGCAGATGGTGCTGGTGGTATCGCTGAACGTGCTGTGCGTGGAGTAGTAGGAATCCACATCGCTGGGACAACCGTCACTGGACGCGGCGGTGGCCACGACCTTGAATATGGAATCCGTACTGCCACAGATCGCCTTGACGGCATCCGGGCGATCGGGGGTACCGACCACCTTCAGACAGTCGCCGACCTGTAGAGCCGCCGCGGCCGCCGACGAGCAGCCGGTGAGTCCCCCCAACACGCACCCGAGGGTGCAGATCGCGGCCACAGCCGCGGTCCGGAGCGTCAGCGGCGCAGGCCGAGGCGCTCGATCAGCGAGCGGTAGCGCTCGACGTCGACCTGTGCGACGTACTTGAGCAACCGACGCCGACGACCGACCAGCAGCAGCAGCCCCCGCCGCGAGTGGTGATCGTGCTTGTGCTTCTTGAGGTGCTCGGTCAAATCCTGGATCCGCTTGGTCAGCATCGCGACCTGGGCCTCCGGCGAACCGGTATCGGTGTCATGCAGACCGTACTGGCCGAGGATTTCTTTCTTCTGTTCGGTAGTGAGCGCCACGAAAAACTCCATCAAAAAGGTCCGCGAGGAACATCTGGGGCGCGGCCGCCGCGAACTGCAGCACACGCTGGGTCGGGACGAAATACTAACAGGACCTCAGCCTGCAGAGAGAATCGAGCGCGCCCGCTCGGTATCGGCACCCATCTGACGCACCAGATCGTCGACGGAATCGAACTTCTCCTGGCCGCGGATGCGGGCGATGAAATCGACGGCCACATGCTGGCCGTACAGGTCGGCCTCGGCGTCGAGGACGAATGCTTCCACCGTGCGGGTGCGCCCGGAGAATGTCGGGTTGGTACCCACCGACACGGCCGCCCGGTAGCGCTCGCCGGGTGTCACCGTACCCACCACCGGCCCGTGTCCCAGCACGGTGAACCAGGCCGCGTAGACCCCGTCGGCGGGGATCGCAGAATGCATCGGGGGTGCGACATTGGCCGTCGGGAAACCGAGACCCCGGCCGCGGCCGTCACCGCGCACCACGACACCTTCGACGCGATGCGCACGGCCGAGGGCCTCGGCGGCCGCCACGACATCACCGGCGTCCACGCAGGATCGAATGTAGGTCGAGGAGAAGGTGACCGACTCGTCACGCGCGAATTCCTCGGACACCAGCCGCATCCCCTCGACGGCGAATCCGAATCGCTCACCGGCCTTGCGCAGCAGGTCCACATTGCCCGCCGCCTTGCGCCCGAAGGTGAAGTTCTCCCCCACCACGACCTCCACCACGTGCAGGCTCTCGACGAGAAGTTCGTGGATGTAGCGCTCGGGGGTGAGCTTCATGAAGTCCGCGGTGAACGGCATCACCAGGAAGACGTCCACACCGGTTTCTTCCACGAGTTCGGCCCGGCGGGCCAAGGTGGTCAGTTGCGCAGGATGGCTGCCGGGAAACACCACTTCCATGGGGTGTGGGTCGAAGGTCATCAGCACGGTGGGAACCCCGCGGGACCGTCCGGACTTCACGGCACGATTGATCAACTCGGCATGGCCACGGTGAACACCGTCGAACACGCCGATCGTCAGGACACACCGGCCCCAGTCCGTGGGGATGTCTTCCCGGCCCCGCCACCGCTGCACAGCCGCAAGCCTACGGCGCGGTGTCGCCGCCGTCCGCCTGGGATACCCGCAACAGCTGAAGACTGCCTAAACTCAGTGACCGTGGACTCCAACAGCAACCCGCAGGAACTGACGACGGTTGCCCAGGATTACCTCAAGGTCATCTGGACGGCCCAGGAGTGGTCACCGGACAAGGTCAGCACGAAACTGCTGGCCGAGCGCATCGGGGTGTCGGCGAGCACGGCATCGGAGTCCATCCGCAAGCTGGCCGATCAGGGGCTGGTCGACCACGCCAAATACGGTGCGGTGACGCTCACCGAGGCGGGCCGCAAGGCAGCGCTGGCCATGGTCCGCAGGCACCGGTTGATGGAGACGTTCCTGGTTCGCGAGCTGGGCTACGGATGGGACGAGGTACACGACGAGGCCGAGATCCTCGAGCACGCGGTATCGGATCGCATGCTCGACCGCATCGACGCCAAACTCGGGTTTCCCACCCGCGACCCGCACGGCGATCCGATACCGGCACCCGACGGCCGAGTGCCCACACCGCCGGCTCGGCAGCTGTCGGTGTGCGCGGACGGCGAAGACGGCACGGTGGCCAGGATCTCGGATGCCGACCCGGAGATGCTGCGCTACTTCGACAGCGTGGGCATCACGTTGGATTCCCGACTCCAGGTGGTCGCGCGCCGGGACTTCGCAGGGATGATCTCGGTGGCCGTGCAGGCACCGTCGAACGACACCGGGACTCCCGTGACCGTCGACCTGGGCAGCCCTGCAGCAGAAGCGATCTGGGTGGTCTAGGGCACCGCTCGCAAGAGTGGTGCGGGGGCGCTGTCGACCGGCACGGTGTCGGTGGTCGAATGCACCAACCGCAGCGCGCGGGGCTTCGGGGCGGTCTGCGCGTAGGCGCACGCCAGCAGCTGCTGCACGCTCAGTTCGAGCTGTTGCGCCCCGTCACGCTCGATGACGGCGATCAGCGGAGCGGTCAGCAGATCACCGGTGACCTCGCTGGTGACGGTCAGCTGCGAGCCGCCCTCGGCCGGATTGACCAGCACGGTGAACCGCGTTCGCAGGCCGGCCTCTCCGGCACCGATGAGCACAAGGGTGCCGGGCGCGATCGCGGATTCGACCGTCCACTCCACTTTCCCGGACACGCCGAGCATCAGCGTCTCGGCGGTCATCCGGGCACCGGGGACGAACCGGGTCCGCGACTGGCCGATCCAGCGCTGATGGACGGTGAGCCAATCCGACCAGGTGCGTGGATCCGACAACACGGCCCACAGCGTCGCCGGACCGATCGGCAGGTCGACGGTGTGGGTCACGTGGCCGACGCGGGCTGCCCGCTCACCATGCGCCCAGGAGGGCTGATAGGTGAACAACGGATGGTCGCAAACCGGTGCGTGCTCGCTCATACCTTCTTCAACGCCCCGCCGCCGCGGAAAGTTCGCCGGAAACCTGGGATTTGGCTAATAAAAACCGGCTGTGGTTAGGGAAAACCTGATAATCGAACACCGGTTTCACACGACGCTGGACGGGGTAATCCAGAACACTTGCCCACCTGGGGTGTCCACGTCCGTGCGTCCCCAGCAAATATGGCACCGGTCACCGGTGTGGCGATCGTCTTGCCGGTCTCACACGCCGGTTCAGGACAAGGTGGCCGGGCGCAGCACCACCACGGGCGTGGTGCGCGCTGGACCGTCCTGCAACAGTGCGATCACCCGACCGTCGGGTGCGACGGCGGCGTAGATCCCGTCGATGCCCGCCGCCGCCAAGGGACGGCCGTGACCGGTGTCCACCGCTTCCTTCTCGGTGAGATCGCGCCGGGCAAAGCCCTGCAGACAGGCCTCGTCGAGGGTGTAGGACAGCCGGGCCCGCTCGGCGAGATCATCGAGGGTCCGCGCCTGCTGCAGGTCATACCGCCCGACCGCGGTGCGGCGCAGCGCTGTGAGGTGCCCACCCACGTCGAGACCGGCACCCACATCGCGGGCCAGTGCCCGGATGTAGGTGCCCGACGAGCAGTGCACCTCGACGTCGATATCGGTGAACCCGCCGCTGCGGCGCACGGCGATCGCCTCGAATCGGGAGATGCGAACCGGCCGTGCGGGCAGCTCGACGGCGCGGCCCTCACGAGCCAACTTGTAGGACCGCTCACCATCGACCTTGATCGCACTGACCGCCGACGGCACCTGCTCGATATCGCCGCGCAAGCGCGCCAGCGCCTCCTCGATCTGTGCGTCGGTGACGTGCTCGGCGGGCACCGTCTGCAGTATCTCTCCCTCGGCGTCCTCGGTGGAGGTCGTCTGGCCGAGCCGGATGGTGGCGGCGTAGCGCTTGTCCGTCCCGGTGATCAGCCCCAGGAGTTTGGTGGCACGCTCGATTCCGATGACCAGCACGCCGGTGGCCATCGGATCCAGTGTGCCGGCATGGCCGACCTTACGGGTACCGAACAGTCGCCGGCAGCGGCCGACGACGTCATGGCTGGTCATTCCGGCCGGCTTGTCCACGATCACCAAACCCGGGGCCGGCTGCGTCGATCCCCCGGTCGCTGCGCTCTCCCCCGCCGGTGGCGTGCTCACAGCGTGATCGCCGTCAGCGCGATGCCACCGGCCACCGACCACCGACCGTCCAGCGCGCTCAGCGGCGGGCCGTGTTCGGCGGCCGGGTCGATCAGGATGGTCGACCGGAAGGTCCCGGCGGTGCCGGTGCCGTCGACGGTGAACGTGATGTGGGCATCCTCGAATCCCAGCCAGCGATGCGTCAGCGGATACCACGCCTTGTAGGTGGCCTCCTTGGCGCAGAACAGAATTCGATCCCAGTGCAACTCTGCCGGTAGTGCCGATATCTCGTGCCGCTCGACGGGCAGGCTGATGGCGTCGAGCACGCCCTTGGGCAGCACACCGTGCGGCTCGGCATCGATGCCGACCGAGCGCACCTGCCCCTGCCTGCCGACCACGGCGCCCCGGAAACCATCACAGTGGGTGAGGCTGCCGACGACTCCGTCGGGCCAGCACGGTTCGCCCTTGTCGCCCTTGAGGATCGGCACCGGCGGCACGCCGATCTCGCCGAGCGCGATCCGCGCGCAGTGGCGCACGGTGACGAATTCGTTGCGACGCTTGGCAACCGACCGCGCCACCAAGGGCGCCTCCTCGGGCAGCGGCGTCAGGTCCGGTGGATCGTCGTACAGCTCGGCGGTCGATACCAGCTCGGGGACGACGGCGGGCAGCAGCATCTACCTGCTCCTGTGCGAGGCGATCCGGTCCTGCATCTTCTGTGCGTTCTCCCGCATCTCGTCGGTGATCTCGAAGTGGCCGCCGAAGTCGTTGAGGTAGCCGGGCGGGTACTTCGGGTCCGGCAGGATCTGACGTAGCCACCGATAGGGCTTGCGACGGCGCCATTCTCGGGGGTAGCCGACCGACACCTCTTCGAAGCGCACATCGTCGTACCAGGTGGTGCGCGGGATGTGCAGATGGCCGTACACCGAACAGATGGCGTTGTAACGGGTGTGCCAATCCCGGGTTGCGGTGGTCCCGCACCACAGCGCGAACTCGGGGTAGAACAGCGCATCGCACGGCTCGCGCACCATCGGGAAATGGTTCACCAGGACCGTAGGAGTCATCCAGTCGAGGTCTTCGAGCCGCTTGCGGGTATAGGCCACCCGGTCGCGGCACCACGCATCGCGGGTGGCGTACGGCTCGGCCGAGAGCAGGTACTCGTCGGTGCCGACGATATTGCGCTCCTTGGCCAGCGCAAGACCCTCGGCCTTGGTGCCGGTGCCCGCCGGCAGGAACGAATAGTCGTAGAGCAGGAACATCGGCACGATCGTGGCCGGACCGCCCTGCTCGTTCCATACCGGGAACGGGTGCTCGGGAGTGACGATCCCCATCTGGTCACACATGTCGACGAGGTAGTCGTAGCGGGCCCGACCGAAGATCTGCATGGGGTCGCGGGTGGTGGTCCACAGCTCGTGGTTGCCCGGCACCCAGATGACCTTGGCGAACCGCTTGCGCAGGAGGTCCAGCGCCCAGCGAATCTCGTCGGTGCGCTCGCCGACGTCCCCCGCGACGATCAACCAGTCATCGGGACTGGACGGATACAGCGACTCGGTCACCGGCTTGTTGCCGGTGTGCCCGGTGTGCAGGTCACTGATCGCCCACAGGACCGGTCGTCGTTGTTCACGGGACGGCGGGGAAACAGGCGAGGACACAGCGGTCCAGCGTACTTGCCGGGCGGGGACGCCCCCGAGATGCCCGAACCCCGGCAACTAGAACCTGTTCTCGTTTAGACTCCCGGCAGGGTTCGTGCGGACCCTCGGGTCGGATGACGATGTATGGGGGTTCGATGGGTGCCAAGCTGCGCCTGCTGTCGGCGTTGAGTGCGCTCGTCGTGGCGGTGATCGTCGTGTGGCAGACCAATCCGGCCGGCGCACCCGCCACGGTGAGCGCCGATGACCTGCCGATGACCAACGTGTCGACCACCATCAAATGGCCGGTCATCGAGACGACCGACCCGCGGCCGTTCGATCCGTGCGAGGACATCCCGATCGACGTGGTGCAGCGCATCGGCCTGGCCTTCACCCCGCCGACGCCCGAGGACGGGTTGCGCTGCAAGTACGACGCCGGCAATTACCAGATGGCCGTCGAGGCGTTCGTCTGGCGCACCTACGAGGCGACATTGCCCGCCGATGCGGTCGAACTCGACATCGCCGGGCACCGGGCAGCCCAGTTCTGGATCATGAAGCCGACAGACTGGAACGACCGCTGGTGGGTGACCTGCATGATCGCCTTCAAGACCAGCTACGGCGTCCTGCAGCAGTCGGTGTTCTACTCCCCCATCCATTCCCCGGACCGGCCGGACTGCCTGCAGGTCAACCTGCAGCGGGCCAACGAATTGGCGCCGTACTACAAGTTCTGAGGCCCCTTCTGGAGACCCACGTAGTGTTCGTTAGGTGAGCTCACGACTGTCCCGTCACGCCACGCACGCCTTGAGCCGGATGTTGGATGTCCCCTCGCCCAGCACCGACTTCGTCGTGCACAAGCGTCTCCGGGTGCCGATGCGCGATGGCGTCGAGCTGCTGGCCGACCATTACCAACCGCTGACCGCGACACCGGCAGGCACCCTGCTGGTCCGGGCCCCGTACGGCAGGCGCTTTCCCTTCACCCTGTCGTTCGGCAGCGTCTACGCCAGCCGCGGCTATCACGTCATCTTCCAGAGCGTGCGGGGCACGTTCGGGTCCGGCGGCGAGTTCACACCGATGGTCAACGAGATCGCCGATGGTGCCGATACGGTGGCGTGGTTGCGTGACCAGCCCTGGTTCACCGGCACCTTCGCCACCGTCGGGCTGTCCTACCTGGGCTTCACCCAGTGGGCGCTGTTGGTCGATCCGCCACCCGAGCTCGCCGCCGCGGTCATCACCGTCGGTCCGCACGATTTCGCGGAGTCGTCGTGGGGCACGGGCGCATTCTCGCTCAACGACTTCCTCGGATGGAGCGATATGGTTTCCCATCAGGAGGAACCAGGCCTGGTACGGGCGCTGGCGCGCCAGGCCACCGCGGGGCGGCGCGTCATGGCGGCGGCGCTGGACCTGCCGCTGGGTACGGGCGGGCGCACGCTGCTCGGCAAGGGCGCGCCCTGGTACGAGTCCTGGTTGCGGCCACCGGAAGACGATCCCGAGCACTGGCAGCGCCTGGCCGCCACCGATGCGCTCGACCGCACGGACGTGCCCGTACTCCTGCTCAGCGGATGGCAGGACCTTTTCTCCGACCAGACGTTCGCCCAGTATCGGCGGCTGCGCGATCGGGGCGTCGAGACGGCGCTGACCGTCGGATCGTGGACGCACACCCAGATGATGACCCGTGGAGGTGCCGTCGTGCTGCGCGAGACGCTGGACTGGCTGGGCACGCACCTGGGCGACGCGCCGTCGACGCGGCGCCACCCGGTGCGCATCCACATTCATCAGGCGCCCGGCGACGGGTGGGTCGAGCTCGACGATTGGCCACCGGTCACGGCCCACCACACGCTGTACCCGCGCGCCGACGGTGCGCTGGCCGACACCCCGGCCGACGGGCACCTGATGTTCACCTATCAGCCGGCCGACCCGACGCCCACCCTCGGGGGCCGATTGCTCTCCCCCGACGGTGGTTACCGAGACGACTCCGCGCTGGCCGATCGGGCCGATGTCCTCGCGTTCACCGGCGAGCCGCTGCCTGCCGACCTCTATGTCGTCGGCAATCCCGTCGTGGAGCTCACCCATCGGTCCGACAACCCGCACCACGATGTGTTCGTCCGGATCAGCGAGGTCGACAGCAAGGGCCGGTCCCGCAACGTCAGCGACGGATTCCGTAGATATACAAGCGATTCCGTATCGGACCCGATCCGCATCGACCTGGACGCGGTCGCGCACCGGTTCGCCGCGGGGTCGCGGATCCGGCTGCTGGTGGCCGGCGGGTCGCATCCGCGCTACGCCCGCAATCTGGGCACCGGTGAGCCGGCGGTGTCCGGTACGGCGATGCGTCCGGCCACGCATACCGTCGCCTTCGGCGAGGGGACCCGGGTGGTCCTGCCCGCCGACAGCCAGGCGCCGTCAGCCCACTGAGTCGCGCACCCGGGCGCCGATGGCTGTCAGCGTCCGAAGATCGTGAACCGGTGCGGCATAACGGCTTTCCGAGACCGGCAGGGTCACCCAGCTGGCGCAGCCGCGATATTGTGGGGTGCGCTCCAGGCGCACGGGTTCGGCGAGCGGACGGGCCTGCACCACCAGCACCGTCAGTCGATGGCGAGGACGGAAGTCCAGCCGGTCGGCACGCACGGACTCCGTGGTCCAGATGTGCAGATCGGAGATGTCCTCGATCCGTTCGGGACGGTTGACCTCCACCGCGGCGACCACTTTCGCCCCGGCACGGAGTAACACCGCATCATCGGTGCTGTCCGCCGAGCCGGTGAGCGTGTCGCGGTGTTCGGGGCGAACCCGCCCGGCGTGGCTGTGCGCCACCGTGGGGAACAGCAGGAATTCCGCGGCGCTGACCTCGAAACGCTTCTCATGGATACCGCCCTTGCGCAGCAATACGGTCTGCCGTCCGTCCAGCAGGGCGTGCACCGCCGCGCCCCACTCCTTGAGCGCCGGTGTACTCACAGACCGAGCCGGGCCCGCACTTCGGGGCGGCGTAGCGGCGGCACGGTTTTCGGCGGCTGCCGTCGCGGCGGCAACTGCGCGAGCAGTCGTTCGGTGGTGGCGGTGACCTCGGCGACGGCCGCCTCGAACACGTCGACATTCGCCGCGGTCGGGCGGGTGACCCCGCTGATCTTGCGGATGTACTGGCGGGCGGCGGCCTCGATCTCCGCAGGTGTCGCCGCCGGCTCCAACCCGCGCAACTCGGTGATGTTTCGGCACATGAGTCCCACGATAGGCCCGCCCGCATGGCCGCGACAGAGGTCGATACGGTGGGCGAATGACCGACTCGCCCGTCTTGCTGATCGACACCACCGACCGGGTCCGCACCCTGACCTTCAACCGCCCGCAGGCGCGCAATGCCCTCTCGGCGCGGTTGCGCGACGAGTTCATCGCCGCCCTGCGCGCCGCCGAGGGCGATGACGCCGTGGACGTGGTCATTCTGACCGGCGCCGACCCGGTGTTCTGTGCCGGCTTGGACCTCAAGGAACTCGGCGACACCACCGAACTACCGGACATCTCCCCGAAGTGGCCGCCGATGAGCAAGCCCGTCATCGGCGCCATCAACGGCGCGGCCGTCACCGGCGGGTTGGAGATGGCACTGTACTGCGATGTGCTGATCGCCTCGGAGCGGGCCAAATTCGCCGACACCCACGCTCGCGTCGGCCTGTTGCCGACCTGGGGACTGTCGGTGCGGCTGCCACAGAAGGTCGGCGTCGGCATGGCCCGACGGATGAGCCTGACCGGTGACTATCTCTCGGCCGAGGAGGCGCTGCGCGCCGGGCTGGTGACCGAGGTGGTGCCGCACGACGAACTGCTGCCCACCGCACGGCGGATCGCGACGACCATCGTCGGCAACAACCAGAAGGCCGTGCGCGCGCTGCTGGAGTCCTACCACCGCATCGATGCCGAACAGACTCAGGCCGGGCTGTGGATCGAAGCCGAAGCGGCGCGAGCGTGGATGGCCACCGCGACCGGGGACGATATCGCCGCCAGTCGCAGTTCGGTGATCGAGCGCGGTCGCGCCCAGGTGTAGCCACGCACCGACGACCCACACAACCTCGCTTTGCTCATATGAGCAAAGATATGCGCATACGTTGACGTAACGTCACGGCAATTCCTACGGTGATGGACGTCACGCGCTTCGACGCCGAAGCGCACGTAAGGAGTTGCAATGAGGTTCGCAAAGGTCGTCACCGGATTCGCGATCTCGGCCGCAGTGGCGATCGGCACCACCGCGTGCTCGATGCCCGGCGAGAACGGATCCGCCACCAACGCCGCCACCACCGACGGCGCCGTCGTCATCGGATTCAGCCAGGCCACCCAACAGAGCCCGTTCTATGTGGCGCTCTCCGACGCCGCCCGCCAGACCGCCGAGAACGACGGCAACGAGTTCTACTTCGCCGACGCCAATGGCGATGTCACCAAGCAGAACAACGATGTGCAGGACCTCATCACCCGCGGCATCAACGTGCTGGTGATCAACCCGGTCGACCCCAAGGGCATCGCACCGTCTCTGGCGGCCGCCGACGCGGCCGGCATCAAGGTCGTGACCGTCGACCGGCCCGTGGAATCCGGTGCGGCGGCCTTCGTCGGCCGCGACAACAAGGCCATGGGCGAGATCGTCGGCGAGGCTGCGGTGGCCGCACTCGGCCCGGCCGGCGGCAAGATCATCGAGATCCAGGGTGACGCCGGCGGCGCGGTGGCCCGCGATCGGCACGACGGCTTCGCCGCCGCTGTGGCCGCGCAGCCCAACATCACCGTGGTCCCCGGCCCCTACAGCGACTACATCCGCGCCAATGCCGTCACCGCCATGCAGGATCTGCTGCAGGCCCATCCCGACCTCAAGGCCGTCTACGCGCAGAACGACGATATGGCCCTCGGCGCCCTGCAGGTGCTCGCCGAGAACAACCGTGCCGACGTCAAGGTGTTCGGTGTCGACGGTCTGATGGAGGCCGTCCGGGCCATCGCCGACGGCAACGAATACGTCGCCACCGCGCTCAACGACCCCAATGCCGAGGGCGCGCTGGCCGTGCAGACCGCCGTCAAGGTGGCCCGCGGTGAGACGGTTGACGAGTTCATCGACGCCGGAACGGGTTTGGTCGACAAGTCCAATGCCGCATCGCTGATCGGTGACACCACCTTCGCCAAGGCACCGCAGCCGCCGGCCTGACACCGACACGCTTTCGAATCGCGAAACATCAAGAGAGAGAAGTCATGACAACCGAAGCACCGGCGCGCGACCTGACGCCCGAGCAGAACATTCCGCAGACGATGACGGCCGCCGTCATGCACGCCCCGGGCGACATCAGGGTCGAGGAGGTCGCGACACCCCGGCCCGGGCCCGGCCAGGTGCTGCTGAAGATCGCCGCGTGCGGTGTCTGCGGATCCGACATCCCCCGGATGTTGCGCAACGGTGGCTACATCATGCCGATCATCTGCGGCCACGAGTTCTCCGGCTGGGTGGTCGAACTCGGCGAGGGTGTCACCGGATTCGAACTGGGCGAGCTGGTCTCGGTACCGCCGCTGATCCCCTGCCGCACCTGCGATTTCTGCCTCAAGGGCGCGTTCGGACTGTGTGAGAACTACGACTACTTCGGCAGCCGCTGCGACGGCGCGTACGCACAGTACGCGGTGTCTCCGGTGGGCAACCTGCTCAAACTGCCTGCCGGTATCGATCCGCGCGCCGCGGCCATGCTGGACCCGGCAGCCATCGCCCTGCACGGACTGTGGAAGACCGGGCTGCGGGCCGGGCACCGGGTGCTGGTGATCGGCGCAGGCCCCATCGGCCTGTTCGGTGTCCAGTGGGCACGACTGCACGGGGCGACCGAGGTCGTCGCCGTCGACCTCAGTGAGGAGAAGGCCGCGATGGCCCGGCAAGCCGGTGCCGACCACGCCGTCCAGGGTGTCGAGGAGGCCAGAGCACTCGGCGGACGCGGGTTCGACATCGTCCTGGAGTCGGCGGGTGTGCCGGCGACCGCCGACATGGCGGCCAACCTGACCGGGCCGCACGGTCACGCGGTGTTCATCGGTATCCCGCACGCACCGGTACCGCTGGGCAAGGAGACGTTCAACCAGTTCATGCGCCTGGAGGCCACCCTGCACGGATCGTGGAACTCGTTCTCCGCCCCGTTCCCCGGCGACGAATGGCGCACATCGGCGAAGATGATGTCGACCGGCCAACTGGAGTGGGAGTTCATGATCACTCACGAGCTGCCGCTGTCGGCACTACCGCAGACGATGCAGCAACTCGGTGAGCGCTCGATCTTCTCCTCGAAGGTTCTGTTCCTGCCCAACGAGGACTGATCATGGGGATTCTGTTGTCGATCGACCTGGGCACCGAGGGTGCCCGGGTCGGCGCGTTCACCGAGGACGGCCGGGCACTCGGCACCGCACACCGACCGTATGGCACCCGGTTTCCGCGCCCGGGCTGGGCCGAGCAGGACCCCCGCGATTGGTGGGCGGCACTGAGCGCTGCCAGCCGAGAGTTGTTGGGCGGCGAAGCATGTCGCGGCGCGGGCGCGGTGGTCGCCATCGCCGCATCGACCACGGCCTCGACCGTCGCGGTGCTCGACGCCGCCGGCGAACCGTTACGACCCGCCATCCTGTGGATGGATTGCCGCAGCGGCGCCGAATCCGCATTCACCGCCGAACTCGTCGACGAGCACCCCATCCTGAAATGGTCGGGGGGCTCGGATGCCGCGGAATGGCTGGTGCCCAAGGCGATGTGGCTGCACACCCACGAGCCGGACATCTACCGTTCGGCGGCGCGCATCGTCGAGGCCGTCGATTACGTCATCTTC
This sequence comes from Mycolicibacterium sp. 22603, assembly GCA_052044345.1. Taxonomy (GTDB): domain Bacteria; phylum Actinomycetota; class Actinomycetes; order Mycobacteriales; family Mycobacteriaceae; genus Mycobacterium. The sequence continues at coordinate 257,125 of JBQEMX010000003.1, forward strand.
CGGCTCACCGGCGAATGGGTCGGCTCGCAGATGAACGCGGTGTGCAAGTACAACTACGACACCCTCGCCGGTCGCTTCCCCGACGAGTTGTACAGCGCCCTCGGCGTGCCGGACCTGACCGCCAAACTTCCGGACCGGATCGTCGCCGTCGGCGGCGCCGCCGGACCACTGCATCCGACGGCCGCCGCCGATCTCGGGATCACCGGCAGCCCCGTTGTCGCCGTCGGCGGAATCGACGCTCACGTCTCACTGCTGGCCTGCGGCGCCGAATTGAACGGACTGGTCTCGTTGGTCTCGGGCACCTCCTCGGCGATCATCGCCGAGATCGATGATCCGACCGACACCCGCGAGATCTGGGGCCCGTACCCGCGCGCGCTGCACCAGGACAAATGGCTCGTCGAGGGTGGGCAGGTTGCCAGCGGATCGGTGCTCAAATGGGCGGGCGAATCGATCATGGGCGTTGCCCGCCAGGACCTTCCGGCGTTGATCGAGGAGGCGGCCGCGGTCGACCCGGCGGGCCACGGGCTGCACGCACTGGACTACTTCATGGGCAATCGCACGCCCTACCGCGAGCCCCGCCTACGCGGAACGGTGGTGGGTCTGTCGCTGGGAACCACCAAGGCCGAGCTCTACCGAGCGATGGTCGAAGCCGTTGCCTGCGGCACCCGCAGCGTCATCGACTCCTTCGAGCGGGCGGGGGTGTCCTGCAATCGGCTGGTGTTCTCCGGCGGTATCGAGCGCAACACGTTGTGGCAGCAGGTGACCGTCGATGTACTGGGCCGTCCCGCCGAACTGGTGGTCGGTGAGAATCTCACCCTGCGCGCCTGCGCGGTGATCGCCGCCACCGCCGCCGGGGTCACCGGTTCGCTCGACGAGGGCTCGGCGCTGTTCGCCCCGACGGTGCGGATACTCGAACCCGAACCTGCACGAATCCCGGTCTATGAGAACACCTTCGCCGAGTACCAGCGGCTCACCGAGATCATGGCGCCATTCATGCGCGACAGCGCCGATGCGCTGACCGCGCGCACCGCCACGACGAACCGGGCAGGTTCGTGATGGCGCGCCCGACCGAATCCAAAGCCAGTGGACCCAGCCACACCCAGTTGATGCTGCACGTCGCGCAGAGCTACTACGAGCAGGGCCGCACCCAGGAGGACATCGGCCGAGAACTGCACCTCACCCGATGGAAGGTGGGCCGACTGCTCGACGAGGCGCGCGAGGTGGGCATCGTGCAGATCAAGATCGTGCATCCGCAGGCCCGGCGCACCCACCTGGAGGTGCGCATGCGCAGTGAGTTCGGGCTGCGCGAGTGCATCGTGGTGCCCGGCCCGGAACACCCTGGCTCGGATGACCACATCGCCGCCGCTGCAGCCGGTTACCTCAAGGTCAACGCGCAGTCGATCGCCACGCTGGCGGTCTCCTGGGGTAACACCCTGCAGCATGTGGCGGCAGTGCTGCCGGCCGGCTGGACCAGCAATATCGAGGTCATCCAGGCCAACGGTGGGGTCAGCCGTTCGGTACGGCCCACCACGGCGGCCAACATCGCCACCAGCATCGCGCACAGCGGCAACGGTCGGGCCACCCTGTTGCCGGTGCCCGCCATCGTCGAGCGGATCGAAACCCGGGATGCGTTGTATGCCGAGGGTTTCGTCGTCGACGTGCTCAACGGTGCCCGGCAGGCCGACGCGCTGCTGTTTTCGCTCGGCGCGTCCGGGCCGACCTCGGTGCTGGTGGAATCCGGCGCGGTCACCCCCGCCGAGTTGCGTGAACTCGACGCGGCCGGGGCCTGTGGTGACGTGCTCGCCCACTTCCTGACCGCCGAGGGGAAGATCGCCCATCCCGGTATCGACAGCAGGACCGTCGGGCTGGGACTCGACGATGTCCGCAACGCCAAGTGTGCGATCGCCGTCGCCGCGGGGCCCGCAAAGGTGCCGATGGTCGGGGCGGCATTGCGCAGCGGACTGTGTTCGGTGCTGATCACCGACGAACCCACCGCGACGGCAGTTCTGGAGCGGACCGCCATAGCTGGAGGAATGTCATGACCTATCTGGACTCCACCCCGCCGTCGACCGCAGATACCCGCCGGCCCGCGGCGGACCGCCGCACCGCGCTCAGCATGGTCGGGATCGTCAAGTCGTTTCCCGGCACGAAGGCGTGTGACGGTGCCGGCCTCGAGGTCGCCGAGGGCGAAGTGCACTGCCTGCTCGGCGAGAACGGCGCGGGCAAATCCACGATGATGAAGATCCTGTCGGGCTCGTACACACCGGATTCGGGAACGATCACCCTCGGCGGGGAGACGGTGACGTTCGGCTCCCCCATCGACGGTGTGCGCGCCGGCATCAACACCATCTACCAGGAACTCGACCTGGTGCCGGATATGACGGTGTCGCAGAACCTGTTTCTCGGGCACGAACCGCGACGCGGTCCGTTCGTCCACCGCAGGGACCGCGACCGCCGGGCAGCCGCGGCAATCGCGCGGGTCGGGGGCACGTTCGCACCGACGGCCGTCGTCGGCGAATTGTCGGTGTCGGATCAACAGCTCACCGCGATTGCCAAGGCGCTCACCACCGATGCCCGCATCGTGATCATGGACGAGCCCAGCGCGACTCTGACCGATCATGACCTGGCGGCCGTCTTCACGGTGATCCGCGAACTGACCGCCGAGGGTAAATCGGTCATCTACATCTCCCACCGACTCGACGAGATCAAAGCCATCGGCGACCGTGCCACGGTGATGCGCGACGGCACCACCGTCGGCGTCTTCGATATCGCATCGGTGACCAAGGAGGAGTTGGTGGAGGCCATGATCGGCCGAGCCGTTGAGACGCGCCCACCACGGCAACCCCGCGCCTCGTCCGGGGCTCCCCTGCTGCACGTGCGCCGCGCCACCATCGACGGTGTCATCGACATCCGCGATGTCACCGTCGGTCGCGGCGAGATCGTCGGTCTCGCCGGTCTGGGCGGGGCCGGGCGATCGACCTTGCTGGCCACCATCTTCGGTGACCGCAAGGCCGCCCTGGACATGACGTTCAAGGACGGGCACATCACCTCGCTGACCCCGCGTTCGGCGGTGCGCCGCGGTATCGGGCTGGTTCCCGAGGACCGCAAACGGCAGGGCCTGTTCCTGGAACAGTCGATCCTGCGCAACGCCGCCATCGCCGCGTTGCCCCCGCGGCGGATCAACCCGATGGCCCGGGCCCGCGCCGTGTGTGGTCCGCCGTTGGAGCGCCTCGGCGTGAAGTTCGCCAGCGTCGAGCAGCCGGTAGGGCAACTGTCCGGCGGCAATCAGCAGAAGGTGGTGCTGGCCAAGTGGATTGCCCGCGGTATCGACCTGCTGCTGCTCGACGAGCCGACCCGCGGTTTGGACATCGGAGCCAAGGCCGACCTGTTCGAACAGGTCCAGGCGCTGGCCGAGACGGGCGTCGGTGTCGTGATGGCCTCCAGTGAACTGAGCGAGCTCACCGAGAACTGCCATCGCATCTGGGTCCTGCACGAGGGACGCAACATCGCCGCGTTCGAGCCCGCCACCACCCCATCAGCGGATATCGCCCGCTGTATCGTCACCGGAAGAACGAAGACTGACAATGACTGACCTGATGGATCGGCCCGCCGACTCTGCCGTCGGCACAACGAAATCGAGCCGCCGCGCCGTCTTCATGCGGTTCAATTTGCTGTTCATCTTCATCGCGTTGTTCGCGGTGGCCTCGGTGTCCGCACCGCAGTTCCTCACCACGCAGAACATGGCGAACCTGTTGCAGCAGTCCAGCCTGACCGGGATCGTCGCGATCGGGATGACCGTGGTGATCCTGACCTCGGGTATCGACCTGTCGGTCGGCAGCGTCGCCGCGTTGTCGGGCATGCTGGTCGCCCTCTTCATCGGAATGGGTCTGCCCTGGCCGATCGCGATGGCGCTGGCGATCGCCTCCGGGCTGGTGCTCGGCGGCGTGATGGGCGGCCTGAGCGCCTATCTGGTGCTGCCTGCCTTCATGGTCACGCTGGCCGGCATGCAGAGTATCCGCGGTCTGACGTATCTCACCACCAACGGCACACCGACCACCGCGGAGATCCCGATGGGTCTTCGCTTCCTGGGCGCCGGGTCGATCGCCGGCATCCCGGTCGTCGGCATCATCTTCGTGGCGACCACGATCATCGTGGGACTCGTGCTGCGGCGCACCACCTTCGGCGAACACATCTATGCCGTGGGCAGCAACGCCCAGGCCGCCCGGCTGTCGGGTCTGCCCGTACAACGGATCACCACCATGGCCTATGTGATCAGCGGTGGGCTGGCCGCCCTGACCGGGGTGCTGCTCACCGCACGGCTCACCATCGGCCAGCCGACGGCCAACGCCGGCCTGGAACTCGACGCGATCGCCGCGGTCGTACTCGGCGGCACCAGCCTGTTCGGCGGCAAGGGTGGCGTGTTGGGCACCTTCATCGCCGTACTGTTGCTGTCGGTGCTGCGCAACCTGTTCAACCTGCTGGGACTCAGCTCGTTCTTCCAGATGCTGGTCACCGGCCTGATCCTGATCGCGGCACTGATCATGAACTACCTGCTGGACCGCCAGTCCAAGAGCGCCGCGTGACCACCGCAATGACAACAGAAGGAAACATGAGTACCCCCACCGCACCCACCGCCGCCGATATCGCCGCGATGATCGACCACACGTTGCTCAAGCCGGAGGCCACCGCCGCCGATGTCGCCGCGCTGGTTGCCGAGGCCGCCGAACTCGGCACCTATTCGGTCTGCGTGTCGCCGTCGATGCTGCCGATCACCGTGCCCGAGAATCTGAAAGTGGCGGTGGTGTGCGGTTTCCCGAGCGGTAAGCACTCCTCGGCAGTGAAGGCGGCCGAGGCCGACGAGGCCGTCGGCAAGGGCGCAGACGAGATCGACATGGTGATCGACGTCGGTGCCGCGAAGGCCGGTGACTTCGCCGCCGTCGAGTCCGATATCGCCGCGGTGCGTGCCGCCGCGCCCGTCCCGACGGTGCTCAAGGTGATCATCGAGTCGGCGGCGCTGACCGACGACGAGATCGTCGGGGTGTGCCGGGCCGCGGTCGCCGCCGGTGCCGACTTCGTGAAGACCTCCACCGGATTCCACCCGACCGGCGGTGCCAGCGTGCATGCCGTGGAGTTGATGCACCGCACGGTGTCCGGAGCGGGTCTGCAGGTGAAGGCCTCCGGCGGGGTCCGGACCCTGGAGCAGGCCCGCGAGATGGTCGCCGCCGGCGCCACCCGACTCGGGGTGTCCGGGTCGCGGGCGCTGCTGACCTCCGGCGAAGCCGGCTCGGGTTACTGACCCCGCGCGAATCGACGTGCGACGGCCGATCCGGCGGCGTGCAGCCAACGCCGTGGATCGGTCATCGCCGCCTCCGTCGAGCCTGCCAGTTCCGTCAGCGAGAGGGTGGACACGTCCGTCTCGCCGGTGACCTGGCCGGCCACCACCACCGCAGGCACCCCGATGCGGTCGGCTGTGGTGAGCAGATGGCCGACCAACTTGCCCATCCAGGAGGTGCCATCGAAGCGGCCCTCCCCGGTGATCAGCAGATCCGCCTGCGGCAGGCGATCATCGAGGCCGGTGATGGTCGCCATGCGCTCGGATCCCGACGCCGCCGTCGCGCCCCAGGCCAGCAGTCCGAAGCCCGCCCCACCGGCCGCCCCGGCACCCGGGCCGTCCGGATCGGCATGCAGACCGGCCGCTCGCAGCGCCCCGGACCAACGCAACAGCCCGTCGTCGAGCAACGCGATATCGGCGGGCACGGCACCCTTCTGCGGACCGAACACCGCCGCCGCGCCGTGCGGGCCGGTCAGCGGCGCGGCGGTGTCGACCAATATCTCGACCCCACCGGGCGGCAGCGGCACCAGCCCGTCCACCTCGACCCGATCGACACCGCGCAACCCGGCTGCGCCTGCGTCGATCGGATGACCGCGACGGTCGAAGGCATTGAGCCCCAGCGCCATCAACGCACCGGCGCCACCGTCGGTGCTGGCCGAACCGCCGAGCCCGACCTGAACCGACCGGGCACCGGCGCGTATAGCGGCGTCGATCAGCTGGCCGAGCCCGCGGCTGTCGGCCCGCCACGGGTCCAGCCGGGCCATCAGCGCGATACCGGAGGACTCGGCGAGCTCCACCACCGCCCGGGGATGTCGGCCGCTGGAGTCGAGCAGCCACCGGGCCGACACCGTGCGGCCATCGGGTCCGTCCACCACAGTCCGGCGCCACTGCCAGGGTGCCGATGCGGCGACCGCACTCAAGGTGCCCTCACCGCCGTCGGCCTGCGGCAGGACGACGATATCGTCGTTGTCGCGCACCGCTTTCCAGCCGGCTGCCAGTGCCTCGGCAACCTCGATCGCCGTCGCGGTGCCCTTGAACGAGTCCGGTGCGATCAGAACTCTCACAGCGCGGGCAGCACCAGGTCGTGGTAGCGGCTCTTCATCGTCTCCAACACCGTGTGCCCGTCGGTGGCCCAGACCACCTCGTTGAAGATCTCCACCTCCACATCCCCGGTGTATCCGGCCGCGGTCACCATCTCGGTGATGGCAGCGAAATCGATGACACCGTCGCCCATCATGCCGCGTGAGACCAGCGGATCGGCGGCCATCGGCACCAACCAGTCACAGATCTGGTAGGAGCTGATACGGCCCGCGGCGCCGGCCTCGGCCACCCGCTGCGCGAGTTCGGGATCCCACCAGATGTGAAAGGTGTCGACGACGACGCCGACCGCCCGGGCGGGGTGCGGTGCCGCCAGCTCGAGGGCCTGTCCCAGAGTGGAGATCACGGCGCGGTCGGCGCAGAACATCGGGTGCAGCGGTTCCAGGGCCAGTCGGACGTCCCGTTGCGCGGCATAGGGCACCAGTTCGGCGATGCGGTCGGCGAGCCGGGCGCGGGCTCCCGACAGATCCCGGTCCGGCACACCACCGGCGACGAGCACCAGTTCCGGTGCGCCGAGGGTGGCCGCCTCGTCGATGGCGCGACGGTTGTCCGCCAGTGCCGCATCACCGTCGTGCAGACCGGTCAGGAAACCGCCACGGCACAGACTGGACACCCGAAGTCCGTGATCGCGCACGATCTTCGCCGCCTCGTCGACACCGGCCTCGGCGACCCGATCGCGCCACAGACCGATGGCGGGCAGTCCCGCCGCGGCGGTCGCCTCGACGGCCTCGCGCAGGGTCCAGCACTTGGTGGTCATGGTGTTCAGCGACAGCCTGGCATAGGGATCACTCATCACCGGACCCCGTTCACCGTCAGGTACATCCGCATCCGCCCGGCGGCCAGTTCCGGGTCGGCGAGCAGGCCGGCCCGGTCGGCGAGCACGAACAACTCGCACAGATGCCCCAGCGAGCGGCCCGCGGTCAGACCGTTGACCATCGTGAAACCGGGCTGATGGCCGTTGAGCCAGGACAGGAACGCGATCCCGGTCTTGTAGTAGTAGGTCGGCACGGCGAAGATGTGCCGGCCCAACGCGCGGGTGGACCCCAGGATGTCGTGGGCGGCGGCGGTATTACCGGCGTCGAGTTCCTGCAGTGCCGTGGAGGCGGCCGGGTAGATGGCGGCGAAGATCCCCAACAACGCGTCGGAATGGCTCGCCCCGTCGCCGATGATGAGCTCCGGGTAGTTGAAATCATCACCGGTGTAGAGCCGGACACCGGCGGGCAACGCACGCCGCAGCGCCACCTCGTGACCCGCGTCGAGGAGCGACACCTTGACGCCGTCGATCTTGTCGGCGTACGTGCCCAGCAGTTCCCGGAAGGTGGCGGTGGCGGCGTCGATGTCGGTGTCACCCCAGTATCCGCGCAGCGCCGGATCGAACATCTCCCCCAGCCAGTGCAGAATGACCGGCCGGTCGACCTCGGTCAGCAGCGTGCCATACACCGAGAGATAATCGGCGGGTGACTGTGCCACCCGGGCCAGTGCTCGTGATGCCATCAGGATCACCTCGGCCCCGGCGTCACGGACGACGTCGATCTGGGCGCGGTAGGCATCGGTGACGACGGCCAAACCGGCTGCGCCGTCGGGCACATCGGCGAGGTCGAGCTGATCGGTGCCCGCACCGCACGCCAGCCGGCCACACACCCCGGCGGCCTCGCGGCCGCTACGGGCGATCAGTTCTTGGGTGGCGGCCCAGTCCAGACCCATCCCGCGCTGGGCGGTGTCCATGGCCTCGGCGACACCGAGCCCGTAGGACCACAGCTCGTGCCGATAGGCCATGGTGACGTCCCAGTCCAGCTTGGCCGGCGCGCCCGGGGTGCAGTCGGCCGTGCCGGCGGGCACCACATGGGCTGCGGCATAGGCGATCCGGGAGGTGATCGGTGAGTCGGGTTTGCGCCAAGAACCCGGGCGGGAGAGCTCATAGGATCCGTGCTCCGGCAGATCCAGCAGCACACCGGTGCCGGCGCTGGTCATGGTCACAGCACGATCTCCGGCACGCTCATGCGCCGTCCCTCGGCCGAGCTCTGCAGACCGAGTTCGGCGAGCTGCACACCGCGGGCCGCCGACAGCAGACCGAAGCGGTGTGAGCGGCCTGCCAACACGTCACGCAGGTACTCCTCCCACTGCAGCTTGAAGCCGTTGTCCAGATCGGCATTGGCCGGGACATCCAGCCACTGGTCGCGGAACTTCTCGGTGACCGGAAGGTCGGGATTCCACACCGGTTTCGGGGTGTGCGCGCGCTGCTGGGCCACGCACTGGCGCAGACCGGCCACCGCGGAACCGTGGGTGCCGTCGATCTGGAATTCGACCAGCTCGTCGCGGTGCACCCGCACCGCCCAGGACGAATTGATCTGGGCGATCACGCCGCCCTCGATCTCGAAGATGCCGTAGGCGGCGTCATCGGCGGTGGCCGCATACGCCTTGCCCTGCTCGTCCCAACGGGTCGGGATGTGGGTCACGGTGCGCGCCGTGACGGCTTCGACTGTGCCGAGCAGACCCTCCATCACGTAGTTCCAGTGGCAGAACATGTCGACAGTGATCCCGCCGCCGTCCTCGGCGCGATAGTTCCAGCTGGGTCGCTGTGCGGGCTGGTGGTCACCCTCGAACACCCAGTAGCCGAACTCGCCGCGCATCGAGAGGATGCGGCCGAAGAAGCCTTCCTCGATCAGCCTGCGCAGCTTCACCAGTCCGGGCAGGTACAGCTTGTCGTGCACGACACCGGCCACCACACCGGCATTCTCGGCCATCCGTGCCAGTTCGATTGCCTCAGTGAGGGTTTCCGCGGTGGGCTTCTCGGTGTAGACATGCTTGCCCGCCTTGATGGCGGTCGAGAGCGCCTCCATCCGGCGCGAGGTCACCTGCGCGTCGAAGTAGACGTCCACCGTCGGGTCCGCGATCACCGATGCGACGTCGGTGGTCCAGGATTCGATCCCGTGCGCTGCGGCAAGTTCGGCGAGTTTGTCGGCGTTGCGACCCACCAGGATCGGCTCGATGGCCACCCGGGTGCCGTCGTCGAGCAGCAGGCCGCTATCCCGCAACGGCAGGATCGAACGCACCAGGTGTTGCCGGTAGCCCATCCGCCCGGTGACGCCGTTCATGGCGATGCGCACCGTGCGGCGGCCGGATGTTTCAACTGAAGACATGTGCAGATTCCTTGTCTGAAGAGACGGTGAAAGGTGTGCGGACCGACACCGCGGCCGAACTCATCGGTCGAGTGACGGCGGCGTCTGCACTTCGGAATGCGCTTTCCAAGGTAAGCTGTCGACACTCTCCGGTCAACTCCGGACTTCGGCGACACAGGGGAAGAACGGGCATGGCAGCGGTCACTCTGCACGATGTGGCGGTACGCGCGGGGGTCTCGCAGGCGACGGCATCGCGCGTGCTCAACGGGTCGAGTCGGGTTCCGGGAGAAGGTGTGGCAGACCGGGTGCGGGCGGCCGCGCGCGAGCTGGGCTACGTGCCCAATGCCCAGGCCCAGGCCTTGGCGCGGGCTTCCACCGGACTGCTAGGCCTGATTGTGCACGACATCGCCGACCCCTATTTTTCCTCGATCGCCCGCGGCGTACAGACCGCCGCCAGGGCCGCACGCAAGCAGGTACTACTGGCCGGCACCGACCGCGATTTCGATATCGAACGTGAGGCCGTGAGCACGTTCATCGCACACCGTGCCGATGCCATCGTGCTGGCCGGTTCGCGCCAGAGCGGCGACCTCGACCGCGAATTGGAGGCCGAGTTCGGCCGCTACCGAGCCAACGGCGGACGGGTCGTGGTGGTCGGCCAACCCCTGGCGTTCGGCGGCGCCGTCGAGCCCGAAAATCATTTTGCCTCAGCTGAATTGGCCGATGCACTGGTGGCGGCCGGACACCGTCAGTTCGCCGTGATCGGTGGGCCGGGCAACATCCGAACCTCGATCGACCGGCGCAACGGATTCGTCGAGGCGCTCGGCAGGCACGGACTGACCCCGTTGGTGGAGGTTTCCGGAGACTTCGATCGCGACGGTGGCCATTCGGCCGCCCGACGCCTGGCGGCCGCACTGGACCTCTACCCCCGCCCGACGGCACCGCCGGTCTGCGTCTTCGCGGTCACCGACGTCATGGCGATCGGGGCGATCGCGGCATGGCGGGAGCTGGGGCTGAGCGTTCCCCGCGATGTCTGCATCGCCGGCTTCGACGATATTCCGACCCTGCGCGACCACACCCCCAGCCTGACCACCGTGATCCTTCCGCTTGAGGAAATCGGCGTGCGCGCAGTCGATTTGGCGTTGCGCAGCCACGACGGCGCCGATGATCTGCGCGAGCGGATTCCCGGTCGGATCGTGTTACGGGACAGCACGAAGCTGAGCTGATTCTCAGCTCCGCGAGGCGCGGGCCACCACTTGGTTGACAGTGTGCGCCAGGTCACGTTACTGTCGGAAATGCTTCGGAAAGCGCATTCCCAACGGGTTCACCCCGTTCACTGCGAACTAGAGGACATTCCATGGCGGTAACCGCATCGGCCCGCGTCCAGTCACCGGACACCGGCACGCGGGCACAATCGCGCACCGGGTCCCGACGGGCCCGCCGATCATTCTCACCGGCACGCACACTGTCGAACACCTGGCGGCCGATCGTGCTGGTGCTCGCGCTGCTGGCCGGCTGGTGGGCAGTCACCGAGGCCGAACTCGTTGCGCCCTACATCCTCCCCTCGCCGGCCGACACCTGGGCCGCGACCCAGCAGAACGCCGCATACCTGGCGGCCAATACCTGGGTGACCACCTGGGAGACCGTGATCGGCTTCCTCATCGCCACCATCGTCGGCGTCTTCGTCGCGGTCATGATGATCTACTCGACCAGCTTCGAGAAGACCGTCTACCCGTTGATCCTGTTCGCCCAGGTGGTCCCGAAGATCGCCATCGCCCCGCTGTTCATCGTGTGGCTGGGCTTCGGCCCCTCCCCCAAGATCCTTGTCGCCGTGTTGATGGCGTTTTTCCCCATCGTGATCTCCGGACTGGCCGGTCTACGTTCGGTGGATCCCGAGATCCTGGAACTGACCTCCACCATGGGCGCCAGCCGATTCAAGACCTTCATGAAGGTCCGGTTCCCCGCGTCCCTGCCGCAGCTGATGTCCGGCCTGAAGGTGGCAGCCACGCTCGCGGTGACCGGTGCGGTGGTCGGTGAATTCGTCGGCGCCAACGAAGGTCTGGGCTATGTGATTCTGCAGGCCAACGGAAGCCTGGACACCGCAATGCTGTTCGCGGCACTGATCATCATGTCGATCCTCGGGATCGTGCTGTTCGCCATCATCGAGATCGCCGAGAAGCTGCTCATCCCCTGGCACGCCTCGCGCCGCACATCCAACTCCGCCTCGACCGCGGCCGTCTGACACCCACCCCGAAACAGGAGACCGGAATGTTTTCGCTGAACCGTCGCGCCGCGGGCGCGATCGCCGCCACCACCGCCATGCTCACCCTCGCCGCCTGCGGCGGCGGTGCGGGCCAGAACAATTCAGCCGCCGACGGTGGCGAAGGAACCACCCCGGTCACACTGATGCTGAACTGGTATCCCTACGGCGAACACGCACCCCTGTACCACGGCGTGAAAGAGGGCATCTTCGCCAAGCACGGTATCGACCTGACCATCGACCCCGGCCAGGGCTCCACTCGTACCGCGCAGGCGGTCGGCGGCAAGCAGGTCGACTTCGGCTGGTCCGATACCGCCGCGGTGTTGAGCAATATCGACCAGGGCGTCGACATCAAGAGCGTCGGGGTGTTCCTGCAGACCACCCCCTCGGCGGTCCAGGTGTTCGCCGATTCCGGCATCGAGGAACCGGCCGATCTGGCCGGCCGCACCATCGCGGTGTCCGCCGGCGACGCACCCACCACGACGTTCCCGATGTACCTCGCCGATATCGGCCTGGAACCCGGTGCGGTACAGGAACAGAACCTGGACTCCGCCGGCAAGATGGCCGCCCTGATGGCCGGTCGCGTCGACGGGCTGATCGGCTTCGCCCACGATCAGGGACCCACCATCGCCAACAAGAGCGGCCGCGAAATGCGCTACTTCCGCTACTCCGATGCCGGGTTGAACTTCTACAGCAACGGTCTGATCACCCACAACTCCACCATCGCCGACAATCCGGAACTGGTGCAGTCGATGGTGGATGCCGTCAGCGAGTCCTACGAGTCGGCCAAGAACGATCCCGAGGCCGCCGCCAAGGCCATGGTCGGTGTCGATCCGCAGACCCCACCGGAGAACGTGTTGCTGCAGCAGTGGCAGGAGACCATCCCGCTGCTGAACACGCCGGCAACCACCGGCAAGGTCCCCGGCACCAATGCCGAACAGGACTGGACCAACACCATCGCCACCCTGAGCGAGGCCGGGTTGCTGCAATCGGCCAAGGACCCGGCCGACTACTGGGCCTCGTCGTTCGTCCCCGCCGCCGCGGGACAATAGGGAGCGCCCCATCATGACCTCCGCAACGATCACCGCACCGAGGACCACCGTGACCTCAGACGCCATCTCCATCGACAAGCTGACCGTCACGTTCTCCTCCAAACGGTCCACCGTCACCGCCGTCGACGATGTCGACCTGCGGGTCGCCCGAGGAGAATTCGTCTCCATCGCCGGTCCATCGGGCTGCGGTAAGTCCACCCTGCTCAAGGTCGTCGCCGGCTTGACCACCGCCACCTCCGGGGACGTCCGGTTGCGTGGCAAGCAGGTCAAGGGACCGCAGCGCGATATCGGATATGTGTTCCAGCGGGCCGCCCTGCTGGAATGGCGTTCGGTCCGCAAGAACATCCTGCTGCAGGCCGAGATGCGGGGCATGCCACGAAAAGAGGCGCAGTCCCGCTGCGATTACCTGATCGAGATGACCGGACTGAGCGGGTTCGAGAACGCCCTGCCCCACGAGTTGTCCGGCGGTATGCAACAACGTGTGTCGCTGTGCCGGGCGCTGCTGCACCAACCCGAAGTGCTGTTGATGGACGAGCCCTTCGGCGCACTCGACGCGCTGACCCGGGAAAAGATGAATGTCGAGCTGCACCGGATCTGGCGGGAAACCGGCACGACCGTCGTACTGGTGACGCATTCGGTGGCCGAGGCGGTGTACCTGGCCAACCGGGTCGTGGTGATGAGCCCGCGGCCGGGCCGCATCATCGAGACCATCGACGTCGACCTGCCCGCCGAACGGGATTACGCCGAGACGATGGAACGCCCGGAGTTCATCACGGTGGCCAACCGGGTCCGCGACCTACTGGGTAGCTCCGGCACCGCGGACTGATCGAGCACCGGCCGACGCCCGACGCGCTGAGCGCGTCGGGCGTTCGCCGACAGCGAACCGCTTTCGTCGTAACGAAAGGCCGTTCACACGCGACGTACGGAATGACACCGGTCCGGCCCGGCGCCGTGACGGACCGCATCTTCGTACCTGCGCGCCGCGGGGGGCTCGCCCGACAGGACGGCATCGATCTCATGAAAAATCTGCACACAGTAACGCGCCGAGTAGTGGTCGGCCTGCTGGCCGCACTTCTGCTGGTGGGGGCGGTCCAACCGACCACCGCGTCGGCATACTCCCGGCCCGGGCTGCCGGTCGAGACGCTGATGGTTCCTTCGGCGGCCATGGGCCGCGACATCCCGGTGCGCTTTCAAGGCGGCGGCCCGCGGGCGGTATATCTGCTCGACGGCCTGCGCGCCCGCGACGACAACAGCGGCTGGGATATCGAGACCGCGGCGTTCGAGACCTTCTTCGAATCCGGTGTCTCGGTCGTCATGCCGGTCGGCGGCATGTCCAGCTTCTACACCAACTGGCAGGGACCTGCGGTCGGCAACGGCCAGACCTACAACTACCAGTGGGAGACCTTCCTGACCTCCGAGCTGCCGAACTACCTGGCCGCCAACAAGGGGATCTCGCCGAACGGCAATGCCGTTGTCGGACTGTCGATGTCGGGTAGCGCCGCGCTGACGCTGGCCGCCTTCCACCCCGGCCAGTTCAGCTACGCGGCCTCGCTGTCGGGCTACCTGAACCTGTCCCAGGGTCTGTGGCCACTGCTGGTCACCTTCGCCATGGCCGACGCCGGCGGGTTCAACGCGATCAACATGTGGGGCCTGGGCGGCGGACCGGCCTGGCAACGCAACGACCCGACCGTGAACGTCGGCAAGCTCGTCGCCAACGGCACCAGGATCTGGGTGTACTGCGGCACCGGTCGTCCCGGCGAGCTCGGTGGCGGCGGCGACGTCGCCGGGCAGGTACTGGAAACGATCACCCTGGACAGCAACCGCAACTTCCAGACTCAGTACCAGAACGCCGGCGGGACCAATGGCACCTTCAACTTCCCGCCCAACGGCACCCACGGCTGGGGCTACTGGGGCAGCCAGCTCAACGCCATGAAGGGTGACATCCAACGCACGCTGGGAGCCTGAGCGACGGCTTCGGCTGGGGCTATCCGGTGCCTGCCACCAGCCATCGTCCCGAGAAGGTGCGCCAGCCGACGAACACCAGGCGCAGCACCATGAACAGGGACAGGCCCGACCAGATGCCGGCAAGGCCCCAGCCGAACGCCAACGACAACCAGATCAGCGGGAGGAAACCGACCAACGCGCTGCACACCGTGGCGTTACGCATGAACCGGGCGTCACCGGCGCCCAGCAGCACCCCGTCCAGCGCGAAGACGATTCCGGCGACGATCAATTGGCCGACCAGGAACCACCACGGCACGCCGATCTGGTCGAGGACCGCCGCATCGGCGGTGAACAGCCGCGGGATCACCTCGGAGCCGGCGGCGAAGATCAGCGCGAGTACCGCGGCGGCCGCGGTGGAGAAGAGGGTGACCCGGGCGGCCACCGACTTGGCGTGGCTCAGCTGACCACCGCCGAGGGCGGCACCAACCAGTGACTGGGCGGCGATGGCCAGCGAATCCAGCACCAGGGCAAGGAAACTCCACAGCTGCAGCACCACCTGGTGAGCGGCCACCGAGGCGGCGCCGAACCGGGCCGCCACCGCGGCCGCGGAGATGAAGCAGGCCTGGAAGGCCAGTGAGCGCACCAGCAGGTCGCGTCCCATGAGCAGCTGCGCACCCAGCACGGCAGGTGTCACCGCCAGCGGCACCCGCTCGGCAAGCAGTGCCCGGCAGAACAAAAACGCCGCCAGCCACTGCCCGACCAGGTTGGCGATCGCCGAGCCGGCCAACTCCAGCCGCGGCAGTCCCAACCAGCCATAGACCAGCAGCGGGCACAGCAGCGCCGATACGGCGAAGCCGAAGACGACATAGCGCAGGGGTCGCACGGTGTCCTGCACACCGCGCATCCAACCGTTACCTGCCAACGAGATCAGCAGCGCGGGAGCCCCGCAGATGGCGATGCGCAGCCATGGCAGCGTCTCCGCGGCCAGCTCACCGCCGTCGGCGAGCACCGCGACCAGCGGATCGGCGAAGACCTGCACCAGCGCCACGATCAGCAACCCGAGTCCCACCGCGAGCCAGGTGGCCTGCACGCCTTCCCGCACCGCGGCGGCGCGATCACCGGCGCCGAAGAAGCGCGCCGATCGCGCGGTGGTGCCGTAGGACAGGAACGTGCCCTGCGAGGCGACCAGTGAGATCACCAATCCACCGATCGCCAGACCGGCCAGACTGAGCGCCCCGAGACGACCCACCACGGCAAGGTCGAACAACAGGTAAAGCGGTTCTGCGGCAAGCACTCCCAGTGCGGGTAATGCCAGCCCGGCGATCCGTCGGGCGGTGACGGGCTGCTCAGCCAAGAGCGACCTGCAGGGCTGCCACCACATCATCGGCAGAACCGATCGCCGTATATCCGGCCGCCTTGCGGTGCCCGCCTCCGCCGAACGCGCCGGCGACCGCCGAGACGTCGAAGGACTTCGAACGCATCGACACCGACCACTGCCGTGGCTCTATCTCCTTGAACACCGCGGCGACCTCGGCCTGGGCCGTGGTGCGCACGATATCGACGATGCTCTCGACCTCTTCGGGTCGTGCGTCGGTCCATTCCTGGTGGTCGACGACGGCGTAGACCAGCCCCCGCCCGCCGGCGGCATCCTCGACCAGCCGGGCCGAACCCAGCACGCGCGAGAGCATCGGCAGCCAGGCGAACGGGTGGGTGTCCATCAGATCGCGACTGATACCTGCGTTGTCCAACCCGGTGTCGAGCAGTCGGGACGCCAGCCGGTGCGCACGTGCGCTGGCCCACCGGAACGATCCGGTGTCGGTGGTCAACCCGGCATACAGGCAATGCGCCACGGGCTCGTCGATCGGCTTGTCCCACGCATCCAACAGCTCGGTCACCAGCATGGTGGTCGAATCCGCCTGGGGATCAACGAAGTTCGCGGTACCGAACAGCGTATTGGAGGCGTGGTGGTCGACGACCAGGACCGCGCGTGCATTCAGGGTCAGTTCGCCGAGGCTGCCGAGCCGGTTGACCGATGGGATGTCGACGGTCACCACCAGATCCGGGTCTCGGGGCACCTCGGCAGGCGCGACCAGCAGATGCCCGCCGGGCAGGGTGGCCAGCGATTCCGGAAGCTGCTCCGGTGCGGCGAAGCTGACCGCGACATCCTTACCCGCGGCCGCCGCGACCTGCCCGAGCGCCAGACCGGCGCCGATGGTGTCGGCGTCGGGGTACACGTGGGCGACGATCACGATCGAATCGGCGGCGTCGAACAGCCGTGCCGCACCCGCGGCGTCGACCCGAGGGCCGGGTGGGACCGCGTCGGCAGCGGTCTCAGCGGTCGTGTCGGTCGTCGTCACCGGTGTCCTCAGCGTCGAGTTCGTCCCCGCGAGCGTCTCCCCCGCTCACACGGTACGGGTCGGCATCGCCAGCCGGCACCGCACCCTCCCGAACTCGGGCCAAGTCGGCGTCGGCC
This sequence comes from Mycolicibacterium sp. 22603, assembly GCA_052044345.1. Taxonomy (GTDB): domain Bacteria; phylum Actinomycetota; class Actinomycetes; order Mycobacteriales; family Mycobacteriaceae; genus Mycobacterium. The sequence goes on from JBQEMX010000003.1 coordinate 274,400, forward strand.
GCCCGCACCTTCGACAGCAGTTCTTCCATCCGATTCGCCGCGTCCGGCACGGTGTCACGCACGAAGGCCAGCGTCGGGGTGAACCGCACGCCGGTGCCCGCGCCCACCTTGGAGCGCAACACACCCTTCGCGCTCTCCAAGGCGGCCGCCGCACCGGCGTAATCGGGCTCTTCCTCCAGGGTCGGCCCCAACACCGTGTAGTACAGCGTGGCGTCGTGCAGGTCGGCGGTCACCTTCGCATCGGTGATCGTCACGCCGGCCAGCCGCGGATCCTTGATCTCGTACTCGATGGCCGAGGCCACGATCGTCGAGATCCGCTTGGCCAGCCGGCGTGCGCGTGCTGGATCAGCCATCGCTACGTACGCGCCTTCTCGACCAGTTCATAGGTCTCGATGACGTCGCCTTCCTTGATGTCGTTGTAGGTCACGGTCAGACCGCACTCGTAACCCTCGCGCACCTCGGTGGCGTCATCCTTCTCCCGCTTGAGCGAGGAGATGGTGAGGTTCTCGGCGACCACGACGTTGTCACGCAGCAGGCGGGCTTTGGCATTACGCCGCATGATGCCCGACTGCACGAGGCAACCGGCGATGTTGCCGACCTTCGAGCTGCGGAAGATCGCGCGGATCTCGGCGCGGCCGAGCTCCTTCTCCTCGTAGACCGGCTTGAGCATGCCCTTGAGCGCGGCCTCGATTTCGTCGATCGCCTGGTAGATGATCGAGTAGTAGCGGATCTCGACACCATCGCGATTGGCCAGTTCGGTCGCCTTGCCCTCGGCGCGGACGTTGAAGCCGATGATGATGGCATCCGAGGCCGAGGCCAGGTTCACGTTGGTCTCGGTGACGCCACCGACACCGCGGTCGATGACGCGCAACTGCACCTCGTCGTCGATCTCGATGTTCATCAAGGCCTCTTCCAGCGCCTCGACGGTACCGGCGTTGTCGCCCTTGAGGATCAGGTTCAGCTGGCTGGTTTCCTTCAGCGCCGAATCCAGGTCTTCCAGGCTGATCCGCTTGCGGCTGCGCGCGGCCAGGGCGTTGCGCTTGCGCGCACTGCGCCGGTCGGCGATCTGGCGGGCGATGCGGTCCTCGTCGACAACCAGGAGGTTGTCGCCGGCACCGGGCACCGAGGTGAACCCGACGACCTGCACCGGACGCGACGGCAGCGCCTCCTCGACATCTTCACCGTGCTCGTCGACCATGCGCCGGACACGGCCGTAGGCATCGCCGGCGACGATCGAGTCGCCGACGCGCAGCGTGCCACGCTGGATCAGCACCGTCGCCACCGGGCCGCGACCGCGGTCCAGGTGCGCTTCGATGGCCACACCCTGGGCTTCCATATCGGGGTTGGCCCGCAGATCCAGCGACGCATCGGCGGTCAACAGCACCGCTTCCAACAGCGCATCGATATTGGTGCCCTGCTTGGCGGAGATGTCGACGAACATCGTGTCGCCGCCGTACTCCTCGGCCACCAGGTTGTACTCGGTGAGCTGCGCCCGGATCTTGCTCGGGTCGGCACCCTCCTTGTCGATCTTGTTGACCGCCACCACGATCGGCACATCGGCCGCCTGCGCGTGGTTGATGGCCTCCACCGTCTGCGGCATCACACCGTCGTCGGCGGCGACCACCAGGATCGCGATATCGGTGGCCTTGGCACCACGGGCACGCATGGCGGTGAACGCCTCGTGACCAGGGGTGTCGATGAAGGTGACCAGCCGCTCGTTGCCGTCCAGCTCGGTGAGGACCTGGTAGGCACCGATGTGCTGCGTGATCCCGCCGGCCTCGCCCTCGCGGACGGTGGCGTTACGGATGGTGTCGAGCAGGCGGGTCTTGCCGTGGTCGACGTGACCCATGACGGTGACCACCGGCGGACGGAACTCGAGGTCTTCCTCGCCGCCCTCGTCCTCGCCATAGGTGAGGTCGAAGGACGACAGCAGCTCGCGGTCCTCGTCTTCCGGGGAGACGACCTGGACGACGTAGTTCATCTCGCTGCCCAACAGTTCCAGCGTGGAATCGTCCACCGACTGCGTGGCGGTGACCATCTCACCGAGGTTGAACAGCGCCTGCACCAGCGAAGCCGGGTTGGCGTTGATCTTGTCGGCGAAATCGCTCAGCGAAGCGCCGCGGGCCAACCGGATGGTCTCGCCATTGCCGTGCGGCAACCGCACGCCACCGACGACCGGGGCCTGCATGTTCTCGTATTCGGCCCTTTTCGCGCGCTTGCTCTTGCGCCCGCGCCGGGGGGCACCACCGGGACGGCCGAAGGCACCCGCGGCACCGCCGCGCTGACCGGGACGACCACCGCCGCCACCGCCACCGGGACGACCGCGGAAACCACCGGCCGCGCCGCCACCGGCGCCTGCTCCAGCACCGCCACCGGCGCCGCCACCGCGGTAGTTACCGCCGCCGCCACCGCCGGGACGACCACCGGGGGCCGGACGGCCGCCGGGTCCGGGACGCGGACCGCCGGGACGACCGGTCGCACCGGGACGCGCACCGGGCGGACGAGGGGGCATGTTGCCGGGTGAGGCAGCACCGGGACGCGGGGCGCCCGGGCGTGGTCCGCCGGGGCCGGGGCCCGGGCGGGGGCCGCCGGGACCTGCGGCCGGACGGGGCGCGGGTCGCTCGACGGGCGCCTGCGACGAGAACGGGTTGTTGCCGACACGCGGCGCACGCGGTGCGGGCTTGGGGCCGGGAGTCGGGCCCGGACGGGGCCCGGGGGTCTGGGTGGCCCCGGGAGTACCGGAGGCGGCGGGTGCCGACGGTGCGGGTGCGGGCGTCGGCGCGGGTCCGGGGGTCGGAGCCGCAGGTCCGGGCGTCGGAGCCGGAGCCGGGGCAGGCGTCGGAGCCTGGGCCGCGGGTGCGGCCGGAGCCGGCGCTGCGGGCGGCTGCGGTGCGGGCTTCGGTCCTGGCTTGGGTCCGCCGGACGGAGCCGCGGGCTTGCCGGGCGCTTTGGGAGCGGGTGCATCGTCGGCAGGCTTACCGCCGCCGAACGATTCCCGCAGACGGCGGGCCACGGGAGCCTCGACCGTCGATGATGCGGATTTGACGAACTCGCCCTGATCACTCAGACGGGCGAGAACTTCCTTACTTGTGACACCGAGTTCCTTCGCCAACTCGTGCACGCGGGCCTTACCTGCCACTACTTCTCCTCGTTTGGAGGCGTCAGCGGTGGTTGGGCCGCGCCTCGGGTTTAGCTATGACGCATGGTCATCGGGACTTCACGGTGTGCTCATGTTCTTCGCTACCTGTTCTCTGACCGGTGGAAAAGCTCTTCCACCACGGTGGTGTCCGGCGAACCGGAGATGCGCAACGCTCGGCCGATTGCTCGCCGGCGAAGTGCCACGTCCAGACACTGCGGATCGGGATGCAACCACGCACCCCGCCCCGGCAGATTACCCGCTGTATCCACAGTCACGGCGTAATCGCCGGGCCTGTCGGATACGGAGGACAGTCTGACCAGATCGACGGCCAACGCTCGCTTCCGACACCCCACACATGTACGCACCGGTCCCGCGGGATCTCGATGCGCACGAGAGTGGCCTGCCGGAGTCTCGCGCTGGATCACGGCTCAGTCTACCGTTCCGGGGCGTCCAGACTTCAATCGCGTCTCACTACACCCCGCGCGGCTTGTCTACGTGGCGTGTTCGGCGCCGTCGGCATCCGGTGCCGGGGCGGCATCGCTGCGGATATCGATGCGCCATCCGGTCAGCCGGGCGGCCAGCCGGGCGTTCTGCCCCTCCTTGCCGATGGCCAGCGACAGCTGGAAATCGGGCACCACGACACGGGCGGCGCGCGCGTTCTCGTCGATGACGGTGACCGAGACCACCTTCGCCGGCGACAGCGCGTTGGCGACGAACCGGGCCGGGTCCTCGTCGTAGTCGATGATGTCGATCTTCTCGCCCGACAGCTCGCTCATCACATTGCGCACGCGCTGACCCATCGGGCCGATGCAGGCGCCCTTGGCGTTGAGCCCCGACACCCTGGACGTGACGGCGATCTTGGATCGGTGACCGGCCTCCCTGGCGACCGCCACGATGTCGACCGATCCATCGGCGATCTCGGGGACCTCGAGCGCGAACAGTTTGCGCACCAGGTTCGGGTGGGTGCGCGACAGCTCGATCTTGGGCTCGCGGGCACCCCGGGTCACGCCGATGACGTAGCAGCGCAACCGGTCGCCGTGCTCATAGCCCTCACCGGGCACCTGTTCGGCCGGGCGGATCATCCCGTCGGACCCCTTGGCCTCGGTCCCCACCCGCACCACCACGTTGCCGCGGGTGTTCTCGCGGGCATCGCGTTGGACCACCCCGGCGACGATATCGCCCTCGCGGGCCGCGAACTCGCCGTACATCTTCTCGTTCTCGGCGTCGCGCAACCGCTGCAGGATCACCTGGCGGGCCGTGGTGGCCGCGATGCGGCCGAAACCTTCTGGGGTGTCATCCCATTCGCTGATCAGATTGCCGTCGGCGTCGGTCTCCCGCGCCATCACCTTGACCACACCGGTTTTGCGGTCGACGTCGATGCGCGCATCGGCCTCGTGGCCCTCGGTGTGCCGATAGGCGGTCAGCAACGCCGATTTGATGGTGTCCACCACGACATCGACCGAGATGCCTTTGTCCGCCTCGATGGCGTGTAATGCCGCCATGTCGATGTTCACGACCCGGCCCCCTCTTCTGACTGTTCGACCAACTCCAACTCACGTCGACTTGGCTTCGAAAACTCTACTTGCACAATTGCTTTGACGATCTCGGCGACGGCCACCGGCCGCAGGACGAGATTCTTGCCGTCCGCGACCACCATGGCGACCACTCCGTCACCGGTCGCGCCGATGCGCCCGGTGACCTCCGAGCCGTCGGCAAGGGTCACACCGACCTTGCGTCCCTTCGCCCGGCGGAAGTGTTTTTCCTCGGTCAACGGCCGATCGACGCCCCGGGACGTGACCTCGAGCACGTAGGCGTCGAAACCGCGGTCCGCCTCGTCCAATGCCGCCGAGGCCAGCCGGGACAATTCGGCCACCGCGTCCAGGTCCAGCGGCGCATCTCCGTCGGCCACGACGGTGATGCTCGGCGGCCGGGCAGCCGTGATGGTGACATCCTCGATTTCGTAACCCGCGCGCGCGAACTCACCGGTGAGGAGTTCGATCACCTGCTCACGCGACGGTAGGCGCGCAGACCGCAGCGGGTCATCCGATGCCACGGCGAGCTCCTCATCTTGAGTTGTGCGGACAACCTCCGACCGGCACGGCCGGAGAATCAACTACCAAACGATACGCCAGCCGTGACGCGACAATCACCAAACGAGTGGCCCGACCCAACATGGCAGGATGTGGGCGTGCCGAGCGCCCTGCCCATCCTGAGTCGGCGTCGCCTGCTGATCGGCGCCCTGCCGGCCGGCATCGCGCTCGGTCTGCTCGGCTCCGCCACCGCCTGCGCGCCGGAGCCACCGCCCGCCGACCTCGCCGATCTGCAGACCGGGTTCGACCGGGCGCGCTCCGACAGCGCATTGGCCGGTGATGCGGCGACGGCGCTGACCGGACCGTCGCGTCAGTCGGTGGTCGCCGCGTTGACCTCGATCGCCGCCGAGCGTTCGGCCCACGCCGATGCGCTGGCCGCCGAGATCACCAGGCTGACCGGGGGCGACGGCCCGACCACCACGATTCCCACAACTACGAGTCCCACAACCACGGCCACCACCACGAACACGACGGCTACCACGACGGCCGGGGCCGCCGCCCCCACCGTCGCCAAGGTCATCGAGGAACTCCGCCGGTCCGCAGAACAGGCGGCCCGCTCGGCCGAAGTCCTGGCCGGTTATCGCGCCGGATTGTTCGGCTCCATCTCGGCGGCGTGCACCGCGGCGTATCTGGTGGCGCTCGGCGGAGACGAGAAGCCATGACAGCTCCCAACACCGCGCCCGAGCCGACCCCGGACCCGGACCGCCCCGACAACGCCGCCGACGCGGCGTGGTTCGACGCGGTCGCCACCGAACACGGCGCCATCTACGGCTACGGCATCGTGTCGGCGCACTCCACGCCGGAGGACAACTGGCTGGTCGCCGACGCGATGGCCCAGCACCGGCAACGCCGCGAAGAGGCGCTGGAGATGTTGGCCGGCCGCCGAGTGACCGCCCCACTGCCGGCACCGGGCTATCAGCTGCCGACCGAGGTCGCCGACCCCGGCGACGCCGCCGAACTGGCCGTCCGCATGGAGGCCGACACGGCCACCGCATGGCGGGCGGTGCTGGAGCAGGCCGGGGATCCGCAGGACCGCACCTTCGCCCTCACCGCGATGACGCAGGCCGCGGTGCTGGCCGCGCGGTGGCGCAGCATCCTGGGGACGCCGCCGGTGACGGTCCCGTTCCCCGGCGGTTCAGAACAGGCCGGTTAGCCGTTCGGGCCGGCCTGGTTCGCGCTCAGCGCGGCTGCCACCTCGGCCGCCGCGCCGGCGACCGCGAGCTCACGGGCCTCGCCGGTGAACCGGTTGCGCAGTTCGACCACACCATCGGCCCAGCCGCGACCGACCACTACGATCCAGGGCATGCCGAGCAGTTCGGCGTCCTTGAACTTGACCCCGGGCGATGAGGTGCGGTCGTCGAGGAGCACCTCGAAGCCCAGCCGGGACAGTTCGCCGGCCAGTTCTTCCGCACCCGCACGCGCACCGGCGTCCTTATTGGCGATGACGACGTGCACGTCGAAAGGCGCGACGGCGCTCGGCCAGCGCAGGCCGATCTCGTCGTGCTGTTGCTCGGCGATGACGGCGACCAGCCGCGAAACCCCGATGCCGTAGGACCCCATGGTCAGGCGCACAGGCTTGCCGTTCTCGCCGAGCACATCGGCACTGAACGCATCGGCGTACTTGCGGCCGAGTTGGAAGATGTGGCCGATCTCGATGCCACGAGCCGAGGTGAGTACGCCAGCACCGTCCGGGGACGGATCACCGTCGCGGACGTCGGCGGCCTCGATGGTGCCGTCGGGGGTGAAATCGCGGCCCGCGACCAGCCCCACCACGTGCTTGTTGGGCTCATCCGCTCCGGTGATCCAGGACGTGCCGGACACCACCCGCGGATCGACCAGATACCGGACGCCGTTGTCCTGCAGCGCTTTCGGGCCCACGTATCCCTTGACCAGGAACGGGTTGGCGGCGAAATCGGCGTCGTCGAGCAGGGCGAACTCCGCGGGCTCCAATGCTGCACCCAGACGCTTCTCGTCGACCTCGCGGTCACCGGGCACGCCGATAGCGAGCAATTCCCACTCACCACCCGGCTGGCGGGTCTTGAGCAGAACGTTCTTCAGGGTGTCCGCCGCCGTGACCGCTCGGTCCCCGAACTGGGCCAGGCCGGCCGAATTCGCCCAGTCGACCAGGGTCGCGATGGTCGGGGCGTCCGGGGTGTCGTACACCTGCGCGGGCTGTTGCCCCTCGATGGGCAGCGCTTCCGGCGCCCGGGTGATGACGGCTTCGACGTTGGCGGCATAACCCGATTCGACGCAGCGGACGAAGGTGTCCTCGCCCACCTCGCTCTCGGCCAAGAACTCCTCGGAGGCGCTACCACCCATGGCCCCGGACACAGCCGAGACGATCACGTAGTCGATCCCGAGCCGGTTGAAGATCCGCTGGTAGGCCTCGCGGTGGTGGTGGTAGGCGGTCTTGAGCCCGTCCTCGTCGATATCGAAGGAGTACGAGTCCTTCATGACGAATTCGCGGCCGCGGAGGATTCCGGCGCGCGGGCGGGCCTCGTCGCGGTACTTGGTCTGGATCTGGTACAGCAGGACGGGAAGGTCCTTGTACGAGGAGTACTCCCCCTTGACCATCAGGGTGAAGAGTTCCTCGTGCGTCGGGCCGAGCAGATAGTCGTTGTTGCGACGGTCCTGCAGGCGGAACAAGGTGTCGCCGTACTCGGTCCAGCGGTTGGTGGTCTCGTAGGGTGCGCGGGGCAGCAGTGCCGGCAGCAGGATCTCCTGGCCGCCGATGGCGTTCATCTCGCTACGCACGACGTTCTCGATCTTGCGCAGCACCCGCAGACCCAGCGGCAACCAGCTGTAGATCCCGGGTCCGACGGCCCGCACGTAGCCCGCGCGGATCAGCAGCTTGTGACTGGGGACTTCGGCGTCGGCGGGGTCGTCACGCAGGGTGCGCAGGAACAGCTCGGACATACGGGTGATCACGACCGGTCAGCCTAGTCGGGCGACGTAGGAGCCCGACAATTCAGCCTCGCGGGCGACGTAGGAGCCCGACAATCCGTTTCAGTCGCGGCCCTGCCAGGTGCAGATGCAGGCCTCGTTGCCCTCGGCATCGGCGAGCACCCAGAACGCCGGTGCGGCCGCGGCCGAGACCAGCCGCCCGCCCGCGGCCAGCGCCGCCTCGATGCGCGCGGCCGCATGCTCGGGCGGCATGTCGATGTCGAGGTGGATCCGGTTACGTTGTGGGCGCGGCGAATCCATCTGCTGGAACCAGATCGTCGGTCCGCGTCCCAGTGGGTCGACGATGGCCCCCGGCGGGAGGTCCGTCGCGTCGGGGAGGTCGGCATACCCGGTGATCGCCCGCCAGAACGGGCGCACCGACGCGATGTCCAGAGCGTCGATCGCGATCTCCAGGACTTGCGGCGGTGTGGCGGCGTCACCGGCGAACGTGACCCATCCGGCGTCGGAAAGGGCACCGGTGATCCGGCCGACCAGCCTCAGATCGTGTTCGGTGATCGTCCCGGCCGACCGGTCCTGCAGGCGCAGCACCACTCGGTCGTCGCAGAGGTCGATGCGCAGATGTCCGACGGCATCCGCCCCGGCGGCGTGCACGGCGCTCTCGGCGGCACGCACGGCGGTGGTGAGCGAGTCGACGGCCACGTGGGTGATGAGGCTTCCCAGGATCAGACGCCAGCCGAGTGGGTCGACCGCGGTGCTGATGTCCTGACGGGCCACGGGCACCTCTGCTCCGGTGTACGCGGAGTTATCCACAGATTCCATCCACAGGTGTGGAGAAATTACACGCTTGTGTTTTTGGCGCACGACAACCGGGGCGACCGGCTCCCATCAGCGGTTTACCCACCGCGTGACGCAACCAAACATCGAGGGGAAAATTCTTCTACCGGTTCCGGCCGAGGCCGGCGCGACGCTCGCGTTGTCAGTTCTCCAACTCACCGGCGTCGATGGCGTCCTTGACCTCCTGGGCGTGCGCCACCTCCTCCGCCGTGTACCGGATGAACAAGGCGGCAGCACCGACGACCACGGCGACGGCGGCAACCCACAGCAGGCCGTAGGTGTATCCCTGGTCCAGCGCATGGTGTTGCGCCTCGTTCATGTTCTTGACCGGGCCCGTCGTTCCGCCCAGGTACAGCGTGCGCGAGGTGATGACGGCCTGGATGACCGCCAGCACCACGGGGCCACCGAGGTTCTGCAGCATCAGCGCGATCGCCGACACCGGACCGATCTCGTCGAGGCCCACACCGGCGATGGCCGAGACCGTCAGCGGGACGACGATCATGCCGATACCGAACCCGCCAATGGTGATCGGCAGCACGAGGTTGGGGAAGTACGGGATGTCGCCGTTGAGCGTCGAACCGTAGATCATCGCGGCCAGAACCAGCACGCCGCCGGCGATCACGATCCACCGCGGGGCGAACCGGGACACCAGCTGCGAGGACAGGCCCAGACCGATGCCGAGTGCGATCACGAACGGGATGAAGCCGATGCCGGCGCGCAGAGCGCTGTAGCCCATGATGTCCTGGACGTAGAGCCCGATGAGCACGGTGAGGGTGAACATCACGCCGCCGGCCAGGAAGACCGCCGCGAAGGTGGCCACGCGGTTGCGGTCACGGAACAACGAGAACGGCACGACCGGGTTCTGGGCGGTCCGTTCGGCGTAGAGGAACGCCAGTCCGAAGATTCCGGCGCCGGCCAGCGACGCCAGCGTCAGCGGCGAGGCCCAGCCCCTCTCCGGTCCCATCGAGAACCCGAAGACGGCCGCGGTACAGGTCAGTGTCGCCAGGATGGCTCCGGCGGCGTCGAGCTTCATCGGAGCGCGGTCGGTCTCGCGAAGGTGGGTCCGGGCCAGATACAGCATCACCAGGCCGATCGGCACGTTGACCAGGAACGCCCAACGCCAGGAGACCTCGGTCAGGGCTCCGCCGACCACCAGGCCCATCACCGAGCCGATACCGGTCATGGCGGCGAACACGGCCGTCGCGCTGTTGCGGGCGGGCCCCTTGGGGAACGTCGTCGCGATCAGCGCCAAACCGGTGGGCGAGGCGATCGCCGCACCCACACCCTGCAGCAACCGAGCGATCACCAGGGTCGCCTCGTCCCAGGCCACCCCGCAGAGCACCGAGGCGATGGTGAACAGCGCGACACCCACGATGAAGGTGCGCTTACGACCGATGGTGTCGCCGAGGCGACCACCCAGCAACATCAGCCCACCGAAGGTGAGCACGTAGGCGGTGATGACCCAGCTGCGCCCGGCATCACTCAACCCGAGCTCATCTTGGATCTTAGGAAGCGCGACGATCGCAACGGTGCTGTCCATCGTGGCCAGCAGCTGCATACCGCCGATCGCGATGACGGCGGCGATGAAGTTCCAGGACGGCAGGAACGCCGGTGACTTGCCGTTTTGCTGCATATCCCCTCGGCCTACATGCACTGGCAGGGCCCGGTTGCTGCCGCCCGCACCGTCTCGGCTGGATTTGCGGCCAGCGTCGTTGAGAGCAGTCATACCGGGTTACCTTACAGTAATCTTAAGAATCCTTTAACTGCCGAACGCCGCCACAGCCCCGATGACGATGATCGCCGGCGGTCTGATCCCCTCCGAACGTACCTTTTCGGCAACGTCGGTCAGGGTCGCCCGGACCGTCCGTTGCGCCGCCGTCGTCCCGTGCTGGACCACCATCACCGGCGTATCCGCAGGTCTGCCGCCCGACAGCAGCGCCTGGGCGAAGAGTTCGATCCGCTCGACGGCCATCAGCAAGACGATCGTTCCGGACATCGCGGCCAGCGCATCCCAATTCACTAACGATTCGGGGTGCCCCGGCGCAACATGCCCGCTGACCACGACGAATTCATGGGTGATATGCCGATGCGTCACCGGCACACCGGCCAGGGCCGGCACCCCGATCGCGCTGGTCACACCGGGTACCACGGTCACCGGCACGCCGGCGTCGGCGCACGCGATCACCTCCTCGTACCCACGCGCGAAGACGAACGGGTCGCCGCCCTTGAGCCGGACGACGAACTTGCCCGCCTTCGCGCGGTCGATGAGCACGTCGTTGATGGCCTCCTGCGCCATCGCCCGCCCGTACGGGATCTTGGCGGCATCGATCACCTCGACATGCGGTGGGAGTTCGGCCAACAGTTCCGGCGGAGCGAGTCGGTCCGCGACGACGACGTCGGCATTGGCCAGCAACCGCCGTCCGCGCACCGTGATCAGCTCCGGGTCCCCGGGCCCACCACCGACGAGCGCGACCCCCTCGTGCACGGTCACCCCCTCGGTGCCGGTGTTGCGCTCCCGATCGTTGATGAGCCCCTGCTGGAGCGCCTCGTGGATGGCGGAGCGGATGGCCGCCGACCGGCGGTGTTCCCCGCTGGCCAGCACCCCGACCGACAATCCCTCGTATTCGAAGGAGGCGGGCGTGACCGCCGTACCTTCGCGGGCCACGTCGGCGCGCACGCAGAAGATCCGTCGCCGGTCCGCACCGGCGACGATCGCGGCATTGACGTCCGCGTCATCGGTGGCGGCGAGGGCGTACCAAGCGCCGTCGAGGTCCTCGTCGCGGAACGCCCGAAGGGTCACGGTGACGGTCGCCGACGAGTCACCGAAGGCTTCCACCGCAGGGGTGGCCGCCAAGGTGATGACGTGGACGTCCGCGCCGGCGGCGACCAGAAGCGGGAGCCGGCGCTGCGCCACGGTGCCGCCGCCGACCACGACGACTTTGCGGCCCTCCAGACGCAGACCGACAAGGTAGGCGTTGTCTGTCACTGGGCTCCTCGGGTGCGCGTCACCCGCCGAGCTTAAAGGTTGCCGCCGCGGCGACGAAGCGCGAGCACGCCTTCGGATGCCCGGCCGGATGGGTGTGCAGATATCCCGCATGCACCCCGGCGTGAACCGCACCGTCCCGGCCGCCGGTGCCGGCGAACCCCCATGCCGGCTCGTAGTCTGTGGCGAAAGTCACTGTAGTCCGGTGGAACTCGTGCCCGCTGACCCGCTCACCCGCGATGTGCATGGACGAATCGGCCACAGCGACGGCATCGCGATAACCCAGTGTGAGCCGCTCGGTGAACGACGCCGAACCGGCGAGTACGCCACACATCGGAGCCCCGTCCAGATCGTCCATCAGATAGGTCAGGCCGGCGCACTCGGCGTGCACAGGGCCGCCGGCGGCGGCCAGCGACCGAATCTCGGTGCGCACGGCCGCATTGGCCGACAACTCGGTGGTGAATTGTTCGGGAAACCCGCCGGGGATCACCACGCCCGCGGTACCCGCGGGCAGCAGCTCGGTCAGCGGGTCGAATTCGACGACATCCGCCCCTGCGGCGGTCAGCAGTTCGCGATGTTCGGCGTAGCCGAAACTGAAGGCACGTCCGGCGGCCAGGGCGATGGTGACCGATTCCCCGGCACCGTGTTCGGGCTCGGGGCTCCACGCGGGAGCGTGCACCTGTGCAGTGGCCGCCCCGGCCAGCGCGGCCACGTCGACGTGTTGGGCGACCAGATCCGTCATCGCCGCGACGGCACGTTGGGCCAACGCGCCGAACTCGACGGCCGTCACCAATCCCAGGTGCCGTGAGGGCACCTCCAGCTCGGCCGACCGCGGGATCGCCCCGAACACCGGCACCCCGGCCTGTTCGCAGCCCTGGCGCAGCACCTGTTCGTGGCGCGCCGAGCCGACCCGGTTCAGAATCACCCCGGCCAGCCGGATCGAGCTGTCGAACGTCGAGAAGCCGTGCAGCAGTGCACCGATGCTGTGGGCCTGCCCGCGGGCGTCGACCACCAGCACCACCGGCGCGCCGAGCAGGGCGGCCACATGGGCGGTGGACCCCTGGGCCGGACCGGTGTGGTGGGCACTGATGCGCCCGTCGAAAAGCCCCATCACGCCCTCGACGACCGCGATGTCGGCGGCCGCGACCCCGTGCCGGTAGAGCGGTCCGATCAGGTGCTCGCCCACCAGGACCGGATCCAGGTTGCGTCCCGGCACACCGGCGGCCAGCGCGTGGTAGCCGGGATCGATGAAGTCCGGGCCGACCTTGAACGGCGCCACCCGTCGACCGGCACGCCGCAGCGCACCCATCAGACCCGTTGCGATCGTGGTCTTTCCGCTGCCCGAGGACGGCGCGGCGATGACGATCGCGGGAGCTACCACTCGATACCCCGCTGGCCCTTGCGGCCGGCATCCATCGGATGCTTCACCTTGGTCATCTCGGTCACCAGATCGGCTGCGTCGATCAGGGCCTGCGGCGCATCGCGCCCGGTGATCACCACGTGCTGGCGGCCCGGCCGGTCGGCCAGGGTCGCGATCACCTCATCGACGTCGATCCAGCCCCATTTGAGCGGATAGGTGAATTCGTCGAGGACGTAGAAGTCGTGCTGTCCGGCGGTGATTCGGCGGCTGATCTCGGCCCAGCCGTCCCGGGCGGTCTCGGCGTGATCCACCTCGGACCCCTGCTTACGCGTCCACGACCAGCCTGAGCCCATCTTGTGCCACTGCACCGGCCCGCCTGCGCCGTGCTCGTCGTGCAGCCGGCCGAGTTCACGAAAGACGTTCTCCTCGCCCACCTTCCACTTCGCGCTCTTGACGAACTGGAACACCCCGATGTCGAAACCCTGATTCCACGCCCGCAATGCCATGCCGAACGCCGCGGTCGACTTGCCCTTGCCCGGCCCGGTGTGCACCGCCAGTAGCGGCGCGTTGCGCCGGGCCTTGGTTGTCAGCCCGTCATCGGGCACGGTAAGCGGTTGTCCCTGTGGCATCGGGTCTCCTCGGTTGTCCTCAGGCTGCCGTCTTGACCAGCGAGGTCAGTTCACCGGCCTGCAGGTGCGCGAGCCGGACCGCCGGGGCGTCCAGCTGTCGCGCCAACTCCTCGGCCAACCCCAGCCGCACGAACGATGTCTCACAGTCCACGACGACCGCGGCGGCCCCCTCGGCCAGCAGCATCCGCGCCGCCGTCCTGGTGCGGCCCAGCGGGTCCGGTCCCCCGGTCGCTCGTCCGTCGGTCAGCACCACCACCAGTGGACGACGCGCGCGGTCGCGGGCCTTCTCACGCACCACCACGTCTCGGGCCGCCAGCAAGCCTTGCGCCAGCGGCGTTTTGCCACCGGTGTCGAACCGCGCCAACCGCCGGCCGGCGATGTAGACCGAGGAGGTCGGCGGCAGCAGCAGATCCGCCCGCTGACCGCGGAAGGTGATCACCGCGACCTTGTCTCGGCGCTGATAGGCGTCCCTCAGTAACGACAGGGCCGCCCCGCCCACCGCCGACATCCGGTCGCGCGCGGCCATCGAGCCGGAGGCGTCGACGACGAAGATCACCAGGTTGCCCTCGCGGCCCTCGCGTATCGCACGCCGCACATCCTCGGGTTGCACCTGCGGCCTGCCGGGTCTGCGCTGATTGTTGACCGCCGCGAGCAAGGTCGCGAAGACATGGGTGCCGTGTCCCTCGCCCGCCACCTCGGTCGACCCGACGGTACTGCCGGTGCGGTTGCGGGCCTTCGATCGCCGTCCCGGCGCTCCCTCGCCGACGCCGGGGACCACCAGGGCGCGGGTGCGGAAGGTCGACGACGGCGGTGCGCTGGACCGGGTCGGCGGAGCGGCGGCCTGCTGCTGCTCGCCACGCTCCGACGAATCGGCCTGGGCGGGCGACCCGTCGGTCGGTGCATCCGATCCTCCTCCGCCACCGGGGGGCTCGGGCTCGGGATCCGGCTCCTCGGGGGTCTCGGCGGTCTGCGAGAGCGCATCGTCCAGGCGCTCGGGATCCAGGCCGGGATCGTCGAACGGGTCGCGTCGGCGCCGGTGCGGCAGCGCCAGTTCCGCGGCCACCCGGATGTCTTCTTCCTCGACGGCCGCGCTGCCACGCCACGCGGCGTGCGCGACCGCGGTGCGGGCCAGCACCAGGTCGGCCCGCATCCCGTCCACGTCGAACGCCGCACACAGCGCAGCGATGCGCCGTAACTCGTTGTCCCCGAGGACCACATCGGCCAGTGCGGCACGTGCGGTGGCGATGCGGCCGGCCAGCTCGGCATCGGCGTCGGCGTAACCGGCGGCGAAACCGTCCGGGTCGGCCTCATAGGCCAGCCTCGACCGGATCACCGCCACGCGGGTATCGACATCGCGGGACGCAGCCACGTCGACGGTGAGGCCGAACCGATCCAACAGCTGCGGGCGCAGCTCACCCTCTTCGGGGTTCATGGTGCCGATCAGGACGAATCGGGCGTCGTGGGAGTGCGAGACACCATCGCGTTCGATGTGCACCCGGCCCATCGCGGCGGCGTCCAACAGGACATCGACCAGATGGTCGTGCAGCAGGTTGACCTCGTCGACGTAGAGCACGCCGCCGTGGGCGCGTGCCAGCAGTCCCGGCGAGAAGGCGTGTTCACCTTCACGGAGCACCTTCTGCAGATCGAGCGATCCGACCACGCGGTCCTCGGTGGCCCCGATGGGCAGTTCGACCAACCGCGCATCCTCGTCGACGTGGCCGAGCACCGCCGCCAGCGCGCGCACGGCGGTCGATTTCGCGGTGCCCTTCTCGCCACGGATCAGCACTCCCCCGATATCGGGACGCACCGCGCACAGCACCAGGGCCAGCCGCAGCCGGTCATGGCCGATCAGCGCGCTGAACGGATATGTCACGAGGCGCCTCCTGACGCGGGGCGCACCATCGCGATGTGCGGGATGCCGTCCTCGATGAATTCCTCACCCTCGCGGACGAATCCGTGCGCGGCGTACATGTCCTGCAGATAGGTCTGTGCGTCGATGCGGCACGCGTAGGTGCCCACCTCCGCGAGTGCGGCCTGCATCAGCCGGGAGGTGTTCCCGCGCCCACGGTCGCTGCGCTTGGTACACACCCGGCCGATGCGGAAGACCTTTTCTCCGCCGGGGTGTTCCTCCATCAGCCGCAGCGTCGAGATCACCTGTCCGTCTTCGCCTTCCAGCCAGAAGTGCCGGGTCTCGGCGAGCAGATCGCGGCCGTCGAGTTCCGGGTAGGGACAAGCCTGTTCGACGACGAAGACCTCGACACGCAGCTTCAGCAGTTCGTAGAGGGTGGCGGCGTCGAGATCCTTGGCCCAGTTGCGGCGCAGCGCGACGGTCATGGTGAGCTCACCGTCATACGGGCGCTGGTGCATCGAGTTTGAGCACCTTGGTGCCGTGATCCCAGATCTCGCGGAACAGTGCGGGCTCGCCGGAGAGCTTGGTCCCCAGCGAGGGCACCATCTCCTTGAGCTTGGGCAACCACGTCGGGTACCGGTCGGCGAAGCAGCGCTCCATCACCTCGAGCATGGCAGGCACCGCGGTCGACGCCCCGGGGGACGCACCGAGCAGTCCGGCGATGCTGCCGTCGGCGGCGGTGAGCACGGTGGTGCCGAATTCCAGCACACCCCCGGCACCCTTGCGCCGGATCACCTGAACCCGCTGGCCGGCAATATCCAGATCCCAGTCCGAATCGACTGCGCTGGGGGCGAATTCACGCAGCGCGTCGACCCGGTCGGCCTCGCTGAGCAGTAGCTGGCCGATGAGGTACTTGAGCAGACTCATCTCGGTGAGTCCGACACCCACCATCGAGGCCAGGTTGTTGGGCTTCACCGAGAGCGGCAGGTCGGTGACCTTGCCCTGCTTGAGGAACTTCGGCGACCACCCGGCGAACGGCCCGAACAGCAGATAGGACTTGCCGTTGATCACCCGGGTATCCAGGTGTGGCACCGACATCGGCGGGGCACCCAGCGGCGGCGCTCCGTAGACCTTGGCCTGGTGCCCGGCCGTGAGCTCGGGGTTGCCCGACCGCAGCCACTGCCCGCCGACGGGGAATCCGCCGAATCCCTTGGCCTCCGGGATGCCCGCCTTCTGCAGCAACGGAAGCGCACCACCGCCCGCACCGACGAACACGAACTTGGCCTTGATCTTGTGCTTGGCCCGGGTGCGCCGATTGACCACCTTGACCGTCCAGCCGCCGTCGGAGTCCTTGGACAGGTCGCGCACGTCGTGCCCGAACAGCGTGGTCATCCCCTGGCTTGCGGTGTAGCCGATCAGTTGTCGCGACAGCGAGCCGAAGTCGACATCGGTACCGGATTGCGTCCAGTTCAGCGCCACCGGCTTGGCGAACGTGCGCTTGGCCGCCATGAAGGGCAGCCGACGGGCGAACTCGTCGGCGTCGTCGATGTACTCCATGCCCGAGAACAGCGGGTTGGACACCAACGCCTCGTATCGGGCGCGCAGATAGGCGACGTTGTCGGCGCCCTCGACGAAGCTGACGTGCGGAATCGGGTTCAAGAAGTTGCGCACATCGGGCAGCACGCCGTTCTCGACGGCGTAGGTCCAGAACTGGCGCGAGACCTGGAACTGCTCGTTGACGTTGACGGCCTTGGCGATGTCGATGGTGCCGTCGGAGTTCTGCGGCGTGTAGTTCAGCTCGCAGAGCGCCGAATGCCCGGTGCCGGCGTTGTTCCACGGGTCGCTGCTCTCGGCGGCCGCACCGTCGAGGCGCTCGACCAAGGTGATCGACCAGTTCGGTTCGAGCAGGCGCAGCAGAGCACTGAGGGTGGCGCTCATGATGCCGGCACCGACGAGTACCACGTCCGTCTTCACGGTCTTCGAGTCAGACACGACCACAAGGTTATCGTCGCCGGGCTCGGTGGCCTCGCTCGCCCCGGCCACGCGGACCCTTCGGGCGTGCCGGTCACTAGAGTGGCAGACGTGACCGGCTGGGAGCCCGACGTCTTGCCAGGCTATTGGCAGCAACAGTTGCCTCTCGGTACCGACCCGGACGGCGAGGGCGAGCTGGTGGCCACCCTGGTATCCAGGGGCCGACCGCAGCCGCGCGCCGCACGCGCGGTGCTGGTGGTGCACGGCTACACCGACTACTTCTTCCACACCGAGCTGGCCGACCACCTGGCCCGGCGCGGGTTCGCCTGTTACGCCCTGGACCTACCCAAGTGCGGGCGGTCGCGGCGGGCCGGCCAAACCCCGCATTTCACCTCCGACCTGGCCCATTACGATTCGGCTCTGCAGTCGGCGCTGGCGACCGTCGACGCCGAGCAGGTGCTGATGTACGGACACTCGGCCGGTGGACTGATCGTCTCGCTGTGGCTGGATCGACTGCGCCGCCGCGGTGCCGGCGGCCCGATCACCGGGCTGGTCCTCAACAGCCCCTTCCTCGACCTGCACGGCCCGGCCGTCCTGCGCACCCCACCCACCTCGGCGGCGCTGATGGCGCTGGCCCGGGTCCGCAAGCTGCAGGTGGTCCGCAAGCCCGGCGTCGGCGGCTACGGCACCACCCTGCACCGCGATTTCGCCGGTGAGTTCGACTACAACCTGGACTGGAAGCCCGTCGGCGGATTCCCGATCACCTTCGGCTGGATCAACGCGATCCGGCGGGGGCAGAAACGGTTGCACCGCGGCCTCGATGTCGGTGTGCCCAGCCTGATCCTGCGCTCCGACCGCAGCGTCGCCGAGGCCGGTGATCCCGAGATGATCCACCGCGGTGACGCGGTGCTCGACGTCGACCAGATCGCGCGCTGGGCCGGTTGTATCGGTAATCGGCTCACCGTCGTTCCCGTCACCGACGCCAAACACGACGTCTTCCTCTCGCTGCCCGAACCGCGGGCTGCGGCCTACCGCGAACTCGATACCTGGCTGGACTGGTATCTGACGACCGGGACCACATCGACCGCACCTCACCCCGGATAGGACTCCCACATGCAGCATTACGACCTGACGATCATCGGCACCGGTTCGGGCAACAGCATCCCCGACCCGAACATCGACCCCCGCTACGCGGATATGCGCATCGCCATCTGCGAGCAGGGCACCTTCGGCGGCACCTGCCTCAACGTCGGCTGCATTCCGACCAAGATGTTCGTCTACGCCGCCGAGGTCGCCCACACGGTGCGGCACAGCGCGCAATACGGCGTGGACGCCCACATCGACAAGATCCGCTGGCCCGATATCGTCTCGCGGGTCTTCGGCCGGATCGACCCGATCGCCCGCGGCGGTGAGGCCTACAAGCGCAGCCTGCCCAATATCGACGTCTACGGCAGTCACACCCGATTCGGCGGGGTGTCCGACGGACGCTACACACTGCGCACCGAGGACGGTGCGCAGTTCAGCTCCGATCAGGTGGTGATCGCCGCAGGCGCACGGGCGGTGGTCCCGCCTGCCATCACCGAGTGCGGGGTGCGGTACTACACCAGCGATGACATCATGCGCATCAGCGCACTGCCCGAGCACCTGGTGATCGTCGGCGGCGGTTTCGTCGCCGCCGAGTTCGCGCACGTGTTCTCCTCGCTCGGCGTGCGGATCACCATCGTGGTGCGCGGACCGGGTCTGCTGACCCATTGCGATGAGACGCTGTGCCACCGCTTCACCGACCTGGCCGCCCAGAAGTGGGATCTGCGCACGCATGTCAACGTCGTGGGCTCTCGCCCGCAGTACGGCGATGGTGTCGTCCTCGAACTCGACGACGGCACCGAGCTGGCCGCCGACATGTTGCTGGTGGCCACCGGTCGCCGGCCCAACGGTGACCAGCTGGATGCCGAACTGGCGGGCGTCGAGGTCTCCGACGGCATGGTCGCCGTCGACGAATTCCAACGCACCAGCGCGCGCGGGGTGTGGGCGCTGGGCGACGTGTCGTCGAACTATCAGCTCAAGCACGTGGCCAACCACGAGATGCGGGTGGTGCGGCACAACCTGCTGCTGGACTGGGACGACACCGCCGCGATGGTCGCCAGCGATCACCGGAATGTGCCCTCTGCGGTGTTCACCGATCCCCAGCTGGCCACCGTCGGTCTCACCGAGGCGCAGGCCCGCGACGCCGGCCACGATGTCATCGTCAAGGTGCAGAGCTACGGCGACACCGCCTACGGCTGGGCCATGGAGGACACCACCGGGATCGCCAAGCTCATCGGCGACCGCGCGACCGGCAAGCTGCTCGGCGCGCACATCATGGGGTATCAGGCATCGTCGATCATCCAGCCGCTGATCCAGGCCATCAGTTTCGGTCAGACTGCCAAAGAGATTGCCACCGGACAGTATTGGATCCATCCCGCGCTGCCCGAGGTGATCGAGAACGCGCTGCTGGGTCTGGTCCAGTGACGATCAGACGCTGCGGCTCCAGCGCTGCTCGACGCGCCCGAACCGCCAGTACGCCAACGCGATCAGCCAGGTCCCGACGAACATTCCGACGATCATGAAACCGACGAACTCGAGATCGGCCGAACCGATCGCGGCCAGCACGCCGGTCTCCAGACCGAAGCGATCGGTGACCAATCCGGCCAACACGATGACGCCCACGGCGAGTGCGACGAATACCGAGAGCACCGTCACGGTCAGGTTGTAGTACACCTTGCGGATCGGATGCAGGAACGCCCAGCCGTAGGCGCGGGACATGAAGATTCCGTCGAGCGCGTCGAAAAGGCTCATTCCGGCCGCGAACAGCACCGGCAGCACCATGATCGCGTACCACGGCAGCGTGAAGGCCGCGGTCCCCGCCGCCAGTACCAGCAGCGCGACCTGGGTGGCGGTGTCGAAACCGAGACCCATCAGCAGCCCGACGGGATACAGGTGCCACGGCTTGCTGACCCGCCTCATCACCCTGCCCAGAAGCCGTGCGAGAAGGCCACGATTGTTCAGTTGGCGCTCGAGCTCGGCTTCGTCGAAGTCACCGGAGCGCATGTCGCGCAACACCTTGGCGATACCGACCACGGCGAACAGGTTCGTCACGCCGATCAGGATGAGGAAGGTACCCGCGACCACCGAACCGATCAGTCCGAGGGTCTGTAGCATCGACGAGCTCTCGTCCTGCACGGGGCCGGCCAACGCCCGCACACCGAGCGCGAGCAACAGCGCCAACCCGAAGACGACGCTGGAATGTCCGAGCGAGAACCAGAAGCCCGTCGACATCGATCGCTTGCCCTCGCCGACCAGCTTGCGAGTGGTGTTGTCGATGACCGCGATATGGTCGGCATCGAACGCGTGCCGCACTCCGAGCAGGTAGGCCGTGACCCCGAGGCCGACGCCGAAGACCCCTGCCGACCCGAGCGTGATGTGCTGGGGGGCAACCGCCAGCACAAGCACTCCCCAACCGAAGACGTGTAGCGAGACCACGACGGCGGCCATCGCGGCGATCGTCATCCGGTCGGTCCGGTCGAAGGAGACCTTGCTCGACGGCTGAGCGGGGGTGTTCATCGACCGAGCCTAAGCCGATACTCCAACATCTGTCCAAGCGAAAAGATGTCCGGCCTTCTCCCGCGCCCGCCTCAGCTGTGTCCGGCACCGATCCAATGCAGCAGATCGTGCACGATCTCGTCGTCGAGCCGGTAGCTCACCGTCCGACCGGTACGAGTGCTCTCCACCCAGCCTTGCCCGCGCAGTACCCGAAGTGCTTGCGAGACAGCATTTTCCGACCGGTTCAGGGCGACGGCAAGGTCACCGACACAGATACCGGGGACACGATGCAGGCTGAGCAGGATCTCCAGCCGGTGCGCATCGGACAACAAATCGAAGCGACGGGCCCATTCACCGGTGTCGACATCGGTCAGCGCCGATGACGCCTTGTCTATCGCCGACGCGTCCTCCATGACTGGCAATCTAGTCGCCGGTGGCGGTGTTCGTCGCCGTGCTCAGTCCAGGAAGCCGTGCAGCAGCGCCGCCGATCCGGCCAGATGCGCACACATGGCGTCGGCGGCGGCGTTGGCGTCCCCGGCCAGGATGGCCTCGACGATGGCATCGTGTTGTTCGTCGGAATGTGAGATGTTGCGGCCCAACAGCGGTATCTGGTCGAGTAATGCGTTGATCCGCATCCGGTTCTCGGCGACCAGTGGCACCAGCGAGACCGAGCCGGCGGCCTCGGCGATCGCCAGGTGCAGCCGCGAGTCCAGGCGGCGGTAATCCTCGGCCGCGGCGCCGCGCACATCCTCGCAGCGCGAGCGTAACTCGGCCGCCTCGGCCGCGGTCAGGGTCCGGGTCGCCGCCATCCGCGCCGCCCCCACTTCCAGGATCTCGCGCAGCCGCAGCACGTCGTCGAGGACATCGCGGGTCACCGTGTCCCCGTCGGGCGGCTGCGCATGCTCGGGCAGCGCGTCGGCAAGGAACGTGCCACCGTAGCGGCCACGTTTGGAGACCAGATAGCCGGTGTCGGCCAGCGATTTGATGGCCTCGCGGACGGTGTCGCGGCTGACGCCGAGCCGGGCCGCCAGCTCGCGCTCCGGCGGCAGCGAGTCACCGGGGGCCAACACGCCGAGCCGGATCATCTGCAGCAGCCTGCCCACGGTGTCCTCGAACGCGTTGCCGAGTCGGACCGGACGCAGCAAGGCATCACTGGCCGGTTGCGGATCCGGTCCCACCGACAACGGAGGCCTCCCTTACAGCGGTGTCACGTAGGCCGAGCTGATGCCGCCGTCGACGAGGAACGACGAGCCGGTGATGAACGAGGCGTCATCACTGGCCAGGAACGCCACCGCGGCGGCGAGTTCCTCGGGTTCGGCGAACCGGCCGACCGGCACGTGCACCAACCTGCGCGCCGCCCGCTCGGGATCCTTGGCGAACAGTTCCTTGAGCAGCGGGGTGTTCACCGGCCCGGGGCACAGCGCGTTGACCCGGATGCCCTGGCGCGCAAACTGCACACCGAGCTCACGCGACATCGCCAGCACCCCGCCCTTGGAGGCGGTATAGGAGATCTGAGAGGTCGCAGAACCCATCACCGCGACGAAGGACGCGGTGTTGATGATCGACCCGCGTTGCGCGGGAACCATATGCCGCAGTGCGGCTTTGGAGCAGAGGAACACCGATTTGAGGTTGATGTCCTGCACCCGCTGCCAGGCATCGAGGCTGGTGTTCTCGATCAGGTCGTCCTCGGGCGGGCTGATCCCGGCGTTGTTGAAGGCGATGTCCACCCCGCCGTGCACCTCGAAGGCGGTGTCGAACAGGTTGTCCACCGCGACCGGGTCGGCGACATCGACCTGGACGAAGGTGACGTTGAGATCGTTGGCAACCGACTGTCCGGTGGCCGCGTCGACGTCACCGATGACCACGATGGCGCCCTCGGCCTGCATCCGCTTCGCGGCGGCCAGGCCGATTCCGCTGGCACCGCCGGTGATGACGGCGACCTTGTCCTTGAGTCGCTGGGTCAGATCCACTTGCCTCTCCTCTACTGGGCTTCGCCGACGGCGATGAACACGTTCTTGGTCTCGGTGAAGGACATCGGCGCATCCGGACCGAGCTCGCGGCCGAGACCGGATTGCTTGAAGCCACCGAAGGGGGTGGTGTATCGGACCGAGGAATGCGAGTTGACGCTCAGGTTGCCGGCCTCCACAGCGCGGGACACCCGCAGCGCCCGCGACAGGTTGTCGGTCCAGATCGAACCGGACAGACCGTACTTCGTGTCGTTGGCGAGCGTGATCGCGTCGGCCTCGTCGTCGAACGGCAGCACCGTGACAACGGGGCCGAAGATCTCCTCGGTGACGGTGCGGTCGGTGCGCTGCGGGGTCAGGACGGTCGGCGGGAACCAGAATCCAGGTCCCTGCGGTGCGGATCCGCGGAATGCGATCGGCGCGTCGTCGGGCACGTAGCTGCGCACCGACTCCCAGTGTTTGCGTGATACCAGCGGGCCCATCTCGGTCTCCGATGACGTCGGGTCACCCACTTTGACCGCGGCCACCGCGGGCTCCAGAAGTTCCATGAATCGTTCGTAGACGCTGCGCTGCACCAGGATCCGGCTGCGTGCGCAGCAGTCCTGGCCGGCGTTGTCGAACACCCCGTAGGGTGCGGTCGCCGCCGCGCGCTCAAGATCGCAGTCGTCGAAGATGATGTTGGCGCTCTTGCCGCCCAGTTCCAGGGTCACCCGCTTGACGTGCGCGGCGGCCCCGGCCATCACCTGGGTGCCGACCGCGGTGGAACCGGTGAAGACGACCTTGCGAACGTGCTCATGGGTGACAAACCGCTCCCCCACCACCGGGCCCGCCCCGGGCAACACCTGGAACAGGTCGGGGTCCAGGCCGGCAGTGACAGCGAGCTCGGCCAGCCGCAGCGTGGTCAGCGGGGTCCACTCCGCGGGCTTGACCAGCACGGCGTTACCCGCGGCCAGTGCGGGCGCGAAGCCCCAGGACGCGATGGTCATCGGGAAGTTCCACGGGGTGATGATGCCCACCACGCCAAGTGGCTCGTTGAACGTCACGTCGATACCGCCGGCGACCGGGATCTGCTTGCCGGACAGGCGTTCCGGGCTGGCTGCGTAGAAGGTCAGCACATCGCGGACGTGACCGGCCTCCCATTCGGCCTGCCCGATCGGGTGTCCCGAGTTGGCCACCTCCAGGGCGGCGAGTTCGCCGATGTGAGAGTCGACGATGGCGGCGAAGGCACGTAGCGCGGCCGCCCGCTCCGCGGGTGCGAGCCGGGCCCATTTCCGCTGCGCGACGACGGCACGGGCCACCGCATCGTCGACGGCGGCGACGTCGAGTAGTTCGACCTGGCGCAGCAGTTCCTCGGTCGCCGGGTTGATGACGTCACAGCTGGTCATGAAACGCTCTCTGTCGAAGGTTGTCCGGTGTGCGCGTAGTCCCGCGCCGCGGCGACGACGGCGGCGAACAGCCGCAGGTCGTCGAGACGCTCCTCGGGATGCCATTGCACGGCGATCGCGAACTGATCGGGGTGGGAACCGGGGTCGAGTTCGACGGCTTCGACGGTGCGGTCGGCACCGTCGAGCGCGCTGACGACCAGTCCACGTCCGAGCCGGTCGATGCCCTGGTGGTGATAGCACTGGGCGTCGGTCTGCTCACCGATCAGTGCGGCGAGCCTGGTGCCGGGCACCGTCACCACCGCCGAGGTGGTGAACACCGCGTTGCCGAGTTGGTGGCGGTTGTGACCGAGCACATCGGGCAGATGCTGGTGCAGCGTGCCCCCGAGCACGACGTTGAGAACCTGTGCGCCGCGGCAGATCCCGAGCACCGGCAGCCGGCGCGCCAATGCCCGCTCGACGAGGGCGAACTCCCAGGCATCGCGATCACCGGCAGGTTCATCGGTCAGCGGGTGTCGGCCGTGGCCGTAGGCCGCGGGATCGACATCGCGGCCACCGGTGATGATCAGCCCGTCGAGACCGTCGAGCACCCGGTCGGCGACGTCGGGCCGCTGGGGCGGCAGCAGGACCGCGGTGCCGCCGGCCAGGTTCACCCCCTGCAGATAGATCGCGGGCAGGAAACTGGCCTGCACATCCCAGACGCCGGTCTTGGCCTGCTGCAGATAGGTCGTCAGGCCCAGGATCGGCGGGCTGGAGCGGAGCGACCCGGGGTGTGTTTCGGGATTCTCAGAGTCGTTCAAAACCTCAAAGCCGCTCAAAACCACGTACCCTTTCCCAGTCGGTGACGGCGGCGTTGAAGGCCTTCAGTTCGATACGGGCGTTGTTCAGGTAATGCTCGACGACCTCGTCACCGAATGCGGCACGGGCGACCTGCGATCCCTCGAACAGTTCGGCGGCTTCGGCCAGCGTGGTCGGCAGGCGATCGGCACCACTGGTGTAGGCGTTGCCTGCCAACGCATCCGGGAGTTCGAGCTCGTTGTCGATACCGTGGAGACCACCGGCGATCAGCGCCGAGACGGCCAGGTACTGGTTGACATCACCGCCGGGGGCCCGGTTCTCCATCCGCATGCCCTGGCCGTGTCCGACGACGCGCAGCGCGCAGGTCCGGTTGTCCAACCCCCAGGCGACCGCGGTCGGGGCGAAACTACCGTCGGCGAATCTCTTGTAGGAGTTGATGTTCGGCGCATACCACAGGCTCATCTCGCGCAGCGTGGCGAGCTGGCCCGCGACGAAACTGCGGAACATCGGCGACATCCCGAGCGGGTCGCTGTCGTCGGCGAAGACGGCCGCTCCGTCATTGTCCCCGCCGGCGCCGCGGAGAGATATGTGGATGTGGCAGCTGTTGCCTTCGCGTTCGTCGAATTTGGCCATGAAGGTCAGCGACTTGCCGTGCTGGTCGGCGATCTCCTTGGCGCCGTTCTTGTAGATGGTGTGGTTGTCGCAGGTGACCAGCGCTTCGTCATACCGGAAGGCGATCTCTTGCTGGCCGAGGTTGCATTCTCCCTTGACGCCCTCGCAGTACATCCCGGCGCCGTCCATGCCGAGCCGGATGTCGCGCAGCAGCGGTTCCATCCGGGTCGATGCCAGCATCGCGTAGTCGATGTTGTAGTCGCTGGCGGGGGTGAGCCCGCGATATCCCGCCTTCCACGCATCACGGAAGGTGTCGTCGAAGACCATGAACTCCAGCTCGGTGCCCACGTACGCGCTCAGCCCGCGGTCGGCCAACCGCTTGAGCTGCGCGGCCAGGATGCTGCGCGGGGCCGGGGCGACCGGCGAGCCGTCGGTGAAGGACAGATCGGCCATCAGCAGTGCCGAGCCGGGTAGCCAGGGCAGCAGTCGCAGCGTGTCGAAGTCCGGGGTCATGACCATGTCGCCGTAGCCGGTCTCCCAACTCGACATCGCATAACCCTCGACGGTGTTCATGTCCACATCGACGGCCAGCAGGTAGTTACAGCATTCGGCGCCGTGGGCGGCGACCTCCTCGACGAAAAGCCGTGCCGATACCCGTTTACCGGTCAGCCGGCCCTGCATGTCGGGGAAGGCGACGATGACCGTGTCCACCTCTCCGGCGGCGACGAGACGCTCCAATTCGGCTTGCGTCAGCATGCTGGCTCCGTCCTGTCGGCTCGGCGCGGATCGGCATTGACCCAGCCGTCACCTCTAAAGGTAGGCCATCAGACCAATGGAAAGCGAGGGGGCTCGCCCGATGAAAAGCACGTCACCAGGTGCTGGTGCGCATCACGATCTCGGCGGCCAATTGCGCCGTCGACTCACCGGCGTTGCGCCGACCCAACAATTCGACCAGGCGGAACTCGCCGTAGACGTAGCGCTGGCTGGCCTTGGCGATATCGGCGGCCTTGGCCGTACTGACCAGGACCGTCGTCGCGACCTCGACCGGCGTGCAGTTCTCGTTGCGGATCACGCCGGCCTCGTCGGTGACGCGCGGGTGCCCCCGATCGATCACCACCAGACCGGTGAACCGGTCCAGGCGGGTCGCGGCCAGCTCCCAGGCGATCTCGGCGCCGGCCCGGTCACCGACCAGCGTGCTCCACCGGATATCGAGGGTGTCCATGATGGCGATGACCGTCGCCGCATCCAGGCGCGGGGCGGCGGCGATCACCACGGTGCGCAGCGATGCGGTGTGCAATCGCTGGCACACCCCGTCATAGGCCGCCGGCGCGAGTTGCGCCGAGCCGAGCAGCACCACCACACCGGCGTTCTCCGGACCCGCGACATCGACTGCGAATCCAGTTCCGTCGACGGTCACGGTCGTGGTGGGCATCTCGGTCACGCTAGGTCATCCCGCCGTCCGGCGGGGGTGTTTTCACCGGTCTTCACGCGCTTTCCAAACGTTCGGCCTGCTTGCCCATCGCTTCCAGAAAGGTCTGTGGCAGCGTCGCTTTGACCGGGATCCGAGGATCCGGGGTGGGAAACGCGACGCCGAACACCGCCATCGAGCCCACGTTCTCGAACGAGAAGAAGACGCTGCTGCGCGCCCCGCCCAGATCCATGGTCTGCTGATAGACCAGCGCACCGTCGCGGTCGGTGTCCAGTGCGGTCGTGGTCATCGGGATCGAGGGCGATCCCGGTCCGAAATAGGTGACGAACCGTTCGCAGCGTTCGGCGATCGCCTGCAGGGTCTCGGTGTCCAGGGACCAGCTCAGTACGGTGATGAGCATCCGCGCACCGTTGTAGCCGACGACGTACTTGGCGGCGCTACCCGGACCGCGTTCGGCCGTGGCGCCGATCGACTTGCTGAATCCCTCGCTGCACCCCGGCGGGTCGGAGAGCATGGGCGGCGGTCCGCCCGCCCCGTCGGGCACCCCCTTCTCTTCGACGATGCGCTCGTACTGCACACCGTCGGGGAAATCAGCCGCCGTCAGCACCACCTTTTCCAGGCGCGCCCCGGGCCAGGTCGGCGTGCCCGATACGGCGCTCGTGCAGCCCGTGAGCATCGCCGGCACGGCGATCAGGACGGCCAACCACCGGAGTGCGCAGATCATGGGCCCAGGCTACCGAGCGTGGTGGGTGATCACGGGACGCCGCGGGGCGCCGGCGAGCAACGCCAGCAGCGCGTCGATGTCGACGTGCGCCTGCAACGCATCGGCCATCGCGTCGAGCTGGGCGTCCCGACGGGCAGGCACGCTGACGTCGGCCGCCACCACGAAGCCGGTGCGCCCGGCAGCCTCGGCAACCTCGGCCAGCCAGGCCCGGCGCAGTTCATCGTTGTCGAGCAGGCCGTGCCAGTGGGTGCCGTACACCGGGCCCCGCCGGATGCCGACTCCCAACCAGTCGGCCTCCGTGCTGCCGACCACCTGACCGTGGTGAATCTCATAACCTGTCAACGGAGATTCCCAGTGCCGCAACGTCTTCTGCTGCGCGAAAACGATATCGGCGGCCAGCAGTCCCAGTCCGTCGACGGTGCCCGCCTTCGATTCCACCGGATCGTCGATCGATCGGCATAGCATCTGGAAGCCGCCACACACACCGAGCACGGGTCCGCCTGCGACCGCGTGCGCCGTCACCGCGTCGGCCAGCCCGCGGGAGCGCAACCAGTCCAGATCGGACACCGTGGCCTTGCTGCCCGGCAAGACCACGACATCGACGTCGGCGAGCTCGGCGGGTTCGGTGATCCAGTGCACCTCGACACCCGGTTCGCAGGCCAATGCCTCCACATCGGTGGAGTTGGAGATGCGCGGCAGCCGGATCGCACCGACACGCAGCCCGGCACGCCCCACTGCAGGTACCGGGGCGCCCAACGTGCGGCCCGCCTGCACCGACAACGAGTCCTCGGTGTCCATCCACAGCTCGTCCAGATACGGGATCACCCCGTAGGTGGGGCGGCCGGTCAACCCGCGCAGCTGATCCAGCCCCGGCGCGAGCAGAGCCGGATCACCGCGGAACTTGTTGACCAGGAAGCCGCTGATCAGTCGCTGGTCCTCCGGCGCCAGCACGGCGACGGTGCCGAACAGATGGGCCAGCAGGCCACCGCGGTCGATATCGCCGACCACCACGACCGGCAGGTCCGCGGCACGCGCGAGCCCCATGTTCGACAGATCGGTGGCGCGCAGGTTGATCTCGGCAGGCGAGCCGGCGCCCTCACAGATGACGACGTCGAACTCTTCTCGTAGCGACCGCAGTTCGTCGTTGACGATCTCGGCGAGCTGGGTGCGCTTGGTGAAATAGTCGCCGGCAGCCATGGTGCCGGCGACCTGGCCGCGTACCACCAACTGTGAGGTGCGGTCACTGCCGGGTTTGAGCAGCACCGGGTTGAAGCGCACGCTGGGTGCCAGCCCACAGGCGCGGGCCTGAACCGCCTGCGCCCGGCCGATCTCACCGCCCTCGACCGTCACCGCGGAGTTGTTGCTCATGTTCTGCGCCTTGAACGGCGCGACGCTGATGCCCTTGCGCGCAAGCAACTTACAGAGACCAGCCACCACCATCGACTTACCGGCGTCAGAGGTGGTGCCGGCGATCAGCAGCGCGCCCCTCAAGGCAGGGTCAGAATCTCGGCACCGTCCTCGGTGACGACCAGCGTGTGCTCGAACTGGGCCGTCCACTTCAGGTCCCGGGTGGCCACCGTCCAGCCGTCATCCCAGATCTCGTAGTCCAGCGATCCGAGGTTGATCATCGGTTCGATGGTGAACGTCATCCCCGGCTCCAGCACGGTCTCGACGGCCGGCTGGTCGTAGTGCAGCACGACCAGCCCGTTGTGGAATGTCTCACCGATGCCGTGCCCGGTGAAATCGCGAACCACGTTGTAGCCGAACCGGTTGGCGTACGCCTCGATGACCCGGCCGACGATCGAGAGCTGGCGGCCGGGTTTGACCGCCTTGATCGCCCGCATGGTGGCCTCGTGGGTGCGTTCGACGAGCAGTCGGTGTTCTTCGGAGACGTCGCCGGCCAGGAAGGTCGCGTTGGTGTCGCCGTGCACGCCACCGATGTAGGCGGTGACGTCGATGTTGACGATGTCACCGTCGGCGATCACGGTCGAATCCGGGATGCCGTGACAGATGACCTCGTTCAGCGAGGTGCAGCACGACTTGGGGAAGCCCTTGTAGCCGAGCGTCGACGGATAGGCACCGTGGTCGATCATGTACTCATGCGCCACCCGGTCGAGATGGTCGGTGGTGACACCGGGCGCGACGGCCTTACCCGCCTCCAGCAACGCGCCCGCGGCGATGCGTCCGGCGACACGCATCTTCTCGATGACCTCGGGGGTCTGGACCCACGGCTCGCTGCCCTCGACTGCCGTGGGCTTCCAGGCGTACTCCGGCCGCTCGATCGACTTGGGCACCGGCAGGGTCGGCGACAGTTCTCCGGAGCGCAATGGGGCACGAACAGGCATGACGGTCAGCCTACCGAGATCGGGGACCGCGCCGTACCGGCGTCCGCAGGCTCGGCTTCCAGGTCCGCCGTGGCCCGCGGATGTCCACCGACCCACAGACCACCTTGCCGGTGAGGATGATGTGCGGGGTGCCTTCGGCGGGGGCGTCGGCGCGGTGGTCGCGGGCGCTACCCACCACCACCTCCACATCGTCGATGGAGGCACTGGCGCCGGCCGGCAGGCGCAGCTCCAGCGAACCGAACTTGAGGTCGAGTTCGATGACCACCATCGGCCCGGCGAACCGGGCTCGGGTGAGGTCCAGGTCCACCGAGCCCATGCGCCGGGTGAGCGCCAGACGGGTCGGAACCACCCACTCCCCCTGGCGTTTCAGCGAACCCATGACCCCGCGCAATTCGACCCGGTCGGCGGCGGAGGTGACGATCGCACCGGGGCCGGGCAGGTCGTCGACCAGCGCCGTCAGATCCGAGTGCAGCCGGGCCGAGGCCACCATCGCCGAGCGCTCCTCGAACTCCTCGATATCGATGAGCCCGAGCGCGACCGCATTGTGCAGCCTGCGCAGCGTGCCGTTGCGGTCCGCATCGGAGACCCGCAGCGTCAGATCGTCGGTCACCGGTCCAGGCTAGGCCAAATAGTCCGGGGGCAGCCCGTTGAGCATGTCGCGGCACATCCGTACCGCGTATTCCGAGCTGCCGCCGCCGACGATCAGCGCGGCGAACGCCATGTCTCCGCGGTACCCGGTGAACCAGGCGTGTGAGCCACCGTCGAACTCGGCTTCACCGGTCTTGCCCCGCACGTCGCCGAGTCCGTTGAGGTCTTTGGCGGTGCCGTTGGTCACCACCAGCCGCATCATCGGGCGCAGCCCGTCGACGATCTCCGGGTTCAGCGGCTCGCCGGCCTGCCCGTGGACCTCGGTCTGCCGGCCCTCGATCAGGTGTGGCACCGGGGTCTTGCCCGCCGCGACCGTCGCCGCGACGAGGGCCATGCCGAAGGGGCTGGCCAGCACCTTGCCCTGGCCGAACCCGTCCTCGGTGCGTTCGGCGAGATCCACCGTGGGCGGCACCGATCCGGTGACCGTAGGCACACCGTCGACGATGAAGTCGGGCCCCAACCCGTAGCGGGCGGCGGCGGTGGTCAGTCCGCGCGGGGGCATCACGCTGGCCAGCTCGGCAAAGGTGGTGTTGCAGGAATTGGCGAAGGCGCGGGACAGCGGCACGGTGCCGAGGTCGAAGGCGTTGTAGTTGGTCACGGTGCGATGCCCGATGTCCAGGGTGCCCGGGCAGCCCAGCAGGGTGTTGGGGGTGGCCATATCGCGTTCGAGCGCCGCCGCCGCGGTGACGATCTTGAACGTCGATCCGGGCGGGTAGAGGCCCATCGTCGCGGTGGGACCGTCGGCGTCGGCGGCGGAGTTCTGCGCGACGGCCAGGATCTCGCCGGTCGAGGGCTTGATGGCCACGATCATCGCCTTCTTACCGACCATGTTGACCGCGTCCTGCGCCGCGTTCTGCACCGCGCGGTCCAGGCTGATGGTCACCGACGGCGCCGGGGTGCCGGGCTCCTCGCTGAGGACGGCAACGTCGACACCGTTCTGGTTCACGCTGACCACGCGCCAACCTGGCTCGCCGGCCAGGTCGCCGCTGACCGCCTTCTTGACCTCCTGGACGATCGCCGGGGCGAACTTCTCGTCGGTCGGCAGCATCTCCGGTTGCGGGGTCGCCACGACACCGGGTCGGGAACCGATCGCGGCGAACACGCGGTCGTGGTCGGTCTTGCGCAGGGTGATCAGGCTCAGCGGGGTGGCCTTCGAGCTGGCCTCCTCCGCGAGGCGCTGGGCATCCAGCGTGCCGTCGAAGGGGCGCAGCGCATCGACGATGGCGCGGGCCGTCGGCATCAGCTCGGCGCCGGCGGCGCGTGCGTCGAGGGCGTAGTGATAGAGGAAACCAGGCACCAGCACATCGCTGCCGGAGCGTTCGTTGACCGAGGCCCGCCGCGGCGGATCGGCGCGCAGGGCGAGGGTCTGATTGGCGCCGAGTCCCGGGTGCAGGCCGGTGGTGGTCCAGCGGACCTCCCACTGCCCCTCGTTACGCACCATGCTGAGCTCACCGTCATAGGTCCAGGTGCGTTCCTTGGGCAGGTGCCAGGTGTAGCGGTACTTGACGGTGCCGGTGTCGAGTTCGTATTTCGACCCGGTGATCTGGGTATCCAGCCGGTTGGCCTGCAGACCCGCCCAGGCCTCGTTGAGCGCCTCCTTGGCCTCCTCGGGTTTGTCGGCCAGGGCTGCCGCGGCCGCGGTGTCACCGGTGGACAGGGCCGCGAAGAACCTCGCGGCGGCGGGCTCGGGCCCGTCGGGTTTCGGCGTGCAGGCGCTCAGCGAGGTGCCGAGGGCAGCGACAGCCAGCACGGCGACCGCGGTTCGCAGCCGCGCACGCCGTGATACGGATGTGGTCACCGATGCCTGTGTTGTCATTGGGGCAAATGTTATGAGTGTGGCGGGCGGCGGTGGCGGAGGCGCACCGAGACACAACCGTGATTGCGTTGAGATCAACACTTTTGCGGTCCACGGCGCGCGTAGACCTCGGAAACGTCGATCTCAGTCCAGCAGGATCGTGGCGAACGTGCCGACCTGGGTGAATCCGATCCGGGCGTACGTCGCGCGCGCCACGGTGTTGAACCCGTTGACGTAGAGGCTGGCGATGCGGCCACCACGCAGTACCGCCGCCGACACCGCGGCGGTCCCGGCGGCTCCGAGTCCCCGGCCGCGCCAGTCCGGGTGCACCCAGACACCCTGGATCTGCCCGACAGTCGGTGACTGCGAACCGATCTCGGCCTTGAAGACGACCTCGCCGCGTTCGAACCGCGCCCAGGCACGCCCCGCGGCGATCAGGCCCGCGACACGGCGGCGGTAGCTGCGGCCACCATCGCCCATTCGTGGATCGATACCGACCTCGCCGATGAACATCTCGATCGCGGCCACCAGGTAGGTGTCCAGTTCTTCCATCCGAACCTGGCGGACCGCCGGATCGGGCGCACAGACCGGGGCATCGGTAAGTGCCATCAGCGGTTGATCGTCGCGGACATCGCGAGCCGGTCCCCACCCCGGTGCCAGATGCCGCCACATCGGCATCACCAGCTCGGCGCGTCCGACCAGGGAGGAACAGCGCCGGGGGCCGCTGAGCGCCTTGTCCGCAAAGGCGGCGAGATCATCGCTCCCGCCACGCAGCGGAATCAGATTCGCCCCGGCGTAACACAGGGATTCGGCGGGCCGCCGGCGCGTCCACAACTCGCCGCCGATGGCGCTGGGATCCACCCCGAACTCCTGGACGCGGCAGGCCACCATGCATGCGGCGACGGGGTCCTGGTCCAGGACCACACGTACCGGCTCCAGGTCACGCACCACCGAGACCCTGCGGTCTGCGGCGAAGCGGGACAGCGGTGGAGCCGACATGGAGGACTCTTTCGTGGGGTCGGCCGACAGTGGTGGCCCCGCAGCGCAGGGCCGTTTCTCAGCTTACGGTCACAACCGGTGGGCCGGAGGGAGTTCCCTGCGCGTCCGCCTCCCCGGCGATCCGCATGGCCTCCTCGATGAGGGTTTCCACGATCTTGGCCTCGGGGACGGTCTTGACGACCTCACCCTTGACGAAGATCTGCCCCTTGCCGTTACCCGAGGCC
Source organism: Mycolicibacterium sp. 22603 (assembly GCA_052044345.1). Taxonomy (GTDB): domain Bacteria; phylum Actinomycetota; class Actinomycetes; order Mycobacteriales; family Mycobacteriaceae; genus Mycobacterium. The sequence continues at coordinate 308,658 of JBQEMX010000003.1, forward strand.
ACCCCCAGGTCGGCCTCCCGCGCCTCACCCGGTCCGTTGACCACGCAGCCCATCACGGCAACCCGCAGCGGGACGTCGAGCCCGTCCAGACCGGCGGAAACCTCGTTGGCCAGCGTGTACACATCGACCTGGGCGCGCCCGCACGACGGGCAGGAGACGATCTCCAACCCGCGCGGACGCAGGTTCAGCGACTCCAGGATCTGGTTACCGACCTTGATCTCCTCGGCGGGCGGCGCCGACAACGAGACCCGGATGGTGTCGCCGATCCCGCGGGAGAGCAACGCACCGAACGCGACGGCGGACTTGATGGTGCCCTGGAACGCCGGGCCCGCCTCGGTGACACCGAGGTGCAACGGATAGTCGCACTGGGCCGCCAGCTGCTCGTAGGCCTCGACCATGACGACCGGATCGTTGTGCTTGACGCTGATCTTGATATCGCCGAACCCGTGCTCCTCGAACAGCGAGGCCTCCCACAACGCGGATTCGACCAGGGCCTCCGGCGTGGCCTTGCCGTACTTCTCCAGCATGCGCTTGTCCAGCGAGCCGGCGTTGACGCCGATCCGGATCGGGATGCCTGCCGCGCCCGCGGCTTTGGCGACCTCCTTGACCCGGCCGTCGAATTCCTTGATGTTGCCGGGATTGACACGCACCGCCGCGCATCCGGCGTCGATGGCCGCGAAGATGTACTTGGGCTGGAAGTGGATGTCCGCGATGACCGGGATGTTGGCCTTCTTGGCGATGATCGGCAGCGCGTCGGCATCTTCCTGACGGGGGCAGGCGACGCGGACGATATCGCACCCGGAGGCGGTCAACTCGGCGATCTGTTGCAGCGTCGAATTGATGTCATGGGTCTTGGTGGTGCACATGGACTGCACCGAGATCGGGGATTCGCTGCCCACACCGACATCGCCGACCTTGAGCTGCCGGGTCTTGCGGCGGGGGGCCAACACGGGCGGCGGCGGGGCCGGCATACCGAGGCCGATGGACGTCACAGTCGAACTCCTAGTCGAAGATGCTGATCGGGTTGACAAAGTCGGCGGTGACCGTCAACAGCATGTACCCGGCGACCACCGCCAACACAACGTAGGTGGCGGGCATCAGCTTGAGATAGTTGACCGGTTCCGCGGCGACTTTGCCGCGGGCCGCACGGAACATGTTCCGTAGCTTTTCGTAGGTTGCCACCGCGATGTGACCACCGTCGAAGGGCAGCAGTGGGATCAGGTTGACCGCGCCCAGCACGAAATTCAGCTGGGCCAGGAAGAACCAGAAGGCCACCCACAGCCCGGCGTCGACGGTCTCGCCGCCGATGATCGAGGCACCCACCACCGAGATCGGTGTTTCCTTGTCCCGTTCCCCGCCGCCGATGGCGTCGACGAGCGCGCCGATCTTGGTGGGGATCTTCGCCAGCGCCTTACCGAGTTCGACGGCCAGATCGCCGGTGAACGTGAAGGTCGCCGGGATGGCGGTCAACGCGTTGTATTGCGTGGGCCCGGGCGGCTGCACGGCGCTGACACCGATGGCCCCGACCGTGTCCGGGGTGGCCGCCTCGGCCGAGGTGAAACGCTGGGTACGGGCGACGTCGACGACGGTGGACAGGCGCTGGCCGTCGCGTTCGTAGACCACCTGGACCGGGCCGTCGAGCTTGCGGATCTCGGCCGCCATCTCGGGGAATGTCGACACCTCGGTCTCGCCGACCTTGACGATGGTGTCCCCGGGCTGCAGTCCGGCCAGCGCCGCCGGGCCGGGGCCGGGCTGCGGGCACGGACCGTAGAGAGTGTCGCCCTCCTTGGCCACCTGCGGTGCCACACAGGCGGTTTCACCGATCACGGCGGTCGTCGGCGGCGGCGTGAGGCTGGGCAGGCCCCACACGACGGCGATGCCGTAGATGAGGACCAGGCCGATGATGAAGTTCATCGCAGGACCGGCGAACAACACCGCCACGCGTTTCCAGACCTTCTGGCGGTACATCGCGTAGGGCCGGTCCTCGTCGGCGATCTCGTCGACGGCGGTCATGCCGGCGATATCGCAGAACCCGCCGAGCGGCACGGCCTTGATGCCGTACTCGGTACTGCCGAGCTTGTTGGGTCGACGTGTCGACCACAACGTCGGACCGAAGCCGACGAAGTAGCGGCGCACCTTCATCCCGGTGGCTCGGGCCACCCACATGTGCCCGCACTCGTGCAACGCCACCGACGCGAGGATGGCCAGTGCGAAGAGCACGATGCCGACAGTGAACATCATCGGCTTGCGACTACCTCCCGGTCGATTGCGCTGCCGGCCCGTGCTCGGGCCCAGTCCTGCGCTTCGAGTATCTCTTCCACGGTAGCTGGTTGCGCGGCCCACTGATCTGCGGCGTGCAGCACATCGGCAACGGTTCGGACAATCGCCGGGAAACGGATCCGGCCGTCGAGGAAGGCGGCCGCGGCCTCCTCGTTGGCGGCGTTGTACACCGCGGTCAGGCTGCCGCCCCGTCGACCGGCCTCGCGGGCCAGGTCGACGGCCGGGAACACCGACGCGTCCAGCGGTTCGAACGTCCAGGTGGAGGCGGTCGTCCAGTCACACGCCGCGGCAGCGCCGGGCACCCGTGCCGGCCACCCCAGGGCCAGCGCGATCGGCAACTTCATATCCGGCGGACTGGCCTGGGCCAGCGTCGAGCCGTCGGTGAAGGTCACCATCGAGTGCACGATCGACTGGGGATGCACGACCACCTCGATGCGGTCGTAGTCGACGCCGAACAGCAGATGCGTCTCGATCAGCTCAAGCCCCTTGTTGACCAGGGTCGCCGAGTTCAGCGTGTTCATCGGACCCATCGACCAGGTGGGGTGGGCACCGGCCTGGTCGGGGGTGACATCCTCCAATGCCTGCGCCGACCAGCCTCGGAACGGTCCGCCCGAGGCGGTCAGCACCAGGCTGGCGACCTCGTCGGGGGTCCCGCCGCGCAGACACTGCGCCAGCGCGGAGTGCTCGGAGTCCACCGGCACGATCTGACCGGGGGCGGCGGCGGCCAGGGCCAGCGGCCCGCCGGCGACGAGGGACTCCTTGTTCGCCAGCGCAAGCCGGGCGCCACTGTGCAGCGCAGCCAGCGTGGGTTTGAGGCCCAGCGCCCCGACGAGCGCGTTGAGCACCACATCGGCACCGGTCTCCTCGACCAGTCGGGTGGCGGCATCCGGTCCGCGGTAGCGGGCCTCGACGGGCGCGTCGGGGTCGGCGACAGCCACGTTCGTCACGCCGGTCTCGGCGGCCTGGCGAGCAAGTAGTTCGGCGTTACCGCCGCCGGCGGCCAACCCCACCACTTCGAAACTGTCCGGGTTCGCGGCGATCACATCGAGGGCCTGGGTGCCGATCGACCCGGTACTACCCAGGATCAGCACGCGCCGGCGGTCAGAACTCACACCGACCATTGTGCCCCGCCCAGACACGAATTCCGGTGCAGACCCATCCGGGCCGCGGTGGGCACCGAATGAGCGATGTAGGGCCAACCGGGTCGGTACCAGCCACCCGCCAACAAGGAAGTTGAGTCTCATGACATTGACCCACCCGCATCGCATCGCATTCGCCGGAATCGCCGCCGTCGCGGCGCTCGGGCTGTCCGCCTGTTCGGGCGGCTCGTCGTCAGTCGAGAGCAGTGCCAGTGAAGCCAGTTCCTCAATCTCCTCGATGACCTCGTCGATGGCGGCACCGGAGACCACCTCCAGCATGGCCGCGCCCGCCGGCAACCTGATCGGTTCGGGCTGCGCCGCATATGCCGAACAGAATCCCGAGGGCCCCGGCTCGGTGACCGGGATGGCCGCCGATCCGGTGACCGTCGCCGCCTCCAACAACCCGATGCTCAAGACCCTCACCCAGGCGCTCTCGGGCCAGCTCAACCCGAACGTCAACCTGGTCGACACCCTCAACGGCGGCGAGTTCACCGTGTTCGCCCCGACCGATGACGCCTTCGCCAAGATCGATCCGGCCACGCTGGAGACCCTGAAGACCGACTCGGATCTGCTGACCTCGATCCTGACCTACCACGTGGTCCCCGGCCAGGCCAGCCCCGACCAGATCGCCGGTGAGCACACCACCGTTCAGGGCGCCCCCGTCACCGTCACCGGTGCGGGCAATGACCTCAAGGTCGGCGACGCCGGCCTGGTGTGCGGCGGCGTGAAGACCGCCAACGCCACCGTCTACATGATCGACACCGTCCTGATGCCCCCGGCCGCCTGATAGCCGGCACCGAACCGGNCCTCGCCCCCGTCCCGCTCCCGCATACGAAACGTTGATACGACCAAGTAAAGGACCACATCGATGACTTTCTCGCTGAAGACCCGTACCTTCGCCGGCCTCGCATGTAGCGCCGCCGCCGCAACCGGCCTCATGTTCACCTCGGCCGGTGTCGCCCAGGCCGCCCCGGTCGGCCCGGGCTGCGCGGCCTACGCCGCCCAGAACCCGGTCGGTCCGGCCTCGGTGACCGGTATGGCCGCCGATCCGGTGGCCGTCGCAGCGTCGAACAACCCGATGCTCAAGACCCTGACCCAGGCGGTGTCCGGTCAGCTCAACCCGCACGTGAACCTGGTCGACACACTCAACAGTGCACCGTCACTGACGGTGTTCGCGCCCACCGATGAGGCGTTCGCCAAGATCGACCCGGCGACCATCGAGCGCCTCAAGACCGATTCGGCGCTGCTGACCAGCATCCTGACCTACCACGTGGTCGAGGGCCAGGCCAGCCCCGAGCAGGTGGTCGGCGTGCACAAGACCATGCAAGGCGCCGACGTGAACGTGACGGTCCCGAACATGATGATGCCGGCCGACCTGAAGGTCAACGACGCCAACGTGGTGTGCGGCGGCGTCCAGACCGCCAACGCGACCGTCTACCTCATCGACACGGTGCTGATGCCCCCGATGTGATCTCTTCTCGATCCCGATCAGCCCGGCCGGTCCCCCGGCCGGGCTGATTCATGTTCTGGCCATCCAAAAGCATTGCCGTGACGAATAACTCACATGGCCACACTCATCGCGATCGGCTTCCTCGGTGGCCTGATCACCGGCATCTCACCATGCATCCTTCCGGTGTTACCGGTCATCTTCTTCTCCGGCAGCACCGGCAGCGGAGCAGCCGACGCTGTGGGCACTCAGGCCCCCGCCCGGCCCGCATTGGCCTCACGGCTACGCCCCTACCTGGTGATCGCCGGCCTGGTCTTGAGCTTCAGTTTGGTCACCCTGGTCGGTTCGGCGCTGCTGTCGCTGCTCCACCTGCCCCAGGACACCATCCGCTGGGTGGCGCTCGTGGCCTTGGTGGCGATCGGCCTCGGGCTGATCTTCCCGCAGTTCGAGGCCCTGCTGGAGAAACCGTTCTCGAAATTGCCGCAAAAGCAATTCGGTTCCGGCAACAGCGGTTTCATCCTGGGCCTCACCCTTGGCGTGTTGTACGTGCCGTGCGCCGGTCCGGTGCTGGCCGCGATCGTCGTCGCCGGCGCCACCGGCAGCATCGGGGCCGACATCATCGCCCTGACAGTGTCCTTCGCGATCGGCGCCGCACTACCACTGCTGTTCTTCGCCCTGGCCGGGCGGCGGGTCACCGAGCGGGTGACGGCCTTCCGTCGCCGGCAACGCGAAATCCGCGTCATCGCGGGAGTGGTCACGATCGGACTGGCCGTGGCGCTAGTGTTCAACCTCCCCGCGGTGCTGCAGCGCGCCATCCCCGACTACACCAGCGCCCTGCAGGACCGGGTCGGCGGTGAGGAGCAGCTGCGCGAGCAGCTCGATCTCGGTGGGCTGGTCAACGAGCAGAACGCCGAGTTGTCCAACTGCACCAACGGTGCCCCCGTGCTGGAAAGCTGTGGCACCGCACCGGATATCAAGGGCATCACGGCATGGCTCAACACTGCGGGCAATGCACCGATCGACCTGAAATCGTTGCGCGGCAAGGTGGTCCTGATCGATTTCTGGGCCTACTCCTGTATCAACTGTCAGCGTGCCGCACCGCATCTGGTCGACTGGTATGAGACCTACCGGGATCTCGGCCTGGAGGTCATCGGTGTCCACACCCCCGAGTACGCCTTCGAGAAGGTGCGCGACAATGTCGTCAGCGGCGCCGCCGATCTCGGTATCACCTATCCGGTGGCGATGGACAACAACTTCTCGACCTGGACCAACTATCGCAACCGCTATTGGCCGGCCCACTACCTGATCGACAAGGACGGCGTGGTGCGCCACATCAAGTTCGGCGAGGGCGACTACGCCACCACCGAAAAGCTGATCCGCCAACTTCTTTCCGACGGCGACGGCCCCGCCCTGCCCGCGGCGACGGAACGCTCGGACGACACCCCGACCGCCCCCACCACACCGGAGACGTACTTCAGCGTCGGCAAGGTGGTCAACTACGGCGGCACCGGGGTGTACGACGAGGGCAGCCACACCTTCGACTTCCCGGACCAACTCGCCCCGGACAGCTTCGCCCTGCGCGGGCCGTGGTCGCTGGATTATCAGGGCATCACCGCGCAGGCGGACGGTGCGGCCATCCGACTGAACTACCGTGCGCGCAACGTCTATCTCGTCGTCGGCGGTAACGGCACCGTGCGGATCACCCGCGATGGTGTCACCCGCGAACTGCCGGTCACCGGTCCACCGAACATGCGCCAGATCATCGCCGACGACCCGGCGGGCGCCGGCACCGTCGAGGTGTCATTCGAGAGTGGGCTGCAGGCGTATTCGTTCACCTACGGCTGAGTGACGGCAGTCAGATCCTGCCGTCCAACGCCTGCCGCTGGCCCACCAGCGAATGCCTGCGGCCGTACGCCAGATAGATCAGCACACCGAGCGCCATCCACGCGATGAACCTGATCCAGGTCAGCGCGGTCAGATTCAGCATCAGCCACAGACACGCGATGATCGAGGCGATCGGCAGCAGCGGCACCCACGGCACCCGGAACCCGCGCTCGAGATCCGGGCGGCTGCGCCGCAGCAGGATCACACCCGCCGACACCAACACGAAGGCGAACAACGTGCCGACGTTGACCATCTCTTCGAGCCGGTTGACCGGGAACAGCGACGCGGCCAGCGCCACCAGCACGGCGACGATGACGGTGATCCGCACCGGTGTGCCCCGCGTTCCGGTGCGGGCGAGCGAGCGAGGCAACAGGTTGTCACGTGACATCGCGAACAACACCCGTGACAGGCCCAACATCAGCACCATCACCACGGTGGTCAGGCCGGCCAGCGCACCGATCGAGATGACCTTGGCCGCCCAATCCACACCGTTCAGCTCAAAGGCCGTCGCCAGGTTGGGATGTCCCCCACCGGCGGCCTTCAGGTCCACATAGGAGGCCATTCCGGACAGCACCACCGACACCGCAACGTAGAGCACGGTAACGATCGCCAACGAGGCCAGGATGCCCCTGGCGACGTCGCGCTGGGGGTTGCGGGTCTCCTCGGCGGTGGTCGCGACCACGTCGAACCCGATGAAGGCGAAGAACACGATCGACGCACCCGCCAGCAGACCGTAGATGCCGTAGTGGCTGCCCGCCGCGCCGGTCAGCAACGAGAACACCGACTGGTCCACACCGGAACCGGCGGACTCCCCGGATTCGGTCGGCGGGATGAAGGGGGTGTAGTTGACCGCCTTGATGTAGAAGGCGCCGACGATCACCACCAGCAGCACCACGGACACCTTGATCGCGGTGATGACGAGACTGAAATGCGAGGACAGTTTGGTGCCCAGCGCCAGTAGCGCCGCAACGGTGCCGACGATCAGCAGGGCCCCCCAGTCGAAGTCGAGCGGACCGACCTGGATCACGCCGCCGGAGAATCCGAAGACCGTTCCCAGGTAGCTCGACCAGCCCTTGGCCACCACCGCGGCGCCGACGGCGAACTCCAGGATCAGATCCCACCCGATGATCCAGGCGACGAACTCGCCGAAGGTGGCATAGGAGAACGTGTAGGCGCTACCGGCCACCGGCACGGTCGAGGCGAACTCGGCATAGCACAGGGCGGCCAAGCCACAGGTGACGGCGGCCAGGATGAACGACAGCGAGATCGCCGGGCCGGTGATGTTGGCCGCCGTGGAGGCGGTGACGGTGAAGATCCCGGCGCCGACGACGACCGACACACCGAAGACCGTCAGGTCCCACCAGGTCAAATCCTTGCGCAGCCGGGTGCCCGGTTCGTCGGTATCGGCGATGGACTGCTCTACGGATTTTCTGCGCAATCGTTCCGTCACGCACGCAACGTACCCACTATCGGCCCTTTTCCACGCGTTTTTCCCGGGCTGTTCCGGTGGCCGTTCGCACGCCTCGTTCCGGCGCGACGATCGCGATGTGCCAGAATGGGCGCACTGTCCACCGGACGTGAGGAGAAGGCGTGTCCAGCACCGAGGTCGAGCGTCACAACGGCGTCGATACCGAAGATGTGCCCTCGGCGGCCTGGGGCTGGTCTGTGGAGAACCCCCGGGTGCTGCACATCATCGGCATCTTCGCCGCGATCTTCCTGGTCGTGATGACCCACGGCAACCATGTCGGACACGTCGAGGATGTCTTCCTCATCTTCTTCGCCGTGCTGATCCTCGGAATCGTGGCGCGCGACTGGATCGCCCGCAGCCGCGGCTGGTACCGCTAGACCCGCAACCTTGTCGAGGACGCCCCGGAGCCATGGGTTCCGGGGCGTCCTCGCGTATGCGGCCGCCACACGAGAACGGTCCGCAGTCTCCGCTGTGGACAATGGGAACGGTGACCGAGCGCTCCGATGACATCACCGCACTGTCCACCGCCGATCAGGCCGCCCTCGGAAGCGGCGCCACGTTCTGGACCACCAAAGCCGTCGGGGATGTCCCGTCGATCGTGCTGACCGATGGTCCGCATGGTGTGCGCAAGCAGTCCGGTGCCGCCGATCACGTCGGCATCGCCGCAAGCGAGCCGGCCACCTGTTTCCCTCCGGCAGCGGGTTTGGCGCAGTCGTGGGACCCGGATCTGGTGCACCGGGTTGCCATCGCGCTGGGGACCGAGGCGCGGGCGCTCGGTGTCGACGTGTTGCTGGGCCCCGGGGTGAACATCAAGCGAGATCCCCGGTGCGGTCGCAACTTCGAGTACTTTTCCGAGGACCCGTTGCTCACCGGGGTGCTGGGTGCGGCGTGGGTATCCGGTGTGCAGAGCCGCGGGATCGCAGCCTCACCGAAGCACTTTGCGGCCAACAACGCCGAAGACGATCGGATGCGGGTCAGCTCCGAGGTCGACGAGCGGACCCTGCGCGAGATCTATCTGCGTGGTTTCGAACACATCATCACCCGTGCCCGACCCTGGACGGTGATGTGTTCCTACAACCGCATCAACGGCGTGTACGCGGCCGAGAACGAGTGGCTGTTGACCACCGTGCTGCGCGACGAGTGGGGTTTCGACGGTGCCGTGGTCAGCGATTGGGGTGCCGTGCGCGACCGGGTCGCCGCGGTCGCCGCTGGGCTGGATCTGGAGATGCCGGGCACCGGCGGCAGCACCGACGCCGCGGTCTGTGCCGCGGTCGACTCCGGCGACCTGGCCGCCGACGTTCTGACCCGAGCCGCCGGTCGGGTGGCCCGGCTGGCCCGGCGGGTCAACGAACACGACTCGGCGACAGCATCATTCGATATCGACGAGCACCATGGCCTGGCTCGCGCCGCGGCCGCACGCTCGATCGTGCTGCTCAAGAACGACGGTGATGTGCTGCCGCTGAACCCGGCATCATCGGTCGCCGTCGTCGGCGCATTCGCCGTCGCGCCGCGCTACCAGGGCGGCGGCAGCTCACATGTGAACCCGACCCGGCTGGATATCCCGCTGGAGGAGATCGAGATCCGTGCCGGCGCGGTCAGCCATGCCGACGGCATCACCGAGGACACCCTTACCGCGGTCGCTGCCGCCGACGCCGCCGTGGTCTTCCTCGGCCTGCCCGCCGAGGACGAATCCGAGGGCTTCGACCGTACCGATATCGAGCTTCCCGACGAGCAGCTTCAACTGCTGGCGGCGGTCGTCCGCGCCCAGCCGCGCACGGTGGCCGTGGTCAGCCATGGTGGGGTGGTGCGGCTGCAGCCCGTCGCAGAGCTGGCACCGGCGGTCCTGGACGGCGCCCTGCTCGGGCAGGGCGGCGGGGCGGCCATCGCCGATGTGCTCTTCGGCGCGGTCAATCCGTCGGGCAAGCTCACCGAAACCGTGCCGGTCCGCCTGCAGGACTGTCCCGCATATCTGAACTTCCCGGCCCAGAACGGCAAGATCATCTACGGGGAGCGGGTTTTCGTCGGATACCGGGGTTATGACGCGCGTGATCTGGACGTGACGTTCCCGTTCGGGCACGGCCTGTCCTATACCAGCTTCAGCTACGACGATCTGACGGTCGAAGAGGGAACCGACCGCTTCACAGTGCGGGTGACGGTGACGAACACCGGAACACGGCTGGGCCGCGAGGTGGTGCAGATCTACGCAGGCCGCACGCAGTCCCGGGTGTCTCGGCCGCCTCGTTGGTTGGTCGGTTTCGGTGAGCTGACCCTGCCGCCCGGTGACCGACGTACCGTCGAGATCACCGTCGCGCGTGCCGAACTCGCCTATTGGGATGTCTCCGCGTCGCGGTGGGTCGTCGAACCCGGTGACTATTCGATCGGTGCGGGCGCCTCCAGCCGTGACATGCGCCTGAGCACCACGGTCGCCGTGTCCGGTGACGCGGTACCGACCTCGTTCACCATGGACTCCACCATCGGGGAGTTGCTGTCGGATCCAGAGGCCGCACCGGTGGTGATGGCCGCGATGGCCGAGGCGGCACCTGACGGCGAATCGGGACCGGATCTCGGTACCGACATGCTGCGGATGCTGTCGTCGCTTCCGGTCGGTCGGATCGCCTCGCTCAGCGGCGGCGCCGTGCACTCGCAACAGGTTCAGCAGCTGCTCGAGACCATCAATGCTCGGCGGTCCTACTAGCATCATGGGCGTGAACAAGCCTCTGACCGCACATTCCGACGGTGCCGAGGACACCTCGACGCAGCGCCGGATCCTCGCCGCCACCGCCGAGGTGCTGGGCCGCAACGGTCAGACCAAACTGAGCCTGTCGGAGGTCGCATTGCAGGCCGGGGTGTCCCGGCCCACGTTGTACCGGTGGTTCGCATCGAAGGAAGAGCTGTTGCGCGCCTTCGGCAGGTACGAGTCCGACCTGTTCGACACCGGGATGGGTGCGGCGACCGCCGGTCTGCGGGGTACCGAAAAGCTCGATGCCGCATTGCGTTTCATCGTCGAGTACCAGCAATCGTATTCCGGGGTCCGGGTGGTGGACATCGAACCCGAGGTCGTCATCAAGCAGCTGGGCTATGTCATCCCCGTCATGCGGGCGCGCCTGCTGAAATTGCTCAGCGGCGCGAACGCCGAGGTGAAGGCCGCGACCGTGATCAGGGTGGCGATATCGCATTACATCGTGCGCAGCGATGACGATGCCCAGTTCTTGGCGCAGCTGCGCCACGCCGTCGGCATCAAGTAGCTCAGCCCTCGGCGGCCAATTGGCCGCAGGCCGCCGCGATCTCGCGGCCACGCGTATCGCGCACGGTGCACGACACGCCCTTGGCCTGTACCCGTCGCACGAACTCACGCTCGACCGGTTTGGGACTCGCGTCCCACTCGCTGCCCGGTGTGGGATTCAGCGGGATCAGGTTCACGTGGACCAGCGGGCCGAGCTTGCTGTGCAGCTTCTTGCCGAGAAGGTCCGCGCGCCATGGCTGATCGTTGACATCGCGGATCAGCGCGTACTCCACCGAGACCCGGCGGCCCGTCACATCGGCGTAGTACCGGGCGGCGTCGAGGACCTCGTCGACCTTCCACCGGTTGTTCACCGGAACCAGGGTGTCGCGCAGTTCGTCGTCAGGGGTGTGCAATGACAAGGCCAGCGTCACACCCAGCTTCTCGTCGGCCAGCTTGCGGATGGCCGGAGCCAGCCCGACCGTGGACACGGTCACCGACCGGGCGCTGATGCCGAACCCGTCAGGCGATGACGCCGTGATTCTCTGGACGGCGGCGACGACCCGGTTGTAATTGGCCAGCGGCTCCCCCATCCCCATGAAGACGATGTTGGAGAGCCTGCCACCGCGGGCGGAGTCCGCGATCCCTTCGGAGTGCTCGGTGCGCAAGACCTGCCCTGCCGCCCGCACCTGTTCCAGGATCTCGGCGGTGGACAGGTTGCGCTGCAGACCGCCCTGGCCCGTGGCGCAGAACGGGCACGCCATCCCGCACCCGGCCTGTGAGGAGATGCACACGGTGTTGCGCTTCGGATAGCGCATCACGACCGACTCGAAGGTGGTGCCATCGACGGCGCGCCACAGCGTCTTGCGGGTCTCGCCGGCATCGCACTGGATCTGCTTGGCGGGCTGGATCAGGGTGGGGAACAACGCCTCGGCCACCTGCTCGCGCACCGCGGCGGGCAGATCGGTCATCTCCCTCGGGTCGGCGCTCAGCCTGCCGTAATAGTGGTTGGCCAGCTGTTTGGCCCGGAATTTCGGCAGGCCCAGCTCGGTGACGGCGGCAATGCGACCGTCGGCGTCGAGGTCGGCGAGATGCCGCGGCGGCAGCGCGCGGCGCGGGGCGTCGAAAACCAGCGGAAGGGAAACGGCCATGATCTGTCCCAGTATCCCATTGCGGGCGGGCCGGCAACGAATTCCGGCCGGACTCAGGCGAGCAGCGTCAGCACGATCCATCCGACCACGGCCGAGGGCAGCATCGCGTCGATGCGATCCATGATCCCGCCGTGCCCGGGTAGCAGCGTGCCCATGTCCTTGATCCCGAGATCGCGTTTGACTTGAGATTCCACCAGGTCCCCCAGCACGCCGGTGATGACCAGCAGCACACCCAGCGGTATACCGATCCACGCCGGCCGGTCCAGCAACAAGGCCACCGACAGGATCGCGGCGGCGGTGCCGAAGACCAGTGAGCCGCCCATCCCCTCCCAGGACTTCTTGGGGCTGATCGCCGGTGCCATCAGGTGTTTGCCGAACAACACGCCGGCGACGTATCCGCCGATATCGGCGAACACGACGGTGGCGATCACGGTGAACACCCGCTCCCCGCCGTTGTCGGCGAAGATCAGCAGCGCGGTGAACGCCGCGAACAGCGGCACCCACGTCGCCAGCAACACCGATACCGCGATATCGCGCAGATAGTTGATGGGCTGCTTGTTCAGTCCTTGGCCAAGCAGCCGCCAGACCATACAGATCACGATGGTGCCCGCGTAGGCGCCCAGCATTCCGGCGGCGCCGAACGGCCACGTCAGCCAGATCATCGCCTGGCCCCCGACCAGCAACGGCATGGTCGGCAGGACGAAACCGTGCTCGCGCAGCCGCCGGATCACCTCATGGGTGGCGATGGCGATCGCGACGGCCAACAGCGGCAGCCACCACAGCGGGGCGAACAACAACGTGCCGATGGCCAGCCCGCCGAGCACGACGCCGACGGCGATGGCCGCGGGCAGGTCACGACCCGCACGCGAGGGCTTCTTCGGTTTTTCGGCGTCTACCACGGGACTGCGCTGCTGAAAGGTCATCAGACCTCCAACAGCTCGCCTTCTTTGTGCTTGACCAGTTCGTCGATCTGGGTCACGTACTGCCCGGTGGTCTTGTCCAGGTCCTTCTCGGCGCGTCCGACCTCGTCCTCGCCGGCCTCGCCGTCTTTCTTGATCCGGGCCAGCTCATCCATGGCCTTGCGCCGGATGTTGCGCACCGACACCTTGGCGTCCTCACCCTTGCCCTTGGCCTGTTTGACCAGTTCGCGACGGCGTTCCTCGGTGAGCTGCGGGATCGAGATCCGGATGACGCTGCCGTCGTTTGACGGGTTGACCCCCAGGTCGGAGTTGCGGATCGCGTCCTCGATGGCCTTGAGCTGGTTGGCCTCGTACGGCTTGATCACCACCAACCGCGCCTCCGGCACGTTGATGCTGGACAGCTGGGTGATCGGGGTCATCGACCCGTAGTAGTCGATGTTCAGGCGGGAGAACATGCCCGGGTTGGCGCGGCCGGTGCGGATCGACGACAGGTCGTCGCGAGCCACCGACACCGCCTTCTCCATCTTCTCCTCGGCGTCGAAGAGGGTTTCGTCGATCACGTGTCTATCTCCTTAGAAGCGCGCTCAGCTGGTGACCAGAGTTCCGATCTTCTCACCTGCGACCGCTCGCGCGATATTGCCATCGGTGAGGAGATTGAACACCAGAATCGGCATGCCGTTGTCCATGCAGAGGCTGAAGGCGGTCGAATCGGCCACCTGCAGGCCGCGGTCGATCACCTCGCGGTGGGTGATGGTGGTCAGCAGTTCGGCATCGGGCACCTTGCGGGGGTCCGCGGTGAACACACCGTCGACGGCCTTGGCCATCAGCACCACCTCGGCGCCGATCTCCAGGGCGCGCTGCGCGGCGGTGGTGTCGGTGGAGAAGTACGGCAAGCCCATTCCCGCACCGAAGATGACCACGCGGCCCTTCTCCAGATGCCGACGCGCCCGCAGCGGGATGTAGGGCTCGGCGACCTGACCCATCGTGATGGCGGTCTGCACCCGGGTGTCGATGCCCTCCTTCTGCAGGAAATCCTGCAGCGCAAGGCTGTTCATGACGGTGCCGAGCATGCCCATGTAGTCGCTGCGGGTGCGTTCCATCCCGCGCTGCTGCAGTTGGGCGCCTCGGAAGAAGTTGCCGCCACCGATGACGACTGCGACCTGCGCACCGGCGCGCACCACGTCGGCGATCTGGCGGGCCACCAGGGCGACGACATCGGGATCCAACCCGACCTGTCCCCCGCCGAACATCTCCCCACCGAGCTTGAGCAGGACCCGCGTATAGGCGGGTCGAATGACTCCGGGGCTGGCGGTGGGTGGCTCTGCCATCAGACTCCTTCGGTCCCGCGACACAGAATTCGCAGACAATCCTGCCTCATCAACGTGCCCCGGCCACGCTCGGGTCGCAGGGGCACGTCGTGACCGGGTCGGCGGTCAGCCCAGATGAGCGGACAGCAGCCACGCGCCGACCGATTTCAGGCCGGTGGGCTCGTCGCGGATGTCATTACCGGCAAAAGGTCCGGCCGTCAGGATCGCATCGGGGAGGTTGGCATGGATGCGGGCCGGGCGGATCTCGTCGATCTGCCAGTACCTGCCGACCACGTCCCGCAGCTCGGACTCGGTGACGGCGTTGACGGGACCGCCGTTGCGGAGCGCTCCGGCGTCGAAGACGAGCACGTGATAGGACGCACCCGGTGCGGCTGCCCGCACGATGGACTGTTGATACCCCTCCCGCAACTCCACCGGCATCGAGTGGAACAGCGTGGAGTCGATGATGGTGCCGAAGCGGCCGTCATAGCCGGTGAACGAGCTGATATCGGCCACCGCGAAGGTGGCGGTCGTCAGCCCGCGGCGAGCAGCCTCGGCGCGGGCGAGCTCGATGGCCGTCGGCGACTGATCCAGACCGACGGTGGTGAAGCCCCTGGCCGCCAGCTCCAGCGCGGTGGCCGCCTCACCGCACCCGGCATCCAAGACGTCACCGTGCACCTTGCCGGCCTCGATGAGCGCCGCGATCTCGGGTTGCGGCGCGCCGATACTCCACGGCGGACGGACCCCCTGGAACTCGGGCGCATCGCCCCGGTAGGCCTGTTCGAATATTTCCTGCGGCTCGGGCGTCGTCATGATTCCGGTTTATCAACCTGGTTGATATGTGTCAACATTGTTGACATGTCGTCGTCGCAGGCGGATCAACCATTGGGCTATCTGCTGCACCGCGCCGCGATGCGGTTGCGCACCGATGTGACCGCCAGCGTCCTCGAACCGTTGAATCTCGCCTTCCCGCAATACCTCTGCATGCGCATCCTGTCCAAGTCGCCCGGCCGGTCCAATGCCGATCTGGCACGGGACCTTTCGGTCTCGCCACAGGCGACGAACATGGTGCTGCGCGCGCTGCAGGATCGTGGCCTGGTGACGCGACCGGCCAGCGTGCCCTCCGGGCGCGCCCGACCGGCCGAGCTGACCCGCGCGGGCCGGATGCTGCTCACCCGCACCGATGAGGGCATCCGCGCGGCCGAACACCGCGTGCTCGGCCGGCTGAGTGATGCCGACCGTAGCGCGCTGAAACGGATTCTGGCCGCGGTCGGTTCGGACCGCAACTAGGTTCAGGACATCAGTCCTGGATACGCGCAAACGGACTGGCCTGCTCCAACTCGAAAGCCAGCTCCAACAGCACGCGCTCGTTGCCCTGGGTCGCGGCGAACATCGCACCGAGCGGCAAACCGTCGTCAGATGTGCTCAGCGGCAAGGAGATCGCGGGGTCACCGGTGACGTTCTGCAACGGCGTGAAGGCCACCCAATCGATCAGCCGGTCGATGATCTGCCGATAATCCGCGGTGGGATCGAGGTGTCCGACCCGGGGCGTGACATCGGCCAGCGTCGGCATCAGCAGGACGTCGTAGCGATGGCCCAGTTGCGCGGTGATCCGGCGGATCCGCGACAGGCGGGTGATGACCAGCGGCATACGGTGCAGATTGCGGGCGGCCAGCCGCTCCAGTCCCCGCGTCAGGTTGTCCAGCCGGTCCGGGTCGAAGCTGGCCCCGAAGGTGCGCTTACCGCCACGCACCAGGGCGAAGGCCAGCAGCGACCAATAGTGCAGAAAGTCGTCGATGAAAGAGGACGGGATCGGGTTGGCGATCTCGGTGACCTGGTGGCCGAGCCCCTCCAACAACGCCGCGGTCTTCATGGTCGCCTCGCGGACCTGCGGGCCTGCCGCGCGGGCAATCGATTCGGTGGTGACCGCGATGCGCAGGCGACGCCGCCCCGGTCCGGTCACGTCACCGATGGCAGGAAGTTTGGGATTGCGGTAGAGCAGCTCCATCTCCCGGTAGAAGGCGGCCGTGTCGCGGACCGATCGGGTCACCACACCGTTGGCGACGATCCGCAACGGCATCTGGCGCATCTGCCGGTCCAGCGGTAGCCGGCCACGCGTCGGCTTCAGGCCGACCAGTCCGTTGCACGCGGCCGGGATGCGAATCGAACCACCACCGTCGTTGGCATGGGCGATCGGGACCACACCGGCGGCGACGAACGCACCGGATCCCGATGACGACGCGCCCGCGGTGTGGTCGGTGTCCCACGGGTTGCGCACCGCACCGAGGCGCGGATGCTCGGCCGAGGCGCTGAACCCGAACTCCGAGAGCTGCGTCTTGCCCAGTGCGACAAGTCCGGTACCCAGATAGGCGCGCGCGAAATCACCGTCGGCGGGTGCGGGCCGCGGCGTCCAGGCGTCGGTGCCATCCATCGTGGGCATACCGGCCACGTCGGCGTTGTCCTTGATGAAGGTGGGCACTCCGGCGAAGAAGCCACCCCGTGCGGCGGATGCGCGCGCCCGGTCGTAGGCGCGGTAGGCCAATCCGTTCAGTGCGGGGTCGACCGCTTCGGCGCGGGCGACGGCTGCCTCGATGACCTCGGCGCGCGATACCGCCCCGGCGCGCAACGCGGCCGCCAATCCGACCGCGTCGTGGTCACCGAGAGCGTCATCGCCGAAAGCGTGGATGCGGGCCATTCGACCGACGGTACCAGTCCGTACCACGGCACCGCGCGAAAGCAGAGAACCCCGCGTCACCGAGGTGACGCGGGGTTCTGCCGAGACGAAACGTGTTAGTTCTGGCCGACCTCGAAGCGGACGAACCGGGTCACGGTCACGCCTGCCTCGTCGAGGAGCGCCTTGACGGTCTTCTTGTTGTCGGACACCGACGGCTGGTCCAGCAGCACGACGTCCTTGTAGAAGCCGGTCACGCGACCCTCCACGATCTTGGGCAGCGCCTGCTCGGGCTTGCCCTCGGCCTTGGCGGTCTCTTCGGCGATACGACGCTCGTTGGCGACGATGTCCTCCGGCACGTCCTCACGGGTGAGGTACTTGGCCTTCAGCGCGGCGATCTGCAGGGCCACGGTGTGAGCGGCACTCTTGTCATCACCGGTGTACTCCACCAGCACACCCACGGCCGGCGGCAGATCCGCGGCGCGCTTGTGCAGGTAGGTCTCCACCTGACCGTCGAAGTACGCGGCGCGGCGCAGGACCAGCTTCTCGCCGATCTTGGCCGACAGGTCGGCAACGGCCTGCTCGACCGTCGAATCGCCGACCTTGGCTGCGTTGAGCGCCTCGACATCGCCGGCCTTCGCCTCCAGTGCGGCAGCCACGATCGTGTCGGCAAGGCCCTGGAACTCGGCGTTCTTGGCGACGAAGTCGGTCTCCGAGTTGAGCTCGATCAGCACGCCGTCCTTGGCGGCCACCAGACCCTCGGCGGTCGCGCGCTCGGCGCGCTTGCCGACATCCTTGGCGCCCTTGATGCGCAGCAGCTCGACGGCCTTGTCGAAATCGCCGTCCGATTCGGCCAGCGCGTTCTTACAGTCCATCATTCCGGCGCCGGTCAGCTCCCGCAGGCGCTTGACGTCGGCAGCGGTGTAGTTAGCCATAAAGCCTTCTCCTGAAAAGATTTAGGAAGCGTCAGTGGTGGTCTCGGCGGCGGGAGCGCCCTCTGCGGCACCGGTGGTCGCACCGGCGAGCAGCTCCTGCTCCCACTCGGCGAGCGGCTCGGCGGCGGCGTCCTGGCCTGCCTCGGCCTTGCCGGCGCCCGAGCGAGCCTGCAGACCCTCGGCGACCGCGGAGGCGATCACCTTGGTCAGCAGCGCAGCCGAGCGGATGGCGTCGTCGTTACCCGGGATCGGGTAGTCGACCACGTCGGGATCGCAGTTGGTGTCCAGGATCGCGATGACCGGGATGTTCAGCTTGCGGGCCTCGGCAACGGCCAGGTGCTCCTTGTTGGTGTCGACGACCCAGACAGCCGAGGGAACCTTGGCCATGTCCCGGATACCGCCGAGCGAGCGCTCCAGCTTGTTCTTCTCACGCGTGAGCATGAGGATTTCCTTCTTGGTGCGACCCTCGAAGCCACCGGTCTGCTCCATGGCCTCCAGCTCCTTCATCCGCTGAAGGCGCTTGTGCACGGTGGAGAAGTTGGTGAGCATGCCGCCGAGCCAGCGCTGGTTCACGTAGGGCATGCCCACGCGGGTCGCCTCTTCGGCGATCGATTCCTGCGCCTGCTTCTTGGTACCGACGAACATGATGCTGCCGCCGTGGGCCACGGTTTCCTTGACGAACTCGTAAGCCGAGTCGATGTAGGTCAGCGTCTGCTGCAGATCGATGATGTAGATGCCGTTGCGGTCGGTGAAGATGAACCGCTTCATCTTGGGGTTCCAGCGCCGGGTCTGGTGTCCGAAATGGGTGCCGCTGTCGAGCAGCTGCTTCATGGTCACGACGGCCATGGTGGTACCTCACTAGGTGTTCGGTTGATGCCCGACATCGGTTGATGCCGCGCCCTGGCGCCTGCTGCTGCCGGACCCGTCCGGTTTCCCGGTCGGGACCGCCCGGCATGCTGGTTGCAACGCTGTCCGGTTCGAAAGGACAGCACTGCGATGCAGACGCGCGAAGTCAGCCCACGGATGTGAGCTGCGGGAAGAAGTTTACACCGTGGGAACAGGTGCTTTTACCACGCGCGGATTCCACAAACGCCTGTTCGTCCACAGTCGGCCGGTGCGGGGTTCCGATTCCCACGATAGCGCGCTGAACTGGGCAGATGAGATGGACTGTGACCATCGTCGTCGCGGCGCTGACCGCGGCGGCGCCGGCGTGGGCCGAGACGGCGCGGTTGTCCTGGCCGTTGCGACCCGACCCCGCGGTCACCCGGGGTTTCGACGCCCCGCAGCCGAATTGGCGATCCGGTCATCGGGGCGTCGATCTGGGCGGGAGCGACGGGCAGACCGTGTACGCGGCAGCCGAGGGTGTCGTCGTGTTCGCCGCGGTGCTGGCCGGTCGGCCGCTGGTATCGGTGCAGCATCCGGGCGGGTTGCGGACCAGCTACGAGCCGGTCGAAGCCGCGGTGCGGGCCGGGCAGCGTGTCGCGGCGCGGACCGCGCTGGGCACCCTGCACGCCGGTCATCCCGGCTGCCCGGTGAACGCCTGCCTGCACTGGGGCGCGATGTGGGGCCCGGCCGCGCGGGCGGACTATGTCGATCCGTTGGGGCTGCTGGCAGGGACACCGATCGTGCTCAAGCCGATTTCGGCGCGCTGACGTCCGCTCACCGAGCGCGAGCGCGCCGAAATCACGATCAAGCCCGCGGATGAGCCTGATCGTGCACCGAGCGCAGCCTGGCCACGCTGACGTGGGTGTAGAGCTGGGTGGTCGCCAACGTCGAGTGGCCTAGCAGTTCCTGGACCACACGGAGATCTGCACCGCCTTCGAGCAGGTGGGTGGCCGCACTGTGCCGAAGGCCGTGCGGGCCTAGATCGGGCGCCCCGTCGACGGCAGCCATGGTCTGGTGCACGACGGTGCGCGCCTGCCGCTGATCCAGCCGACCGCCGCGGGCGCCCAACAGCAGCGCCGGACCCGAGTGTGCGGTGGCCAGCGCGGGTCGACCGGTCTGCAGCCAGGCCGTGAGCGCATCCTCGGCAGGTTCGCCGTAGGGCACGGTGCGCTCCTTGTTGCCCTTGCCCAGGACCCGCAGCAGCCGGCGCGCGGAATCGATATCGTCGACATCCAGCCCGCACAGCTCGCTGACCCGGATCCCCGTCGCATACAGCAGCTCGACGATCACCCTGTCCCGCAGGGCCAGCGGATCATGTTGCTGCGCACCGATACTGAGGGCATCCATGGCATCGAGGGCCTGGTCTTGACGTAGCACGGCAGGCAGCACGCGGTGCGATTTCGGTGTCTGCAGCCGCGCGGCCGGGTCGGTGCCGAGCAGCCCGCGGTGCAGTGCCCAGCCGGTGAAGGTCTTCACCGCGGAGGTGCGCCTGGCCAGCGTGCTGCGCGCCGCCCCGGCACCGGCCTGAGCGGCCAGCCAGGACCGCAGCCGCGGCAGGGTCAGGGTGCTCAGTCCGCCGCCGGTGAACTCGAACAGCGAACGCAGGTCGGACAGATAGGCCCGGCGGGTATGTGCCGATCGCCCGCGGTTCAACTCGAGATACTCGTCGAATTCCACGAGCAGGGTCTCGATCGGTGGCTCGGTCACAGCTTCACGGTCGCAGAATTACCGAAGGTGTCTAGTGGACGCGCCGCAACGAGTCCGGGGTGAGATCGGCCAGGCTGCGATAGCCATCGATGGCCATCGTCAGGTCGGTCTCGGCCAGCAGCGACCGCAGCACGTGGACCACCCCGTCGGTGCCGCCGAGCGCGAGTCCGTAGACATAGGGCCGGCCGACGCCGACGGCGGAGGCACCCAATGCCAGTGCCTTGACTATGTCGGTACCGCTGCGGATGCCGGAGTCGAAAAGCACCGGCACCCCGTCGGCGGCCTCGATCACCTCGGGCAGGCAGTCGATGGCAGGCAACCCGCCGTTGGCCTGCCTGCCGCCGTGGTTGGAGCAATAGATGCCGTCCATCCCGGCGTCGATGGAGTGCCGGACATCGTCGGGGTGCTGGATGCCCTTGACGATCAGCGGCAGCGTCGTCTGGTCCCGCAGCCAGCGCAGGTCATCCCACGTCACGGGTTGACCGAAGGTGCTCACCCATTTCAGGATCGCGGCCTGCGGATTCTCTTCGGGTGATTGGGCCAGGCTGGCCCGGAACACCGGGTCGCTCATGTAATTGGACAGGCATTTGCCGCGTAGCTGCGGGAAGTTGGAGGTGCTCAGGTCGCGCGGGCGCCAGCCCGGCACCCAGGTGTCGAGGGTGACGATGATGGCCTTATAGCCGGCCTTCTCGGCCCGCGAGACCAGGCTGGCGGCCAAGTCCCGGTCCTTGGGGGTGTAGAGCTGGAAGAAACCGGGGGTGTCGCCGAATTCGGCTGCGACGTCCTCCAGCGGATCGGCCGTCAGGGTCGAGACCGTCATCGGCACCCCGGTCCGTGCCGCGGCCCGGGCGACGGCGAGATCACCATGACCGTCCTGGCTGCAGATGCCGGTGACGCCGATGGGCGCCATGAAGACCGGGGACGGCAGTGTCAGACCGAACAACTCGATCTCGAGATGTCGTTCGGTGGCCCCGACCCCCATCCGCGGGATCAGACCCCAGCGCTCGAACGCGGTGACGTTCACCCGTTGGGTGCGCTCGTCACCCGCTCCGCCGGCCACGTAGGACCACACAGACGGTGACAACGCGTATTCGGCTCGCTGTTCCAGTTCGGCGAACAGGATCGGATACGACGGCAGCACCCCCGCCAGCCCTTGTAGGTAGATCTCCAGCTGGTAGTCGCCGTATGCCATGGGGTCAGTCTGTCTGGCCCGCCTCGGCTTTGGCTAGCTCCGACTTCCATTCGCGGAAAGTTTCTTCGGTGCGGCCGCGGCGCCAGTAGCCCGAGATGGACGCCCACTTGGCCTCGACACCGCGTTCCTTGCGCAGGTATGGCCGCAGATTGTGCATCACGGCCTGTGCTTCGCCGTGCACGAAGACCTGGACCTGTCCGGGCAGCCACTTCGCCTCCTTCACCGCGGTGATCAGCGGGGCGTGGTCGCCTGCCTGACTTTCGCTGACCAGATCGGCGCGGCCACCGCGGTAGATCCAGTGCACGTCGACGCCCTCCGGACCGATCAGTTCAAGCACGTCGTCGGGGCCACTGACTTCGATGAAGGCCTGGCCGATTGCGTTGGGCGGCAGCGCTTCCAACGCCGCACTGATGGCGGGTATCGCCGACTCGTCACCGGCGAGCAGATGCCAGTCGGCCGCCGGATCGGGTGCATAGGCGCCGCTGGGTCCCATCAGATACACCTGCTGTCCCGGTTCGGCGGCCGCCGCCCAGGGACCTGCCACGCCCAGTTCGCCGTGCACGACGAAGTCGATGGCGATCTGACGTGTGGCGTCGTCGATGCTGCGCACCGTGTACGTGCGCACCGTCGGACGCTTGGACTCGGGCAGCTCGTTGAAGCTGTCCAGGGTCAACGGGTGCGGCAGTGCCACGACGTCGACATCGGCCGGGACGATGACGATCTTGACGTAGGAGTCGGTGAACCCGCCGGGCTTGAAGGTGTCGAACCCGACACCGCCGAGCACCAGACGAATCATGTGCGGTGTCAGCTGCAGCTTGCTGATCACTTCGAACGTATGAATAGGGCGTCCTGCCATGGCACTACCTCGCAATATCGTCAGCTGATCCGTTCACCACTCTACGAGCCACGCTCGGGTCGCGGTGGGCTCCGCATCAGCCGCAGGTGATCCGCCACCGCCCGTTGCGACGCTCCACTCGGCCTGCGATCTCCAGCAGCGCCAGCGGCCCGAGCACGTGCTCGGCCGGTATCCCGGCATCGACGGCGATCTGCTCGACGCTGCGCAACCCGCGCGCGGGCAACGCCTCGTACACCCGCATCTCCTCTCTGGACAGTCCGTCCAGGGGCATCTGCGGATGCTCCCGCTCATCGGCCAGTTCGCCTATCCTGCCGACGATTTCGACTATCTCCTCGGCTCGGCCGACCAATTCCGCCGTCCCGTTCCTGATCAATACATGGCAGCCCGCCGAAGCGGCCGAGGTGACCGGCCCGGGCACCGCGCACACGGTTCTGCCCATCGCCTTCGCCCAGGCGGCCGTGTTGGCCGCACCGCTGCGCAAGCCCGCCTCGACCACCACCGTCGCACCGCCGAGCGCGGCCACCAACCGGTTGCGGGTCAGGAACCGGTACCGAGTAGGCCGCTCCCCCGGCGCGTACTCGCTGAGCACCAGACCACTCGCCGCGATCCGATGCAGCATTCCGGAATGCCCAGCGGGGTAGGACACGTCGACACCGCAGGCCAGTACCGCCACGGTGATGCCCTCGCCCACCAGCACCGAGCGGTGCGCAGCACCGTCGATGCCGTACGCACCGCCGGATACCACGGCCACATCGCGCTCGGCCAGACCGGCGGCCAGATCGGCCGCCATGTACTCCCCGTATGGCGTGCACGCGCGGGTCCCCACGATGGCCGCCGAGCGTGCCGCCACATCATCGAGCGCCGCAGGCCCCAGCGCCCACAAGACCAGCGGGGATCGGCCCGACTCCCGCCCGGTGACAAGTGGCGAGCCGAACACCCCGAACGCCAGGTGCGGCCACTGCGGATCGTCGATGGTGATCAACCGGCCGCCGCGCCGATCGAGCATCTCCAGATCCGCTGCTGCACAGTCGATATCCCGGCGCGCCGACACCGCGTTGCGCAACTCGACCGGTTCCGCTCCGGCCCGGATGATCGCGGCGGCATCGACGGGACCATGTGTGGCAACCAGTTTGGCAAGTTCATGGTTGGGCGGCTCGGCGACCCGCGACAGGTATGCCCAGGCGCGTCGCACATCATCAGTCATCGCGCACCGCCTTGGCGGAAGCTCAACGCGGTGGCCACGTGCTCGGGAGTCGGTGATTGCGCGCCGGCCAGATCGGCGATCGACCAGGCGATACGCAGCGTGCGATCGGCACCGCGCAGATTGAGCTTTCCCCGGTCCACGGCGGCCCGCAGCACCGCCATCGTGGCATTGCCGGGCCGGAAGGTGGTGCGCAGTGCGGTGCCGGGTACCTCGGCGTTGGTGCGCACACCCAATCGTTGCCACCGCTCGGCCGCTGTGGCGCGGGCGACCGCGACACGGTCGCGGACCGCCGCGGTCGGTTCCGCCACATCATGGGTGAACGCGCCCGAGCGGATCGCGTGCATCTCGACCTTGAGATCGACGCGGTCCATCAGCGGGCCGGACAGCTTGCCCAGATATCGTCGCTTGGCTCCCGGATTACACAGGCAGTCGGCCGGATTCGTGGGCGCGCACGGGCACGGGTTGGCCGCCATCACCAGTTGGAATCGCGCCGGGTACCGGGCCACACCGTCACGACGGGCGAGCCGGATCTCGCCGTCCTCCAAAGGGGTTCGCAATGCCTCCAACACACTCGTGGCGATCTCGGCGCATTCGTCGAGGAACAGCACTCCGCGATGGGCCCGGCTGACCGCGCCCGGGCGCGCCAGTCCCGTGCCGCCGCCGACCATCGCCGCCACGGTCGAGGAGTGGTGCGGCGCGATGAACGGCGCCCTTGTGATCAGCGGGGTGTCCGGCGACAGCGTGCCCGCAATCGAATGAATCGCCGTGACCTCGATGGACTCCTCATCGGTCAACACCGGGAGCAGACCCGGTAACCGTTGCGCCAGCATCGTTTTCCCGATACCCGGCGGACCGGTGAACAACAGATGATGCGCCCCCGCCGCCGCGATCTCGACGGCCATCCGCGCCTCGGTCTGCCCGATCAGATCAGCCAGGTCCGGACACGGCGGCGCCGACGGCGTCTCCACATCCTCGATCCGACCGGTCAACCGTCCCGCGCCCTTGAACCAGGCATGCAACTGCCGCAGACTCTGCACACCCCACACCTCGATACCGTCGACCAGGCTGGCCTCGGCCAGATTCCCGACCGGGACCACCACCGCGGGCCAACCATCGCGTTTGGCCGCCAACACCGCGGGCAACACGCCATTGACCGGCCGCACCCGACCATCGAGTGCCAACTCACCCAGCAGCACCGTCTTCTCCAATGCCGGCCACTGCTGCTTGAGCTGCGCCGACATCACCGCCGAGGCCAATGCCAAGTCATAGGCCGAGCCGCCCTTGGGCAAGGTCGCCGGCGACAGCGCCAACGTCAACCGGGTGTCAGGCCAGCTGTTATCGCAGTTGGTGATCGCCGCCCGCACCCGATTGCGCGCCTCCTGCAAAGCGGTATCGGGCAACCCCACCAGGAACACACCCGGAAGACCGCTGGTGATATCGGCCTCGATCTCCACTGTGATGCCGTCCAGCCCGCGGATGGCCACCGCGAACGCCCGCCCCAACGCCATCAGCCGACCGCCTCGAGATGACTCAGCTCCGGCTCCCGGCGACGCCCGAATCGGATTCCGATGACGTCGAGGCGCAGCCCGGCATAACCGTCGGGATGCGCCGCCAGCCACAGCCCCGCCAACCGCCGCAACCGGCGCACCTTCTCCGGGGTGACGGCATACGCAACACCGCCGAACCGATCAGTGGTGCGCGCCTTCACCTCCACGAACACCACGACCCGAGACACCGGATCGAACGCGATCACATCCAACTCGCCGTAACGGCACCGCCAGTTACGCTCCAGCACCGTCAAACCGAGCGAGCTCAGATGATCCGCCGCAATCTGCTCGCCCAAAGCCCCGATCTCGGCGCGGGTCCAGGTTTCCATGCCCCGACCCTGCCCCCGGCCACGGACACCCGCCGCCACCAACGACCTACGCAGACCTACTTATCCACAATCACCGATTCATCCACAGCAGGATTCATCCCAGCGCGTCGCCGTCGGTGGCCACCACCTTCTCGACCTCGGCGCGCACCCGATCCAGCTCAGCACGCTCATCGGCGGTGTACTCCCGCGCCGTGTCGTCCAGCACGCAGACCGTGCCGACCACTCGGCCATCGGCATCATGCACGGCAACACCGAGATAGTTGTGCAATCCGAATTCGGTCTCGTCCTCGTTACCGGCGAAGATGGCATCAACCCGCGAATCCTGAACGAACAGCGCCTCATCGGTGTCGACCACCCGCTCGCAGTACAGCGGGGTCCGGCTGCCATCGGCGCCGGCCTTCTTGCCCGCCGCCCCCACGGTGTAGTGCTTGGTCGCCTCACCGGCGGTGGCCGCGACCACCATCGAGTCCGAGTCCGACCGCATCACCAGCACCGACTTGACTCCCAGCCGCGCGGCCAAATCCTCCAGCTGCGGCGCGAGCCCGGACAGCGCCGGGGTGGAGTCGGTCTTGTGTGGCTCGGCGTGGCTCATGGCCGTGATTATCGTGGCGCCCTGGTGCGCACGCAATGGTTCTGCTCAGGGTGTTCGTGTGAACCCAGATCGATATACGGACGTCCCGGCCACCGGCTCACATCCGCGAATACCGCGTCAGCGCAATGCTGTACAACCCGTAGGCGGCAAAACCCACCGCCGCGGCCAGCAAGGTCACCTGGCCGTATTCCGTCTGCCCGAGCGCCCGTACCGCGGCATCCAGTCCCGTCGCCCGCGCCGGATCATGCAGGAACGAGGCCGCGATCACCGAAATCCCCGCTGCTGACAACACGAGCCCTTCCGCGACATGACCGACCAACCCCAATGTGGTGATCAACTGCCCACCCCGGACCGTGAGGTCGCCGAGGAACTTCCGCGATGCTCCTTTGTAGATGAAGTAGCCGCCGAACACCGCGATCGCCAACCCGACGGCAACCAGCGCGGCCTTGCCACCATCGGTCTGCATCAGCCGCGCGCTCAGCCCGGCCGCCCGCTCACTGCCCTGCCTACCGACCCCGATCGCGAACTGCACCGCCGCGAAGGCCAGCGTCAGGTAGACGACGGCCAGTCCGAGCGCCTTGAGCCGGTTGACCAACGGCGTATCCCGTTTGTCCGCGGCGGCGGTCTCGCCCGGATGCAGCCCGAGCACCACCTCGGCCAATCGCCACATCGCCAACGCGAACAGACCGAATGCCACCACCCACAACGACATCGATCCGCCACGCTGTCCGGCGAGTACCGCCAACGCCCCGGTCTGGTCGGCTTCTCCCCGGAACCCGAACGCGATGCGCGCGATGATATAGGCGATCAACAGGTGCAGTATGCCGCTCACGGGATATCCGATACGGGCGATCGTCTCGACGGCCCGACTTTCGGTGGCCCGGTTCACCGCGCCCTTGAAGGCGCTCCACCCTCGGCCGCTCACCCGATTCCGGCCGCTTTGTCCAACTGCTGCAACAAATCGTGCGCCGCCAACTCGACAGCCTTGTGCCGCCACTGCGCCGCCCGGTACACACACGCGATGAGACCCGACCGGTGCACGCGCCGAAAGTCGCCGTACCCGAACGCATATCGCGCCTTGGTCTCATCGTCGGCACCGTCGGTCAACCCCAGGTGCCAGCGCGCGTAATCCCCCCAGGAGTGTCTCTCCAGAAAGGAGTTCTGCGCATCGGAGCCCGGCTGCACCTCACCCCAGTCGCTGTCCAGCACGTACTGCCGCTTGTCGATCAACTCCGCGGCCCACCGCACACCTGCCGGGTTGACGTCGTACTTCGCCATGGCACCCATGGTGACGCAGCCGACGGTTGACCTCAAGGCCGCTTCAGGTTCTACCGTGGCGCAGGCACACGCAACGAAAGGAAACCCGGTGGCTGAATACACCCTGCCCGACCTCGATTACGACTACGGCGCCCTGGAACCCCACATCTCCGGCCAGATCAACGAACTGCACCACAGCAAGCACCACGCCACCTACGTCAAGGGTGTCAACGACGCCGTGGCCAAGCTCGAAGAAGCCCGCGCCAACGACGACCAGTCCGCCATCTTCCTCAACGAGAAGAACCTGGCCTTCCACCTCGGCGGCCACGTCAACCACAGCATCTGGTGGAAGAACCTCTCCCCCAACGGCGGCGACAAGCCCGAAGGCGAACTGGCCGCCGCCATCGACGACCAGTTCGGCAGCTTCGACAAGTTCCGCGCCCAGTTCACCGCCGCAGCCAACGGCCTACAGGGCTCCGGCTGGGCCGTCCTGGGCTACGACAGCCTCGGTGCTCGCCTGCTGACCTTCCAGCTCTACGACCAGCAGGCCAACGTCCCCCTCGGCATCATCCCGCTGCTACAGGTCGACATGTGGGAGCACGCCTTCTACCTCCAGTACAAGAACGTCAAGGCCGACTACGTCAA
>JBQEMX010000004.1:0-316737 GCA_052044345.1 Mycolicibacterium sp. 22603
GCGGTGTGGCCGCGGTGGTGATTGTAGGTGTGGAGCCAGCGGGGGTATTCGGCGCAGCGTTCAGCGTCGCTGGTGTAGAGCCGTGCGTAGGCCCATTCATCGGCCAGGGTGCGGTGAAAGCGTTCAACCTTGCCGTTGGTCTGGGGCCGGTAGGGGCGGGTGCGGCGGTGCTCGATATCACCGAGTGCGTCCCGGAAGGCGTGTGATCTGTAGCAGGATCCGTTGTCGGTCAACACTTTCTGTACGGTTATGCCGCATTCGGTGAACCAAGCTTGGGCGCGGGCCCAGAACGCGGCCGCGGTCTCCTTGCGTTCATCGGCAAGTAGCTCGCTGTAGGCCAGTCGTGAGTGTGCATCGATGGCGGTGTGCAGAAAGTGATGCCCGCGTAGCGGATGGGCGTACTTGCTGCGCTGCCCGGAGCTTTTGTCGGCTTGCGCGTTGCGGGTGCCCTTGGCGCGACCCAGCATCCGCCAGCCCCCGCCGGCGGGGATCTTGCCAAGCTTTTTGACATCCACGTGGACCAGCTCGCCCACAGCCGAGGTCTCGATGCGGCGAATGATCCGGCCGGTAGAGCGGTCCAGCCAGCGCAGCCGAGCCACGCCGTAGCGGGTCAGCACCCGGTGAACGGTCGAGGGATGAAGACCCAACAAGTACCCGATTTGGGCTGGGCCCCACCGTCGGATCACCCGTACCTTGATGATGCGGCGTTCGGTGCGGGTCGGTGTCTGGTTAGGGCTTCGATGTGGTCGTGAGCTGCGGTCGGCCATGCCGGCTTCACCCAGTTCGCGGTAGCGGCCGGCCCAGCGTGCAGCCGTACTCACCGCGACTTGAAAGCGTTCAGCAGCTCGACGCAACGGCCAGCCATCCTCGACCACGCAGCGAGCCAGGCGCAGACGACCGGTTTCTGACAAAGGGGCATTACGGTGGGACACGAAGACCTCCGAGGTGGTTGGTGCGTTCCTAGACAGGTCGCACTTCACTCGGAGGTCTTCTTCATGTCACCACGCCACGCCGTACTTAACGTCCGTGGTCAGTACAGCTAGCTGCGGTTGAGTCAGGGGTTGATGGTCGGCGCACCGATCTGGCGGCCCCACACATACTCGGCGAATATCGGCGATCCCAGCTCGACATGGTTGTACGGCGCGATGGACAACCCGGTGTCCATCACCAGATACGGTGCGGGCCAGAGTTCCCGGGTGATCTTCTGCCAGCAGCCGGGCCGACCGCCCGGCCCGCCACGGGCGTTCACCCTCGGCAGGTTGTCCGGGAAGACATAGGCATTGCCGACCCCGCCGAGGCCGAAGATGGTGCCTGCCGAGGCCAAGGAGAAGCCGTTGTCCCCGCCGAACACCTGGGCCATCAGCGGCGCCGCGTCGTGATAGTTGCGCAGCGTGCACAACAGCTGCGGACTGTAATAGTCGAACAGCGTTGCCGTGGGGAGCAGATCCTGGGCCCCGCGCACCAGATAGGGCCCGCCGCGCTCCAGGATGTCGGCGCCGGTGCCCCCGATGCCCACCGCGGCAAACAAGGCTGCATCGAGAACGTCGCGTTCGACGTTGAGCGACTTTGCCGTGGTGGCCGCGGCCGCCAGGCCGTCGAACAGATCGGGACCGGCTTCGGCGTACACGTCGGCCAGCGCCGTCACCGCACGGACATCGCGGCGGAACTGGGGCAGTTGCTCATTGAGCGATGCCAGGATGGCGTTGCCGTCGGACAGGGATGCGCCGAAGCCCGCTCCGCGACCGTCCAGCGCCTGGGCGGCCGCGGTCAGCGTCCGATTCAGCTGTACCGGATCCACCCGCTCGGCGATGGCGAGCACCGTTTCGAACAGTGAGTTGAATTCGGTACTGACCCAGGTCGCGGTGATCTCGTCGTGCGCGCGGGCATGCGGTGCCACCGGATGCTCGGGTGCGGCAAACGCCACGTACTTGTTGCCGAACACGGTGGTGGCCTTGATCTCTGCCCCGATGTTGGCCGGCAGCAGCGCCAGGTACCGCGGATCGACCAGCAGCGTCAGCCGGGCCTGGCCGGCCGGCGTCGGCGCGATCCGGCTGACGCGACCGATCTCGACACCGTTGAGCGTGACCTTGGTTCCCGGATCCACGACCAAACCGGCGCGCGGTGCGACCAGCGTGAGCTCCACCCGCGATCGGAACTCCCCGCGGAATTGCTGATGGAGCAGCACACCGGCGGCGGCCAGCAGCACCAGGGCCAGCACACCCGCCACCCGGTACGGCGGTGCCGACCGATCGACGAAAGCCACTTTGGCACACTATTCCGATGGTGGCCCGCCGCACTGCCGATCCGGCAGAGACACGCGCCGCGGTACTGGCCGTGGCGCACTGGTTGCACGACGACACCCAACCCGCGCCGGCGCGGGCCGATATCGCCGCCGCGGTGCGGCTGACCGCCCGCACCTTGGCCGCGGCCGCCCCCGGCGCCAGCGTCGAGGTGCGGGTACCGCCGTTCGTCGCGGTGCAGTGCATCGCGGGGCCGCGGCACACCCGCGGCACACCGCCCAATGTGGTGGAGACCGACGCCCACACCTGGTTGCGTCTGGTTACCGGACTGACCGCGATGACCGATCCTCGATTGCACCTGTCGGGTTCGCGGGCCGCCGAGATCGCCGACGCACTGCCCCTGGTCACCCTGCCCGGTTAGCGCATGTACGGGTACTCCTGTACCCAGTGGAAACCCCGGTTGCGCAACGGAAAGCTATCCAGGTCAATCGATTTCAGCTCCATGGTGACCGGGCGACCCTGCACCGTACCGGTCAGCTCGAGGCGATCCGGCGCGGGCCTGCTGACATCGAACTCGGCGAATTCGGCCGGATCCGCCGCCGGAGTGGTCTGCCCGTCCGGCTTCGGGAGCGGGTTCGTGATGGTGAGATGCCGCTGCTCGGGCTCGAATTGCAGCGGTGCGTCGCGCAGATCACCGTCCATCCACTGGATCGTGACCACCTCGTCGTTGTCGAAAATGAGCCGCTGCCAACGGAATCGGTCGGTGGTCAACGGTGGTGCCTGTCGATCGTCGACGCGGAACTCGGTGACCGTCCAGATTCCGTAGAGCTCGGGTTTGGGACGTCCGTCACCGTATTGGTGCCATGCCTGCCAGCCCGCGACGGCCAGCCCGATGCTGATCCAGACGCCGAGCCCGATCTGTGCGGCGGTGGCGATGCGGTTGCCGCGCTCGGATGCGAACAGCCGCGGCACCGGCGCCGGTGCGACAGCACGGTGGCGCACCAACACATCGAAAAGACGGCGCAGATGCGGGGTGAGCAGCACGAGGCTGATCAGCAGAAGGTGGAACGAGAGGATCTTCACCGGGACGTCGAAGGCCATGTTCAGCAGGAACACCTGGCTCATGCTGAGCAGGCTCAGCAGTGCGCCCAGCACGGCGGTGCGCGGCCAGAACAGCAGCAAGCCCGCCGTCACCTCCACCGCGCCGAGTGCCATCTCGTAGGGATGGGAGGTGCCGACCTGCAGCCACAGCATCGACATCGGGCTGAACTCGCCGAGGGGTTGCACCAGGGCCGCCAGCGGCGGAGTCGGCATCTGCGTGGGGATCAGCTTGGCGAACCCGTAGAAGAGCATCTGCCCGCCCAGGCACAGCCGCAGGAACACCGTGAACCAGACGGCCAACCGAGCGTAATCGGTGCGCCACCGGTCCAGCACCGACCACAGTGCGGTACCGAGTGCGGCGATGATCAGAAGACACAGGATCGCCACCCAGATCGCGGCCTGGTCTCCGCTGCCCGAGCCCGGGCGGAGCGCGGCGTCGATGCCGAACACCGTGCGTCCCACCCAGATGGTGATGGGATCGGTCGACAGCATCTGCCACATCACCGCACCGGGCGGCAGCCACAGCGCGATGATGCCTGCGAAGGAGTAGGTGATCTGCGCGAACCACAGGCAGAACAATCCGAGGTATAGGACGCAGAATCGGAATGCGACCTTCGTCACTAAATTCCACACATCAGCTCACGGTAGTGGCCGCCCACGGGCCGCGTAACGGGGTAAACCCCCGTCCAGATGTGGCGAAAACCATCTTCCTGTTGAGTTTTTCGGCACCGATGACCGTAGACTGGCCCCGTCACCCCCAGCCCCCAGGGAGCAGCCATCGTGACCTCCGCGCCGGTAGAGCCTGACGAGACCGACCCCAAAGAGGAGTGCGGCGTCTTCGGCGTCTGGGCTCCCGGTGAAGATGTGGCCAAGCTCACGTACTACGGGCTGTACGCGCTGCAGCACCGCGGCCAGGAGGCCGCCGGTATCGCCGTGGCCGACGGTGCTCAGGTCCTCGTCTTCAAGGATCTGGGTCTGGTCAGCCAGGTCTTCGACGAGCAGACCCTGGCCGCCATGCACGGACACGTCGCCGTCGGGCACTGCCGCTACTCGACGACCGGCTCGACGACGTGGGAGAACGCCCAGCCGGTCTTCCGCAACACCGCTGCAGGCACCGGCGTCGCTCTAGGGCACAACGGCAACCTGGTCAACACCGCCGAGCTGGCGACCCGTGCGCGGGCGGCCGGCCTGATCGACACCCGCGGCGCCCCGGCCGCCACCACCGACTCCGACATCCTCGGCGCGCTGCTGGCCCACGGAGCCGCCGACTCCACCCTGGAGCAGGCGGCGCTGGCGCTGCTGCCCACCGTGCGTGGTGCGTTCTGCCTGACGTTCATGGACGAGAACACCCTCTACGCCGCCCGCGACCCGCACGGTGTGCGCCCGCTGTCGCTGGGCCGCCTCGATCGTGGCTGGGTGGTGGCCTCGGAGACCGCCGCCCTCGATATCGTCGGCGCCTCCTTCGTCCGCGATATCGAGCCCGGTGAACTCCTGGCCATCGATGCCGACGGCGTGCGGTCCACCCGGTTCGCCAACCCCACCCCCAAGGGCTGTGTCTTCGAGTACGTCTACCTGGCCCGCCCCGACAGCGTCATCGGCGGACGCTCCGTGCACGCCACCCGCGTGGACATCGGCCGCCGGCTGGCCGCCGAGAATCCCGTCGAGGCCGACCTGGTGATCGGAGTGCCCGAATCGGGCATCCCGGCCGCTGTCGGTTACGCCCAGGGATCCGGCATTCCCTACGGCCAGGGACTGATGAAGAACGCCTATGTGGGCCGCACCTTCATCCAGCCCTCGCAGACCATTCGCCAGCTGGGTATCCGGCTCAAGCTCAATCCGCTCAAAGAGGTCATCCGCGGTAAGCGCCTGATCGTCGTCGACGATTCCATCGTGCGCGGTAACACCCAGCGGGCGCTGATCAGGATGCTGCGTGAGGCGGGGGCGGTGGAGGTCCACGTCCGGATCGCGTCGCCGCCGGTGAAGTGGCCGTGCTTCTACGGGATCGACTTCGCCACCCCTGCCGAGCTGATCGCGAACGCCGCCAGCAACTCCGCCGACGAGTCGGAGATGCTCGAAGGGGTCCGGCGGGCGATCGGCGCCGACACACTGGGCTATATCAGCCACCAGGGCATGGTGGCCGCGACCGAACAGCCCGCATCGAGGCTGTGCTCGGCATGTTTCGACGGTGAGTACCCGATCGAACTGCCCGGCGAGTCCGCGCTGGGCAAGAACGTCATCGAGCACATGCTGGCCAGTGCCGCCCGCAATGGAATCCCCCTGGAGTCGACCAACGCCGGCGGCGACAACGCGGACGCCGTCCGACGCCCGTGACGGTGCCCCGCGGGGCGGATCATTCGAACGGGCAGCCCGGGTTGTCCACCGAGTTGGCCAGCGGGGAGCCGGCGGGCACGATGTAGCCCACCCACATCACCAGCGGTTCGGGTCCCAGGTTGCGCCCCTCGTGCACATAGCCGGGCCCGACGGTCTCGGTGATGGCGCTGCCCGCCGGGTAGGTCCCGTCGACGGAACAGTCACCCGCGTAATGGGTCAGCGTGCCCGACCGGATCACGCCGTACACCTGGCCCGGATGCCAGTGCCAGCCCGTGCTGCCGCCGGGAGCGATGGTCAGTTCCTTGGTCACGAAGTCCTGGCCGTCACCGGTGGACTGCACCAGCACTCGTCCCTGCACTCCCTGCCCTGGGGTGGCCGCGGCGGGAGCCGGCCAGCCCAACGACAACATCCCGACGAGCAACGCCCCGCACAATCTGGTCATGACCGGTCACGGTCTCACAGCCGCGGCGCGAGCGGGTCGGGTCTGCAGGATGCGATCGGTGGACGCCGACCGGGTAGCCTTGGGCCCGATGAGCGAGCTTCAACGGGCGGGTCGCTGACATGGGTCAGGGACACGACGAACAACACGGTATTTCCTATGCAACAGCCGGCGTGGACATCGAGGCGGGCGATCGCGCCGTCGAGCTGTTCAAGCCACTCGCCAAGCGGGCGACCCGACCGGAGGTACGCGGTGGTCTCGGCGGGTTCGCCGGGCTGTTCGCGCTGCGCGACGGGTATCGCGAGCCGCTACTGGCGTCCTCGACCGACGGGGTGGGCACCAAGCTGGCCATCGCCCAGGCGATGGACAAGCACGACACCGTGGGTCTGGACCTGGTTGCCATGGTGGTCGACGATCTGGTGGTGTGCGGTGCCGAGCCGCTGTTCCTGCAGGACTACATCGCGGTGGGGCGGACCGTCCCCGAGCGGGTCGCCGCCATCGTCTCGGGTATCGCCGACGGCTGTGTACTGGCCGGCTGCGCCCTGCTGGGCGGTGAGACCGCCGAACACCCCGGTCTGATGGAACCCGACCACTACGACATCTCCGCCACCGGTGTGGGCGTCGTGGAGGCCGAGAACGTCCTAGGGCCGGACCGCGTCAAGCCCGGTGATGTGATCATCGCGATGGCATCCACCGGATTGCACTCCAACGGCTACTCGCTGGCGCGCAAGGTCCTTCTGGAGATCGATCGGATGGACCTGTCGGGCCATGTGGAGGAGTTCGGCCGCACCCTCGGTGAGGAGCTGCTCGAACCCACCTACATCTACGCCAAGGACTGCCTGGCGCTCGCGGCCGAGACGCAGGTGCGCACGTTCTGCCACATCACCGGCGGCGGTTTCGCAGGCAACCTGGAGCGGATCATCCCGCCCGGATTGGTGGCCGAGCTGGATCGTGGCACCTGGACCCCGGCGCCCGTCTTCGGCATGATCGCCCAGCGCGGGCGCATCGAGCGTGCCGAAATGGAACGGACGTTCAACATGGGCGTCGGTATGGTCGCCATCGTCGCGCCGGAGGACACCGACCGCGCGTTGGCGATTCTCACCGCTCGCCACCTCGCGTGCTGGCCGGTGGGGACGGTGACCAAGGGCGCAAAGGATGGGGTTCGAGCTCAGCTCGTCGGGCGTCACCCGCGGTTCTAGAGACCCGTCGAGGGTCGCCGGCCGCGGGGACGCCGGCCGGCGTCAGCGACGCCAGTCGTCCTCGTCGGCGTAGCGATCGGCGGGTCCACCGAAATCATCGGCGCTGCCGTTGAAGTCGTCGACACCGCCGCTGCTGCGACCGCCGTTGGACAGTTC
Organism: Mycolicibacterium sp. 22603; assembly: GCA_052044345.1. GTDB lineage: Bacteria > Actinomycetota > Actinomycetes > Mycobacteriales > Mycobacteriaceae > Mycobacterium. Next base: position 7,467 of record JBQEMX010000004.1, read on the forward strand.
GCGCTGAAGCCGCTCGAAATCAGTCTCTGGCGTGTTGTATTTCAGGTCTCGAGCAACCTTGGTCTGCTTTGCCTTAGCCCGGCCGCGGCCCATAGGGGACCCCCTCGCGCAATAACGGAGCGGCCCAACGTGCAGGCGGCTCCGATCTGAGTGTGTTTATTGTCCTGCCGATACCTTACCGTGCCCCGGGGCGGACCGCTGGTAGGCCCTACCTGCCAGCGGTGTCAGCGCCCCCGTCACCGGGTGCCGCGCAGCCTCTCCACCGCCAGCCTGCCCGCCCCCACATGCTCGGTATCGGGCATCGATTCGGCTTCGATCGCCGCGGCGACCTCGACCTCGCCCCCGCTGAGCAGCGGCGTGTCCGCCGGGATACCTCGCTTGACCAGCGCCAACGCGATCGGACCGTCATCGACGTGGTCGATGACGGTGCCGAGGCGGCCCACCGCCCGGCCGCCGGCCAACAGCGGATCGCCGGTGGCCGGTCGGTCGACGGAACCGTCGAGGTGCACGAGCACCAGCATCCGCGGCGGCTTGCCGAGGTTGTGCACCCGGGCGACGGTCTCCTGGCCGCGGTAGCAACCCTTCTCCAGGTGCACCGCACCCTGACCGGGCCCGCCGATCCAGCCCACCTCGTGGGGGATCGTGCGCTCGTCGGTGTCGACGCCCAACCGGGGCCGCAGCGTGCTCACCCGGTGCGCCTCGTAGGTCCACACCCCGGCCGGCCGCGCACCGACGCCGTCGAGCCGGGACAGCCAGTCGTCCTTGTCGGCACGCGGTACCACCAGGTCGAACTCGCCGTGGAACACCGCACGCAGGAAGCCGCCATCGGGCAACGGTGTGGCAGTCCACGGGGCGGCGGGCACCACCAGGCCGAGATCGGCCAAGGCCTTCGGTGCCGCGGGACCGATGAGCGAGAGCACCGCGAGGTCGGCGGGCTCGACGACGACATCGGCCCAGAAGATCATCTTGCGCAGGAAGTCCAGCAACGGTTGGCCGCGCCAGGGTTCGGTGTCCAGTACGGTGACCCCGTCGAGCTGGGTCTGCAACCAGTGGTCTTCGACACGTCCCTGCCCGTCGAGGCTCAGATTCTCGGCCACCGCGCCGTCGGGAAGACCGCTGACGTGCTGGCTGGAGATGGTGTGCAACCAGCTCTTGCGCTCGCTGCCGGTCAGCTGCAACGCGGCCCGGTGGGAGCGGTCCACCACGACCGCGGCGGTGGCCGCCGCCCGCTGCTCGCCGAGGGGATCCCCGTAATGCCAGACCGCGCCGGCGTCGGGACCTGTTTCGGGGGCGGGAACGGCAGACATGCATCCATGCTACGACCGCTACGCTGCCCGGATGTCCCCTCGATCCACCGACGTGGTGGTGACCCTGGACGGGGTTGCGCACTCCCCGTCCGCCCCGCTGATCGGTGCCGGGGACCCAATGGTGGTCCGTGGCGCCGGGGTGTTCGAGACGGTGCTGCTGCGCGCCGGTGACCCCTGCCTGCTGGATGCTCACCTGGCCCGGCTCGAGGCGTCGGCCGCGCTGGTCGGGCTGCCCGCGCCAGACCTACGGCGTTGGCGGGCCGCCATCGAGGTGGCCCTGGCGCGCTGGCCCGGTGACGGTGTCCTACGGCTGGCGCACGGACCGCGGGTGTCTTTCGTGATGGTCTCGGATCTGCCGGAGCGGGCCCTGCGAGCGCGCCGTGACGGGGTGGCCGCGATAACCCTCGATCCCGGACCGCGGGGACGGATCACCGGTGCGAAATCGCTGTCCTATGCCGTGAACTCGGCGGCGCTGCGGTATGCGCAGGCGAACGGCGCCGACGATGTCATCTTCGTCGATGCCGCGGGCACCGTCCTGGAGGGGCCCCGCTCATCGGTCGTGATCGCTATGGGCGAAATGCTGCTCAGCCCGCCGCCCACCCTGCCGATCCTCGCCGGAACGACGGTGGCCGCGTTGTTCGATATCGCCCCGCGCTGCGCCTACCGACCCCTGACGGTCGCTGATCTTGTTGCGGCTCAAGGTGTTTGGCTGGTCTCGGCGGTGACCCTGGCCGCCAGGGTGCACACCCTGGACGGGATGGCGCTGGCGCCCGCGCCCGCTGCCGACGACCTGGCCCGATGGGTCGAGACGGCGATCACCGGCTAAATCGGTTGTCGGACCCGGCTTCTGGGAGTACGGTCGCTCGTACACAGGAAGGGAGGTGGTCCGAGAAATTGAGTGACATACGGACAAGTGAGGTGGCTGCTAGCTAGCAGCACCAGGAGTGTGATGAGCGTCTTGGCTCTTCGCACACGCGTTTCGCGCACCCTGCGAGCGCTGGCGAATACCAAGCAGCCACCCGGCCCCCGAGCCCTTGGTTGGTCCAACCAAGATCAAACGGCTCGGGGGCTGCTCCGTTTCTGGGGCGTGTCAGCGCGTCGGCGGTGTCGGACGCAGCGAGGCACAGGTTTGCATTGCCGAATCCCAGGTGCTCTGCTCGACTCCAGGAGGAGGGGGAGGAGTGTGACCATCGGTAGGCGGTCCATCTGGATGTTCGCCGGGAGGCGGTCCGTCCGGATGTTCGCCGGGAGGCGGTCCGTCCGGATGTTCGCCGGGAGGCGGTCCGTCCGGATGTTCGCCGGGAGGCGGTCCGTCCGGACGGTGCGGGCCACCTTCGGGCGGGGCAGGCACACCGTTTTCGGTCAAGCACTGCTCGAACGCGGAGTGGTCGGGGGCCGCGGCGGCCTCTGAAGAGCACCCAACCACACCGGCCAGCAGCATCGCCCCGACCACCCCGCCGACGGCGATTCGCATCGATGAGACGTTCATTCTTCCTCCTCTACGGGTCCGTAGAGGCTGACGTTAAGGAGGCAATATGGGTGGTGGATATCAGCGAGCTTGGTGCCGGCTATGCCTTGAACTCAGCCGATGAAGCGGGTGAGCCGCGCCGACAGATGCGGGACCAGCCCGCCGTCGGCGTCGACGCGCTCCTCGACGTAGGCCAGATCGCCACCCTCGACGATCCCGTAGAGCCGCTTCGCCCCGCCGACCAGTTGACCGGACTTGCTGCGGGCCAGCGCATCGGTGGCCAGCTCCCAGGACGCCTGGTTCAGCGGGGTGCCGTAGAAGAGCTCGATATAACCCGACGCGTGGGCCAGCAGCAGCTCGATGGCCTGGGTTTCGTCGGGATCGGCGGGGTCGCTCACGAACCGCCAGTAACCGGTCTCGCGGAGGGCCGGACCTGCGTACTCGCCGGTGTCCGACAGCCGCCACGAGCGGGAGTCCCAGATCAGGTAGTCCCCGCCGTCATGCGAGACGATGATCTGCTGGCCGAAGTGGTAATCGCCGGCGGCGTCGCGGCCCTCACCGGTGCCGCGCCACACCCCGACCAGGGGGAGCAACGCCAACAGACCGTCATGGAGATCGGCACCCTCGCGCAGATTCGCGGTGTCCGCGGGAATCGGGAGGTCGTCGAAGTCCGGGATGTTGCGGCCCGCGGTGATCTTGGCCCGTTCGGCCGCAGCAGCGACCGCCCGGTCACCCGACCCGGGGGCAACGGACTCGGCGTCCGAAGGCCTCGGACCGCTCACCCCTCGTCGGTGACGAGCCGGTAGACGGCGTAGAGCGCGAACCAGGTGATGACGACGACGGCCACCACGAGCAGGAATTCGAAGAACAGCACCACGGGATGATCCTAACCGCCGATGGGCACCGCGCTCGAGCCGAGGCCCGGGCGCGGTGCCACCACACGTCGACTGAGCGACCTGGACTAAGCGACCTTGACGTCGATTTCGTGGATGCCGGCACCGGTCGGGCTGATGCTGGCATCGCCGTTGCCGGCGGGGGAGAGGGCACGCAGCGTCCAGCTGCCCGGCGCCGCGAAGAAGCGGAAGTCACCGGTGGCCGATGCGACGACCTCGGCGGTGAACTCGTCGGAGCCGTCGAGCAGCCGGACGAAGGCACCGCCCACGGCCTGGCCGGAACCGTCGACCACACGACCGGTGATGACGGTTTCCTTCTCCAGGTCGACGCCGGCGGGCAACGTCAGTCCTTGTTTAGGGGCAGAGCACATATCAACTTCCCAACTCGATCGGGGCACCCACCAGGGAGCCGTATTCCGTCCAACTACCGTCGTAGTTCTTGACGTTCTTGTGGCCGAGCAGCTCCTGCAGCACGAACCAGGTGTGTGAGGACCGCTCGCCGATGCGGCAGTAGGCGATGGTCAGCTTCTCGCCGTCCAGGCCGGCGTCGGCGTACAGCTTGGCCAGGTCCTCATCCGACTTGAAGGTGCCGTCCTCGTTGGCCGCCTTGCTCCACGGCACGTTGATGGCGGTCGGGATGTGACCGGCGCGCTGGCTCTGTTCCTGCGGCAGGTGTGCCGGCGCGAGGATCTTGCCGGAGAACTCGTCGGGGGAGCGCACGTCGACCAGGTTCTTCTCACCGATGGCGGCGATCACCTCGTCGCGGAAGGCGCGGATGTCGTTGTTGGGGGCCTTTGCGGTGTACGAGGTGGCCGGACGGTCCGGGACCTCGGTGACCAGCGGGCGTCCGTCGAGCTCCCACTTCTTGCGCCCACCGTCGAGCAGCTTGACGTTCTCGTGGCCGTAGAGCTTGAAGTACCAGTAGGCGTAGGCGGCGAACCAGTTGTTGTTACCGCCGTAGAGGATGACGGTGTCATCGTTGGCGATGCCCTTGTCCGACAGCAGCTTGGAGAACTGCTGCTGGTCGACGAAGTCGCGCTTGACCTGGTCCTGCAGCTCGGTCTTCCAGTCGATGCGGACGGCGCCGGCGATATGCCCGCCCTCGTAGGCGGAGGTGTCCTCGTCGACCTCGACGAACACCGTGTTCGGTGCGTCGAGATTGCTCTCGGCCCAGTCGGTGGAGACCAGGACGTCGGAGCGTGCCATGAAGTGGTTCCTTTCGGTTGGTGAAGCGTGTCGTTGGTGAGTCAGGGGCGGGCGGGAACGCGGCGGAACCGCGCGACGAGCGGGTAGATCTGGCAGCCGAGGCAGATGCCGAAGGCGGCGTTGAGGAAGGCGGCGAACAGGGCGAACGCGGTGGCCACCAGGCCGACCGTCGGGAATCCCGCGGCGAAGCCCAGGGTGCCTGCCAACCCGAAGACGAACCCGACGAGCTGGGCGAACTTCAGTGGCGGGACCGGTTCGCGTTCGGTGACCGGTCCTCGGCGGGGTGCGATCAGCGTGGCGTAGACCCGGCCGTAGGGATGACGACGCGGTCCGGCGGTGGCGCCGATGGCGAACACGACGGTCTGCAGGCCGAGGATGACCGCCGCCGCAGGCACGCTGACCGCCGAGACGAGCAGCGTGGTGATCAGCACGGCGGTGGTCACCCAGGCGACGAACCGGGGACCGCGGACGTCGACCTGGTCGATCTGGTGGGTTGGCATGTGAGTGCTCCTGTTGCTTGGCTGGACTGGGCTGGGGCAGACCACGAGGGCGCCTCCGCGAGCATGCGCACCAAGTAAGGGGGCGCGGCTACTCAGCAGCTTTGACAACAACAGCAACAACCGGCCGTGCGGCACAGATCAACTGCGCGGCGTTTCGTGAGCAGCTGCTCAAGACGGGCGGTCACGACCGACATGGTACCCGCTTGCCCCGCCGTCAGGCCAATAGAGGCTGCAGGGCCGAGCGCAGGTCAGCGGCCTTCGGGACGCCGGTCGTGCGGTAGCGCGGGTGCCCGCCCGCGTCGAAGATGATCGTCGTCGGTAGAGACAGCACCGAAAGCCGCCGCGCCGCCTCCGGATTGTCGTCCATGTCGATCTCCACATGGGCGACCGTGTTTCCCTGACCGGCCTCTTCGGCGACCACCTGGTCGACCACCCGCCGGACCGCCGCGCACGGACCGCACCAGGTGGCGGTGAAATGCAAAATGGTCGGTCCGTCGGTGGACAGGCCGAGGTCGCTGGTGTCGACGTTGGCGGCCTCGTCGGCGGCGCGCAACATCCCCGACCGCAACGAGACCAGCTTGCCGACGATGTAGCCGAGCCCGAGCACCGCGATCACCACCACGATCACGATCGCCAGCGAAGTGTTCATGACTGTCTGAACCCGTCCAGGTCGATGGTTAGTCCTTCGGCGATGCCCTCGATGATCAGATCGGAGCCGCGTGCCCCCGCGGTGGTGGGCTGTAGTCCGAACGGTAACCGCTGGCCGGGGATGCGGCCGGCGAACGCGTCGAGCACATCGGCGGTCCGGTCGTCGGGAACCGCCTCGTCGGCGGTGCCGGGGCCGGTCAGCACCCCGGTGGGTGTCATCACCAGGGTGGTGTCGCCGGGATCGGCCAGGGACACGTCCACCGCGACGCTGACACGCTTGTCGAAGCCGTCGGGTGTGCCGGTGAACACCAGATCCTGGCCGCTGGAGATGCCCGATTCGGTCACCCCGGGGGATCCGTCCTCGGTCTCCCGGGTGGGCGCCTCGACCAACAGGTCCTTCATGCCGATGTACCGGCCGATGTGGGTGGAGTCCAGGATGATCCGGCTTTCGGCCTTGCCGACGGGAAGGCGCGCGTCGGGACCGATCAGCCACCCGGTGCCGGCTATGTCGATGTCGTGCAGCGTGGCCTCCAACGACACCTTCCCGGTGACCGGGTGTTCGACGCCGGCGGCGCGGATCTCCAGCTCCTGGTAGTGATGCGCGCGGACCTGGGTGGCGAACGGGAAGCCCAGGATGCTGACCCATGGATCGAAGTCGAGGTGATTGGCGATGCGCACGCTGCGGGCGAGGCGATATTCGGCGTAGATGGCGGCTCCGAAATCGGTGCCGACAGCCCCGATGATCACCGCCACGATGGTCGAAATGGCCCCGATCAGCATCTTGCGCACCGCCACATTCTGGCGCACACCTTTGCGTCGGGACGGGCACCCGCCGGTTCCGGTCTGCTAACTGCCAGGTGGCACGGTATTGTGAGGCGATCGTCGGTCGTAACGGCCACGTGTCAGTCATGAATCTGGAAGATGACCTCCGACACCGTTGTCCAGGGGAGTCCAGGACACCGCAAGGCGATGACGGGAGGGCACCGTGGAACTTCTACTGCTGACCGTGGATCCGCATCCCGACACCGTGTTGCCGTCACTGTCGCTGTTGGCCCACAACGTGCGCACCGCCCCCACCGAGGTGTCCTCGCTGCTGGAGGCTGGAACCGCGGATGTGGCCATCGTCGATGCGCGCACCGACCTGGCGGCGGCCCGCGGTCTGTGCCGGCTGCTCGGGACCACCGGCACCTCCATCCCGGTCGTGGCCGTGGTGAACGAGGGCGGGCTGGTCGCGGTCAACGTCGAGTGGGGGTTGGACGAGATCCTGCTGCCCGGAACCGGCCCGGCCGAGATCGACGCCCGGTTGCGGTTGTTGGTCGGCCGCCGTGGCGGGGTCGCCGACCAGGAGAGCGTTGGCAAGGTCACCCTCGGTGAACTCGTCATCGACGAGGGCACCTACACCGCGCGGTTGCGCGGGCGGCCGCTGGATCTCACCTACAAGGAATTCGAGCTGCTGAAGTATCTGGCCCAACATGCCGGTCGGGTGTTCACCCGGGCGCAGTTGCTCCAGGAGGTGTGGGGCTACGACTTCTTCGGTGGCACCCGCACCGTCGACGTGCACGTCCGGCGGTTGCGCGCCAAACTCGGCCCCGAGTACGAAGCGCTGATCGGTACCGTGCGCAACGTCGGATACAAGGCGGTCCGGCCGGCCCGCGGTCGCGCCGCGGCGCCGGCGGCGGAGGACAATCTCGACGAGGAGTTCGGCGGCGAATTGGACGCAGATCTCGGCGAGTCCGAATTCGGTTCGGCGGCAGGGTCTTTCGGCCCTTTGCGCGGCCAGTGATCGAATGGCGCAGCGGCCTGTCCGTCGACGACCGGTCCCGCATCACCGAGCTGATCGCCGCCGCGACCATCGTTGACGGTGTGGCGCCGGTGGGTGATCAGGTGCTGCGCGAGCTCGGCCGCGACGAGACCCGCCACCTGCTGGCCATCGAGGGCGACGAGGTGGTCGGTTACCTCAATCTGACCGGCCGGGGTGACGGGGACGATCCCGGGATGGCCGAGGCGGTCGTGCATCCGGATTTCCGTCGCCGGGGGATCGGGGCGCGGCTCGTCGACACCGGCGTGTGCGCCGGTGATGCCGCCACCCGGATCTGGGCGCACGGTGACCTGCCGGCAGCGCGCGCGACCGCCGCCGCGCTGGGCCTGCACCCCGTGCGCGAACTGCTCCAGATGCGCCGCCCACTGTCCGGTCTGCCGCCGCTGTCGCCCCGGCACGAGGTCCGCACCTATGCCGGACCCAGCGATGATCAGGAGCTCTTGCGCGTCAACAATGCCGCGTTCTCCTGGCATCCGGAACAGGGCGGTTGGACCGAGGCGGAGATCGCCGAGCGGCGCGCCGAACCCTGGTTCGATCCGCGGGGACTGTTCCTGGTCTTCGAGGGTGCCCGGCTGCTTGGCTTCCACTGGACCAAGGTGCACAGCCCAGCGCTGGGTGAGGTGTACGTCGTCGGTGTGGACCCGGCCGCCCAAGGTCGCGGGCTCGGTGCCGAACTGACTTTGCTGGGGTTGCATCATCTGGCCGGCCGCCTCGGTGCCGACGCCGAGGTCACGCTCTACGTCGAGGGCGACAACACCGCCGCGGTGAAAACCTATCGCCGGCTGGGGTTCGAGGTCTTCAGCGCCGATATCGCCTACGCCCGTCCCGCTGTGAACTAGCTGTACCTGTTCACCTCGCGTTCACTTTCCGTCCCCGGACCGTCCATGGCGGCCGAATAGGTTGCCACGGAGTCTGAAGTCGTCAGAACAGGAAAGTGGGATTCGTGAAGCTCAACATCGGCATGGCCTTGTCGGCGACCGCGATCGCCGCCCTCACGCTGACCGCGTGCGGCAGCGACAACAACGCGGGGACCTCCGCCGGTGGCGGTTCGGAGAGCGGATCCGCCTCGGCCGCCGCCGCCGACTGCGGCGGCAAGAACTCGATCACCGCCGAGGGTTCGACCGCCCAGCAGAACGCCATCGCGCTGTTCAACCAGGTGTGGGGCCAGAAGTGCCAGGGCAAGAACCTGTCCTACAACCCGACCGGTTCCGGTGCGGGCCGTGAGCAGTTCGTCGCCAAGAACGTGGACTTCGCCGGATCCGATTCGGCCATCAAGGAGGCGCAGGCCGAGCAGGCGAAGCAGCGCTGCGGCGGCAACGAGGCCTGGAACCTGCCGCTGGTCTTCGGACCCATCGGAATGGCCTACAACGTCGAGGGCGTCGACGGTCTGGTGCTCAACGGTGACCTGCTGGCCAAGATCTTCCAGGGCCAGCTCAACAAGTGGAACGACCCGGCCATCGCCGCGCTGAACGAGGGCAAGACCCTGCCCGACACCACCATCACGCCGATCTTCCGTTCCGACTCCTCGGGCACCACCGACAACTTCCAGAAGTACCTGGAGGCCGCCTCGGGTGGCGTGTGGACCAAGGGCGACGGCAGTGAGTTCCAGGGCGGTGCCGGTGAGGGTGCCCAGAAGTCGGCGGGTGTCGCGCAGGCCGTGCAGGCCACACCGGGTGCCATCGGTTACGTCGAGAAGGGCTTCGCCGACCAGGCGGGTCTGCCCTACGCGAAGATCGACAACGGCAGCGGAGCGGTCGAACTGACCGACGAGTCCGCGGGCAAGGCCATCGACGCCGCCAAGTTCGCGGCCGAGGGCAACGACCTGACCCTCGATCTCGCCTCGCTGTACGGGACCTCCGAAGCCGGTGCCTACCCGCTGGTGCTGGCCACCTACGAGATCGTCTGCTCCAACGGCTACGACGCCGAGACCGCCGCGGCCGTCAAGTCCTTCCTCACGGTGGCCGCCAACGACGGTCAGGCGGGGCTGTCCTCCGCCGGCTACGTCCCGCTGCCGGAGAAGTTCAAGGAGCGTCTGCTGACCTCCATCGAGGCAATCGGTCCCGCCTCCTAGTTGTACTGGCACATCGGCGAATTCGACGCGAGGATGGGTGCGGGGACCGAATGACGTACAAAGGTATCGAGAAGGGTTCAGACGGGAACTCAGTGACTATTCCGAATCCAGCCGACTCGGGGTCGGGTGAGGCGCTGGCCGCACCCGTGCCCGAGCCCACAGCCATCTCGACGAATCCGTCGAGGAACGCCAAGGTCCGCCCCGGCGACCGCATCTTCAGCGGTCTGGCCACCGGTTCGGGTGTGCTCGTCATCGCGATCATCGCCGCCATCGGTTTCTTCCTGCTGTGGCGCGCCATCCCGGCGCTGCAGCGCAACGAGCAGAACTTCTTCCTGTTCGGCGGCAACTGGGTCACCACGGACACCTCGGCGATGAGCTTCGGCATCCTGGACCTGCTCCAGGTCACGGTGTTCGTCTCGGTGTTCGCGCTGGTGCTCGCGATGCCCATCGCGCTGGGCATCGCGATCTATCTGACCAACTACGCGCACAAGCGGGTCAAGGGCCCGCTGGCCTACATGGTCGATCTGCTGGCCGCCGTGCCCTCGATCATCTACGGCGTGTGGGGCCTGTATGTCCTGGCACCGGCGATCAAGCCCGTCGCGGTGTGGCTCAACGAGAACATGAGCTGGCTGTTCCTGTTCTCCACCGGTAATGCCTCGGTCGCAGGCGGCGGCACCATCTTCACCGCGGGCATCGTGCTCGCGGTGATGATCCTGCCGATCATCACCGCGGTCACCCGCGAGGTGTTCGTCCAGACCCCGCGCGGCCAGATCGAGGCGGCGTTGGCCCTCGGCGCCACCCGCTGGGAGGTCGTGCGCACCACGGTGCTGCCGTTCGGGATGTCCGGCTACATCTCCGGGGCCATGCTGGGGCTGGGTCGCGCGCTCGGTGAGACGATCGCGTTGCTGATCATCCTGCGCGGCACCCAGACCGCGTTCGGTTGGTCGCTGTTCGACGGCGGCTTCACCTTCGCCAGCAAGATCGCCTCGGCGGCATCGGAATTCAACGACCAGTACAAAGCGGGCGCCTATATCGCGGCCGGTTTGGTGCTGTTCATCCTCACGTTCGTGGTGAACTCGCTGGCGCGCGCCGCGGTCTCCGGAAAGGACAGGTCCGCATCATGACCGCAGCGCTGGAGAAGCCGGTCAAGACCCCGACCTTCCAGGGGGTCAGCGGCCGCCGGAAGGTGGCCGACAAGCTGGCCACCATCCTGGTCACCGCCTCGGTCGTGGTGGCCATCGTCCCGCTGGTGTGGGTGCTCTACACGGTGGTGTCCAAGGGCATCGGGGTGGTCACCTCGACCACGTGGTGGATGAACTCCCAGTCCGGTATGACGGCCTTCGCCGCCGGCGGCGGTGCCTATCACGCCATCGTCGGATCGTTGCTGCAGGCGTTGATCTGCGCGGTCATCTCCATCCCCATCGGCATCTTCGTCGCCATCTACCTGGTGGAGTACGGCGGCGGCACCCGGCTGGGCAAGGTCACCACCTTCATGGTCGACATCCTGACCGGGGTGCCCTCGATCGTGGCGGCGTTGTTCATCTACGCGTTGTGGGTGGCCACGCTGGGCTTCCAGCGTTCCGGTTTCGCGGTGTCGCTGGCCCTGGTGCTGTTGATGATCCCGGTGATCGTGCGCTCCACCGAGGAGATGCTGCGTATCGTGCCGATGGATCTGCGGGAGGCCAGTTACGCACTCGGTGTGCCGAAGTGGAAGACCATCTCGGCCATCGTGGTTCCCACCGCACTGTCGGGCATCGTCACCGGTGTGCTGTTGTCGCTGGCCCGCGTGATGGGGGAGACCGCACCGCTGCTGATCCTGGTGGGCTACGCCCAGGCGATCAACTTCGACATGTTCAGCGGGTTCATGGGCTCGCTGCCCGGCATGATGTTCGACCAGACCTCGGCGGGCGCCGGGGCCAACCCGGTCCCCACCGACCGGCTCTGGGGTGCCGCGCTCACCCTCGTCGTCCTGATCGCGGTGCTCAATGTGGGTGCGCGATTCATCGCCAAATTCTTTGCCCCGAAAAAGGTTTAGGAGTATCCGAGATGGCCAAACGCCTGGATCTGAAAGACGTCAACATCTACTACGGTGCATTCCACGCCGTGCAGAACGTCTCGCTGTCGGTGGAGCCGCGCAGCGTGACCGCCTTCATCGGCCCGTCGGGCTGCGGGAAGTCGACCGTGCTGCGCACGCTCAACCGCATGCACGAGGTGATTCCGGGTGCCTACGTCAAGGGCTCGGTGCTGCTCGACGGTGACGACATCTATGGCGCGGGTGTCGACCCGGTGGGTGTGCGCAAGACCATCGGCATGGTGTTCCAGCGCCCTAACCCGTTCCCCACCATGTCGATTCGCGACAACGTGGTGGCGGGACTGAAGCTGCAGGGTGTGCGTAACAAGAAGACCCTCGATGAGGTGACGGAGCGTTCGCTCAAGGGCGCCAACCTGTGGAACGAGGTCAAGGATCGCCTCGACAAGCCCGGTGGTGGGCTCTCGGGCGGCCAGCAACAGCGGCTGTGCATCGCGCGTGCCATTGCCGTGCAGCCCGACGTGCTGCTGATGGACGAGCCCTGTTCGGCGCTGGACCCGATCTCGACCCTGGCGATCGAGGATCTGATCTCGGAACTGAAGCAGGACTTCACCATCGTGATCGTCACGCACAACATGCAGCAGGCCGCCCGTGTCTCGGATCAGACGGCGTTCTTCAATCTCGAGGCCACCGGTAAGCCCGGTCAGCTCATCGAGATCGACGATACCGAGAAGATCTTCTCCAACCCGACCCAGAAGGCCACCGAGGATTACATCTCGGGCCGGTTCGGCTAGCTCGTCCCCTCAGGGGGTGAGCACCACCCGGGTACCGGACGGATCGGTCGTGGTCCACGCGTCGGTGATATCGGCCAGCGGCCGCACGGCGGTGCGTAGGTGGAGGCTGCCGTTGCCGACCATGTCGAACAGCCGGGGCAGCGCCTGGGTGCGCGCCCTGGCCGCCACCGCGGGCGGGACGCTGCCGATGCCGACCCCGGAAAGCTGGATGCCGGTGCTGCGCAGGACGGCCGCGGGTAGCGGCATCCTCGGATCGGCCATCGCGCCGACCTGGATGAACCGGGTGCGGTGATAGCTACCGGTCGGGCCGTCGGCCAGCGCGGCGAGCACCTGCGCCGCGGGGTCGCCCCACAGATAGTCCAGCACGACGTCGAAGGGTTGTGCGGCGTGCAGGGTGCCGACCCTGGCGCGCACATCGTCATTGCGCAGGTCGATGGTGTCGGCGGCCCCGACGGTGCGTAACCAGTCCAGCCGGTCGGTGTCGCGACCCGCGACGACCACCCGCTCGGCACCGAACACCGATGCGGCCAGCTGGGCGGCGAGCGAACCGGTGACACCGGTGGCGCCGAGCACCAGCACGTGTTCCCCGGGGCGCAGTGCGGCGGCGTGTTCGAGTGCCAGCCAGGACGACAGGCCCGGATTCGGGACGGCCGCGGCGGTCACGGCGTCGATCCCGTCGGGTAGCTCCACCATGTCGTGTGCGTTGAGCAGGGTGCGTTCGGCAAGCATTCCGTAGGGTGCCACGGCGCCGGTATAGACGCGTCTGCCGTCATCGAGCCGCGCGACACCGTCCACGCCAGGGATCATGGGCAGCTGCAGTTCCCTACTGGCGTAATGGGTTCCGTTCCCGATGCCCTTCGTCAGGTTGGTCAGTGCGCTGGCCTCGACGGTGGCCGTCAGCGTCCCCTCGCCGGGTTGCGGTTCATCGAAGTCGGTGTAGCGGGGTGGCTGTCCCCATCGGTCGATCACGGCGGCTTTCATGACGTCTCCTGTGTTTCCTCAGAAATGGTTTCTGTGGAAACAATGTACGACGGGTGGACGCGAATGGCAATATGGTTTCCGTGAAAACCAAGTCGGGGCTGATCGAGCACATCAACCAGCTCATCGACGCGGTCGGGGACAAGTTCGAAGCCGACTCCGACGGCGACCCGGAGCGCGATTTCCTGGTGGCGCGCTGTGCGCCGCGGCTGGCGACGGTGGTTCGTGAGCTGCCCCAGCTGTCGCTGCATCTGCTTGCCGCACTGGGGGAGGGGCCGTCGAGCCTGGTGGGGCTGGCGTCTCGGTCGGGGCAGCTGAAGGGCACCGTCAGCAAGCATGTACAGCGGCTGGTCGATGCCGGACTCGTGCACCGCGGTCCTGTCCCGGGCAATCGCAAGGAGACACAGCTGACGCTCACCGATGACGGTGAGGTTGTCGTCGCCGCGCACCGCCGGCTACACGAGGAGATGGACCGTGGTCGGCGGGCCTTCCTGAACCGCTACACCAGTGCCGAACTGCAGGTCGTGGAGAAGGTGTTGGCCGACCTGATGGCGGCCGGCCGCGACGGGGTGCGGATCGTCGCCGACGGCGCGTGAACCCGTTCGACTACTGCGGCTCGGCCAGATTGTCCTCGGGCAGTTCCCCGGTCGCGGTGAAGATCACCCGGCGGGAGATCTCGACCGCATGGTCGGCGAACCGCTCGTAGAACCGGCTCAACAGCGTGACATCGACGGCGGCGGTGACACCGTGCTTCCAGTCCTTGTCCATCAGCACCGAGAACAGGTGCCGATGCAGATCGTCCATCGCATCGTCCTCGTCGCGGATCTGGCGAGCCTTCTCCGGATCGAGGGTGTCGAGTACCTCGCGCGCGCTGTGGGCCAATTCGACTGCCACTCGCCCCATTTCGGCGAAGTACCCGTTGACCTCCTCGGGTAGCGCGTGCTGGGGGTGGCGGCGCCGGGCGATCTTGGCCACGTGCAGGGCCAGCGCGCCCATCCGGTCGATATCGGCGATGATCTGGATGCCGCTGACGATGGCGCGCAGGTCGCCGGCGACCGGGCCCTGCAGCGCGAGCAGCATGAACGCGGCCTCTTCGGCGCGTACCCGGATCTCACCGAGCCGGTCCTGTTCGGAGATGACCTGCTCGGCCAGCGCCAGATCGGCCTGCAACAGGGCCTGGGTCGCGCGCTCCATCGCCACCCCGGCCAGCCCACACATCTCGCTGAGCTGAACGGTCAAGGACGACAGTTGTTCCTGGTACGCGGTACGCATGTGAACACCTTACGTTCAGCGAGCTTGCAGGTCACGGCGCCACAGGTGAACGAAAGGTGAATGCCCATGGATGGCCCGGGCATCGGTCCTACCGCCCTATTCGCAGGTGGTGTCCGCCGCATTGGTGACGGTGAGATCCTCCGGTAGCTCGGTGGTCGTGGTACCCGACGAGGAGGACGACGACGAGGTGCCGCGGACCATCTGGACCTGGACGGTCGAACCGCTGGGCGACGGCGGCGTGACGGAGGTGAAGTCCGTGCCGAGCACCACCCGCACGACATCGCCCATCCCGGTGGTCCGCTCGATGGTCGCGTTGTGGAACGACGATGCGACGGTCGCCGCGGCCTGCTCGTTGCCCGGGGAGAAGAACACCGTCGTGGAATTCAGCGGACCGGGGTAGTCGTCGGGGGTGTCGACCTGGAAACCGTGCTGCTGCAGGACCGAGGCTGCGTTGGCGGCCAGTCCGGACTGGCCGGTGGAGTTGGACACCCGCACGGTGACCGCACCGGGATCGGTGGCCACCGCGTCGACGGTTTCGGCACCGGTGGTGGGGGCGCTCGAGCCGCCGTGGCTCTCCGGTGACGGCGGGACGGGGGTGTTGTCGTCGTTGTGCTCTTCGGGCAGCGGATCATCGTCGATGATCGCGGCGAACAGCGCGGCCATATCGTCGAGGCGGGGTTGCTCGTTGCCGTAGGCGTCGGCATAACCGGTGGTGGGCACCGTGACGAAGGTGATGCGCCCGGCGTTGACACCCTGCACCGACTGGCCGAGATCGACCAGGTCCTTGGTCTTGATGTTGTCGACGTAGCTGTCCTCGATGAACATGTTCACCACGTTGTTGAGCTTGGACAGGCTGAAGAACACCTCTTTGGAGATCATCGAGCGCAGCAGCGAGGACAGGAACAGCTGTTGACGCTTGATGCGGCCGTAATCGCCGTTGAACTCGGTGGTGACCTGCCGGGCCCGTACATAGTTCAGTGCGGTGTGGCCGTCGACGATCTGGCGGCCCGGGTTGGCCAGCACGGTGCCGAGCTCGTAGTCCTCCAGCGGGGTGGTGCTACACACCTCGACGCCGCCGAGTGCGTCGACCATCTTCGAGAATCCGGTGAAGTCGATGGCCATGAACCGGTTGACCGACAGCCCGGACAGCTTCTGGATCACCTTCACCAGGCAGCGGGGCCCGCCGACGGCGTAGGCGGAGTTCAGCTTGGTCTCGGTGTAGGCCTCGTCCAGCCCGTACATCGGGGATTCCGGGTCGGTGATCGGACCGTAGGCGCGGGTTTGGGGGTCCCACGGCTCGCACTTCATCGGTGTGATGGACAGATCGCGCGGGAACGAGACCGCGACCACACGCTTACGGTCGGCCGGGATGTTGACCAACATGATGGTGTCCGACCGCGCGCCGGCGGCATCGTCGGTGGTCCCCGCGCCGACCTCGGAGTTGGCGCCCAGGCGGCTGTCGGTGCCCACGATGAGGAAGTTCTCGTCGCCGAACTGCTTGTTGGGGTCCACGATGTCGCGGGAGTTGGGATCCAGCGCGGAGACCTGGTTGAGGCTGTTGTTCTTCATCGACTGCCACTGCCAGGCACCACCGGTCACCAGCAGGGCGCAGATCGCGGCAAGCGCGGCGGCCACCCGGCCGGCATTGCGTGCGGTCCGACCGGCGTGGTGCCGCGGGCGCGCGGCGTGCACGGGCGGCCGGGTAGCGGCGAGATCGGGAAGTTCGGGTGCGTACGCCGACGGGACGTACATCACCTCGGTCGGCGGCTCCAGGCTGTCGGCACGGTCGGCATCGGGTTCGAAGATGACGGCCTCGACCGGGGCCACCGGATCGGTGATCTCGGCGTCGGTCTCCGGTGCGACAGCACCGGACTCGTCCGGTTCTTCGGCCGCGGCACGGCGCCGCGAGCGTCCGGTGCCGTTCGGGTTCTCGTCTGCCAGCTTGGCGATCAGATCGGCGACGGTGACGCCATCGGTGTGATTGCCGGTGTCCTGAGTGTTCGGTTCCGGGCTGCTCGTGTCGGGCACAACGGCCCGCTCCCACGGCGCGGCGCCTGGTGCGGGTCGCTGCGATCGGGTAAGCCAGTCGTTGTCACCGCGGGCAGGGTCGGGCCGGCCAGGAGTGGCGTTGTCGCCGTCACTCATGTCCTACCGACCTTCGGCTCGTGGGGCGTGCGCGCCGTTGCGCACGGATGTCGTGTGGCTGCCCGGATGCTGCGTTCGGACGCGGCGCACTACTTCTTGTAGCAGGCTCGTGCCCGGCCGCGCCACCGGAGCCCGGGCACGTGGCCACTCATCGTACTGAGACAACCTGAGCGTCGGCCAGCGCAGTGTTGTGACGGAGCGGTCTCGGGACCATCTCGGCTCAGCCGCCGGAGTGCATCACATCGGCGGCCTCGGGCACGGTGTCGTCGTCGGGATCGTCGAGCCAGCCCGCGGGCAGCGACACCGATCCCGGCGAACCCTGTCGACCGCGCGGGCCGTCGCCCACCTCGGGGAACGGGGCATCCTGGTCCAGCTGGGCCAGCAGCTCGTCGAGCTCTTCGACCGTTTTGACCAGTGCCAACGCCCGACGGGAATCGCCACCGACGGGGAAACCGTGCAGATACCAGGCGACATGTTTGCGGATGTCACGCATGCCCTTGTCCACCCCGAAGTGCGCGGCCAGCAGCTCACCGTGACGCCGCACGATATCGGTGACCTCGCCGAGGGTGGGCGGGGTGGGAATGGGACGGTCGTTGAAGACGGCGGACAGTTCGGCGAACAGCCATGGCCTGCCGAGGCATCCGCGTCCGATGACGACCCCGTCACACCCGGTTTGCGACATCATGGCCACCGCGTCGCGGGCATCGAAGATGTCGCCGTTGCCCAGCACCGGGATGCCGGTGACGTGTTCTTTGAGCTCGGCGATGCGGGACCAGTCGGCCGCGCCGGAATAGCGCTGGGCGGCGGTGCGGGCGTGCAGCGCGACGGCCGCCGCACCCTCCTGCTCGGCGATGCGCCCGGCATCGAGGTGCGTGGTGTGCTCATCATCGATGCCGACCCGGAATTTCGCGGTGACGGGGATGTCGGTGCCCTCGACACCGCGGACGGCCGCCGCGACGATCTGGCCGAACAGCCGTCGCTTGAACGGGATGGCCGCGCCGCCGCCGCGCTTGGTGACCTTGGGCACCGGGCAGCCGAAGTTCATGTCGATGTGATCGGCCAGGCCCTCGTCGGCGATCATCTTGGCCGCGCGGTAGGTGGTCTCCGGGTCGACGGTGTAGAGCTGCAGCGAGCGCGGCGTCTCGTCCGGGGCGAAGGTGGTCATGTGCATGGTGACCGGATGCCGTTCGACCAGGGCGCGGGCGGTCACCATCTCACAGACGTAGAGGCCGCTGATGGTGCCGGCACGAGCCATCTCCAGCTCGCGGCACAGCGTGCGGAAGGCGACGTTGGTGACGCCGGCCATCGGGGCCAGGACGACCGGAGAACGCAATGCGATCGGCCCGATCTGCAGGGCAGACCGGGCCGTCGGCGGGTTGTCGAGCAGCGTCATCCGGCTGCGGAGGAACTCACCAGCAGGTTCTTCATCGCCTTCTTCTCGGCGACCTTGCGCTCCCGCTCGAGGCGGCGTTCCTTGGCGATCTCGAACTTCTCGCAGGTCTCCTCGAGCTCTTCGACGTGCTTGGCCAGCTCGTCGCGCAGCTTGGCGCCCTCACCGGTGAAATCCTCGCGTTCGAAGATGCGCCACTTCTTGAGCACCGGCATCACGATGTCGTCGAGGTGGATGCGCGGGTCGTAGACGCCGCCGGTGGCGATGACGACGGCCTTGCGGCGGAAGTCAGGGATGGTGTAGCCGGGCATCTTGAAGTTGGTGAGGATCTTGTGCAGGGACTTCATCGCCTGGTTGGGCGCGATCTCCATGCCGGCGGCCGACACGTCGCGGTAGAAGATCATGTGCAGGTTCTCGTCGGCGGAGATGCGGCCGAGCAACTGGTCGGCGACGGTGTCATTGCAGGCGCGGCCGGTGTTGCGGTGGCTGACGCGGGTGGCCAGCTCCTGGAACGTCACGTAGATGACGGAGTCGAACAGGCTCTGGGCGAACAGTTCGTCGCCGCCCTGCAGGTTCTGGCCGGGGGAGAAGCCGCGGGTGACCTGCTCGACGCGCAGTTCCTCGAGTTCGATCGGGTCGATGGCGCGGGTGACCAGCAGGTAGTCGCGCAGGGCGATGCCGTGCCGGTTCTCCTCGGCCGTCCAGCGGTTGACCCAGAAACCCCACGGGCCGTCCATGCTGAAGTTCATCGCGATCTCGCGGTGGTACGAGGGCAGGTTGTCCTCGGTCAACAGGTTGGTGATCATCGCGATGCGCGCGACCTCGGAGAGCTTGGACTGCTCGGGATCCCACTCCTGGCCGCCGAGGGCGTAGAAGTTCTTGCCGTCCGACCACGGGATGTAGTCGTGGGGGTTCCAGTCCTTGCGCATGCTCAGGTGCCGGTTGATCTGCTTTTCCACCACGGGCTCAAGCTCGTGCAGGAGCTGCAGATCGCTCAGTTCCTCGGTCATGGACCCTCCGATGTATCTGTACCTGTTGGTTGCAGTCAATATATCTGTGTCTCGCGGTGACATTCAAGTTCCGTCAACGTGAGTCGCGTAACGGTTACCCGTCGTTTGGGCATGTGCACCGTTACCGATGGACGGCGGCCCTGCTGAGAAGTAATGAGCTGCAGTGGTCGACGAACTGCTCGCGGCCGGCGCTCAGTCGGCCGTTCAGGTACGCGGTGAACAGCGCGGTCAGCGCGCCGACCAGTCCGGTGGCCACCATCTCCTGCGCGGCCGGATCGGCGATCTGGGTCAGCTTGCGCTGGATGAGCGCGATGAAGTCGGGCATCCACTCCGCACCTGAGGCGACCAGCACCGGCTCGCGTTCGGGGGCCAGCAGCAGCACCCGGCCGCGGGTCGGGTCGTCGACCATCAGCTCGACGAACTGTTCGACGGCCGCGCGTGGTGTCTGCGCCGACAACAGTGTGGCCATGGCCGCCTCGCACACCTCGTCGTACACGGCGCGCACGAAAACATCGCGGTCGGTGAAGCTTTCGTAGAAGTACCGCTCGGTCAGGCCGGCCGCCCGGCAGGCCGCGCGCACCGTCAGCGCCGGCCCGTCGGCGGCGCCGAGCAGCGCGATGCCCGCAGTGAGGAGCGCGCCGCGGCGCAGCGCCTGGCGGTCCTGCAGGGGAACGCCGGACCATCGACCGCGTCGTTGACCGGACGGCACATCACTCCTAAGCTGCTAGGTGACAACGGGTGTAGTCAGAATTGCTTCCCCGACCCGAACGGAAGGTCGTCAGTGACTCAAGATACGTCCGAGACATGCCCGGTGACCAGCGATTCCGCCGGGACTGCCGGTTGCCCCGTGAGCACCGGTTACGACGTCATCCCGCTCGGACCGGATTCGCTCACCTGGAAGTATTTCGGGCAGTGGACGGGGCTGTTCCAGGGCACCTGGGCGGGCTCCATGCAGAACATGCACCCGCAACTCGGGGCCGCGGTCGAGGAGCATTCGATCTTCTTCATCGAGCGCATCCCACGGCTGCTGCGGTCGATCTACCCGATCGGCGGCGTGGTCTTCGACGGCGACCGGGCGCCGCAGACCGGGGCCGAGGTCCGCGACTATCACATCGGCATCAAGGGTGTGGACAAGCGGGGGCGGCGCTACAGCGCGCTGAACCCAGACGTCTTCTACTGGGCGCATGCGACGTTCTTCAAGTCGACCCTGCTGGCGGCCGAGAAATTCGGCGGCGGCATCTCGCTCGCCGACAAGCGTCAGCTGTTCGACGAACACGTGCAGTGGTACCGGATGTACGGCATGAGCATGCGGCCGGTGCCGAAGTCCTGGGAGGAGTTCGAGGCCTACTGGGATCACATGTGCACCGAGGTGCTGGAGCGCAACTGGGCGGCGGTCACCGTGATGGATCTGTCCACAATGCCCAAACACCCCTCCTTGCAATGGATTCCGGACCCACTGTGGAAGCTGAACCTGAAGGTGATGCAGCGTTTCCTGACGTTCATGACCGTGGCGCTCTACGACAAGCCGGTGCGCGAGCTGATGGGCTATACCTGGACACCGCGTCAGCAGTTCCTGCACGACCGGCTGTGCGAGGTCATCACGTTCGCCGGCAAGGTGCTGCCCAAACGTTCGTTGATGCACCCGCGTAAGCGCTCCGCGGTGGATCGGGCCAGCGGCCGGTTACCCGCCGATTCGCCGCTGGTGCAGACCCCGGCCCGCAATCTCCCGCCGGTGGAGTATCGGGGCAACCCGAACTTCTACTGCCCTCAGGTGTAGCCGCCGCGCGGTCTACGGTGGACCGCATGCAGCAGCCACTCGGCGGTCGCTACGAACTGCGCGGACTGCTCGGCCGCGGCGGCATGGCCACGGTGCATGACGGCTGGGACACCCGACTGGGGCGTCCGGTCGCGATCAAGCTGATGGACCCCGCGGCCGGTGACCGGCGACGCTTCGAGTCCGAGGCGCGCGCGGTCGCCACCCTGAACCACCCGAATATCGTCGCCGTGCATGACAGCGGCGAGCACGCCGGCCTGCCCTACCTGGTGATGGAACGGCTTCCCGGGCGCACGTTGGCCGATGTGTTCGCTGCCGGTCCGGTGCCCGCCCAGCAGGTGCGGGCGCTGTTGTCGGAGTTGCTCGCCGGTCTGGCTGCCGCCCATGCCGCCGGGATCCTGCACCGTGACATCAAGCCGGCCAACATCCTGGTCACGGCGGCCGGCGGTATCAAGATCGCCGATTTCGGGATCGCCAAGAGTCCCACCTCCGCACACACCATGACCGGTCAGGTCGTCGGGACGCTCGGCTATCTGAGCCCGCAACGGCTGGCCGGGCGCCCCGCGACGGTCGCCGATGACCTCTATGCCGCGGCGATGGTGGCCGCCGAGGGTCTGGTCGGTCGTATCCCACTGCCGCACGAGAACCTGGCCGCACTGCGTCCCGACGCCGACGCGCCGCTGGTGACGGTGATCCAGCGTGCCCTGGCCGCCGACGAGCAGGTGCGCTTCTCCAGCGCCGAGCAGATGCTCGCAGCGCTGTCGGCGCGGCCGGGGACCCTGGTGCTCGATCAGCCACTGCCCGATCCCGCGACGGTCATGGTGGCGGTGCCGCGACCGCGCAGCCGTCGGCGCCTTGTGCTGGCGGTGGCGGGCGGGGTGGCCGCCGTGCTCGTGCTGCTCGCCGCGTTCCTCGTCGACACCGCCTCCAGGAACGGGACGCCCACGCCGGCGTCGACACCGAGCGCGACGAGTCCGTCTCCGGTCGCGCCGGTGTCGTCGTCGGTCCTGTCGACCACGGCTGCACCCGCGCCCGCGCCGGCGCCCGCGCCGGGTCCGCCCGGGCGGGGCGAGAAGAAGGGCGAGAACGGGAAGGGGCCCAAGCCCAAGCCGGACCGCTGACGCGGCGGGCCCGCCTGCGCGAGAGTGACGTTCTTGCGCTCCCAGCGGCCATCAGCGCGCAGAAACGTCACTCTCGTGGCCGGGTTTGGCGTGATGCCCCCTGCGACCCGTCCACCACGTCAGCCGCCACAGCCGATCGGCCGTCGAGGCTGAACTGGTGTAGACGTTTCGACGCTGAGAGCTACCTGGCGTCAGTCACGAAGCGCATGAGGCGGGCGGGCTGAGGGCGGGGAGACGCCGGGCGCTCGCGTGGTGCCCCCACCAGGGCTCGAACCTGGGACCTGCGGATTAAAAGTCCGTAGCTCTACCGACTGAGCTATAGGGGCGTGTGCTCGAAAAGGATACTTGGCCCACTGATCAGACGGGTGGGGGCATCCGGTTTGGGATTTCGCGCAGCTGTGTCCTAAGCTATCGAAGCTTCCAACGTCACCGGCGTTGAGAGCGGCCCGGAGAAATCCGGATAGGCCCCCATCGTTTAGCGGCCTAGGACGCCGCCCTTTCACGGCGGTAGCACGGGTTCGAATCCCGTTGGGGGTACGGCACGACGGTGGTGACACACCGGAGTGAAGCAGTACAGAGCAAGGCCCTGTGGCGCAGTTGGTTAGCGCGCCGCCCTGTCACGGCGGAGGTCGCGGGTTCGAGTCCCGTCAGGGTCGCCATCTCGGCGAGGTATCCCGGTCGAAAGGCCGGGGCCTTCCGGCCAGGTAGCTCAGTTGGTACGAGCGTCCGCCTGAAAAGCGGAAGGTCGCCGGTTCGATCCCGGCCCTGGCCACTATTCTTTACCTGCATAGACACGGGTCTTGCACTCGGTTGTCAGTTATCTTTGTCCGGTTCTTGTCCGGTCTTCGGTGTCTCTATCTCGGTCGCATGAAGCTGATCGAGATTCGTTGCGACTTGGTCCAGCTCGTCGGCGTAGAGGTCGCTGTAGATGTTCGCGGTGACGGTCGGCGTCGAATGGCCCATCGTTTTCTGCACGTATCTCAGGTCGGCTCCGGACTTTCGGGCCAGGCTGGCATAGGTGTGGCGTAGATCATGAATGGTCAGTGGAGCCAGCTCTGTCTTCGTGAGGGCCTTGTTCCAGTGCGTGTGCCGACGCCAGTTGTTGGACCGCAGCATTGCGCCGTTGGCTGAAGTGACGGCGGGCTCGTCGGGTGCACGTTCGTTGAGGCGTCGTTTGAGGATGTCGACGACGACTTGGGGCAGCGGGATGGTTCGGATGCCGGCGCGAGTCTTTGGCGGGCCGACGATGATGCGGCCCTCGACTTCTGGTGCTGCCCGTCGGACGTAGAGACGACGGGCAGCGAGGTCGACGTCCTTGACGCGGAGGCCGACGAGTTCGGACCAGCGCAGGCCGGTGTAGGCGAGGATGGTGACGACATCGCCCTGGTCGCCGCACGCCGTGGCAAGCGTCTGGACTTCCTGAGCGGTCAGGTATCGGTGCCGTTCCCGCTCTGGAATCCGGCCCGCTGAGACGCCGACAGCGGGATTCCGGTGGATCCGGCCATCCTGGTGGGCGACATCGAGGATTGACCGCAGGAGTCGCAGCGTCGACACCTTCGCCCACGGGCCGACCGTCAGGCCGTCAACGAACGCCTGGACGTCGGCGCGGGTGATCTCGTCGACGGGCACGTGGCCGAACCGCGGTTTGATGCGTAGATCCCAGTGCTGGGTGTACCCACTCCAGGTCTTCGGCGACACCGCCGGCTTCTTGGTGTCGGAGAACTGCGTCCAGACCCGATTGAGCGGTGTCCGGCCCAGTCGCGGGTCGAACCGACGGGCGCCGAGCGCGGCCTCGTTGTCGCGTTCGGATTTGAATGCCTTCGCCTCGCGCAGCGTTGGGAACGTCGCCGACGTTTCCACCCAACCCGACGGTGTGTCGGGGTCGCGGATCAAGTAGCGGACTTGGTAGCGGGGTTCCCCGGCCGCGTTGAGGCGCTTTCGAATGCCGCGTGGGGTGTTGCCGGCCATTACCGCCGCACCTGCTTGAGCCAGGACCGGACTTCGGCGCAATCCCAGCGACGGACTCGTTCCGACAATGTGTAGCAGGGCGGGCCGATCTGTTCGCCGGTTGTTTCGCGGATCGCTGCCCAGCGGTTGAGGGTTGCGGCCGAGACGCCGAGCAGCGCCGACACCTGATCTGCGGTCAGCAGCTCAGGGAAGTTGCCTGCGGAGACGAGAGCCTCCCGGAGGCTGTGAGTGACCATCGCGTCACCTCGCTGCACGGATCGAGTCGAACCAGGTGCGTGTGCGCAGCAATCCGCTCTCGACGTCGGATTGGCCGCCGGTGATTCCCCACAGGTCAAAGGCCCACCGCTCCAGAGCGGAGGTCATGGTCTCGCCGCAGCGATGGAGCTCGGCGTCGTCGCTGAGCACCAGGGCAGTGCCGATGACTTCGCCGCAGGACCAGAGGTGCCGGTACGGGTCCCATCCGTCTCGGCGGACGAGGGCGGCGCGCCGGATCAGGTCGTCGGCATGCCGTGCCACTTGAGCCGGCTCGGGTGGTTCGAAAATGGAAGTCATTGTGCTGCCCTCTTTCCAGGGGAGCTTGCGCGTCCGTATTGCTTTGCGGTGGAACGGATTTGCTCATCGGACCAGAAGTCGGCCCGTACTTTGGTCACTTGTCCGTCCTCGGCGATGACGTACCCGGTGCCCGGCTTGTCGGGGCTGATTCGGTGTGCGGGCGCGGCATCGGCCATCCCGTCGCCGAGCACCATCGTGACTTCGTCTCTGGATCGCAGTCGAAGTGCGATGGTCTGGGTGAACAGTCCACGCATCGGCAGCACCTCTTTGCGTGGGTCTTGTAGGAACGCCGCGACCACGATTCCCAGCGCTCGGCCCTTCGTGAGAATGCGTGACAACGACGCGGCAGCTTCCTTGCGCAGGGCCGGATCGCTCATGTAGGCGGTCACGCCGGCCAGCTCGTCGATGAGCAACACCACCAGCGGTGACGCTTTCGTCGGATTGTGTTCACGCGTTCGACCTGCCATCGCGTTGCCGCGCTTGTTCATCAGCTCCTCCAGCGCGGCAAGGGTTTCCACGGCATCGGCCTCCGTGGTAGCGATCTTGGTGAACAGGCCGGACCCGACCGACAGTTCGATGCCGTACTTCAGATCGATGCCCACGAGGTGCACCACACCGGCAGCCACGGCGGGACCGAGCCCACCAGCGATGCCCCAGAAGATGGAGCCCTTGCCGGCACCCGAACAGCCCACGGTGAGGGTGTGCCGGCCGCTCAACGGCAAGGTCCAGGCCGAGCCGTTTTCGCATCGCCCGAGCGCGACCCGTGCAGTTGCCACGGATGTCGGTGGTGTTGCGTGACCCGTGGTCGACAGCTGTTCCCGCATGACCAGCTCGATCCGAAGCGTCCCGGGCGAGACGACCACCGACCGCGCCGAGTGAGCGCCCGCAGCATCGCGAATCGCTGGAACGGCACGCTCCAGGTCCTCGACAGTCTGTCCCATCCGTGCTCGCACCGTCAGCCGCAGGGTGGTGCGAGAAACCTCTGTTCCCAATAACTTTGGAGGAAACCAGCGCGTCGACGTGACCTGTCGACCTTCGTTGTCGCGGCGCGTGACCTGCTCGGAGGCGGACAAACCGCAGCGTTTGCACAGCTTCTGCCACGAGATATGCACCCAGAAGCGCCAACGTAGGAGTCGAGCCGGTGTCGTGAATCGTTCCTCGTAGGTCCCTGGTGAGTGCAGCCGCCAGTAGATGAGGGCTGCGCCGCTAACACCGACGATGACCGCCACGCACAGGGCGATATTGGCCAGGAAGTCCAGCACGTGATCGAGCCGGAACGGGGTATCGAGATCGACAGGTGCGAACGGATCGGGATTCATGCCGATTCCCGGCTTGTCGTTGCGCTGGCGGATGACTTACCCGGTGCCCTCATATCCGAGGCGCGGAACGACCACGCGATCCTAGAGAAATCGCCCGACCGCTCGACATACGGCAGGGCCATGAGCCCGTCGAAAATTACTGGTGTGAAAGGTGTTCCGCTGGAATTGGTGGGTGCCGTCGGTTGCGTCGGCGCGGCGAACTTGATGGTCACAGTGCGGCTTCGCTTCGGTGCGGCCGGATCGCCATCGAGCACTTCGACCTGCCACATCGGTAAGCCAGTGTCGCGGTCTCTCGCCTGAACGCGGTTCTCGCCGGAGGACTTGTCGAAGTCGATCATCGGAGTCACCTCGGATACGAGGAACGCACCGAGCGAGAAGACCTGGTCGTGGCCGATCTGGAGCCATTTGGGGATGGACATTGCTGAACCTTTCGAGTGGACTGAACTAGATGTCTACTCAACCTAGTCGTCTAGAGGAGGTAGTCAAGCGTTGAGCGCGATATTGGTCGCGTTTGTGGATTTAGCGTGCAGAGAAGTCGTATTCGAGCAGGTAGGCGGATGCGACCTTCACGGTGTCGCAAACTTCGACAGCCACGTCGTTGGTGTCGTAAGCAGTCCGGACCACCGTCAAGACCGGCACGCCCGCCGAGAGCTGCAAGGCGCGGCGCTCTTCGGGGGTTGGCATCCGGGCGCCGACTTCCTCAGTGAAGCGAGCGAGGGTGTGGCCGGCTTCTTCGAGCCGCGCGTAAATGCCGCCCGGGCCGGTGTCGGTCTGTTCGATCTTGGTGCCCTGGGCGAAGGCGGCGGGAATGTATGAGGTTGCCGTCTCGACGGGCCGTCCATCAGCGAGGTAGCGCCGAGATCGGACGACAACGTCATCGTCTGTTGTCAGCCGAAGGCGTTCGGCAACAACCGAATCCGGCCGCCGGCGAGTGACGGCGATGTTGTCGACCTGGGGCGTGTAGCCAGACTTCTCGGCCTCGACGGTGAACGCGGCCTTGCCGCTGGCGCGATGTCGACGTGCGAAGCGGTCTGATGCGAGCCGCCGAATTGGGGGAGCTGGCCGCACGAAGACGCCGCGACCGTGTTCGGAGATCACCAATCCTTCCGAGCGTAGTTCCTGGACGGCCTGGCGCACCGTCATCCGGGCGACCCCGAAGTGGTCAATCAATGCGGCTTCGGACGGCAGGCGCTCTTCTGCGGCTAGCTGGCCTGAGCTGATGGCGTCGCGCAACATGCTGGCGATCTGCCGATATGGCGGCTTATCGTCCGCCCGGTCGATCTGGCCAAGTTGCAGCACCTGAGAGCCTTCCCATACATGTCTAGGCGACTAGTCTAGGGAAACGACACGCCCATGTCACGACTGGAGTCGGGCGCAGAGGAGGAGTCTCTCATGGCAGCCACACCGAAGCACTCGGTCAGTGTTGCAGGCATCGTGGTCCGCGACGATGACCGGGTTCTGGTCATCAAGCGGGATGACAACGGCCATTGGGAGGCGCCCGGGGGTGTCCTCGAACTCGACGAATCGTTCGAGGCTGGCGTCCGGCGCGAGGTGCTGGAAGAGACTGGCATTGAGGTCACCGTCGAGCGGCTCACCGGTGTCTACAAGAACCTGACCCACGGAATTGTCGCGTTGGTGTACCGCTGCCGGCCTGCGGAGGGTGAGCCGCATGCTACCGAAGAAGCGCGTGAAATCCGTTGGATGACAAAGGAAGAAGTGCAGTCGGCTATGGTGCCTGCGTTTGGGGTGCGGGTCTTGGACGCGTTTGAGGAAGCGCCGCGGTCGCGGGTTCATGATGGAGTAAATCTCGTGCTCGGATAATGTCAGTTGTCATCCCTGGGACGTCCTGGCTTGTACGCCCTCGCGAACCCGATGACATCGGCGGCGATACTGGTGTAGCTGAAACGGAATCCAGCTATCAGTTCGGGGCTTTGCTCATGGACGAGTGCTCGGGTACCGGGACGCTGCTCGAAAAGATCATCGAATTCGATTATCGTCCTGCACGCCTCGGTCAGGTCTGGATGCACGATATCGCGTAGGCTCCGGTTCGCGTCGACGAGCGGTTGGGCGACTTCGGCCAGGAGTTCCAACACGCTGGGGTCCTCTTCGAGAGTCACGAACTCATTGCGGAGATTGCGATTGAGCTTCGTGGACGCGGTCATCAAAGACCGATCGATGTATAAGTCGTATACAGCGATTGGCTGTCCGGTGGTCGCTCTTGCCGCTGAAGCTTCGATCGAGACGGCATCCATGCTGTCGTGAACCATTACATTGCGTAGGCCGTACAGGTAGCGGTACCCACGGTGATTGTCGTAGAGGTTCCCGAAGACGTCTTTGGCATCCTGGTGGGCCTGACCATTGGCCCCATGACGGTCGCAGACCGTTTGGTATGTCTGTTCCTGGTGATGGACGATCGACATGCATAGCGAGAGCACCGACGCGCGCAGTTGGGTGTTCCAAACAGCCACACCATGAGGATCGGTGTTCGGGCGGATTTCATTGGCGGCCAGTGCTGCGTTGGCACTCTGCCAGATGGTCTGGAACACCTTCACTGAGCCTTGGACGTAGGTGAAGATGTTGGCGACCAGGACGTCGTACAGGGTGCGATCGGCCGCTTTGTACCGTAGGTAGTCTTCTGCCGTGAGGTCGCAGATGTGCTCTACCCGAACGTCGGTTGCGCCGGTGGGGTCGTGCCCGATGAGGTACGCAGCCGGCGCGGGGACTGGATCGTTGGTTGGTTCGGTCAAAGTTGCACTCCACTCAGAAGGCATCAACGGGATGCTCTGCGCCCGTGAGAATCATCTCCATGATGATCAAGGCGAACCTCTGTTCGCTAGGTCGGAGATCGCGGCTCGAAGGACTTTGTCAGCCATCTCTGCCGTGAACATGCGCGGAGTGAAGTTCTCGCGAATCTGCTGTCGTGGGTGGATGTAGTTGCGGAAATCGCGAACGGCGTCAGCGTGTTTTAGGACATCTTCACCGACTAGGCCGAGTTCACGTGACACAGCGATGAGGTTTTGTAGAGTCCACTCGCCGAATGGCCTCACTTTGTCGTCTTTGGTTGGTGCCGCAGCCGCCTGGTTGAATTCCTTCGGGTTGCCCTCAGCGACGGCGAAAAGCAAGCCCTCAAGGGTGCTTCCGCACAGAAAGATCACTGCGAGAGGCGCTTTCGCTTGCAAGCATCGCTCAATCTCGTCTCGACGCTGTTGAATGACTTCCCGGAATGTCAGGGGTACTGGAACGGAAGTCAGGTCGATGTTACCGAGATCTTTTTCCAGGAAGGCGATTTCATCAGAGGTTGGTGTCGATTCGTCGGGAGTAAGTACTTTCAGCTCTGCCACGGCTTCGGTGTAGACCTGGTGGTCGGAGGGTGACGGCCCATCGCTCATCAGTTGGTTTGTCCGCCAGCGTTCAAGCATTTCGATCATGAGCGTTGCAACGACCACATCGGGCTCATTCTGCCAAAATGATCTGAGGCGAACAGCTTTCGAACCTTCTGGGTACTTCTCATCGACGTCGATCCCGACACTGGTGACGATGAAGTCCTGAAACGTGGAATTGGTGAAATCCAGGACGTAGCCAGTCCGCATGTTCAGCAGGTGTTCGAGCTTCTGCTTCGTGGGGTTCGTCAGGTTTGCCATCGGGGCTATTCTTGGTCATCCCGAGCTGGTGGGCAGATCATCAATACGTTTGAGATCCCACCTTGGTTCACGCAATCCTGTGCAAGGTCGTGGACGTGCCAAAAGTAGTCCACGTCAGGCGCGTTGGCGTTCACGGTCATCTCGACGGGCGTGTAGTGGTGTAGTGGGGTAGACACACCGTCGTAAGTGAAGCCCTGATTGTCCTTCGTCAGTATCGTCAGCGGGTTCCCACCCGTCCACACGATCCCCACTCGTACGTCATACTCGTCATTGCCGGTCGCTTCTGCGGTAGTTCTGATGAGCGCCATGAAGTCTGCGAGCGCGCACTCGATCGCAGACGATTCGACCTGCCATCCTTCGAAATAGCCGTCCTGAATGCGATGCGCGCCAACTGCGGTCGCCAAAGTGACCGAGCCATCATCGTGGATGCTTGCCCAGGCCTCTTTCCAGACTGCGCGATCGCTCGTGGCCGTGTTTACGGCAACCCAACGGCGCAGACCAGGGCGGGGGTTGAGGCGGTCCACGCTCTCCAACGGATGAATGCCGCCCCTGCCCGCATATACCAATGCCAGCCTCTCGGCCTTGGCCAGCACCTCGCGTGCCTCGTCACGGGTCAGCCGATCACGGAAGTAGGGAATCCGTGGATGGGCGACTGTGATCAACCAGGAACGAGTATCGGTGTTTCTTCCCGCGGCCGCTTCAGCAAATAGCGCATTCAGAATCTCAGTGGCGTGACGCCGTTCCTCAAAGCGCGCGCGATACATGGATTCGATCTGACGTTCCTTCATCCACACTGTGTCCGAGTCGTTGCGGATAGGCGCGGCGAAGTAGTCATTCTTGTAGATGAGGTGAGGGCCGTCGAGGCTAGCGGGAACCTCAACGATGACAGCTCGACGTTCTCCGTCGCCTACGCGATGTATGTTCAGACCGAACACCGGCGGAGAGATCGCGGTGATAGCGGCGCTGCGCAAGGAACGTTCGTGGGCCTCATCGAACTCACCGACATCAACTCGCTCGATTGCTGCCTTCTGGTCCTCACGAACGCCGTAGACGATCACACCGCCGCCGCTGTTGGCCATCGCCGCTACGTCCTTCGGGAAGTCAGTTTGCGGAAGGCCTTTCGTGGGAGGCAACTCAGACTTCCAGTCCAGACCGTCGGTTTCCACTAGCCCGGCCGTGACTGCGTCACTGAGCAACTCGTCAGTAAGTGGACCCGGCGCGACTCCGAGAGCACGATGGAGTTCTGTGAAGCTCACGCCTCCTCAAACCCCGACTGGTCAAACTTCAGTGTCTGCGCATTCTCGGACACCGTCCGGATCTTGCCTTCGTCGAAACCGTCAGCGTCAGTGGCTTCGATCTCGATCTTCACGACGAGCGTCGCGCCAGAGTCACGGAGATGGGCGAGGACTTCTTCGGCGACGTTCTTGAAATCCAGGGCGATCTTGTCGGAGCTGAGGGTCTTGACCCCGTAGAAACGCGTCTTCGGTGGCGGAAAGGCGATGTCGACTGGTGGCTTCGTTTTCGTGTCCACGACGGCTGGCGCGGTCTTGTCATCGGGATTTGAAGGCGGTTTCACTTCGGTGTCGCGCTGCTTCACGGCGATATCGGGTCGCACCAGTAGCAACGAATCTGTTGCCGCCGGTGCAGTGCCGCTGTCGTCTGGTGTCCACAGCCCGATATAGCGGCCAGCGGCCTCATCGAAGCCGGTCGCCAGCGCGAATGCGTCTGTCTGCCAGATCATTGGCATGTCAACAATGCCCTCGTCGAGCACCCGTCGGTCGCGCAGACGCGGCATGTACGGGTACTGGCTGTATAGCCGCCACAGTGCGCCGAGAGAGACGTGGCCGTCCTTCCAGATTTGTGGCACCTTGCCGATTGCCAGCCGGATGGTGGCCGCGGCCTGGCGGATGGACAAGTCGCCGTCATTGCCGAGTCGGCGAGATACCCGCTCTGCCAACGACTCCGACTGCCCTTCAACTTTGGTCTCACGCACGATGAACGGTGCGCCGGCGTCCGGTTGTGACGGCACGAGTGCCCACGTAAACGTCTGCAGCAGGCGGGATTGCACGGTTCCATCGGCCTGAGATTGACGTTGTGTTGCTTGTTTCTTTTGATTGTCGGTCAGATCTAGGGCGGCGTCACTCTTTAGGACCAGTGTCCAACCCAGGTACTCGCGTACCGCGGAGTCGAGCTCCTCCAGGCGTGCCTCGTCGGCGGCGAGATAGACGACCATATTCCGGTCGGTCCGATTGGAGGTTCCGCGATGTTCCGTGGCTTGTTTGGCGAATTCTTTTGCACCCGAATCGGATCCCCGTTTGTGAGCCACCTTGGGGTGAAGGATGACCAGCCTTGCTTCGTCGGTGTCGGGAATGTCGGCATTGGATTCCGGGCAGATATGCACGCCAGCGAAATCGCCGCGAGTCTTGGCCTGGCTCTGTAAACGCCGCACGATCTCCGCCCAGACATCCTCTTTGTGTAAACGCTCGGCCTGGTCTTTGGCAGTGCGAGTGATGTTGGCCTGCAAGTCATACCAGTATTTTCCGGAGCCAGAGTAGAAGTACGTTGCTCGGTCACCGAGTTGAGTCAGAGCGGAGTGGAAGTTGCCCGGTACATCACCGGGCACCGCGGTACCCAGGAAGACTCGCTGTGTCTCTAGACCTTTGTGGGCTGATCCGATCGTGGGGGCAGCGCCGAAGAACACCGCACGGGCCAAACGTTTGGTCAGTGAGCGCTGACCAAATAGCGGCTTATCCTTGTCGATGCGCGCCGGCTCGGAGTTCGGTCCATCGACGTCAGCGTCGATGATCGCCTTCCATGAATCCTGCAGATACTGCGTGAGTTCCGCGTTCACATTAGCCGTTGCAAGAGGAATTGATCCGGGCATGATCAACGGTGAGGCGTCTTCACCCGTCCAAAGTGCATGGATCACCGTGCTCATCAGCCGCAGCACACCACGAGTGCGCTGGAACCGCTCCAGTGATGACCATTCCTCGTAGAGTCGGTCGAACAACTCGGGGTGAATCGGATAGGTCCGTTTGATCCGATCCTCGTAAGCGGTGTCCCTGGAGTCCCGAGGGAAGTCATCCGCATATTTGCGGTACATATCGACATATGCCCGGGCAGTCGCGCCGATCGAAGCCAGTGCAGTTGCATCGGGTTGCTTAAAGAGACGTTGCCGCACAATCTGATACGCCTCTGCAGATGACGCAGGGCGCCACTGATCGGCCACACGGCGCACGACATTCTGCAGACGTTTCAGCGCCTCCAAGCCGTGTGCGCCGCCGACCTCCTCTGCGTTGCCGGCCACGACGTCGGAATCATCACCGGATTCAGATGCGGGAATGGAGATTACCAGCAGGACCCCCGAAGTCCCCTTGGCGGCTTCGGTTAACGACTGCGCGAAGGTGAATTGGTCATCGAAGGTACCGCCGGCCAGGTCGTCACGGCCGAGTAGCGATCGAGCATAGGCCACCCATTCGTCAACGAGGATGACGGCCGGGGCGTACATCGCCAACAAATCGTGAAGGGCTTCACCTGGAGTGGTGCGGTTTACGTCGGCCTTGGCTACTAGCGCGAATGCCTCGGGACCGCCAAGCTGCCAAGCTAGTTCGCCCCAGATTGTATTGACATGGGTGCCATCGTCTTTGGTCACCCCGGCAGGGCTGAAGTGGTTACCGACGATAGCAACGCGATTGAACTTACTGCCGTTGTAGCCGTTCTTGGTGAGTAGCTCTTGGGTCTCCTGAGGGAACTCCCCGACCGGCAGCCCAGCTGCGACGTGCCACAGCGCGAGCATCGAGTGGGTCTTGCCACCGCCGAAGTTGGTTTGCAGGTTGATGACTGGGGGTGCGTTGTCGTCGCCGGAGAGTCGGCGGACCGCTCGCCCGACCAGATCGGTCAATCCCTCGGTGAGGTAGGTGCGGCGGAAGAACTCGACCGCGTCGGCATAGTCGACATCCTGCTCGCCGCCGAAAGCCACTTTGTATAGGTCGGCGGCGAATTCGGATGCGGCGAAGTTTCCGGTGGCGACATCATCGTGGGGTGGTAGTACTTCACGCCACGGTCTGAGGCCGGTGGACTCAGGATTATCGACCGCCGCTTTGAGGACCTTCTTGTCGTCCTTGTCGGCGGTGACCCGGCGTAGATTGAGCCGAATTGCCTGCAGTTCGGCGGCCTCGGTGGTGGCATTGATCAGCTTGAGCAACCGCTCGCCGGTGTCAAGGGCCCGGTAAGCGTCGTCATCGGTGAAGGTTCCGTTATGGGCCCAGTTGTTGCGGACCTCGCGGAGTTCGATGGCGAACGATTCGCCGGCCTTGCCCAGAGTCTTGGTGAAGGGATACCAGCCCTTCTTGAAGCCGGCGGTGATGTTCGATTCGGTCAGGATGCGGAACTGCACCTGAGGGTCGTGTGCGCTGTACGTTTTGGTACTCGATGCCCCATCCTTGGCCTGCACGAGTTTGGGCCAGGCTGCGCCGGTCGCAGGGTCGCCCTGCCCGATAACCAAGGAGATGAAGTCGTCGAGCGGCGGGGCGATGATCTCGAACATCTTATTGATGCGGTCACGGTTGCTCAGTGCCATGTCAGTCTGCGTCTTCCTCGAAATCGAATGAGCTCTGAGAGGTTGTCGGCTTATCTGCCTGTGCAGCGTTGATGATCTCCGGCCAACTGGTGACCAGGCTATTGAAACTCAGCGCGTCTTTTGTCCAGCCATTGGCTTCAGCGACTCGGAACAACAGATGTGCGAGTTCTTTCACGAGGTCGGCCTCGATCGCTCCGTCTGGGCGGGATAGTGAGGTGCGCAAGAAGTCGCCGGCCGCGGTGATGCCATTGTCTTCGAGCAGCCTGATGAGATGGTGAAGTGCTTCCCAGTTGCTCGTGTGGGTATCGGCAAGGATGTCGTAGCCTGCCTCCAAGTCCGACGGTTTGATCAAGTGCACCTTGCCTGCGCGGCTGGAGAGAATCCCACTGCGATCCATCGCATCCACCGTCGTGTTCCGCGCGTTGGCAAGGTTGTTTGCGTCACCGAAAGTTCCAATGTCATAACCATGCTGGCGATACCAGGCGATCGCGAACCGGCTCGTGGCGTCGAAGTCGCCTTCCTGTTCGTTGAGAACCTGATCAAGGATCTCGTTGATTCGCGAGAGGGCCGAACGAACGCTCATCTTCTCACCGTCGGGCTCCAATACCGCGGCGAAGCGGCTGAACACGGCCATGCCTGGCCCTATCGCAGCCTGCGGTAGGTCGACTGGTGCCACCTGTCCTTGCTGGAGCCGCTTAAGGGCTTCCGGTAGTTCGGAGTCCAACGAGTTGATAAATGTTCGGCGATCGGTAGTTGCGGCCTGTGCAGATCGAGGACGTAGGGACAATACGATTGACGACGCTAGTGCGTTCTTCTTGTGTCCCATCAGCCGGACAGCTGACTCAGTCCGGAGTGGCCAGGTAGAAGTAATCTCCCATCCGGATTGAATCATCCCCTCCAACAATGTTTCCCATCCAGTGGAAGCCTCTCCGGCATCGTCCGATTCGCTCTGCTTGAAGGCGTAAAAAACGGTCGTCGGCAGCTCCGTGGTATCGAATTCTCGTATTCGACTGAAGACGTTCTGGAACCCCAACTCGAAGAACCTCTGAGCCTCGCCTTTTCCCTTGTGGCGGTGAGGGTTCGCAACCAGCTCTTCAGCTTTCGGAACCAGCATCGTCGCAAATAAATCGGGATAGATAGACCGCAGAGTTCGTCGCTGCCAGACATAGAAGAAGTCTGAAAGATCGGAGTAGCCGATGTTGTCGTAGTAGGGCGGATCGGTAGATACGACTACTCCGCTGTAATTCCGAATGGCAGCGTCGGCCTGATCGACCGCGGCAGATTCGGTGGCCGGAAGGCAGTCAATGACCTTTGCAACCCAATTGAGTTGACCGCTGTACCCTCCGGACGACTCGGAGAACGGCATGGTCTCGGTGTAGTCCCATGTCATCGGGATAGCTTGTCGGCCGAAGACATTGCGTAACTTCTCACCAGTGTTGTGCCAGCTACAGATTGAAGACCAGTAGTCGGCGCATCGCGACACGACGAGTCCGAGGTAGGTTGCGACGGCATCAGCACAAGCTGATGACCCGCCGTCTTCAACGACTTTCGTGCGGACTTCCTTTACTAGATCGCTGAAGGTCGTTAGTGCTAGCAGTTGCCGTGGGGAGAACAGATCGGCAAATTCGGTTAGTCCGTACGTTGGTGCTTTCAGATCACGCGGGTAGTACCCAATGGAGCCCGCGATTGTGTCCTCCGGCGATCTTGCAGAGACATTCTCATGGTCAGGCGATGGCGGTAGATAGATTCGTCGTCGATTGCCATCAACCACGACCGACATCAGCCGGTGGCCCATCCTCTTCGCTCTACCCTCTGCCCGAATATGCGCAAGGGTGACTGCAGATTCGCAGGAAATACATATCGCACCGGTGCGGCCGACTGTGCCTTCATCGACTCGATTGGGTAGGTTTCCCGGGTCTGTGCCGATGGTGAAGGCAATGCGGTGGCCCGACGGATCAGACTCGTCGTCCTTGACGGCACAAAGGACGTAAGCCTCCCTTCCGGGTTTCTTGCAGAGCCACCAGCTTTTTACGAGCGGCATCTCGATGCCACATGCGGGATTTGGGCATCGGACTGTTCTAGCCCAAATCCATGCTATAACAGGGTATTTCGACCCATCTGGCAGCGTGGCTGCCGGATAGAGATGACCTATCCGCCTTTCCGCCTCGTCGCGCATCCACGCGCCGTATGCGCGAACATCTGCCGCGAGCCCTTCGGCGCCGTTCCAACCGCGTATCTCAGAATCGGCAAGGCCCGGGAACACTGGCGGGTGGCCGCGAAACTTTGGCGGGATTTCGATGAGTGCCTTGTTGATGAGCACGGCGACGGGATTCAAGTCTGATGCATGGGCCTCGAGGCCGAGTCGTTGAGCCTCGAGCGGTATGGTGCCGCCGCCTGCGAACGGGTCAAGAATTGCTGGTGGGTTGCCGTTTGTTGATTTGAGGATTTCGACACGCGCCTCAGCGAAGAGCCTTTCGTCGCGGATGTTCTCCCACACCACGAGTCGCTCGATCAGCGCATGCAGTCGGTCGCGTTCTTTACGTTGCAGTTCTTCCGTGGGAAATTCGTCCGGCCGCGACGACGGATCGTCGACAAGCTGCGCGAAGAGGACCGCACGGGCCGCGGCGAGTGGTCGCCGAGCCCACCACAAGTGCAACGTCGATGGGTGTCCGTGGCGGATCGACTTTTCGCGGGCGGACTCCCGGTTGATCGCCTCCAATGGAAGTGCCACTTCGATGAGCTTCCGCTTATACATGCGTGTCTCCGTCAAAACGTGTCCTTGAGAAATATCTGGGCATAGGTGCTAATCCCTCAGCGAGTCAAGGTCCGACATTCGGAGCCACTCGGTGTTTTCACCGTCGAGGTGGTTGTAGATTGCATCGAAAATCGACGGCTCAAGCGAACCGAAAAACTCGGCCATCGCGTCGTCGGTTGACAGCTTTTTCACAATCCAAATGTACTCACCCTCATCCCAGGGCAAGTACTCGATCGGCGTTGCATATACACGTCGGAAATCGATGACCATTTCTTCTACAGCGCGGCCTAATGGTTCGAGGGTACTGTCCCACGTGACGCCGATGTCGCCTGGAACCTGAAACGCCCCGTGGAAGTCAACTTCTTCGGTGATCTGCTGCTGGCCGTCGCCGTCGGGGGTTAGAACGAATGCGACGTCGTGCAAGGTAAATCGAAGGCCATGTGGAACTCGCCACTCACGCTCCCAGTCGAAGTGGTATCCGGTGCCTGTCGGGTCAATGAATGGTGCAAGTTGCCACAAACTGTCTTGGAAGTCGCGATCGTCAATCAGCCTGAGAATCTCGTTGGAGTACCTGCCGCACAGTGGATTTGCCTTGTCGAGGTACCAAACCCGGGTGCCCCCCGACTTGGCCACAAACGGGCGGGTGAACGCAACGCCGTAAAGGCCGTGTCGACGAGTCAGGCGATCGATGAACTCAAGCGGAATCTCCGACAGACATGCCAGCTCGGGGACTGGAGCTCGCTCCGCAATACTGCGTTGCCAGCTGCACGGCCGAGTTGGTCTGATGAAGCCTTCAGACAGGATCGCTGTCAGGTTCTCAAGCGACCCGGTGAGGTGGATCAGGTAATCGCTCAAGTCTCGGCGCGACGGATCACCCGTTGCGCCAATCAAATTTGGCGGAACTGAGGCGCTCAAAACGGCTCCGATCCGCGCGCCCACATCTTCGCCCAGTCTCCGCGGATCCCGGTTGAGTCGAAATCACCCAGATCGGTTGCTGCGAACGGATTATCGAGATAACGCACCTCGTCATGCTGTGACCCGCGTGGATCGACTTTCACGAGTGCGAGCCGGTAGCGCGGCACCGCGTTCTTGCCCACCATCACCTCGTTGTGAGTGACAAAGAAGTCCTTCGCGCCGTTGATGCGCGCCTTGACTTCGATGCGGTAGGTGTCACCGTTCGGTGCGTACGACAAGATGTCGAATCCCTTGTTGTTGAAAGCCTGCTCCACCGGAGTGCGGCCAAGCTCTCGCTCGCGGGCGAGCACCAAGTCCACTCCGCGACGTTCGACTTCCTTGGTTTCCTTTGCATGGATCGGCGCCGTCGAGGGCAGGTCTGATTCGAGCATCCCCACGGGCAGGACGAGCGCCGTAGTGAGGATGCGCGGCGGCTTCGTTGACATCAGTGCCTGTTGATCGACGACCGCCAATCGCCTGCGCAGCCGAGCATCAAGCTCGACGGCTTTTCGGTTGAGGCTCTCCGCGGACTCCTTGGGTTTGTCGCCCGCTTGTTCCTTCTCTGCGGCGACCGTCGCATCGAGGAGCAGTCGATCTCGTTCGTGCTCAAGGCGTTTCGTGACCAGTTCACGGGTCTTGGCCAGTTCGGCGGCACGCCGGGGCTGTACGTCGGCAAGGTATTCCGGGAGTTGGTTGGCGATGATCCAACTGATCGCTCGATCCTCGGCCTCCGCCAGCCAAGGTAGCTGTCTCACTGTCGTCACTGCTGGTACGTCGAGGGCCGCCACGCAATCGAGGTAGGGTGCTGGGCCCGCGGCGCTCACTGTGCCCATGCTGTCGACGTAGGCGTACCCGAACCGTCGCGACACCGTGGCCCCGGTCGCGTCAGCAACCTCCTCGACCACGCCGACGAGTAGGTGCGGTTCCTCTAGCGTGGAAGACACCAACACGGTTCCGCTATTGAGGACATCGCCATGACGGTGGATCGCCTCATCCATCACCGCATCGTGCAGCGGATGGCCGGGCGCGAGAAGATCCGCGCGGACCAGACCGTCGGGTTGAACCTGTCCGAGGTCGAAGGTGACTCGGTCGTACTTCGTGGCGATTGGCCCGAACTTGCCGGATCTGATCGGCGCCGGGACGTTGGCGATCTCGTAGCGGCCCTGCTCGCGCTTGGCGATGCGGCCGCCGAGTCGTGTGAACGCGGCCTTGAATGCCAACTCGATGTAGTGCGGCTGCAGCCTGCGTGCCCGGGCCTCGTCCATCGCCGCGCGCAGCTTCTCCAAGTCGGCCTCGGCGAGATGTTCAGAAGCTAGAGAGCGTTCCTCGAGAAGTTCTTTCAACCCTTCGGACACTTGGTCATCGATGACCTCGTGCATCTTGGCCTTCACGTCGGGTTGGTCGCCGTAGCGGATGGCTTGCAGCAGCAAATCGCGCAGTGAAGTCTCCGAGAAGACTTCGCCGAGGACATCGAACACCTTGCCGCCGTACGCTTTTCGTTGCTCCTCGATCTTCAGCAGGAGCTGCACGAACACGTCACCCTCGCGGGTGTTGCTGGCCACCAGGTTCCACAGCCGACACACTTCCTCTTGGCCGATCCGATGGATGCGGCCGAAGCGCTGCTCGATCCGGTTGGGGTTCCACGGCAGATCGTAGTTGACCATCAGGTGCGCAGCCTGCAAGTTCAAGCCCTCGCCGGCGGCGTCGGTGGCTAGCAGAATCTGGCAGTCGCGGTTCTTGGTGAACTCTTCGGTGATCGTGCGACGTTCGAGGCGGCGAACGCCACCATGAATCGCCTGCACCGCATCAGGTTTGCCCAACAGTGAGCGAATCCTGGTAGCGAGGTAGTCCAGCGTGTCGCGATGCTCGGTGAAGATGATGAATTTGCGCGGTACTCCATCCGCATCGGTGGTCAGCGCGTTGTCCTGAAGGATGGTGCTCAGTTCGGTCCATTTGCGGTCGGTTCCTGCGTCACGGACCTGCTTGGCGACCTTGGTCAGCTCGGCCAGTTCGAGTAGCTCGGCGTCGAGTTCGTCGACCGTCTGCGCCGCGGTGGCGGCATCGAGCAGCTCTTCCTCAATGTTCTCGATTTCCTCGGCGTTGTAGTCGTCAGCGTCCAGCGTGCTGACATCGATGCTGGGCTCCTTCTCCACGTAGGTGGCGTCGAGGATCTGTTGCTTCTTGCGTTCCAACCGCTCACTGCGGCGGACCAGGCTGCGGTAGATGGCCTCGGGGCTGGAGGCCAGGCGCCGTTGCAGCACGGTAAGAGCGAACCCAACGGTGTTTTTGCGCTTGCCGCCGATCTTGTCGGCACGGTTCATGCCCTCGCGTACGTAGGAGGTGACCTGTTCGTAGAGGTCGTACTCCAGCGCGGTCAGTTCGTACGGCACGGTCTCAGCGATCCGCTCCGGAAACAGCTTCTTGCCCTCGAAGGTGAGCAGATCTTCCTTCACCATGCGGCGCATGATGTCCTTGGTGTAAGTCGCTTTCTTCTGCTTGCCCTCGAAACGGTCGCGATCCAGCAGGGTCAGGAAAAGCTGGAAGTCCTCTTCCTTGCCGGAGTGCGGTGTCGCAGTCATCAGCAACAGATGGCGGGTGATCGAACCGAGCAGCTCGCCGAGCAAGAAGCGTTTCGTCTTCTCCAACTTGCCGCCGAAGTAGTGCGCGCCCATGCGATGCGCCTCGTCCACGATCACCAGGTCCCACTCGGTGTCCTTGAGCTGCTGCTGCAGCTCCTCGTTGCGAGACAGCTGATCCATGCGGGCGATCAGCAGTGGGTTGGACTCGAACACGTTGAGGTTCACGTTGGCGTCGATCAGCTGATTGGTCAGCAGGTCGAAGCGCAACCCGAATTTGAAGAACAGTTCGTCCTGCCACTGCTCGACCAGTCCGCCCGGCGCGACGATGAGGCACTGCTTCACGTCGTCACGGAGAATCAGCTCCTTGATGTAGAGACCGGCCATGATCGTTTTGCCCGCGCCTGGGTCGTCGGCCAGCAAGAAGCGCAGAGGTGTGCGGGGGAGCAGCTCGCCGTAGACCGCGCGAATCTGGTGCGGAAGCGGACGTACGTCGCTCGTGGCCACGGCGAGCATCGGGTCGAACAGGCCAGCCAGCTGGATGCGCTGGGCCTCGGCGACGAGTTTGAAATCGGATGCGGGGGCATCGAAGGCTCGGCTGCCGGATTGGGCGATCGTCAGGGTGTCCTGGTCTTTGCGGAACACGACCTGCTGGCCGAGGTGACCTGCCGAGGTCTTGTATGTGAGTTCGACAGCGTCGGGGCCATGTTGCTGAGCGGCGATGACAGTGACCACGGCGGCAGGGATCAATCCGTCCACACGAAGGCCCGGTTTGAGCTCCTCAAGCAGCACGTTCGCCTCCCATCTCGACAGCCAAACTACGTTAGTCGAGGGGGCCGACATGGATGACGTCGTTATTCGATTTTCGGACCGGCGCTACGGCTCGGGTGACCGATGCACGCCAGCCCGGGCGGTAGAACGCCTGGCAGTGACGGTGCTTGACGGCCTTATGCGTCGGTCTGTCGGTGTGCCGAACTACGTTCGACCTACCCACGAATATTCGAGCGGAGTAGACGATGAAGTCGGATCCAAAATGTCAGGTTGAGCGCTGCACATTCCCAGCTACGGCGCTGCATACGTTGAAGGAGCGGAATGGCGCGTTCGACTATCCAAAAGAAGTCGTTGTTTGTGGCGTTCACCAACAGGAATTGGCGGACCCCGCCACGGAGTGGCTCCTTCTGAACGATCAGGAGGGCCGACGACTGCTCGTTGGGCCCATGCTTGGTGAGCTGAACGAATATCTCTTGACCGAACCGATCACCCAACTTAGCTGCCCCGCTGCAGGCCGAGACTTCAGTCATTCTGAACACAATGGCTACCACGTTCCGCTAAAGGTGCGGCGACGAGGTGGTACCGAGGAAATCCTCACCCTGGTGATCCCGTTTGATCTACTCCGTGCCAGTGCCGAATTCCTAAATGACTTTGTAGCGTACTCGCAACCGGAAAATGGTGACGAATGACGACCATCGACAATGTGCGATACGACGAGCTGTCGTCGGCAATCGACAAGCGACTATCTCGGTTCGAGAAGACGATGGAGCAAGGCAACACGACTGCCGCGCGCTATCGAGAGCTACTCGCGGACCATCAGCCCGAGGATGGGCGATGGGGTTCACGCTGCTGTGGGCCACACCTGTCTGAAGTCACCTGGCCATGCCGCGAGGTCCGTCGGCTCGACCAACCCGCGACTTACCCCACGAATGTTCACGTTGCCGCGCGCTGGTTGGACGTGGTGCAACGAATGCGAGACATGATCGCAGCGACGAT
This sequence comes from Mycolicibacterium sp. 22603, assembly GCA_052044345.1. Lineage (GTDB taxonomy): Bacteria > Actinomycetota > Actinomycetes > Mycobacteriales > Mycobacteriaceae > Mycobacterium. Next base: position 50,003 of record JBQEMX010000004.1, read on the forward strand.
TCCCCAGGCGATCGACAACATTGAGTACAACTTGCGAATCGGCAGCCCCAATGCCGAATACAACCGGCGTTTCGCGTTCAGCGCCTTCACAATGCCGTTCAGCTACGCCATCGCCGCTACGCCGCCACGACCGGGCAGTGAGGTGGAAGCTGCAATTCAACCACTCACGGCGGCAGTGCAAACCCTGCTCACGCACTCCGACGTGCGTGCTGCAATGTCCAGGTTGGAGGAAGCTATGGAGGCCAGCGAAGCGGCACTCAAACTGCTAGTCGCTGACCCCGAACCAGCTTCGCTGACAGAACTAGTCGAAGAGATGCGGCGCACCGTCAAGGTGTCGATGCTGGCCGCACTTCTTGGCGCGTCCGGAATCATTGAATTAGCGGACGCCGAATTCAACGCACGCCTTGAGGAGCTGAAGTACCCTCCGGCGAAATCGCGGTGGGTTGAACTTGGACGCGAGCCGGTATCTGTGGTCGGCGCGCCCACTGAAACGACCGTCAGTATCGAAGAGGTGTATCAATCCGCGGCGCCAGGCATCCAGGGAATGTTCCAGGCTATGAGAGGTGAAGTATCGCCACCGCGCAAGACCGAAGTGCAGCGAATTCAGGGAGCGCAGTGGATCAGTTTCATATTCGCCGAGTGGAATGACCACTATCGTTTCGAGCTGGCGAAGATATGGGATTGTAGTCATCGCGACTACGCGTTTCCCTTCTTTGGTGACCTTGCCAAGATCCGTAACGACTACATTCACAACGGCGGCATCGCGAAGCGGTCGACTGCGAACTGCCCGATCTTGAGCTGGTTCAGTGAAGGCGAGCAAATGTTTCTTACGTCCGCAATGTATAACGATGCGATTGAAAAATGGCCGTGGGATGAACTATTGTGGCAACCGGCGCCATCGACGGATTCGCGGAATCAGTTCCCAGGTCGCGCTCCGCTATCTCTCATTGACACGGTTCAACGTGCTGCAGTCGCCGACGGAGTGAAACCTGATCAGGTGATCGAGGCAGCCCTCCAGCTCTGGTTGGAACGTGATGCAGCGAGGGCGCGCATCGGAGAGGAAACTGAGCCGGGGACAAACTCGGGGCTCAATCACCGATAAGGAGTTGATCGGTGAACGCTTTGACTGCGAGCTGTGCGTCAGCTCCCGCAACGGTCTTGTCGACGTCGGGGTGGTCCAACGTGAACTGGTCAACGTACGCGCGAGTCCCTTGAGCCTCGGAATCCTCGAAATTGGCTCGCAGATCAAGCAATTGGGTGTGTGCGCCGGCAAGCTCGACACCGAAGACTTCCTTCACGCGTGCGGCCGCCTCGAATGCGTCGCCGTGGTCGTTGTTGAGTAGCACGAACGCAAGGTCGTACCAGTCTTTCGGTTTTCGTCGACCATGAGCCGCAGCCACCTTGGCAAGCAAGAAACCGGCCAACCCAGTGACGTTGATTTCCGCGCGCCGCCACGTGCCGTGGTCGTACGCACGGAGCTCGTGCACCACGCAATCTCGCGCGGCGTATCCGCTTCCGCGCAGATTCGCGGCTCCGAGCCGGTCACATCCAGCAAATTGAACAGTGGCGTTATTCGGTTGGTCGTCGAGATCAGCCAGCAACTCAAACTTGACGATCGCTCGCGGAGGGTCGGTCAGCTGCCATCGCCAGACACGCTCGCCGTCGGGCAAGAATTCTGCATTCCGAAGTGCCTGCTCCAACCGCGCAGCGTGGACAGAGCCTCGTGCGATCTCCAAATCGACCTGAACGTCCACGTCGGTCGTCCCGGCGTGCCGCCACTCCGAAGCTGAACAGAGCAGTGCGGGTACCAGTCCGCCGAGCAGGACGAACTCTGGTCGCCCGCCGTAGTGGTGCACTACCCGTACGAGCGCCAGTTCGGCCGCCCGTCGTGCCGTAGCTGACCGAGGTGTCTCTTCGTCGCTCACTTCGTCATCACCTCGCGTAAATGTTCGGCTGCGTCTTCGCCCCGTACCCCGGCAGTACGTAGGTCGGCGTAAACCCTTGGCCACAGCATGGACCTGATCCCGTCGGTGTCCTGTTCGATCAGCCGTGGGTCTGCCGGCGTCGGGAATGGGCGCAATATCAGTCGGCCCCCCTCAATTTCCTGCAGTCTTGCAGCTATCGCCGCGCGGCGGAGATCACTCCAAGATCGCCCGGGGACGTAGACCTCCATGGGCGCTATTTCAGTCTGCAGGGGGGCCAGCAAGCTCGCCGATATTGCGCTTGTGGCCGCCCACTCAATGCCTGCGGACGCCCACAGTCGACTTGCATTGGCCAATCCGGCGACCGGGTCGCGCCACAACACTCCGGTGTGGATCGAAATAGGTGATCGAAGTTTTGCGGCGGCGTCGGCGTAGGCATCCAAGAGGGCATCGCGATCAACGATCAGGCGTGCAGACTTGGGTCCCCGGGCAGTGTCGCTGGATAGGTGACTGCTTTTCTCCAGGAACTTCAACGCCTGGGCGCTGCTACCCATGGAAAGGCCGGTGGCTTCGACAACCGAAGAGACGGTTGGGACGGCTGCATCAGCCAGTAGCACCTCGCACACGGCGAGTGTGGCTCGGCGCCAGCCCAAGCTGGTGTCGAGCGGGATGGGCGGCGTGCCCTTCGTCTCGATGACCACCGTGGTTCCAGTTGTGGCGTTTCGGTAGTGCACATCTGCTGCGCCGGACTCATCCACCCAGCCGACTCCGCCGTCATGTGCTGTTTTTCGGGCGCCAGGAGACATTGCGGGTGCAACCAAAATATCGGGCCGTGGTGTCGTGTGCAGGGCTTCGTTGACCTGGCGAGGCCATCCATTCGTCAGCCAGCGAACCAGGAACTCGGTCTGGTCGAGCGACACGATCACGTCGCGATGAGGGCCGTCGATACGTCGCGCGCGCAGTTCGTTCCGGAACGCGCCTTCCAGCGCGTGCACGGCACGCTCGTCCCACTCCATGTCGCCAGTATACTTCACGACTTATTCATACTTCACTATTTCAGTGAAGTATGGGATAGCGATGAAGTTCGATCAAGTTTCACTGGAGCGGACGGCGTTCTCTTGCCGACGGTGGGCTCCCGTAAGGAGGTCTCAGGGACCTGGGGCGACGGTTGCAGCCACGAGTCTTGGGTGAGGTCGTCAGCTAGGGTGGAGCGCCGGAGTCGATTGTGCTCACTGTCGCGGTCAGGGTAACGGTGCTACTCATCGAAGCTTGGATATGCCTCTCTGGCGCCTGCAGTCCATGCGCAGGGATTGAGGCACTTCAGTTCGGGGTCGGAGCGTAGCTCGATGCCTATCTCCCCGGTGCGATGCGGCACATGGTCGATCTACTTGAACTGCAGCGGACTTTCTGGCGGCCGAATTCGATAGCGTCGGCTGCCGCCAAGCGGTCAAACTTATCTGCGTGGGCTATGGCGATGATCCGGTCGGTTATGAGCAGCGGCTGCGCGCGAAGCTGAAGCCAGACATCATCAGAGGAACACTAGCGTTTGCTGGCCTGTACCAAATCACACACGAGATGATCAAGCACGCGGTCCTGGACAAGGTCCGCGAATTCTTCTGTCTGGACCTGAACTTGGACGGCACCTGGTCGATGGCGCCTGACGAACAAGAACAGTATCGGCTACGCGTTCTATCATTGGCGCCGAACAAGTTTCGTGCATCGTTGCTGTGGCTCGTGAACAACGACGCGATCACACAAGTTCAGGCGGATCGACTTGAGTTGATTCGCGACCACCGCGATGACCTCGTTCATGAGTTGGTCAAGTACGTCATCGACCCGGATGAAAACCCTGACGCCGACCTGTTGGAAGATGCGTTGAACACGCTGAAAGATCTGCACCGTTTCTGGATCGACGTAGAGCTCAGTACGGGAGGCTTCTTCCTGCCGGACGGGTCCGACGTCGGCGATGTTGACCCTGAAGAGGTTATGCCGCTTCCCTTGATGATCCTGCAGCAGTGTCTGGACGCTTACCTCGAAGGAGTCGAGGAATCTACCCAGGAACAACATGAAGAAAGATCCGAGACCGATGACGATGGAGACGGACGTCGCTGAGCGGGGGCGTGAACCGCGGTGCGATGATTCGGCGCCCGGCCCGAGGCCCTCGCTCTGCACTGGACCGCTGTTCCTCTGCACAATATTTTCAGCATGGTGAAGAGGCGAATCGACATTTGGTGCCAGCAACGCAGTTCGTCGTTGGAGAGCGCCCGCCGTTCGGTGGTATCGCCAAGTATGTCGGTAGACGTGGATCGGAATATGTTGCGTCACAATGACATACCGTGGAGTAGCTGGTTTCGGTGCCTGATTCGGTATCCTCCGCCAAGGTCTGATCAGTGAATGTTTTAGGCACCAGCAGATTTCAGTGACAGATTTCGTGCTTCGCGTAGCCGGTTCAGGGCGCTTGTCAAGTCGAGAGCAGCGTCCGCGAACTGCGAGCGTCCAGTTGGGTGGCCGTGTGTAGCAAGGCTCGCAGTTGCCGATCTGAGGAGGTCCAGGTAGAGGATGACATCGACGGTGTGGTTCGCGGTCTTCATCGCGGTAGCGCCGCAGGGTCTTTGGAGGTGATCTCTCATCAGACCTGCCCAGTTGTAGGCTGCGTTTCGGCCGAAGTTGCAGAACACATTGAGCATCAAGCGTTGCCTGGCCGGCGGGGCTTCCGATTTCGATCGATCCGGGAGTGGGGAACAAGTCATGCCGAAAACATAAGGAGTGGCGACCACGGTTAGCTATGCCCAAACGATCCGACTTTCCGCGAGCTGAGACCAGGAGCGCGAATGGTCGGGACGATGTTCACGACGGATGGGTCCCACACAATGCCGCAGCCAGCTGGGATGCCAACGCGGGTCCGTCGTTGACCAGCGCGTAGCCGCCGGCCAGCCCGCCTTGGTTGCAGAGCGTTCGCCGTCGCCGGACTCGCCGGTACTCCACGACGCCGGTTTCGTGGTCGACGCGCGGAACCAGGCGTGTGGCCGTTCGCGGCACTACGGCAGTGGGGAAGCGGCTCACTGAATCGCCGTACACCGCCTGGCTGCGTGACCACCGCCGCACGATCCGCCGAGCCGCGATGTACGCATCCTGCGGGACCTCAACGACGGCAATGGCCTTCTTGAGTCCGTACACACCCCAGAATCTGCCAGGCCCACGGCCAGGGTGCCGCCACAGTTCTGGCACGATGTGCTGGTATTCCTTGTCGCCATTCAGGTTTGGTGATGAGTGCTTGGTGAAATAGATGGCCAGACGCTTGGGGTCGCAGGCCTTCAGCCCGTTGCGCACGTCGACCGCGGTGCCGGCGAGAAGGTGCCGCGCCTTCTGTTCGGCGTCAGGAGGATCGACAACTTGAGTCCATGTCTCGGACATCCATTGGGCGAAGCCGCGACCGGAGCGACCCGGCGAGATCGGCGGCGCCATCCACAGATGGATGTGCGGGGCGCCGCGGCGCTGGAACTCCAGCTTCCAGATGTAGCGGGCCGGATCTCCGTACTCGCGTTGAAAGCGTTTGCGCCACAACACCATATGGCGCTTCACGCTGGCGCCATCGGGGGCGACGGCTTCCCAGCCGCCGGGGTAGGTGAGTGTGACCATGGCCGGGACACGGCCAGATTCGACGAGCGGGGTGTAGTCGAGTTCGGCGAAGGTGCGGCACATCGCCGACCGAGATTTGCGGGACCACTCGGTAATGGCACCGCCAGTGCCAGGGGGGTCGTCTCCCGTAGGACTCCGTCGGGTCGGAGACCCGACGGCCTGATCGCCGTTCCCGGCATCGTGTTCGAGGTCATTTCTAACGTGATACTTCGCATCGTCAACGTCACGTTGGTGATGACCGACGGCACGTTCGGCGGTTTTCTCGACCCGGACGGGATTGGTCCACCCGAGCCGCACGACACCGGGACCGATCGAAATGCGAAACCGTCCGGATTCCGGTTCGGCACCTCGACGCCCAGGACCACAGGCCCACGGCGCCGCGGGCTCGAACAATGCCGCTGCCGCCGTGACCATCTCGGGGCTCGGGAACCGCAACCCCAATGCGTCGATCGCCCGTAGCTCGCCGGTCGCGATCCCGTCGCCAACCGACTTGCGGACATTTTCGGCACATATAACAAGCCCGCCGGCCGTGGCCGGGTCGAGGTCCGGCGCCTCGGTCGACGTACGGCCGACCGCTGTCGCTCTCCCGCCCTGCGGCCTGGCGGCCTCGGGCGCTCGCGACCTCCCGTCCACCGAGGCGCCCGGAGAACCGAGCCCCCAAGGCGGGCTGTCAGGTGCGGATGTGGAGCCGTAAAGCGATGTAGAGCCGGTAGCTGAAGATGCGATGCTGGGCATCGGGATGCCTGCTCCCCGGAGGCCCCGAGGCCGCCCACAACGCAAGGGGCAGCGCGGAAGCTCCTGGTCAGGAGCGCAAGCACCGTGTCCGGTTTATGTCCGTTCGTCGGACAGCCTGAATACGTCAGCGCAGCTCAACGCGGCGCATAGGACGCACAGAATCAGATAAACCGCAGGTCAGTGGCTATCTTGTCCGCCTGAAAAGCGGAAGGTCGCCGGTTCGATCCCGGCCCTGGCCACTTCAAGAACCACTTGGTGATGGGTGGTTTTCTTATCCCGAGGGCGGATGCTCCGAAGCTCGAATCTGACGCATGTGGCATATCGGCTTGCGTATCTTCTTGTGCGCGCTCGACGGTGACACGCGATCTGTCACGTCACAGAGCTACTTCGCCTCCCTTTTCTTGGCTGTCGTGATCGAGCCCAGCGTCGCTGCGGCGTCAGCCAACGCGTCGTTCCTTCTGTGCGCGTACGTGCTCAGCGTGAAGCCCGGATCCGCGTGTCCGAGCCACGTGGCAATCACCTCTGTCGGGACGCCGGTCAGATGCATCAAGGTCGCCCTCGAACGGCGTGCATCGTGAAGCCAGACGCAGGGGAGCCCCGTGGTACTCAGAGCCTTCCGCCACGCGGCGCTCAACGTGTCCGGGTACGGCGCGACCCCGAGCTCGTTCACGACCACGTACCCGTTGTCGATCCACTTCGATCCGAGACGCAGCTTTAGTTCTTGCTGCCGCGTCCGCGCGCGGCGGCGTGGCGTGGAGTTCCTCGTGGCAGAAGCCAGTCGCGGTCCGGTCACCAGCTGCTGTCGTATCACAGTCTCACGAGACGGACAGATCAGCTAGAAGGCACCACCAGGCACGTTGGTGCCGACCTGTGCGCCGCCGTCGTTGATCCCACCGCCGTGGTACTCGCTCAGGTACTCGGCGGGCCTGTGTGGCTGCACGCCGCGAAGCGTTTCGCGCAGTCGCCTCCTGCGCGGCGCTCAGTTCCACGGGCGGGTCGCGGAAGATCTGCCAGTTGCCGCGTGGTGATGGTGTCGGAGCATCGCAAGACCGGAGCGGCTGGGAAGGCAGCCGGATGCGGTCCAGCAGTTCGATACCGGCAATCCCCGTCAGGTTCGGCCAACCGCAGCGTCGCTTCGTCGGACTGATCGATTGCGTTCCCATCGTCGATAAATTGGATCTCGAACGGAGGGTTGAGCTGGTTCAGGTTGCGCGATTATCCAGCCAAACCCGGTGCATCTCCCGCTCAGGCAGGCGCCAGAACGGATTTCACCGCGAGCAGGTCCACCTGACGGATGACGGGGGGCACGGCGAGCAGTTCGTGCTGGCGCTCGCGCAGCGACTTCACGATCTCGCCGTGAATGTGGTCCTGGCGCCCGTCCTCGTCGAGGAATGTGTCGTAGATCGCGAACACCTCGTCGTCGAGCTTGATGGCGTACCAGGTGGCGGTGCCCGACTCCGCGACAGCGTGCGTGTGCATCTCGGTGAGCCACGACTCCAGATCCTCGACGGTCTCCGGCTTCGCGGTGAGCGTCACCAGCAGTCCGACATTGCGAGGGGCCACCCGGATCGTCGTCGGCGGTACCTTGCGCGCCGCACTGGTCTGCGCAGCGTCGGGCCGGTGTGCCGCACCCGGATGATCGTCACGCAGCCTCGGCTGCCCCAGGACGACCTCGCGCAGCGGCGTGGTCTCGGAGCGAGGTGTCTCGGCGATCAGCCCCCGCCGGCGCAACTCGGGGGTGATCAGATCGCCGAAGTCGCGGAAGGTCTCGAAGTTGGTGACGCGGGCGATGTTGAACCCGTCGACATCGGCGACCTCGACCCATTCTTCGAAGTGGTCGACGATCGTGGTCGGCGAGCCGACGATGCTTGCGCTCATGCCGCCCACGCACAGCCATTCGGCGAGTTTGCGGGGAGTCCACACCAGTGTGCTGTCGACCCGGGTGAGCATGTCGCTGAAAGCACGAATGCCGTCGCCGCGGAACTGATCCAGTGGCTTGTCGGGATCTGCCCCGGCCAGGTCGACTCCCGTCCAGCCGCCCCAGAGCGCCAAGGCGGCGTCGACCTGTGCGTGTTGTTGCACCAGCCGTAGTTTTTCGTGGGCGGCCTCGTCGGTCTCGGCGACGATCGGGGTGAGCATCATGATGATCTTGAGGCTGCGGGGATCGCGCCCCTGCTCGGCGGCGAGCATTCGGAACTGATCCACCACGGGCCGCACATCGTGGGGGTTGACGCCGATCAGGAAGACCGCCTCGGCGTGTTTGGCGGCGAACTGACGACCGCGCGCCGAGGCGCCGGCCTGGAACAGGAACGGCGTGCGCTGCGGTGAGGGTTCGATGAGGTGGGCGCCGGGAACGGTGAAGTACTTGCCGGCGTGGTTGATGTCGTGGACCTTGGACGGCTCGGTGAAGACACCGCGTGCGCGGTCGCGCACCACCGCGTCCTCCTCCCAGGAGCCTTCCCACAGCTTGTAACAGACCTCCATGAATTCGTCGGCGATGTCGTACCGCTCGTCGTGTGAAATCTGTTGCGTCAGGCCCAGGTTGATGGCCGCGCTTTCCTGGTAGGACGTGACGATGTTCCACGCGACGCGGCCCTTGGTGAGGTGGTCGAGGGTGGTCATGGTCTTGGCGAACTTATAGGGCAGTTCGTAGGTCGAGGACACGGTGGCGCCGAAACTCAACCTGGTGGTGGCGGCCGCCATCGCCGAAATGCTCATCAACGGGTCGGCGACCGGGGCCTGCGCCGCGGTTCGCAGCGCGGCCTCACGGCTGCCGCCGTACACGTCGTAGAACCCGAGCACGTCGGCGAGGAACAGGATGTCGAAACCCGCCGATTCCAGGGTCTGGGCGAGCTCGACCCAGTAGCCGATATCGGTGTACCGATGGGTCTGATCACCGGGATCGGTCCACATTCCCGGGTTCTGATGCACGACGCACGCCATGTCGAAGGCGCTGAGGATGAGCTGTTTGGAGGCGGCATCGGATGACGCGGGCATGGTGGCTCCCTGGCTGGTTGTGCGGTGGGTGACGCGGGGCGTCAGATCTTGGCTGCGACGACGTCGAACCGCCGCACGACGGGGTTGTCGGACAACAGTTCTCGCGGGACCCTGTCGAGGACGGCGCGCGCGTCGTCGCCCAGTCCGTTGTCGACACCCGATGTGGTGTCGAAGATCCCGAATTCGGTGCTGGTGATCCGGTACGAGTACCAGGTCGTGGTCCGGGGATCGCGCGCCACCTCGGCGACGGCCGCACTCAGAATGGCCGCGAGTTCGTCCTGCTTGCCGTCGATCGCCGCGAAATGGACGAGGGTCCCTGTGCTGGGTGCCATGTGAACCACCGTTTCTCAGACGTTGTGCAGAGCGCCGCTGCGGGAAAGGCCGGTCCGTATGTTCCGGATGCGCGAAACCACGCCAGAACGCGGCGGATAAGAATCTATCGACGGGCTCCCGCGTCGCCCAGTGTTTAATCCACCGCGCGCAAAAATCGCCCTGGACCCGATCGACGCCTAAGGTGCCCGGCGCTGTCGACGCCAGAGATTCACCGAATCTCGTGCCCTCCCAACGCGATCTTGGTGGCGAACGGAGATGTCATGGCGCTCAACAGTGCGCCGTAGCCGACACCGAGGTCGATATCCTCACCGACCGCGGCCTCGTGATAGCCGAGATCGACCACCAGATGATCGCTGCTCATCCCGAGGATCGTGATGCCCGCAGTCGGCCTGCAGTTGGCCCGCAGGCTGTCGACGACGCCGAGGATCTTGTACTTCTCCGAGTGCCGGACCAGACCGTTGGCGGTTGTCCCATCCTGTTCGCCGAGCTGGCCTCCGCATTAGACGATCGCGGTGCCGTCGGCGGGCAGCGCGAAGGCGGTCGCGGGATGGAGGGATTCGCTCAGGAGAAACGCATCTGAGAAGCCCGAGAGAAGGCGACGCAATCGAGGTGGGGCCGTGTGCCCTACGTTCGACAAAGTGGTCAGCCCTGAGGGGCCGCACTACTACCGACGTGTTATCAGTAGCCGATTGACGGTTCGACCTGCAGCTCCCGGCCTCGGCATCGAATTGTCGGTTCCGTAACATTCGCCTCACCGATCACGATCAAGTTCACGTGTCGAAATCATTCGGGGATGAAACACGCAATCGTTTGACCGCCGCCGCGGTAGCTCTCGTCTGCGCCCTGCTCGCGGTGTTCGCGTTCGCGGGCGCGTCGGCGGCGCACGCCCAACCGGCGGGCAAGGACTTCTCCAAGCCGGCCATCGTGATCCTGGGCTACGGCCTGACCCCCGACGGCTGGATGCGACCCATCCTGTTCACCCGGGTGCTGACCGGGCTGGCCGTCGCGCAGGCGTTCCCGCAATCGCCGATCATCGTCACCGGCGGTAACCCGCGCCAGGGCCGCACCGAGGCGGGCGAGATGCGCAACCTCCTGCAGATGCTCGGGTTCCCGGCCAACCGGATCATCCTGGAGGACAAGGCCAACAGCACCGTGCAGAACGCGCGGTTCTCGGTCCCGTTGGCGAAGAAGGCCGACACCTCCGGCATCATCCTGGTGACCTCGTCGACCCACCAGGATCGTGCCGACACAAACTTCGTCGACGCCGGGGCCAATGTGCTGGCCACCGTAAGCTTCCCCGACGGTGACCCGGCGACGAACATCGGCCAGTTCGTCAAGGATGTCCTCAGTCCGGTGATGGCCATCCGGTGAGGGCGGTACGCTCCGGCCATGGAGCTACTACGCAGCGTAGTTGTGCTGCTGCACATCGTCGGTTTCGCCGTCACCTTCGGTGCCTGGGCGTCGGCGGCGCTCTCGGCGCAACGCCGGTTCACCCGCGTCATGGACTACGGGCTGCTGATCTCGCTGATCACCGGACTGGCGCTGGCCGCGCCGTGGCCGTCGGACGTTGTGCTCAACTACCCCAAGATCGGGGTCAAGCTGGTCCTGCTGATCATCCTGGGCGGCGTGCTGGGCATGGGCAGCGCCCGGCAGCGGCGCACCGGTCAACCCGTCGCGCCGCCGTTGTTCTACCTCGCCGGGGCACTCTCGCTGACTGCGGCGGGTATCGCCGTCATATGGTGAGCGGGTGACGACGGACGCAGCCGGGGCCGACTTCCGCACCCGGTTGCTGGCCGCGTGTGAGGCCTCGATCGCCGAGGACGGCTACGCCAAGATGACGATCGCCGATATCGTCCGGCGGGCCAGGACATCGCGGCGCACCTTCTACGAGTACTTCTCCAGCAAGGAGGAGTGCTTCATGGCGCTGTTGGCCGACGCGAATGCCGATCAGATACGTCAGATTTCGGCCGCCGTGGATCCCGACGCGCCATGGCGCGATCAGGCCCGCCAGGCCATCGAGGCGTGGATCGCCTCGGGGGAGTCCCGCCCCGATGTGACGCTGAGCTGGATCCGTGACGGCCCGTCGCTGGGGGCCGCCGGACGCGCGCTGACCCGCGATTCCATGGAGCAGTTCATCGAGATGGTGAACTCGCTGATCGACAGCCCGCGGTTCCGCGAGGCCGGTATCGGGCCGGTGTCCCGTCCGCGCATCATCATGTTGCTCGGTGGTCTGCGTGAGCTCACCGCGGTCACCGTGGAGAACGGCGGGACGATGAGCGATATCACCGAGGACGCCGTCGAGGCCACCATCGCGCTGGTCGCCGCCCGTTAGGCCGTGGCGCGGGCCTGCTGCAGCAGGATCGGATCGTGGGCGTTGACCATCAGGAGGTCCGGTTCGTTGCGCGCGGCCAACTCGGCGAGCCGGATGTGGTTGTCGCGCACCTGCTTGCGGTCTAACGCCAGCACCATCTCCATCCCCAGGATCTTCGGTATGGGCCTGCCGTCGATCCGGCCACGGTGATAGAAGGCGTCGCCGGTGTGCAACACCCAGCGGTGCCCGGCGTCCACGGCAACGCAGGCATGCCCGCGGGTGTGGCCGGGCAGTGGGATGAGCACGATGCCGTTCAGAATTTCCTTGGCGGCACCCAGTCCGCGCCAAGAATCGCCGTCCGGTTCGTGCTCGACCAGTGCCGGACCGTGTGACCACTGGACGCTGCGGTAGCGCAGCCGTTCCCGCCGCGACGGGGCGTGCACCGCACCGGCCGCCTCCGCGGCGGTGACGTGCACCTGCGCCGCAGGGAAATCGGCGATCCCGCCGATGTGATCGAAGTCGAAATGCGTGACGACGATGTGTCGGACGTCATCGCGCGCGAATCCCATGGCCTCGATCTGGCGCGCCGCCGTCTCGGCAGGATCGAGCACCGGGCGGGAGGCGAACCGGAAGGGTCCCAGGCGTCGAGCGGGTTCGGCGCAGTCGAGTAGCCCGTAGCCGCTGTCGACCAGTATCAGTCCGTCGTCGGACTCGACGAGCAGGACGTGGCACACCAGCGGTGCGCTCGGAACGGGCATGCTGCCGCAATTGAGATGATGGACGCGCAAAGTCTGCCCCCCTGTGGACCTTTGCTGAGAGCTTATGGACTTCGCCCAAGCGGGTGCGTCGGGGGTTGTTCGGCCTGCGGTACGTTGAGCCGATGGTCCGCCCCGCGCAAACGGCTCGCAGCGAGCGCACCAGGGACGCGCTGCGTAAGGCTGCGATGGTGCGCTTCTTGGCCCAGGGCGTTGAGGAGACGTCCGCCGAACAGATCGCCGCCGATGCCGGCGTCTCGCTGCGCACCTTCTACCGGCACTTTTCCTCCAAACACGACCTGCTGTTCGTCGATTACGACGCCGGACTGGAGTGGTTTCGCACCGCGCTGGCCAACCGGTCCGCCGACGAATCCATCGTCGAGGCCGTGCACGCCGCCATCCTGGAATCCCCTTATGACGTCGACGCCGTCGCGCGGATCGCCGAGCTGCGCTCCGACGAGCTGGATCCCGGGCGCATCGTGCGGCACATCAGGCAGGTCGAGGCATCCTTCGCCGAGGTCGTCGAGGAGCACCTGCGCGACGATCAACCACCGGCCACCGATATCGACACGCGGTTGCAGATCACCGTCACCGCGCGGTGCATCGCCGCCGCGGTGTTCGGTGCCATGGAGGTGTGGATGCTCGCCGAGGACCGGTCACTGCCCGAGCTGGCCCGGCTGTGCCGCACGGCGCTGGACTCGCTGGAGGCGGGCGTGGTTCCGCAGCGCTAGATGTTTTGTCAATATTGACAAAACATGGGACCGATGTCAGCCTCGGGTGATGTCGGACAGCTTTGATGCCATCGTCATCGGCGCGGGCCACAATGGCCTGGCCGCCGCCGCCCTGCTGCAACGGGCCGGCCTTCGCACCTTGTGCCTGGACGCCAAGCTCTACGCCGGCGGAATGGCCTCCACCGTCGAGCTTTTCGACGGCTACCACTTCGAGATCGCCGGATCCCTGCAGTTCCCGACCTCGGCGGTGGTGAGCCGCGAGCTCGGCCTGGACGCGTTGCCGTGCATCGACGTCGACATCATGTCGGTATCGCTGCGCGGTATCGGCGACGATCCGGTCGTCTACTACACCGATCCGATGAAGCTACTCACCCACCTCAACGAGGTGCACGGGGCCGAGGCGGTCAACGGGATGGCGGGGCTGATGGCCTGGAGTCAGGCCCCGACCCGCGCACTCGGGCGATTCGAGGCGGGCTTACCGCCCAAGACGCTCGACGAGATGTACGCCTGTGCGACAAACGAGTTCGAGCGCGGTGCCATCACCGACATGCTGTTCGGGTCGGTCGCCGATGTGCTTGACCGCTATCTGCCCGATGCCGAGAAACACGGTGCGCTCCGCGGCATGTTGTCGTTCCTGGCGGTCAACACCACCTATCGCGGCCCCGCGACACCGGGTAGCGCCGCGGCGCTGGCATTCGGGCTGGCGGTGCCCGACGAGAACGCAGTGTTGATGAAGAAACTCCGGGGCGGCATCGGCGCGCTGACCGCCCACCTACGCGACATGCTCGTCGACGGTGGCGGCGAGTTGCGGCTGCGATCCAAGGTCGAGCAGATCCGCACCGCGGCAGGCCGGGTCACCGGTGTGCGACTGGAGGACGGAACCGAACTGAGCGCCCCCGTCGTCGTCTCCGCGCTGGCGCCCGATGTCACCGTCACCCAGCTGCTCGACCCCATTGCCGTGCCCGGCGACATGCGCGACCGCTTCTCCCGCACCGACCATCGCGGCAGTTACCTGCAGATGCATTTCGCCCTCGACGGACTGCCCACCTTCGCCGACCCGTACGGGATGCTCAACGATCCCGAGATGCAGTCGGCGATAGGTATTTTCAGCACTCCCGAGGAACTGCAGGAACAGTGGGAGCAGAGTCGACGCGGCGTCGTACCCGCCGACCCGGCGATCGCCATGCAGATGCCTTCGGTGCAGGATCCCGACCTGGCCCCGCCCGGCAAGCATGCGGTGTCGGCCTTCTCGCTGTGGTTCCCCGTCGAGGGCAACGCGAGCACCTCGTACGGGGACCTCAAGATCGAGATGGGTCGTCGAGTGATCGACAAGATCAGCCGGCTGGCGCCGGATTTCGAGCGCAGGATCATCCGGCACACCACCTTCACGCCCAAGCACATGGGGACCATGTTCGGCGCACCCGGCGGCGACTACTGCCACGGGCTGATCCACCCCGAGCAGATGGGTCCGAACCGCCCGGGCCCTAAAGGCTTTGTCGACCAGCCGATCCCGATCGACGGTCTCTATCTGGGCAGCGCCGGGTGCCACGGCGGGCCCGGTATCACCTTCATACCCGGCTACAACGCCGCGCGTGCGGTGTTAGCCGACGCGGGCTAGGCGTGTTCTTCGCCGGCCGGCGCGCCGCCCTCGTCGGACCAGTCCGAACGGTCCTCGGCGCCCTTGGCCGGATCGCTCAGGACGTCGTCCTCGGCGCCCGGCTTACCTGCGTCTGACTCTGTGGTCTTGGGATCTGCGCTCACGCCAAGGCGATACCCGTTTCGCCGAGGTCGAAAACGGTCTCAGCCATCCCGGTTCTGCAGCTGCTGCATCCAGTCCGCGGGCACCCGCGAGCGGGGTCCGGGGACCGACTGATCGGTGGGATGAGCCTGGGGTGCACACAGTTCCGGGCCGTCGTAATACTGGTCGGTGTCGTAGTTCCAGAACCATTCCTCACCCGGCTCGAAACTGCGGATGATCGGGTGGCCGGTGCTACGCCAGTGTTGTGAGGCGTGCCGGGCCAGCGAATCGTCGCAGCAGCCGATATGCCCGCAGGCGGTGCAGCGACGCAGGTGGACCCACCACCCGCCGTCGGCATCGCACTCCACGCAGCCGCTACCGGACGGGGGAACCGAGGGATCGACGTCCACGAATCGAGTCTACGCAGCGCGGCACTTTCCATCACCATGATCGAATCAAGCTGAGCCGAATCGCGCGAGTAATGGTCACCAGCAAAATCGGGTATTGACGTCGGCATTCAGCTGTCCGCTGCCTTTGACAGCAAATTCCACCGGCCATAACGTCCGCCGCGATGAGCGCCTCCGGTCAGTTGACGAAGTCCATGGATGCCGTGGGCGGCTTCATGGTGCTCAGCGCGGAATCCTTCGGTGCCATGTTCCGGCGCCCGTTCGCGTGGCGCGAGCTCTTCGACCAGATCGCCTTCGTGGCCCGGGTATCGATTTTCCCGACCATCATGCTGTCCATCCCCTACACGGTGCTGATCGTCTTCACGCTCAACATCGTGCTGCTCGAAATCGGTGCCGGTGACCTCTCCGGAGCCGGTGCCGCACTGGCCTCGGTGACCCAGGTGGGCCCCGTCGTGACGGCCATCGTCGTCGCCGGTGCCGGCGCCACCGCCATGTGCGCCGATCTCGGTGCCCGCACCATCCGCGAAGAGATCGACGCAATGAAGGTCATCGGCGTCAACCCGGTACAGGCGCTGGTGGTGCCCCGCGTCATCGCGGCCACCTTCGTGGCACTGATGCTCTACTCGGTGGTGGCGGTGGTGGGACTGACGGGCAGCTACCTGTTCGTGGTCTACGTCCAGAACGTCACCCCGGGGGCCTTCGTCGCGGGCCTGACACTGCTGACCGGTCTGCCGCAGGTCATCGTCTCGCTGATCAAGGCGCTGCTGTTCGGGCTGTCGGCCGGGTTGATCGCCTGCTACAAGGGGCTGTCGGTGGGCGGCGGACCGACCGGTGTGGGCAACGCGGTGAACGAGACCGTGGTCTTCGCGTTCATGGCGTTGTTCCTGATCAACATCCTGGCCACCGCACTCGGTGTGAAAGTGGCTCCCTGATGGCGACTTTCGGACAAGGGCTGATCGACCGGACCCGCCTGCTCGGCGAGCAGACCGCCTTCTATGGCCAGTCTCTGGCCCATATCGGTGACGCGGTGCGCCGCTACCCGGGTGAGGTGCTGCGCCTGATCGCGGTGATGGGGATGGGCACCGGCGCTCTGGCCGTGATCGGTGGCACCGTCGTCATCATCGGTTTCCTGACGCTGTCCACCGGCGCGCTGATCGCCGTCCAGGGGTACAACACGCTGTCCAATGTCGGCATCGAGGCGCTCACCGGGTTCCTGTCGGCCTTCCTCAACGTCCGGTTCATCGCCCCGGCCACCGCTGGGGTGGCCCTGGCCGCGACGATCGGTGCGGGCGCCACCGCGCAGCTGGGCGCCATGCGGATCAACGAGGAGATCGACGCCCTCGAGGTGATGGGCATCCGGGCCATCACCTACCTGGTGTCCACCCGCATCGTGGCAGGTGTCGTGGTGGTGATTCCGCTCTACACCGTCGCCGTCCTGATGTCCTTCCTGGCAACACGGTTGGGCACCACCTTCGTCTACGGTCAGTCCGCCGGCGTCTACGACCACTACTTCTCGACCTTCCTGCGACCGTCGGACCTGCTGTGGTCCTTCGTGGCGGCGCTGTCGATGGCCGCCGCGGTGATGGTGGTGCACACCTACTACGGATTCACCGCGACCGGCGGTCCGGCCGGGGTGGGGGAAGCGGTCGGCCGTGCCGTGCGGACCTCGGTCACCGCAACGGTGTTCGTCCTGTTGACCATCACGCTGTCGGTGTACGGGCAGTCCGGCAATTTCCACCTGTCGGGATAGCACGTGAACAATGCACCGCGCCGCGAGAAGATCGACCCGATCTGGTGGGCGCCCATCCTGGTCATCGTCATCATCGCGCTCACGGTCATGACCGCGCTGTTGTTCTCCGGGACGCTGCGCACCTTCGTGCCCGTCACGCTGATATCCGATCGGGCCGGCCTGGTGATGGAGAACGGCGCGAAGGTCAAACTGCGTGGCGTGCAGGTCGGTGAGGTCGGATCGATCGGCACCGAATCGGGGCTGGCCGCATTGCATCTGAACATGTACCCCGGACCGTTCGAGCATCTGCCCGCCAACGTAGAGGCCGAGATCACGTCCACCACGGCCTTCGGCGCCAAATATGTGGATCTCATCGTGCCCGACTCCGGGCCGAGCCCGGACCGGCTGAGACCCGGTGCGGTGCTGCGCAGTCGCAATGTCACCGTCGAGGTCAACACGGTATTCGAGAACCTGCAGTCCGTCGTGCAGGCCGTCGACCCCGCCAAGCTCAACGCCGTACTGGCCGCGGTGTCGGAATCGCTGCGCGGCAAGGGTAACCGGATAGGTATAGCGATCACCGAAGCGAACAAGGCGCTACTGGCGGTCAACCCACGGATGCCCACCGTGCAACGCGACTGGCAGTTGTTCGGCCAGACCGCCGCTGCGTATTCCGCTGCGGCGCAGAACATCGTGTCGATCCTGGATTCGTTCTCGACCACCTCGGCGACGATCACCAGCCACGCGCAGGCGTTGGACTCCCTGCTGCTCTCGGCGGTCGGCTTCTCCTCATCGGGTATCGACGTGATCGGCGGCCACCAATCCGCTCTGGTGCGCTCCATGAATCTCCTCGACCCGACCACGGCCCTGCTGATGAAGTACTCACCGACCTACACCTGCCTGTTCCAGGGCGCGGTCTGGTTCCTGGAGCACGGTGGCCGTGATGCCCTCGGCGGCAACGGGAAATCGGTGATCATGGACGCCGCGATGCTCGCCGGTGACGATGCCTACCGATTTCCGCAGAACCTGCCCAAGACCAATGCCACCGGAGGCCCCGGCGGGAAGCCGAGTTGCGGTTCACTGCCCGATGTCAGCCAGAACTTCCCGGTCAAGGCGCTGGTCACCGATACCGGTTGGGGCGCTCTGCCCAACGAGATCCGCACCAACCCCGGTATCGGGTTCCCCGGCTGGGCCGACTACCTTCCGGTCACCCGCGCGGTTCCCGAACAGCCGAGCATCCGCTATCCCGGTGGCCCCGCCCCGGGGCCGGGCCCGTTCGGAGCGCCGGCGCCGCCGTTCCCACTCCCGCCGGCCCCGGCGACATTCCCGCCACCCGGCCCACCCGCCCCGTAGGAAGGACCTGTCATGCGCCGCAAGAGCATCACCGGCACCGTGGTGCGGGTGGCGGGGTTCACCGCCATGTGCCTGGTGTTCCTGTTCGCCCTCGTCACCGTCTTCGGCCAGTTCCGCTTCGACTCGCGGGTCACCTACAGCGCCGTGTTCAGCAACATCTCCGGTCTCAAGGGTGGCAACTTCGTCCGTATCGCCGGCGTCGAGGTGGGCAAGGTGACCAACCTGACCCTGCACAAGGACGGCACCGTCACCGTCGAGTTCGCCGTCGACACGGGCTTGTCCCTCACCGAGGGCACCACGGCCGCGGTGCGCTACGAGAACCTGATCGGCGACCGCTACCTCGCGCTGGAGGAGGGACCCGGTTCGGTGCGACCGCTACAGCCCGGCCAGACCATCCCGCTGGAGCGCACCCACCCCGCACTCGATGTCGACGCGTTGATCGGCGGTTTCCGACCGCTGTTCCGAGCGCTGGATCCCGACCAGGTGAACGCCTTGTCCGGGCAACTACTCAAGGTGTTCCAGGGTCAGGGCGGCACCGTGTCCTCGGTGCTGGCCCAGACCTCGGCACTGACCAAGACGCTGGCCGGACGCGATGAGCTGATCGGGCAGGTGATCACCAATCTCAACACCGTGCTGAGTACGTTCGCCGAACGCGATGACCAGTTCTCCGCGGGGCTGGGTGACCTGTCGAGCCTGGTACAGGGTCTTGCCGACCGCCGCGACGATATCGCCACCGGCGTGGCGCATATCAGCGCCGCGGCCGGCACCGTCGCCGACCTGTTGGTGCAGGCCCGGGAACCGGTGAAAGAGGCAGTGGCACAGACGGACCGGGTAGCCGGACAAATCATGGCCGACCACGACTACGTCGACGAACTGGTGCGGACCCTGCCCGATACCTACCAGATCCTGGCCCGGCAGGGTCTCTACGGCGACTACTTCGGCTTCTACCTCTGCGATGCCGCGCTCAAGGTCAACGGGAAGGGCGGTCAACCCGTGTACATCAAGCTGGCCGGCCAGGACACCGGAAGGTGCACACCGAAGAAATGAAACCCATCGCCGAACGTAATCGCGCGGCCGTCGGAGCCGTGGGCACGCTGATCCTGGTCGCGGTGGTGGTCGCCGCGTTCTCCTACGACAAGTTGCCCGTCATCAAGGGAACTTCGGATTACACCGCGTATTTCGCCGAGGCCGGTGGCATCAAACCGGGCAGCGATGTCCGGGTCTCCGGATACGGCGTCGGTCGCGTGTCGAGCGTGACGTTGGAGGGCACCAAGGTTCTCGTCGAGTTCACCGTCGATGATGATGTCGAGCTCGGTGACCGCACCGAGGCGGCCATCAAGACCGAAACGGTGCTGGGCACCAAGATGCTCGAGCTCACCCCGCAGGGTGACGGCCAGCTCGCCGGGACCATCCCGCTGGAACGGACCACCTCGCCCTACGATCTGCCCACCGCCCTCGGCGATCTCACCACCACCATCAGCGGGCTGGACACCACCCAACTGTCCACCGCACTGTCGACCCTGGCCGAGACCTTCCAGAACACCCCGGCCGACCTGAAGCTCGCCCTCGAAGGTGTCGCACAGTTCTCCGACACCCTCAACACCCGCGACGCCCAGTTGCGCACCCTGCTCGCCGACGCCGACAAGGTCACCGGAGTGCTGGCCAAACGCAGTGACCAGATCGCCGCGCTCGTGGTCAACGCCAACTCACTGCTGGCCGAGCTACTGTCGCAGCGAGATTCGGTGGATACGTTCATGGGCAACCTGGCTGCGGCATCGGCCCAGTTGTCCGGACTGGTGGTCGACAACCGCGAACAACTGCAACCCGCCCTGGACAAGCTCAACGGAGTGCTGTCGATCCTGGACAACCGTAAACAGGAACTGCAGCGCACGCTGTACCTGTTGCGCCGCTACGCGATGTCCTTCGGTGAGGTGCTCGGCTCCGGCCCGTTCTTCAAGGCCTCGCTGGTGAACCTGCTGCCCGGCCAGTTCGTCCAGCCCTTCGTCGATGCGGCCTTCTCGGATCTGGGTCTGGACCCGAACGTGCAGGTGCCCTCGCAGCTCGTCGACCCCGGCGTGGGCCAACCCGGTACGCCGGCGCTACCGGTGCCGTTCCCGCGAACCGGCCAGGGCGGTGCACCGAATCTCACACTGCCCGATGCCATCACCGGACATCCGGGCGATCCTCGGTATCCCTACCGGCCGCCGCTGCCCGGTCCGCCGCCGGGTGGCCCGCCGCCGGGTCCGCCGGCAGCGCCCCCGCCAGGGTTCTCCGGTCCTGCGCCGGTCGGCCCGACCGCGGTGTACGTTCCCGCGCCCGGTGAGGTCGCACCATGACCGAGAAGTTGCGGATCGCGCTGGCCGCCGTGTTGTCGGTGCTGCTGGTCGCCGGCATCTCTATCGTCGGCACCTCCTGGTGGGACCGGGTCGTCACCACCACATATGTCGGCTATTTCGCCAACACCAACGGCCTCTATGTGGGTGACGAGGTCCGGATTCTCGGCGTCGCCGTCGGTGCTATCGAAGCGATCGAGCCGCAGCCGCAGAACATCAAGGTCACCTTCTCGGTGGACGCCAGGTACCCGGTCCCCGCCGACGTCCGGGCCGCCGTGCTCTCCCCGTCGCTGGTGAGCGCCCGGGCCATCCAGCTGGTGCCCGCCTATGACGGTGGACCGAAACTCGCCGCCGGCGCCGCAATCCCGCAGGAGCGCACGGCCGTTCCGGTGGAATGGGACGACTTCCGCGCGCAACTGCAGAAGCTCACCAAATCCCTGCAGCCGACGACGCCCGGCGGCCCGAACGCCGTCGGGGAGTTCATCAACAGCGCGGCGGAGAACCTGCGCGGCCAGGGCGGGACCGCCCGTGACACCGTCCTCGAACTGTCACAGGCGATGTCGGTACTCGGTGACCACAGCACCGATATCTTCAGCACCGTCCGCAACCTGCAGATGCTGGTGTCGGCGCTGTCCGCCAGCAGTGACCTGATGGCCCGATTCAACGTGAACCTCGCCGACGTGTCGACCGTGCTGTCGAACACTCCCGACGAGATCGCCGACGCCACCTCGGGTCTCGAAGCCGCCGTCACCGATCTGCGCGGGTTCATCGCCGACAATCGGGAATCGCTGGGCAGCACCGTCGACCGGTTCACCGCCGTCACCACCGCGCTCAACGATCGTCGAGGTGACGTCAAGCAGGTCCTGCACGTCGCACCGACGGTGTTCCAGAACTTCATGAACATCTATCAGCCTGCGCAGTCCGCCGTCACCGGCATCATGGCCTTGGGTAACTTCGCCAACACCGTCGGATTCATCTGCGGCGCAGTGCAGGCCGCCTCCCGATTGAACAGTGAGCAGTCCGCCAAACTCTGCACGCAGTATCTGGCGCCCATCGTCAAGAATCGGCAGTACAACTTCCTGCCGATCGGCGGGAATCCGTTCGTCGGGGCGACCGCACGCCCCAACGAGATCACCTACAGCGAGAACCACCTGCGGCCCGACTTCGTCCCGGCTGCGCCACCGCCGCCGGACCCGATCGGCATGTTGGCCGCCGAGGGCCCCGCGGTACCGACCGACCCCGCCACCGGTCTGCCCGGTCTGATGGTGCCGGGCGGCACCCCGTGAGCCGCAGCGCGGTGGTCGGGATCATCGTTGCGGTGCTGGCACTGGTACCGGGATGTCAGTGGCGGGGTCTGAACTCGTTGAGCCTGCCAGGCACCGCAGGCACCGGCGACGGGGCCTACACCATCCAGGCGCAGCTACCCGATGTGGTGGTCATCCAGCAGAACACCCGCGTCCGGGTTGCCGACGTCAACGTCGGGAACGTCACCAAGATCGAGGTTCAGGACTGGCACGCCCTGGTCACCATGCGCATCGACGGAGACGTCGTGCTGCCCGCCAATGCCACGGCCAAGGTCGGCCAGACCAGCTTGCTGGGCTCCATGCACATCGAACTCGCTCCACCCACCGACGCCGTCCCACAGGGCCGATTGACCGACGGGTCGGTGATACCGCTGTCCGCGGCGTCGACCTATCCCACCACCGAGCAGACCCTGGCCTCGGTGTCGGTCCTGCTCAACGGCGGCGGGCTGGCTCAGTTGCAGGAGATCAACCAGAGCTTCGCGACGGCACTGGCCGGGCGGGAAGACGAGATGCGCAGTCTGCTCACCCAACTGGACACCTTCATCAGCTCGCT
The DNA here is from genome assembly GCA_052044345.1 of Mycolicibacterium sp. 22603. Classification (GTDB taxonomy): domain Bacteria; phylum Actinomycetota; class Actinomycetes; order Mycobacteriales; family Mycobacteriaceae; genus Mycobacterium. Next base: position 72,840 of record JBQEMX010000004.1, read on the forward strand.
GAACGCACAAACCGATGACATCATCACCGCCACCGAACATCTCAACGACCTCGCCGGACAGGTCGCCTCCAACAACCCTGTCGTCGACCGGGCGCTGACCACCATGCCGCAGGCGCTGAAGGTTCTCGCCGACTCGCGTACCAAACTGGCCGATGCGATCGACGCGCTCGGCAAGTTCAGCGCCATCGCGAACTCGACGGTGCAGCAGAGCCGTGAGTCGTTGGTGAACAATCTGCGTCAGATTGCACCGGTGTTCCGCGAACTCGCCGACGCCGGACCGGCCCTCACCCGGGGCCTGGACTTCCTGTCCACCTACCCATGGGTGAAGAGCACCATCCCGAACTGGTTCCGCGGCGACTTCGCCAATATCAGCCTCATCGTCGATCTGACCCTGAGCCGGCTGGACAGTAGCATCTTCACCGGTACCCGGTGGGAGGGCGACCTGACCGAACTGGAGATGCAGTGGGGTCGCACCATCGGCACCATGCCGAGCCCGTACACGGCCGGCAACCCGCTGGTCGCACCGTACCGGTGGGGGGCGTACTGACGTGATACGTCTGCACCGCAAGGTCTGGATCCAACTGGCCGTCCTCGGCTCGATCACCGTGATCGCCGGCGCGGTCATGCTTTTCGGTTTCGTCCAGGTGCCGGCACTGCTGGGTGTCGGGCGCTATCAGGTCATCCTCGAGCTGCCCCGCTCCGGCGGGCTCTATCCGACATCGGTGGTGACCTACCGCGGTGACGAGATCGGTCGGGTCACCTCCGTCGATGTCACCGACGTCGGTGTCCGGGCCGTCCTCGCACTGAAATCGGACACCCCGGTCCCCGCCGATGTCTCCGCCGCGGTGCACAGCCGGTCGGCCATCGGCGAGCAGTTCGTCGAACTGACCCCGAATGGTGACGGTGGGCCGAACCTGGCTGACGGCGATGTCATCGCGGCGAGCAGGGTGTCGGTGCCCGCCGATATCGCCGGTCTGCTCGATGCGACCAATACTGCGCTACAAGCCATTCCGCGGGAGAATCTGCGCACCCTGGTCGACGAGGCCGATACCGCGGTCGGCGGGCTGGGGCGAGAACTCGCCCGGATCGTCGACGGTTCGACCGCCATAGCCACCGACGCCGGGGCCGCCACCGATCAGCTGACCACGTTGATCGACCAGTCACCGGCAGTGCTGGAGTCCCAAGCGCGAACCGCTGATTCGATCCAGACATGGGCGTCGCGGATGGCGTCGGTGACCGGCCAGTTCGCCGCCCAGGACGCCGCTTTCGGGGATCTGCTCAACCAGGGTGGACCGGCCCTGCAGGAGGGCCGGGCGCTGTTCGACCGGTTCGCCCCCGCGCTACCGGTCCTGCTGGCGAACATGGTCAGCCTGGGTGATATCGCGCTGACCTACCGCGCGGATCTGGAGCAACTGCTGGTGTTGTACCCGCAAGGGACGGCCGTCATGTCCGCGATCACCACGGCCAACGCGAACACCAAACAGGCTTACCGCGGAATCTATCTGGACTTCAACCTGAACCTGAACTGGCCACCGCCGTGCAACACCGGCTTCCTGCCCGCCCGCCAGCAGCGCATCCCCACCGACGTCGACGCCCCGGACCGCCCGTCGGGGGAGCTGTACTGCCGGGTGCCGCAGAACTCCGATCTCAACGTCCGCGGGGTGCGCAACATCCCGTGTGAGACGAAACCGTGGAAACGCGCCCCCACCGTGGAGATCTGCGAGAGCGATGAGGAGTACGTCCCGCTCAACGACGGCTACAACTGGAAGGGCGATCCGAACGCGACGCTCAGCGGACAGGGTGTGCCGCAGTACCCACCCGGGGTGTCCGCACCGGGCGAACCGCCACCGCCGATCCAGGGCAGCGCCCCGATCGGGACCGAGCCGGCCGCGCCGGTCGCCGGGACGCCGGTCGGCGGTGCACCGCAGAATGTCGCGGTCGCGGTGTACGACCCGGCCACCGGTTCGTACATCGGACCCGACGGCAGGCGCTACACACAGCGCGATCTGGCGCAGTCGGGCGAGCGCAGTTGGGAGTCCATGCTGGTGCCGTCGGCATAGTGCACCCGGGGCGGTCCCGCGGTCGCTACTGTCAGCCCATGGCAACCAGCGTTTCCCGTGAAGTGGTCATCGAGGCGACCCCGGAGGAGATCCTCGCCGTCGTCGCCGACGTCGAATCCACCCCGTCGTGGTCCCCCCAGTATCAGAAGGCCGAGGTGGTCGACCGGGATTCGGAGGGTCGCCCGCACCGCGTCGTCCAGACCATCAAGACCGTCGGTATCAGCGATCAGTTGACCATCGACTACACGTGGGCGGAGAACAAGGTCAGCTGGGTGTTGGTCAAGGCCAGCCAGCTGAAATCCCAGGAGTGCAGCTACACCCTGACGCCCGAGGGGGACAAGACCCGAGTCCGGTTCGACATGACCATCGACCTGGCGATCCCGTTGCCCGGATTCCTGCTCAAGAAGGTCATGTCCGGTGCCATCGACGTGGCCACCGACGGGTTGCGCAAGCAGGTGCTCAAGGTCAAGAAGGGGTGACCGGCGGGCAGGAGCGAAGCGACCGGGGATCAAGGAACGGCACCGGCCCACTGGGCGGTGTCCGGGTGGTAGAACTCGGCGGGATCGGACCCGGTCCGCATGCGGCGATGATGCTCGCCGATCTCGGCGCCGACGTGGTGCGGGTTCGTCGACCTGGCGGATTGGAGATGCCCGCCGAGAATGTCGACCTGCTGCACCGCGGCAAGCGCATCGTCGATCTCGACGTGAAGCGCGAACCTCAGGCACTGCTCGACCTCGTGTCGAAAGCCGATGTGCTGCTGGACTGTTTCCGCCCCGGCACCTGTGAGCGGCTGGGCATCGGTCCCGACGGGTGCACCGCGGTGAACCCGCGGCTGATCTATGCGCGGATCACCGGGTGGGGGCAGGACGGGCCGTTGGCGCAGACCGCCGGCCACGACATCAACTATCTGTCCCAGACCGGGGTGCTGAGCGCCATCGGGTATCGGGATCGCCCGCCTGTCGCACCGCTGAACCTGGTCGCCGATTTCGGCGGTGGGTCCATGCTGGTGCTCGCCGGGATCCTTGCCGCGCTCTACGAGCGGGAGCGCTCGGGTGCGGGGCAGGTGATCGACGCCGCGATGGTCGACGGGGTCAGCATGCTGGCTCAGATGATGTGGACCATGAAGGCGACGGGATCGCTTGCCGATCAACGCGAGTCGTTCCTGCTCGACGGCGGCGCCCCGTTCTACCGGACCTATGAGACGGCCGACGGCGGTCACCTGGCGGTCGGGGCGATCGAGCCCCAGTTCTTCGCGGCGTTGCTCGCCGGCCTGGAGTTGCACGCCGGCGAGGTGCCCGGGCAGTTCGAACGGGACCGCTGGCCGCAGCTGCGCGCCGTGTTCGAGGCGCGTTTTGCCGAGCGCACGCGCGATGAGTGGATGGCGGTGTTCGCCGGCACCGACGCCTGCGTCACGCCGGTGCTGAGCTGGGCCGAGGCCGCCGACAGCGCGCACCTGAGTGCGCGCGGCACGCTGATCGACGTCGAGGGTGTGCGGCAGGCCGCGCCGGCGCCGCGGTTCTCCCGCACGCCGGCGGGACAGGTCGGTGTGCCGCCGCAGCACACCACCGAGCTCGCCGAGCTCGGCTGGTGACGGCTTTGCCGAAGACCTTGGCGTCAATTAGTTAAAACCAGTTCGACAAAATCCTTGCGGGAAAATAAGGACGGTCTTATATTTCTGTGATGGCTGTCAGAGCGTCGAGAGAACTTCTCTTCGACGCCTCGCCGGAGGCGATCCTGGATGCGCTCGCCGACATCGACGAGGTGCCGACGTGGTCAACCCTGCACAGGGCCACCGAGGTGGTGGACCGTCACCCCGACGGCAGACCACATCACGTCAAGGCGACCGTCAAGATCATGGGCATCACCGACAAGGAGATGCTCGAATATCACTGGGGTGACGACTGGATGGTCTGGGACGCCCAGGACACCTTCCAGCAGCGCGGCCAGCACGGTGAGTACAAGCTGATCCGCGAGGGCGACCGCACCCGGGTTCGTTTCGACCTGATCATCGATCTGGCCGCACCCATCCCGGAGTTCCTGGTCCGGCGCGCCAAGAAGCTCGTCCTCGACGCCGCCGTCGACCGGCTGCGCGCGCGGGTCAGCCGGTTCTACGGCTGACCGGCAGGCCCAAGGAAAGAATCGGGCTGCGGCAAAAGGAATTCTGACGTACACCCGGTCGCTGTCCGGTACATGCCCACCGGAATCGTTCTCGTTCCCAACCGACAGTCGGCCAACCATGTCGATGACGCCATCGCCCAGGCCCGCCGCGCCCACGACGCCGGGGTCCGCCAGATCTGGCTGGCCCAGCAGTTCGATCACGACGCCATCGGGTTGGCCGGCCTGATCGGCGCCGCGGTGCCCGGACTCGGCGTCGGCACCTCCGTCGTCCCGCTGAATCCACGCCACCCGTTGATCGTCGCCGCGCAGGCCCAGACCGCACAGGCCGCCGCACACGGCAACTTCAGCCTCGGGATCGGGCTGGGCGCACACAAGCCCGAGCAGGATGCCTTCGGTCGATCGTGGCCGAATCCGGTGGCTCGGCTGCGCGAGCACCTGCAGGTGCTGCGCGCGGTGTTCGACGACGGTGCAGTCGACTTCCGCGGTGCGGAGTTCACCGCAGGCCCCGAGTGGCCGGTATCGGTGGCCGGCGGGACCCCGGTCCCGGTCTATGTGGCGGCGATGGGCCCAAAGGCCTTGCGGGTCACCGGTGAACTGGCCAACGGCACGCTGCCGTATCTGGCCGGTCCGCGCACGGTCGGGGACTTCATCGTTCCGGAGATCACCGCGGCTGCCGCCGCCGCGGGCAGGCCTGCCCCCAAGATCATCGCGATGGTGCCCGCGCTGGTCACCGATGACGTCGACGCCGGCCGCGCGCTCGCCGCCGAGATCTTGGCCTTCTACACAACCATTCCCTCGTACCAGAAGGTGATCCAGCGCGAACAGCTCGACTCGATCGTCGACCTTGCCGCCGTGGGGGATGCCGCGACGGTCCGTGCGCAGTTGCGTCGCTACCTGGATGCCGGAGCCACCGACGTGGCGCTGAGCCCGCTGGATCATTCGTTGCCGACGCTGGAGCGGCTCTGGGACGTCACCGCATCGCTCTAGGCAACACCGCGGCAACATCCGCGGCTTACCGTGAACCGATGATGCCGGTACGACGTTCGGCGCTGCTCGACCGCCTGGTCGCCGACCGGACCAGGACCTCGCAGCACGAGATCCTCGTCGAGTTGCGCCGCGCCATCCTCGACGGCGGCGTCCCGCCGGGCACTCCGATTCCGCCGGCCGAGGTGGCCGATCTGTTCGGGGTCAGCCCCATTCCCATCCGCGAGGCGCTCAAGACCCTGGTGGCCGAGGGGTTGGTGACGCACCGACGCAACGGGGGGTACACCATCGCCCTGCTCACCGCGCAGGAGCTCAGGGAGATGTACATCGTGCGAGAGACGTTGGAGTCGGCGTCGTTGACCGCCGCGGTGTACAACGCCACCGATGCCGACCGTGCCGCCGCGGTGTTGGCCAATCAACGCCTCGAACAGGCCATCAGCGACGGTGACGCCGCGGCATATCACCGGGGTAGTCGGCAATTTCACGCCGCGCTGACCGCACCGTCACGCATGCACCGCCTGCTGCACATGCTCGAGGCGGCGTGGAACGTGACCGAGCCGGTCCAATCGATGGTCCATGTCAGTCCCGCCGATCGAGCCGAGCTGCACGCCGATCACCGTGCCATGCTGGAGGCCTTTCTCGCCGGCGATGTTGATGCGCTGTTGGCGGTCGCCGAACATCATGCAGGGCGACTCAATGCCGTCATCGCGACGCTGCCGCGCGATACCGGGCTGCTGGCCTGAGAAATATATTTCTCCCGCAACCGAGAAGATAAGTCCGGTGAAACGGCGGGGAAACAAACCGGTCGCATAGTCGGCAACCATGACCGAAACCGTTGTCCCACCCAATAGCGCGCCACCGGGAGCCGCCGTCGGCGCCGGTGACATCGTCGAAGCTGCCGGCCACCCCGTCGGCGGCGGCGTCGTCAAGCCCGGTTACGACCCGCGGCTGACCAATGAGGACCTCGCACCGCTGGGCAAGCAGTCCTGGACCTCCTACAACATCTTCGCGTTCTGGATGTCCGATGTGCACAGCGTCGGCGGTTATGTCACCGCGGGTAGTCTCTTCGCGCTCGGCCTGGCCAGTTGGCAGGTGTTGGTGGCGCTGCTGGTCGGCATCACCATCGTCTACTTCTTCTGCAACCTGGTGGCCAAACCCAGCCAGGCCACCGGCGTCCCGTATCCGGTGATCTGTCGCACCGTGTTCGGCGTGCTGGGTGCGAACATCCCGGCCATCATCCGTGGGTTGATCGCGGTGGCCTGGTACGGAATCCAGACCTACCTCGCATCCGCGGCGCTGGATGTCGTGCTGCTCAAGCTATTTCCCGGACTGATGCCGTATGCGGTGGTCGAGGATTACGGCTTTGCCGGACTCTCGTTGCTCGGCTGGTGCAGCTTCCTGCTGCTCTGGGTGCTGCAGGCCTGCGTGTTCTGGCGCGGCATGGAATCAATCCGGAAGTTCATCGACTTCTGCGGTCCGGCTGTCTATGTCGTGATGTTCATGCTGTGCGGCTACCTGATCTACAAGGCCGGTTGGGCAGCCATCGACCTGAACCTCGGTGCGGTCACCCACACCGGTTGGTCGGCGGTACCGGTCATGTTGGGCGCCATCGCGCTGGTGGTGTCCTACTTCTCCGGACCGATGCTCAACTTCGGTGACTTCTCCCGGTACGGCAAGTCTTTCGAGGCCGTGAAACGGGGTAACTTCCTCGGTCTGCCGGTGAACTTCCTGGTGTTCTCTGTGCTGGTGGTGGTCACCGCATCGCTGACGTTGCCCGTATTCGGGGAGCTGCTCACCGATCCGGTGGAAACGGTGGCGCGCATCGACTCCACCTTCGCCATCGTGTTGGGGGCGTTGACCTTCACCATCGCCACCATCGGCATCAACATCGTCGCCAACTTCATCTCGCCGGCCTTCGACTTCTCCAACGTCAGCCCGCAACGCATCAGCTGGCGCGCGGGCGGAATGATCGCCGCGGTCGGTTCGGTGTTGATCACCCCGTGGAACCTGTACGCCAACCCGGAGGTCATCCACTACACGCTGGAGACCTTGGGTGCGTTCATCGGCCCGCTGTTCGGTGTGCTGATCGCCGACTATTACCTGGTGCGCAGGCAGAAGGTCGTCGTCGACGATCTGTTCACCATGGCCCAGTCCGGAAAGTACTGGTACACCAAGGGGTACAACCGTGTCGCGGTGATCGCCACGGTGTTGGGCGCGGTCCTTGCGGTGATTCCGGTGCTGCTCGGCGGCAGCGTCACCGGCATGTACACCGCAGCCCAGTACAGCTGGTTCATCGGCTGCGGTGTCGGCTTCGCGGTGTACTACCTGCTGGGCACCCGCGACAAGCTGGTTGCCGCATCGCTGTCCTGAACCTCGGGGTATCGCCGACTGTGCCGGCCGAGTGTGACGTTGTTGCGTGAATTCCGTGTCGGACAACGCAACAACGTCTCACTCGTGGTCGGTGCGAGCGGATAAGACCGTTCAGCGCGCCCCCAACACCTGCAGTCGACGGATGGCCTCGTCCATGGTGTCGTCGCGCTTGCAGAAGGCAAAGCGCACCAGATGATTCCAGTCATCTGCCGGGTTGTCCGGTTCCGCACGGGTGAACGCGGACATCGGGATGGCTGCCACGCCGGCCCGGTGCGGCAGTTCGGCACAGAACGCCGTGCTGTCGGTGTAACCGAGGGGCCGCGGGTCCGCGCACAGGAAGTAGGTGCCGGCGCTGTCGTGCACCTCGAAGCCGACATCGGCCAGCGCGGCACCGAGGCGGTCCCGCTTGCCCCACAGATCGGCGCGCAAACCGGCAACCCAGTCGTCCTCGTGATCGAGTGCGTACGCGACGGCGGGTTGGAACGGCGCCCCGCCCACATACGTCAGGTACTGCTTGGCCGCCCGTACCCCGGCGATCAGCTCGGGCGCCGCGCATGCCCAGCCGATCTTCCAACCGGTGGCGTTGAACATCTTGGCCGCGCTGGAAATCGTCACGGTGCGCCCCCGCATGCCCGGGTAGCCGGCCAGCGGGCGATGCTCCACGCCGAAGACCAGGGTCTCGTAGACCTCGTCGGTGACGACCAGCAGATCGTGTTCGGTGGCCAGCGCGGCAACCGCGGACAGTTCGGCGTCGCCGAGGACCATGCCGGTCGGGTTGTGCGGTGAGTTGAGAAGCAAAGCCCGGGTGCGTTGGGTGACCGCGGCGCGCAGTGCCTCGACGTCGAGGGCGAAACCACGGCCGGCGGGTACCAGAGGGACGGTGACACGGTGGCATCCGGCCATCGCGATCACGGGGGAGTAGGAGTCGTAGAACGGCTCGATGACCAGCACCTCGGACCCCGGTTCGACCAGGCCCAGCAGCGCAGCCGCGATGGCCTCGGTGGCGCCGACGGTCACCAGTACCTCGGTGTCCGGGTCGTATTCGATGCCGTACCGCCGCAGTCGCTGCGCGGCGATCGCATTGCGCAGCTCAGATATGCCCAACCCCGGCGGATACTGGTTGACGCCGCCGGCGATGGCGTCCTGGGCGACCTTCAGCATCTGGGCGGGGCCGTCCTCGTCGGGGAATCCCTGTCCGAGATTCACCGCGCCGATCTTGGCGGCCAGTGCCGACATCTCCGCGAAGATCGTCACCGCGTAGGGCTGCAGGCGGGAGACGGTCATGGGCCAAGACTAGTTGTCCTCCCGGCGGCGCCGTGACCGTCAGCCCAGCAGCGGCCGCAGGTCGGTGTCGATCCAGTCGGTGAAGCTCTGCCAGCCGATCTGCGGATATTGGGCGTGCAGCGCGGCAATATCCACGGTGTACCCACCCGCGGCCAGGAAGGTGAACATGGCCCGCATGTCCGCCGAGGCGATCTCGGCCGGATCCCTGGTCACCAATTCGACCGGACGGCCGAGGGTTTCGGACAGGATGGCCGCCATCTGCCGGCCGGACGGCTGATCGGAGGCGAGGTCGATGCGGGCGCCGCGCACCGGTTCTGGATCGGTGAGCACCGCGGCGACGAACCGCCCGAGATCGCGCCGGGACAATTGCTGCAGCGGCGCATCGGCCGGCAGTGGAAGTTCGAACACTCCGGCCTTGATGTCGTCGAGACCGCCGAGCATGTTGTCGTAGAAGTACGACGGCCCGACGATGGTGTAGGACAGGCCGGATCCGGTCAGCTCGGCCTCGACCACGGCCTTGCTGTCGAAATGCGGTATGCCGGTGTGCTGATCGGCATCGGCCACCGACGAGAACACCAGGTGCGGTACCTCGGCCGACAGAGCGGCGCCCAGGATGGTCCGGCCCTGGGCGATCTCGGCCCCGGGCCCGTCCTCGAACGGGGTTGTCAGCGCGTACGCCCCGGTCACGCCGGAGAAGGCCTGCGCGACGGACGCTTCGTCGGACAGGTCGGCCGCCACCACCTCGACGCCGGCCCCGGCGAGTCGCCGTGCCGCAGGTGAATCGGTGCGGCGGGTGATCCCGCGCACCGTCGCCCCGGCCTCCAGTAGCGCTCTGACCACCGCACCACCCTGTGCGCCGGTGGCTCCCAGTACCGCGAAATGACCGGTCATCACCACAGCGTAGTGCTCAGCCGACGCCTTCCAGCGTGTCCGTCTCGGTCTGGCCGATCCGGGCGATGACCTCGGGGTGGTTGCGTACCAGGTGGTAGTACCAGCCCAGTGCCACGGCCACCGTTGCCAGGAACAGGTACGGCAAGATGTTCAGCGGGAACGTCGGCACCGGATAGACATTGGCGAAGAAGGTGTATGCCATGGCCAGGATGGCCATCACCGCGGTGATCCAGACCAGCCGGTTCGGTAGCCCGCTGCGTCGGGTGTAGACCACACAGGCGGCGGCGACCAGCGAGTACGCGACCATGTAGCCGTAGGTGGCGTAGGTGTCGACCCACACCACGATGTCCATCGGATGCACACCGGCGGCCAGCAGGATGATGTCCAGGACTATTGCAGCGGGCCCGGCGATCAGCAGCACCCGGTGCGGTGTCAGATGACCGTCATGGGTGCGACCGAAGCGGTCGGCCACCACGCCTTCCTTGCCCATCACGTACACGATGCGGCCGACGACGTTCAGCGGGGCGACCACGACCGCGAAGAACGAGGCGCCCACCCCGAACAGCAGGATCGGAGTGAACCAGGTCGGCATGCCGATCAGGGTGGCGATGTCCTGCAACGGATTCGCGCTGTCGGCCAGCCCCTCTTGCAGCACCGCGATCTGGGTGTATGCGGCGAAAACATAGAGCACACCCACCACCAGTGCGCTCCACATGATGGCCCGCGGTATCGCCGTGTAGGGGTTACGCGCCTCGCGGCCCAGCGCGTCGGCGGAGGAGAACCCGACGAATCCGAGGATGCCGAGCACCATGCCCGCGGCGACACCCTGTCCCGGGACATCGCTCAGTGAGAACTGTGACGGATCCCAGGCGGCCGGTCCGGCCCATACCAGCGCCAGCACCAGCAGGATGATGATGATGGTGACCGAGATCAGTTCCAGGGTCAGCGAGACCCGGGCCGAGAGCCGGATTCCACGGATGGTGAACAGCGTTGCCAGCCCGCCCAATACGACCGCGAGCACGATCGTGGCGACGGTGCCGCCGGCCGGGATGCCCAGCGAGATGAGGAAGTCGCTGGTGTAGGAGATCGCGCCGCCCAGGGATCCGGCGGCGATGCCCCAGCAGCCGACCAGGAGCGCGACACCGGCCAGGTACGCCCCGAACGGGCCGAGGCCCTTGGACACATAGGTGTACAGCGAGCCTGCCGAGGCATTGCGGCGGGCGAACACCACCACGCAGTACCCGACCGACAGGATGACCACCGTCGCCAGCGCGAACGACAGGATGGTGCCGGTGCCCGCGCTCAGATAGATCGCCGCCGCGGTGAACGCGATGACGGCGCTGGGCGCGATGTTGGCGATGGCTTGCGCGCCCAGCTCCGGACCGGACATCACCCCGTGACGCAGACCGGCGTCGACGGGTGGGTTCGTGGTGGCCTTTCGGCTCCTTTGTATCGAAAGTCGTTGTACGCCGGTGATGTCAGGGAATGAGAAGGGTGCGCAGCGCTTCGCCGGATTCCAGGTCCTCGAACGCGGCCGCCGCCTCTTCCAGTGGCCTGCTGGCCCACACCAGGGCGTCGAGTTTGAGTTGACCGTCCATGTACCGATCCACGAGTGCGGGGATGTCGATAGAGGGGCGGACCGACCCGTAGTTGGAGCCGAGGATGCGCTGGTCGGCTTCGGCGAGCACCAGCGGTTCGAAGGAGGCCTTGGCACCGGTGGGCGGCAGGCCGACCACGACGGCCGCCCCGCCCAGCCCCAGCATCCGGATGGCCTGCTCGGTGGTGCCGGTGTGGCCGAAGGCATCGAAGGCGTAGTCGACGCCGTCGGGGATCAGCTCGCGCAGCTGTTCCTCGGCGTCGCCGGTGGACGCGTTGATGCGGTCGGTGGCGCCGAACTGCACGGCCATCTTGGTCTTGTCGTCGCGGACGTCGATGGCGATGATGCGGCTCGCCCCGGCCAGTTTCGCGCCCTGGATGACGTTGAGGCCCACGCCGCCGCACCCGATCACCGCGACGGAGGCGCCGGGCTCGACCGCGGCGGTGTTGAGGACGGCGCCGACACCGGTCGCCACCGCGCAGCCGACCACGGCGATGACATCCAGCGGCGCATCCTCGCGAACCTTCACGGCGCCGGAGGCCGGGACGATGACCTCCTCGGCGAACGAGGAGACCCCGAGATAGTGGTGCACCGTCTCGCCATTGCGGGACAGCCGCGATGTGCCGTCGAACAGGGTGCCCAGCGGTGCGACGACCGTGGCGACCTTCTGGCAGCGGGCCTCGTGGCCGGAACGGCAGTAGCGGCACTCGCCGCACGGCGGTACCCAGGAGAGCACCACGTGGTCGCCGACCGCCAGGGTGGTGACACCCTCGCCGAGTTCGGTGACCACACCGGAGCCCTCATGGCCCATGACCAGCGGGGCCTTCGCGTCCCATTCGCCGCGCTTGACGTGCAGATCCGAATGGCAGACGCCGGCGGCGGCGATCTTCACCCGCACCTCGCCGGGCTTGGGGCCGGCCAGGTCGACGTCTACGTACTCGATGGGCGTGGCGGGGTCACGGAAGACGATCGCTTTCACTCAGGCTCCTCTGATTGCGGGAATGCTCCGAATCGTAGGGAGCGCACCAGCACGAGGACAGCCGCAAAAAGTGTGATCGGATGAGATCAAATCATCATTTTGTACACTCCCGTTGTGGCCTATGACGTGCGGGCGATCGCCGAGCATTTCGGCGCCGAGCTGGTCGCCGGTGCCGTCGACGGGGCGACGCCGGTCGAGGACAGCGTGGCGCTGGCCGATCTGGTGCTGCCCAGTTCGCCGGGGTACACGACGCTGGTGGTGGCCGCCCCCGCGGACTGGACGGTGGCGCTGGCCTGCGACGCGGCGAAGGGGCCGCTGGCCGGATGTGTGGCGATCATCGCCGGCGGATCCTTGGATGACGGACTCCGCGATGTCCTGATCGGTGGGGCGACCACCGCGGTCGCCGTGCCGCAGCTGTCCGCCGATGTCGTGCACGCGCGGCTGACGGCACTGATCGCCGCCGACCAAGCCGCCGAGGACCGCAGGGTCACCACGGGGACCAAGGTGCTCACGCAGGTGGCGCGCCGCGGCGGTGTGGTGGCGGTGGTGGCCGAGCTGGCCCACCGGATCGACGGTTGGGCGGTGCTTCTCGACGCCCACGGCGAGGTGATCACCACTGCCGGCGCGGGCAGTCTGCACGTGCGTGACGCGGGGTCGGCCGCATTCGGGCGCCGGGTGCGGATCAGGCATCCGGGCCTGCAGGTGCATCCGGTGGGTCAGGGTGCGGACGTCAGCGCCTACCTGGTGATCGGGGCACGCGGATCCACCAGCCGCAGCAGGGATCTCGCCTCCCAGGTGGCCGCCCTGCTGGATCTGTTACTGCACACCGCCAATCACCCGGCGACCGAGCGGCTGGGGCGTGAGGTGCTGTTGTCGACACTGTTGCGTGGCGGTGTGGAGGCCGCAACACTGTTGCGGCGCTGGGGTGTTCACGAACAGTCGTTGACGGCCTTCGCGGTGGCATCGCGATCGAGCGCGATCGACCCGGAACGCCAGTCCATCCGGTGGCTCGATGAACTGGGCGCCGTCCACATGGTGTCCGCCGAGCGAGGCCGGGTGCTGGGATTCATCGGTGCGGACCGGGCCCCGGAACTGGCCGCGATGGCAGAACGACTGACCGAGGCCGGTATGCCGCTGCGGATGGGGCTGGGGTCGGCGGCGACGCCGGAGCTGTTGGCCCGCACCGCCGCTGAGGCACGACAGGCACTCGAGATCGCGGTGGTCGATTCGCGTCCGGTTGTGTGGTACCGCTCGCTGGCCACCGTCTCCTACGTGCTGGATCACCTCGACGACAGCGCGATGACGCGTGTCGCCGCGATACTGGACCCGCTGCGCGACGACGGTGGCCGGCACGGTGAGCTGACCCGCACCCTGGAGATCTACCTGGCCGAGCACGGTGCCTGGGGATCCTCGGCGAGCCGGCTTCAGGTGCACCGTCAGACGCTGGCTGCGCGGATCCACCGTATCGAGGAGTTGACCGGGCTGTCGATGGCCAGCCCCGACGACCGGACGGCCGCGTGGCTGGCCATCCGGGCCCTCAAGAGTCCGGCGACCGGCGCAGGCGCGGTCCACTCGTCGAAGTGAGGTCCACCGTAGGCATCGGATGACCGGTCGATCACGTCGCGAACAACCGCGATGTCCGTTCCTCGTGGCACATCCCGCTGATCTCCAGCGCCGGTGATACGCTGCTCAATTCGCTCAACGGCCGCTCGCAGGCGGCTCGGGCCAGCACCGCCACCGCTTCGGCGTTGCGCAGCTGGATGCGCTGGCTCTGCAGCGGCCCCAACCTGCCGAGCCGTACCGCCGCGCTCAACAACGAGGCCATCATCGAGCGCAGCGCGCCGACGACCGCGACCTGCCGGGGGATACCCAACATCGCCTGCACCACCCCGTCGACCACGGCGGCATGACCGGGCACCGCTCCTGTCGACACCGCCAGCAGGTAGGGATGCCGTTCCCCGATGCCGATGCCGATGCCGATGCCGATCTCGATGGCGGTGGCCGCCAGTTGCCCGCCCGCGGACACCGAGGCGATGCGGCTGTTGCCGAACAGCTTGTATGTCGCGGCAAGATCGTCGAGTTCGGCGAGGGTGTCGAGATCATCAGCGAGCCAGGCATGCGCGGTGATGGTGGCGTCCAGCGTCGCGACACCGTGCCGCAGGTATCCGCACACCACCGATTCGACGGCGTCGGCACCGGCTTCCGGGCGACGGTGCAGCCACTCCTCCAGCCCGTGGCTGTGCACCATCCGCCCGGCGGGGAACGCGCTGTCGTGTAGCTGCAACCACAGCGCGAGTGCAGTTGTGGCGTCAGTGGTGATGGCCGGCATGATCATCCGCGGACGTCCTCGCCCAGCCGTGGCCGGCCAGTGCCAGTTCGGTCACCTCGCCGACGACACCCATCGTGGCGAGCATGTCTCTGGCGGCGTCGGCGCTGGTGAACAGCGGAACGGTCACACCGTCGTCGTCGACGTCGACGGGGGCGTGCTGATTGCCGAGCAGGTGTCCGAACATCAGCATGGCGCGCGCGGTGTTGTCATCGAACCGAACCCTGATGGCGGGTTCGGCGGGCCGGCGGACCACCACGACTGCATGACCGTCGTCGGCGATCACGGCATTGTGGTGCAGGAAAGCGCCGCGCGGCAACATGATCCGCACTTCGATGCCGGTGTCGGTGGTGACCAGCTGCCGGTGCTTACCCGCGTCACCCCAGCCGATGTCGACATGGTGGTGCCGGCGGCCGGCGAATGCCGGATCATCGACGTGTCCGAGTACGGTATCGACTATCACGGGGTGCTCCTGACGATCGGTGAGGCGGGCAAGATGGTCCGGGCCGCGGTGTGCAATGCCCGCTGTACGGCCAGCAGCGCGGGTGCGCTGTCCGCCCGGATCCGTGCGAAAATGCCGGTAGCAGACGGAAGTTCGCCGGCCCCGCCCTCGGCGTCCGGGTGATGGGCCAGTGCCGTGCGCACCGCGGAAAGTGCGCCTTTGGCGCACCGGCCCGGCGCGACGATCAGCAGGGTGGCCAGATAATCGGCTCCGATGGCGGCATCGGCGGTGACCAGTTGACGGTCCCGTGCCACCGCGCGACCCTGCACGCGAACGGTGAAAGCGGTGTCGACGGCGGCGTACCGGAATCGCTCACCGTGAGCGATCCGTCCGGCGGCGATCGCATCCCAGCCGACGTACACCCCGCCGGTGGCGACGTCGACCTCCAACTGCTGGACAAAGGTCGAATCCGCCTGTGGGATGATCGTTTTCGGCAGATACTCCAGCACCGCTCCGGACTCCACACCGAACGACAGCCGGTGCCGGGCACCGGGTCCGCCGCCGGCGAACACCTGGGTGGCGGCCTGGGAGGTCAGGTGCAGATGTGTGCCGGACGCGCACCGTACGGTGGTGTGCAGATCGTCATCGGAGAACGTTCCGCCGCTGGGGCTCTGCACACAGAGGTTGGCTGCGCGGGGATAGGCGGGATCACTGTGCAGCGCGGTGGTCACCCGCTGCGGGTATCGCTGCCGCAGCCCGGTGATCCGCGTCGCACCGGTGGCGTCGGCCCGGGTGTCCAGGCTCAGCACGCCGGGGGCGATCATGCTCGCGCCGTGAGCATCACACCGCGCAGCAACTCCTCGGTCAGGGCGTCCACGCCGGCTCCGGAGCGCAGATCGGTGAACACTGTCGGCTTGGTGGGGCGGGCCACCGCGCAATCGCGGCGCATCCCGTCCAGGTCGGCACCCACCAGCTCGGCCAGGTCGATCTTGTTGACCACCAGCAGATCCGCCTGCAGCAGCCCGATGCCCTTCTTACGCGGGATATCGTCCCCGCCCGCGGTGTCGATGACGAAGATCCAGTAGTCCACCAGGTCGGAGGTGAAGGTGGCGGCCAGGTTGTCGCCACCGGACTCGATGAGAATCAGGTCGAGGTCGTCGAATTCGGCCGCCAGCCGGCGGGCGGCGGCCAGATTCGCCGACGGGTCCTCGCGGATGGCGGTGTGCGGGCAGGCGCCTGTCTCGACGGCCAGCACCCGATTCGGGTCGATGACCCCGCTGCGGCGCACCCGTTGGGCGTCCTCGTCGGTGACCAGGTCGTTGGTGATCACCGCAACGCCGAGACCCCTGCCGATCAGTTCGGGCACCAGCGTCTCCACCAAACGGGTCTTCCCCGACCCGACCGGACCGCCGATACCGATGCGAAGTACCTCGCCCATCGCGTTCTCCTCTATTTCAACGTGTACCGACGGCCGAGCGGCACTGTCGTCATCGGCACGCTCTGGCACAGTTGACCGTCAACGATCACCCGGTAGGTGTCGGGTTCGATCCGGATATCGGGCAGGTAATCGTTGTGCAGCAGATCGGCTTTGGTGAGTCCGCGCGAACCCCGACAGGCCACCAGCCGGGTCTGCAGACCGAGCCGCGCACCCAGTCCGGCGTCGATCGCCGCGGCCGCCACGAAGTTGACCGACACATCGGCCGGGGTCTGCCCGTAGGCCGCCCACTGCGGGCGGTACTTCAACGGTTCGCACGTCATCAGCGACGCATTGGCTTCGCCCATCACCGACCAAGCCGGGAAGCCGCCCTTGAACACGACCTCGGGACGGATTCCGAAGAACTTCGGCTCCCACAGCACGATATCGGCGAGCTTGCCCGGTTCCAGCGAGCCGACCTCGTGATCGATCCCGAAGAGACGGGCCGGATTGATGGTCAGTTTGGCGATATAACGCAGGATCCGGGCGTTGTCGGCGCCGGTGCCCTCGTCGGCGGGCAGGGGGCCGCGGGTGGCCCGCATGTGGGAGGCCAATTGCCAGGTGCGCGCGATGGTCTCCCCGATGCGCCCCATGCCCTGGGAGTCCGAACCCATGGCCGAGATGGCGCCCATATCGTGCAGCACATCCTCGGCGGCGATGGTTTCGCGCCGGATCCGCGATTCGGCGAAGGCCACATCCTCGGGGATACGGGGATTGAGGTGGTGGCACACCATCACCATGTCGAGGTGTTCGTCGAAGGTGTTGAGCGTGTACGGGTTCGTCGGATTGGTCGAGGACGGAAGGCAGTACGGTTCGCCGACGACCTGCATGATGTCCGGTGCGTGACCGCCGCCGGCCCCCTCGGCGTGATAGGTGTGGATCACCCGGCCGCCGATCGCGGCCATGGTGTCCTCGTAGAAGCCGGACTCGTTGAGGGTGTCGGTGTGGATCTGCACCTGCAGGTCCAGTTCGTCACCGGCGTCCAGCGAGGCGCGGATGGCCGCCGGGGTGGCGCCCCAGTCCTCGTGGATCTTGTACCCGATGGCGCCGGCCAGGCCCTGCTCGATCAGCGGTGCGGTACTGGACGCGCTGCCGTTGCCGATGAAACCGAAGTTCATCGGAAAGGCCTCCGCGGCCCGCAGCATGCGCGCCAGGTTGGTCGGTCCCGACGAGGTGATGCCGACGGTCACCGGGCCGAGGCCGCCACCGATCATGGTGGTGATGCCGCTGGAGATGGCCTCCTCGACCAGACCGGCGCTGTCGAAATGCACGTGCACGTCGATGGCGCCCGCGGTGGCGATCATGCCCTCACCGGAGCGGATGTCGGTGCCCGCGCCGATGATCAGGTCGGGGTGCACACCGTCCATGGTGCGCGGGTTGCCCGCCTTGCCGATCCCGGCGATGCGCCCGTTTCGGATACCGATATCGGCCTTAAGGATTCCCGAAACGGCGTCGATGATGAGGGCGTTGGTGATGACGAAGTCCAGTGCCCCTTCGTCATTGGTGATGTCACCATGCACGGCCATGCCCTCACGCATGGTCTTGCCGCCGCCGAAGACGGCCTCGTCACCGTAGACGCATGCGTCGGCCTCGACTCGGGCCAGTAGCTCGGTGTCGGCGAGGCGCACCCGGTCCCCGGTGGTCGGTCCGTACAGTTCGGCGTAGCGGGCCCGGCTGATGCGGTATGTCATCTCGGCTCTTTCGAATCCGGCGGGGTGTCCAGGAAGCCGCGGGTGTGCATGGTGCTCATCAGCTCCTCGCCGGGATCGGTGTCGGTGGGTCCATTGGTGACATCGTTCTGGCCGATCACCACGCGGTCACCGCCGTAGCTGGTCAGCGATACCTCCTGCGTCTCACCGGGTTCGAAGCGGACGGCCAGCCCGGAGGGGATGTCCAACCGCATGCCGAATGCCGATCGCCGGTCGAATCGCAGCGCCCGGTTACATTCGAAGAAGTGGAAGTGCGAACCGACCTGGATCGGGCGGTCACCGGTGTTCTGCACGCTCACCGACACGCTGGCCCGGTCGGCGTTGAGCTCCAGCTCGCCGTCGGCGGGCAGGACTTCGCCCGGGGTGAAGGCGATCTCGTCGGCGCTCCGGGTGCCGGGGCCGATCGCATCGTGCACTGTGACGAGCTTCTGCCCGTCGTCGAAGAATGCCTCGACCTGAACCGAACCCAACAGGGTGCGCACGCCGGGCATGACATCGTCATCGGTGAGTAGGTCGGCCCCGATGGCGGCGGCCTCGGCCACCCCGGCGCCGGACCGGGCGGCCTCGATGACCTCATCGGCGATCAGCGCCCGCGCTTCGGCGTAGGTCAATGCCAGCCCCGCCGACCGGTGCTTGCGGGCCAGTTCGGCGGCCAGGAACACCAACAGCCGGTCTTCGTCCTTGGGTGTCAGGTGCATGTGTCAGCCCGTGATTCCCTCGGCCCACGGATAGTTCTTCAGGAATGGGTCGGGGGTGATGGGTTCCGGTGACTGCCACACCTGGTCGATCAGGCCGCTGGGGACGACCTTGCCGACGCGTGCGGTCTTGGTGACGTGGTGGTTCTCACCGTCGATGGTGACCGCGCCCTCGGGGGCGTCGACGGTGACGCCGCCGGCCGCGGACTGGATGTCTGCCACCGCGAACGAGTCGGCCTTCTCCACGGTGGCCTTCCACAGATACACCGCGGTGTAGGCCGATTCCATCGGATCCGAGGTCACCCGGCCCGGTCCGTACTTGGCCTTGAAGTCGGCGACGAACTTCTTGTTGGCCGGGGTGTCGAGGGTCTCGTAGTAGTTCCACGACGACAGCTGCCCGACCAGGGTGTCGGCGCCGATGCTCTTGACCTCCTCCTCGCCGACGCACATCGACATCACCGGCATGGTCTGGGCCGTCAGCCCGGCGCTGTTGTACTCCCGGAAGAAGGCGGTCAGTGACCCGCCCACCACGACGTTGAAGATGGCGTCGGCATCGGCGCTGCGGATCTTGTTGACGATCGTCGCGAAGTTCGTACTGTCCAGCGGCACATAGTCTTCGCCCTTGATCTCGATGCCGTTGGCCGCGGCGTAGGCCTTGACGATGGCATTGGAGGTGCGCGGGAAGACATAATCGCTGCCTACCAGGTAGAGCGAGGTGACGCCCTGCTGCTTGAGGTAGTCCAGGGCCGGGATGATCTGCTGGTTGGTGGTGGCGCCCGAATAGAAGATGTTCTTCGATGACTCCAGGCCCTCGTACTGCTGACCGTAGTAGAGCAGTGCGTTGGAATCCTCGAACACCGGCAGCATCGCCTTGCGGCTCGCCGAGGTGTATCCACCGAAAACCGCTGCGACACAGTCGCTGTTGACCAGTTTGTTGGCCTTCTCGGCGAACACGGTGGGATCCGACGCGCCGTCCTCGGACAGCAGATCGAGCTGCTTGCCCAGCACGCCGCCGCCGGCGTTGATCTCGTCGACGGCCATCGCGATCGCATCATGGATGACCGACTCGCTGACGGCCAACCCGCCCGACAGTGAGTTGATCGAACCGATCGTTACCTCCGAGCCCGATGTGTCGGCACACCCCTGTGCCGCAGCAGTGTCGTCACCGGCCCGACTACCGCAGCCGGACGCGAGCATCGTCGTGGTGGCGAGCAGCGCCACTCCCGCGGTGATTCTGTTCATGTGAGTCGCCTTCGCTGGTGGTGGATCGTTGGCGATCAGCGTAGGAACCAGCGGTTTCACCGGGCTATGGGAGGAATCTCCCATTTCTGTGGTGGAAGTTGCCTGTCCGCCGCGCAGGCGAAACATTCGCGAAACACCGCCTGCACATCATGCTTTCGGGGACATGACGAGAAGGATCTGATGGCGGGCGCATACGCGGAGGTGCTGGGTAGCAGCGCGAGCATCGAGACGCGCGCCCACGAGATGCTCGAGGCGCTGAGCGCACGGGCGGCATCGTCGGCGTCGGCGATCAGCCTGTGGGATCCGATCCGTCGCCGTCATGTGGCCGTCGCCAACCACGGCTATCCCGATCATGTGATGGAGCATCTCAACACCTGGTTCATCGACCACGATCCACTGTTCGACACGATGCGGGTACGCGGACTCGGCGCGCTGCGCTGGCGCGATTTCCCCGAATACCGCGACACCTACTCCGTGCAGGGCGTTTTCGCCCCGGCCGGTTTCGACGAGGGTCTGTCCGCACGCCTGGTGACCGCGGACGGTAGCTATGCCGGAACCATCCACGTCAACTGTGACGACGCGCGCCATCCCAGCGATGACGATGTGGCCGAGATCAATTCGCTGCGCGCGCAGATGGCCGCACAGCTCGACTTCTCTTCGCGTCCGCGGATGGTCGCCGAACTCATGGCTCCCGAGGCGCAGGCCTGGGCGATCGACGGTGACGGGCGGGCGCATCTGCTGATCCACGGTGACACCTTCGCGGCCCCGCTGGATCGTGCGCTGGTGACGGAGATGGTGTTGGCCACCCGCACAACGGGTTTGGGATTGCGTCCCGAGGCCACCCGATGGTTCGACGGCACCACCTGGTTGCACAGCAGGATCATCGACACCGCCCGCCGCTTCGAGCGCGACAGCCTCTCCGGTGTGCTGCTGGTGACCCGGGACCCGTTGCCGTTCGGTATCACCGCCCGTGAACTCGACGCCCTGACCCTGGCGGCGCAGGGTCTGACGAACAATCAGATTGCCGCCCGCCTTTTCATCAGCGTCCGGACCGCGGGCCACCATCTGGAGAGTGCGATGGTCAAACTCGGCGCGAGCAACCGGGCGGCGTGTGTGTCACACGCGGTGACCTGGGGTCTGCTGTCGGGGCGGCTGCTGGCGGGGAATGTTTGGGCGGCCGACAGCGCTTAGACGGAAATGACCGACCAGACCTTCCGTCTCGCCCCTGATGCCAGCCTGCTCACGCCGTTGCGGGTGGGAGCCACCGAGGCGGTCAACCGGGTGTTCATGGCACCGCTGACGCGCTCGCGCGCCCAGTCCGATGCGACCCCGTCGGATCTCGCGGCGCTGTACTACTCCCAGCGTGCCGGGGCCGGGCTGATCATCAGTGAGGCCACCGCGATCTGCGAGCAGGCCAACGGCGCCTACATGAACACCCCGGGCATCTACACCGACCGGCACCAGGAGGCCTGGGCCGATATCGCCGATGCGGTGCATGCCGGGGGCGGGAAGATGTTCGTGCAACTCTGGCATGTGGGGCGGATGGCGCATCCGGAGATCAGCGGATTCGAGACGGTGGGTCCGTCGGCGGTCGCCGCGGACATGCTCACCCACACCCCGTCGGGCAAGCAGCCCTTACCGGTGCCGCGTGAGCTCACCGAGGCGGAGATCGGCACCATCATCGGCCAGTTCCGTGGCGCGGCCCGTCGTGCCGTCGATGCCGGCATGGACGGGGTGGAGATCCACTCCGCCAATGGTTACCTGTTGCACGAATTCCTCTCCGATGTGGTGAACCTGCGCACCGATGCCTACGGCGGGTCTGCGGAGAATCGCGCCCGGTTGACGGCTGAGGTCGTGGAGGCGGTCGCCGACGAGATCGGTGCCGACCGTGTCGGGCTACGGATCTCACCGGGTAATGGCGCCGGCGATATGCGTGAGAACGATCAGGTCGGGGCGTATGAAGCGTTGCTGAATCGCATCCGCCCGCTGGGTCTGGCCTATCTACACGTCCTGATCGACCCCAGCACCCAGACGTTCGGGGCGTTGCGGGCGCTGTGGCCGGACACCCTGGTGCTCAACACCGGCCGCGATACCGGTACCGATTTCTGCCAGCTGGAGTCCCTTGTGGACTGGGGTGCGGCGAGCGCGGTCGCGGTGGGTCGCAGCTGGCTGGCCAACCCGGACCTGATCGATCGGCTGCTGCTCGGGGCCGAACTCAACGAGCCCGATGTGCCGACCTTCTATGCCTCCGGCCCGGCCGGGTACGTCGACTATCCGACGCTCGCGGAGACCGAACCGCAGTCGGCCTGATCCCGGTAGGCCCAGTGGCCACTTATCGCACGCTTTTCCCCTGATGGCGTGCGATAGGTGGCCACTGGCGGATGGGTGGAAATTGGACCAACCAACAGGTTGGTTTACGATTTTGCTAGGGTGCGCGATCAGTGCCCTGTCACCCACCCGAAAGGGAACAACATATGTCCGAAGGTGCCTTCATCTATGAGGCCATCCGCACCCCGCGCGGTAAGCAGCGCGGTGGCGCCCTCAACGAGATCAAGCCGGTCAACCTCGTCGTCGGTCTGATCGACGAGATCCGGGCCCGCTACCCTGACCTCGACGAGAACCTGATCAGCGACGTCATCCTGGGTGTCGTGTCCCCGGTCGGCGATCAGGGCGGCGATATCGCCCGTACCGCGGTGCTGGTGTCGGGTCTGCCCGAGACCACCGGTGGTTTCCAGCTCAACCGGTTCTGCGCCTCGGGCCTGGAGGCCGTCAACCTGGGTGCCCAGAAGGTGTCCTCGGGCTGGGATGACCTGGTCCTCGTCGGCGGTGTCGAGTCGATGAGCCGCGTCCCGATGGGTTCTGACGGCGGTGCCTGGGCCGGCGACCCCGAGACCAACTACCGCGTCGGATTCGTCCCGCAGGGCATCGGCGCCGACCTGATCGCCACCATCGAGGGCTTCTCCCGCGAGGACGTCGACGCCTACGCCGCGCGCTCGCAGGACCGGGCCGCAGCGGCATGGTCGGGCGGCTACTTCGCCAAGTCCGTGGTGCCGGTCAAGGATCAGAACGGGCTGGTCGTGCTCGATCACGACGAGCACATGCGTCCCGGCACCACCGTGGAGAGCCTGGGCAAGCTCAAGCCCGCCTTCGCGGACCTGGGTGCGATGGGCGGCTTCGACGATGTGGCGCTGCAGAAGTACCACTACGTCGAGAAGATCAACCACGTCCACACCGGCGGTAACAGCTCGGGCATCGTCGACGGCGCCGCGCTGGTGCTCATCGGTAGTGAAAAGGCAGGGGCCGCGCAGGGCCTGACCCCGCGGGCGCGCGTGGTGGCCACCGCCACCAGCGGTGCCGACCCGGTGATCATGCTCACCGGCCCCACCCCGGCGACCAAGAAGGTGCTCGACCGCGCCGGACTGACCGTCGACGATATCGACCTGTTCGAGCTGAACGAGGCGTTCGCCTCGGTGGTGATGAAGTTCCAGAAGGACCTGAACATCCCGGACGAGAAGCTCAACGTCAACGGCGGCGCCATCGCGATGGGCCACCCGCTGGGTGCCACCGGCGCCATGATCACCGGAACCATGGTCGACGAGCTCGAGCGTCGCGGTGCCAAGCGTGCGCTGATCACGCTGTGCGTCGGCGGCGGCATGGGCGTGGCCACCATCATCGAGCGCGTCTAGGAGATATGACCATGGCAGAGAACACCATCAAGTGGGAACAGGATGCCGACGGCATCGTCACCCTGACGCTGGACGACCCGACCGGGTCGGCCAACGTGATGAACGAGCACTATAAGCAGTCCATGCACGACACGGTGGAACGCCTTGTCGCCGAGAAGGATTCGATCACCGGTGTGGTGATCGCCAGCGCGAAGAAGACCTTCTTCGCCGGCGGTGACCTCAAGGGCATGATCAACATCGGCCCCGACGATGCCCAGCAGGCATTCGAGGAGGTCGAGTTCATCAAGGCCGATCTGCGCAAGCTGGAGACCCTCGGTAAGCCCGTCGTGACCGCCATCAACGGCGCCGCGCTCGGTGGCGGTCTTGAGATCGCGCTGGCTACCCATCACCGCATCGCCGCCGACGTCAAGGGTGTCGTCATCGGCCTGCCCGAGGTGACCCTGGGTCTGCTGCCCGGTGGTGGCGGCGTGGCCCGCACCGTGCGGATGTTCGGCATCCAGAAGGCCTTCATGGAGGTGCTCAGCCAGGGCACCCGGTTCAACCCGGCCAAGGCTAAGGAGATCGGCCTGGTCGACGAACTGGTCGGCAGCGTCGAGGAACTGATCCCGGCGGCCAAGAAGTGGATCAAGGACAACCCCGAGGGCGGCGTGCAGCCGTGGGATGTCAAGGGCTACAAGATGCCCGGGGGAACCCCGAGCAGCCCCGGCCTCGCCGCGATCCTGCCGTCGTTCCCCGCGCTGCTCAAGAAGCAGCTCAAGGGCGCGCCGATGCCGGCCCCGCGGGCCATCCTGAGCGCGGCCGTCGAGGGCGCCCAGGTGGACTTCGAGGGTGCCACCCGCATCGAGAGCCGCTACTTCACCCAGCTGGTCACCGGCCAGGTGGCCAAGAACATGATCCAGGCGTTCTTCCTGGACCTGCAGGCCATCAACGGTGGCGCCTCGCGTCCCGAGGGCATCGCGCCGGTGCCGATCAAGAAGATCGGTGTGCTGGGTGCGGGCATGATGGGCGCCGGTATCGCCTACGTGTCGGCCAAGGCCGGTTACGACGTCGTGCTCAAGGACGTCACCATCGAGGCGGCGCAGAAGGGCAAGGCCTACTCCGAGGGTCTGGAAGCCAAGGCGCTCAAGCGCGGCAAGACCACCGAGGAGAAGTCCGCGGCACTGTTGGCCAAGATCACCCCGACCGCCGATCCGGCCGATCTGGCCGGTGTGGACTTCGTGATCGAGGCCGTCTTCGAGAACCAGGAACTCAAGCACAAGGTGTTCCAGGAGATCGAGGACATCGTCGAACCCAACGCGCTGCTGGGCTCGAACACCTCCACCCTGCCGATCACCGGTCTGGCCACCGGTGTGAAGCGCCAGGAGGACTTCATCGGGATCCACTTCTTCTCGCCGGTGGACAAGATGCCGCTGGTCGAGATCATCAAGGGGGAGAAGACCTCCGACGAGGCGCTGGCCCGCGTGTTCGACTACACCCTGGCCATCAAGAAGACCCCGATCGTGGTCAACGACAGCCGCGGCTTCTTCACCAGCCGCGTCATCGGCACCTTCGTCAACGAGGCGCTGGCGATGCTCGGCGAGGGCATCGAGCCTGCCACCATCGAGCAGGCCGGAGCGCAGGCCGGTTACCCGGCCGCACCGCTGCAGCTCTCCGATGAGCTGAACCTCGAGCTGATGCACAAGATCGCCGGCGAGACCCGCAAGGCGGCCGAGGCGAACGGTGAGACCTATGTGCCGCACCCGGCCGAAGCGGTCGTGGAGAAGATGATCGAGATCGGTCGCCCGTCGCGTCTGAAGGGTGCCGGGTTCTACGAGTACGCCGACGGCAAGCGGGTCGGACTGTGGTCGGGGCTGAAGGAGACCTTCAACTCCGGCAGCGCGACCATCGAGCTGCAGGATGCGATCGACCGCATGCTGTTCGCCGAGGCTCTGGAGACCCAGAAGTGCCTCGACGAGGGTGTGCTGACCTCGACCGCGGATGCCAACATCGGCTCGATCATGGGCATCGGCTACCCGCCGTACACCGGTGGTTCGGCGCAGTTCATCGTCGGCTACGAAGGCCCGCACGGTGTCGGCAAGGCCGCGTTCGTGGCCCGTGCCAAGGAGCTGGCCGCCCGCTACGGCGACCGCTTCAACCCGCCCGCCTCACTGGAGGGCTGACCGCCGCGCGCCACTGGGCGCGCGGTATGACCAGAAGCCCCCGGGCCCGCTGTCCTCGAAACGGCGAGCCCGGGGGTTTTCTCGTGCGCGCCGCCGATCCCGCGGCCGGGGTGACGCCGTGGGCCAGCCCATTGGCGGCGTGGATCCCCGCGGCGAATGCCTTAAGGGCAGACCAGAAGCGGGAAGTCGGGTGTTCTTGCGTCATATCGACGACGATGCCGGGATCGGCCGTGCGCGCACAGTGGCACGGAAGTCAATGATCGATAAGATAGTGACATGCACACCGTCGCCATCCTCGCCTATGACGGGATGACCGGTTTCGAATCCGGTCTGGCCGCCGAGATCTTCGGGATGGCCGAGTTGCCGGGACGGTTCTCCGCCGGAGCCGCCCCCGCGGGATACGCGGTCAAGCTGTGCTCCGAAGAACCCGAGATCCGGATGCTCGGTGGGGCCGTGGTGCGCACCTCCTACGGAATCGAGGATCTCGCGACCGCCGATACGCTGCTGATCCCGAGCGTGCGTGATGTCGAGCAGGCGCCCACCGATGATCTGCTCGACGCCATCCGGGCGGCCGACGCTCGCGGAGCCCGGCTGGTGTCCATCTGTTCCGGTGCCTTCGCGCTGGCCGCAGCCGGCGTGCTCGACGGGCGCACCGCGACGACACACTGGATCTACGCCGACCTCTTGGCGCAGCGGTATCCGGCGATCGAGGTGGATCCGGCGCCGCTCTATGTCGACAACGGGCGGGTGCTCACCAGCGCGGGCTGCGCGGCCGGGCTAGATCTGTGCCTGCACATCGTGCGCGCCGACCACGGCGTGCGGGTGGCCAATGATGTCGCGCGTCGTCTCGTCATCTCACCGCACCGCGCCGGCGGGCAGGCCCAGTACATCGAAACCCCGGTCCCCGAACCCGCGGTCGACGGCCGGATCGCCGCCGGGATGGCGTGGGCGCTGGAACATCTGGACCGACCCATCACCCTCGACGAACTCGCCGAGCGGTCGTCGCTATCCAGGCGCAGCTACCTGCGCCAGTTCGCCAAGGCCACCGGGACCACGCCCATCAAATGGCTTATCGAGCAACGCATCCAGGCCAGCCTCGCGTTGTTGGAATCCTCGGACCTCGGCGTCGAACAGATCGCCACGCGGGTCGGCTTCGAATCACCGGTGACCTTCCGTCATCACTTCGTCCGACAGATGCGGACCACACCACGCGAATACCGCGGGTGTTTCGCGGTGTAGTGGTCACGTTGTCACTGTTGACCCGGTAGAGCAGGCTGACCGGATGACCCACTTCGCCTCGCGCTCGGCAGCGAAGTCCCCGGCGATGGCCGACCAGAGGGTCCGGCTGCTGCGCATCTACCTGTGCGCCGCGAGGTGTCCGACTCCGATCAGCTCGCCGTCCTCAACGGCACGCACTTCGGCACGCGCCCGGTGGGCTGGATCAGATGCAGGGGGTGAAGAACAGCAGTCGCGGACCACAGCCGAGCAGCGGACCCGGCAGGCCAGGAGGCGGCGGCAGGCCCGGCAGCCCGATCGGCGGCGGGGGCGGCAGCTGCGGGGGACCGGGCAGCCCGATCGGCGGAGGCGGCGGCAGGCCGGGAAGCCCGGCGGGCGGCGGAGGCAGGCTGGGCAGGCCCAGGGCGGGAAGGGCCGTGGACACCCGCGCCACATCGGAGACCGCCGAGAAGGTCTGGCCGGTGGCCTGTACAGCACCGAGGGCGCCGCCCAAGGGGGTGACCTCACCCGGCAGCAGGCCGAACAGCGCCAGAACGGCGGCGGTGTCGGCGGCGGCGCCGGCGAGCACGGCGGGCCAGCCGACGATGGTGTTGGCGATACCGAAGGACGTGCCGATGGTCGAGTTGATCTCGGGGATTGCGCCCACATTGCGGGCCAACTGCACCACACCGCCCAGCTGATCCGGGGTCAGCTTGGCGACGGCGGGGGTCCGGGCCTTCTGTACGGCGGCCGAGATCAGCGACTGGCACTCACCGGTGTCGGAGTTGCGGACCTGCGAGTCGTTGCAGGTGTCGACGCAGTTGCCGTTGTAGGAGACCTGGCCGCGCGAGCACTGCTCGGCAAGGGCCGGGGGTGCGAAGGCCACGGTCATGGCGGTCAGCGGCAGCGCGGCCGCCAGCGCGGCATTCGCGATGCGACGTCGGGTGGCAGTCATGACCAGTTCCTTCATGTGGTGCAGCAACGATTGAGGTACAGCAACGATCCCGTCTGAGTGTAGACGATGTAAGAAAGTGGCGCGTGGGCCTAAAGTCGAGGGCTATGCGCTTCGGACTGTTCATCCCGCAGGGTTGGCGACTCGATCTCGTCGACATCCCCACCGAAAACCACTGGTCAGTGATGAATGAACTGGCTCGTCACGCCGATAACAGCACGTGGGACTCGGTGTGGGTGTACGACCACTTCCACACCGTTCCGCTGCCCACCGACGAGGCCACCCATGAGGCCTGGTCGTTGATGGCGGCCTTCGCGGCCGTCACCGAACGGGTGAAATTGGGTCAGATGTGCACCGCCATGAGCTACCGCAACCCGGCTTACCTGGCAAAGGTCGCTGCCACTACCGACATCATCTCCGGCGGCCGCATCCAAATGGGTATCGGGGGCGGCTGGTACGAGCACGAGTGGCGCGCGTACGGCTATGGCTTCCCCTCGGCGGGCGAACGGCTGGGCCGCCTCGACGAGGGTGTGCAGATCATGCGGGACGCCTGGCGCGACGGCAGGGTCACCCTCGACGGCAAGTACTACCAGGTCAACGATGCCATCGTCGCACCGAAGCCGCTGCAGGCGGGCGGGCCGCCGCTGTGGATCGCCGGCGGCGGCGAGAAGGTGACGCTCAAGATCGCGGCGAAATACGCCCGCTACACCAACTTCAGCAGCGCGCCGGAGGATTTCCGGCACAAGTCCGACGTGCTGGCCGAGCACTGTCGCGCGGTGGGCACCGATTTCGACGCCATCATCCGCTCGGCGAACTTCAACTGCGTCCTCGGCAGTTCCGGGGACGAGGTGAGCCGGCGCCTGGAGCGCATCCGGGACCGTCAGGTCGGCGCCGTCGGCGAGGACGCCGCACCCGCCATCGACGCCATGCTCGCCAACGTCGCCTCCCCGGACTCGGCCACCGGCACCCCTGAGCAGGTCATCGAACGCCTTTCTCGGCTGCGCGATCTCGGGTGCGAGTACGCCATCATGTACTTCCCCGAGGCGGCCTACGACCGCTCCGGGATCGAACTGTTCGAGCGTGAGGTCATTCCGGCGCTGAGCTAGGGGCGCGGCAGCTTTTGTCGAAATGTCATGGGGTGAAACTCTTTTGGCGGACGGGTCGCGTCTGACGCCGATCAATCGGCCTTGCCGCTGGTGCGATAGTGGCAGGTATGGAAAAGATCTCACTGACCGCGCTGGCTCGCGAGCATCTGGAGACTGCGCGTTCGCACAACAGTGGTCGCAGCGCGCACACCGTCTACGGGGGACACGAACACGCCCTGCGGCAGACCCTGTTGGCACTGTCGGCGGGTCACGGACTCGACGATCACGAGAGCCCTGGGGAGGCCACGCTGCAGGTGCTGCATGGCCGTGTCCGGCTCACGACGGCCGAGGCGAACTGGGAGGGCTCGGCCGGCGATCATCTGGTGGTGCCGACGGTCCGGCACGGGGTGTCGGCGCTCGAGGATTCGGTGGTGCTGTTGACGGTCGTGAAGGCCGTCGGCCCGCACGTCTAGAACGGGCTCGGGTTGGACTGCCATTCGGCCTCCTGCGGGCGGGCGCCGTAGCGGCGCGCGTAGTCCTCGTGCAGGCGGGCGTTCTTCTCCCGGTTCATGGTGTCGATCAGTTTGGGATCGAGCCCGTGCTGGGAGAGTCGGTGCCGACGCCACACCTTGTTGAGCACGAAGGCCATGATCAACGCCCAGGTGTAAATGGGGACGGTCATCTCCATGTGGACGTACAGTGATGCCGGCAACAGCCACAGCGGAGCAAGGATGAGGGCCGGCGGGATCGCGTAGCGCAGCATGTGCCTGCGCACCGCGCCCTTGCCGGTCAGGTCGGCCGTCACCCAGTCGCGCATGGAGTCGGGCAGGCGGCGTCCGTATGCGTAGAGCACCCGCTGTAAGAAACTCGGTGTTGCGGCCATACTTTAGATAGTACCCTAATTATTAGTAGGCAAATCAAGTAGTACAGTGTGATGGTGGCCGCTGTGACCGAAGACCTCGACCCCCTCGCCCTGGAACGTCAGGTGTGTTTCGCGCTGGCGGTCACCAACCGCGCAGTGCTGGCGGTGTACCGCCCACTCCTGGAACCGTTGGGCCTGACCCATCCCCAGTACCTCGTGATGCTGGCGCTCTGGGACAACGACAAGGCCGGCGGTGATGCGCTGTCGGTCAAGCAGATCGCCGGGTTGCTGCAGATGGACTCGGCCACCGTCTCGCCGATGCTCAAACGCCTCGAGGCGCTCGGATTCATCAGCCGCACCCGCAGCGTCTCCGACGAGCGCACCACGCTGGTCACCCTGACCAAGGGGGGTTCCGCGCTGCGACGCCAGGCGTTGGCCATCCCGCCGGCCGTGGTGGCCAGGCTCGGGGTCGACATGGCCGAACTGGAGCAACTGCATTCCGTGCTGACCCGGATCAACCTGGCCGCGGTGGCGGCCGGCGCGCTCGATTCCTAGCCGCGGTGTGACAACACGTTGACGATGTTGCCCGCGTCGTCGGCGAAGAAGAACCTGCGCACGCCCCACTCCTCGTCGGACAGCGGATGCACGATCTGCAATCCCGCGCCGACCGCGGCCGCATGTGCGGCATCGACATCGTCGACCTCGATCGACACCGTCGGATTCACCGCCGCCGTCTGATCCTTTGTCATCAGGCTCAACTGATGACGGTGTTCGGCATCGGCGAGGGTGACGATCCAGCCGTGATTCATCACCTCGGTCAGGCCGAGCGTCGCGATATAGGCGGCGCGGGCGGCGTCGATATCGGACACGGTCAAGATCGGGACCATCCGGCCGACGGTCATATCGCCGGGCCAAGCAGGTCGTCGGCGTCCTTGATGAGGTAGCCGTAGCCCTGCTCGGCGAGGAACCGCTGCCGGTGGGCGGCGTACTCGGCATCCAGGCTGTCGCGGCTGACCACCGAATAGAAGATCGCGCCACCGCCGTCGGCCTTGGGCCGCAGCAACCGGCCCAACCGCTGCGCTTCTTCCTGGCGGGAGCCGAAGGTTCCGGAAACCTGAACGGCCACCGAGGCTTCGGGCAGGTCGATGGAGAAGTTCGCGACCTTGGAGACGACCAGCGTGCGGATCTCGCCGCGCCGGAATTGATCGAAGAGCTCCTCGCGCTCGGCGTTCTTGGTCGAACCCTGGATCACGGGCGCACCGAGCTCCTGGCCCAGCTCGTCGAGTTGGTCCAGATAGGCACCGATCACCAGCGTCGGCTCGTTCTTGTGCTTCTCCAGAATCGACTTCACCACCGCGATCTTGGTGTGCGCCGTCGAGCACAGCTTGTAGCGTTCCTCCGGCTCGGCGGTCGCGTAGATCATCCGCTCGTTATCGGTCATGGTGACCCGGACCTCGATGCACTCGGCCGGGGCGATCCAGCCCTGGGCCTCGATGTCCTTCCACGGCGCGTCGTAGCGCTTCGGCCCGATCAACGAGAACACGTCACCCTCGCGACCGTCCTCGCGAATCAGGGTGGCGGTCAGCCCGAGCCGGCGACGCGACTGCAGATCGGCGGTCATCCGGAACACCGGCGCGGGCAGCAGATGCACCTCGTCGTAGATGATCAGGCCCCAGTCGCGGGAGTCGAACAGTTCCAGGTGCTTGTACTCGCCCTTGGTGCGCCGGGTGATCACCTGATACGTCGCGATGGTGACCGGCCGGATCTCCTTACGCTCGCCGGAGTACTCGCCGATCTCCTCCTCGGTGAGCGAGGTCCGCGCGATCAGCTCGCGCTTCCACTGCCTGCCGGCCACCGTGTTGGTGACGAGGATCAGCGTGGTGGCACCGGCCTTGGCCATGGCGGCCGCCCCGACGATCGTCTTACCGGCGCCACACGGCAGCACGACCACACCGGAGCCGCCTGCCCAGAACGATTCGGCCGCCAGCTCCTGGTAGTCGCGCAGCGCCCAGCCGTCCTGGGCGAGGTCGATGCGGTGTGCCTCACCGTCGACGTAGCCGGCCAGGTCCTCGGCAGGCCAGCCGATCTTGAGCAGCATCTGTTTGATCCGGCCCCGCTCGCTGCCGTGCACGATGACGGTGTCGTCATCGATGCGGGCACCGAGCATCGGGGTGATCTTCTTGTTGCGAAGCACCTCTTCGAGCACCGCGCGGTCCAGGCTGACCAATGTCAGCCCGTGGGCTGGGTGCTTGACCAGCTGCAGACGCCCGTAGCGCGCCATGGTGTCGACGATGTCGACCAGCAGCGGCTGCGGGACCGCGTAGCGGGAGAAGCTGACCAGCGCGTCGACGACCTGCTCGGCATCATGGCCGGCGGCGCGGGCGTTCCACAGCGCCAGCGGGGTGATCCGATAGGTGTGGATGTGTTCGGGCGCGCGTTCCAGTTCGGCGAACGGCGCGATCGCGGCGCGCGCGGCGCCGGCGAGTTCGTGATCGGTTTCGAGCAGCACGGTCTTGTCGGACTGGACGATCAACGGGCCCTCGGTACTCATCCCGACCATTATCCAGAGTCGGCCGACACCACGGATGTCACGCGGTGGATCGCGAACTCCCGGACCCGCCCCGCAGCGGGGTCGAACGCCGTCAACTGGCCGCCGCGGATATTGATCGGGGCCACCACCCGCTGGGTGGCCACCCCGGCCGGGTCGACGTAGCCCATCACCACCGAGGTCTGCTCGACCGCCGCCTGTTGCAACAACGCGATCAGCACCGCCGGATCCAGCCGCTCGTTGGACCGCGGCGAGGCGGCCACGCTGCGCATCACCGCGACGATCGCGCCCAGGGTCTGGTTCGTCGGCGCCGTCAGTGGCCGGAAGACCCGGCGCCGGCCCAGCGTGGGCACCCGCGCCCCGCGGGCGCGCAGGTCGACCACCGCCCCGGAGGCGTCCTCGGCCGCCGGGACGAATCCGCCGGCGCGCAGCGCGGCCAGCACATCGCCGATCTGGGCCTGCGATACGGCGACCGTGGGGGCCAGGATGCGCAGCTCCAGCGGCTCGGCCGCCGGGGTGGCCACCGCCTGGGCCAGCAGCGCCGGATCCTCGCAGCGCACGAACGATGCCGCCATCCCGACCCGCAACTGGCCGTGCCGTCGGGCCACATCGTCGATGAGGTAGGTCAAGCCTTGTGGGACAGGGGTTTTCGAGTGCTTCTCGAAGAACGCGTGTAACCCGCCCGCGGTGCGACCGGCGTCGAGCGCGCGGCGGATGGACGCCTCGCTGATGCGGTAGACCATCGCCGCACCCGCGGACTCGACGGTGGCGACGACATCGAGTTGCTCGGCGAGCTCGCGCAACAACGGGCCGGGCACCACCACGGTCAGGTCGGCCTGCAGCAGGAAATGATCCAGCGGCGCGGGCAGCACCTTGTCCATCGCGGTGACGGTGGCATCCGCGGCGTCGTCGGACTGCTGGGCCAGCAGGGCGCGCGCCGGCGTCGCGATGGCGCCGCGACCGACCAATCCGACCGCATGGGCCTCGCGCATCAGGTCGGTCACCGGCCCCAGCTGCAGGCGGGCCGACCACCTCGGGCGTTGCCAGATCATCGCCAGTGCCGCCGACTCCGCGTCGGCACCGGCCCCGGCGGGCAATCCGGCCAGCACAGTCAGCAGCAACCGACGATCCAACGGTGCCGCCGTCGAATACAGCGCGTCGGATAGCACGCCGTAGGGCTTGCCATCGGGGCCGCGCTGACCGACCAGGCTGGGCCGGGCGGGCAGATTCAACCAGGTCCATGCGATCAGCTGCCAGCGTGCTGCCGTGGACATCTCGACGAAGCGGTCCGCACCGACCGTCGGCGCCCAATACGGCGAGTTGCCCGCGGCGGGCTCTGGGTCGGGGGTTCCCGGTGCGAGCAGGCCCGCGGCCGCGGACAGTTCCAGGATCAGCGCAAGGCGCTGTTCGTCGATACCGGTGAGCTTGGTCAGCTTCTTGACGTCGCGGACACCGAGGCCGCCGCTGCGCAGCTCCGAGACCGGGGCGTCGGACAGTGTCTGGATCACCAGGTCGATCTCGCGCAGCAGGTCGATCGCGGCGCCGGCGGCCACCGAATCCACCTCGGCCTGGGTGGTGGTGTGCACCGCGGGATCGGGCGTGCGCAGACCGGTCGGCCCCGGCAGGTCACCGCGCAGCACCTGGCCCACCATCCGCGGCAGGATCACGGTGTCGTCGGTATCGCTGGGGATGCGGTGCAGCAGGCCCTCGGCGAGCAGTCGCTGGGCGGGCCGGTCGGCGGGCGCCCCGGGGATGGCATCCCTGGTGCGCCCGATCGGAGAACCCTCGACCAGCCGCGTCAGCAGTTCTCGGCCGGGTTCGTCGAGCGCGTCGATCAGCCGGCGGATCTCGTCGGCGGTCAGGGTGGGTCCGTCGTGCACGGCCTGCCCCGGGTACCAGGGCACGCCCGCGCTCACCTCGGCCACCACACGCAGGCTCTCGTCACCCCACACCAGCGCACGGTCCTGCAGATCCTGGAGGGCGTGGTCCACGTCGGCGCGGTCGGCGCGCGCACCGATGAAGTCGGCCACCGCGTCCCTGGGCACCGGCGCGGCGTCGGCGTGCAGCACCAGCAGCGCGTCCAGCACGGCCAGGTGCAGGAAGGTCAGTGCGTCCGTCGCAGCCTTCACCGACTGGCGGGCCTGCACCCGCGCGGCCAAGGCCGCGATCGTGCTCGGCGGCGGCGCAGTGAGGTCGGGCCGCAGCTCGAGCAGCCGTACCAGGCGCTCATCGGGCAGGTCTGCCAGCCAGACGCCCAGCGGCACGCTCTTGATTCCCCGGGTCATTGCTGACCAGCGTAAAGCAGCGTCCCGGTCTCGCCACCGCGCGTAGTACCTGCCACAATGTCGGGTGTGGCAGACAAGAAGAACCAATACGTAGACAACGGCTGGCCCGAGGTGGCCGAGGGTGACCACGCAGTCAGCGAGCTCGTCAGCGACCGCACCGGATCGCTGTCCCCGTTCGGCGACGTCACCTTCCCGCTGCCGGCCGAGGAACTGCCGTACGTGCACCCGGTCACCGTCGTCAACAAGTAGCGGTGAGCGGCCTTTCGCACCTCGACGAGGCCGGCGCGGCCCACATGGTCGACGTGACGGCCAAGTCCGCCACCAAGCGCACCGCCGTCGCTCGGGGCAGCGTGCACACCCGGGCCGATGTCATCGAACTGATCGCCACGGGCGGGCTGCCCAAGGGTGACGCCCTACCCACCGCGCGGGTGGCCGGGATCATGGCGGCCAAACGCACCAGCGATCTCATCCCGCTCTGTCATCAACTGGCGCTGACCGGCGTCGACGTCGAATTCGGCATCGGTGCCACGGACGTGACCATCACGGCCACCGTCCGCACCACCGACCGCACCGGCGTGGAGATGGAGGCGTTGACGGCGGTCAGCATTGCAGCCCTGACCGTCTACGACATGATCAAGGCCGTCGATCCCGCCGCCCGCATCGACGACGTCCACGTGCTGCGCAAAGAGGGCGGCAAAACCGGCACCTGGACCCCATGACGACCGCACGGGTCATCATCGCCTCCACCCGGGCGGCCGCCGGTGTCTACACCGACCGCACCGGCCCGGTGATCGCCGACTGGCTCGGTGTGCGTGGGTTCGACGTCCCCGCGCCGATCGTGGTGGCCGACGGTGACGAAGTGGAGACCGCACTGCGCCACGCCGTCGCCGAACGGGTATCGGTGATCATCACCTCCGGTGGTACCGGCATCTCGCCGACCGACCGCACCGCCGATATCACCGCCGCCGTCGTGGACTATCAGATCCCCGGGCTGGCCGATGCCATCCGCCGCTCCGGCCTGCCCAAGGTGCCGACCTCGGTGCTGTCCCGCGGCGTCTGCGGGGTCAGCGGGTCGACGCTGATCGTCAACCTGCCCGGCTCGTCGGGCGGGGTGCGCGACGGCCTCGGCGTCCTGGCCGATGTGCTGGAGCACGCGCTCGACCAACTGGCCGGGGGTGACCATGGGCGCTGACGTCCTGCGGGTCGGGCTCTGCGAGGACCCGATCTCGCTGACCGAACACGAGGATCTGGTGGCGCATGCCGCAGCGGGCGCGGTGGTCGGGTTCGCCGGTGTCGTCCGCGACCACGACGGCGGCCGTACCGTCACGCGGCTGGAGTACTCGGCGCACCCGTCGGCGTTGCAGACCCTCACCGACGTCGTACACGAGGTCGCTGCGAGTGCCGAGGGCGTGCGTGCGGTGGCCGTGAGCCATCGCATCGGCAATTTGAGCATCGGCGATGCCGCTTTGGTGGTCGCGGTGGCCGCCGATCATCGCGGTGCGGCGTTCGCGACGTGCGCGCGGATGGTCGACATCGTCAAGGAGCGGCTGCCGGTCTGGAAGCACCAGCATTTCGGCGACGGCACCGACGAGTGGGTCAATTCCGCCTAGGCCGTCAACCCTGGGGCCCGAAGTCAACCCTGGGCCCGACGCGAAGAAGCCCGCATCCTCTCGGATGCGGGCTTCTTCGTGTGGTGTGTCAGGGCAGCGGCGCAGGCGGAACCGGCGTGAGGACCGGTGCGCCAGGGGCCGGTGGCGGCAGCGGTGCGCCGGGTGCGGGCGGAGCCATCGGCACCTGCGGTCCGGGGGCCTCGCCGGCCAGCGAGCGCTGGGTGGTGATCGCGAGCAGGGCGTCGCGTCCGGTGATCTGCTGCTGCTGTACCGCGTTCCAGATCTGGCGCAGGTAGCTGACGTTCGGCCCCTCGTTCGGGAGCGCAGTCGGGTTGAGAGTGGTTCCCGGCGGCAGATTCTCCGGGCTCACCAGGTGCGGCACGCCCTCGGTCGGGGCGGCTTGATCGGCCGAGACGGGCTGGGCGGCCGGGTCCGGGGCGGGCGGCGCGACAGGCGCGCCAGGTAACGGTGCCGGGACGGGTGCGGGGACCACCGGGGCGGGCTCCATGGGCAACGGGGCTTCCAGCGACCACAACTGCGGCTGGTTGGCCGCGGGCTCTGCGGTGTCCCAGTTCGCGGCGTTGACTGCCGGGGCCGGCGGCAGCGGCGCGTCCAGGGGCAGGGCGTCGACCGGGGCGCCGGGCAGCGGCGCGGCGGGGTCGACCGGTGCCTGCGGCGCAGGAGCGGAGAGTGCGACGGCATCCACCGGCGCTGGTGCAGGGGCCGGAGCGGGAGCAGGCGGGAGGGGCGCCGGAGCCGGCGGCAGGGGCGCAGGAGCGGCCAGCGGGACGGCGTCTACGGGTGCCGGAGGCAGCGGGGCGGCAGGGTCGATCGGGGCCGGCGGCAGGGGTGCCGGAGCGCCGAGGGCGACGGCGTCGACCGGAGCAGGGGGAGCCGGGGCGGGGGCGGGCGGCAGGGGTGCCGGGGCGCCCAGCGGGACGGCGTCGACCGGGGCCGGGGGCAGCGGGGCGGGCGGGGGCGGCAGCGGAGCCGGCGGCAGGGGAGCGGCGAGCGCGTCGACCGGTGCCGGGGGCAGGGGAGCCGGCGGAAGGGGAGCAGGCGGCGGGGGCGGCAGCTGGGGGTTCACCAGCGGGTTGTCCAGCGGAGCCGGCTCGGGGAGGACGTTGCGCGGTGTCGGGCCCGACAGGCCACGGCCGCAGGTGGGCCAGGCGCCCTTGCCCTGACTGGCGAGCACGCGTTCGGCGACGGCGATCTGCTCTTCCTTGGTGGCCAGGTACGCCGCCGGGGCGAACTCGCCACCACCGTGGCCGGACCATGTGCTCGGCGAGAACTGCAATCCACCGTGGTAGCCGTTGCCGGTGTTGATGGCCCAGTTTCCGCTGGACTCGCAATTCGCGACGGTGTCCCACTCGGCATCGGTGGCGGCGCCGGCGTGACCGGCGAGTGCGATGCTGCCGCCGCCGATCACTGCACCCGTGAAGGCGATCTTCGCGACGCTTATTGACGATGACGTGGGCTTACGGTGCCGTCCACTCATAAAGCTAGAAGGTCCTCTCATCAGCGCCCACGAGGTCAGCTGTCGGGTTCGGGCTGGAGAGGTTGCCCGGCTCTGTCGTGATGACCAGAGCTTCACCCCAAGGAACCTTGCGGTCCCTGGTCTGCTTGTTCGGCGGACCGGTGGGTCCCCCGCCTCCATCCAATTTGTTGGTGTTGTCCCTTGGCTGATGGATGGAGCTCGGCGCAATCAGTCAAGGCGGGCCAACCGATTTGGGTCGAAAGGCTTGGCAAGACGGTAGCCCGTGAACCTTGGGGCGTCATCTCCGTCGGCTCTCGGCGTTTCCCGTGCTTAAGAACTATGAGAGGACATTAAAGGCGCAGGGAGCTCGGGCGTTTCCGCAGGTGTTTTCGGGACGCAAACCGCAGGTGTACTCCCAGTGACCAGGACGCTATGTGACGCAAATCACGGCTATCCGCCGGCGAAAGGGGGTAACACGTCGAGCGTCTCGGACGTTGAGAGCCGAGCGTTTTTATCGCGAACCGCCACGCCGTCGACCAGATACGAGCAGCGTGCGAGCACCTTGGCCAGCTCGGGGCCGCGCGCGGCCAGTTCGTCGACAACGGCCAGCACGGTCGTCCCATCCGGTAGCCGCAACGTCTCGGTCTCGGTTCCGGCCGCGGCCCGCGCGGCCGCGAAGTACCGGACCTCTATCTCTATCTCGCCCACAGCTAGCCGCCGATCGCGCTCATCGGTCGCGCGGGCTGGATGAAGTCGGGGTCGTTGATGCCGTGTCCGGCCGCCTTCGCCCACATCGCCGACCGCCAGGCCATCTCCAGGGCGTCGTCGTCGGCGCCGTCGCGCAGCAGGCGGCGCAGGTCGGTCTCGGTCGTCGCGAACAGGCAGTTGCGGATCTGGCCGTCGGCGGTCAGCCGGGTCCGGTCACACGCC
Organism: Mycolicibacterium sp. 22603; assembly: GCA_052044345.1. Classification (GTDB taxonomy): domain Bacteria; phylum Actinomycetota; class Actinomycetes; order Mycobacteriales; family Mycobacteriaceae; genus Mycobacterium. Next base: position 111,820 of record JBQEMX010000004.1, read on the forward strand.
GCACAGAACGACTCCGACACCGAGGCGATGACGCCGACGGTGCCGGTACCGCCATCCACCCGCCACAGCTGGGCCGGTGCCGAGCCGCGCGGGGCGGGGTCGGGCCGTAGGTCGAAGTGTCGGCGCAGGGTGTCCAGGACCGTCTGACCGTCGATGGTCGTGGCGCGCGACCACTCGTGCCCGGCGTCCAGCGGCATCTGTTCGATGATCCGGAGTTGGTAACCGTGATCCAGGCAGAAGCGCAGCAGCGGCACCACGTCGTCGAGACCGGTGCGTGGATCGAGAACCGCGTTGACCTTGACCGGTCCCAGGCCGGCCTCGGCGGCCGCGGCCAGACCTGCCAGCACGTCATCGAGCCGGTCGCGGCGGGTGATCTGGGCGAAGTGTTCGGCGTCGACGGTGTCAAGTGAGACGTTCACCCGGTTCAGGCCGGCGTCCTTGAGGCCCTTGGCGCGCCGCGCGAGGCCGAGGCCGTTGGTGGTCACGGCGATCTCGGGGCGGGGGTGCAACGCCGCGGCGGCGGCGATGGTGGACTCGAGGTTGCGTGACACCAGCGGCTCCCCGCCGGTGAACCGGATGCTGGTGATGCCGAGCCGCGTCACGGCGATGCGCAGCAGCCGGGCCAGTTCGTCCGCGCGCAGCAGCTGGTCGTCGGGTAACCAGTCCAGCCCCTCGGCGGGCATGCAATAGGTGCAGCGCAGATTGCAGCGGTCGGTCAGCGAGACGCGCAGGTCGGTCGCGACGCGGCCGAAGGTGTCCACCAGCGGTCCGCTGGTGGGCATGCCGGTGGTGTTCGGCCGGGTCGGCATGGGCAGCCCGAGGTTGATCACCGTCACCGCGCGACTCCGGCGAATGGCTCGTCGGTCGGCACGATCTCCTTACCCAGCGGCATCAGGGAGACCGGGATGAGCTTGAGTGTCGCGATGGCCAACGGGATGCCGATGATGGTGATGGCGAAGGCGATCGCGGAGAGCACATGACCGATCGCCAGCCAGATGCCGGCGACGATCAGCCAGATGATGTTGCCGATGGCCGCGCCTGGCCGTACGCCGGGCTTGTCGACGACCTTGTAGCCGAACGGCCACAGGGCGTAGACGCCGATGCGGAAGGCGGCGAACCCGAACGGGATGGTGACGATCAAGATGAAGCAGATGATCCCGGCCAGGAAGTACCCCAGTGCCAGCCAGAGCCCGCCGAAGATCAACCAGATGACGTTCAGGATCAGGCGCATGGTCTCCTCCGGGCTGTCGTCCCAGCCTACTTGTTAGGATCAAAGCCATTGCGTCCTGCGCAGGCGGGACGCATTAATTATGTGATCTACCGAGTGAACGGGTGACAGCAGTGCCGACCGGCAAGGTGAAGTGGTACGACTCCGAGAAGGGTTTCGGCTTTCTCTCTCAGGAGGAAGGCGAGGACGTCTACGTGCGCTCCTCGGCACTGCCCTCGGGTGTCGAGGGGCTCAAGGCCGGCCAGAAGGTGGAGTTCGGTATCGCCGCCGGCCGCCGCGGCCCGCAGGCACTGCAGGTCAAGCTGATCGATCCGCCGCCGAGCCTGTCGCGTACGCGCCGGGAGGCGGCCACCGTCGAGCGCAAGCACACCCCCGATGAGCTACACGGCATGATCGGTGACCTGATCACGCTGTTGGAGAGCACCATCCAGCCCGAGCTGCGTAACGGTAAGTACCCCGACCGCAAGGTCGCCCGGCGGGTCTCCGAGGTCGTCAAGGCAGTGGCGCGCGAACTCGACGCCTAGATCGCCTGCGCCGAGACTGCGGGTTTCGGCGCGAAATTGGGAACACTGGTGCCATGAGCTATGTGAACCCCAAGGGTGAGTTCAGCCGCGACACCAAATACATCGACACCCGCATCACCGCCGACGGTGCCGACGGTTATCCCGTCGAGCCCGGTCGCTACCGGTTGGTGGTGGCACGGGCGTGCCCGTGGGCCAACCGCGCGATCATCGTGCGCCGACTGCTGGGTCTGGAGGACGTGCTGTCCATCGGATTCTGCGGACCCACCCACGACGAGCGCAGCTGGACCTTCGACCTCGATCCCGACGGGGTCGATCCGGTGCTGGGTATCCACTATCTGCGCGATGCCTACAACAAGCGCATCCCGGACTATCCCAAGGGCGTCACGGTGCCCGCCATCGTCGACGTGCCGACCGGGGCGGTGGTCACCAATGACTTTCCGCAGATCACCTTGGACTTTTCCACCGAGTGGACGCAGTATCACCGCGAGGGTGCGCCTCAGCTCTATCCCGAACCGCTGCGCGATGAGATCGACGAGGTGGCCCAGCGCATCTACACCGAGGTCAACAACGGTGTATACCGCTGCGGGTTCGCCGGATCCCAGGACGCCTACGACGCCGCCTATGACCGGCTGTTCACCGCGCTGGACTGGTTGACCGAAAGGCTCTCCGCGCAAAGGTATCTGGTCGGTGACACCATCACCGAGGCCGATGTGCGGCTGTTCACCACGCTCGCCCGGTTCGACCCCGTCTACCACGGACACTTCAAGTGCAACCGGTCGAAGCTCTCCGAGATGCCGGTGCTGTGGGCCTACGCTCGTGATCTGTTCCAGACCCCGGGCTTCGGTGACACGACCGACTTCGTGCAGATCAAGCAGCACTATTACATCGTGCACACCGACATCAACCCCACCCAGGTCGTCCCGAAGGGTCCGGAGCTGGCCGGCTGGCTGACACCGCACGGCCGGGAATCGCTGGGCGGCAGGCCATTCGGTGACGGCACCCCGCCCGGTCCCACGCGGGAGGGCGAGCGGGTGCCGGCCGGGCACACCGCCGGTCAGTGACCGGGGTAGTCCGACACCGACTCCGGGTACTGCGCGGAGGGCTCCCACACCGTGCGTATCGACCATTCGGCGTGCGGTAGCGGGAACTCGTTGCCGAACTCGTCACGCACCAGGGTCGGCAGCTGCACCACCACTCCGGTCAGCCTGCCGTACCGCGCGTCGATCGGCGGGATCGTCACCGCCGTCTTGGTGTTCGGGCGGAACTCTTGGACGATCGCGGCATCCGCGCCTTCGTAGGTGCGCGCCAGCCACCAGGGTGCCCTGGCAATCGCCGGCTCGACGGACAGCTGCAGCGCGCTGCGCGAGGTGAGGGTGAGTTCGCCCGTCGTCTCCGGGTTCTCGCAGTCGTCGAGATTGTCGACACTGCAGTAGAAATACGGTCCGATGCGGACGGTCTCACCGTGGGAGTAGGCGCTGATACGCGGGAACGGGCTGTGCGGCTGCTTGCGCAGCTGCATCACCAACGCGACGGTGCCCGCGGTGGCCAGCAGGGCGACGACGGCGAGCGCCGCCAGGCCGCGCTTCACCGGTGGCTCCGGACGGTGGGATCGGGGGAGTTCAGGATGCCGCCTTCGGTTTCGGCCAGGACGGGACGGTTACCGCCCAATCCCGGGATGAGTGATGCGCCGTTGTAACTGACCAATGTCTGGGCAAGGCCCAGGATCAGTATGGCGGTGACGGTCGTGAAGCCCGCCCACAGTTCGGTGTAGATGAGCACGCCGGTCGCCCCGCCGAGCACCCAGGCCAGCTGCAGCACCGACTCGGAGCGGCCGAAGGCCGAGGCCCGTGATTCCTCGGGCAGGTCGTCCTGCAGCGATGCGTCCAGCGAGGCCTTGGCGATGGCACTGGCTCCGGAGGTGACCAGCGTCGCGGCGGCGGCGACCAGCAGGTTGCCGGTGACCGCGGCAGCCAGGGCCGCGGCCGTGACGACGATGGCAGCGCGGACCACCAGCAGCGCGGGCCTACCGAGTTTGAGCCGCGCGGCGGTGAAGTTGCCGGCGAAGTTGCCGATCGCGGCGGCGGCGCCGATCAAGCCGAGGATGCGCAGCTGTTCCCAACCACCGGCGCCGTGGGCCTTGGCCACGAAGGCCGGATAGAGGAACAGGAACCCGACCATCACCTTGATGGTGCAGTTTCCCCACAGGCTGGTGATGATGTTGCGGCCCAGCGGTTGCCGGGCGGCGCTGCGGTCCGGGCGCCTGCGCAGTTGATCGGTGCCGCCGTGATAGCTCAGCGTGGCGGGCACCTCACCGGTGGTGACCTCGACCCATTTCGGGATGCGCATGGCCAGGACGGCCCCGCCGACGGTGGCGGCGACGAGCACATACAGCGCGCCGGGCAGCTCGAACATGTTGAACAGATACTCCGAGCCCGCGGCGATCCCGCCGCCGATCATCGTCCCGAAGATGAGCCCGAATGTCGTCAGCCTGGAGTTCACCCGCACCAGGTCGATCGACGGCGGCAGCACGCGCGGTGTCACCGCGCTGCGCAACACACTGAAAGACTTGGACAGGACCATCATTCCGAGCGCACACGGGTACAGCACCCAGGACGGGAAGCTGCCCGTGGCGCCGTCGTAGTTGGCGATCAGCACCACGACCAGCACGGTGCGGGCGACGAACGAGCACGCCAGCGCCACCCGGCGGCCGTGCTGGAGACGGTCGAGGGCCGGACCGATCAGCGGTGCGATCACCGCGAACGGTGCGATGGTGATCAGCAGATAGAGCGCGACCTTGCTCTTGCTCTCCCCGGAGGCCGCCGCGAAGAACAGGGTGTTGGCCAGAGCCACCGCCATCGCCGCGTCCACCGCGAAGTTCGCGACCACCGGCCACGTCAGCGCCGTCAGGCCGGATTTGTCGGCGCCGTCGGCGGTCGCGGCGCGGTGCACCAGGCCGTACATCCGCGATCCCATCTCGCGGCTGCGCTGGGCGGCGGCGCGGGTGACGGTGATGCGTTCGCCGCCGGTGGCGCTGCTGCGCGGCGGCGGATCGGTACGTCCATGAGTGCTGGTCTGGTCGTCGAGGGGTGGCAGCCAACGGTTGGCACTGGGTGTCTGCTGCCTGCGCTGCCGGGGTAGGTCGGCGTCGCTGGGATAGTTGGCCATGCCCGGGTGCTCATCGGCCGACGGTGGCCGCGGCGGGTGGTAGCGGGGATCCCGGGAAGACACGTGCTCGATTGTCCCTCACGACGTGCGTGCCCGCGTGCAGGCCACCGGTGTGGCTCCGACGGGTCGGGTCAGGCAATATGGACGCCGATGGACAGCATGACCGAAGCCGAGAACTCCGCCCCGGACACCGAGGTGTCGCCCGAGCGGGCGCCCGCCCTGGAAGCATTGCTGATGGGCGCCGTCGGGCCTGCGCGCGAGGCGATCGAAGAGGTCAGCGGCCCGGATTCGATAGGCGAGTACCTGGGCGCGGTCTTCGACGACCAGACGGCGGCCACCCACCGGTTCCTGGCCGTGCAGCCCGGATACCAGGGTTGGCAGTGGGCCGTGGTGGTCGCCGCCTACCCCGGCGCCGAGCACGTGACCATCAGCGAGGTCGTGTTGGTGCCGGGGCCGACGGCCCTGCTGGCGCCGCAGTGGGTGCCCTGGGAAGAACGCGTCCAGCCCGGTGATCTGAGCCCCGGTGACCTGTTGGCCACCCCGCCCGATGATCCCCGGTTGGTGCCCGGCTACCTGTCCAGCGGTGACCCCGAGCTCGACGAGCTGGCCGGTGAGATCGGTTTGGGTCGGCGTCGGGTGCTGAGTCTGGAGGGCCGCCTCGACGCCGCGGAGCGTTGGCACGAAGGCGAATTCGGCCCCGCGTCGGCGATGGCACGAGCCACCAAGCGGGTGTGCCGTGAATGCGGTTTCTACGTGCAGTTGTCCGGGTCGCTGGGCACCCTGTTCGGGGTCTGTTGCAACGAGATGTCCGCCGACGGACGCGTGGTGGAGAGCACCTACGGCTGCGGCGCGCATTCGGACACCCCGGTGCCCGCCGGGTCCGGCTCGCCGCTGTACGTGCCGTTCGACGACGGCGTGCTCGACCTGACCTGACCCGGGGCGCTCAGCCGCGTTCGGCAGCGGCCTTGATGCGCGCGAGCGTCTGATTCATGCCCTCGACCAATTCCTCTTCGAAGCTGGGCACACCGCCCATCATGGCGTTGACCAGCACCGTCGACACCTTCTTGACGCCGTTGGGTGCGCGGCGGCTCTCGACGACCCTGGTGCCGCCGTCGATGGGCTCCAACTCGTAGCTCCACTCGGTCCCGTTCAGATCCACCCGGAAGGCCAGCTTGCGCTCGGGCTCGATCGCGGTGATGGTGCTCGTCGTCGGCCATGCCTGCAGACCTCGCCGGTTGACGTTCACCGTCTTGGCGCCGACCCGCATGCTGCCCAGCAACTTCATCTTGCGGGTCTGCGGGCTCCATTCGGGCATCCGGCTCAGATCCGAGATCAGTGCCCACACCGTCGCCGGCGGGGCGTCGATGTCGATCTGGGCTTGTAGCAGTGGGGCTCCCATATGCGTTGTGCTCCTTGTCAGGTAAGGCCCTGTTGCGCGCCGCGGTCCCCTCGTCGGGCCGAGCGCCGTTGCAACAGGAAGATCGACGTGCCCAGGACGCCGACGCCGAGGCCGGCCACCGTGATCGGCCGCCACTGGTGCAGGGCGGGGATGGTGAAGGCGAGCAGCACCGCGATGAGCCAGGCGATCGCGATCACCACGATCACCGGGACCGGGTCGAGCAACCGCGCCGGCAGGGCGGGCGGTTGCGGTGCGGTGTCCTCGGGCATCGGTTGACAACCTAGCCGATGCCCGCTGGGTATTGTTCGGACCTGTGACAGAGGACGTCGACGCCCGGTTGCCGAGTGATCTGTCGTTGGCCGTGATCCGGTTGGCGCGCCAACTGCGGTTCCGCCGGCCGGACTCTCCGGTGTCGTTGTCGCAGCTCTCCGCGTTGGCCACGCTGGCCAAGGAAGGGCCGATCACCCCGGGTGCGCTGGCCGCTCGCGAGCGGGTCCGGCCGCCGTCGATGACCAGGGTGATCGCATCCCTTGTCGACCTCGGTTTGGTCGATCGCATTGCCCATCCGGATGATCGGCGCCAGGTGCTGGTGTCGGTGTCACGGGCCGGTACGGAGCTGATCGAGGCCGAACGCCGGGCCAGCCGGGAATGGCTGCAGCAGCGACTCGACGGGCTGACCGCCGACGAGCGCGCCACCTTGTTGGCCGCCGCCGATCTGATGCTCGCCATCGTCGACGAGGGTGCTTGAGCTGGCCGACGTCATCGATATCGCGGACCCGGCAGATCCTCGGCTGGACGATTTCCGCGATCTGAACAGTGTGGATCGCCGCCCGGACCTGCCCAGCGGCAAGGGTCTCGTGATCGCCGAGGGCGTGCTGGTGGTGCAGCGCATGATCGCCTCGCGGTTCCGGCCGAGGGCGATGTTGGGCACCGATCGGCGCCTCGGTGAATTGGCAGACGATCTGGACGGTGTGGACGTGCCGTTCTACCGCGCCGGCGCCGAGGTGATGGCCGAGGTCATCGGTTTCCACCTCAACCGCGGTGTGCTGGCCGCCGCACCGAGACCTGCCGAACTGGGCGTCGAGGAGGTGCTCGACGGCGCCCGCACCGTGGCGGTGCTGGAGGGTGTCAACGACCACGAGAATCTTGGTTCGATCTTCCGCAATGCCGCCGGCCTCGGGGTGGACGCGGTGCTCTTCGGTACCGGGTGCGCCGATCCGCTCTACCGGCGCGCGGTGCGGGTGTCGATGGGGCATGCCCTGCTGGTGCCCTATGCGTGGGCACCGGCCTGGCCCGCAGAACTCGACACGCTGCGCGACAACGGGTTCCGGGTGCTGGCGATGACGCCGAATCCGGCCGCGCCGACCCTGGCCTCGGCGATGGCGGAGCTCGGCGAGGCGAAGATCGCGATGATGGTCGGTGCCGAGGGGCCGGGGCTGAAGGAACACACGATGCGGGCCGCCGACATCAGGGTGCGTATCCCGATGTCGCGCGGTACCGACTCGCTCAATGTGGCCACCGCCGCGGCGCTGGCGTTCTATGAGCGCGCTAGGTTGCAGTGATGAGCGACGCTTGCGGAGCGAATCGATGGGCATGAGCGAGTCGACGCCCTGGGGTACCGGGCTGACGGTGGCGGCGTTCGTCGCCGGTGTGGTCGGCACGGCCATCGTGGTGCTCGGGCTGGGCCTGTTGCGCATTCACCCGTCGCTGGCTCTCGGCCTCAATCTGGTGGCCGTCGGCGGGCTGGCCCCGACCGTCTGGGGGTGGCGCCGGATTCCGGTGCGGCGCTGGTTCGTTCTCGGCTCGGCGGTCGGGGTGTCCGTGGGTTGGGTTGTCCTGTTGGCAATCGCCCTGTCCCGGTGACGAATCCGTCAGGCCAACATCTGCAGCGCGGGTGGCAGTGGGCCCAGATGCAGCACTCCGAGCCGCTGGGTGGCTCTGGTGAGCGCCACGTACAGCTCGGCCGCACCGCGTGGACCGTCGGCCAGAATCTGCTCGGGCGCCACCACCAGAACGGCATCGAACTCCAGGCCCTTGGTATGTGCGGCGGTCACCGTGCCGGGCATACCCGGCGGGCCGATCACCACGCTGGTGCCCTCTCGCGTCGCCTCGTCGTCCTCGAAAGCCTTTATCGCCGAGAGTAATTCATCTTCGGCGACGTGCTTGGCCCACGGTTGTACGCCGCAGGAGCGCACCGACTCGGGCGGCTGCACGGTCGGCGCGAACTCGGCAAGCACAGCGGCGGCGACGGCCATGATCTCGGCGGGGGTGCGGTAGTTGACCGTCAACGGCCGGTACACCCAGCGGTCGGCGGCATAGGGCTTGAGCATATCGGCCCACGAGGTGGCACCCGCCGCGTTGCGACGCTGCGCCAGGTCGCCGACGATCGTGAACGACCGACTCGGGCAGCGGCGCATCAACACCCGCCAGTCCATCTCGGAAAGCTCTTGCGCCTCGTCGACGACGACGTGCCGGTAGGTCCACTCGCGGTCGGCCGCGGCCCGCTCGGCGAGATCGCGGGTGTCGCGTTCGGTGAACCGATCGGCCAGCTCCTCGGCGTCGATCAGGTCCGCGGCGATCAGATGGTCCTCGTCGTCCATCAGGTCTTCGCGGGCCACCATCAGGTCCAGCACACCGGCGGCGTAGGCCTGCTCCTCCTGGCGTTCCCGTTCGGCGGCCTTGTCGACCTTGATACCGCCCAGCAGATCGACCAGCTCGTCGAGCAGCGGCACATCGGCGACCGTCCACGCGGCACCGTCGGCGCGGTAGAGCGCCTGGTCGGCACCCGCGGCGGTGAGCCGTTCCGGCGACTCGTAGAGCCCGGACAGCAGTGCCTGCGGGGTCAGCTCTGGCCACAACTGGTTCAACGCCTTGGCCAGGCCCTCATGGTCGTCGAGTTCATCGAGCAGCTCGGAGCGCAGATGCTCCCAGGCCTGTTTGTCCTCACGGCTCAACCACCCCTTGCCGATCCGGGCGATCGCTCGCTCGGTCAGCACCCAGGTGATGACATCGACGAAGGTGGTGCGGGCATCGTTGTGTGGCAGCCCCGTCTCGCGGGCTTCCTGGATGGCCCACTCGGCGGTCTCGGCGTTGATGGCCACGGTGACGTCGGCCAGCTTGATCTCCAGCGGCTCCTCGGGGGTGCGTTGCCGGTCGGCGATCGCGGCTTTGAGGATGTCCAGCATTCCCAGCGAGCCCTTGATACGGGCGGCCTCGGGGCTGTCCTCGGCGGTGGTGCGGATGCCGGGGAACAACTCGCCGATGGTCAGGAACACCACGTTGGTCTCGCCCAGGGAGGGCAGCACCCGACCGACATGGTTCAGGAACGCCGGGCTGGGCCCGATGACCAGCACACCGTGGCGCTCCATGCGTTCCCGTTGGGTGTAGAGCAGGTAGGCGACGCGGTGCAGCGCGACGACGGTCTTGCCGGTGCCCGGCCCGCCCTCGATGACCAGGACGCCGGCATGATCCAGCCGGATGATCTCGTCCTGTTCGGCCTGGATGGTGGCGACGATATCGCTCATGCCCTCGGCACGCGGTGCGTTGACCGCGGCCAGCAGGGCGGCATCGCTGGAGGCTTCCAGCGCGCCGTCGGGCCCGGGCCTGCCCAGCACTTCGTCGGTGAAGTCGAGCACATCGCGTCCCCTGGTGTGGAACTGGCGACGCCGTCGCATGCCCTCGGGGTTGGCGGCGGTCGCGACGTAGAAGGCGCGGGCCGCAGGCGCGCGCCAGTCCAGCAGCAGCGGCTCGTAATCGTTGTGGTTGTCGAACAATCCGATGCGGCCGATGTAGGACCGCTCACCATCGACGCTCTCCAGTTGGCCGAAGCACAACCCGCTGTCGGCGACGTCGAGGCGGCTGACCTCACCGGCCAGTGCGCGCACATCGGCGTCACGCTGCACCAGCGTCGCGCCGTCTTGTTTGTCGATATCGCCCCGCAGCGCGGCGCGATAACGCTCGTCGGCGCGAGCGCGCTCGTTGTCCAGGCGTGTGTAGAGAGCAGCGACGTACTCGCGCTCGGCGAGCAGCTCCGCTTCGTACTCGTGGGAAGTCATGTGCCCCTTGTTGTTTCGAATAGTCGGCCTTGGTGGTCCATGTCATGCGTCGAGCAGCATCGCCGCGGCGGTGCCCGCCCCGTCGGTGGCGATGGTGGGGGCCAGGGCGCTCGCGCGGGTGCGCATCTCGGGCTGCAGTACCAGCCTAAGCGCTTCGGCGAGTGTGTTCACCGTCGGCGCAGGGCCGTCGTGGGCGACGCCGATGCCGAGCGCGGCGACACGGCGGGCGAAGTACGGCTGGTCGACGATCTGCGGCACCACGACCTGCGGGACACCGGCCGCGGCGGCCGTGGTGGTGGTACCCGCCCCGCCGTGATGGATGACCGCCGCGACGCGACCGAACAGCGCCTGCTGGTTGACCTCGCCGACCACGAAGCAGTTCGCGTCGGTACTCGTCAGACCGGCCCAGCCGCTGCCCAGCACGATGCGGTGCCCGTGTCTGCGGATGGCCTCGATGGCGGAGCGGGCGGCATCCTGGGGTGCGGTGACGCTGCCGAATCCGGCGTAGATCGCGGGCGGGCCTGCCGCCAGGAAATCTTCGAGCTCGGGTGGCAGTGGGCGCCGGTCCGCGGTGATCCAGGCACCGGTCTGGATCGGCGTGATGTTCGGTGCCGGTGGCCAGGGGCTGAGCACCGGGTCGACGGCCAGCCATGGGGTGTCGGTGAACGTGTGGTCGCGGACATCGGTGACGGGATCGAGGCCGAATCTTGCGCGGTGCTCGTTGAGTGCCGGTCCGTAGAGCACCTGGACCTTCTCGGCATCCAGTTCCCACAGTCGGGCGTTGTCGGTCAGGCCCTCCGGAAACGGCTTACCCGGTCGCGGCAACGGACGGTGATGCGGCGACGGCAGCACGTGCGGTGTCAGCACCGCGCAGATGTACGGGATGCCGACCAGATCGGCGACCGAACGCATGCCCGCAGGCATGAGACCGGTCCCGACGACGGCATCGCACCGCTCGGCGGTCCGCAGCGTGCCGAACTGGGTGGCGACGAGTTCCGCGGCAAGGGCCGGGGCGTCCTTGTGGGTGGCCTTGCGGACGTGCACCAATTCGTGCACCGACGGGCCGGTGGGCACGTGCTCCATGCCATTGGCGGCGAGCAGATCGGCGAAGTCCGGCGGTGCGCAGAAGACGGCTTCGGCGCCCCGTTGACGCAATGCGATGGCCAACGCGAGCAGCGGTTCGATATCCCCGCGCGACCCGAATGTGTAGAGCAAAACGCGCACTGTTCCCCCTGAATCTCGTTCGAGGACAGCGATTCTGCGGCATGCCCCGGGCCTTGCCGCAAGCCCGGGGGTGCGCTATAAAGTGAGAGTGGGAAGGCGCGATGCCTTCCCATTTTGATGCCGTGGCGTGTCACACCCCATCGGTAATATCGCAAGTATGTTCGAACCGTCGGCGCTGCGGCAGCTCAGCGATGAGGCGCTGATCTCTGCGGCCACGGCAGCGGCTCGCGCCGAGGCGGCGGCGACGGCGCAGCGGTTGGCCTACGTCGCCGAGATCACCGCGCGGCAGTGCGAGGACGAGGACGATGGCATCGCCCACCAGGCGATCGACGGGTGGGCTTATGCCCAGGCGCAGGTCGGGGCGGCGTGCAATATCAGCGCCCGGGCGGCGTCCAAGCAGATGCGCATCGCTATCGCGCTGCGCGACCGGCTACCGCGCACGGCGGCCGTGTTCACCGACGGCGCCATATCAACGGCAGTTGTCGAGACGATCACGTGGCGTACCCGCCTCGTCGAAGACGCGGACGCCTTGATGTTGATCGATGCGGCGGTGGCCGCTGAGGCCGCGACGTATGGCGTCCGCTCGGAGAAGAGCCTCATCGGCGCGGTGGACTTCTGGGTGCAGAAGTTCGACCCGTGTGCGATCGTGCGGTCCAAGCGGGCGGCCAAGGATCTGTACGTGGAGTTCGGGGACCGTGACGACGAGAACGGTGTGGCGTCATTCTGGGGCCGGCTGCGTGCCACCGATAGCGAGGCCCTGAAGCAACGGCTCCATGCGCTGGCCGACACCGTGTGTCCGGACGATCCGCGCAGCCGAGGTGAGCTGATCGCCGCAGCGATGGGCAGCCTCGGGGTGGTCGGCCCGTCGCTACAGCGGTTGACCTGCCTGTGCGGACACCCCGATTGTGAAGGTGGAGGCAAGGATCCACGCTCAGTTGCGGTCACCATCTACGCGCTCACGGACCAGGTGGCTGAGCGGAGCGGCGCTCAACGCCGCCGCGAGGTGCGGGCTGGGGCGTCTTCGGTGCCGGGCACGGAACCCGACGCCGAGGCCGCTGCCGACCCCGACTCTGTCCCCGCGGCCTGCCCGGCGCCGCCAAGCCCCGCGGTGATGCTCACCGGGGGCATCATCCCCGCTGAGATGCTCGCCGAGTTGGCCGCGACGGGTGCCACCGTCAAGAAGCTCGCCGACGTGGCCGATCTTCCCGAGGAGCCGCGGTACACGGCGTCGGCCAGACTGAGCGCGTTTGTGCGGATGCGCCACCTGACCTGTACCTTCCCCGGCTGCGGCCGCCCTGCCCACGCCTGTGATCTCGACCATCTGCACCCGTGGCCCGCCGGCGCCACCCACCCGGGCAACCTCGGGCCGCTCTGCCGGCTACATCACCTGCTGAAGACGTTTTGTGGCTGGGCGCCGAAGGCCGCACCGGACGGCACGATCACCTGGACCGCCCCCACCGGACATACCTATGTCACGCGCCCCGGTGCGTCAATGCTGTTCCCGCACTGGAACATCGAGAGCGCGATCCCGCCATTGCGCCCGGTCGTCGCGAATCCGGGTCGGCAATCGAAGATGCCTCGGCGTCCACGCACCCGCGCGCAGGATCGGGCGCAGCGCATCAAGGCCGAACGCGCGCTGAACATCAACGACCCGCCACCGTTTTGACGGAAAACTGTTGTGTACGTGCGCATACCGATGGAGGGTAGGCGCGTCCCGGTGCTGTCGCTGAGGCTAACATTCCTTGCGAATGTAAAGACTTCAACGAGGAAAGTGAGATCGATGATTTCCGTGCGGGTCGGGACTGCGCTGGCTGCAGCGGGGCTTGGTGTGATGACGCTGAGCGGCTGTTCGGGCGATATCAGGCAGCAGGCATCGGATCTGGTCGAGCAGGTTGTCGAATCGGGCACCGAGAAGATCACCAATGCCGTCTCCGGCGATGTGTTCACGCCCGAGGGCATCGACGCGGCCTACGCGGCGATCTCGGACAAGGTGGGCGCCAACCCCATGCAGGTCGTCGAGGTGAAGATCGCCCCCGGCGTGCTGGTCGTCGAGGCGATCGACCCGAGTGCCCCCACGTCGCTCAACGAGTGGAGCTTCCTTGCCGGCACGGTGCGCAATCCCGTGCCGATCGACTATGCCGGCGACACCGAGGCGCTGCAGCAGAACCTGTTCGCCAGCAACGAGGTTCCGGCCACCACCATCGCCGCGGCCATCGACGGCGCGGTGGCAGCCAGTGGGATACCGGATGGCGCCGTGAAGACGGTGACCGTCAAGCGCAACCTGCCGGTCGACCAGGCCATCGGCATCCTGATCGACGTGGAAGGCGCGGGGGCCGGCAAGCAGGTGCGGTCCGACGCGGCGGGGCAGGTCACCGAGGTCGTGTGAGCCCCCCCGGGGCCCGGTGCCGACCGAAAGGTCAGCGCTGGGTCCCGGACCGCACGCCCAGCAGCACGTCCTCCCACGCGGGGACGGACGGCTTGGCCTTGCGGGCGCGACGCGGCTTGGCAGCGGCAGGTGCGGGCTCGGTCGCTGCCACGGCGTCCTCGGACGTCTCGGCCACCGCGGGCTCGGGTTGCGCCACCGGCGGGGGAGTCGGCGCCGCAGCGGGGGGCAGCGGAGCGGGTTGGGCGACCGGCGGTGTGGCAGCGGCAGGCGCGGGCACCGGCGGCGTGACCGGACCCGCCACCGGGACAGCCGCGGGGGACTCGAAGTCCAGCTGCGCCACCGCGGCCACCGGCCGCAGGGGTCGGGGCGCGAAATTCGGATCGATCAGCTCGGAGGCACTGTCATCGAAGGCCACCACGGTGCCCCCGTGCGATCCGGGAGTGAAGCGGAAATGCGCCTGCAGATCCGACCGACCGGCCTTCCAGGACAGCTGAACGGTCCAGCGGCCGTCCTCGTTGCGCCAGGCATCCCAATTCGTCGCGTTCGGATCCAGACCCCGATTGATCATCGCCGTGGTGACGGTCTCCAGCAGAGTCAGTACCGACGGCCCGTCGGCCAGCACCGGATGCGCCGCGGTGGCCAGCTCGGCCGCGCGTGCTCGCTCCAGCAGCACCGGGTTGGCAAAGCGGCGGATCCGGTCGATGTCCTCACCGGCGATCGCGGCGACCTGTTCCACGGATGCGCCCGCGCGGATCCTGGACTGGATCTCTTTCGGGCGCAATCCTTGGGTCACTTCGACCTCGATCTCGGTTTGATTTGAGGTCGCCTTGTCACCGCGCACCGCAGCGCGCAGGCGATTGTCGACACGGATGGCGAAGTTGTCACCGGAGTCGGGAGCCTCGCAGATGATTCGTTTGCCGTCCACATCGAGTCCGACGACCTTGAGTTCCCGCATAGTGACCTCCTTTGCGCACCCTACGTTGTTATCCGTCCGTTACCGCGCAGACACGCTGAGGTCGGCGGGCTCAGAGGTTCGCGACGACCCAATCGACGCACTGTGTGAGGGCACTGACGTCCTCGGGGTCGACGGCGGGGAACATCGCGATGCGCAGCTGGTTGCGGCCGAGTTTGCGGTAGGGCTCGGTATCGACGATGCCGTTGGCCCGCAGCACCTTGGCCACCGCCGCGGCGTCGACGTCATCGTTGAAGTCGATGGTGCCCACGACCTGCGAGCGCAGCGCCGGATCGGCGACGAACGGAGTCGCGAACTCCGACGCCTCGGCCCACGAGTACAACCGCTGCGAGGAATCCGCGGTCCGCTTGACCGCCCAGTCCAGACCGCCGTTGCCGTTGAGCCAGTCCAGTTGTTCGGCCATCAGGATCAGCGTGCCCACGGCCGGGGTGTTGTAGGTCTGGTTCTTCAGGCTGTTCTCGACCGCGATCGGCAGCGACAGGAAGTCCGGCACCCAGCGTCCGCTCGAGGCGATCGCGTCGATGCGGGCCAGCGCCGCCGGCGACAGCACCGCGAGCCACAGGCCGCCGTCACCGGCGAAGTTCTTCTGCGGCGCGAAGTAGTAGGCGTCGGTGTCGGTGATGTCGACGGGCAGGCCACCCGCGGCCGAGGTGGCGTCGATGAGCACCAGCGCGTCACCGGCGGGGCGCTGCACCGGCACCGCGACACCGGTCGAGGTCTCGTTGTGTGCCCAGGCCACCACGTCGACGGACGGATCCGAGGTGGGTTCCGGCGCGGTGCCCGGATCGGTCTTGACGATGATCGGGTCGCCGACGAACGGGTTCTTGGCCACGCATGATGCGAACTTCGCGCTGAACTCGCCGTAGGTCAGGTGCAGCGAGCGCTTGTCGACCAGGCCGAACGCCGCCGCGTCCCAGAACGCCGTCGATCCGCCGTTGCCCAGGACGACCTCGTATCCCTCGGGCACGGAGAACAGCTCACGTAGTCCGTCGCGGACCCGGCCGACCAGATTCTTGATCGGGGCCTGCCGGTGCGAGGTGCCGAACAGGTCGCCCGCCGCGGCCAGGGCGGCCAGCTGCTCGGGCCGGACCTTCGACGGTCCACAGCCGAACCGTCCGTCGTTCGGCTTGATATCGGCGGGGATCGTCAGTTCGGCCATACCGCCAAGATTATCGGTCCGGGCACATGGTTTTTACCGCTGGGTCAGCCTGGGGCCCGGGGCGTCGCAAGGGTGTGCCGCCGCCGGTTCGTGTTGTGACTGCGGTCACATGTGACCCAGGTAACCCGGCTGTCCCACAGCTGGGCAAAGGCCCTGTTTATTTAGTGGGACCGCGGGTACTGTCCCTAGACATCGAGTGATCGAATGTAAACCCCACGGGCAAGGCGAGGAGGCCTCGACATGGCGGTCAAGGAAGCCAGGACACGCGTGATCCAGCGGTGGCGCAAGAACATGGATGTCCGGGACGACACCGAGTACGTGGACATGTTGCAGACCCTCTCGGAGGGCTCCGTCCGCCGCAGCTTCAACCCGTTCAACGACATCGAATGGGACTCGCCCGACTTTGCCGTGATCCCCAACGACGAGCGCTGGATCCTGCCCGCCACCGATCCGATCGGCGGCCATCCCTGGTACCAGGCACAGCCCGTCGACCGGCAGATCGAGATCGGCATGTGGCGCCAGGCCAACGTGGCCAAGGTCGGTCTGCACTTCGAGAACATCCTCATCCGCGGCCTCATGGAGTACTCGTTCTGGGTGCCCAACGGCTCGCCGGAGTACCGCTACTGCCTGCACGAGTCGGTCGAAGAGTGCAACCACACCCTGATGTTCCAGGAGATGGTCAACCGCATGGGCGTCGACGTCCCCGGTATGCCCAAGCTTCTCAAGTGGCTGCAGCCGCTCATCCCGCTGGCCGCCGGCCCGTTCCCCATCCCGTTCTTCTTCGGCGTCCTGGCCGGCGAGGAGCCCATCGACCACACTCAGAAGAACGTGCTGCGCGAGGGCAAGTCGCTGCATCCGATCATGGAGCGCGTCATGGCGATTCACGTCGCCGAAGAAGCGCGGCACATCTCCTTCGCGCACCAGTACCTGCACAAGCGGGTGCCGAGCCTGCGCCGCAAGCAACGCTGGATGCTGTCGATCTTCGTCCCGCTCACCATGCGGATCCTGTGTTCGGCCATCGTGGTGCCGCCGCGTGAGTTCTGGAAGGAATTCGACATCCCGCGCTCGGTGCGTAAGGAGATCTTCTTCTCGGCGCCCGAATCCCGGATGTTCCTGCGCAACATGTTCTCCGACGTGCGCATGCTGTGCCATGACACCGGTCTGATGAACCCGATCGCGAAGCTGATCTGGAAGCTCTGCAAGATCGACGGTCCGCCCGCCCGGTACCGCAGTGAACCTGCGCGTGAGCACCTGGTCAGCGTGGCCTAGCGCCGGTCATGCCGCATGTCGTCACCCAGTCGTGTTGCAGCGACGGGTCCTGTGTCTATGCGTGCCCGGTCAACTGCATCCATCCGTCACCGGATGAGCCGGGTTTCGCGACCGCGGAAATGCTCTACATCGACCCGCTCGCGTGTGTCGACTGTGGTGCCTGTGTCAGTGCGTGTCCGGTCGGGGCGATCTCGCCGGACACCAAGCTGACCGACAACCAGCTGCCGTTCATCGAGCTCAACGCGGCGTTCTATCCGAAGAGGGAGGGTCGGATTCCGCCGACCTCGAAGCTCGCCCCGGTGCTGGAGGCGCCGCGGATCGAACCGCGCAAAGGACCGTTGACGGTCGCGATCGTCGGCTCCGGGCCGGCGGCCATGTATGCGGCAGACGAGTTGCTCACCCAGCGAGGGGTCCGGGTGAACATGTTCGAAAAGCTGCCGACGCCCTACGGCCTGGTCCGGGCCGGGGTGGCGCCCGACCACCAGAGCACCAAGCGGGTCACCACGCTCTTCGACCGGATGGTCGAGCAGAAAGGTCTGACGCTCTATCTCAATGTCGAGGTGGGGACGCATCTTTCACATGCCGATCTGCTGGAGCACCATCACGCCGTGCTCTATGCCGTCGGCGCGCCCAATGATCGTCGACTCGACATCGAGGGGATGGACCTGCCGGGAACCGGCACCGCGACCGAGGTGGTGGC
Organism: Mycolicibacterium sp. 22603; assembly: GCA_052044345.1. Classification (GTDB taxonomy): domain Bacteria; phylum Actinomycetota; class Actinomycetes; order Mycobacteriales; family Mycobacteriaceae; genus Mycobacterium. The sequence continues at coordinate 129,902 of JBQEMX010000004.1, forward strand.
ATGGTTCAACGGTCATCCCGAGTTCACCGATCTGGCGGTGGACCTCAGCGGTGAGCGGGTCGTCATCATCGGCAACGGCAATGTCGCACTCGACGTCGCCCGCATCCTGACTTCGGATCCGGATCAGTTGGCGCGCACCGATATCGCCGATCACGCACTGCGTGCCCTGCGGTCGTCTCACATCCAGGAGGTGGTGATCGCTGCTCGGCGCGGCCCGCAGTTCTCCGCCTTCACCCTTCCCGAACTCATCGGCCTCACGGCCACCTGTGACGTGGTCCTGGACGCAGCCGATCATCAGCAGGTGATCGCCGACCTGGCTACCGTGACCGATCCGTTGACCAGGAACAAGCTGGAGATCCTGACCAAACTCGGGGACGCGTCTGCGCCGATCACCCGGCCGCGAATCCGATTGGCCTACAACGTGACACCGCACCGGGTGCTCGGCGATGACCGGGTGACCGGGATCGAGTTCACCGGCGCCGGCGCCACCGCGCTCGACGCAGGCATGGTGCTCACCTCGATCGGCTACCGCGGGAAGGCGATCGCGGATCTGCCCTTCGACGAGGCCGCGGGCATCGTGCCCAATGACGGCGGTCGGGTGATCGATGCGCCGGGGACCTATGTGGCCGGCTGGATCAAGCGTGGCCCCACGGGCTTCATCGGCACCAACAAGTCGTGTGCGGCCGAGACCGTGCGCCAACTGGTCGAAGATTACAACCGAGGACGGCTCGGCGACCCGGATCACAGGCCGGCGGCGCTGGACAAGCTCGTCCGAGGCCGCCAGCCCGCGGTCGTTGACGCCGCGGGCTGGCGTGCCATCGACGCGGCCGAGATCGCCCGTGGGGGTGGGGTTCGACCGCGGGGAAAGTTCACCCAGGTGCCGGACATGCTGACCGCGGCCGCCACCGCGCCGCGTCCGCCGCTGGGCAAGCGACTGCTCGCGGGGCTGCGGCACTGAAGACCGGCCAAAACGCGGTCGCCGACGGGACCGAGCGTGTATACGGAAATGCATGCGTTGTGGTCGGGTGGCGGGATTGGCAATGGCGGTCGGTATTTGGACCGCTCTCGGAACGGGTTCACCGGGTCTGGCGTGGGCCGACTCGCCCGGCGCGGACCCGCGCGATTCCCCGAGCTCCCAGGACGCACCGGATATCCGCGAGTCGGTGAACCCGGACGCCGGTGACGACACGACCGGCGGTGCGCAGACGGAGGTCGACACACCCGGGGACGTCGACGCACCCGAGGGCAAGGAAATCGACGACGAGGCGACAGAGGAACTCGACGCCGACGACTCGCTGGTCGAGGGCACCGAGGCCGGTGCCGTCGAGGAAGCCGAGGAGACCGAGGCCCCGCCGAACGACGGGCCGCTGCAGCGGACCTCGGATAGGACGACCGCGCGCAGCACGTTCGAGGCGCGCGATACCCGGACCGCCCAGGAGGCGCCGGAGCCGGCCGACACCGGGCATGATTCGCGCTCGTCGTCCGACGAACCGCCGAGCGTGACCGCCGCGTCGCGTCCCGAGGTGACCGCGATGTCGGCCGCCGCGCTCTCGACCACCGCGGCGACCACGGCCTGGACTCCGACGCTGCCCAACCCGGTCACCGCTATCCGCTACGTGGCCAATGTGATCCGTAGCTTCGTCGGTGCCGTGCTGGCGCCCTTCGCCGCGGGCCTGCCTGCCGGTCCGACCGGCCCACCGTCGCTGTGGGCGGTCCTGGCCTTTGTCCGGCGCGAGTTCTTCAACTCCGGTCCCCGCATCGACTACTCCGGTGAGACCACCCAGACCAGCACCGGTCTGGTGACCGGCAACGTCGGCGCATCCGACCCCGACGGTGACGCGCTGACCTACACGGTGGTGGGACGGCCGAGCAACGGTGGCTCCGTCGTGATCGACAAGAACACCGGTGCGTTCATCTACCGGCCGATGAATGCGATGGCCGCCGTCGGCGGCACCGACAGTTTCACCGTCGTCGTGTCCGACGAGCACTCCGGTGTGCATTGGCACGGCCCGCTCGGATTCCTCCAGCACATACCGATCATCGGGCAGCTGCTGAATCCCGGCGGCGGGCACGCGGTGGCCAAGACGATCACCGTCACCGTCACTCCGGTCGAGGGGGTCGACCTGTCATTCCCCGACGACTTCCACTGGGGCGTGGCGCATGCCGGATTCCAGGCCGAGGGCGGTCCCGGCTCGCCGATCGACCCCAACTCGGACTGGTACGCCTGGGTGCACGATCCCCTCAACCAAGCCCTCGGGCTGACCAAGGGCTTGCCCGAGAACGGGCCCGGAACCTACGTGTCCTATGAGTCCGATGCCGAGCTGGCCCGAAACGAGTTGGGGATGAACACCTTCCGGATGTCGATCGAATGGAGCCGGATCTTCCCGAACTCGACGGCCGCCATCGATATCGGCGACGAGGGCGGTGGGGTCAGCCTTGCCGATCTGCAGGCACTCGATGCGTTGGCCGATCAGCAAGAGGTCGCCCACTACCGGGCGGTGTTCGCCGCGCTGCGTGCGCACGGGCTGGAACCGTTGGTGACGGTCAACCACTTCACGTTGCCGATCTGGATACACGACCCGGTCGCGGCACGTCCGCTGACCCAGTTGGGGCTGCCCGTCGAGCGCGCCGGGTGGCTGTCCGCGCAGACCCCGGTCGAGTTCGAGAAGTATGCCGCCTATCTGGCATGGACTTTCGGCGATCAGGTCGACAACTGGGTCACCATCAACGAACCGGTCCCGCCGGTGATGACCCAGTTCCTGTCCATCCCCGGCATCGTTCCGGCCTGGCCGCCCGGTGTGATCCGTCCCGACCTCGCCGTGCATTTCCTGGTCAACGAGGCCCGCGGCCATGTGGCGGCCTATGACGCCATCCACAAGTACGACGCCACGGCGTCGGTCGGTTTCGCCAACAACATGGTTCCGGCCCGTCCTGCCAATCCAGTGAACCCGCAGGATGTGGCCGCCGCCGACGCCTGGAACCGGGTGTTCAACGAATGGTTCCCCAATGCCGTCATCGATGGATGGGTCGACCTGAACTTCGACGGGCACAAGGACGCCGACGAGGTGCGGCCCGGCTTCGCCGACAAGGTCGACTTCATGGGCGTGCAGTACTACGGTTCGCAGCCGATGGTCGGCTTCGGGTTCGCGCCGGTGCCGGGATTCAACTTCCTGCAGGGCATCCCGCTGCGCTGCCAGGCATCCGAGCAGACCTGCAGTGATTTCAACCAGCCCATCGACCCCGGTGGCTTCCGCGAGGTGCTCGAGGTCGCGGCGTCCTACGGAAAACCGTTGTGGATCACCGAGAACGGCGTCGCCGACGCTGACGACACCAAGCGGCCCGGCTATATCGTCAACCACATCGCGGTGGTGCAGGATCTGGTGTCCCACGGCACCGATATCCGCGGATACACCTACTGGTCGTTCGTCGACAACCTGGAATGGGCCGACGGCTACCACCTGCAGTTCGGTCTGTACGGATCCGATCCCGAGACTCCTGAGCTCGAGCGCACCCCCAAGCCCGCCAGCATCTCGGCGATCAGTCGGATCACCGGGGCCAATGCCCTGCCGACGGGCTTGTTGGAGCTCTACCTGCCGAGGGTCACGGGAATTCCTGCATAGCCTTCTGCAGCTCCTCGTCGCCGACCTCACGCATCGGTTGACCCAGCGACCACTTGTGCCCGAACGGATCCCGCACAGTGCCGTACCGGTCACCCCAGAAGACATCCTCCAGTGGCATCACCACCTCGGCACCGGCTTCGGTGGCCCGCGCGAACGCGGCGTCGACATCGGTGACCACCAGATGGATGGTGACCGGAGTGCCCCCGAGATTTTTCGGCGTCTCGGAGTGCCCGTCGCAGTATTCGGGATAGTGGTCGGCCAGCATCACCGTCGATCCGTTGATCTGCACGGCGGCGTGCACCAGCCGTCCGTCCGGGCCCGGCAATCTGCCCAGCTCGGTGGCGCCGAACGCCTTGACATAGAAGTCGATGGCGGCGGCGCCGTCGTGGACGACCAGGTGCGGGATGACGGCGGGGGTGATGTCGATGGCCATGGTGCTCCTCTGATGGGACGCCGTGATGGGACGTCGGGATGGGTCGCTATATGGACCGGGCAGCACGGCAATTCTCATCGCGACAGCGCACGCTCATCGGCAGGACAGCGTCAGACGACCGAAAACCCGTCGGCCAGCCGGGCGCGTCCGGTCAGGCCGAGCAGCACCGGACGACCGCGGCCCGCCCGGGTCGCGATCCTGGCCGCCAGGACGGTCGCGGCTTCCAGCACCTCCTCGGACGGCTGGTATTCGCGTCCTGTCGCGCGGGCGATGTCCAGGCCGTGCACCACCAGCTCGAAGATGCGGGTCTGCAGGTACTCCGACAACCTGATGCCGATGCCGCCGATCACGGTGATCGCCGGGTCGCCGGCCTCTTGCACATCGGATAGTGCGGTCGCGACCAGTGCCGAGACGGCACCGGCAGGGTCGTCGCCCAGATCACGGCCGGCTTGCCTGCCGCGTTCGGTGATCGCCGCGGCCCCGGCGGCGGTGCTGATGTCGCGGACCGCGAGGTAGTAACCCGGCGCGTCGACCAGCGCGCCGTCGGGTGCAGGCTGTTTCAGGTAGTCGATCACCGTCACCAATGACCGCGAGGTGTGCCCCACCAGGGCGCGCAGATCCCAGTCGCCCAAACCCGGCCCGTCCCAGTCCGCGGTGCCGAGTCCGTGCACCAGTTGCTCGAAAGAGCGTGCGGCGGAGCCGAACACCGTCATGGACGGATCCGACACCGTCATGGACGGATCCGGTCCCAGCCGCGCACGGATTCGGGTGAGCGTGGGGCGGGGCCGACGTAGACCGCGGCCGGCCGCACCAGTTTGCCCAGCCGCTTCTGTTCCAGGATGTGTGCGCACCAGCCGGCGGTCCGCCCACAGGTGAACATCGCCGGCATCATCGAGGGCGGCACCTGGGCGAAGTCGAGGATGACCGCGGCCCAGAATTCGACGTTGGTCTCGATGGCGCGGTCGGGGCGGCGCTCACGCAGTTCGGCCAGGGCCGCCTGCTCGAACGCCGCTGCCGCCTCGAACCGGGGCGCGCGCAGGCGTTCTGCGGTGGCTCGCAGCACCCGGGCACGCGGGTCCTCGGCCCGGTACACCCGGTGCCCGAAACCCATCAGCTTTTCCTTGCGGTCCAGGATGCCGCGCACCACGGCAGCGGGATCGCCCGTCCGTTCGGCTTCGGAGATCATCGGCAGCACGCGCGCGGGCGCGCCACCGTGCAACGGACCGCTCATCGCACCGACCGCACCCGACAATGCCGCGGCCACGTCGGCGCCGGTGGAGGCGATGACCCGGGCGGTGAACGTGGAGGCATTCATGCCGTGTTCGGCGGCCGTCACCCAGTACGCGTCGATGGCCTCGATATGACGCGGATCGGGGTCACCCTGCCAACGAGTCATGAAACGTGCAGTGACAGTCGGGCATTGATCGATGGACTGCTGCGGCACCGCGGGGCGGTAGATCCCTCTGGCCGACTGCGCAACATAGGACAGCGCCATCGCCGATGCGCGCGCGAGGTGCTCGCGGGCGGTCTGATCGTCGATATCGAGCATCGGTGAGAAGCCCCAGATGGGCGCCAACATCGCCAGCCCGGCCTGGACGTCGACGCGGACATCCCCGGAGTGGATCGGCAGCGGAAACGGCTCGGCGGGCGGCAGGCCGCGCTCGAAGTCGCCGTCGACGAGCAGTCCCCACACATCACCGAACGTCACCCGATCCGATACCAGGTCGTCGATGTCGACGCCGCGGTAGCGCAGCGCGCCGCCGTCCTTGTCGGGTTCGGCGATCTCGGTGGTGAAAGCGACAACGCCTTCCAACCCGGCGGTGAACGCCTCCGGACGATCAGGTGGAACCGCCGACTCCTGCGCCATACCGGAGATTCTCGCACTCGTCGGTGAGGTGTGGCGTGGGCGTACCGTCATCCACATGGAACGCGAGGAACTGGCCCGGATGCGCGCCGAGTACGGATCGGTGGAGAAGGACGGCAGTGCGGACCTCGACGCCGACTGGCTGGCCGACGGCTGGCTGGCGCTGTTCGACCGGTGGCTTTCCGATGCGCACTCCGCGGGGCTGACCGAACCCAACGCCATGGTCGTGGGCACCGTCGATGCGCAGGGGCGGCCGGTCACCAGGACCGTGTTGTGCAAGGGCGCGACGGAAGCCGGGATCACGTTCTTCACCAACTACGACTCCGACAAGGGCGAGCAGTTGGCAATACAGCCGTATGCCTCGGCGACCTTCCCCTGGTACGGGCTGAGCCGCCAGGTGCACATTCGCGGCCCGGTCCAGAAAGTGTCCGACGCCGACACCGCCGACTATTGGGCCAAGCGTCCGCGCGGATCTCAGCTGGGTGCGTGGGCATCGCGCCAATCACACCCGATCGCCTCGCGGGCCGTCCTGCTCGACCAACTCGTCGACGTCACGGCACGTTTCGCCGAAACGGAAGCGGTTCCGGTGCCGCCGAACTGGGGCGGCTATCTGATCGCGCCCGAGGTGGTGGAGTTCTGGCAAGGCCGGGAAAACCGGGTGCATAACAGGATTCGGGTCACCGATGCCGGGGCGCGCATCGAGCGGCTACAGCCCTAGTCGCCGCGTCCGCGTGGCGAAGCCCACCGGAAACCTACCGTGCACTCTCGGTCGCACGGGTTACCATCCTCGGGTGGCTGCGGCGAACAGGGAAACCGATCTCGGTTTGCGCGAACGGAAGAAGCAGCGGACCCGGACGACGTTGATCGATGCCGCGCTGCAGCTGTGCCTGCGCCAGGGATACGAGACGACCACGGTCGACCAGATCGCCGCGCTGGCCGAGGTGTCCCCGCGGACCTACAGCCGATATTTCGCCACGAAAGAAGCGGTCTTCCTGACTCTGCTCGAGGAGTTGTCCGAGGAGATCGCGCTGGAACTGCGCCGGCTTCCGCGCGGACTCGGACCTCTGGAAGCGTTGCGGTCCGCACATGTTTCGGTGCTGACACGTACCGCCGCCGGCGGAGTCGGCCGACTGACCAGTGAGCGCGTCGTGTTGATCCTGCGGATCATCAACAGCGCAGATGCGCTGCGTCAGAGTGCATTCGATTTTCGTAACGACAGCGTCGTCGCCGCGCTGTCCGACCAGATGGGTGTGCCCGCCGACGACCGGCGGATGCTGCTCGGCATTTCGATGTTCTCGGCGATCATCATCGCGGCCTGTGGTGATCTCGTCGCCGAGGATGACGGGGCGGTGCTGGGCCCGCTGGTGATGGCCGATCGCCTCAACCGCGCGTGCACGCATGTCGCCGGGTTCGCGGGAGAACTGTTCAGCACCGATAGCGCACCGGTGGACCTGCCCGGCGAGCTCGAGCCGATCGTGACCGCTCCGGTCCTGACAGAAACCGATGTCCCGACGAATGTCTGATCAGCCGGAGGGGCTGCGGGCGCGCAAGAAATTGCGCACTCGGGCCACTTTGATCTCGACGGCTGCCGACCTGTGTCAGCGACACGGTTACGACAACACCACGGTGGAGCAGATCGCCGCGGCGGCCGAGGTGTCCCCGCGCACCTTCAGTCGCTACTTTCCCACCAAGGACGCGGTGGTGATCGCGATCGTGGAGGACACCGCCGCCTTCATCGCGGCGGAGCTGGCGGCGATGCCCCGCGATATCACCGAGTACGAAGCGATGCTGCGTGCGCATCTCGGTGCGTTGCAGCCGGGGCCCGATGGTGAGCAGACGCCGATCTTCACGCGGATGGCCGCACTGATCCAGATCGTGAACTCGTCGGCCAGTCTCAGCCTGGCGGCGATCCCGTACCGGGAACAGAAGGGCCGGTTTCCCACGGTGCGGGCGGTGGCGCAGCGGATGGGTCTGTCGACCGACCACGATGCCGTCTACCTGGTGCTGGAGACCTGGACTGTGGTGATGAACACAGCGTGTCACGGTCTGGGCACCCCGGGGTACCCGCCGATCGAGCCTGACGTCGTCGCCGCTCGCATCCAAGCCGCCTATGACCTGCTGGTCCGCACCTGGCGGCCATGGGGTTCGGAGGCGCTGTCGGCGGAGGTACCCGAGGGGGAACCCCGCGCAGGCGCGACGTAACGTAAGCGACTACCGTCCAGTAGTGACGCGCAGCCCAGACCACAGAAGGGGTTCAAGTGGCCGAAAACTCCAGCCCTGACGAGACAGCAACCCTGTCGTATCCGGGCGGTCAGATCGACCTCGACATCGTCAAGGCCACGGAGGGCTCCGACGGAATCGCCCTCGGGCCGCTGCTCTCCAAGACCGGCTACACCACGTTCGACGGTGGGTTCGTCAACACGTCGGCCACCAAGAGTGCGATCACCTATATCGACGGCGACGCCGGCATCCTGCGGTACCGCGGCTACCCGATCGAGCAGCTGGCCGAGCAGTCGACCTTCATCGAGGTCAGCTACCTGCTGATCTACGGTGAGCTGCCGACGGCCGAGCAGCTGGAGTCCTTCACCAACCAGATCCAGCGGCACACCCTGCTGCACGAGGACCTGAAGCGCTTCTTCGACGGATTCCCGCGTAACGCCCACCCGATGCCGGTGTTGAGCTCGGCGGTCAATGCCTTGAGCGCCTACTACCAGGACTCGCTGGATCCGCTGGACCGCAAGCAGGTCGACCTGTCGACGATCCGCCTGCTGGCCAAGCTGCCGACCATCGCCGCCTACGCCTACAAGAAGTCCGAGGGGCAGCCCTTCCTCTACCCGGACAACTCGCTGACGCTGGTCGAGAACTTCCTGCGGATGACCTTCGGTTTCCCGGCCGAACCCTACGAGGTCGACCCCGAGATCGTCCGCGCCCTGGACATGCTGTTGATCCTGCACGCCGACCATGAGCAGAACTGCTCGACCTCCACGGTGCGGTTGGTGGGTTCCTCGCAGGCCAACCTGTTCACCTCGATCTCCGGCGGCATCAATGCGCTGTGGGGTCCGCTGCACGGCGGCGCCAACCAAGCCGTGCTGGAGATGCTGACCAAGATTCGCGACGGCGGCGACGATGTCGCCACGTTCGTCAAGAAGGTCAAGAACCGCGAGGACGGCGTGAAGCTGATGGGCTTCGGTCACCGCGTCTACAAGAACTACGACCCGCGCGCCCGCATCGTCAAGGAACAGGCCGACAAGATCCTCGGCAAGCTCGGTGTGGAGGATCCGCTGCTCGACATCGCCAAGCAGCTCGAGGAGATCGCGCTCACCGACGACTTCTTCGTCGAGCGAAAGCTTTACCCGAACGTCGACTACTACACCGGCGTGATCTACCGGGCGATGGGGTTCCCGACCCGCATGTTCACCGTCTTGTTCGCGCTCGGTCGGCTGCCCGGCTGGATCGCGCACTGGCAGGAGATGCACTCCGAGCCCTCGAAGATCGGCCGTCCGCGCCAGATCTACACCGGCTACACCGAGCGTGATTACGTCGACCTGGGCGCCCGCTGACGCTTTACCCACCCCAGGCGAACACCATTCGACGAAATTCGGCTTGACCGCTGGACAGTTGTAGTTTCACAATAGTTGTGTGAATACAACTGTTCCCGGACTTGGTCGCGATGCAGTGGCGGGCATGACACCGGCGCGCAAGCGCATCATTCTGGCGTCCTGCTGCCTGAGTCTGCTGATCGTGTCGATGGACGCCACCATCGTCAACGTCGCGATCCCGTCGATCCGCGCCGATCTCGGGGCGACGGCGTCCCAGCTGCAATGGGTGATCGACATCTACACCCTGGTGCTGGCCTCGTTGCTGATGCTCTCGGGCGCGATGGGGGACCGCTTCGGGCGCCGGCGGGTGTTCCAGATCGGGCTCACCGTCTTCGCCGTCGGTTCGCTGCTGTGCAGCCTGGCCCCCGGTATCGACGCGTTGATCGCCGCGCGCTTCCTGCAGGCCATCGGCGGGTCGATGCTCAATCCGGTGGCGTTGTCCATCATCTCGCAGGTGTTCACCGGACCGGTCGAACGGGCCAGGGCCATCGGCATCTGGGGAGCCGTCGTCGGTATCTCGATGGCGCTCGGTCCCACCGTCGGTGGTCTGCTCATCCATCTGATCAGCTGGCGCGCGGTGTTCTGGATCAATCTGCCGATCTGTCTGGCGGCCATCGTGCTGACGGCGCTGTTCGTGCCGGAGACCAAATCCGCGACCATGCGCAATGTCGATCCGGTCGGCCAGCTCCTGGCGGTGCTGTTCCTGTTCGGCACCGTGTTCGCCCTCATCGAGGGTCCGGCGCTGGGTTGGGGCAGCTATCGCGTGACCGGTGCCGCGGTGCTCGCCGCGCTGGCCTTCGCGGCGTTCCTGCGTTTCGAGTCCCGGCGCGTGGACCCGTTCATCGATCTGCGCTTCTTCCGCAGTGTGCCGTTCGCCTCGGCGACCGTGATCGCCATCTGCGCCTTCGCGTCCTGGGGGGCGCTGCTGTTCATGATGTCGCTGTATCTGCAAGGTGCGCGCGGATATTCGGCAGTCCAGACCGGACTGATCTACCTGCCCATTGCGGTCGGGGCGTTGATCTTCTCGCCGCTGTCGGGGCGCATGGTCGGGCGGTACGGAGCTCGGCCGTCATTGGTGATCTCGGGATTGATGATCGCGGTGGCCTCGACCGTTCTGGTGCTGTTGCCCGAGAACGCGCCGGTGTGGATGCTCATGGTGGTCTTCGCGGTGTTCGGCATCGGCTTCTCCATGGTCAATGCGCCGATCACCAATGCCGCCGTCAGCGGGATGCCGCTGGACCGGGCCGGAGCCGCATCCGCGGTCACCAGCACCAGCCGCCAGATCGGCGTGAGTATCGGTGTGGCGCTGTGCGGTTCGATTGCCGGCGCGGCGCTGGCGGCAGCCGGTTCCAGCCATGCCGCGGCGGCCGTGAACTTCGCCGACGCGGCCCGCCCCCTCTGGTCGACATGTGTGGTGCTGGGCGTGGTGGTCGCCGTCCTCGGCGTGGTGTCGACCACCACGCGGTCGATGGAGTCGGCGCGACGGCTGGCCCCGCTCATCGAGGGACCGAAGGCGCACGCCGATGTCTGACCTCGCGGATGATGTGTGGCGATTGATGTCCTCGTTGGTGATGAACAACCAGGACACCTGGAAACGCGCCGTCGTCGAACGAACGGGACTGCCGTTCAGTAGGATTCGCATCCTCAGCAGGTTGGCCAACCGAGCCCTTACGGTCAAGGAGATCGCCGACGCGGCCACCATCGACGCGCCCGCGGCCACCGTAGCCGTCAACGACCTCACCACGCGTGGCTTGGTGATCCGTGAGACCGATCCCGACAACAGGCGGTGTAAGAAGGTGTCGTTGACCGGGGCCGGACGCGAGATGCTGGCCGTCATAGGCAGCGTCGACAATCCCGCCCCGGAGCTGGTGCGCTCGCTCACCGACGCCGATCTGGTTGCACTACAGAAGATTCTGCGCAAAGCGGCGCAGGTCTAACTCTCCAGCACCGCCATCGCGGCGTTGTGCCCGCCGATCCCGGACACCGCGCCGCCGCGGCGAGTCCCCGAGCCGCACAACATGATCGACTCGTGTGCGGTGGACACACCCCAGCGTTTCGCCGGGGTGTCCAGTTCTTCGGTGTCCTCGGCGAACGGCCAGCTCAGAGCGCCATGGAAGATGTTGCCCGCCGTCATCCCCAGCGACTGCTCCAGATCGCCGGTGGTTTTCGCCTCCACGCACGGGCGGCCATGCCGGTCCAGCATCACGACGTCCTGGATCGGTTCGGCCAGAACGGTGTTCAACGAATGCAGGGCGGCTGCGGTCAGCCGGAGCCGCGCGGTGTCGGGATCCAGTCCGTCCAACAGTCGATGCGGAGTGTGCAGGCCGAACACGGTCAGGGTGTGCGCACCCGACCGGCGCAGTGATTCGGAAAGGATGCTCGGGTCGGTGAGCGAATGACAGTAGATCTCACACGGCAGCGGTTCTGGCAGCACGCCGGAGGCCGCGGCGGCGTACGCCGAATCGAGTTGGTGCAGCGTCTCGTTGATGTGAAAGGTGCCCCCGAACGCCTGTTCCGGGCTGACGCCGGGGTCGCGGAGCCGCGGTAGCCGGGTGAGCATCAGGTTCACTTTGATCTGCGCACCGGGCGCCACCGCGGGCTCCGGTTCGCCAAGCAGCCGGGCCAACGTCGCTGGCGTCACCCCGGCCAGCACATGCCGCCCCCGCACGACGTGCTCGACTTCGCCTGTGCGGTAACGCACCTCGCCATCGGGGCTGATCGCATAGACCTCGGCGCCGGTGACGATCTCGGCCCCGAAACCGCAAGCGGCCGCCGTCAGCGCACCGCTGACCGCACCCATGCCGCCGACGGGCACCTCCCAGTCGCCGGTCCCGCCGCCCAGCAGGTGATACAGAAAGCAGATGTTCTGGATCAGCGAGGGGTCGTCGGTGGCGGCGAACGTCCCGATCAACGCGTCGGTGGCCAGCACCCCGCGGACCAGGTCGCTGCTCACCGCCTCGGTGATGGCGTGGCCGATGGGCTCGTCGATGAGCGCGTGCCAGGCCGCCGCTGCCGCCGGATCACCACCGGACAGCACGCGGTCGCGGGCCACCGCACGGGTCGTCAGCGGGGATAGCAGAGTCGGCCACAGTGCGGTCGTGACCAGCCGCACGCGGCGGTAGAACTCGGCGAAGCGGGCCTCNCCGACCGCGCCGAACGTGCTGTCGCGCCCGATGAGCAGTCCGGTGGCCCCGCCGGTCGCGGGATCGGGCGTGTAGGACGACTGGCGGCGACGCACCAGTCTGAGCCGGGCACCCAGATCATCGATGATGCGCCGCGGCAGCAGGCTCACCAGATACGAATACCGCGAAAGCCGAGCATCGACACCGTCGAAGGCGTGCGCGGACACCGCGGCGCCGCCGACGTGGTTCAACCGTTCGAGCACTCTGACGCGCCGACCCGCGCGGGCCAGATAACCGGCGGCGACCAACGCATTGTGTCCGCCGCCGACGATGACGATGTCCAGATCGGTGTCCGCGTCCATGGCCACAAAGTCAGTCTGCCCGACTACGGTTGTAAATCGTGGCAACGAAACCTGAGATTGAATTTCCCAATGGCCCGGCGCCCACCGAGCTGACCATCGAAGACATCACCGTCGGTGACGGTGCGGAAGCGGTGCCCGGCGGCACCGTCGAGGTGCACTACGTCGGCGTCGAATACGACAGCGGCGAGGAGTTCGACAGTTCGTGGAATCGTGGTGAATCCATCGAGTTCCCGTTGCGCGGACTGATTCAGGGCTGGCAGGACGGTATTCCGGGGATGAAGGTCGGCGGCCGCCGCAAGCTCACCATCCCGCCGGAGCAGGCCTACGGTCCCGCGGGTGGAGGCCACCGCCTCTCGGGTAAGACGCTGATCTTCGTCATCGATCTGCTCGGCGCCCGCTGAGCGACAGATGGTCACTTCCCACCGACGCCCGGCGACGCGCTATTACCGGCGCGCGCCGGGTGCCGGTTGGTTGGCGGCGTTGATCGTGGTGCCGTTGGGCTTGGGGCTGATCGGTTGGGCGGGTTCGCCGCAACGCGAGGCCCTGCCCGAGCTGCCCGCCATCGCCACCAGCGCGACCGACACCGAGACGGCCGGGCCGGAGGCCATGGTGGCGCCGTTCTCGTTGCGGCGCAAGGGCAATGACGTCGTCTTGTCCGGTCAGCTGCCCGACCCGGCGTCGGTGGCGTTTGCCATGGATAAGGTGCGCACCAACCTGCCCGGCACCACTGTGCTCGACCTGCTGACCCCCATCGCCGGTGTGACAGCCGCCGATCTCACCCGGTTCGACGGTGTCCTCAAGGCCGGGGCGCCGTTGGCGGACTTCGGATTCAGTATCGAGGGCGCCACCATCACACTGTTCGGCACGGCGCAATCCGATGCCGCCAAACTCCGGTTGGCGCGCGCGGTCGGCGCAGCCTGGCCGGACCTCAAGGTGATCGACGATATCGCGGTGCTCTCCATGGCTCCGCCGGTGCCGGAATAGGCGGGGCGACGGACATGGACTTCCTGATGCAGTGGTTCGGGTACCTGCTGGCATTCGTGCTGGGCTCGGCGCTGACCTGGACGGTGCTCGTGCTGACGGTCACGCCGCGCCCGCAGGAGAGCGAGGATCGATCGTGAGCACCGGCCTGCTGCTCGTGTCCTTCATCGCCGGCGTGGTGTGCACACTGGCGTTCAGCCTGCGCCGGTTGCCCTAGCTGCCGGCAGGCTCTAATGCGGGGCGGGCAACCGCAACAACAACCGGGTCCCACCCAGCGGGCTTGCCTCCAGCGAGGCGGTCCCACCGTGCAGCTCGGCCTGCTGTGCCACCAGCGCCAGCCCCAGCCCGGACCCCGACGCCGATGCGGTCGAGCCACGGGAGAACCGTTCGAACACCTTGGTGCGTTCCTCCTCGGGGACGCCGCAGCCGTCGTCGTCGACGGCGATCTCCACACCCTCGCGTGAGCTGACCGCCGACAGCTGAACCCGGGTCGCATCACCGTGCTTGACCGCGTTGGCGATCGCGTTGTCGACGGCCAACCGCAGACCGGCCGCCAGCCCGAGGATCAGCACCGTGGGCGCGGGCACCAGCGAGACGTCGAGCTCGGGATAGACCCGCATCGCGTCATGGGCGGCGCGGTCGAGCAGATCGGTCAGGTCAACCGGAGCGTGGTCGTCGGAGGTGGCCAACTGCCCCTGGGCCAACCGTTCCAGCGCCGAGAGGGTGGCCTCGATCCGCGATTGCGTGCGGATGACATCGCCGAGTACCTCAGCGCGCTGGTCCTCGGGCATGTCGAGGGTGGCCAACACCTCGAGGTTGGTGCGCATCGCGGTCAACGGTGTGCGCAGTTCGTGGGAGGCGACGGCGGCGAAGTCGCGCGCCGACTCCAGCGCCGCCTTGGTGCGTTGCTGTTCGTCACCGATACGGGCCAGCATGCCCTCGACGGCCTCGCCGATCTCGCTGGCTTCCCACACCCCGCGGACGTTCACTTCATCCGGGTTGGACTGGGCATTGATGGCGCGGGCCTGCTGGGCCAGTCGCCGGAACGGGGTGATCATGATCGCCGAGATGATCCAGCCCACCACCATGGTGCCGCCGATGACGCCGCCGCTGATGAGCAGCACCCGGCGGTGCTGGTTGTCGATCTGGCGCTCGGTGTCGGTCAGCGTCGAACCCAGCGCGATCGATGCCTGACCCGCGGTGAAGGTCCGGACCCGATACTGCACACCGTTGATGGTGGTGGTCTGGAAACCGTCGGGGAACTCCGGCAGCACCACATCGGTGGGCACCGACACCGTCGCACCGCCGATGCGCGCGGTGCGCACCAGATCGGGGTCGACCACCGGGGCGTCGCCGTCGTTCTTCATCGCGTCGGAGAGCAGTGTGCTGACATCGCCGAGACTGCTGATCGAGTCGAGGCGCCGGTCGAGCTGGCTGTACTGCTCATTGGTGACGCCGATCCACACCCAGGTCCCGATGATGATGACGGTGGTGACGACGCCGAGCGCCGCGACCAACACGATCGTGCGCAGCGACACGATGCGTTTGGGCAGCCCGAGCAGCCGGTAGAGCCGGTCGTACAGGTCCACGGGCTATTGCGTCCGCAGCACGAAGCCCACACCGCGCACGGTGTGCAGCAGTCGGGGCGCGCCACCGGCCTCCAGCTTGCGGCGCAGGTAACCGATGAACACGTCGACGACGTTGGTGTCGGCGGCGAAGTCGTAACCCCAGACCAGCTCGAGGAGCTGGGCGCGGGAGAGTACCGCCGTCTTGTGTTCGGCCAGCACCGCGAGCAGATCGAACTCACGCTTGGTCAGGTCGACATCGGTGCCGTTCACCCTGGCACGCCGGCCGGGGATATCGACCTCCAGCGGGCCGACCGAGATGGTCTCCGAGGAGAACGTCGCCGTCGACCCGCGGCGGCGCAGCAGCGCCTTCACCCGCGCGACCAACTCCTGCAGGACGAAGGGTTTCACCAGGTAGTCATCGGCACCGGCCTCCAGACCGGCGACCCGGTCGTCGACGCTGGTGCGCGCGGAGAGCACACACACCGGGACGTCGTTGTCCATGGCACGCAGCGCGGTCACCACGCTGACACCGTCGAGCACCGGCATGTTGATGTCCAGGACGATCGCGTCCGGGCGGGTCTCGGTCGCGCTGCGCAGGGCCTCGGCGCCGTCGACGGCGGTGGACACCTCGAAGCCGGACAGCCGCAGACCGCGTTCCAGCGATGCGAGGACGTCGGGATCGTCGTCGACGACGAGGACCCGAGGCGAGGTCGAGGAACCACTTTCCATGCCGCCAATACTGCCCCAAACGGCCCGGTGGCTGGGGGATGCTGGCCGGTCGGCGCTGCGGGGTTGTGGGGTGGCCGGGTTCGGCTGCCCGCATTCCTCCCTGGCTTCAGTCTCGGCACAAGCATCGGGAACCGGCTGAACAGGTGTCGGTGGTGGAGCACTTTTCCTACACCGCTTCAGCCTCGTCGCGCTCGGCATCTACCCGGCTGAAACCAGGTACTTTCCCCGGTCGGCGCCACGCGGAAACAGTTTGACCTCATCCATTGTTCAGGTTTTACGTTGGGTACACAGCGTTAATCGGGTTGTCGGACCCGTGCCGTAGAACTCAAGATGGTCGGGGGGAGGAGGTGATGTCGTATGTCGAGTGCGCGTAAAGGGTTGGTGTCGGCACCCGCCATCGCTGCACCGCCGCGGCGCATCCGTTCCTCCTCGGACATCCTGCGGTTGCTGCCCTACCTGAAGCCCTATCGGGTGCGCTGGATCGCGATGGTGATCGCGGCCTTCGTCAGCCTCGGCGCAACCGTCTCGGTGCCGCTGCTCACCAAGGCCGTCATCGACGGCCCGGTGCGGCAGAAGGATTCGGCCGGGCTGTGGACGCTGGGGTTGGCGGCGATGGCGCTGCTGGTCACCGAGGCCGTGCTGTGGTTCGTCCGGCGCTGGCTGGTGGCTCGCGCCACGATGGGGGTCGAGGCCGATATCCGCAAGGATCTCTATGCGCGGCTGCAGGTGCTTCCGATGTCCTTCCACGGAAACTGGCAGTCCGGCCAGCTGCTCTCCCGGGTGATGAACGACCTGTCGGCGATCCGGCAGTTCCTGTCCTTCGGGCTGCTGTTCCTGATGCTCAACATCGTCCAGATCATCGTGGTGACCGCGATCTTGCTGACCATGTACTGGCCGCTGGGCGTGGTGGTGATGGTCGCGATCGTGCCGATCACGCTGACCATCCTGCACTTCCAGCGCCAGTTCACCATGCTGTCGCGGCAGTCCCAGGACCAGGCGGGCAACGTGGCCACCCATGTCGAGGAGTCCGCGCTGGGGCTGCGGGTCATCAAATCCTTCGGCCGCGAGGAGCACGCGTACCGCGGTTTCGACGATCGCGCGACCAGCCTGTTCGACACCGAGATCCGCAAGGTCGGGGTGTCGGCCAAGTTCTGGACACTGCTTGAGGTCATCCCGAACGTCACGCTGATCATCGTGCTGGGCTTCGGCGCCTATGCCGCCGGGCACGGGCTGGTGACCATGGGCACGTTGGTGGCGTTCATCACCATGATGCTGTCGCTGGTGTGGCCGATTGCGTCGCTGGGTTTCCTGCTGTCCATGACGCAGGAGTCGATGACGGCGGCCAACCGTGTCGTCGAGATCTTCGACGAGCCGCGCACCATCACCGACGGGGCGGTGTCCGAGTTGCCCCGTGGCGGACGGCTGGAATTGGTCGACGTGGGCTTCCGCTTCCCGGACTCCGAAGAATGGGCCCTCCAGCACGTGAATCTGACCGTCGAGCCGGGGGACACGGTCGCACTGGTCGGTGCGACCGGTTCCGGGAAGTCGGTGCTGGCCTCGCTGTTGTCGCGGCTGCACGATGTCAGCGAGGGCACCATCCTGGTCGACGGCACCGATATCCGGGATCTGTCGCTGCCCGCGCTGCGGCACACCGTGGCCACCGCCTTCGAGGATCCGACGCTGTTCTCCATGTCGGTCGCCGAGAATCTGCGCCTGGGTAACCCGGACGCGACCGAGGAGGACCTGGCCCGCGGTATCGAGGTGGCCTCGGCCGGGTTCGTCTATGACCTGCCGTTCGGGCTTGACACCCGCATCGGTGAGCAGGGCATGAGCCTGTCAGGTGGCCAGCGCCAACGGCTTTCGCTGGCCCGCGCGATCATCGCCGAACCGCGCATCCTGGTGCTCGACGACACCCTGTCCGCCCTGGACGTGCACACCGAGGCTGAGGTCACCGAGGCGCTGGGCCGGGTGCTGCGTGATGTCACCGGCATCGTGGTGGCCCACCGCGCCTCGACGGTGCTGCTGGCCGACCGGGTCGCGCTGCTGGAGAACGGGACCGTCACGCGGGTCGGCACCCACGCCGAGTTGTTGGCCGATGCGCCCGAGTACCGGTACCTGCTGGCCGCCGACGACGAATTCGCCGGGGCCGAGCAATGACGGCGAACACGGACTGGCGCGGGCAGGCGGTCACCGCCGATGACGACAACCTGCCCATCGACGAGTCGGTATCGCGGCGGCGCGAGGCCCGTTCGCTGCTGGGCTCCCTGCTGCGCCCCTACAAGGCGGTGCTCGCGGTGCTGGCGGTCGTGGTGGTGGTGGAGAACGCCGCCCGGCTGTCGGTGCCGCTGTTGGTGCAGCGCGGTATCGACCACGGCATCCCGCCGATCGTCGCCGGTGGCACCGCGCATGAGCTGATCCTGATCCTGGCCGCGCTGTGCGGTGTGGTCGTGGTGCAGGCCACCAGCCGGATGTACTTCCTGCGCCGGTCCGGGCGGATCGGTCAGGAGATCCTGATCGAACTGCGGCGCAGGCTGTTCCGGCATTTCCAGCGCCTCGACGTGGCGTTCCACGACCGCTACACCTCCGGTCGGGTGGTGGCGCGGTCCACCAACGATGTCGACGCCATCCAGGACATGCTGGCCACCGGTTTCGACGGGCTGATCACCGCGGTGCTGACGATGTTCGGCACCGCCGTGCTGCTGGTGGTGCTGGACTGGCGGCTCGGGCTGGTCTGCCTGACGGCGTTCCCGATCCTGGTGCTGTTGACGTGGTGGTTCCGCAGCGAGTCGTCCAAAACGTATCTGAAGGTGCGTGAGGCCGCCGCGCTGGTCATTGTGCAGTTCGTCGAGACCATGACCGGTATCAAGGCCGTGCAGGCCTACCGCCGCGAACCACGCAACCAGCAGATCTTCGAAGACGTTGCCGATCAGTACAAGTCGATCAACGAGCGGGCCTTCAAACTGCTCGCGATCTTCATGCCCGCGGTGCGGCTCACCGGCAACCTCACCACCGGTGCGGTCTTGCTGTTCGGCGGGTACCTGGTGCTGCACGACGAGATGACGCTGGGCACGCTGACCGCCTTCCTGCTGTACCTGCGCATCTTCTTCGAGCCAATGCAGGAGATCTCGCAGTTCTTCAACACCTTTCAGTCCGCGTCGGCGGCGTTGGAGAAGATCGCGGGTGTGCTGGCCCAGGACCCGGACATCCAGGATCCCGCACACCCGGTGCCGCTGTCGGACGTGAAGGGCCATATCGGTTTTCACGAGGTGCAGTTCTCCTATGTGCCGGATCGTCCGGTGCTGCCGTCATTGACCTTGGATATCCCGGCCGGGCAGACCGTCGCGCTGGTCGGTACCACCGGGGCGGGTAAGACGACGATCGCCAAGCTGCTGGCGCGGTTCTACGACCCGGTCAGCGGCGCGGTGACCCTCGACGGGATCGACCTGCGTGACATCGCCCAGAGCGCGCTGCGTGAGCAGGTGGTGATGGTGACCCAGGAGAACTTCATGTTCGAGGGGACCATCGCCGACAACATCCGGTTCGGCAGGCCGACGGCCACCGACGCCGAGGTACGCGCGGCCGCAGCGGCGGTCGGTGCCGATCGCTTCATCGATGGGTTGCCCGAGGGCTTCGGCACCGATGTCGCCAAGCGTGGCGGCCGACTCTCGGCGGGGCAACGTCAGCTGATCGCGTTCGCGAGGGCGTTCCTGGCCGACCCGGCGGTGCTGATCCTGGACGAGGCGACGTCATCGCTGGACATTCCCAGCGAGCGGATGGTGCAGCGCGCCATGACCACGGTGCTGGCCGACCGCTCCGCGGTGGTGATCGCGCACCGGCTGTCCACGGTGCTCAGCGCCGACCGGGTGCTGGTGCTCGAGCACGGCGAGGTCGTCGAGGACGGCCCGCCAAGCGAGTTGGTCGACGCCGGTGGGCGGTTCGCCGGGTTGCACCGGGCGTGGGTGGAGTCGCTGGCGTAAATGCCTGCCGACGCTGGAAAGCGCTACGGAATCAGCCCGGCGCGGCGCGCCTTCGACACTGCCTCGTGCCGAGTCTTCGTGCCCAGCTTCCCCGCGGCGCTGCGCAGATAGCTCTTCACGGTCTCGGTCTTCAGGGAAAGCCGTTCGGCGGCTTCGGCATTGGTGCAGCCCAGCGCGATCTGGGCGAGCACGTCCAGCTCCCGCGGGCTCAGGTGGAATTCCGACGCGGCGGGCGCGGACAACAGGTCGGCCAACCGGTGCAGTTCGGTGGCGGTATCGGTCTCGGCGCCGGCGGCCAGCGTGCGCAGTCCCGCGTACACCTCCCGGATGGTCTCCGGATTCGCCGCGCCGGTCATCCGTGCCTCCAGCAGCCGCATCCGGCGGTCCACCTCGTCACGCACCCGCAATTCGTGGGCCAGCCGGCGTGCCGACCCCACCATCAGATCCGCGGCCAACCCACCGAACGGTGCCCCGGACCGGTACGCGCCGTACAGGATCGCCCGCGCAGATCCGTCGACCACGACCGGCACCGCGAGGACCGACCGGATGCCCTCGCCCAGCACCGGGGCGTCGTAATCGTGGGTGATCGAGGCGGCATTGCGGTAATCCGACACCGACAGCGGCCGTCCGGCGACCATGGTCGCCCCGCCCAGCCCGGAATTCGACCGCACCACCAGCCCCCGCAGCCCGGCGGTCCGGGTGCCGACGAACTCGGTCAACAACAGCGTGTCCCCGTGGACCTCACCGCCGAACAGCACCGGCACATCCCCCTCGGCGGACACCTGGCGGAGCGCGGCGCGCACGGCGTCGGTGTCGCGGGGACGCAACAGGGACGACACGGGTATCCCCTCTTCCGGGGGTAGCGGGCGGGTAAGTGTGACCTAGATCCTAGTCGTCATGAGCATCAACACCGAGCGTTATCGGGCCGCCCGCGACCAGTTGGTGGCCGTGATCAGCGACTACGACAAGGCGGTCGGCACCTTCGAATGGCCGCATATCGAGGGCACGTTCAACTGGGCGATTGACTGGTTCGATGTCATCGCGCGCGACAACACGCGCCCGGCGCTGTGGATCGTCGAGCAGGACGGCACCGAGACCAAGATCAGCTTCGCCGAGATGGCGCAGCGTTCCGATCGCGTCGCGACCTGGCTGAAGGGCCTGGGCGTCGGCAAGGGGGATCGCGTCATCCTGATGCTCGGCAACCAGGTCGAACTGTGGGAGGCCATGCTCGCGGTCGCGAAACTCGGCGCGGTGATCATGCCGACCACCGGTGCGCTGGGCGCCGAGGACCTGGCCGATCGCATCACCCGCGGGGCGGCCCAATACGTCATCGCCAACGCCGCCGTTGCCGGCAAGTTCGACGATGTGCCGGGGGAGTACACGCGGATCAGCGTCGGACAGGCGGACGGCTGGCATTCCTACACCGACGCCTACGCGATGACCCCGGAGACGTTCGAAGCGGTGACCACGACGGGCGACCCGCTGCTCATCTACTTCACTTCGGGCACCACCAGCAAGCCGAAACTGGTCGAACATTCTCAGGTGTCCTACCCGGTGGGGCACATGTCGACGATGGCGTGGATCGGCGTCACACCCGGTGACGTGCATCTGGCCATCAGCTCACCGGGCTGGGCCAAGCACGCCTGGAGCTGCTTCTTCGCGCCGTGGATCGCCGAGGCGACCATCTTCGTCTACAACTACAGCCGTTTCGATGCCGCCGAGTTGCTGCACCAGATCCGTCGGGCCGGCGTCAACACGTTCTGCGCGCCGCCGACGGTGTGGCGGATGCTCATCCAGGCCGACCTCGGGCCCAAGCCCGACGGTCTGCGCGAGATCCTCGGCGCCGGCGAGCCGTTGAACCCCGAAGTCATCGGCGCCGTCGAGCGGGCGTGGGGACTGACCATCCGGGACGGCTTCGGGCAGACCGAGACCACCCTGCAGATCGGCAACACCCCGGGCCAGCCGGTCAAGCCCGGCTCGATGGGCCGCCCGATGCCCGGTGTGCCGGTGGTGCTGGTCGATCCGCTGACCGGTGATCAGGCCGACGAGGGCGAGATCTGTCTGGATCTCGTTGCCAGGCCGCTGAATCTGATGACCGGATACCTCGATGACCCGAAACGCAACGCGGCGGTGATGGCCGACAGCTACTACCACACCGGCGATGTGGCCAGCCGTGACGCCGACGGGTACATCACCTATATCGGGCGCACGGACGATGTCTTCAAATCCAGTGATTACAAGGTGTCACCGTTCGAGCTGGAGAGCGTGCTCATCGAGCATCCCGCGGTGGTGGAGGCCGCCATCGTCCCGCAGCCGCATGAGACCCGGCTGGCCGTCCCGAAAGCGTATGTCGCACTGGCACACGGATGGCCGGCCGATGCCGAGACGGCCAAGGGCATCATGGAATACGCCCGTGACCATCTGGCGCCCTATCTGAAGGTGCGTCGCGTCGAGTTCTTCGAACTTCCCAAGACCATTTCCGGCAAGATCCGGCGCGTCGAACTGCGCAGGCGCGAGGATGAGGCGCACAGGTCGGGCAAGCCGATCGACACCGAGCATCGCTACGAGGATCTCCTGGGCGAGCGAAGCGACGGGAAATAGGCCGGTGGGCGAGCGAAGCGACGGGAAATAGGCCGGTGGGCGAGCGAAGCGACGGGAAATAGTCGAATGGACTGGATGCAAAGCTATGACGCGGGGCCGACCACGACACCGCTCATCGAAGAGACCATCGGTGCCAACTTCGAACGCACTGTCGCCGCGCACCCGGATATCGAGGCGCTTGTCGACGTCGCGCAGGGAAAGCGGTGGACCTACCGCGAACTCGACGACGAGATCGACATCATCGCGCGGGGTCTGATGGGCCGGGGCATCGCCAAGGGCGACCGTGTCGGAATCTGGTCTCCGAACAGGTCGGAGTGGACCATCGTCCAGTACGCGACCGCCAAGATCGGCGCCATCCTGGTCAACATCAACCCCGCCTACCGCACACACGAACTGGCTTATGTGCTCAACCAGGCGCAAGTGCGGATGCTGATCTCGGCCACCGAGTTCAAGACCAGCGACTACGTCGGCATGGTCGCCGAGGTACGCAGGGAGGCGCCCTCGCTGAGCGAGGTTATCTTCCTGGGCACCGGCGACTGGGAGGCGCTGCGCGCCGCCGCGGTACCCGCCGGCCGGCTGGCCGAACGCCAGGCGATGTTGTCCAACACCGATCCGATCAACATCCAGTACACCTCGGGCACAACGGGTTTTCCGAAGGGTGCGACGTTGTCGCACCGCAACCTCCTCAACAACGGCTTCTTCGTCACCGAGGGCATCAACTTCGCCCCCGGTGATCGGCTCTGCATCCCGGTGCCGTTCTACCATTGCTTCGGCATGGTGATGGGCAATCTCGGCTGCACCACCCACGGTGTCACCATGGTCATCCCCGCCCCCGGATTCGATCCCGGGTTGACGCTGGAAGCCGTTGAGGCCGAACGCTGTACGGGTCTGTACGGCGTGCCGACCATGTTCATCGCCATGCAGAACCACCCGAGCTTCGCCGAGCGTGACCTGTCGAGTCTGCGCACCGGCATCATGGCGGGCGCGGTCTGCCCGGTCGAGGTGATGAAGCGTTGTATCAACGAGATGCACATGGCCGAGGTGGCCATCGCCTACGGCATGACCGAGACCTCACCGGTGTCGTGCCAGACGTTGCACGACGACGACCTGGAGCGCCGCACCGCCACCATCGGCCGGGCACACCCCCATGTCGAGGTGAAGATCATCGACCCGAACACCGGCGGAATCGTCGACCGCGGACAACCCGGCGAGTTCTGCACCCGGGGCTACTCGGTGATGCTCGGATATTGGGACGATCCCGACAAAACTGCCCAGGCCATCGACGACGACGGCTGGATGCACACCGGCGACCTGGCGGTGATGCGCGAGGACGGCTACTGCACCATCGTCGGCCGGATCAAGGACATGGTGATCCGCGGCGGCGAGAACGTCTACCCGCGTGAGATCGAGGAATTCCTCTACACCCACCCCGGCATCGAGGACGCCCAGGTGATCGGCGTGCCCGACGCGCGGTACGGCGAGGAGATCTGCGCCTGGATCAAGATGAAGCCGGGTGCGGAACCCCTCGATCCCGAGGCGCTGCGGGCGTTCGCCGAGGGCAGGCTGGCGCACTACAAGATCCCGCGTTACGTGCACCTGGTCGAGGAGTTCCCGATGACCGTCACCGGCAAGATCCGCAAGGTGCAGATGCGCGAGGAGAGCGTGCAGATCCTGGGTCTGTAGCCGCATCGGGAATGATGGGGGACATGAGCGACGCTTGCGAGCGAGTCAACGGATACACATGCGGTGGCCGAGCCTGCGAGGCGACTGCATGACCTACCCGCAGCAGCCGCCGCCACCGCCGGCCCCGGCCTGCTATCGCCATCCGGGCCGCCCGACCTATGTCTCCTGCACCCGCTGCGGTCGCTACATCTGCGGGGACTGCATGCAGTCGGCCGCGGTCGGCCACCAATGCCCGGAATGTGTCGCCGCCGGCGCGGCGACCGTCCGGCCCGTCCAGGGACGATTCGGCGGCAAGGTCGCCGGCGACACCCCGGTGATCACCTACGCACTCATCGCGATCAACATCGTCATGTTTGTCCTGCAGATGGCGTCGGGGCGGCTGGAGAACGAGCTGACGCTGTGGCCACCCGCGGTGGCCGACGGCCAGTTCTACCGGCTGATCACCTCGGCGTTCCTGCACTACGGCATCGCCCACATCCTGTTCAACATGTACGCCCTGTACGTCATCGGCCCGGCGCTGGAGCGGTTGCTCGGCCGTCTTCGGTTCAGCGCGCTCTACGGGCTGAGCGCGCTCGGCGGGTCGGTGCTGGTGTACCTGATCTCCCCGCTCAATACCGCCACCGCCGGCGCCTCGGGCGCGGTGTTCGGACTGTTCGGTGCGATCTTCGTGGTGTCGCGCAAGCTCAACCTCGACGTCAAGTGGGTCATCGGCCTGATCGTGCTCAACGTGGTGTTCACCTTCGCGGCCCCGCTGATCGGCGCCGGTGCCATCAGCTGGCAAGGCCACCTCGGCGGTCTGATCGCGGGTGGCCTGGTGGCCGCCGGTTTCGTCTACGCACCGCGCGCGCAACGAAACGTGGTGCAGGCCGCGGTGGTGGGCGGGCTCCTGGTGCTGTTCGGCGTGCTCATCTGGTGGCGGACAGCACAATTGCTGGAGATGTTCGGCGGGTACCTGCACCTGAGCTGAGGTGTGTGCTGAGATTGGTCGGTGGCAGATCCCGAACCGGCCGTCGTCGCCAGAGCAATACGAGTCAAGGGCCCGTGGGGCCCGGTCTACGGCCCGGTCGACCTGGACGTCGATGCCGGTGGCGTGACGGCGATGATCCATCCGGCCGGCACGGGTCGCACCGCCCTGCTGTTGACACTGGCCGGGCGCATGCGCGTCCAGGCGGGCACCATCACGGTGTTCGGGCACAGCGATGCCCGCAAGATCTTCGCCGTCTCGGCCTTGGCGAATATCGACGCGTTGGACAAGATCGCCGAGTCGGTCACCGTCGCCGATCTGATCACCGAGCAGCTGCGCTGGGACGCGCCCTGGTACCGGTTCATCGGGAAGGCCGGCGTGTCCGATCTCAGCGCCCTCTGCGCGCCGACGTTCGGGGAGGTGCCGCTGCCCGATATGGACGCCTATTTCGACCAGATCGGTGAGCTCAGCCAGGTTCTGTTGCGCATCGCGCTGGCCAATACCCACACCCCGCCGCTGCTGGTGGTCGGTGACCTCGACGGCATCACCGACGACAACAACCGCGCGGTGGTGCTGGACCGGTTGCTCGCGTTGGGCGAGAACCAGACGGTGGTCACCGCATCGGCCAATCCCGTTCCCGGCGTCAAAGCCGAGCTGAAAGTGAGTGAGTGACCATGCTTGCCGGAATGTCGCTGGGCACGGACCTGAAGCGCTTCTCCCGCGGGGCGATGCCACGGATCGCGTTGGTGACGGTGGTGCTGATGCCACTGCTCTACGGCGCAATGTACCTGTGGGCATTCTGGAATCCGTTCGATGCCGTCAACAAGGTGCCGGTGGCGTTGGTCAACGAGGACACCGGCACCGAGGTCGACGGGAAACCCCTGGACGCGGGCAGACAGGTCGCCGACGCCCTGATCAGCTCCGGACAACTTCAGCTGCACGAGGTTTCGGCCGACGAGGCGGCCGAAGGACTGCGCAGTGGCAGGTACTACTTCACCGTCACCCTGCCCGTGGATTTCAGCGCCGATATCGCCTCACCCTCGGGAGGCTCGCCGCAGCAGGCGCAGATCGACTTCGCCTTCAACGACGCCAACAACTACCTGGGCTCCATCATTGGGCAGAACGCCGCCCGTGAGGTCATCAACCAGGTCAACGCCAGCATCGGGCAGCAGACGGTCGGCACCGTGCTCACCGGTCTGACCGATGCCGGGGCCGGTCTGGTGCAGGCCGCAGACGGCGCCCAACAGCTGGCGGCCGGTAATGCCCAGGCCAACGATGGTGCCCAACAATTGGCCACCGGGGCCGGTCAACTGACCACCGGTCTGGTCACCGCGCGTGACGGGTCGGCACAGCTGATGGCGGGCACCCAGCAGCTGGCCTCCCGGGTGGATTCGGCGACCGGCCCGCTGTTGGAGATGCTGGATCGTGTCCACGGGCTGCAACTCGACCCGAACGAGGTGGGCCTGCTCGCCCAGCGGCTCAGTGCGGCGGTGCGCTCCACCACGGATCGCGTTGCCGCGCTGAACATCGATCAGGCGCAGGCCGCGGCGATCGTCGACCAGGCGCTCGGCATCCTGCAGACCAACCCCGATCCCACGGTGCGGCACGCCGGTGACGTCCTGGCCGGTGCGCAACGACTGCTGCGGGCCAACGGGATCGACCCCACGACCGATGACGGCCTGATCAAGCTGCGCGACAGCGCATCCCGGTTGGAAGGCGAACTCGGCGACCCGAACAGCAAGCTGCGGGTGTTCCTCACCCGCGCGCTCAACGGTGGATTGCGTGACGACGTGGCCCAGTTGCGCGATGGTGTCGACCAACTGAACAACGGTGCTCACCAGCTCAACAGCGGACTGGTCCAGCTCGCCGCCGGTGGGCGTCAGTTGACCGACGGTGCGAACCAACTCGCCGACGGCACACAGAAACTCGCCGACGGGAGTGCGGAGCTGGCGGGCAAGCTGAAGGAAGGTTCGGCCCAGGTGCCGTCCTGGACGCCGCAGCAGCGCGCCGACGTGGCGCGCACCATCGCCACCCCGGTGGCGCTGGACCTGCGCACCGATAACCCGGCGGCCACGTTCGGTACGGGGTTCGCGCCGTTCTTCCTGCCCCTGGCATTGTTCATCGGGGCGCTGATCATCTGGATGCTGCTCAAACCGATACAGTCGCGGCCCGTCGTGCACGGCCTCGGCGCCCTGCGGGTGGCGCTGGCCTCTTACTGGCCCGCACTGCTGATCGTGGTGTGCCAGGTGGCGGTGATGTACGTGGTGGTGCATTTCGGCGTCGGATTGCAGGCCAAACATCCATTGGCGACGGTGGCGTTCCTGCTCTTGATCGGGGCCACCTTCCTGGCGGTCATCCAGGCCTTCAACGCCGTCTTCGGGGTGTCGGTGGGACGGGTGGTGACGCTGGCTTTCCTGATGCTGCAATTGGTTTCGGCCGGTGGCATCTATCCGGTGGAGACCACCGCCAAACCGTTCCAGATCCTGCACCCGTTCGACCCGATGACCTACGCGGTGAACGGGTTGCGACAGACCATCGCAGGCGGGGTCGATCACCGGATGTGGATCGCGATCGCGGTGCTCGGTGGGCTGCTGGTCGCCGCGCTGGCCGCGAGTTCGTGGGCGGCCCGGCGGGACCGGCAGTACACGATGGAGCGGCTGAACCCGCCGATCGAGGTGTGAGCCCGGTCAGCCCTTTCCGCGCAACGCCAACGCCCCCGGGCCGGTGAAGATCAGCAGCGCGAAGATGAAGCTGTACAGCGCCGCGGTCTCCCCGTCGTTGGCGATCGGCCAGAACCCCTCCGGGAAATGCTTCCAGAAGTAGGCGACGGCCATCACGCCGGAGGAGATGAACGCCGACACCCTCGTGGCGAACCCCACCGCGATGAGCAGGCCGAACACCACTTCCAGCATCGCCGCCCACCAACTCGGCCAGGCGCCGAAGGTGACCGTCGGCCCGTTGGGGAAGCCGAACAGTTTGACCGTGCCGTGCATGGCGTACATCAGACCCACGAGGATGCGGAACACCCCGAGAGCCAGGGGGGCCCGGGCGGTCAGCGGATCCTGCGAGCGTGCAACGGCATCGACTGTCGAAGTGGTCATGGATGCAGATGTTGGCACGCACGTACCGGAAAGTGGGGGCTACCTACCTACGGTTGATCGACAACGCTCCAGGGCCGGTGAACACCAGCAGCAGGAAGAAGAAGCTGTACAGCGCGGCGCTCTCGCCACCGTTGTCGATGGGCCAGAACGCTTCCGGGAAGTGCATCCAGAAGTACGCGACGGCCATCATGCCGGAGGCGACGAACGCCGCCGGGCGGGTGAAGAATCCGACGGCGATCAACAGACCGAGCACGATCTCCAGCACACCGGCCCACCAGTCCGGCCAGGTTCCCAGTGCCGCGGGTGATCCGCTGGGGAAACCGAACAGCTTCATCGTGCCGTGCATGGCGAACATGAGCGCGACCAGGATCCGGAAAACCCCGAGCGCGATCGGTGCGTTGGCGGACAGGCGATCGTCGACTGCGGAGGTGGCAGGCGTCGTGGTGGTGGATCTCGCGATGGACACGTGGTGCGCCTCTTTCGGTGGATGGCCAGATCGGTATGCCCCCAAGTGTTCTGGCAGGTGGTGCGGTGAACGGCACTCTCATAGACGATTCACATGATCTTTCCCTGTGAACTGCGGCAACAATGGAGCGGTGAGCACCGCACCCGTCGACGACCAAGGACCGCGGCGCGCCATCCTCGGCCAGTTACCGAAGATGTACCGTGCCGACGGGTCCCCGATCAGGGTGCTGCTCGTCGATGACGAACGCGCGCTGACCAATTTGATCCGGATGGCGCTGAAGTACGAGGGCTGGGAGATCGACGTCGCCCATGATGCCGCCGAGGCCGTCGAGAAGTACCGCGCCGACACCCCGGATCTGCTGGTGCTGGACATCATGCTGCCCGACACCGACGGTCTCGGCGTCCTGGCGACGATCCGTGAGTCCGGCACCTACACCCCGACACTGTTCCTCACCGCGCGTGACTCGGTCGCCGATCGCGTCACCGGGCTGACCGCCGGCGGTGACGATTACATGACCAAACCGTTCTCGTTGGAGGAGCTGGTCGCCCGGCTGCGTGGATTGTTGCGCCGGACCGCCTATCTGACGCCGACCGACGAGGAGTCGCTGACCGTCGGTGATCTCACCCTCGACGTCGCCAGCCGAGAGGTCACCCGCGCGGGCGAGCCGATCGCGTTGACATCCACCGAATTCGACCTACTGCGATTCATGATGCGTAACCCGCGAAAAGCGCTGAGCCGCATGGAGATTCTGCAAAGGGTCTGGGATTACGATTTCGGCGGGAAGACCAGCATCGTCGATCTGTACGTATCGTATCTGCGCAAGAAGATCGACACCGACCGAGAACCGATGATCCACACCGTCCGCGGAGTGGGCTACCTGCTGCGGGCCGCCCCGTGAGGCGGATGTGGCGCAACTGGACCCTGCTCAGACAACTCGTCGTCGGGCTGTCTGTGATGGTCATGCTCGCGGTGGCCGCCATCGGCACCACCTCGGTCCTGACGCTGCGGTCCTCGGTGCTCGGCATCATCGACACCCAGTTGGCCGGGGCGCTGCAGGGCTGTGTCACCTCGGTGGTCAAGTACCGCTCCACTCCCGGCGCAGACGGTCAACTGCCCGAGCCGGGGGAGATGAAGCCCCTGGTGAACCTGATCGGGCAGGCGCAGGGCAACGTCGTCGCGCTGATCCAGGACGGACGGGTGGTCGACTCCGCGCACTTCCTGGCCGATGACGCCGTACCCGCGCCGCCGGATGCGGTATCGACGATCGCCCGGATCCCCTGGACCGACGGTGAGATCCGCACCGTCGAACTTCCCGGTCTCGGCTGGTACCGGATGGTCGGCCAACTCGGCGACGACGGCGAGATGCTGGTCACCGGGGTATCGCGCGCGCCCGCGTGGGACGCGATGATGCGCGAGACCGTCGTGGTGTCCGGGCTGACCCTGCTGGCGCTGATGGTCACCGCCCTGAGCACGCTGGCCATCGTGCGTTTCGCCCTGCGCCCGTTGCACCGGGTCTCGGCGACGGCCGCCGAGGTGGCCGCGCTGCCCCTGGACCGTGACAACCACACCATCACCCCGCGGGTGCCCGCCGGTGATACCGACCCGGGCACCGAGGTGGGCCTGGTGGGGCACACGCTGAACCGGCTGCTCGACCATGTCGAGGGTGCGTTGTCCGATGTCGCGGCCTCCGATCGTCGGATGCGCCAGTTCATCACCGACGCCAGCCATGAGTTGCGCACCCCGCTGGCGGCCATCCACGGCTACGCCGAGCTGACCCGCCAGGACGCCGCCGTGCTACCGGAAACCACCGAATATGCGCTGGCCCGAATCGAATCCGAGACGCGCCGGATGACTTCTCTGGTAGCCGATCTGCTGTTGCTGGCCCGCCTCGACGAGGGCCAGGATCTCGATATGGCCGCCGTCGAGCTGACTGAGCTGCTGGCCGATGCCGTCAATGACATCACGGTGTCGGCGCCGCAGCACCGGTGGCGCCTTGAGTTGCCGGGGCACCCGGTGTGGGTGCACGGTGACCGCGCTCGGTTGCATCAGACGTTGGCGAACCTGCTCCACAACGCGCGGGTGCACACCCCCGACGGAACCACGGTCACGGCCGGGATCGTCGTGACGGACGGGCGTGCGGAGCTGACGGTCGCCGACGACGGCCCGGGCATCCCCGCCGACCTGCTGGGACACCTGTTCGAGCGGTTCGTCCGTGCCGACAAGTCCCGGGCACGTGATGCCGGCAGCTTCGGGCTGGGGCTGTCGATCGCGGCATCGATCGTCGAGGCGCACGGCGGATCCATCACGGCCCGGTCCGAGCCCGGTGCAACGGCTTTCGTGATCGGGCTACCGGTCCTACAGGCCGATCCTGCGGTAGCGGTGCAGCCGGGTGCCGACCCGTTCCAGATCGGACATCGCCCGCAACCGGTGTAGCTCGACGGCGATGGTCGCCGAGAGCCGCTCGGTGAACGCGCGGGGTTCGTCGGCCGCATCCGGGTGCTCGGCGACGATCGCATCGACGATGCCGTCGCGCAGCAGATCAGCCGACCGGATGCCCTGCGCGGCAGACAGTTCCGGTGCGTGATCGGTGTCGCGGTAGACGATGGCGCTGGCCCCCTCGGGCGGCAGCGGTGCCAGCCAGCCGTGCTGGGCGGCCAGGACCCGGTCGGCGGGCACCATCGCCAACGCCGGTCCGCCGCTGCCCTGGCCGAGTAGCACCGACACCGTCGGTACCTCCAGTGTCACCAATTCGGCCAGACACCGTGCGATCTCACCGGCCAGCCCGTCCTGCTCGGCCTCGGCGGAGAGTGCCGGCCCCGCGGTGTCGATGATCGAGACCAGCGGCAGCCGCAGCCCCGCCGCGAGCGCCATCCCGCGCCGGGCCTCGCGCAGCGCCTCCGGGCCGAGCATCCCGAGCCGGCGCTGACCGAGCACCACCGCGGGCTGACCGCCGAACCTGGCCAGCGCCAGCAGCATCTGCGTCGCGTTACCGGAGAGCTGCACGGGATCGGTGGTGCCGTGCCGCAGCACGAACTCAGATCCCGGCCGGTCCGGGCGCCGCGATGTCAGCACCGAGTCCCAGGCCGCGGTATCGGGAACCGGCGCGGTCTCGGGCGGCGCAGGTGCCGGGCCCGGCGGATCACACAGCACCGCCAGCGTGCGGTCGAGCACCGACCGCAGTTGCGGGAGTGCCACCACTCCGTCGATGACCCCGTGCCGGTAGAGGTTCTCGGCGGTCTGCACCCCCTCCGGGAACTTCTCGCCGTACAGATGCTCGTAGACCCGCGGCCCGAGGAACCCGATCAGCGCACCCGGCTCGGCGGCGGTGACGTGCCCGAGCGAACCCCACGACGCGAACACCCCGCCGGTGGTGGGGTGGCGTAGGTAGACGATGTAGGGCAGGTGCTCGCGCTTGTGCAGTTGTACCGCGGCGGCGATCTTGACCATCTGCAGAAAGGCCACGGTGCCCTCCTGCATGCGGGTACCGCCCGAGGCCGGCGAGGCGACCAGCGGCAGCCGCTCGGCCGTCGCGCGGGTGATCGCGGCGGTGATCCGCTCGGCGGCGGCCACCCCGATGGACCCGGCGAGGAAGTCGAACTCGCAGGCCAGCACGGCCACCCGGCGTCCGAACACGGTGCCCTCACCGGTCAACACGGACTCGTCGAGACCGGACTTCTCGGCCGCGGCGGCCAACTCGGCCCGGTACTGCTCGGAGGTCGCCACCTGCAGCGGGGCGGTATCCCAGCTGCGGAAGGAACCCTCGTCCAGGACGGCATCACGTAGTGCCAGCGCACTGCTCACACGAGAAGGCTAATAGGCTGGCCTCATGATTGGAGTGACCCGGGACGGCAACGTCCTCACCCTGGAGATGCAACGGCCCGAGCGCCGCAACGCGCTGAACGCCGCGCTGGTCGACGGCCTGCGCGAGGAGATCGAGAAGGCCAGCGGGGATGCCGCGTCCAGCGGAGTGCGGGCCATCGTGCTCACCGGGCAGGGCACCGTGTTCAGCGCGGGCGCCGATCTATCCGATGCCGAGGGGGTGGCCAAGGAGCTGCCGGACAAGGCCAGAGACCTCAACCTGGCCATCGATGCCAGCCCGCTGCCGATCATCGCCGCCCTCAACGGCCCCGCCATCGGGGCCGGCGTCATCCTGTCGATGATCTGCGACCTGCGGGTCGCCGTGCCGGGGACCTTCTTCCAGTTCCCGATCGCCAAGTACGGCCTGGCGCTGGACAACTGGTCGATCCGCCGGCTGGTGTCGCTGGTCGGGCACGGTCGGGCCCGGGCGATGCTGATCGCCGCCGAACGTCTGGACCTGGACACCGCGGTGCAGACCGGCATGGTCAACCGGCTGGGCGATCTGGCCGACGCACAGAGCTGGGCCGCCGAGATCGCCGGCTACGCCCCGCTGTCGGTGGCGCACTCCAAGCGCGTACTCAACGACGACGGTGCCTACGAGGAGCCGTGGCCGGCCCACAAGGAGGGTTTCGACAAGGCCTGGGCGAGCCCCGACGTGATCGAGGCGCAGGTCGCCCGCATCGAGAAGCGCGCACCCAAGTTCCAAGGCGTCTGATGTTCGGCGCCGCGGCCCGGGTGCTGGGTGGAACCGCAGCGGTGGCCGCGGGTGGGTGGTTGCTGAGGGCCGCGCAGGGCACGCCCGCCGCGCTGGGCGCCGCCGATATCGGTGCCACGGCCAAGCGGTCACCGAACTGGCGCGATGGCGTCTTCGTCAACCGCGAACCGGCATCGGAGGTGCAGCTGAGCCGGGAGGACCAGTTCGCGCTCGTGCGTGACCTGCTCACCGGCGGCCGACAGCAGCACCCGCCGCGGGAGATCCCGCTGGTGCGTCCGGCGCCGGACACCGCGCCCGCCGATCTGGCCGCCACCTGGTACGGGCATTCCTCGGTGATGATCGAGGTCGACGGATACCGGGTGCTGGCCGACCCGGTGTGGAGTCTGCGTTGTTCGCCCTCGCGGGTGATCGGCCCGCAGCGGCTGCATCCGGTGCCCGCCGATCTCGACGAGCTGCCCGCGGTCGATGCGGTGATCATCAGCCACGATCACTATGACCATCTCGACATCGACACCATCGTGGCGCTGGCCCGCAGTCAGCGCGCGAAGTTCTACGTGCCGCTGGGCATCGGCGCCCACCTGCGCACCTGGGGGATCCCGGCAGCGCGCATCGTCGAGCTGGACTGGGACCAGAGCGCACAGCTGGGCTCGCTGACCATCGTGTGCACCCCGGCCCGGCACTTCTCCGGCCGGTTCCTCACCCGCAATGTGACGCTGTGGTCGTCGTGGGCGCTCATCGGGTCGCGACATCGGGTGTTCTTCGGTGGTGACACCGGCTACACCAGCGGATTCGCCGGGATCGGCGACGCGTACGGCCCGTTCGACCTCACCCTGATGCCGATCGGTGCCTATCATCCCGGCTGGCCGGATATCCACATGAACCCCGAGGAGGCGGTNCCGCGACGTCAGCGATACCGGACTGCTGGTGCCGATCCACTGGGCGACCTTCCGGTTGGCGCCGCACCCGTGGTCGGAGCCGGTGGAGCGGATGCTCACCGCGGCGGCCGCCGAGGGGGTCGCGGTGGCGACTCCGCGTCCGGGGGAGCAGGTGTCTGCTGCCGCGATCAATGCGTGGTGGCGCGGCTGACCCGATAGCGTTGATGCCGTGAGACTGATCTTGACCTGTGCCGCGGCGGTCCTGGTGCTGGCCGGTTGTGCGACGGATTCCGGTGCGCCGGAAACCGCCACGACCTCGGCCCGCGCCACCGGGGCACCGGTTCCGCCACCGCTGGTCCCGGCCATGCCGCTGCCGGCGAACGCGGTGGACAACGCCGTCGCCGAGCTGGACGGTATGGCCGAACGCTTGCTGCAGACCTCCGGTGTTCCCGGCATGGCGGTGGCCGTGGTGCACGGCGGAAAAACCATCTACGCCAAGGGTTTCGGGGTGCGTGACATCCGCACCGGTGAGGCGGTCGACGCTGGCACGGTGTTCCAGTTGGCCTCGCTGTCCAAACCGGTGAGCGCCACCGTCACCGCCCGCGCCGTCGACGCGAAGACCGTCGGGTGGGATACCCGGGTGGCCGAGAAGCTGCCATGGTTCGCCCTGTCCGACCCGGCCGTCACCCGCATGCTCACCATCGGTGACCTGTTCTCGCATCGGTCCGGGCTGCCCGACCACGCCGGCGATCAGCTCGAGGACATCGGCTACGGCCGGCGCGCGGTGTTGGAGAAGCTGCGGCAGCTGCCGTTGGACCCATTCCGGATCTCATACGCCTACACCAATTTCGGGTTGACCGCCGGTGCCGAGGCGGTCGCCGCGGCGGCCGGCGAACCGTGGGAGCAGTTGGCCCAGGAATCGCTGTTCGAACCACTGGGCATGACCTCGACGAGCTACCGGTTCGCCGATTACCAGGGGCGGCAGAACCGGGCGGTCGGGCACATCCGGGTCGCCCCCGGCGATTACCAACCGCGCTACACCAGGGATCCCGATGCCCAGTCCCCGGCCGGCGGAGTGAGTTCCTCGGTGACCGATATGGCGCACTGGATGGCGATGGTGCTCGCCGAGGGCCGACCGTTGATGCAACCGGCGTCGCTGTTGCCTGCGCTGACCCCGCAGATCGTGTCCAGCCCGGGCAGCGAACCGGCCATGCGATCAGGGTTCTACGGCTACGGATTCAACCTGAGCACCACCGCCGCCGCCCGCACCGAGGCCAGCCATTCGGGTGCCTTCCAACTCGGGGCGGGCACCAACGTGCTGCTGCTGCCCTCGGCCGACGTCGGGATCATCGCCCTGACCAACGGGACGATCTCCGGTGTGCCGGAGGCGCTGACCGCACAGTTCGCCGATCTGGTGCAGTTCGGCGAGGTCCGCGAGCCCTGGTATGACCTGTACTCCTCCCGGATGCTGCCGATGAGTGACCCGGTCGGATCGCTGGTCGGTAAGACGCCGCCTGCCGATCCCGCTCCGGCGCAGCCACTTTCGAACTATGTGGGCACCTATCGCAACGAGTTCTGGGGCCCGGCGACGGTGACCGAGCGGGACGGCACGCTGCTGCTCGGGATGGGCCCGCGGGGGGACTCCTTCGAGCTGACCCACTGGGACGGCAATGTGTTCACCTTCTCCTTCGTCACCGAGAACGCACCACCGGGGACGATATCGACGGCCACCTTCGACGGCGCGAAGCTGACGTTGGAGTACTACGACGACGGAGTATTTACGAGATGACAGCGATCATCACCGGTCTGTCCGACGCCGAGGTTGCCCAGCGGGTCGCCGAGGGTAAGACCAACGACGTACCCACCCGGGCGGCGCGCAGCGTCTCGGAGATCGTGCGCGCCAACGTGTTCACCCGTATCAACGCCATCCTCGGTGTCCTGTTCGCCATCGTCGTGGCCACCGGGTCGCTGATCAACGGGCTGTTCGGACTGCTCATCGTGGCCAACAGCGCCATCGGCATCATCCAGGAGCTGCGGGCCAAGCAGACCCTGGACAAGCTGGCCATCGTCGGGCAGGCCAAACCGATGGTGCGCAGGCAGTCCGGTACCCGTTCCGTGGCGCCGCGCGAGATCGTTCTCGACGACATCATCGAGGTCGGTCCAGGGGACCAGATCACCGTCGACGGAGAGGTGTTGGAGGAGAACAACCTTGAGGTCGACGAGTCACTGCTGACCGGTGAGGCCGATCCGATGCCCAAGGATCGCGGCGACAAGGTGATGTCGGGCAGCTTCGTCGTCGCAGGCACCGGGGCCTACCGCGCCACCAAGGTGGGTCGCGAGGCCTACGCCGCGCAACTGGCCGAGGAGGCCAGCAAGTTCACCCTGGTGAAATCCGAACTGCGCAGCGGTATCAACAAGATTCTGCAGTTCATCACCTACCTGCTGGTGCCCGCCGGAGCGCTGATCATCTACACCCAGCTGTTCACCACCGACGCGGGGTGGCGGGAATCGGTGCTGCGGATGGTCGGCGCGCTGGTGCCGATGGTGCCCGAGGGCCTGGTGCTGATGACCTCGATCGCGTTCGCCGTGGGCGTGGTGCGGTTGGGCCGGCGGCAGTGCCTGGTGCAGGAACTGCCCGCCATCGAGGGATTGGCCCGCGTCGACGTGGTCTGCGCGGACAAGACCGGCACCCTGACCGAGAACGGGATGCGGGTCAGCGATCTGGAGGCGTTCGGTGAATCCGACGCCGCCGCGGTGCTGGCCCAGTTGGCCGCCGACGACACCCGGCCCAACGCCAGTATGGCGGCCATCGCCGAGGCCTACGCCGATCCGCCGGGCTGGACCGCCACCGCCAACGCGCCCTTCAAATCCGCCACCAAATGGAGCGGCAGCTCCTACGGCGAACACGGGAACTGGGTGATCGGCGCCCCCGACGTCCTGCTGGATCCGGAATCCGCGGAGGCCGCCGAGGCCGAACGCATCGGGTCACAGGGGCTTCGGGTACTGCTGCTCGGGTCCTGCGACAGCGCGGTGGATGCCCCGGACGCACCGGGCACCGTCACCCCCGTCGCGCTGGTGATCCTGGAGCAGCGGGTGCGACCCGACGCCAAGGACACCCTCGAGTACTTCGCCTCCCAGCGGGTCACGGTCAAGGTGATCTCCGGGGACAACGCCAAATCGGTCGGCGCGGTGGCAGGCACGCTGGGCCTGCACGGCGACACCCTGGACGCCCGGCGGTTACCCGAGCAGACCGAGGAGATGGCCGCCGCGCTGGATCAGTACACCACCTTCGGGCGGGTGCGTCCCGACCAGAAGCGGGCCATGGTGCACGCGCTGCAGTCCCGCGGGCATACCGTCGCCATGACCGGTGACGGTGTCAACGACGTGCTGGCACTCAAGGATGCCGATATCGGTGTGGCGATGGGGTCGGGCAGTTCGGCCTCACGTGCGGTGGCCCAGATCGTGTTGCTGGACAACAAGTTCGCCACCCTGCCCTATGTGGTGGCCGAGGGGCGCCGGGTGATCGGCAACATCGAGCGGGTTTCCAACCTGTTTCTCACCAAGACGGTGTACTCGGTGCTGCTGGCTGCTCTCGTCGGCATCGGCGGTGTGTCGGCCAAGCTGTTCGGGTCGGATCCGCTGCCGTATCCGTTCCAGCCGATCCACGTCACCATCGCCGCCTGGTTCACCATCGGGATCCCGGCGTTCATCCTGTCGCTGGCGCCCAATCACGAGCGGGCCAAGCCGGGGTTCGTGCGACGGGTGATGACCTCGGCGCTGCCGGCCGGCGTCATCGTCGGGGTCAGCACCTTCGTCTCCTACCTGCTCGCCTATGAGGGGCGTGGTGCCACTGTCGAGCAGCAGACCCAGGCGTCGACGACCGCCCTGATCACCCTGCTTGTCGCCTCGGTATGGGTGTTGGCCGTCGTCGCGCGCCCCTACGAGTGGTGGCGGGTGGCGCTGGTGGCAGCGTCCGGGTTGGCCTATGTGGTCATCTTCGCGCTCCCGCTGGCCCAGCGGACCTTCCTGCTCGACCCGTCCAACCTCGCACTGACCTCGATGGGCCTGCTGATCGGCGCCGTCGGCGCGGCGCTGGTCGAGATCGCGTGGTGGGTCGAGGGCAAACTATCCGGTGAACCGCGGAAACTGTGGCGCTAGGGTTGGGGCATGAGTTTCTTGGACAAGATCAAGGGCCTGGTGGCCAAGAACACCGACAAGGTCGACACCGTGATCGAGAAGGCCGGTGACCTGGTCGACCAGAAGACCCAGGGCAAGTACGCCCAGCATGTCGACAAGGTGCAGGAGGCCGCGAAGAAGGCCGCCCGCGAGCACACCGGCGCCGAGCAACCGCCGCAGGTGCCGCCGAGCCAGCAGTCTGGTCAGCCTCCGGCCGGTTCGCCCCCGCCGCCGGCGGCGCCGTAGATGGCGAAGCTGTCGGTCTCCATCGACGTTCCGCTGTCACCGGAGCAGGCTTGGGATGCGGCATCGGACCTGTCCCGCTTCGACGAGTGGCTGACGATCCACCGGGTGTGGCGCTCGCAGCTGCCCGAGACCCTGGACAAGGGCACCAAGATCTCGTCCATCGTCGAGGTCAAGGGGATGCACAACCGGGTGGACTGGGCGATCGTGAACTACCGGCCGCCGGAGTCGATGACGCTCAACGGTGACGGTGTCGGCGGGGTCAAGATCAAGCTGATCGCGCGGGTGAAGCCGGTCGATGACGGCGCGTCGGTGCAGCTGGACATCCATCTGGGTGGGCCCGCGCTGTTCGGGCCGATCGGGATGATCGTCGCCGGTGCGCTCAAGGGCGATATCAAGCAGTCGCTGGAGCAGTTCAAGAAGGTCTACTCCTAGCTTCCGGCGCGAGAGTGACGCTTTGGTCGCCGCGGGGACTCCGTGGGCGACCATTGCGTCACTCTCGGCTGGGGTCTGTCCCCGCGCTGAGGGCGAAGTCGGCGAAGTCGAACCCGGGGACCACCACGCAGCTGACCAATGTGGGCGCCTGGTCGCGCGGGGTCGCCCGCTGCCAGTATCCGGGTGGCACCACGAACTGCGGCTGCTCGCCGGCGGCGATATCGGGCCCCAGCAGCACGCTGTCGGCGTCGTGCTGCTCGCGGCCCACCTCCAGCACCAGCGGGCTGCCGCGGTGGTACAGCCACAGCTCGGCACTGCGCACGGTGTGCCAGGCGGACTGCTGACCTGGCATCAGCAGGAACAGGATCGCGGTACCGGCCTGGCGTGGCCCGGAGTAATCCTGCGGCAACGCCGACTGCGGAATGGTGAGGTCACTGCGCCAGGTTTCGCGGAACCACCCACCCTCGGGGTGCGGGGCGAGGTCGAGATCGCGGGCCCAGTCGGGCAGTTCCGTCATGGCAGTTCAGCCTACGCAGACCCACCCGATAATCTGTGGCGCATGGCTCGATTGCGTCCCGGCTGGCTGGTCGCGTTCTGCGCGCTGGTACTCGCGGTGAGCGCCTGGCTGCCGTGGTTGACCACGGCTTCGGGGCGGGCCAACGCGATCGGCGGCAAGCTCGGCAGCATCGACGTGCCGCCGCCCGGTTTCGGGGTCGGGCAGCTGATCGTGCTGCTCTCGGCGCTGCTGATGGTCGCGGCGGCGATGGCGGCCCGGGAACTGTCGGCGCGATTGGCTTCCGCTGCGGCGCTGTCTGTTTCGATGATCATCGGTGCGCTGATCGCCTGGTACTTCCGGCTCTACGTCCACGACCCGGTGGTGGTGGGCTACGGCATGTACCTGGCGGCCGGTGTCACCGTGGTGGCGGTGCTGCTCTCGGTGGCGACCATGGTGGTGGCCTGGAGACGGGCGGACGCATGAGTTTCCCGGCGCCGGTGGTGCTGACCGGTCGACGCTGGGTGGTCTTGGAGCCGCTGGGTTCCCACCACGCCGACGAGATCGCGGCCGTCGCCGATGCCGGCGACCTGTGGTTCACCTCTGCACCGTCACCAGTGACGACGCATGCCTGGGTGCAGACGAGGCTGGCGGATACGCGGGGCAGCACGTTCGTGGTGCGCCGGCTGGACGGCACGCTGGTGGGGTCGACGAGCTACCTCAACATCGACGAACCCAACCGCAGGCTGGAGATCGGTGCCACCTGGTATGTGGCCACCGCGCGACGCACCGGGGTGAACACCGAGGCCAAGCTGTTGTTGCTGACCCACGCGTTCGACGAGCTCGGTTGTGTAGCAGTGGAATTCCGCACGCACTTCATGAATGCCGACAGCCGCGCGGCGATCGAACGTCTCGGCGCCAAGCTCGACGGTGTGCTGCGCAGCCATCAGCTCCTGCCGGACGGTTCCCGCCGGGACACCGTGGTGTATTCGATCCTGGATATCGAGTGGCCGGCGGTGCGGTCCAANCCGCGACCTAATCGGCGTCGACGGTCGGTGCCTCGACGGATTTCTGAGTGGAGTGCGCGATCTCGATGCGGCGCGGCTTCGCGCGTTCGGCCAGCGGGATGGTCAGGGTCAGCACCCCGTTTTCGTAGGTCGCCGAAATGGCCGCGGTATCAATGCCTTCGCCGAGCGAGAGCTGCCTGCGGTAACTGCCGAAGAACCGCTCGTTGGCGAACCACTGCACCGAGTCCTCGGAGCGCGCCGTGCGGTGGGCGGAGATCGTGAGCGTGCCGTTGTCCACGCTGATGTCCACCGATCCGGGGTCGATACCGGGCAGGTCCGCGGTGAGGACGTAGTGATCGTCGATCTTGCAAAGGTCCATCGGCATGAACCTCGGTGTGCGCGTCGAGCCGGTCTGACCGGTCAGCAGGTTGCGGGTCATGGAATCAAGGTCACTGAACGGATCGAAACGGAGCACAGCAATCCACCTCCTCGTCGATCAAGAGCCCACCACCCTGGCGGGCAGCCAATCACTGTGCACCACCGAATTTAGCACTCGAGCGCGTCGAGTGCCAGCCCCTCTCGATGTCATTTCCGCGGAGGGCGGCGTTGCATCGGTCACATGTCAGCGTGCCGACA
The DNA here is from genome assembly GCA_052044345.1 of Mycolicibacterium sp. 22603. Taxonomy (GTDB): domain Bacteria; phylum Actinomycetota; class Actinomycetes; order Mycobacteriales; family Mycobacteriaceae; genus Mycobacterium. Next base: position 171,410 of record JBQEMX010000004.1, read on the forward strand.
AAGTCTGTGCCACAGCCCATGTGGGTCACGATCACCGCCGGACCCTCGTCGGCGACGAACCATCGCTGCGCCCAGTCGAGGGCGGTGACGATGATCGGCAGGACGGCATCCCCCTTCGGTGTCAGCCGGTAGTCACCGTCGAGCACGCCATTGCTCACCAGGATCTGCAGCCGGTCGGCCAGCGAAGCCGGGGGAGCGCCGAGCTGCCCGGCGAACTCGGAGAATCGGGTGGTCCCGACGAAGGCGGCCACCATGATGGCGAACGTCCACCGGTTGCCGAGGATGCTCATCGTGTGCGGGAAGAGGTCCGAGGCTCCGTGGGCGCGGTCGCGGTGGGACCGGCGCCGGGTGGACACCTCGGGTATCGAGCGTGCCCATGATCCGCTGGGCCCCCAGTGCGCGGTGAGGTCACCGGTCGAGACTCGCCGGCGGCAGTTGCGGCACGTCAGCTCCGGCGAGCATGCCGCACCGCACACCGCGTGCCGAATCACCGGCAACGGCTCGGGATGGTCGGGCACCCAGCTGCGTTCCCAGTGCCAGATGCTGGTCAGCACCGGCCACAGGCTCCGCGCGCGTCCGGTGGCGGTGTACTCGAAACGAGGCGGATTGTCCTGGTAACGAACACGTTCGAGCAGATCGTCGGTGGTCATCGCTGCCAGGCGTCGGCTCAGGACCGAATGTGAGATGGGCAGACGCGCGGCGAACTCGGCGTACCGCGTGGCTCCCAGCAGCGATTGCTGCACGATCAACGGCGTCCACTCGTCGGCGAGCACGCCGAGCATGCGCCCGACGGCATTGACATCACCGGCGGCAAGTCGGGTCGGGGTCACCGCGCCGACGCGGGTCCTTCTGGCCGGAACCGCCGCAGTTCGGACCCGGGTGCCCAGGTGGAATGTGTTCCGCTGGAGACCCGTTCGGGTAGTTGCAGTTTGCACACCGGTCCGTCGGACACCCGGGCGGCATCGAACACCAGGCAGTACGACGCGTCCGCGGTCATATCGGTGGTGATGGTGACCAGGTAGCCGTCGTCCTCACCGCGGCTACCCACCCGCGGTGCCATGGCGGTCTCGCTGCCGTACACACCCTCACCGAACGAGAAGCGCTCCTCGGCGCCGGTCTGCAGGTCGTGGCGCACCAGCCCGTCGAACAGGAACCAGCCCGGCTTACCGGTGGCGGCATAGGCGTAGCGGTAGGGGCGACCGGCGTACCCGGAGTTGATCATCCCGAACTCGGTCAGGCTGTCGGACAGTTGCTCCTCGCGGGTGGTGCCGGTGACGAGGTTGAACCGCCAGCGGTGCAGGCGGGTCTGCATACCGTCGAGGGACAATCCGCGGAAGATGCGCTGCCACTTCGGATTCATCCCGTTGTCGATACCGTTGACCGGCTCGGGATCACCCTGGAAGAAGCCGTCCAGCACGATCTCGTCGCCATCCTCGTAGGCGTTGGTGAAGTGCAGGACATAGGTGGTGTCGGCCTCGAACCATTTCACCTCCGATCCGCGGCGCGGGATCACCGCGAACCGCGACGGCAGGTCGCGGTGCAGCCGGGGGACGTGGGCGTTGTGCTTGAGGAACTCCGCGTCCCAGAACAGCGGAAAGTCGTTCAGTATCACGTAGTTCTCGGTGAACGCCATATCGTGCGGCAGGCGCGGACCCGGTAGCTCCACGTCGATGTAGTGCACCAGGGTGTCGGTCTCGTCGACCACTCCGTAGTGCATGTACGGCGCATCCTTGCCGTAGTTGAAGAACAGCAGCTCGCCGGTGGCATCGTCGACCTTGGGATGTGCCGACACCCCGAGCCCGGCGGGCGTCCACGGCTGCTTGCCGAGGGTGTCTCCGGTGCGCGGGTCGATGCGGTACAGATCGCCGCACTGGTAGAAGCTCGTCATCGCCACCCCGCGGTGCACGGTGACATCGGTGCTCGACGCATCCTTCATCAGGGTGCGCGCACCCCAGCCGTGATCGCGCTGAGCCAGCTCGACGGGTTCGGCGATACCGGGCCACAGTGGTCCACCGGCTTCGTATTCGGCCAGAAATCCGTCGGTTTTGACGAACCTGTTGCGGTAGAACGCCTTACCGTCACCGAAGCCGACGATGTGCAACATTCCGTCACCGTCGAAGGGGTGGTAGGCCTTGAACGCCGGGTGCAGCGGGTTCTCGGTATTGCGCAGGTAGACCCCGTCCAGATCGGTCGGGATCTCACCCTCGACGGCGATCAGGTCGTCGGCATCCCATTCGCAGGTCTGCGGTCGCCAGGGCCCGGTGCGGTAGGGGTGATCGTCATCCTCGGGCAGCGTCGATAGGTATTTGGCGACAACGTCGGTATTCACGAAACCTCCTCGGCAGAGCCGATCACGAAGCTGATGGTGGTGGCGGTGCTACCACCGAAGTTCAGGGTGCCGAAGGTCTGTGCGCCGTCGACCTGATACTCGCCGGCGGTGCCGGAGACCTGGCGGGCGGCGTCGACGATCATCCGGATACCCGTCGCCCCGACCGGATGCCCACCACCGATCAGGCCCCCGCTGGGATTGATGGGCAACCGGCCGCCGCGCGCGATCTCACCGTTCTCGATGGCCTTCCACGATTCGCCGGGCCCGGTCAGGCCGATGTGGTCGATCGCGAGATACTCACTGGGAGTGAAGCAGTCGTGCACCTCGAACCCGTCGAGCGTGTCGAGATCGACCCCGGCGCGGGCGAAGGCGTCCTGGACGGCCCGGCGCACATGCGGAAAGACGTACTCGTCGGAGCGGTCCAGCTTCTGCGCCAACCCGAGGCCGACGGTGCGGTGCCCCCAGCCCGCGATCTTCGCGATCGGCCGCGCGTCGGGATGGTCCCGCAGATATGCGTCGGACACCAGCACCACACCCGCGCCGCCATCGGTCATCTGGCTGCAGTCCAGCCGCCGGATCCGTCCTTCGACCACGGGATTGGACTCCGGGTCGATCCGCCAGGACCGGGTCTGGGCGTTCGGGTTGGACCGGGCGTTGGCGTAGTTCAGGGTGGAGATGGCATCGAGGTGGACCTCGTCGATGCCGTAGCGGCGGTCGTATTCGTCGGCGACCCGCGAGAACATCGACGGCCACATGAATATCGCGTCGTGGCCTTCGTGTCCGGTCCAGGCGGCCGCGCCGAGGTGGCGGGCGGCGATATCGCCGGGCACCGTCTTCTCCAGTTCCACCCCGAGCACCAGGGCGCTGTCGTAGGCGCCCGATCGCAGATCGGCGATGGCGGCCAGCGCCGCGGCACTGCCGGATGCGCAGGCCGCCTCGTGCCGGGTGGCGGGAGTGCCCCACAGGCCGGGCTCGACGCTGGCGGGCATCGCGCCGAGATGCCCCTGGTGGGCGAACAGCTCGCCGAAGGCGTTGGCCACATGGATCACGCCGATATCGGCCGCGCGGGTGTGCGCGGCGGCGAGGGTCTCACGCACCACCTCGTCGGTCAGCCCGCCAAGATCGCCGCCCTCGCGCTGAACGTTACGGGCGAAGTCGCTCTGGTAACCCGCGAGGATCCACACGTTGGCGGTCATGTCGACCGACGCTACTACAACTAAGAGAGTGACTCGGGGCGATCTCACGTTTCTCCCGCCGCCGACGTCTACACAATGTGAGCGTGCGTCCCTTCGAGAGCATCGTGACCGAGTACGGTCCGATGGTGCTGCGGGTGTGCCGGGCGGTCCTCGGTCCCATCGATGCCGAGGACGCCTGGTCGGAGACCTTCCTGTCGGCGATGCGCGGCTATCCGGATCTCGACCCGGACGCCAATGTGCAGGCGTGGCTGGTGACCATCGCGCATCGGCGGGCCATCGATATCGGCCGCTCGCAGACCAGGGCTCCCAAACCGGTCGCCGAGATCCCGGAGACGGCGCGCGTCGACGGTTTCGACCCCGATCTGTGGGCCGCGCTGGCGGCCCTTCCCGACAAACAACGCCGCACCCTGGCCTACCGCTACCTGGCCGGCCTGCCCTACGGCGAGATCGCCGCGCTGTTGGGCGGTTCGGCCGACGCCGCCCGCCGCGCCGCGGCCGACGGCATCAAGACCCTGCGCACCAGCTATCCGAGGGAGTCCTCATGACCGAGATCTTCGATCGGCTGGCCGCCGGCGACGGCGCGCTGAACCGGTTGCGTGACCGGTTGGCCCGCGATGCCGAACGCGCCGGCACGCTCGACGTGGCCTACCGCACCGTCGACACCGCCGTCGGACCCCTACTGCTCGCGGCGACACCGGCCGGGCTGGTGCGCGTGGCATTCCTCGCCCACGATCCCGAGGAGGCCGAGCTGAGCCGGCTTGCCGCGAAGGTCAGCCCGCGGGTCTTGCGCGCCCCGGCCCGCCTCGACGACGCCGCCGTCCAGATCGAGCAGTACCTGGTCGGTGACCGGACCGCCTTCGACCTGCCGCTGGACCTGCAACTCACCGGCGGGTTCCGCCGGCAGGTGGTCGAACACCTGCGGCATATCGGCTATGGCCGACGCGAGAGCTATGCCGACGTCGCCGCCGCCGTCGGGAACCCGAAGGCGGTGCGGGCGGTGGGCAGCGCCTGCGGACACAACCCGCTACCCCTGGTCATCCCATGTCACCGGGTGGTCCGCGCCGACGGCTCCATCGGCCAGTACGCCGGCGGTGCGGAGGTCAAGGCGAGGTTGCTGGCGCTGGAGGCGGCCTGAGTGCGGATCTGGAGGACCTCGACGTTCGCGCCGACGGTGCGTGGAGATCGTGAATATCGCCGAGAGCATGATCTGCGTGCACCCTCGACGGTAAACGAGTAGCCCAAAGCCCGGTACGCTGAGGTACCGTGACGGCGCGTCTGGGCAGGGTGAACACCGTGCGGTTGACGCTGCTCGCGCTGGCCCTGTTCATCGTCGGCACCAACGCCTTCGTCATCGCCGGCCTGCTGCCCAAGATCGGCGAAGGACTCGGCGTCGGGCCCGGCACCGTCGGGTACGCCATCTCCGTCTACGCCGCCGTCGTCGCTGTCGCCTCACCGGTCGTCTCGGTCGCCTGTGGCCGCATGCCCCAGCAGCGTGTGATGGCGGCCGGACTCGTCCTGATCGCCATCGGCACCTTCTTGGCCGCCGCGGCCGACACCTTCGCGGTGTTCACCGCGGGCCGGGTGGTCGCCGCATTCGGTGGTGCCGCCCTGGTGCCGACGGCCATCGCGGCCGCACCCGTGCTGGTCCCCGCGGCGGTGCGTGGTCGCGCCATCGCCTTCGTCGGCATGGGGTTCACCCTCGCCATGGCGATCGGGTCACCCATCGGGACCGCGCTGGCCGATATCGGCGGGTGGCGGTTGCCGCTGGCCCTGCTGGCCGGCCTGGCCGCCGTGCTGGCCCCGGTGCTGCTACTCGTGGTGCGCGATGTGCCCGTCGGTGACGGGGTGCGCCTGCGCGACCGGGTGGCCGTGATGCGCAACCGGCACATCGTGTTCGCGACCGCCGCATCGTTGTTGATGATGCTGGCGTTCAACATGGTCTACATCTTCAGCGCGGTCATCACCCACGACGCGACGGGCGGTGACAGTTCGAAGACCGCCGTGCTGCTGCTGGTGTACGGCATGGCTGGCATCGCGGGCAACGTCCTGGGCGGCAGGCTGACCGACCGCATCGGCAGCCGCCGCACCCTGCAAGCGGTGCTCACCGTCCAGTGCGCGGCCTTCCTCAGCCTGATACCGGCACATCACTCGGTGGTCGCCACCGCGGCGGTCTTCGCCTGTTCGGGTCTGGCCGGGACCGCGGCATCGGTGGCCATCCAGTACCGGCTCGCCGTCATCGACGCCCGCTACGCCGGGGTGGCGCTGGCCTGGTACTCGACGGCGATGTACATCGGTATCTCCATCGCCCCGCTGATCGGTGCGGCGGCGTTGCCCTACGGATTCGCCGTCCTGCTGGCTGCCGCGGCCGGCTCCATCCTGATCGCTCTGCTTGCCTCCGAGCTCGGCCATTTCCGCGAGGTCAGGAACGCGTCGGCCGCGCCGGGGGAACTGCCGCCAACAGAGCTCGGGTGTAGTCCTGTTCGGGTGCGCTGAAAAGCTGCTCCGCACGGCGATATTCGACGGTTCGACCGGATTGCAGCACCAGCACGTCATGGCTCATCCGCTCGATCACCGCGAGATCGTGCCCGATGAACAAATAGGTCAGCTCCAACTCACGTTGCAGACGGGTCAACAGTTCGAGCACCGTCGCCTGCACCGATACATCCAGCGCGGCGGTCGCCTCGTCGAGGATCAGCAGATCCGGCTCCGCGGCCAGCGCACGGGCGATACTGATGCGCTGCCGCTGGCCGCCGGACAGTTCGTGCGGGTAGCGCCCGGCGAAATCCGCGTCCAATCCCACCATCTCGAGTAGTTCGGCTACCCGATCCCGGCGCTGCGCCCGGCCGTCGACCAGGCGGTGCACCACCAGCGGCTCCGCGATCGACACACCCACCGCCATCCGCGGATTCAGTGAGGCGAACGGATCCTGGAACACCATGCCGATACGACGCCGATCGGCCTTGCGGTCCAGTACATCGGCGCCGCCGAGAGTCGCGCTGCCACTCTCGGGCTTCACCAATCCGGTCAGCGCGGCCGCCACCGTCGACTTGCCCGACCCCGATTCACCGACCAGACCCAGCGTCGTGCCGCGGCGGACCTGGAACGACACATCGTCCACCGCGCGCACACCGCCGTAGCGCACCCCGAGGTTGCGCACATCGAGGAGCACCTCGCTGTCGGCCGGGGCCGCAGGCGGGCCGGTGCCGTCCAGCAACGGGCGTGCGGCCAGCAGTTCGCGGGTGTACTCCTGACCGGGGGTGTCGAAGATCTGGTCGATCGTGCCCTGCTCGACGATGCTCCCGTCGCGCAGCACGGTCACGGTATCGGCCACCTCCCCGATGACGCCCAGATCGTGGCTGATCCAGATGACCGCGGTGCCGAAATCGCGCTGTAGTTCGGCGACCAGGTCGATGATCTGGGCCTGGGTGGTGACATCCAGGGCGGTGGTCGGCTCGTCGGCGATCAGCAGTCCCGGATCGCAGGACAGCGCGATCGCCACCATCACCCGCTGCCGCTGACCGCCCGAGAGCTGGTGCGGATAGGACTCCAGACGCCTCTGCGGGTCCGGAAGCCCCACGGCCGTCAGCAGTTCCAGCGCGCGCTGCCGGGCGGCCCGGCGCGTCATCCTGCGGTGTGTCTTCAACGATTCGGTGATCTGGCGTTCGACGGTCAGCAACGGATTCAGCGACGTGCCCGGATCCTGGAAGACGAACCCGATCCGACCGCCGTGCACCGCGCGTAACGTCCGAGCCGAGGCGCCGACGAGTTCCTGTTCTCCGGCAAGGACACTCGATCCGTTGACCACCGCGCCCGGTGCGTCCAGCAGGCCGGTGGCCGCAAGCACCGTCATCGACTTCCCCGAGCCGGACTCACCGACGATGCCGACGGTCTGCTCGGGTTCGACCGTCAGGGACACGCCCCGCACGATCTCGCGCCGCCCGATCCGCACCGAGAGGTCGCGCACCGCAAGCGCACTGTCGGCAGCAGGCATTAGCGCGCCCTCCGTGCCTCGATCATGGTGCGCTGCTTCGGGTCGAGCACATCACGCAGCCCGTCGCCGAGCAGGTTGAGCGCCAGCACGATCAGGAAGATCGCCAGGCCGGGGAACACCGCCATCCACCAGGCCAGCGTCACGAAACCCTGGGCGTCGAAGATCATCCGGCCCAGCGACGGTTGCGGCGGCTGGATACCCAACCCGAGAAAAGACAGTGCCGCCTCGGCCAAGATCGCGAACGCCAGCGACAGCGAGGTCTGCACGATCAGTGGTCCACTGATGTTCGGCAGGATGTGCCGGGTGACGATGTAGCGCGGGCCGGTGCCCATCGTGTACGACACGGACACATAGGGTTCCACGCGCACCGACAGTGTGCTGGCGCGCGCCACCCGCGCGAAGATCGGGGTGTAGACGACCCCGATGGCAAGCATGGTGGTGCCGATCCCGGGGCCGAGCACCGCGACGATGGCCAGTGCCAGCAGCAGCACCGGGAAGGCGAACATCACGTCGACGATGCGCATCAGCACGGTATCCAGCCAGCCACCCTCGCGACCGGCGAGGTATCCGGCGATCACCCCGACCGTCACCCCGATGACGGCGGCGAACGCGACGCTGACCACCGCGACCTTCATCGAGGCCTGGACGGCCGCCATCACCCTGGACAGCACATCACGGCCCAGCTCGTCGGTGCCGAACCAATGTGTGCCGCTGGGTGGTTGGAGGGCCCGGGGCACGTCGATATCGTTGACGCCGTACGGGGCGATCCATTGGGCGGCAACGCTGATCACCACGACCGCCGCCAGCACCGCGGCGCTGAGCAGCGTCACCGGATTGCCTGCCAGCAGCCGCCAGGCGTTCACTCGGGTCATGACAGCCGGATCCTCGGGTCGACGATGGCGTACAACAGGTCCACCAGCAGGTTGATCGCCAGGAACAAGACGGCGATCAACAAGACCGCGCCCTGGATCACCGGATAGTCGCGGGCGGCCACCGAGGTGTAGACCAGCCTGCCGATACCGGGCCAGGCGAACACCACTTCGACGACGATGACGCCGCCGAGGATGGTGCCCAACTGGATTCCGGTGATGGTCAGGATCGGTACCAGCGCGTTGCGCACTGTGTGCCGCAAGGTCACCGTGCGCGGCGGTAACCCCTTCGAACGGGCGGTGCGCACATAGCCCATGGCCGCGACTTCCAGTACGGCAGAACGGATGTAGCGGGTCATGATCGCCGCCGCCACCACCCCCACCGTCAGACCGGGCAGGATGATGTGCCGTAACCAGCCGGCGGGATCCTCCAGCAGCGGCCGGTACCCCGAGGTCGGAAGCCAGCCCAACGTCGTTGAGAAAAGCGATATCAGCAGGATGCCCAGCCAGAAGTCCGGCACCGATACGCCGAATTGACTGCTCACCCGCACCAGCGCATCGCTCGCCCGGCCTTCGTGCAGCGCCGCCCAGGTGCCCGCGGGCAACGCGATCAGCAGCGCCAGCACGATGCCGACCAGGGCCAGCGAGACGGTGGCGGGCAGGCGTTCCAACAGAACCTCGGTGACCGGGGCACCGTTGCGGAAGCTGACGCCGAGGTCGCCGGTCACCGCGCGCCCCAGATACTGGACGAACTGGGTGAGCAGGGGCTGGTCCAACCCGCTTGCCGCGCGCAACGCGTCGTAGGCCTGCGGGGTGTAGCGGGTGCCCAGCGCGATGCGTACCGGGTCACCGGGAACCAGGTGCACCAGGGTGAACACCACGATCACCACACCGACCAGGACCACCGCCGAGTAGGCCAACCGGCGGGCCAGGAACTTCACCACCGTCACGACGCACCGTCCAGCGACGCGTCACGGAATCGGATGGCCTTGTCCCGGCGGGCCTCGTACCCGTGCAGGTTCGGTGTCCACGCCTGCAGCACCGCCGGGTTGTACAGGAAGATGTAGCTCACCTCGTCGGCGATCAGGGTGGCCGCGGTGGCGTAGTCGCGTGCGCGGGCCCGCGGATCGACCTCGGAGCGGCCGGCATCCAACGCGGCGTCGACCCGCGGATCGGAGAACTTCTGGGCGTTGTTCGCACCGTCGGTGTGGTGCTGTGCGTAGTAGAAGTCGTCCGGGTCGATATTGCCCAGCCAACCCATCATCAGCATGTCGAAGTTGCCGTTGTTCTGCTCGTCGAGCCAGGTGGCGAAGTCCACGGTGCGGATGTTCACGGTGATGCCCAGTGGTTCCAGATTGTCGGCGACCACCTGCGCTGCGGTCACCGTCTGCGGATACTCGCTGGTGACCAACATGTCCATACGCTCCGGGGCGGCTCCGGCCTCGTCGAGCAATGCCTTGGCCCGGTCGATATCGCGGGTGTAGCGGTCATAGGGGGTGAACCACGGATTGCCCTGCGGGATCGCCAGCTGGTTCGCCTCGGCGGTGCCGTAACTGGTGGCCTGCACGATCGAGGGTCGGTCCACCGCGTAGGCGACGGCCTGCCGAACCCGGACGTCGTTCCACGGTGGCCGGGCGGCGTTGAGGGCGAAATACCAGTAGTCGTTACTGGGGGTGCGGGCCAGTCGCACCGAATCGTCACCCTCCAACTGCGGCACCCGCTGCGGGGGCACCGCGTCGGTCCAGTCGACCTCGCCGGCCTGCAGCGCCGCCAGTGCCGTGGAGGTCTCGCCGATGAACCGGAAGGTGACGCCCGGCAGTTTCGGGGCCCCGCCCCAGAAGTTCGGATTTGCCGTCAGGGTGATCGAGTCACCGCTCTGCCGGCCGGCGAACGCGAACGGCCCGGTACCGATCGGGTGGGTGGCGATGGTGCCGTCCTCGACGTTGCGGCGCGAGACGATCGCCATCCCCTTGAACCCGCCGAGGTTGGTCAGCAGGTTCGGCGTGGGACGGGAGAGGCTGATCCGGATGGTGCGGGGATCGACGGCGTCGACGGCGGTGACGGCACTGAACTTGTCGACGGTGGACAGCTTCTCGTCGATGATGCGCCGGTAGGAGTAGACGACATCATCGGCGGTCAGTGGGCTGCCGTCGTGGAACGTGACCCCGGGGCGCAGGTGAAACGTCCAGCTGAGCTGGTCGGGCGCGGTGTCCCACGACTCGGCCAGCGCCGGTGCCATGTTGAGATCGGCATCCGGCTCGACCAGCGTGTCGAACACGTTTTCCAAGACCTCGAAGGAGAAATAGGCGCTGGTCTTGTGGGGGTCGAGTTGGTCGGGCTCGCCGGCGATGGCGGCGATCAGGTTCCCCGAGCCCTGCCCGAGGTCCACGCCGCGGCCCGGCGAACACGCCACACAGGCCACCACGAGCACGGCCGCGAGGAGGGCAGCCGGGGTCCGCATGAGAAATCTGTACCCCAACCTGGACTGGACTACACCGGCACTGACCTGTATGAACGACGACGACGGCCGCAGCGGCTGCGCGCGACGGCCGGTATTCGCAGCTGACCGCGGATACCGGGTTCGTCGTGTGCCCGTGTTGTGCGGATAGACTCTGGCCGTTGCCACCTTCGGGTGGGTAAAGATGTTCGGAGGTATCGATGAGTAGCCAGCAAGACCCCACTCCCAGCCGTGCAGCGGCTGTCGGCGAGGTCGAGGAACGTCGTGTCGGCGATATCAGCGTGGTTGCTGTGAGCGGAACGGTCGACATGTTGACGGCTCCGAAGCTGGAAGCAGCCATCGCGTCCGCGGCGCAGAGTTCGCCGTCGGCCGTCGTCGTCGATTTCACCGCCGTGGAGTTCCTGGCGTCGGCCGGGATGGGTGTCCTGGTTGCCGCTCATGGCGACCTCTCGCCGCGGGTGAAACTGAGCGTGGTGGCCGACGGCCCGGCGACCAGTCGACCGCTGAAATTGGTGGGCATCGCCGATATCGTCGACCTCTACGCCACGCTGGATGAAGCGCTGGCAGCGCTGCAGAGTTAGAAAATTCGGCGAACGGGTAGCCAGCAGTCCGACATGACAGAGCAAGGCGCCTCCGCTAGCTTCGCCAAGGTCGGCGTCCTCGCCGATCCGCAACTCGCTGCCCAATTGCGGGAGGAGTTCGCGGCGTGGCTGCGGAACCATTTCCAGTTGGATCCGGAGAAGTCGAGCGACGTGCTCCTGGCCGTCTATGAAGCACTGGCCAATGCCGCCGAGTTCGCCTATGTCAGTGCGCCGAAGCCCGGTCTGATGCACATGCACGCCGCCTACGACCCGCACGGCGACAGTCTGCAGGTCACCATCACCGACGAAGGTGTGTGGCGGACCAAGGACGAGAGCATGGTCGATTCGGCGCGCGGGCGCGGGCTACCGCTGATCCACGCGCTCAGTGACCGCGCCGATATCGACACCACACCGACCGGCACCAGCGTCCGGCTGGAGTGGGATCACATCACCCCCAACCACAGCTCAGAACTGCGGTAGCCGCACCACCTGGACGAAGAATTCGTCGATCTGCCGCACCGCGCTCATGAACTGGTCCAAGTCGACCGGCTTGGTCACATAGGCGTTGGCGTGCAGCTTGTAGCTCCGCAGGATGTCCTCCTCGGCAGAGGACGTCGTGAGCACCACGATCGGGATGTGGCACAGGTTCTCGTCGTTCTTGATCTGCTCCAGCAGTTGCCGGCCGTCGTACTTGGGCAGGTTGAGGTCGAGCAGGATCAGGTCCGGTCGGGGAGCATCGGCGTATTCGCCCCGCCGGTAGAGGAAGTCCAGCCCCTCCTGGCCGTCGTGGGCGACATGCAGATTGTTCTTGATCTTGTTGTGCTCGAACGCTTCCCGGGTGATCAGCTCATCGCCCGGGTCGTCCTCGACGAGTAGGATGTCGATCGCGCGGCCCTCGGGTAGCTTCATCGGTTGGTTCCTTCCAGCTGGGCATCGAGCGCCCGCCCGGGCGCCAGATTGGGTTCGGTGACCGGAGTCTTGGGCAGGGTGAAGACGAATCGGGTGCCGTCGGTGTAGTCGGTATCGATACCGATGGTGCCGCCGTGATGTTCGACGATCTTCTTGCACAACGCCAACCCGATGCCGGTGCCGGCGTAGGCGTCTCGGCCGTGCAGGCGTTGGAAGATGACGAAGACCTTCTCGACGAATTCGGCGCTGATCCCGATACCGTTGTCCGACACGGTGAAAACCCAGTTCTCGGCGTTCTCGCCGGTGCCCTCGCGGCACTCGATCAGCACCCGGGGGCTGACCCCGTCGCGATGGAATTTCACCGCGTTGCCGATCAGGTTCTGCCACACCATCACCAGCAGCGTCGGGTCTCCGTCGATGGTCGGCAACGGTTCGTTCGGGCGGATGATGGTCGCGCCGGACTCCTCGATTGTGCTGCTGAGGTTGTGCATCGCGGCGTCCACGGTGGCATCCAGTGCGACCTCGCTGATGGTCGCATTGAGCCGGCCGACCCGGGAGAAGGTCAGCAGATCGTTGATGAGAATCTGCATCCGCTTCGCACCGTCGACGGCGAAAGCGATGTACTCCGTTCCCCGTTCGTCGAGTTTGTCGCCGTAGCGCTTCTCCAGCAGCTGGCAGAACGAGGCGACCTTGCGCAGCGGCTCCTGCAGATCGTGGGACGCGACGTAGGCGAACTGCTCCAGCTCGGCGTTGGAGCGCCGCAATTCGCCGGCCTGTTCGTCCAGAGCGCTGCGGGCGGCGCGGGAGATCTCCAGCTCGTCGACGATGCGCTGGCGCATGTTCTCCACATCGGTGGCCATTGCGCGGATGTCCTTCGGCCCGCTCGGGACGATGCGTTCACCGAAATTGCCCTCGGTGATCCGCCGGCACGACGCGGCCAGCTGCGACAGCGGCCGGTTCACCGCGGCGCGCATCACCACCGCCAGTAGTACCGCGGTGGTGACAAAGGCCAGGATCATGGCCACCAGCGTCGCGTCGCGCCACTGCCGGATCTGTTCGAGGTGGGCCAGTCCGGCCTCCCTGGCCTCGCTCAGATGATCGTTCTGAACGGTGAACAGGGCGCGCAGGCGATCGAAGAGGACCTTGCCCTCCTCGATCCCGGCCTCCTCGGTCTCCCGGTTCGGAGCGGCACTGGCCAGCAGGGGATCGGCGTACTCGACGCGCCAGGTCTGGGCGGCGGCCTCGATGTTGTCGAGGTCGTCGAGCAGGTCCGGATACTCGCCGATGGTGTTCCGGATTTCTTCCACGGCGGCGGACTCGGCGGTGCGGCCGTCGTTGTACGGGTCCAGGAAGCGGCGATCGGCGGTGATCAGGTAGCCCCGGACGGCGGTCTCCTGGTCACGCAGGGCGGCCTGGAGCTGGTAGGCCGCGACGCGGGCCGGCTGGACACCGTCGCGCAACCGGTTGGACACCTTGTCGGCTTGGCTCACCAGGATCGTGGTGGCCACCGCGCACGCCAGCACCGCGGTTCCGATCAGTGCGAGCACCAGGTTCTGCCAACCCTGCACCGTCAGCTTCATGTCCGTGATCGTTCCACTCGGATGACGGCGATGTCGTCGGTGAGGCCGCCGTGTTGTTGCGCGCGCGCCTCGGCATGTTCGATGAGAGCCTCGACGAACTGGGCATCGGGCAGCGTGGCCAGTGAGCGGGCGATGGCGAGCAAGCCATGTTCACCGAGCCGCTCTTCGCCAGGGCCTGAGTGCCCCTCGAAGAGACCGTCGGTCAGCATGAGCAGCCCGTGGTTCTCGGGCAACCGGTATTCGTTGACCGGCCATTCCGTGGCGCCCAGACCGAGCGCCTTACCCGCGACGGGTTCGATCCACTCCACGGTGCCCCCGCCCTGCAACAACATTCCCGGGTGCCCGGCGCGCAGGATGGTGAATTCCCCGGTGTCCGGTTCGAGCGCCACGCTCGACAGCGTCGCGAAGATCCCCTTGTGGGGGCGTTCGCTGACCAGGATGCGGTCCAATTCGCGCATTCTTTCGATTCCGCGCAGTCCGGCGAAGGTGAGGGCCCGCCATCCGATGCGCAATGCCACCCCGAGGGCGGCCTCGTCGGGGCCGTGACCGGCGACATCGCCGATCATCACGTGCACGGTGCGGTTGGGGGTCTGCACGACGTCGAAGAAATCGCCGCCCACCAGCGCATCCTGGCGGCTGGGGCGTGACCGGGTGACGATGTTGACCCCGGGTGCGTCGAGCAGGACGGGTGAGGGGAGCAGTCCACGCTCCAACCGGGCGTTCTCCATGGCGCGCATCTGGCTGGCGTGCAGGTCGACGGTGGCGATCTCGGCGCGCTTACGCTCGATGGCATAGAGCACCGCCCGTCGCAGCATCTCCGGGTCGACACGGTCCTTGACCAGGTAATCCTGCGCACCGGAGGTCATGGCATTCACACCGAAGTGCTCATCGGAGTGTCCCGTGAGCACGATGATCGGGATGGACGGGTCCAGGCTGCCGATCCGGTGAACGGCATCCATCCCGTTGGCGTCGGGCAGGTTCAGGTCGAGCAGGATGCAGTCCGGCCGGCGGTCGGCGAGTGCGCGCTCGGCGTCGCCGATCGACTGCGACCAGTTGAACTGGAAGCCGGCGCCGGCATCCTCGATCAGCTCCTCGACGAGCAACGCGTCGCCGCGGTCATCCTCGACCAGGAGCAGGGATAACGGCGCTCGACCGATCGGCGAGGCAACATTGGGCCCGGGTGAAGCCAGCGGACGTTGCGGTGCGGGCATGAAAGATCAACATCCCCCACCTGAGGCGCTGGCCTCGGTCGCGCCGAATCTCCTAATAACTGACAACACTTACGACCCTACCCATAAGTCACCACACAGAACTGCATGGCTGATCTTGTTCGTCGCGGATTGGCCGACCCCGCCGCCGTTCCCGCCGACACAACTCGTCGCCGAGTGGATGTCTCAGGAGCCGGGGAAGGCTTCCCTCATTTGTATGTAGGTGTCGATCTCACGCTGGAATGCGTCGATCTGGGGAACGATGCGGCGAAAGTGCTCGCTGGCGCAGTGGGTGTCCAACGCCGCACGGTCGGGCCAGGTCTCGATGAAGACGAAGTGTCCGGGATCGGCTCTGTCGATGAAGAGGTCGTAGCTGATGTTCAGCGGCTCCTGGCGGCTGAGTGTCACGAGCTCTCGGTAGAGAGGCATCACGGTGTCGATTCCTTCGGGCCGGATGAAGTCCTGGGCAATGACCTTGAGCATTCGTGCTCCCCTCCCGACCGAACTCGCCGCACTGATCGGGCGATGGTAGCCGAGCACCGTCCGGCGACGGGATCACCGGATGCTGCCGGGTGGCTAGAATCTCGCGGATGTGGACATCGAGACGCGGGGCGATCACCGCCGTCCGGGCGCCGCGGTGAGCACGGAATCGCGCCGTTCGCAGCGGGAACGTGTCGAGGAGTCCGCGCGCCGACTCGCCGAAGCGGCAATCGAACTCATCGCCGAGAAGGGGTACAGCAACGCCACCGCCCAGGAGATCGGTATCAGGGCCGGTTACAGCCGGGCCATGGTGCGTGAGCGGTTCGGGTCCAAGGAAGCGTTGTTGGAGACCGTGCTACAGGAGTACGAGCGGCGCATCGAGGTCGAACCCGATCCGGATGCGTCGGGTTTGCAGAGAGTGCTCGCGCCGGTGACGGCCCTGCGTGAATTCGCCGCCGAGGACCCGCGTTTGTTACGCGCCGCGCTGACACTGAATTTCGAGGCCTTGCATGACCATGACATCCTCCGGCCACGTATCGAGGGCTGGCTCGCGCGCACGCGTGCCGGACTTCGGCAGTCAATTCTCGACGGGCAGGCCGATGGTTCGGTGGCGCAGGAGTGTGACGCCGACGAGGTGGCGTCGGAGCTGACCGCCGCGGCCATCGGATACTCCTATGCGTGGCTGCTGAATCCGGAATCGACGGATTTCGTCGAGACGTTGAGCCTGCTGCACGACAGATTGGTCACCCGGCTGACGAATGGGCTCGGGTGACCGCAGCGATCAGCCGGTCACGGCGCGGACGGCGCTGACCGCATCGCAGTCGCCGATGATCGCGACACTGCGCTCCATGAGGACCTGCAGGAGTTCTCGTCCCCGGTCGTTGACGTTGTCCCAGGACATCATGGCCGACAGCGGCAACGCGATCTGGACCACCGTGGCGATCTGGAACTGTCGCCAGGCCAGGTCGAACGGGTAGTCGATACCCAGTCCCGCCAGAGTGGTGAGGTAATGGCGGACCAGTTCGATCTCTCGGCCGTCCCGTTCCATCGGCGACATGCCTTGGCCCACAAGGTAGGCGACATCCCACATGCCGCACCCGCGACCGGTGAACTGAAAATCCACGGTGACGTGTGAGCCATCCTCGGCGAAGAACAGGTTGTCCGCCCGTAGGTCGCCGTTGACGAGCGTGGTCGGCGCGGTGAGTGCGGCCAGCAGGTGCGGGGCGGACGCGCTGTAGTCGTTGATCACGTTCTCGAGATCGGCGGGCACCGCGGCACGTCCGTGCTGGCCGAAGACCGCCCAACCCGCCGCGGTGCCCGCGCTGAACAGTCCGGCCATCCGCGCGTCGTCGAGGCTGAGGAAGGCGGGGTGCTCGGTGACCGAGGGCGTGGTGTCCCACCCCCAGGCGTGAAACCGGGCCGTTTCCGCCAGTACCGCCCGGGCGCGATCGATGCTCAATCCGGCTACCTGGTCGGCATTTTCGAGTGCACCCACGTCCTCCATGACGATGAGGAATTCGCCGTTCTCGGAATCGAACTCGGCGAAGTGTGCGCGCGGTGTGTGGACGGGAGCTGCTGTGGCGACCTCGTTGTAGAACGTCACCTCGCGGTCGTAGAGCCGTATCGAGGCGGCCAGTTGTTGGTAGGCGGGGTAATCGGTGGGGAACTTGGCGATCACGGTCGCCGGGCCCGCTCCGTCGAGGCCGAGGTGTAACCGATACAGGAACGAGGCGAAGCCGACGCCCTCGGCGATGCGCTCCACACGCAGATCGGTGACGTGGGTGCCTGCTGTGATGGCACCCGATGAACTGAGGATCTCGGTGAGCCAGTCCGCCGTCAGGCCCGACGCGGCGCGGGGAAAGAGCGGTGTAATCGAGGGCATACGCAAAAGCTAGTTGTTAACTTGCGCGCAAGCAAGTAAAAATGTGGTCATGGTTACAGATCAGGGCGGAGTGGGTCTGCCTGCACCGGGTGTCGTGCCCGATCCCAGGGCCGTCGTCGAGCTCTACAACTACGAGCTGTGGAATGCGCAGAACTACGCCGTCGGCGAGCGGATCATCGGTGAGCACATCGTTCGGAACACCCCGGGTGCCCGTACGGTGCTCACCCATGACGAGGCGGTCCAGCGCGTGCGCGATCTGTGGGCGGGTGTGCGCAGTGTGCACTTCACGCTGCCGCATATCGTCGCCGACGATGAGCTGTGTTCGATTGTCTACCAGGCGGACATCGTCAATCACGATGGAACACGCGATGTCATCTCCTCGATAGAGGTCTACCGGGTGGTCGAGGGACGCATCGTCGAGGTATGGAATCCCTGCATCTACGACCATGACCGCTGGCCCGAACTGACCGAGGAGACAACGCCGTGACCGCGACCATGAAACCCGAGCTGGGCTTCTACACCCTTGGTGGGCAACCGGAATCACCTCGGGTGATGATCGACGAGATCCGCCGCGCCGAAGAACTCGGACTCGGTCATGTCTTCATCTCGGAGCGTTTCAACACCAAGGAGGCGTGCACCCTGTCCGGTGCCGCAGCCGCGGTCTCCGAGCGGATCGGAATCGCCACCGGGGCAACCAATCACAACACCCGACACCCCATCGTCACCGCCGCCTACGCGCTCACCATGTCGCGACTCAGCGAGGGCCGCTTCACCTTGGGTATCGGCCGCGGTGTGCCGCCGCTGCAGGATGCGTTCGGGATGCCACGCATCACCACCGCGCAGATGGAGGACTTCGTCGGCGTGATGCGGCGGCTGTTCCGCGGCGAGACCATCGTCGGCCATGACGGCCCGATGGGCAGCTTTCCGCTACTGCGGCTCGGCCAGGACTACGACGTCGACATCCCGATGGGCATGGTTGCCTTCGCGCCGAACTCCCTGGAGCTGGGTGGCCGTGTCATGGACCAGGTCATCCTGCACACCTTCTTCACCGACGAGACGCTGGCGCGCTGCGTCCAGACCGTGAAATCCGCCGCCGAGCGGGCCGGCCGTAATCCCGACGATGTGAAGGTGTGGTCATGCCTGGCGACCATCGGTGACCACCTCCCCGAGGAAATGCGTCTGCGTAAGCTCGTCGGCCGGCTGGCCACCTACCTGCAGGCTTACGGCGATCTGCTGGTGCGGACCAATCGCTGGGATCCGGCCGTACTGCAACGGTTCCGCGATGACGAGGTGGTGCAGAGCTTCTACGTCGGTGGGCTGCAGGCCATCGACAGCCCCACCACCCCTGTCGAGAAGCTGGAGCATATTGCGACATTGCTTCCGCCGGAGTGGACGGCGCCGGCGGCCACCGGCAGCCCGCAGGCCTGCGTCAGCACCATTCGTGAGCAGCTCGCGCTCGGCGCCGACGGCGTGATCCTGCACGGTGCCACACCGTCGGAGCTGGAGCCGATCCTCGCGGCGTACTGACCGATCTCGCCGGCGGCGTCAGCCCGACTTCCTGATCAGCAGCCACACCAGATAGATGCCGCCGATACCCCAGGTGATCACGCCGACGGGCAATTGGCCGGGCAGCAGGTGCTGGGCCGCCGCGTCGGATGCGGCAAGGATCGCCGCGCCCATCGCTGCCGACGGGGCCAGCCGCAGGCCCCCGCCGCGGGTGATCTGGGCGGCCAGTTGCGGTGCGGCCAGTGCCACGAAACTGATGGGTCCGGTGAAAGCGGTTGCCATGGCCACGCATCCGACACCGACTGCCAGCATCAACACCCGGGTGGCCTCCGTGCGCAGGCCGAGCGCGGCGGCGACATCATCGCCCAGCTGGGCGACGGGCATCCGTCGGGCGATCACGGCCAGCGGCACGACGAGCACGGCGGTTCCGGCGATCACCACCAGAACCTGGTTGTTGGTGACATTGGCCAGGGTGCCCGCACCCCATGCTGCGGCCGATATGGCGACCTGCAGGTTGGCCTTGAGGATCATCCACGTGTTGACGGCCTCGATCATGATGGCGACCGCGACCCCCACGATGATCAACCGGAAGCCGGCGATACCACGTTTGAAGGCAAGGAGATACACGATGGCGGCGGTCGCGAAGCCGCCGGCGACCGCGCCGAGGGCGAGCAGTGCGCTGGAGTGCGCGCCGACGAACAGGATCACCACGAGCGCGCCGAAGTAGCAACCCGAATTGAAGCCGATGACGTCCGGGCTGCCCAGTGCGTTCTTGGTGAGCGACTGGAAGATGGCACCCGAGATGCCCAGCAGCGCACCGAGGATCAGCGCCATCAACACCCGCGGCGCCCGCCACTCGCGGACCACCACGATGTCGAACGGCGCGCCGGCGCCGAACACCGCGCGCAGCACGTCCCATGGCGCGATGTCGTAGTCACCGGCACCGAGGCTGAGGATCGACACCACGACCGCCGCGAAAACCAGCACGGCGGTGGTGACCACGGAGATGACGTCGACGCGCAGCTGCCGCCATCGCACGGTGGGGCGCCCGAAATCGACCCGCTGGGTCCCGGTCGTCACGGTTGGATCACCGTCTTGCGCCGGACCAACCAGATCAGGGCGGGTGCCCCCAGAAACGCACTGGCGATCCCGACGGGCAATTCGGCCGGACGCAACGCAATCCGGCCGAGGACATCGGCGGCCAGCACCAGCGCTGGGGCGGCGATCGCCGAGATGAGCAGGATCCACCGCTGGTTGGCGCCGACCAGCCACCGGGCGATGTGCGGGATCATCAGACCGACGAAGACGATCGGGCCTGCCGCAGCTGCCGCCGCACCGCAGAGCAGGGTGATCGCGATGAGTCCCAGGGTGCGCGTCCGGACCAGCTGGGTGCCGAGTGCGCGCGCCATATCGTCACCGAGTGCGATCGCGTCGAGGCCACGGGCCACCGAGGCCGTGATCGCCAGTCCGACAAGGACGAACGGCAGCACCGCGATGGTGACGTCCCAGCCGCGTCCGGCGATCGACCCAGCGTCCCACGCCCGCATCTGGTCGAATGCCGACGGGTTCAACAGCGTCAGGGCCAACGTGAATGCGGTGAAGACCGCGCCGATGGCGATCCCGGACAGCGTCAGCCGGATGGGCGTCGCACCCCAGCGGCCCGACCGGCCGATGGCGTAGACCATCGCCATCGCCACCGCGGATCCGACGAGCGCGAACCACAGGTACTGGTGGATGGACCGAAATCCGAACATGCCGACGGCCAGTGCCACGCTGAACATCGCGCCGGGGGTGATGCCCAGCACGACGGGATCGGCCAGCGGATTGCGGGTGACGGCCTGGATCATGGCGCCGCCGACGCCGATCGCCACGCCGACCACGAGCCCCAGCACGGTTCGGGGTATGCGGACCGCGCGGACCACCACTTCGTCGTCGGATCCCTGATAGTCGAACAGTGCGCGCATGACCGTCCCGATCGGGATGTCACGGGTGCCGACGGCGGCACTGGCGATGCAGACCAGCAGCAGGACGAGACAGAAGATGGCCAGCCAGATCAGGCGAGTTCTGGTGCCCGTCCGTCGGGAATCGCTCGTGACGTCGGGCAGCGCGGTATCAGCACTCATCGGTGCGGCAGCCCGTCATGTCCGGTCATCCAGCGGGTGATCGAGTTCATCGCGGCCGAGCCGGGCGGCCAGATGCGCGATCACCGCGAACACCACGGGTGCGACGCCCGCCACGATGAAGACGCCCGTCGTGCCGATCAGATGTGCGGCAGGTACCGCCAGCGCAAGTGATGCCGGCATCATCACCAGGCTCACGAAGAAATCCAGACTGGAGGCCCGACCGAGCATCTCGGCGGGCACTCGCCGCTGCAGCAGAGTTCCCCAGATCACCTGCCCGGCTTCGGATGTGGCGCCGACGACGACCATCACCGCGGCGATCATCCAGATCGCTTCGGTGTAGCCGATCAGGGCAAGCGGCAGTGCTCCCAGCCCCCAGAGCACCAGCATCACGGTGATGTAGCGCCGCGGCAGCGGGCGCGAGGCCACCAACAGCGCGCCCACCGCACCGGCCACCCCGAAGACCGCCAGCACGGTCGCGTGATGCCCGGGGGTTCCGCCGATATCGCGGATCACGAAGGGCAGCAGCACCTCGATGGGGCCGACGACGACGAGCACATTGCCCACGGCGAACAACAGTGTCGCGAAGAACCACCTGGTGCGGTACATGTACCGCAGTCCGGCCAGCAGGTCGCCCAGCGCCGATTCCGGTTCGTGGTCCGCGCTCTCGGGCGCGACACCCGAAGGCGGCCTGATGAACCCGAGGATGATCGCGGCGAGTACGAACATCGCGCCCTGGATCAGGATCGCCCATCCCGGCGACCACAGCTGCACCAGCAACGCACCGATCGCCGGGCCGAGGGCGAACTGCAGACCGGGACGCAGCACCCCTTCGATCCCGTTGGCGGCCAACAGTTCCTCGGGCGCCAGGATGGTCGGCAGTAGTGCGGTGTAGGCGGGGATGTAGAAACCCTCGGCGATGCCGAACGCGAAGCCGGTGATCGCCAGATGCCAGATCTTCACCTGGTCGCCGACCGCGAGTACCCCGACGATGATCAGCAGCGCGGCCTGCACCCAGAGCGAGGCGCGCATGACGACGAGTTTGGGCAGCCGGTCGGCCGCCACTCCCGCGGGCAGCACACTGACCAACAAGCCGGCGCTGAACATCGTCATCACGATCGCCGCCTGGCCGGCACCGCCGCCCATGGCGATGACCTGCCACACCAAGGCCACCGACCACAGTCCGTTGCCCAGCAGGGTGGTCGACAACCCGAGCGTTAGCAGCCGGTAGTCGCGGTTGCGCAGTGGCCACAGTGCACGGGGCAGGTACGAGATCTGCGCGTCACGGTCGTCAGGCACCCGGACAGGCTAGCGTTCGGACACGCCCGGGTGGTGCGCCCCGTATCGCTTGAACCGGTCGCCCGTGCGAGGTTAGGCTCACCAAATTCGTTCATCGGAGGGAACCTTTGTGATGACCATGGTGGCAACCATGTCCGAGCGGCAGACCAGCCAGGACCGGCCAGGCAGGAAGGGGGCCCGCGGCCGGGCGGCGATGCTCTTCGTGATGCTGTTTGCGCTGGTGGCGGCAGGTTGCTCCAGTAGCCAAACCGATTCCGCCACCACCTCGGCGCAGCAGTCGGGGTCCTACCCGGTCACCATCGACCATCGCTACGGCAGCACCACCATCAACCAGAAACCCAGCCGGGTCGTGGTGATCGGACTGCAGGAACAGGACACCCTGATCGCCCTCGGGACCGTGCCCGTGGCCGTCATGACCTGGGACGGATACTTCACCACCGGTGTGCTCGGCCCGTGGTCGAAGGAACTGCTCGGCGACCGGCAGGCACCCGCCGAGTTGTCCTTCGCCGCCGACGGGGCGCCGCCGTACGAGGAGATCGCCAACCTCAAACCGGATCTGATCGTCGGCCTGTACTCCGACCTGACCGATACGCAGTACGAGCGGCTGTCGCAGATCGCGCCGACGTTGGCGCAGCCCAAGGACACCAACGATTACGCCGCGACCTGGGAACAGATCACCCCGATCCTTGCGCAGGCCCTCGACGAAAAGGCCAAGGGCGACCAGTTGCTGGCCCAGACGCGCGAGAAGATCGCCGAAACCAAGTCCACCTACCCGCAATTCGAGGGCAAGACCGGACTGTCGGTCTACCGCAACGAGGACGGTTACAGCGTCTCCGCCGCGACCGACCCACGCGGGCAGTTCCTGCAGATGCTCGGCTTCACACAGTCCGCTGCGGTCAAGGATGCGCTGGGTGAGAACTTCGACGCCACCATCAGTTTCGAACGCGCCGACCTGATCGACGCCGATGTTCTGGTCTGGGAGCCCAAGGATGTCGCGGCGCTGAAAGCAGAGTTGGCCGCCGACCCGATCTTCTCCCGGCTGCGCGTCGCCCGTGAGGACCGATCGGTGTTCATCCAGGGCGGATCCGACGCCAGCTGCGCCTACTATTTCGCCTCCGTGCTGTCGATCCCGTACCTGCTGGACCGGCTGGCTCCGCAGCTCGCCGTGGCACTCGACGGCAACCCGGACACCGTCCCGGCAATCGTCAGCTGACCCGAACGCGGTAACACACACCGCGAACGCAGGCGCGCCGACCGCGCGCCGCGTTCGCGGTGTGTTGTGTTCACCGGATCGGTTCGCCGACAGCCACTCTCATCGATCCATCTCGACTTCGGTCTCGGCGACAGTTGCCAGCTCGGCGACCGTGCGGAGCTCGAAGATCTGACGGGCACTGACGGCGATCCCGGCGGCATGGGCGGCGGCGACCAGACGCATCGTGGCGACGCTGTCACCGCCCCGCTCGAAGAAGTCATCGTGGATGCCGATGTCGTCACATCCGATGACCGAGGCGACCGCATCGCACAGCGCGGCTTCCAGTTCGTTGCGCGGGGGCACCGCCGGCGCGGCGGACAGCTGGGGCGTCGGCAGACCCGCCCGGTTCAGTTTGCCGTTGGGTAACAAGGGAATGGCCTCGACGAGCACGATCGCCGTCGGGACCATGTAGCCCGGCAACCGCGTGGACAGCTGCCGCTTGAGCTCGGCGGGGTCCGGTGCACAGCCAGGGGTCCGCACGGCGTACCCCACCAGGACAGCGTGATTCGCCGAGTCATGGCGGGCCACGACGGCCGCGTCCGCGACCTCGGGTGCTGCCCGCAGCGCGGACTCGATCTCACCGAGTTCCACCCGATAGCCGCGGATCTTGACCTGCTCGTCGGCCCTGCCGTGGTAGACCAACTGCCCGTCCACCGACCAGCTGACCAGATCGCCGGTCCGGTACATCCGCTCACCGTCGCGATAGGGGTTGGCGACGAATCGCTGAGCGGTATTGGCGGATTGGCCGAGATAGCCGCGTGCCAGTCCCGCCCCGGCGACGTACAACTCGCCGCGCACCCCGGGCGGAACCCGGCGCAACGACTGGTCGAGCACGTAGACCGTCGAGTTCGCCACGGGTGTACCGATCTTCGGTTCGGACGAACCGTCGGGTTCGGCCACCAGGGCGTCGACGGTGGTCTCCGTCGGCCCGTACAGGTTGTAGGCCCTGGTGGACGGCATCGTGCCCAGCTCAGCCCACAGCTCCGGCGGGACGGCCTCGCCGCCGACGCCGATCGCGGACAAGCGACACACGCCGTCGCGGACGGCCCCGGCGCGGGCGACGCTGTCGAACATCGACGGGGTCAGCTCGATGAAGTCGAATCGCTGGTCGGTCAGCTGGGCGGCCAGCAGCGCCGGATCGCGACGTGTCTCGTCGGCCACCAGGCAGATGGTGTGCCCGTCGTACAGCCACAGCTGCGGCTGCCACGACGCGTCGAAGGCGAACGACCAGGCGTGCCCGACCCGCAGCTGGTCGCGACCCGCGGTCGCCATCGTCGGCCGGTAGAGGCGTTCACGGTGGCTGGTGAACAGGTTGACGATGCTGCGCTGCGGCACCACGACACCCTTGGGCTTGCCGGTGCTGCCCGAGGTGTAGATCAGATAGGCGGCGTGATCCGGGTGGGCCGGGGTGCGACGCTCGGCGTCGGTGACATCGGCATCGGAGAGCGCCTGGTCACCGATTGCTTCGGCGACCGTCTCGGCGGTGATGGTCAACACCGGGTCCGCATCGGCGAGCATGTGCGCGATGCGCTCACGGGGATAGTCGGCGTCGAGTGCCAGATATGCTCCACCGGCCTTGTGCACGGCCAGGATTGCGATCAGCACATCGGCCGAACGGGCCAGATCCAGGGCGGCGATATCGTCGGCCCCCAGACCGCGGGCGATCGCGTGGCGTGCGAGCCGGTTGGCCCGCCGGTTCACCTCGTCGAACGTCAGCTCCCGCGCACCGTCGATGATCGCCAGGGCGCCGGGAGTGGCGCGCACCTGCGTCTCGAACAGGGCGGTCAGCGTCGACTCCGGCGCGGGGAGTTCGGCGCCATGCTCCCATTCGGCGAGCCGGCCGGGCTCGGGTTCGATCAGCATGTCGATATCGGCGAGCCGGACGCCCGCGTCCTGCGAGACCCGGTCGAGCACCGCCACCAAACGCGCCAGCAGTGCGTCGATGGTCGACGCCTCGAACAGGTCGGCGTTGTATTCCATGGTGAGGGTGACCGATTCGTCGGCATGCTCGACGAAGTCGATCGACAGATCGAACTTCGCGGTACCGGTGTCGACCTCGTCGGCGGTCAGCGTCATCCCGTCGATCTCGATGCGTTCGGTATCACCGCTCACCAGGTACATCATCATGATCTGGAACAGCGGGTGCTGCCCGCGGACGCGAATCGGGTTCACTTCCTTGACGATCCGGTCGAACGGGATGTCCTGGTGGTCGAACGCCTGCAGGACACCGGCCCGGTTGTCGGCCAACAACTCGGCGAAGGTCTGCCTGCCGCGCACCTGGGAGCGCAACACGACAGTGTTGAGGAAGTAGCCGATCTGGTCGTGCAACAGCGCATCCGACCGTCCCGAGACCGGTGTTCCGACGACCACGTCGTCACCGGCGCCCATCCGATTCAGCAGGGTGACCACCGCGGAGTGGGCGACCATGAACATCGTCGCCTGGCTGTCGCGTGCGAGTGCGCGCAGCGCCGTGACGGTGGTAGGTGGCAGGGTTGCCGTCACGGTGCCGCCACGGAAGGTGTTCGTCGGCAGGCGTGGGTGATCGGTCGGCAGGCCGGTCTCTTCGGGAACCCCGGCCAGCGCCTCCCGCCAGTACCGCAGCTGGTCCTCGGCCACACCGTCGAGCAATTCGGCGTGCCAGAGCGCATAGTCCGCGTACTGCAGCGACAGCGCCGGCCATTCGGGTACCCGCCCGGCGCGGCGGGCCTCATAGGCGGTGCGCAGATCGCGCAACAGCGGTTCGTCGGACCACTCGTCGGTGGCGATGTGGTGGATGTTGACCAGCAGCACGCTTTCGGCACCGCGGGTGGCGAGGTACACCTTGACCGGTATCTGCTCGTCGAGGCGGAAGCAGTAGCGTGCCGCGTCGCGCAGCTCGTGGTCGGCGATCAGCTCGACCCGCAGATCCACCTCGTCGGCGTCGAGGACACGCGGCTCGAAGACACCGTCACGGTCGGGATAGATGGTCCGCAAGATCTCGTAGCGCCCGATCACGTCGTGCAGCGCGAGTTCCAGTGTCGCGATGTCGAACCGACCGTCGACCCGCCACACCATGGGCACGTTGTAGGTCGGGTCCGGGCCCTCCAGTGCGTAGTGCAGCCGCATGCTGGACTGTCCGGGTGACAACGGCACCCGGTCGGGGCGGGCCCGTGGTGTCAACGTCGGCCGTGCCGTCGCGGCACCGCTGCCCTCGTCGACCAGAGCCGAGAGTTCGCCGACCGTCGGGGCGTCGAACAGCTCACGCAGGCTCAGCTCGCTGCCCAGCACCGCGCGGATGCGGCCGAGCAACCGGATCGCCGAGAGCGAATGCCCGCCGAGGGCGAAGAAGTCGTCATCGAGGCCGACGGCGTCCACACCGAGGATGTCGCCGACCAGATCGCACAATGTGATCTCGGTCGGTGTGACCGGGGCTCTGCCGGACCCGGCGGAGGGGCGCGGGTCGGGCAGTGCATCGCGGTCGAGCTTGCCGGTCGCCGTCACCGGCAGCGCGCCGAGTTCGACGAACGCGGCGGGCACCATGTGCATCGGCAGCGATTGGGCGCCGAGACGCCGGAGCTGTTCGGCGGTCGGTGAATCCGCGCCGGAACATACGTAATAGGCGACCAGTGCACCTGCGCGCAGTAACACGCGGACCGAGCTGATGGCCGGGTGCCGGGCGAGCACCGCCTCGATCTCAGCGGGTTCGATGCGTACGCCGCGGACCTTGATCTGGTCGTCGTCGCGGCCGCGGTACTCCAGCTGTCCGTCCGCCCGCCACCGCACCACGTCACCCGTGCGGTACATCCGGGCACCGGCCGGACCCCAGGGATCGGCCACGAATCGTTCGGCGGTCAGTGCGTGCCTGCCCAGATAGCCGTCCGCCAACTGCACGCCGGCCAGGTACAGCTCACCGGGAATGCCTGGGGGAGTGGGTCGCAGGCGACTGTCCAGGACGTGAACCCGGACGTTGGCGCCGGGGACGCCGATCGCGACGGGGCCGCCGTCGGCGGTCCAGCCGAGGACGTCCACGGCAGCTTCGGTCGGTCCGTACAGGTTGTGCAGGGGCACGCCCAGGTGCCGGATGGTGCGCTCGGCGAGGTCCCGGGACAAGGCCTCGCCACCCACGGTGACCCGCGTCAGGCTGGACAGGTCGGCCGCGCCTGCGGTGTCGATATCGAGCTCGTCGAGGAACAGTTCCAGCACCGAGGGCACGAAGTCGACGGCGGTGACGCCATGCGCGGCGATGGTCTCGGCGAGGTAGCGGGGCTCGCGGTGTCCGCCGGGGCGGGCGAGCACGAGCGTCGCGCCCACACTGAGCGGCCAGAACACCTCCCACACCGAGGTGTCGAAGCTGATCGGCGTCTTGACCAGCATCCGGTCGTCCGCCGACAGCGGGTAGGCCTGCTGCAGCCAGGCGATCCGGTTGGCGATGGCGCGGTGCGCAACCGGGACGCCCTTGGGCCGTCCGGTGGTCCCGGACGTGTAGAGCACGTACGCCCAGGAATCGCCGTGGGCTGCATTATCGGATCCGGCTGTCGGGATGGCGTTTTCACCGTATCGCGCGGCGTGGATCCGCGCGCGGTCCCGCAGTACGGTCACCGGTTGCGCGTCGTCGAGCATGAACTGCAGTCGGTCTTCGGGGAAGTCACTGTCCAGCGGCAGGAAGGCCGCCCCGCAGCGGGCGATCGCCACCAGGGCGACGACCAGTTCGACCGAGCGCGGTACCGCCAGCCCGATGAGGGTGCCCGGCCCGGCACCCTCGCCGGCCAGGTCGGCGGCGAGCCGGCGGGACCACTCGTCGAGCTCGGCGTAGGTGAGCTGGGTGTCCGCCTCGTCACTGCGCACCGCGACGGCATCGGGGCTGCGCAGGGCCTGGCGGATCACGATGGTGGCGAGATCGTCCGGCGATACCGGTGTGACCGGCCCGGTGCCGGCCTGGTCGAGCCACTGACGTTCACCGGGCAGGAACACCGCGGAATCCGCTATGCGGGTATGGGGTTCGGCGACCACCTGGGTGAGCAGGGTCTGCAGTCGTTCGGTGATGCGCTCGACGGTGTCGGGGTCGAACAGGTCGGTGGCGAACTCCGCCAGGACCGTCATCTGCCCGCGGGCGATGTTGTCGATCAGGGTGAAGCCGAGGTCGAACATGGCGGCGGAGACGGTGGGCGACAACCACTCTGTCGGAAGGTCCAGCACATCGGCGGTCGCATCATCGCGGTAGTGGTATCCCACAAAGGTCTGGAACAGCGGATTACGTCCGGCGGCCCGCGGCGGGTTGAGCGCCTCGACCACTCGATCGAACGGCAGATCCTGGTGCTCGAAGGCCGCCAGGTCGACATCGCGCACCCGGTCGAGCAGTTCGACGAATGTGGGATTACCCGACACGTCGACACGCAGCACCACGGTGTTGACGAAGAACCCGACCAACGGGTTCAGCTCGGCCTCGGTGCGGCCGGCAACCGGTGTGCCGACCACGATGTCCTCACCCGCGCCGAGTCGGTGCATCAACGCGGCCACGGCGGCGTGGAAGCACATCACGGTGCTCACCTGATGCTCGGCGGTCATCCGGCGCAGGCCGGCGACCACCGAGGCCGGCAGGTCCATGTGCAATGTGCCGCCGGCTCCGCTGGGCCGTGCCGGGCGGGGCCTGTCGGTCGGCAAGGCCAGCTCGTCCGGTGCACCCGCCAGCGTCGTGGTCCAGAACGCGGTCTGCTCGGCGGCGACGGAGGCCAGCAGATC
Organism: Mycolicibacterium sp. 22603; assembly: GCA_052044345.1. Classification (GTDB taxonomy): domain Bacteria; phylum Actinomycetota; class Actinomycetes; order Mycobacteriales; family Mycobacteriaceae; genus Mycobacterium. Next base: position 200,788 of record JBQEMX010000004.1, read on the forward strand.
CTGTTGCCACAGCGCGTAGTCCGCGTACTGCAGGGGCAGCGGCGACCACGCGGGTGCCTGGCCGCTGCGCCGGGCCCGGTAGGCGGTGGCGAGGTCGTCGAGCAGGGGCGCATCCGACCATTCGTCGACGGCGATGTGGTGCAGGATCAGCGCGATGACATGATCGTCGTCGGCGACCCGCATGATCGTCGCGCGCACGGGGATCTCGGTGTTCAGGTCGAAGCGGTGGTTCGCCGCGGCGTCCACGAGGTCGCCGACGGCGGATTCGTCGCAGTCGAGCACGGTTACCGGCACCCGCGCACCGGCGGGCAGGATCACCTGGTGCAGGGTGCCGTCCTGCGCTGCGAAGACCGTGCGCAGCACCTCGTGGCGGTCCACCACATCGGTCAGCGCCGCGGTGAACGCGTCCGTGTCGAGTGGTCCGCGGAGCCGGAAGGTCAGCGGATAGTTGTATGCCGCACCGGTTTCCCCGAGCTGTTCGAGGACGAACAACCGCTCCTGCCCGGCGGACAGCGGCAGTCGCTCGGGGCGGGTCGCGGCGGTCAGCTCCGGTCGGGTGGGAGCGTCGAGCCGGAGCTTGGTGGCCAGCTGGGCCACGGTCGGGGCGTCGAAGACATCGCGGATGGTGAGTTCGGCGCCCATCGCGCTGCGCACCCGGCTCATCAGCCGGATGGTCAGCAGGGAATGGCCGCCGATGTCGAAGAAGTTGTCCTCCACGCCGACCTGGTCGACGCCGAGCACCTCGGCGAACAACTCCGCCAACAGTTCCTCGACGGGATTCTGGGCGGCGCGGCTGGTGGAGACCGGTGCGGCCGCGTCGGCATCGGGCAGTGCCCGGACATCCAGTTTCCCGTTGTCGGTCAACGGTATCCGGTCCAGCGCGACGAATGCCGACGGCACCATGTAGTCGGGCAGGGTGTCGCGCAGATGGCGGCGCAGCGCGGCGATGGCCGCCGAGCGCTCGCGCGCCCCGGCGGGGTTGTTGCCGAGTTCCTCCAGCGGGCGGTCGACGGCACTCGAGCTGTACAGGTCACCGAGCGGCTCACCGGTGGTGGTGAACACGGCGTCCATCAGCGCCGGGTCGCCGGGATGCCAGGTCAGTCGGACCGTCCAGCCGGTCGCACCGGCCAGCGCGTACAGGTGTGCAGGATCGACACCGGCGGGGGTGCGCAATGCGGTTCTGGCCCCGGTGACATCACCCGCCGCGAGTCGCTCCGTCGCGGCGATCTCACCGGCCAGCCGACCGTTGGGGATGGCCGCGACCCGCAACCCGTCCGGACCCGCCTCCGCGAGTGCGGCTTTCACCGTCTCCAGGTCACCCGGCCAGTGCAGTGCCGAGCGGTGCGCGGGTGCGGCGGGCGCATCAGCGCGCAGGATCACGTCATAACGATGCCTGCTGAGTTCGTTGTGGAATTCGCCGGTCTTGAGTCTGATCTCGGCCGTCAGGCCCAGTCGGTGTGCGAGTGCGACGAAGAACTCGGGATCGAGCAGCAGTTCCTTTTCCAGTTCCACGCCCCGGTCGGCGGCGCGGCGAATCTGCTCGGCGTCGGCGCTGTCGGAGGCACTTCGGGACAGCGCGATCGCGGTGTGGAAGGTGTCCAACAGCAACCTGTTACGAACATCGCCGATGAACAGCGCGCCGCTGGGTCGTAGGTGCCGGGCCGCACTCTCGATCACGTCGGCCAGGTAGCGGACCGACGGGAAGTACTGGATGACCGAGTTGATGACGACGACGTCGAAGTACTCGGTGGGGACCTCGCCGAGTCGATGCGCGGGGGCCACGGTCAGGTGGATCCGGTCGCTAAGCTGCGGTTCGGCACCCAGCTCGTCGTTCAGGGCCTCGATCACCGGCGCGGCCAGATCGGTGCCCCAGTACTCCTCGACCCGTGGTGCGAGCTGTCCGAGCAGCAGTCCGGTGCCGACGCCGATCTCGAGGATCCGGGCCGGGGACAACTCGGCGATGGCGGCCACCGTCGTGGCCCGCCATTCCGACATCTGCTCGAACGGAATGGGTGCGCCGTCGTAGCTCGAATCCCAGCCGGCGTAGTCCTCGACGAACACCGCCGTGGAGATCGTCGAGTATTCGTCGGAGTAGATCTGCTCCCATTCACCGACATGGGCGCTTTCGGCGGCCGTGCGGTCGTCCTCGGGGATGGCGGCAGGCACCAGATAGGCGACGAGTCGTTGGGTGCCGGGCACCCGGGGATCGGCGGTGGCGATCACCGCGGCCTGTGCGGCGCTCGGATGGGAGACGATCGCGGACTCCACGTCACCGAGCTCGACGCGGTGTCCGCGGATCTTCACCTGTTCGTCGGTCCTGCCCAGGAATTCGATGTTGCCATCGGCTCCGCGCCGGACCAGGTCACCGGTGCGGTACATCCGGGTGCCCACCGGCGCGATGGCGGTGGGGTAGGGATTGGCGACGAAACGCTCGGCCGTCAGACCGAATCGGTGCGCATAACCACGCGCCAGGCCGGCACCGGCGATGTAGAGCTCGCCGGGATGGCCGTCGGCCACCGGGCGCAGCCACGGGTCGAGAATGTGCGCGTCGGTGTTCCAGATCGGCTGTCCGACGGTGGGTTCGGCGCTGTCATCGGTGCCGCCGCCGAGGGTGTTGATGGTGTATTCGGTGGGGCCGTAGAGGTTGTAGCCGTAGGTGGTGGGGTCGTCGCGGAGCCGCTCCCACACCGACGGCGGCACGGCCTCACCACCGAGCAGGACGAGTACGGGGTGGTGCTCACCGTCGTCGAGCAGACCCTCCTCGAACAGCAGCTGGGCATAGGTCGGCGTCACGTTGATGACGTCGATCAGGTGTGCCCGGCAGTACGCCACCAGTGCGGCCGCGTCGCGGCGCAACACCTCATCGCAGATGTGCACCTCGTGGCCCTCGACCAGCCACAGCAGTTCTTCCCAGGACATGTCGAATGCGAAGGACACCGTGTGCGCGATCCGTAGTCGCCGGCCGCCGGCCTTGGCGATCGCGGGGGCGAAGATGGCGTCCCGGTGGTTGAAGTGCATGTTGGTCAGGCCGCGGTAGGGCGTGACGACACCCTTGGGCTTACCGGTGGACCCGGATGTGTAGATGACATACGCCGGGCGGCCCGGTGCGGGGCGTTCGCCGGTCCAGTTCGGCGCCAACGTATCCAGCGCGTTGCGGGTCTCGGCGTCGTCCACGGTGATCCGCGAGCAGTCCGCCGGGGTGATGGATGCGATGCGCTCGCGCACCGCGGTCGTGGTGAGCACGATCCGCGGACGGGCGTCATCGAGCATCACGGCCAGGCGCTCGTCGGGATAGTCCAGTTCCAGCGGTAAGTACGCCGCGCCGGCGCGCAGCACCGCGAACAGGGCGACCACGGTGTCGATGGAACGCGGGATGGCCAGCGCGACGGTGTCCTCACCGGTGATGTCCTCGGCGGCAAGCAGACCCGCCAAGCGGCTGACCCGCTGGTCGAGTTCGGTGCGGGTGACCGAGGCGGAGCCGTACACCAGCGCCGTGCTGTCTCCGTCGTCGTAGTCGGCGAGCATCTCGGCGATGGTCAGGTCGGGCACATCGTGAAGGGCCTGGCTGCTGCGGTGGGCACGGCTCGCACGTTCGTCGGGGAGCTGGACCGTGACGGAGCAGAGGGCGGCATCGGGTCGGGTGGCGAGGAATTCGACGACGGTGCGGTAGCGGTCCAGCAGGCGGCGTGCGGCCGATTCGGTGACGAAGTCGGGCCGGTACTCCAGCTTCACCGCGAGGGTGTCCCCGGGGGCGACCACCCACGTCAACGGATAGTGGGATGCGTCGAAGGTGTCATGGCTGAGGATGCCGAATTCGCTCTCGGCGTCGGCGAACGCCTCGTCGCTCCAGAAGTTCTGCAGCACGAACAGGTTGTCGAACAGCGCCCCGCCGCCGGCGAGCAGACCGGCACCGCGGTGTGCGTCGGCCACTGCGCGCTGGATATCGCCGAGGCCGAGGAATTCGTGGTCGAGTGATCGCAGGCGATCCGCCTGTGCCCCGCGCACGGTGTCGGCCACCGATGCGCCGGGGTCGAGGCGCAGCCGCACCGGAACCGTGTTGAGGAACAACCCGATGACCGCGTCGGAGCCGTCCACCTCGGTGGGACGGCCGGCGACGGTGGTACCGAAGACCACGTCGTTGCGCCCGGTCTCGTAGCCCAGCACGATGCCGAGGGCGGTGGTGAGCAGCGCGTTGAGGGTGACGCCGAGTTGTTGTGCGGTTTCCCGCAGTGCGTGTGCGCAGTCGTCGGACAGCTGGAGGTCGACCCGCGATGTCATCGCCGGTTCGGCACCCGCGGCCTCGGGCAGCAGCAGGGTCGGTTCGGTGAGACCGTCATGGACGTGTGCCCAGTAGTCGGCTGCGGCCGCGCCGTCCTGGGCGCCGAGCCAGCGTAGATAGTCCTGGTAGCCGTGCACGGGACCGCGCGGTGGGCTCAGGCGTCCCTGCGTGGCCATCGCGTAGGCGCTGAGCAGGTCGCGCATCAACAGCTCGCGTGACCAACCGTCGATCAGCAACACATGACAGCTCAAGATCAGCGCGTCACCGCCGCGCCTGCGGATGACGGTGAGGCGCGACAGCGGCGGCGCGGTCATATCGAACGGAACGTGGCGGTCCTGCTCGATCAGCCGTCGCGTATCGGCCACGGCACTGTCCCGGTCCTTCTCGGACAGATCGACGAACTGCACGCGGCAGGACGGATCACCGGCGATGAAGGCCACCGGGTGCGGCAGATCGTCGGCGACGAAGCCCGAACGCAGCACCGGGTTACGTTCCAGCACAAGCGCATACGCCCACTGCATGGCGGCGATATCGACGTTGTCGCGCAGCTCCATGACGTTCTGCAGGATGTAGACCGCGGCGTTCTCCGCGTAGCGGGCCTGAAAGTAGATTCCCGCCTGCAACGGCGACAACGGCCACATGTCGACGATGGTGCGTTCGGTCGCCGCGGCCACCCGGTCACGCTCGGCTTCGGAGAGTTTCAGCAGCGGCCCGTCGACGGCGGGGGCCGATTCGTGTCCGTGATCGGCGGTGAGGGCGGCCGCCACCGCGGCTGGCGTACGGTGGGCGAAAACCAGCTGGGGCTTGAGCGGTAGTCCGCTGCGGCGTGCGCGTCCGGCGAGGCGGATCACCAGCACGCTGTCACCGCCGAGGGTGAAGAAGTCGTCGTCTGCGCCGGCCGGGACGCCGAGGAGATCGGTGTAGAGGCCGGCCAGCTGCGCCACGACCGCGGTATCGGCGGCCCTGGCTGGGGCGCCGGCTGTGACGGTGGCAACGGTCGGTGCTGCGGGTCCCGCGTCGACCGGCGGCAGCGCCGCGATCGTCGTGGCGGGGTCGTCGGCGAAGGCCTCGAGGATGGCCACCACATCGCCGAGCAGATCGCCGGCGGGTGCTGCGCCGATCAGGCCGGGGTCGTAGTCGAGCCGGAGCTGCAGGTCGTCGGCGGCGTCGGCGACCAGCGCGACCGGATAGTCGGTCATGACGCTGGAACCGTCGAATCCGCAGTATGTCAGGGTGTTTCGATCCTTGCCGGTAGCGCTCGTGTCCGGGAAGTTCTCCATCACCACCACGCTGTCGAACAGGGCGCGTGCACCGGCCGATCGGGTCAGGTCGCTCAGCCGCGCGTGCTGGGCTTCCAGCACGTGGTTCTGCTGTTCCTGTAGTCGAGTGGCCACCGCGCTCAAGCTGTCCGTGGATTGCCACGACAGCGGCACCGGTACCGTGTTGATGAGCAGACCGATGATGGATTCGACACCCGGATAGCCGGTGCCGCGCCCGGAGACCAGCGAGCCGAAGACAACACTGTCGACCCCGAGCCGGCGACCGAGTGCCAGGCCCCACGCCGCGTGCACGGCGGTGGCCGCGGTGACGCCCGCGCGCCGGGCGGCCGCATAGAGATGGTCGGTACGAGCACGAGACAGGCTGGTGCTCACCTCCCGGTGGTCCTGGCTCGCGACCGCGCGTGAGTCGTTCGCCGCCAGCAGGGTGGGCCTGACCTCGGCCAGGATGGTTTCCCATGCCTGCGAGGCACTTTCGGCGCGACCTTCGGTATGTGCGACGAAGTCGGCGAAGCCGTCGACGGTGATCTCCGGCGAGGAGCCGGCCACGATCGCGTTGTGGACCCTGGCGATCTCGTCGAACATCGACGACAGCGACCAGCCGTCGGCAACGATGTGGTGCATCGACTGGACCAACCGATGGTCGTCATCGGCCAGCGACACCAGGACGTGGCGCAGTAGGGGTGCCCGGTCCAGCGCCAGCGGCGCGGCGTGCTCGGCGGCGGCGATGCGCCGCAGTTCGGCCTGTGCCTCGTCGGGATCGATGCCGCGCAGATCGACGGTGCGCCAATGGGGTTCGACCGCACCGAGGACCACCTGCACCGGTGATCCGTCGGCGAGGGTGCGAACGGCCACCCGCAGGGCGGGGTGTCGGGCAATGACCGTGCGGACGGCCTCGTGCAGTGCGTCGGGGTCGAGCGGTCCGCTCAGCTGGGCGAGCTGCTGGATGCGGTAGAGGTCGGTCGCCGGCTCGGTATAGGCCGAATGCAGGTACATCCCGTACTGCAGGGGTAGCAGCGGCAGGGCCGCGTCGATGGGACCGAGGGCCGACAGTTCCGCTCGATCGGCCGCGCTGAGTTCGATGGCCGCGGATGTGCCTGCCGTCGCCGAGGAGTGGCCGTCGGTCGCCACGCTGCGCGCGACGGCGGCCAGTGCCGCGGGGGTCGGGTGTTCGAGCACCTGCCGGGGTGTGACCGCGACGCCACGGCCGCGGGCCAGCGAGGCGACGCGGATGGCCGACATCGAGTCACCGCCCATGGCGAAGAACTGATCGTCGGGACCGACGGCCGGGATGCCGACCGCGGCGGCCATCACCTCGCACAGCACCGCCTCGAACTCGGTGCTGGGTGCGCGGCCTGCGGACGCGCTGGTGAACTGCGGATCGGGCAGTGCTCGGCGATCGATCTTTCCGGTGGCACCGCGCGGCATTTCGGCAAGCTGGACCAGGGTCGCGGGGACCATGTAGTCGGGTAGCCGGCTGGCCAGTGCGGCCCGGCAGAGGTCCGGGTCCACGGTGTCGTCGGCGGTGACGTAGCCGACCAGTCGCCGGCCCCCGGCAGGGTTCTCCCGCACCGCCGCGGCGGCGTTGTGCACACCGGGGAGCTCGGCGAGGGCCGACTCCACCTCGGCGAGCTCGATGCGGAAGCCGTGCAGGCTCACCTGGTCATCCGCTCGGCCCAGGTATTCGACCTTGTGATCGGGGGTCCACTTGGCGATGTCGCCGGTGCGGTACAGCCGCTCTCCGGCTCCGCCGTGCGGGTTGGCGATGAAACGTGTGGCGGTTGAGGCCGGTTGGCCGATGTAGCCGCGTGCCAACTGGAGTCCGCTGACATAGATCTCACCCGCGACGCCGGGCGGCACGATCTCCAGGTGCGGGCCGAGGATGTGAATGGTGACGCCGGGGACGGGGCGCCCCAGCGATACCCGGTGATCGTCGACGACGGCGGTCAGCACATCACCGGCGACCTCGGTCGAGCCGTAGGAGTTGACCAGTTCGGCGTTGGGGGACACCGCCCGCAATGCCGACACGGTCGAGGAGTCGAGTCGCTCACCGCTGCAGATCCACCGCGCGACGGAGCCGAGCCGCTCGGGTGCGGAGTCGGCGATGGCCCCGGCCAGGCTGGGGACCGCGAGTATCTGTGTGGCGCCTGCCCGTTCGATCAGTTCGGTCAATGCGTCACCGTCGCCTGCGGTGTCGTCATCGGCGATGACGACCAGTGAACCGGCCAGCAGTCCGCCGAGTATCTCGGTGCTGCCGTCGATGAAGCCGATGGAGCTCTTGGCGATCCGGATGTCGGCCCCGCCACGCGCCGACCACGATCGGGCAGCCCACCAGAGCCGGTTGGCCAGTGCACCGTGGGTGCCGATCACTCCCTTGGGGCGCCCGGTGCTGCCCGAGGTGTAGACGACGTAGGCGGCATCGTCGGGGCCGAGTGCCGGGGCGGCGACCGGGTGCGCGCGCGCGGTGACCGGCACCGAGGGATGGCCGGACCAGTCCGGTGCGCTCGTGTCGTCGACGATGATGACGCGGGGTTGCGCGTCCGACCACATGTACTGCGCGCGTTGGGCCGGGTAGCGCCGATCGATGGGCAGATACGCCGCGCCGGCGCGTAACACCGCCAACAGCGCGATCGCCAGATCGGTGCCGCGGGACAGCGCGATGGCCACGGTATCGCCGCGTCGCACGCCGGTATCGGCCAGTGCGCCGGCAAGCCGGTCGGCGGCGTCGGACAGTTCGTCGTAACGGATCTCGCTGTCGCCGTGGCGTAGTGCGATGCGGCGCGGGGTGCGGCGCAGCTGGGCGTCGAAGAGTTCGGTGACCGTCGCACGCAAACCGGCAGGTCCGATGCCCACGGCGGACCAGCGGTCGGCGTCGTCGACGAGGGGGATGTCGCCGAGTCGGATATCGGGGTCGGCGGCCACCGCGGCGAGCGCGCCGAGCAGTCGGTGACCGAGCAGTTCGATGCCGGTGCGGTCGAAGATGTCGGTGGCGTAGATGATGCGCAGCCGCCGTCCGCCGGAGGGCAGGTCGAAGAACTCGAAGGCGATATCGAATGCGGCGGGGGTGATCACGGGGTCGAGGAGGCGGCCCTGGACTTCGGGGAGATCGAGGTGTTCCGGATCTGCCGGCTGCAGCGATACCAGCGTCTGGAAGAGCGGGTTGCGGTTCGGTGAACGGACCGGGTTGACGGCGTCGACGATCTTCTCGAAGGGGACCTCCTGATTGCTCAGCGCCGCGAACAGCGTGCCACGGCTCCGGTGCAGGAGCTCGGAGAACCGCGGATGACCGCTGAGGTCCAGCCGCAGCGGCAGCATGTTGACGAAGAAGCCGACCAGGTCGTCGAATTCCTCTTCTAGTCGGCCGGCGACCGGCGTGCCGAGCGGGATGTCGTCACCGGCACCGAGCCGGGACAGCACCGCGGCCACCGTGCTGGAGAGCACGACGAACGGTGTGACATCGGCCGCCCGCGCGATATCGGTCACCCGCCTCGACAACTCGTCGCGCAGCGGGATCAGCACCGAATCGCCGCGGTAGCTGCGCACCGGTGGGCGTGGCCGGTCCAGCGGCAGTGCTATCTCGGAGGGGGCACCGTCGAGCACCTCGCGCCAGTGTTCGAGCTGTTCGTCCTGCAGACCCGGAGTCTCCAGCAGTTCGCGGTGATAGCGCACGTAGTCGTGGTACTGGGCCGCGGGTGGCTCGGCCGCATCGCCGGCACCGTCACGGTGTGCGCGGTAGCTGCGCTGCAGGTCGTCGAACAGTCCAGCGATCGAGTTGCCGTCGATCGCGATGTGGTGGACCACCAACGACAACACGTGCTCGTCGGCAGTGACCCGCAGCAATCGGGCGCGGAACGGAATCTCGGTGCCCAGGTCGCAGGCCCAGTTCTCCAGGTCGGCCCGCAGCGTCGGCAGCTCGTCGCGGCGGCAATCGATGACCTGTATGGCGGCCGCCTCGGGATCGACGACGGTCGGTCGAAGCCGCCCGTCGATCTCGCCGTAGACCGTGCGCAGCGGAACATGGCGCCGGGCAACGGCGATGACCGCGTTGTTCAGCGCGTCGACGTCCAGGGGTCCGCGGAATTCGACGGCCAGTGGCACATTGTTCGCCGCGGTGGGGCCGTCCAGGCGATACAGCGACCACAGTCGAGCCTCGCCGTAGGACGCTTCGCGCTCGTCGACAGCATGCATGTATGCGCTCCCGGGTCTGGTGGTAGAGGCGGCTCACCGATGCGAAGCGCGCCCACGCAGGGCCGATAGCGCACCGGGCACCGGACGTCTTTCTCCTGACGGCAGCTTAGGCTAACTTAACTTGCCGTGGGATAGTCTCGGCGGGCGGCGACGCCGGCATGGTCTGCATTTGCGAAGGAGACGCACGAAACGATGGCCGAACAGGTACTCCATCACATGTTCTGGCGCCACGCGGAGCGGCTTCCGGGCTCCCTCGCGCTATCGCATGTGACCGAGGCGGGCCGGTGTGAACTGAGCTACACCGAGCTGGAGAAGGCGTCCCGACGGCTTGCCGATGCGCTCACCGATGCCGGCCTGCAGCCGCAAACGCCGGTGGTGATCATCGCCGATCGCGGTCCGTCGATGGTTGTCGCAATGTTCGGAACACTCACCGCGGGTGGGGTTTTCGTGGTCGCCAATCCGGCGCATCCCGTCGACCGGGTCCGCCATGTCATCGATGCGGCGCGGCCAGGGGCCATCCTGATCGACGATGATGCGCCGCAGGAGCACCGCCGGCTCGTCGAGGACGAGTTCGCTCACCTGCCGCGACTGTCGACCACTCCCGCCGCTTCGACGTCGACGCGACTCGACCGACCGGATGTGACCTGCAACGATCCGGCCTATATCGCCTTCACATCCGGATCCACGGGTTTGCCCAAGGGCATCCCGCACCGGCATGCCACGCTGCAGCAGTTCGTCGACTGGCAGGCGGTGGCGTTCGGGGTGTCCGCTGGCAGCCGGGTCGCGGCGCTCGCGCCACCAGGGTTCGATGTGTCGTTCTGTGAGATCTTCGGGGCGCTGACCCGCGGCGCATCCGTGCACTCGGTCTCCGATGAGATCCGCAACGATCCCGCCGCGCTGGTGCAGTGGCTGCAGACGGAACGTATTTCGCTGCTGCAGATCGTCTCTGGGCATTGGGCCACGTTGCTCGCCGAGCTGGAGCAGACCGGTGTGGACCTGCCGCATCTGACCACCGTGCTGTTCGTCGGCGAGGCCTTGTCTCCGTCGGTGGTGGCGCGATCCCGCCAGCTGCTCTCACCCGGCACGAAGCTGGTCAACGTCTACGGCCCCACCGAGGTGGTGGCCGCGACCTTCTACCCGATCGGGGAACTGCCGCCCGACCTGGGCACCGTCCCGATCGGGCAGGCCATTCCCGGCCGGACGATCACCCTGCGTGACCACGACGGCACCTTGGTCGACGAGGGCGAGATCTGCATCGCCAGTTCCTATCTGGCCAAGGGGTATCTGAACGACGATGCGGCGACCGAGCGCTCTTTCGTCACCGTGCCCGATACCGGCGAGGTGATCTACCGCACCGGTGACGTCGCGCGCCGATTGCCCGGCGGGGAGCTGCTTTTCGTCGGCCGCACCGATAATCAGGTGAAGATCAACGGTCAGCGCGTCGAGTTGGAGGATGTGGAAGCCGCGGTCATGAACACCGGCGCGGTGCTCGCGGCCGCAGCCGATGTGCGGACCTCGCCGACCGGGGCGGCCACACTCGTGGTCTTCGCCGTGGCACAGCGGGCGGACGATTTCGATCCCGAGTCCGTCAGGGAACAACTGGCCGCTGCCCTGCCCGCGTATATGGTCCCCTCGGTCGTCATCGCGGTGGAGCACCTGCCACGCAACGCCAACGGCAAGATCGATCGGCCCGCGGTGGCGAAGCTGGCATCACCGGAGCCCTACGAGGACGACGGCGACCAGCCCACCGGTGAGGTGGAGGTGGCCATCGCCGAGATCTGGCAGGACCTGCTCAAACAACAGGGAATTTCCCGATCGGCGAACCTCTTCCGCATCGGTGGAGATTCTCTGGTGGCCACCCGGATCCTGTCGCGGGTGCGCAAACAGTTCGGGGTGCGCATCAGCTTGGGCACGTTCATCGATGATCCGACCATCCAGGGTCTGGCCATCGCCGCGGCGTCGGCGCCGGCCAGCCCGGTGATCGGCGGCGCGGCAGGGGTGCGCGCCGCGCGATGAAGTTCTCCCTGATGTTTTTCGCCAGTCTGGCCACCGGTGACGCGCAGCGGCACTACCAGTTGCTCCTGGATGCCGCGCGAATCGCCGACCGGCAGGGTTTCGCCGGGATCTGGACCCCCGAGCGGCATTTCGACGAGTTCGGTGGTGTCTTCCCGAATCCCGTCGTCACGAACGCGGCGCTGGCCGCGGTGACCGAGAACATCCAGTTGCGTGCGGGCAGCGTCATCTCGCCGTTGCACGATGCGGTGCTGATCGCCGAGGACTGGTCGATGATCGACAATCTGTCCGGCGGCCGGGCCGCGGTGTCGTTCGGCTCCGGGTGGAATCCGAACGACTTCACCTTGGCGCCTGCGCAGTTCGGCGGTCGCAAGGATCTGATGTGGGAGCAGATCGACACGGTGCAGGCGCTGTGGCGTGGGGAGCGGATCCGGCGGACCAACGGCGTCGGTGCGCAGATCGAGGTCGAGTTGACCCCGCGGCCGGTGCAATCGCAGTTGCCGGTATGGATCACCACCGGTGGCACTGCCGAGACGTTCGTGCGCGCCGGCGCCGCGGGAGCCAACCTGTTGACCCATATGATCACCCAGGATTTCGCGGAGCTGGCCGAGCTGATCGGCCGGTATCGCGATGCCCGGGGGACAGCAGGTCACGATCCCGAAGCCGGTTGCGTGACCGTCATGTTGCACACCTTCGTCGGTGCGGATGCCGACCATGCGCGGGCGGCGGCGGCCGCGCCGTTGCGCCACTATCTGGGTTCGGCGCTGCAATTGGACATGAAGGCGGCGGCCGCGTCCGCCGACGGTGACGGCTATGACGACGATATCCTCGAAGAACTCCTCGACCTGCGCGTCGAACGGTACTTCGACGGTGTGGGCCTGCTCGGCGATATCGACCAATGCGTCGAGGCCGCTGGGCGATTCGCCGAGATCGGTGTCGACGATATCGCCTGCCTCGTCGATTTCGGCGTCGACGCCCAGGAGGCCCTGGGAAGTATCGAACGGCTCGCCACGGTCAAAGACCGTTGTTCCGCGGCGACTCGCTGAATCACCGGCTGCCGCGCCACCATCGAAGATCAGAAAGACGAAGTGATGACAGAAACTCGTAGTATCTCGCTGGACTTCTACCGCCTCGACGATATCGCCGACATCGTCGACAACGCACAGGAACTCACCCTCGACGGTGAGGTGCAGGAGTGCATCGGCCGCGGCGCGGACTACATCGCCAGCATCGCCGGCGAGGACCGCCACATCTACGGGATCAACACCGGCTTCGGCTCGCTGTGTGTGCGGCGCATCGAGGAACACGAGCAGTCCGAACTGCAGCACCGCCATCTGCTGTCGCATGCCTGCGGGGTGGGGGAGCCGATGCCCGCCCGGATCAGCCGGATCACCACGGTCATCAAACTGCTCACGTTCCGCAGTGGCTACTGCGGGATCACGCCGAACACCGTGAACCGGATGCTCGACTTCTGGGCCCGCGGTATCGTGCCGGCCATTCCGAAGAAGGGAACCGTCGGTGCCAGTGGCGATCTCGCGCCGTTGGCGCATCTTGCGCTACCGCTGATCGGTGAGGGGAAGGTCTACTACCGGGGCGAACTCGTCGACGCCGCCACGATGCTGGCGGGCGAGGGCTTCGAGCCGCTGCGGCTGCGCCCCAAGGAGGGGCTGGCGCTGACCAATGGCGTCCAGTACATCAACGCGATCGCCGTCGACTGCCTGCTGCGTGCCCGCACCCTGATCCGGTTCGCGGATCTGGTGACGGCGTTGAGCATTCAGGGTTTCAGCACCGCGAAGAGCTTCTATCAGCCGCTGCTGGAAAAGACCTGGCGGCATCCCGAGCGCGTCACGGTCGCCAAGAATCTGGAGACCCTGTTGGAGGGCAGCAACCACCACGAGCTGCCGCAGTGCAATATCGCCCACGAAGATCCGTACTCGTATCGCTGCGTGCCGCAGGTGCATGCCGCCGCGCGTCAGGCGATCAACTTCGCCACCCAGATCATCGAGCAGGAATGCAACACCGTCTCGGACAACCCGGTCTTCTTCTACGAGGAGGGCACCGAACTGTGCGCGGGTAACCTGCACGGCGCCTCGTCGGCGATGGTGATGGACCTGCTGGCGATCGCCTTGACGGATCTGTCGAGCATCTCCGAACGCCGCACCTACCAACTGTTGTCCGGCCAGCACGGCCTGCCCGACTATTTGGTGGCCAAGCCCGGCCTCGATTCCGGGCTGATGATCCCGCAGTACACCTCGGCCGCGCTGGTCAACGAGAACAAGGTGCTGTCGGCCCCGGCCAGTGTCGACACCATCGCCACCTGCCAGCTGCAGGAGGACCACGTCAGCATGGGCGGGACGTCGGCCTACAAGCTGATGCAGGTCATCGACAACCTGACCTACATCCTGGGTATCGAATTGCTGACCGCGGCGCAGGCCATCGACCTCAACGAGGGGCTGCGGCTCTCACCGGAGACGGCGAAGCTGTTCAACGAGTTCCGTTCCGAGGTGAGCCATCTGGACCAGGACCGCTACCAGCACCCCGATATCGAGAAGGCACGGCAGTTCGTCGAGCAACGCGCGCGTCGGTGGTGTGACGAGCTGGCGGTGCAGTGACCGAAGCGGGTAGCTACACCGCAAAGATGCCGGCGGTCGAAATCTCGAATCCCCGGCCATTGGCGGTGCAGGTCATCCCCGACTCCTCCGATAGGCAGGTGAACGGTCCGAGGACCGCGCTCTGGCCATAAGCGAGGACGCCCTGATCGGTCGGCCCGTCACTGCCACAGGTCGGTCCCGTGCAGACGTCTGTCAGCGACCCATCGGTGCGGATCTGCACGCTCTGCAGCGGCTGCTGGGACATGCAGTAAACCCCGTCGGGAAGCGATTCCGCGCCTGCGCGACCGAAGTTGATTTCGCATTGGATGTTGCCCGTCGGCGACCTGAAGAACTGAACGTGCGCGTCATCCGCCCCGGAGTAAGGATTGGCGGCGGCCAGTGGCGCGAAAGTCGCCAGCCCCATCACCGTCACCAGAAGCGACATCCCGATACGCGCGCCGATAACCTTCTTCATCGTGGGAGCATAGACACCGCGGATGGCCTGCAAGTCCCGATTCCGTGGACTCCGGCGGTTGTTGACTTGGTGGTGTCGCGGACGACACCGCTACCGAACCTTGCCCAGACGCCCCAAACGGAAAAATCCGCGGACCTGAAGTAGGTCCGCGGCTATTCCGATGTCCTGCGACATCACGCAAAGTGCCCCCGGCAGGATTCGAACCTGCGACACCGGCTTTAGGAGAGCCGTGCTCTATCCCCTGAGCTACGGGGGCGGCACCTGCCGAGGCAGACCTGCAGAAGTGTAATTGACTCCCCGCCGCCAGTGCCCGCAGGATCGCGGGCGTTGTACCGCGGGCATGCAGAAGGGGACGGTCCTGGGCGAACCGTCCCCTTCTGTGAAAGATCTACTTCTTTTCCTGCTCGGCCTTCTGGCGGGCCTCGTTGGCCTCGGCGGCGCCACGTGCGGCTTCGGCCTCGGCTTCCTTCTTGGCCACGTCGCGCTGGGCGTCGGCCTTGTCCTGCTGGGCCTCGCCCTCGCGGCGCAGGTCGTCATTGCCGGTCACGGCACCGGCAGCTTCCTTCAGCTTGCCCTTGGCACCCTCGACGACGCCCGAAATGCCCTCTGCTGCTCCATTGCTGTCACCCATGTCGGCTCCCTTGCTGGTCGCGTGAACGGTGTGCTGTGTTCTCAACCCCACCAATCGTCTGCGGGGAGTGGATGCCCGCCTGGCCGCCGCCGAAACCCCTGGTCTGAAGTGGCGCGCGTCACGATCGGGCCACGTGACCGTAGATCAATCCAATTCGATTGCGGCACAATGAAACATCAGCGCAGCGCGGCGATCACCTGCCCGAACGCCTCGGCATGGGCCTCCTGCACCACCAGGTAGCTCGCCCCGTAATCGTCATGCAGCCGGCGCACCTTGGCCGCCATCTCATCGACCGATCCGGACAACACCCCGGGCAGCGTCAACAGCTGCTCATCGGTCAGGTCCGGCGCGTAATGCCGGGTCATGGCCAGATTCGGGATCCCGGAGCCGTCGGTGGGCACCGCGGTGATGGCGACGTTGAGTTCGATATCGGCGAAGCGCGCACCGGCAACGGAACGCAGGAAGGCGATGCGTTCGGCAAGCGGATCCTCTCCACTACCGCCGGTGACGCCGACGATCGCCGCCCACCGGCCGGCCACGGTCAGCAGTCGGTCACCACCACCGGCGATCATGATCGGCACATCGGGAACGTGCTCGGCCAGATGCGCGGTCACATGCTCCAGATACTCGACCCGCTGCCGCGCTGAGGGGAAAGGCAGCTCGGCGGCCTCGAACTCCGCCCGCACGTAACCGGCGCCCAGGCCCACCTCGAAACGACCCGCCGACAGCTCGTGCAAAGCCGCGACATCGCGGGCCAGCAGCGCCGGCTTGTAGAACCCGGCATTGAGTACGAAGGTGCCCAGCCGCAGTGTCTCGGTGGCGGCGGCGATGGTCGCCAGCACCGGGAACGGGGCCGGTGCACCGAGGTGGTCGGGCACCAGCACGATGTCGTAGCCCAGGTCCTCGGCGCGATGGGCCGCAGAGCGCACCTTGGCCGCCGACGAGGTGTCGCGCAGGCCCACTCCGAATCGGAACATGGACCCGATGGTAGGCACCTACGTCAGTGGCAGGGAGGCAAACGGCGTGCTGGTGGGCGCGGCCGAACCCTCGCCGGGCTCGACGGTGAAGGCCAGCGTGATCGAGTCGCCGAGATCGGGCAACACCGCCGTCGTCGACGGGGCGATGGCCGTCGCATTCATGGTGCCCGCCGAGTGCGGTCCGGCGTCGTCGATCAACCACATCTGATAGACGGTGCCGTTCGCGGGCGGGGCGACGTTGTTCATCACCAGTACGCCGGCATTGCGTTCGCGGGAGAACACCACGGTCGCCGTTCCGCCGGTCGGGATGTCACCGGACACCGTGCGGACGTCGGGTGCGGCGAAGATCTGTTCGGCCGTGGTGGCCTGTGGCACCGGGCGCAACCACCAGCCGATCCCGAAGGTGGCGACACCGACCACCACTGCGGCCGCGGCGGCGGTGAGCACCGTCGTCCAACGCCGGGGTTGGCGGGGGCGCAGCCGGCGCACCGGGTCGGCGTCGACAGCGGCCAGCACCCGGTCGCGAAGGTGATCGGACGGTTCGGTGGCGGTGGCCGACGAGACGAGAGCCATGGCCTCGCGGACCTGCAGGACCTCGGTGGTGAATGCCTGGGCGACCGACTCGGGCGCCGAGTTCACTCGCCGGTCGATCTCGGCGCGCTCGGCGTCGTCGACCGCGTGCAGGGCGTAGGCGGTGGCCAGCGCCAACAGGTCATCATGCGGGCTGGTCATGCTGCCCCCAGGCAATTGCGGAGTCCGCGGATCGCGTCACGCATCCGCGATTTGATGGTCGCCAGGTTCGCCGAGAGCCGGTCGGAGACCTGGACATAGGTCAGTCCGTCGTAATAGGCGAGTTCAATGCACTCGCGTTGTTTGTCGGTCAGCGCGCCCAGACAGTGGGTCACCTGCCGGTAATCCTCGTTATCGAGCACCCGGTCGGCGACCTGGTCGACGGGAGGTTCCACGGTCGCTGCGCCGTAGCGGGATTCGCGGTCGGCGCCGGCCTGCTCGGAGCGCACCCGGTCGACGGCGCGCCGGTGCGCCAGTGTCATCAGCCAGGAAAGCGGTGTTCCCGCCGCCGGGTTGTAGTCCCCGGCATTACGCCAAACCTGCAGGTAGATGTCCTGGGTGGTTTCTTCGCTGTACCCGGGGTCCCGCAGCACCCGCAGGACCAGACCGAACACCCTTGCCCTGGTCTGGTCGTAGAACGCGGCGAAGGCGTCCACATCGCGTTGCGCCACCCGGCGCAGCAATGCGTCGAGATCTGACGTCACGTTCCGTAGAATAGCGGGCGCGTCGAGCAGCGTCACGGAATGCCCCGTTTCATCTGCGATCTCCCATCTGCGTGATTCGCTGTCGCGAGTCGCTTCGGTGCGACGAAATGGCCTGCAGCCGAGCCGCACTGACGATGCGGGTGGTTATCGGCATGACAACGCCTCGGATTCCCGTGTGGCGGGCCAGTGCGCCCCCAACCGCTCGGCGGCACGCACACCGGAGGCGGCGCCGTCCTCGCAGAATCCCCAGCCGTGATATGCGCCTGCGAACACCACCCTGTCATCGCTCAATGCAGGCAACAATCGTTGGGCAGCAACGGATTCCGTCGTGTAGAGCGGACGGTGGTAGGTCATCTCGGTGAGCACGGTTGCCGGGTCCACCAGCCCGGAACCGCCGAGCGTCATCAGGTACTGGTGCGCACCGGCGATGCCCAATAACCGGCTGATGTCATAGGTGATCAGCACATTCCGCCCGGTAGCGGGTGTCAGATAGTTCCACAGCGCTCTGGCGCGGTGCCGGGTGGGCAAGACCGAGGTGTCGCTGTGCACGCAGGCGTGCTCGGTCGAGTATCGGATTGCCCCCAGTGCTGCCCGCTCGGCAGCGGTGGGTTCGCGCAGTGCCTGCAGTGCCTGATCGGACCGGGTGGCGATGACGACCGCGTCGAACTCGCGCAGCGCACCGCCGGCCCGCAGCTCGACCCCATCGGCGATGCGCCGCACCGCTCCGGCGGGGGTGCCGGTGCGCACCTCGTCCACATGCGCGGCGATGGCGTCGACGTAGCCGGCCGACCCGCCGGCGACGGTGCGGGTGGCAGCGGACTCGAATACCGAGAGCATCCCGTGCTGCTGCAGGAACACGAACAGGTAGCGGGCGGGAATCTCCATGGCGGTGCGCGGCCCGCCGGACCAGACGGTCTCCACCAACGGTGTCACGAAGTGCTCGGTGAAGTATCGGGAGAACTTGTGCACCGCGAGGAAAGCCCCGAGCGTCCCGGTGTCCTCGGCGTCTCCGGTGGCCAGCAGGGTGGCCGCGGCCCGGTGGAACCGGCTGACCTCGGCCAGCATCCGCAGATACTGGGGCCGAGCCAGATTCGACCACGAGGGGAACAAGCCGCCGAGGCCGAGGAAGCGCGCGTACTGCAGGCCGATACGGTCATCGCGCACCGAGAGCGACAAGTCGGTGGCGATGGTTTCGATGCCGAGATCGGAGAACAATCGACTCAACGTCGGGTGGGTGTCGTCGTGGATCAAGAGGGCCGAGTCGACCGCGACCGTGCCGCCGACGCCATCGTCGACACGGTGGTCGCGGGGATGGCCGCCCAGCCGGTCCTCGGCCTCGAACAGCGTCACGTGGTCGTGCGCGGACAGCAGATATGCAGCCGTCAACCCGGCGATGCCGCTTCCGATGACGGCAATGGACCGACTCCTCTGATACTGCACGATGGTGATTCGGGACCGTTCGCCTAACGGATGGGTGACATTCGGATTGCTAAACTCCCAAGCCCGCGTAAGGTGCAAATCCGTGGTGTCGACCTTGTTTCGCAACGGATCCGTGTGGGCCGGCGTGCCCGGCCAACCGCCCACCGACGCATTGCTGGTCACCGACGGGGTCATTGCCGCCATCGGGCCCGCCGCGGTGGCCGGGGCACCCGAGGGTTGCGGCATCGTCGACCTGGGGGGTGGCTTCCTCATGCCGTCCTTCGGTGACGGCCATGCCCACCCGATGCTGGGTGGGCTGGAGTTCGTCGGCCCCGCGGTGCGGCCGTGCACGTCGGTGGACCAGATCGTGGCGGCCGTGCGCCGCTACGCCGAGGACCATCCCGACCAGGAATGGATCGTCGGTGCGTCCTACGACGGCAGTCTGGCGGCCGACGGTCTGTTCGACGCGCGCTGGCTCGACGAGGCCGTCGCCGATCGACCGGTGGTGCTGCGGGCCTGGGACTATCACACCGTGTGGTGCAACACCGCCGCGTTGGAGCGGGCCGGCATCACCGGCGACACCCCCGATCCCGAACTCGGCGAGATTCCGCACCGTCCCGACGGATCGGTACTGGGCACCCTGCGCGAATGGGGCGCGGTCGACCTGGTGACCGCCGTCATGCCGGCCCGCGACGAGGACGTGCGGCTGGCCGCCCTCGGCACAGCGGCCGATTACTA
The DNA here is from genome assembly GCA_052044345.1 of Mycolicibacterium sp. 22603. Lineage (GTDB taxonomy): Bacteria > Actinomycetota > Actinomycetes > Mycobacteriales > Mycobacteriaceae > Mycobacterium. The sequence continues at coordinate 220,650 of JBQEMX010000004.1, forward strand.
CCTGGCCCACGGCGTGACCTGGGTGCAGGACGCCTGGGTGGAACCCGCCGACGTGCAGACCTACCTGGAGGCCGCCCGGCGCGATGCCCTGCGGGTGCGGTTCAACCTGGCCCTCTACGCCGACCCGCGGCATTTCGACGAGCAGGTGGCGCATTTCGCCGATGCCCATCGGCAGGTGAGCGAACTCGGTTCGCCCATGCTGACCGCGCAGACGGTGAAATTCTTCGCCGACGGTGTGGTCGAGAACGAAACCGGTGCGCTGCTGCAGCCCTACTGCTCGGGCCTGCACTCGCATTCGAGGGGGCAGGAGCGTAGCGACTCGGGGGAACACCGCGGCATGACCGTCTGGGAGGGAGACTCGCTGGCCCGGGCATGCCAACGCGTCGACGAACTCGGTTTGCAGATCCATATCCACGCCATCGGGGATGCCGCCGTCCGCCAGGCCCTCGATGCCATCGAGTACACCGTGGCCCAGAACGGGCCCCGCGACCGGCGGCCCGTGATCGCCCACGTCCAGCTGGTCGACGACGCCGATCTGGAACGCTTCGCCGCCCTCGGTGTCATCCCGTGCATGCAGCCGCTGTGGGCCCAGGAGGATGCGCTGATGAACGTGCTGACCGTGCCCCGGCTCGGCCGGGAGCGGGCCGACAAGCAGTATCGGATGCGCTCCTTGGCCGACTCCGGCGCCCCGCTGGCACTGGGGTCGGACTGGCCGGTGTCCTCGGGAGCGCCGCTGGACGGTATCGCAGTCGGCGTATCGCGGCAGACCGCCGAGGGGGAACCGGCGGGAGGCTGGACACCGCAGGAGACGTTGGCCATCGAACGTGCGCTGGCTGCCTACACCGCCGGCGTGGCCGATCAGGCCTTCGCCGAACGGATCTGGGGCAGGCTGGCGCCCGGTGTCAGCGCCGACCTGGTCTGGCTCGAACGCGACCCGCGATCGACCCCGCCGCTGGAACTGCCCGGCATCGGGGTGCGGGCCACCTACCTCCGGGGCGAGCCCGGGTTCGTCGCAGCTACATCACCGTAAAGAGGGAGCGCACATGTCGACTTCGGAGCCGTTGGTCGGTATCTCGGCAGATCCGCACGAGGGCAGGCTCAAACGCGCCCTCGGAGTGCCCTCGCTGGTGCTCTTCGGCCTGGTCTACATGGTGCCGCTCACCGTGTTCACCACCTACGGCATCGTCACCGTCGAATCCGGCGGCCGGGTGCCGCTGGCCTACGTCGTGACGTTGGCCGCGATGATCTTCACGGCTCGCTCCTACGCCAGAATGGCGGCGGCCTACCCGGTGGCGGGATCGGCCTACGCCTACACCCAAGAAGACCTTCGGGGCGCCGGTGGGATTCCTGGCCGGCTGGTCGCTGCTGCTGGATTACCTGTTCCTGCCGATGCTGAACTACATGGTGATCGGGCTCTACCTCAACGCCGCGGTGCCGTCGATCCCGCAGTGGGTGATCGTGCTGGTGACCATCGTGCTGGTCACGGTGCTCAACATCGTCGGCATCGTGTCGGTGGCCCGCGCGAACGCGGTGATCATCGCCGTGCAGGCGGTGTTCATCGTGGTGTTCCTGGTGATGGCGGTCGCGACGATCTCCGGTTCCGGGACGGTCGACATCATGGCGCCGTTCACCGGCGACGGCACCGCGGGAGGCATGGCGCCGGTGCTGGCCGGTGCGGCCATCCTGTGCCTTTCCTTCCTTGGATTCGACGCCGTGTCAACCCTTTCCGAGGAGGCCAAGGACGCCAAGCGCGATGTGCCGAAAGCGATCATGCTGGCCACCGTGATCTGCGGTGTGTTGTTCATCGTGCTGTCCTACGCCTCGCAGCTGGTGTTCCCGTCGAACGCCTTCGAAAGTGTCGACACCGGATCGGTGGATGTCATGGTCGCCGCCGGCGGCGCGTTCCTCTCGGCGTTCTTCACCGCGGCGTACGTGGCAGGTGCCACCGGATCGGCGCTCACCTCACAAGCCTCGGTGGCGCGCATCCTGTACGCGATGGGTCGCGACGGTGTGTTGCCGCGCAAGGTCTTCGGGCATGTCTCGGTGAAGTTCAGCACCCCCACCTGGGCGATCCTGGCGGTATCGGTGATCTCGCTGCTCGCCTTGGTCATCGACCTTGCGCTGTTGGCGTCGGTGGTCAGTTTCGGTGCCCTGGTGGCCTTCTCGGCGGTGAACCTGACCGTGATCAAGCACTACTTCGTCGATGCCGGCGAGAAGAACGTGCTGAACAACCTGGTCCTGCCCGGGATCGGTTTCGCACTGACGGTGTGGTTGTGGACGAGCCTGTCCGGTGACGCGTTGCGGCTCGGGCTGATCTGGTTGGCCGTCGGGTTCGGTTGGCTGCTGGTGGTCACCCGCGGCTTCCGGCGGCCGACGCCTGTGCTGGACATGAAGGAGTAGCGGCCACGTCGAATCTGAAGACGATGGCGGCTTTACGCCGAATCGACGCGATCATCTTCAGATTCGAGGCCAGGCCCGGGCCGCCGCGACCAACCCGGCGACCAGGGCGCGGGTCGGTCGGCTCAGCCCGTCCTCGCCGAGCGGGCCGCTGCGCGGGCTGATACCGCGCACCCGCGGTGCCAGCTCCAATTGCACACCGCCACCGCGAGTTCGGTTGACCGGATTGTCCGGGTGCAGTCCGCGCAGCTCACGCGGGATCGCGTCCAGCTCGGTGATCACCCGATGCGCGGGGATGTCGAGATGCGCGGCCACGTGGCCGGCCAGTTCGCGATTCCCGCCGCCGGCGAGCAGCTCGTTGCTGCGCCCGATGCGACCGTAACCGTGTACGGAGACGACATGCTCGGCGTGGTCCAGGAACTCGGCCAGGCGGTTGGATTCGGCGGCGCGATAGGCCGCCGAGGACAGGTGGTGCGGGTAGTCCGGCGGGTGGCGCACGACGTACAGCGAGGCGTCGGCTTGCTCCGCGGCGCGCTCGGCGATGACATCGGTCATCCGTTCCAGCCCGCCGCCGTGGATGGCAATGAAGCCCAACGGCCCACGCAGAGTGGAGGACTCCGAGACCAGTGGGTCGGACAGCAACTCGGTGAGGGTCCGCGGTCCCGGCGTTTCGGCAGGAGCCAGCGCCCGCGGCCAGTTCGCGGGATGCCAGCGGTCCAGGAAATCCAGCCAGCGCTGCGGAAGTCCGTGATGTGTGGCCCCGGCGATGACGCGTTCCAGATAGCCGGGCCGGGGTGCGCCCGGGTCGATGCGGTGATCGATGTAGATCCAGGCGTCACAGGGTCCATCGTCGGTGCGGACCGTCGCGCGATCGCGCCGATAGCGGACCGGTATCCCTTCGGCCCGGTCCAACACGGCCAGGTCGGCATCGCTGATCCGCCACACCACCCCGTGCACCTCGGCACCCGCGGCCGGCTCGATGGTGGCCACGCCACGCTCGTTGATCAACCAGTCGTGATCGGCCAGCATCGCGCGCACCGGACCGCGGGCATCCGGGCAGCGGGCGGCCATCTGGTCGGTGCACAGGTTGGAGCCGTAGGCGAAGTGGAGATGGTCGGCCACCTGCCCAGCCTAGGGTGCGGCGTACAACCCTTTGCCGGTGATCAACGGCAGGTCCAGGGTGGTCGTGATGCCCGGTTCGGCCGCGACCACCGCCGCGATGGCGTTGACCACCCGTGCGGCGGTGGCCACCAGCCCGGCGTGATTATGGTCGCCCTTCCGGCTGCTCAGGCACAGGTCCAGCGCATAGGACGGCTCACCGGTGACCTCGACACGATAGGAGCCACCCTCCTGTGCGGGCTGCGGCCAATCCGGGCAGAGGTCCTCGCGCAGCCGGGTCACGTGCTCCAGCACCACGGCGGGATGCCCGTCGACCATGCCGCGCACCTCGAAACGCATGGCGGCGGTGCTGCCCTTGGGAATCGGTCCCGCCGCGATCTGGAAGTCCTCGGGGGCCGGGATCCGGGTGTGGGTCTCGGTGACCTCGTCGAGTTCGATGCCCAGGCCCGCGGCCAGTTGGCGCACCACCGAGCCCCAGGCCAGACTCAGGACGCCGGGCTGCAGCAGCATCGGCAGCTCGTCGGTGCTCTTGCCGAAGCCCATCACGTCGAACATGACCGTGGGGCTGTCGTAGGTGGCGTAGTCGACGATCTCCATACAGCGGATCTGCTCGACACTCTGGCAGGTTCCGGCGAGCGCCAGCGGTAGCAGGTCATTGGCGAAACCGGGGTCGATGCCGTTGACGAAGATGCTCGACGACCCCTTCCGGGCCGCTTCCTCGATCGGGGTGACCAGTTCGGCGGGCAGCACCTGCCACGGGTACTGCAGGAACACCGCTGCGCTGCCGACGACGTTGATGCCTGCCGCCAGCAGGCGCCGATAATCCTCGAGCGCGTCGGGCAGCCGGTTGTCGGCCATCGCCGTGTAGACCGCGCAGTCGGGCGCGGCGGCCAGGATGTCCTCGAGATTGTCCGTCGCCGCGATGCCGGTCGAAACATCTAGTCCGGCAAGCTCGCCGGCGTCCTTGCCGGCCTTGGCCGCCGAGGACACCCACACGCCGGTGAGCTCGTATTGCGGGTCCTCGATGAGCTGGCGCAGGGCGTGGCGGCCGACGTTTCCCGTGCCGATGGCGGCGACCCGGATCGGGGTGGCCGAGGAAGCTGATGTGTCGGTCATGGGAGTCCTCACAGGTCCGGGATGGGCAGGTCGAGATTGGGGAAGGTCAGACCGCCGTCGACCTCGAGGGTCTTGCCGGTCAGGTAGCTGCCGGCGGGGGAGGCCAAATAGACTGCCGCCGCAGCGATATCGGCCGGGTCGCCCAGCCGGCGCATGGGTGTCGCCTTTTCCATCGGATCGCGCAGCGCCTCGTTGGAGGCCACCACGTCCAGTGCGGAGGTGAGAATCGATCCGGGCGCGATGGCGTTGACGCGGATGCGCGGGCAGAGGTCCAGCGCCGAGAGTCGCGTGTAGTGCGCCAGCGCCCCCTTGGCGGTGCCGTAGGCCGCGAAGGCACGCCCGGCCAGCCTGCCCATCGTCGAGGTGATGTTGATGATCGACCCGCCGCCGGAATGCTCCAGCATCAGCGGGGCGGCCGCGGTGGTCAGCGCGTGGGCGGTGCCGACGTTGAACGTGAAGGCGTCCCTGAGATCCTTGGTCGAGGTGTTCAACAGGGGGCCGGGCATGGTTCCGCCGACGTTGTTGACGACGATGTCTAGTTTCCCGAAGGCCTCGACGGCCTGCTCCGCGAGCGCCGCCGTCGCCTCGGGATGGGCCAGGTCGGCGACCACGATGTGCGCGCGTCGGCCGGTGGCCTCCACATGGGCAGCGACCTCCTGGAGTTGGGACTCGGTGCGCGCCGCGATCAGCACGTCAGCACCCGCTTCGGCGAAGGCCACCGCGATGGCGGCGCCCAAGCCACGGCCGGCGCCGGTCACCACGGCCACCTGATCGTCGAGTCGGAATCTGTCCAGAATCATGCCTGCCTCATTTCTGCGCTCGGCGTCACGGTAACAAGCGGGAAGGAGCGCCGGAAGCAATTTCTGGAACACGTTCTAATTTGTCGGCGGCTGACAGAAGCGGCGGCAGCCCGGATTTCGGGGTCGAGGTGTGCGCCTCACGGAAACCGCAGGGGTGCAGGTGGTGCGAGTGTCACGCCAGGGACATTCTCGGGACGGGATCGGTCCCCGGTGTGAATCTCGGTCGCGCTATTTCTTGGCGGCGGCCTTCTTGGCGGCAGCTTTCTTCGCGGGTGCCTTCTTGGCGGCAGCTTTCTTCGCGGGCGCCTTCTTGGGCTCGTCCTTGGCCGACGATGCCGATCCGCGGGCCTTCACACTGGCCTCCAACTTGGCCAGCAGGTCGGAGACATCCTCGGTCTCGTCCAGATCGGTCGGCTGCTCCTCGACGGTGAACGCCTCGCCGCCTTCGAGTTTGGCCTGCACCAGTTCGTGCAGCTGCTCCTGATAGTCGTCGCGGAACTGATCGGGCTTGAAGTCGTCGGTCATGGATTCGACCACCTGGCCGGCCATCTTGAGCTCCGCCGGTTTGATGTCGACCTCCTTGTCCAAGGACGGGAAGTCCGGGTCGCGGATCTCGTCGGGCCACAGCAGCGTGTGGATCACCATGACATCGCGCTTGCTGAAATCCTTGACCCGCAACGCCGCCAGGCGCGTCTTGTTGCGCAACGCGAAGTGCACGATGGCCACCCGGTCCGTCTCGGCCAACGTCTTGGCAAGCAGCACATACGATTTCGTCGACTTGGAGTCCGGTTCCAGAAAGTAGCTCTTGTCGTACATCATCGGGTCGAGCTGGTCGGCGGGCACGAACTCCACGACCTCGATCTCGCGGCTGCGTTCCTCTGGAAGGGTGGCGATGTCCTCGTCGGTGATGATGACCGTCTGGCCGTCCTCGGAATCGTATGCGCGGGCGATATCGCGGTACTCGACCACTTCTCCGCACACCTCGCAGGTGCGCTTGTAGCGGATGCGCCCGTTGTCCTTCTCGTGGACCTGGTGGAATTTGATGTCGTGGTCCTCGGTGGCGCTGTAGACCTTGACCGGCACATTGACCAGACCGAAGGACACCGAACCTTTCCAGATCGACCGCATAGGCAACGGTAGCAGCGGGCATTCCGATCTGGTGGTTGCCGGGAAATATCATTCGGTGGTGGAGCGTGTGGGCCGGGTCAAGCTGACGAACCCGGACAAGGTGCTGTACCCACAGACCGGTACCACCAAGGCCGAGGTGTTCGACTACTACGTCGCGGTCTCAGCGGCGATGCTGCCGCATATCGCCGGCCGCCCGGTCACGCGCAAGCGATGGCCCAACGGCGTCGGCCAGCCGGACTTCTTCGAAAAGCAACTCGCGTCGTCGGCACCGGACTGGCTGCGCCGCGGATCGGTGACGCACCGGTCGGGAACCACGACCTATCCCATCATCGACACCGCCGAAGGATTGGCCTGGATCGCCCAGCAGGCATCGCTGGAGGTGCACGTTCCGCAGTGGCGTTTCGACCCGCAAGGCGCGCCCGGGCCGGCCACCCGCATCGTGTTCGACCTCGATCCGGGCGAGGGCGTGACCTTCCGCCAACTCTGTGCGGTCGCCCAGGAGGTGCGCGGCTACGTCGAGGACATCGGCCTGACGGCCCATCCGCTGACCAGCGGCAGCAAGGGGCTGCATCTGTACGTGCCGCTGGCCGATCCGATCAGCTCGCAGGGGGCGTCGGTGCTGGCCAAGCGGATCGCGCTGGCGCTGGAGAAGAGTATGCCGACCCAGGTCACCGCCACCATGACGCGCAGCCTGCGGGACGGGAAGGTGTTCCTGGACTGGAGCCAGAACAGCGCGGCCAAGACCACCATCGCGCCCTACTCGATGCGTGGTCGCGCCGAGCCGACCGTGGCCGCGCCGCGCAGCTGGGAGGAACTCGCCGATCCCGGCCTGCGGCAGCTGAGCTTCGAGGAGGTGCTGCAGCGGCTGGACCGCGACGGCGACCTGTTGGCGGATCTGGACGATCCGCTGCCGGTCGAGGACCGGCTGAGCACCTATCGCACCATGCGCGATGCCGGTAAGACCCCCGAGCCGGTCCCGACGGCACCGCCCGCGGTCGGACATGACAACACGTTCGTCATCCAGGAGCACCATGCGCGTCGGTTGCACTACGACTTCCGGCTGGAACGCGACGGGGTGCTGGTGTCCTGGGCGATCCCGAAGAACCTGCCCGAGACGACATCGGTGAACCACCTGGCCGTCCACACCGAGGACCACCCGTTGGAGTACGCCACCTTCGAGGGGGACATCCCGGCAGGTGAGTACGGCGGAGGGAAGGTGATCATCTGGGACTCCGGGACCTATGAGGCCGAGAAGTTCCGCGATCCCGGTGTCGATGGTGAGAAGCCGATCGACACGGGCGGAAAGGGGTCGGGAAAAGGGGAGGTGATCGTGACGCTGCGCGGCGCCAAGGTGCGTGGGCGTTACGCATTGATCCAGACCGGCGGAAAGAACTGGCTGGCGCACCGCATGAAGGAGCAGCCCGTCACGACGGTGGCCGACCTCCGGCCCATGTTGACGACGCACGGATCGGTCGAGAAGCTGACCGCTGCCCGTTGGGCATTCGAAGGGAAGTGGGACGGGTACCGCATGCTGGTCGAGATCGATCACGGTGAGTTGATGCTGCGTTCGCGCAGCGGTCGCGACATCACCGCGGAGTTCCCGCAGTTGCGTTCGCTGGCAGCCGATCTCGCCGATCACCGGCTGATCCTCGACGGTGAGGTCGTGGCATTGGATGCCGACGGCGTGCCGAGCTTCGGTGCCATGCAGAATCGGGCTTCGGGCAGCAATATCGAGTTCTGGGCGTTCGATCTGCTTGCCCTGGATGGCCGTTCGTTGTTGCGGGCGAAGTATCGGGACCGGCGAAAGCTGCTGGAACTGCTGGGCCGGGATGGCGCGCTCATCGTGCCGGATCTGCTCGACGGTGACGGCGCCGCCGCGCTGGAATACGTGCGCGAGCGCGGTTACGAGGGCGTGATCGCCAAGAAATGGGACTCGACCTATCAACCGGGGCGACGCTCGCAGTCGTGGATCAAGGACAAGCTGTGGCGCACACAGGAGATCGTCATCGGCGGCTGGCGGGCCGGTGAGGGTGGCCGCACCAGCGGTATCGGCGCGCTGGTCGTCGGTGTGCCGGGGGAGGGCGGACTGCAGTTCGTCGGCCGCGTCGGTACCGGTTTCACCGAGAAGATGCTCAAGGATCTACGGACCACATTGGCGCCGCTGGAGACATCGGATTCACCCTTCGCCACCCGGCTTTCCGGGCCGGATGTCAAGGGGGTCACCTACGTGCGGCCCGAACTGGTGGGGGAGGTCCGCTACAGCGAGCGGACATCGGACCATCGGCTGCGTCAGCCCAGCTGGCGAGGATTACGCCCGGACAAATCGCCGGATGAGGTGAAATGGGAATAGTTGGACGTGAACAGAAATGTGCTGCAGTAGATTTGACATGACTGTGCGCGTCTATGCGGTTGGGCAACGACTGTTGTATCTGACGCAACAGCGCCGGCGGCCCCGTGGCTATGGATCTACCAGTCGATCTGGTACCAGGTATCTTGTCGGTGGTACCATGTACTGATGGCTTTCAATGTGAAAGATGAAGAGGTCATCGAGTTGGCTGATGAGTTGATGCAGCGGCTCCACCTGTCCAGCCGCATCGATGCGATCCGGCACGCGCTCAAGGCTCAGATCGAGGTCACCCAGGCTCGTAGTGGCGGTCGCGCGGATGATCTGCTGGACGTCTTGACGAACGAGATTTGGCCGCTCATGGCGGATGGCTCGCCTATTTCCAAGGCCGAGCGTGAGCAGATTCTGGGGCTTGATCCTCAGACCGGGGTGTAGTGGTGATCGTCGATACCAGTGCCATTATCGCGGTGCTGCAGCGCGAGGACCCGCATGTCGAACCGGTGTTGGCCGCGCTTTCGGCCGATCGCGGTCCCTCCATCGCTGCGCCCAGCGTTGTCGAGTGCCTGATCGTCCTCAGCAATCGCCACGGTCCCGTTGCCCGCACGGCATTCGATCGACTGAAGGCCGAGATCAATTTGACCGTCGTGGATTTCACTGCGGACCACGCCCTCGCGGCACACCGTGCCTACCTTCAGTACGGGAAAGGTCGTCACCCTGCGGCTCTCAACTTCGGCGACACGATGGCCTATGCCGCCGCGAAGCTCGCCAACGAGCCGCTGATCGCCGTCGGAAACGACTTCGCTCAAACGGACCTCGAGTTTGACGGCGTGGTCGGCTATTGGCCACGCCCAGCTTCCGATCAGCGCTGACATCGGTCTGAGGAATACCGTCGGTTTCGAATACTGCGACTCCGCCAGTTGTTTGGGAGTAGGGCTACCGATCGGTGGCAGGCGGCAACGAATGCATGGTGTAGCGATGTGCGCCCTGCTCGTAGGGGAGGTCCCGCAGTGTGACCGTCCGCTGCCGGAAGCGCTCGTCGGAATCATCGAGCACCAGCACGCCGGAGGCCGAATCGTGCACGCTGAACCCGTCCACCGAGATGGCGAGTTCTTCGAACGCCGCTTCGGTATCGGCATACCGGCCCGGGCCCTGGTTGCGCCGTTCGAGCAATCGCAACGCGTCGATGCCGGCAAGCGCGAAAAGGTCGCTGGCGTCGAGGAACAACGGGCGTCTGGAATGCATGATTTCGCAGAGCCGGTCTGCCTCATACCGCAGCGCGAGGTCGCCGCGCGTTTCGGTCACGCTGTTTGCGGACGGACCGCCGCCGCTGTACTCGGCGATGAAGGCTTGTTTCTCGTCCTCGCTCAAGGCGTCACCGAACATGGCCAGGGTCTCGCGCAGCATCTCGTCGGCGACACGATCGGCACCGCGACCGGTGACGATTCCGTAGGTCGCCGACAGTGCGTCCACCTGCGCCGGGGACATGCCGAATTCCAGTCGTCCCAAACCCGACCGGGGATGTACGGTCCAGTCCGATTCCGATGTCATGGTGGTCACCAGGTTGCCATGGCGCGGACAGGTGTGGTCACCCCGGTCGCTGCCTCAGTTCACGGCGAGAGGACACCCCGAGCTTGACGAAAATCTTGCTCAGGTGCCACTCGACCGTGCGCGCGCCGTCGCGGTATCGGCTGCTTGGGTCAGCTCCGTCAGCTGTGCGGCCGCGACGTGTGCTGCGTTCAACTCACCTGTTCTGGCCGCAGCCTCGACCATCTCGTTGAGCACGTGGCCGTGCATTCCGACGTCGTGGTACTTCAAGGCGGTGGTGAAGGCCTAGTCGGAATATCGAGCTGATCAGCCCGCCGCGGCCACCGCGGCTTCCAGTCCCCGGGTGGCCAACACATCGGCCAACTCGTTGTCGGCAATCCCGGAATGGCCCTTCACCCAGAACCATTCGACCTGGTGGCGCACGCACGCGGCCTGCAACCGCTGCCACAGGTCGACGTTCTTCACCGGCTGCTTGGCAGCGGTCATCCAGCCGTTGCGCTCCCAGCCGCGTACCCAGGTGGTGATCCCGTTCCGCACGTAGGTGCTGTCGGTGTAGAGATGCACCGTCACCGGCCGGGTGAGCGCCTCCAACGCCATGATGGGTGCGGTCAGTTCCATCCGGTTGTTGCTGGTCCGGTCCGGCTCGCCGCCGAACATCTCCCGGACGTGATGGCGCTGGCGCAGCACCGCGCCCCAACCACCCGGTCCCGGGTTGGGCCGGCAGCCACCGTCGGTGTGGATGATGACGGGCTCGTCGGTCATCTGCCGAGAATAGGTGCCGAGATGAACGCACTGGGAACCGACATGCCGAGCCGCTGGTGCCGCAGCGTGGTGATCCGGCGCCCGGGTTGCACGGCGTCCTTGACCCGCGAGGCCAGCTCGCCGAGGAAGGTGGCGGCGTCGTCGATATCGGCGACGGTATAGGTGATACCCCACAGGGTGGCCGGCCCCTCGGACCGCGTCTCGGGCGAACCGATGACCTCCAGGACCACCGCGCCGAGCCGATAGAAGATCTGCCGCACGGGTCGTCCGCCGAGTTCGGTATCGCGCTCGCGGCGCGGCTGCACCCCGGCGGAGTCCAGGGCCGCGACGGTGCGAGTCAGGTCGGGCGACATCATGACGATATGGTCGATGTCGACGACGCCGTTGGGGTGCTCCCCGGGCGCCGGTGGGTCGGTTCGCGATGGTGCGGTCGGTATCCCGTCCACGTCGGTCCCGTCGAACTCGCGCAGCGACCAGCCGATGATGCCGGTGCCCCGATCTCGCCCGACCAGGCGGACCCGCACCGAACCCACTCGGCAGACACCGTCGGCATCGACGCCGAACCCGGCTGCGGTCCATGCGGTCGCGGGATCGGCCACCAGGATTTCGTCGATGGTGAATGCCACACCTGGAGATCTTGCCCGGTGCGGTGCCACTGCCTTCGCGCCGGGTCCGGTCCGTTTGCTGGTGCCGGTAGGGTCCGGGGAGCGGTCGCCGGCCAGTTTGCTGACGGCGGCGCCGATGCATTGGTAGCCTCGGGTGGATTTGCTCAAGACCCTGAACGGAGCGATGGCGGTGGTCGGGACTCCATCACGGCAGTGGTTGGAGCGCACCCATCACTACGAGTGGATCACCGACTATCTGACGGCGCGCGGTGCCACCGGGGCGATCCGCATCGTCATGGCGATGATCCCGGCGTCCATGGCGGCCTGCCTACTGGTGCTCTTGCTCAGCGCCGATGCTCCGCCGCCCGGCCTGCCCAGCGCCATGATGTGGACGGCCTTCGGAGGCGGAGTGGCCGGAACCATCCTGTGGGCGACGCGATGGCCGTCACGGCGTCAATCGCTTGCCTTCGCGTTCGTGACCAACGCGTCCGTGGCACTGGCGTGTCTGTCGTTCTCCGACCCTCAGGGCGCGTTGTTCGGCTGTGTCGCCTTCGCCACCAGCGCCGCCTATATCGGCTTCTTCCATTCCACGGGCCTGGTCATCTACAACTTCGTGGTCGCCTCGACGGTCGCGATCGTCATCGCCGCGCGGATCGCAGCGACCGGACACGGCGCGCTGGCGGCGGTCGACCTGTTCCTGGTCACCCAGATCAACATCGTCATGCCCATCGCCATCCACCTGCTCATCCGATCGTTGGGGGTGGATCTGGAGCGCGCCGGTCGTGATCCGCTGACCGGACTGCTGAACCGCCGATCGTTCGATCGGTACGCCGCGCGCATGCTCGACGAAAGCGATATCGACCCCGAGGCGCACCTGGTGGTGGTGATGATCGATCTCGACAACTTCAAGCGTCTCAACGACACCCGCGGGCATCAGGCCGGTGACGACGCGCTCGTCGCGGTCGGGCGCGCACTCGGCCAGGCGGTGGCCGATATCGTCGCCATCGTCGCCCGCACCGGCGGCGAGGAGTTCGTCGTCGCCGCAGAGTGGCATACCGATGATCCGGGCCCGCTGGCCCAGCGGTTCTGTGACGGGATAGCCGGTCTGCCGATGTCGATCACCGCCAGTGTGGGGGCCGCGACGGTACCCATCCGGTCGCTGCGTCGCGGCCCCGGCCACCTGCAGGCCCGGGTGAATCAGCTCGTGGGCGCCGCCGACGATGCGATGTACGAGGCAAAACGCGCCGGCGGCAACAGGTATCACCGCTCCTCGGTGCACTGATCCGGACCCCTCGAGCGCGCTCGCTGAGCTGTGCGTTTGACGGTGCCGACGGCGGGTAACCAGTTGCGCTGTGAACGACGAGCGGGTGGTCCTCCTCGATGATGCAGGCAGGGCGATCGGCAGCGCCGACAAGGCCACCGTGCACCACTCCGACACCCCGTTGCATCTCGGCTTCTCCTGCTACCTGTTCGATGACGACGGCCGCGTGCTGCTGACCCGGCGGGCGCTGAGCAAGCGCACGTGGCCGGGAGTGTGGACCAACTCGTTCTGCGGACATCCCGGCCCGCACGAGCCCACCGTGGACGCGGTTCATCGCCGTGCCCATCAGGAACTCGGCACCGCCGTGCACGATGTGCATTGCATACTGCCCGAGTTCAGGTACCGCGCGACCGCGGCCGATGGAACGGTGGAAAACGAGCTGTGCCCGGTGTTCTGCGCTCTGGTCGACGGGCCGCTGCGGGTGGCAGCCGAGGAAGTGATGGACACCGCGTGGGTGTACTGGTCCGAAATCCGGACGGCCGCCGAGCTGGGTTGGGCTATCAGCCCGTGGGCGCAGACTCAGGTTCCGCTGCTCGACGCGGCCGATCTCCCGTCATGGGCGCGTCGCTCGGCGGCGTGAGCAGATGTGCGGTGCCGTCGTCGTCCTGACGGCGCACCTGTGCAAGCCGCTCGGCATACTCCAGGTCATCGCGCCACAGGCGATGTGCGGCGTGGCGCATGAAGGGGACGATCAGGCCCTGCACCCGCCCGGCGTGCGCGAAGCCCGGTCGGTCCGAGTGCGCGATGACGGCCTCGACGACCCTGCTCTGCGGGCGGCCGTCCGGACCGGTCCGCAACGGTGTCGCGTGGGTTTCCACCACGCTGCCGCACCCCTCACCTTCGATGATGCGCATCGTCAGGGTGCGGGGCTCCGGACTGGTGAACTCGGCGATGACCGGAATGCCCAGCCGGCCCATTCGGAAGGTGACGGCGACCAGGAAGCGGTCCTCCTCTTCCGGCAGGTCCGGATCCGTCGGCGGCGCGCTGAGCACCTCCAACTGGGTGAAGGAGTAGGGATGAAACCACGCGCCGTGCCAGGGATCCATCCTGTTGGCGATGATGTCCGCCGGTGCACAGGCACCCGTCATGGCGGCGACCGCCGCGATCCGCGGTAGTCCCGGCCGGGCCGGCAGAATCGGTGCCTCGGTGGGTTTTTCGCCACCGATGCGGTCGAGCCGGACCCACACCAGCACACCATCGTCGTGAATGGGCACCGCGGTCCAGTCCGTACGGGTGCGGCCGGTCAACTGGAGCCCGTGCCACGGGCAGATGAGATTGCCGCGCTCGACCACGCCGGTGCACAGATCGGCTCCCAGGTGTGGGCAGCGTGCCGGACCGGCGCGCAACTCACCGTCCCCGCCGCGCCAGCAGACCAACTCGGCGCCGGCGACGGTGGCCGCGAAGGGCGTGGCGGTGATGTCGGTGCTCGCGCCCACCACATACCAGTTGCCGCTGGGCCGATTCTGCGATCGAGCCAGTGCGGCATCGATCACTGCGGGTTCGGCCTGCCGGTAGGTCGGTTTCTGCTGACTCCACGGGGTGCGCGGAAGTAGTTGGAACGGCCACGCTTTCATGTCCACACCCGCCCTTCGGCCCGTTCGGCGAAAAATCGCAGGACTGCCGACCTGCCGCGCACCGGCACCGTGAAGATGTCGTGACCACGTACCCCGAAGCGTTCGAGCAGGGTGTTGGCCGCAGACAGACCGGTCGTTGCGGCGCGTTCCATCAGCGCCACCGGAAGGTCGATGCGGATCCCGTCACCGGCAAGCACCAGTCCGTTCTGAGGCGTCCGCACGCCCGGCCGGCCGGCGAAATCACCGGGCGCCAGACGTGGACAGTCGTTGCGGCACAGCGTGACCTCATGGACCACCCGAGCATCGGCCGTTTCCGGGAAAAGCTCGTACAACCGACCGTCCAGCGCTTTGCGCAGTTCCGGGCTGTCCTCGGTGATGGAATAGGCGTGCAGTTCCACCACGGATCCGCGGTGCTGGTCGGCCCAGTCCGCCGCTTCCCGCTCGTAGCGTTCCAGCACGCTGATGTTGTCCAACGGTGGCAGGCCGCCGGTGCCGAGGAACGCGGGCCGATCGGCGTGGACGGGACGATCCAGCCACAGACGGCGGACCAGGAACGGTGCCGCGGTGCCGAGATCGGCCACCGCAGAGCGCCACTGCGCGTCACCGAGACCGGGGGAGTCGGCGACGATGCGTTGCAGCGCAGGCACCTCGGCGGCCAGCACCACGCCGTCGCAGTGCAACGTCTCACCGGCATCCCCGGTGACGAGGAATCGACCCGTGTCATCGGGTGCGACATCCGTGACGGTCACCCCGGTGCGGATATCGGCACCGTGTCCGAGCAGATACCGCTCCAGCGGTTTCCACAGCGCGACGTCGAAGTTCTCGGCGGCAACGTCGAAGACCAGTCCCTCGCTGGAGCCGAGGAAGTAGATGTGGAACATGGTGGCCAGTTCGGCAGCCGACAGACCATCCGGTCGGGTGAAGAAACTGCGCGAGAACACCTCGAAGGCGAGATGTTGTGCCGCAGTGGGGAAGTTGATATCCCGCAGGAAGGTCTCGGCGTCCGAATCGTCGAGCTGCCAGTACGTTTCGGGTACCGACACCGACGCCAACGGGGCTGCCGCCTTGGCGTCGAGGCGGATCAGGTCACGCAGGCGAAAGGTGGGACTGCGTAAGGCGAAGGCCATCGCGTTCAGCGGTGGTGTGCGTGGCAGACCGCGGAAGGTGTCGCGCCGGCCCTGGCCGTCCACGAGCGGGTAGTCGTCGAGCGGAGTGAACATGGACAGCTGGGGATCGACCCGGCGCAGCACATTGCGCAGGTTGTAGTACTGCCGGAAGAACGCATGGAAGCCGCGGTTCATCGCGATATCCGCACCGTCGGGTGCGGTTTCGGTCCATCCGCCGACGCGACCGCCCAGGTACTGCTCGCGTTCGAACAGGTGCACCGCCACCCCGCGCTCGGCCAGCGCGGTCGCCGCGCTCAGCCCGGCGATACCGCCACCGACCACCGCGACGGTGGGGCGATCGGCGAGGTACGCGGCGTGTGGTCGGCCGGACCCGGCCTGGTGGCGGATGCGGCGACGGTCGGTCATGACGCCGCCCTGCCGAGGAAGGTGTGCACGATACCCCGCTGCCACCCGGGCATGGTCATGCTGTGCACGTCGCTGAAGCCGTTGCGCTGCAAACGCTCCCGGAACTGGGTTGCGCCGTCGAACTCGTTGACGCTGCGACGCAGGTAACGGTAGAGATCGGCATCACCGGTGCGGACCCGGCCCGCCGGGATGATGACCGCGGCGCACACCGCGTTCCACAGGATGCCGGCCGCGCGGGAGTCGCGGACCGAGTACTCGTGGGCGGCGAAGACACTACCCGGGGACAGCATGCCAAGCAGCATACGCAGCACCGGATCGGGGTCGGGCAGGTTGCGCACCAGGTAGGCCGCCAGGATGCCGTCGAACGGTCCGTGCACCCCGGCCTGCGCCAGCTCCTCGGCCCGACTGTGCACGAAGGTCACCGTGGACGGCCACCGCTTCGCCCGGGCCCGGTCCAGCATGCCTGCCGAGCCGTCCACGCCGATGATCTCGGCATGCGGGGCGACGTGCAGCAGGGCGGCGGTCGACGCCCCGGTGCCACAGCCGATATCGAGCAACCGCAGTCCGCGTCCGCCGTCACCGATCCCCATGCGCTCGGCCGAGAGGCGAAGATGGCGGTGATACCCGGGATTGGCGCCGACCAGGCCGTCATAGGCCGCTGCGCCCGCGTCGAAGGCCTCGGGGACGTCGTATGTGCTCACGCCGCCTGCCGGATACGGGCGCGCCACGCCGCGGCCAGCCCGCGGGTGGCGACCTGCAGGCGCCGGCCGTTGGACACGGTGGCGCGGTGGGCGAACACCTCGAAGTCCATCTCCTCGATACGGTCCAGGATCTCGGAGTACAGCGTCAGCGCGACGCGGATGCACGGCCGCGACTGCGGGCGCAGCATCGGGATGCCCAGCTCGGCCTGCGCATAGATGTCCCGGGTGACGGCGTGCTGCTCGATCAACGCTGCCCGCAGCTTGGCGTCGGTGCGTCCGTTGCGCTGGCACCAGTACAGGACCTCACGGTCCACCCCGTGGGCGGCGAGTTCGTCGGCGGGCAGGTACACGCGACCGCGGGTGAGGTCCTCGTTGATATCCCTGAGGAAGTTGGTGAGCTGGAAGGCCTTTCCGAGCGCGGCGGCATGCGGTGCCGCCTCCGCGGTGGGCACGACCGTGCCGAGGATCGGCAGCAGTTGCAGACCGATGACCTCGGCCGACCCGTACACGTAGCGGTCCAACGCGGCCCGGTCGGGATAGTCGGTGACCGTCAGATCCATCCGCATGGAGGCCAGGAAGTCCTCGAAAAGCTGCCACGGCAGGCCGTAGTGGCGCGCGGTGTCGACGACCGCGTCGAGCACCGGGTCGTCACCGGCCATCCGGTTCTCGACCAGCCTGCTGTACAGCGCGTCCGACAGTCCCCGGAGCTCGTCTGCTCGTTCGGCCGCGGTGCGATCGTCGAATCCGTCGAGCACGTCGTCGGCACGGCGGGCGAAACCGTAGAGCGCGTGGACCGCCGGGCGCTGGCCGGGTGCCAGCAAGCGCGTCGCCAGGAAGAAGGTCTTGCCGTGCGCGGCGTTGAGCGCCCGGCAGCGTTGATACGCCTGACGCAGTTCCCTGCCCTGTACACCCGCTGCGTCGAGCTCTGAGCCGAGCATCATCTGGTCCTCCTCATCGGGTGAAAATCTGGGGGCGGACCGAGGAATCGGCTCCGGTGATTCGGTCGGCGGCCAGTCGGCCGGAGACGATGGCGGTCGGGATGCCCACGCCGGGAACGGTGGACGACCCCGCGAGGATCGCGTTGGCGATGCCGCGCACGGTGTTGGCGGGGCGGAACGGTCCGGTCTGCCCGAAGGTGTGCGCCAGGGCGAACGGGGTACCGGCGATCATGCCTTGGCGTGCCCAGTCCTGCGGGGTCACCACGTCGAGCACCTGCGGGTCGGTGACGACGTTGGGCAGCCGGGCAGCCAAGGTGTCCAGCATGTGCGCCGTGTACTGATCGCGTTGACCGTCCCAATCACGTGCGCCGACATCAAGATTGGGGGTCGGAGCGAGGACGTAGAGCAGATCCCTGCCGTCCGGGGCGAGGCTCGGGTCCGCTGCGGTGGGGCGGGTCACCAGCAGTGACGGGTCCACCATGGGCACGCCCTCGTCGATGATCTCCTCGAATGTGCGCGCCCATTCGTTGCCGAAGAGGATGTTGTGGTGCGACGCGCCGGCCTCCGGAGCGACGGCACCGCAACCGATGTGGGCGACCACCGCCGAGGGCGCGGGCCGCAACTTGGTCAGCCGTCGGGGACTGCGTCCCAGCAGGCGATAGGTGTCCGGCAGCTCGGTGGTCAACACCACGGCATCTGCGGCGAACCGAGCGCCGGTGGCGGTGCGGACTGCGGTGATGCGGTCACCGGTACGTTCCAGCTCTGAAACTGGTGCGTCGTAATGGAATTCGACCCCGGCATCGGCGGCGGCGGCGGCCAGCGCGTCGGGCAGTGCGCGCATCCCGCCCTTGGGGAAGTACACCCCGGAGATCGTGTCCATGTAGGCGATCACCGCGTAGGCGGCCAGCGCTCGGCGCGGTGGCACCCCCGCGTAGAGAGCTTGGAAGGTGAAGACACGCAGCAATCGCTCATCGGTGATGAACCGCCGCACCATCGTCTCCCAGCCGCGGAAACCGCCGATGGCGGCCAGCTTCGCCAGCTGCGGTGTCAACAGCGACAGTGGCGAGTCGAAGTTCGACGATATGAATCCCTGGAACTCCACCTGGTAGAGCTTTGTCAGCCAATCACGAAGGCGCAGATAGCCTTCGGCCTGAGCGCGACCGGCGAAGCGTTCGATCTCGGCGGCCATGATGGCCGCGTCACTGTGCACGTCGATGCTGCTGCCGTCGGCGAAGGACGCTCGATACGCGGGGTCGATCTGATGCAGCTCCAAACGGTCGGCGGTGGATTCGCCGACCGCGGCGAAGGTCTCGTCGATGATATCGGGCATGGTCAGCACCGTCGGGCCGGTGTCGATGCGATAGCCCGAAATATCGGCGCGGCCCATCCGGCCACCGGGATCCGACCCGCGTTCGACGACGGTGACCCGGCGGCCCCTGCCCGCCAGGTGCAGCGCCGCCGAGAGTCCTGACAATCCGGCCCCCACCACGACCACATGGTCGGTGCGGCCGGCCACGGTGCGCATCAGGCGGTCCGCTCGGTGCAGGCCGCGGCGGCGGCGACGAGCGCTGCGCGCACCTCGGGGTCCAGCGCACCGCCGGCCACGTCATCCAGCGCGGCCGTCGCCGCGGCGAACCGTGAATGGATCAGATCTTCGATCCGCTGCACCGTTCCTACCTCCGAGATCAGGTTCTGCCATCGAGTTATATCTTCGTCGCCGAGTCCGTCGGCGGTCATGAATTCTTTGAATTGGCGCTGCTGGGCGCCGGTGGCCAATTCGTAGGCCGCGACCACGACGGTCGTCGCCTTGCGGGCCACCAGATCGGTGCCGGTCGGCTTACCGGTGGTAGCCGGGGCACCGAACACGCCGAGCAGGTCATCGCGCAACTGGAACGCCTCGCCGATGTTCTCCCCGTAGCGGCTCAGCGCCTCCGCGACTGCGTCGTCACAGCCGGCGAGCGCGGCCCCGATCTCAAGGGGTCTGCGCACGGTGTAGTTGCCGGACTTGCGCCGGGCCACATCCAGTACGCGATCCAGGGTGGGGAAGCCTGCGGTGTCGTTGACCAGATCGGCGAACTGTCCGACGGCCAGTTCGGTGCGCATGGCGTCATAGTGCGGCCAGGCTCTCGCCAGCGACTCTGCGGGCAGCCCGCTTTCCCGCAGCATCTGCTCGGCCCATACGAGGCACAGATCGCCCAGCAGAACCGCTGCGGACTCTCCGAAACGTGCGGAGGACCCGGGCAGCCCGCGTTCGCGATGCCAGTCCTCGAAGGCACGGTGCGCACTCGGGCGTCCGCGTCGCATCGACGACTCGTCCATCACGTCGTCCTGGAACAGGGCAAAGGCGTGCAGGAACTCCAGGCTGCCTGCCGCGCGCACCGCGGCGCGACTGCCGTCCGCCCCGGCGCGCCAGCCCAGGTAGAGATAAGTCGAACGCAGGCACTTGCCCTCGGCCAGCATGTCGCGCAGGACGCGTCCGGTGATGTCGACGTGGCTGCCACGCAGTGCCTGAGCGCAGGTGGTGTCGAGGAAATGCGACACGGCGTCGAGGACGTCGGTGCGCAGCGATACAAGCCACGCAGGAGGTGGATCGCTGCGCGCGTGAACCGCAGCCTGCATGCCTGAAGCCATCGCCGGGATATCTACCCGTTTATCGCTGTTTTCATGCCTGGCCGCGCGACGTTCTTCCCGGCGGGTTCGGGCCGGTCCGGATCGGTGTCGACCCGACTCGTCGGTGTCATGGCGCGGTCCGGCGACCAATCCGGCGACATCGGTTCGGTGGTCCACCATCGCAACCTTATTCGTAGCGGCGGGTTCCTGCTCGCAGCGTCGCGGCGGCCGGTTCGGCGATCAGCGGCGCACGCCCGGTGCGGTGGGTAGCGTTGTCGTCATGACCGCAGAATTGCCCGAAGACGGCCAGGGATACAGCCCCGAAGAAGAAGACCAACTCACGGCTGAGGACACCCTGCTCGACCGCGGTGTCGATGACCTGCTCGACGAGGGCTATTCACCGCCGGAGCGTTGGCAGGAGCCGCGCGAGCACGAAAGCCTCGACGAGCGGTTGGCAGATGAACAGCCCGACCCCGCCTTCGACGAGAACTACCGCCCCGATGAGCAGGCCGGCGACGACGAGGTGGGCGATCGGCGCTCCGGGCGATTGGTGGCACCTGACGAAGGTTCCGGGGTGGACACCGAAAAGGAGCTGCTCGGCAGCGATGTCGGCATCGACGGCGGTGCGGCGTCCGCCGAGGAGGCCGCCGTCCACATCATCGACGAGTAGCGCGCCCCAGCATCACCGACACCGTGAGCACGAGCAGACCGCACATCGCCAGGATCGATCCGGCGGCCGCCGGGGCGGTATAGCCGAGACCGGCGGCGATCACCAGGCCGCCGACCCAGGCGCCGGCGGCGTTGCCGATATTGAGCGCGGAATGGTTCAGCGCCGCCGCGAGCGTCTGCGCGTCGTGTGCCACGTCCATCAATCGGGTCTGCAACGCCGGGCCGACCGCCGATCCCGCGGTGCCGATCAAGAACAGCACCGGAAGGGCCGTCCATGGGTTGTGGGCGGCAGCCACGAACATCAGCAGGACCACGGAGAGTGATCCCAGGGACAGGTACAGCGCGCGCACCACCGAGACATCGGCCAGTCGGCCGCCGACGAGGTTGCCCACCACCATGCCGAGGCCGAACACCATGAGCGCCAACGGGACCAGCGTCCTGGGCAGCCCGGCGACGTCGGTCATCGTCGTACTGATGTAGGTGTAGACGGCGAACATCCCGCCGAAGCCGATCATCCCGACCATCACTGCCAACCAGACCTGAGGCCGACGCAGAGCGCCGAGTTCGGTGAGCGGGCTGGTGACGTGCATGGTGCGCAATTGGGCGGGCAGCCAGAACCACAGCGCGGTCAGCGTGATCAGGCCGATGAGGACCACCAGCGCGAACGCACTGCGCCAACCGAACGCCTGCCCCAGCCACGAGGCCAGGGGTACACCGAGCACGGTGGCAACCGTCAACCCGGACAGCACATAGGCCACCGCCTTGGCGCGGTTGCGCGGTCCCATCAGGTGCGCCGCCGCCAATGCCGCGATGCCGAAGAACGCCCCGTGCGGCAGCCCGGCGACGAATCGGGCGATGACAAGGGTGGCGTAGGAGGGTGCGAGCGCGCTTGCCAGGTTGCCGAGGGTGAAGACCGCCATCAAGCTCAGCAGCAGGGCCCGTCGCGGGACGCGGGCGGTAAGCGCCGCGATGGTCGGCGCACCGATGACGACGCCGAGCGCATAGGCGGAGATGACGTGTCCTGCGGTGGGCTCGGAGACACCGAAACCGGCCGCGATATCGGGCAGCAGGCCCATGGCCACGAATTCGGTGGTGCCGATCCCGAAGCCGCCGAGGGCGAGCGCGAGGACTGC
Organism: Mycolicibacterium sp. 22603; assembly: GCA_052044345.1. Classification (GTDB taxonomy): domain Bacteria; phylum Actinomycetota; class Actinomycetes; order Mycobacteriales; family Mycobacteriaceae; genus Mycobacterium. The sequence continues at coordinate 242,944 of JBQEMX010000004.1, forward strand.
CAGCGCACGCACCGTCGGATCGGCGGCCACGACCGACTGCGGGGTGGAGGGGCGTTCGGTGCTCGGGGTCACCGAAGGAAGCCTACGGACACTTACGATTGACCTTCAACCTAGTTATGTCTTTTTCGGGCGAAAGTGGTCAATCTTACGCAACTGTGCTGCAATGGGGTGTGGCCACTGTCGGTGAGGTCTTCGCCCTGATCAGGGCCAAGGGCGAGATGACGCGCACCGAGATCGCCGCGTCGACCGGCCTGTCCAGGACCGCGGTGGCTGCCAGGCTGGCGGCCCTGCTGAATGCTGGTCTGGTCAAGGAATGCCAACCGGCGCCCTCGACGGGCGGACGTCCGGCCACCCAACTGAGCGTCGACACCGATGCCGGGATCGTCCTCTCGGTGGCCGTGGGGCTCAGCCGCACCCGGCTCGCGGTCTGCGATCTGGCCGGCGTGGTGTCGGCGCTCTCCGATATCGACTCCGAGGTCGCGCTCGGCCCCGCGGATCTGATGCCCGATATCGTCAAGGGGCTCGACGTCCTGCTGGAGCAGTTTCCGGGGGTCGACGTCCACGGCGTCGGGCTGACCCTGCCAGGCACCGTCGATGCCGCACGGGGATGCAGCTGCGGATCGGCAATCTTGCGTGGCTGGGACGGTGTGCCACTGCGTCCCTATTTCGAGACGTTGCCCCGCATCGGGTCCGCGCCCATCGTGCTGGACAACGATGCCAACGCCATCGCGCTGGCCGAACGCGGCGGCGACGATGATGTGCTGGTGGTCAAGGCCTCCAGCGGTCTTGGTGCCGGCATCATCGCCGGTGGCGTGTTGCTGCGCGGCGCGAATCAGGCCGCAGGCGAGTTCGGACACAACAAGGTTGTCGGCGCAGAGGGTGTTCCATGCCGCTGCGGGAACACCGGTTGCCTGGAGGCCGTCGCGGGCGGATGGGCGATCGTGCGGGCGTTGCAGCAGCAGGGCACATCCGTCCGGCACCTGCGTGATGTGGCCGAGCTTGCCGCCGACGGTGACCCCGAGGCGCGCCGCATGGTGCGCGAGAGTGGTCGCGCCGTGGGGGCGGGGATAGCGCCGGCGGTGAACCTGCTCAACCCGGCGGCCGTCGTGATCGCCGGCGATATGGCCGGTGTGTACGAGATGTTCGTGGCCGGCCTGCGAGAGTCGTTGTACGGCAATGCCACAGCCGAAGCGACCGGCGCACTGCAGGTGCGCCCGGCGGCGCACGGGGACCGTTCCGCCACGGTCGGTACGGCAATGCTCGTGCTCGAACACGTGCTCAGCGTGGCCGCGATCGACGCACGCTTCTGACACCGAGCCCGCGTGGCGCGGGCGATGCCAGAATGATCTCCCATGACCGAGAACTGGCGGGCGCTGAACCTGGCGAACTGGGAGTCGCGGGTCCCGATACACCTCGGGCCGGGTGGTTACGAACTCGACGGCTTCGCAGACCCTCGATACCTGTCCGGCGTGGTGCGCTACGACCTGCCGCGGCTCGGGGATATCTGCGGACTCGACGTGGTGCACCTGCAATGCCATATCGGCACCGACACCGTCTCATTGGCCAGGCTCGGGCCGAGATCGGTGACGGGACTGGACTTCTCGCCATCGGCCGTCGCCGCGGGCAACGCGCTCGCGGCGCGCGCCGGTGATCCGGTCGAGTTCGTGGAGTCCGATGTCTATGACGCGGTGGACGTGCTCGGTGTGCAGTGCTGCGATCTGGTCTACACCGGAATCGGTGCGTTGTGCTGGCTGCCGGATATCCGGCGATGGGCGGCGGTGGTCGCCGAACTCCTGCGCCCCGGCGGCCGGTTGTTCATGCGGGAGGGCCACCCGATGCTCGACACGATCGGCGACACCCGATCCGACGATCTTCTTGTGGTGCACTATCCGTACTTCGAGACGGCCGGAACCGCGTTCGACGAACCGACCAGCTACGCCGGGCAGGGGACGCTCACCGCATCGTCGGGCGTGTCCTTCAATCATGGTCTCGGCGAGGTCTTCACCGCGCTGACCGCGGCCGGGCTGATCGTGACGGCGCTGGAAGAGCACCGAGAGGCGCCGTGGAAGGCGCTCGAAGCGATGGTCGAGAGCACCGAGTACGACGGTGAGTACGTCCTCGCCGAGCACCCCGAACGGCTACCGCTCACCTACACCGTGCAGGCCGTCAAGCCGGGGTAGCGCGCCGTCGGTATCACGCCTTGGCGATGACGTTCTCGGCGAACCACTCCAGGTTGCGGATCTTGTCGTCGAGCGGTTCGGTGTCCTGGCCCATGATGTACGGGATCCGGAAACCGACGATGACATCGGTGACGCCCTTGTCCTCGAGGCGCTTGACCCCGTCGAGGGTGAACCCGTCGATGGAGATGACGTGGATCTGGAACTCGTCGGCCTTGCCGATGCGCTCCTCCTCCTCGCGGAACTTCGCCAGCTTGGCCAGCAGCGGATCGAGATCGGCAGGATCGCCACCACCGTGCATCCAGCCGTCGTTGCGGGCGGCGCGGCGCAGCGCGGCATCGGCGTGCCCGCCGACCAGGATGGGCACCGGCTTGGTGGGCGCCGGGGTCATCTTGGTGCTGGGGATGTCGTAGAACTCGCCGTGGTACTCGAAGTAGTCACCGGAGGTCAGGCCGCGGATGACATCGATGCACTCGTCCATCCGCTTCCCGCGACGCGCGAACGGCACGCCCATGATCTCGTAATCCTCAGGCCACGGACTGGTGCCGACCCCCAGTCCGAGCCGGTTGTCGAACATCGCGGCCAACGATCCGGCCTGCTTGGCGACCAGCGCCGGTGGCCGGATCGGCAGCTTCAGTACGAAGATGTTGAAATGCAGTTTGGTCGTGACGGCCGACAGCGCACCGATGAGCGCGAACGACTCGATGAACGACTTGCCATCGAGGAACTCGCGGTTGCCGTCCTCGGTGTAGGGATACTTCGAGTCCGATACCTCCGGGTAGGCAATGCTGTCCGGAATGGTCATCGCGTGGTACCCGGCCTCGTCGGCGGCCTTGGCCAAGGGGATGTAGTACTTCGGATCGGTCATGGCTTCCGCATAGGTGAACCGCATGACGCCGATACTAGAACACGTTCTAATTATCCGATGCGGATTGGCCGGGCGGGATGACCCGCCCGACCCGCCCATGGCTCACCCGCAATGTCCGCATCCTGTCTGCGGTGTCGTTCCTGCAAGACGCGGCGAGTGAACTGCTCTACCCTCTGCTGCCGATCTACCTGACGACCGTGCTGGGCGCCCCGCCCGCGATCGTCGGCGCCATCGAAGGTGCGGCTGAGGGTGCGGCCTCGCTGACCAAGCTGGCCTCCGGTCCGCTCGGTGACCGGTTCGCCAGGCGCCCGCTGATCGCCGGCGGCTACGGTATGGCCGCCCTGGGCAAGGTGATGGTGGCGGCGTTCGCGACGTGGCCCGGGGTGCTGGCCGGCCGCGTCACCGACCGGCTCGGCAAGGGCCTGCGCGGTGCGCCGCGCGACGCGTTGCTGGTCGACGGGATCGGCGCCGATGCGCGCGGCCGGGTGTTCGGATTCCACCGCGCCATGGACACCCTGGGCGCGGTGGTCGGACCGCTGATCGGCCTGGCCGGCTACGAATTGCTCGACCAGCGGATCGCCCCGCTGCTCTGGATCGCCGTCGTCCCGGCTCTACTCAGCGTCGCGCTGGTGTTCCTGGTCAGCGAACCTCCTCGCGTGCAACGGACGCGGCGGCGCCCCATCTTCGCCCACGTCAAGGATCTGCCGCGGCGATACTGGCGAACCGCGGGAATGTTGGTGGCATTCGGCTTGATCAACTTCCCCGATGCGCTGCTGTTGTTGCGGCTGTCCGAGATCGGCTTCTCGGTGACCGGGGTCATCGTTGCCTATGTGGGCTACAACCTGGTCTACGCGCTGTCGAGTTATCCCGCTGGCCTGCTCGCCGACCGGATCGGACGGCTCGCGGTGTTCGCCATCGGGGTGGTCTTCTTCGCGGTCGGCTACGCCGGACTGGGGCTGACGACCGACCCGGTGCTCGCCTGGGCGCTCATCGGCGCCTACGGGCTGTTCACCGGTTGCACCGACGGGGTCGGCAAGGCGTGGATCTCGTCGCTGGTCGGATCCGACCTGCAGGCCAGCGGGCAGGGCGTCTTCCAGGGTGCCTGCGGTGTCGCGATCCTGTTCGCCGGTATGTGGGCGGGACTCGCCTGGGAGGCCGGACCCGGAGCGGGCACCGTGCCGTTGTTGATCTCCGGGGTGCTCGGCGGCATCTTCGCTGCGGCGTTGCTGGTCCGGGCCTACCGCGGAAAAGGTGGCTTGCCGACTCCCGCGATCGAGTAGCCGCCCTGCTGGCTGCGTTCGGTGAACTTCGCCGATGCGGTCCGCTCGCCGATGGTGATCGAGATGGGATTGGCCGCATCCACTGGAAGCGGCTCCAGAACCGTTCCGCGCCAATGATATCGACCGTCGATGGGATCCAGATGCCCGGCCAGCATGACCCGGACCTGGCGGCCGTCGACCGTCGCGGGACCGTTGTAGAGGTCATCATCGTTGGCGCTGTCGTCAGGGCGTTCCGTCACCCGGCCGGCGGGTTCGATCGTGGCGGTGCCGGCGGGCAGGAATCCGCTGCGCCGCCACATGCGCCGGGCGATAGGCCCCATCAGGCCGACCTCCTCCAGGAACGATGCCAGCGGTGCGAACCCGGCGATCTGTACCTGCCGGCGGTGCGGTGAGCGGCGGGCCATCCGGCGCGCGGCCCGCCCGTCCAGGCCCACCCGGCGGTACTGCACCGTGTTGGTGAACAGATGGCGGAAGAACGGCCCGCCGAGCCCGTTGAGATTGCCGACCCACATCCGCTTGGCCCGCGACATCTCCGGCGTGCGCTTGCGCAGGCCGTCGCGGGCGAACTGGATGTGGCGAGCCTCTTCGGTGACGTGGATGCGCATCAGCCGCTGCACCATCGGCTGCAACTCGTCATCGTCCATCATCTGGCGCTGCAGGGAGTCGAAGATCTCCTCGCCGACCAGGGCGGCGACCCACAGCACCGACCCGCGGAACCCGAACGGCAGGGCGTTGATGATGATCCGCTGGTAGAGCCGCGGGCGCACGGGTTTGGCGCCGACCTTGGCGATCGCCTTGCCGAACATCACCATGTGCCGGGTCTCGTCGCCGAGTTCGGTGAGCTCGTAATGGGTGGTGGCCGCGGTCGGATCGGCGTGCATCATCTTGCGCAGCAGCGACTGGTTGAGGATGTTCTCGAACCAGATCCCGGCCGACAGGGTGTTGACCAGTTCCTGGCGGGACAGCTCGATCTGCTCGGCCCGGCTCATCGACTCCCAGAGTTCGGTGCCGTACAGCGAGACGACCTTGGGCGGCAGGTAGAACTTGTCGGGATCCAGGGGCGCGTCCCAGTCGATATCGACTATCGGGGCGTAGGACTTGCGCACCGATCCCTTGAGCAGGCGCTCGGCGAACTCAGCGCGTGTGGTCCCTGCCTTCACCGAAGCGGTCATCGTCGACTCTCCTTTGAGCGGTCCGAGATTCCGACGGTAAGCCCGTTACCGGTGGTAGTCAATACCTGCGGTACCGGGTAAATCGGATCGACTAATCTTTGCGGGTGCGCACCATTCATGTGATCGGCATCGGAGCAGGCGACCCCGACTACGTGACAGTGCAGGCCATCTCGGCGCTCAACGACACCCAGGTCTTCTTCGCGATGGACAAGGGGGAGGCCAAGGACGATCTGGTCGCACTGCGCAGGCTCATCTGCGATCGCTTCATCGAAAAACCCGGATACCGGTTCGTCACTCTGCCCGACCCGACGCGGGCCGCCGACGTGCCCTACGAGCAGGCCGTCGACGACTGGCATGCGGCCAGGGCGAAACTGTGGGCGCACGCCATCGAGACCGAGTTGCCCGACGGTGCGTGCGGGTCGTTCCTGGCCTGGGGGGATCCGTCGTTGTACGACAGCACCCTGCGCATCCTGGACCGTGTCGCCGAACACGTGGAGTTCGACTTCGACGTCATCCCCGGTATCACCGCCATCCAGTCGCTGACCGCGCGGCATCGCATCCCGCTCAACGATATTGGCGAGCCCGTGCTGATCACCACCGGGCGCCGGCTGCGCGCCGACGGGCTCACCGGCGCGGCCGTGGTGATGCTCGACGGGGACTGCTCCTTCCGCGACTGCCCGCCCGACACCCGGATCTGGTGGGGCGCCTACCTCGGCACGCCCGACGAGTTGCTGGTGGCGGGCACCGTGGGTGAGGTCGCCGGGCAGATCGCCGAAATCCGCGCCGCGGCAAGGCAACGACACGGCTGGATCATGGACATCTACCTGCTGCGGGCGGCAGACTGACGACCATGGGCTTTCTGCTGCGGGCCGCACTGACCGGCGTCGCGCTCTGGGTGGTGACGATGCTTGTCCCCGGGATCAGCATCGTCGGTGGTGACTCGACGCTGCAGCGGGTCGGCATCATCTTCATCGTCGCCGTGGTGTTCGGGCTCGTCAACGCGATCATCAAACCGATCGTGCAATTCATCTCGATACCGCTCTACATCCTGACCCTCGGCCTGGTCCACATCGTCATCAACGCCTGGATGCTCTGGATCACCTCCTGGATCACCGAGAACACCACCCACTGGGGTCTGCAGATCGACCAGTTCTGGTGGACCGCCATCTGGGCGGCCATCGTGTTGTCCATCGTCAGCTGGTTGCTGTCCGTGCTTACCAGTGATCTGAAAAGGTCTGAGCGCTAACCATTCTCCGGGTGCTCGCGCACCCAACAGGCCGCCAAGGTGTGATACGCGTGCTGTTCGGTGGCGGCCACCGTCGGCCACAACCGCTCGGCCTCGGCCCGTTGCGCGGCCGATCCGCCGATCGCCGCCTGGTAGGTCTCCAGCAGTGCCAGCGCGCTCAGTTGCAGATCACGGCGCGCGGCGCGGGCCGGCGCGCTGCTCACCGCCCCCGCGCGCAGATGGACATCGGTCCGGTCGGTCGCCGCCACGGTTCGTCGCAGCGCTGCGTTGAGCGGGGCGGGCCCATGCCGGCGCAGCACCACCCAGTACACCAGAAGTGCTATCGCACAACCGATCACGGTATCCAGGCCTCGGGTCAGCAGAAAGTGTCCGAGGTCGGCGACGGGACGACCGCCGGCAGCGATGGTCAGTGCCAGCGGGGTGATGAAGATGACGGCGATCGTGTAATTGCGCAGCACGAACATCTCGATGGCGAACTGCAGCGCGGCCACCACCGCCACCAGCCACCAGCCCTGCGGCTGCCAGGCCAGGATCACCGCCGCCAAGCCCAATCCGAGCAGCGTGCCCACCATGCGTTCGGCACCGCGCTGCACCGTGCGCGACCAATCGAAACCCTGGTAGAGCACCAGCACCGCGGTGGCCATCGCCCAATAGGAATGGTCGGCGGTGAACAACAGTGCCGTCGCACCGGACAAGGCCACCGCCACCCCGACCCGCAGCGTCACCCGCATCGATTCCGATCCCGGTGTCAACGCCCGGCGCAGCAGGGCGGCATTTCCGGGTCTGCCCAGCGGTAATTGCGCAGTGCTCTCGACGGGTGGGGGATCTGGGTCCGGGGCACCGTTGACGATGGCGCCGAACACCCGGTGTAGGTGCAGGTTCTCCGCGCGCAGGCGGTCGAGGACGGCATCGGGTTCGGCGCGCGTCGGCTGATAGTTGACCAGCGTCGTCCACGCGTGATGCAACGCCTTGGCGGCCAGATGGCGGTCGGTGTTGTCGCGGCTGCCTCGATAGCGCTCGACGGCGGTGCGGGCGGCCGTGACGGCACGCGCTTCCGGACCGTGCTTACCCCCGTCGCCACGCGCGCCCAGGAGCGGCTCCCACAGTGCCCCGAGCATGTGCACGACCCAGGAGAAGGCGCCGCCGGCGAGCACCAGCAGACCGATATGCCAGGGCGGCAGATGGGTCGCAGCGGTGGCGGTGCCTGCGGCGCAGCCGAGGACGAACATGAACGCGCCGGGCGGGCCCACGCTCAGCGCGTGGCAGACCAGGACGGCCACCATCGCGATCACGGTGATGGTCACCAGCCCGAGCCACGGAATGGCCGCCGCCACGTCGCCGAGGGTCACCGCGGCCGCAAAACAGACCGCAATGATCGCCAGATGGCCGGCCCTGTTGCGATAGGGGCGGCCGCTGCCATAGAGGGAGGTGAAACCGCCGATCACGGCGATCAGCCCGGCGCCGGTATCGCCGAGCAACCAGCCCACCAACACCGGTACCGCCATGCAGATGCCGGCGCGCACCGCGAACTGCCACCGCCCCGGCGCCGGGTTGATCACCAGGAACCGCCGTAACGCTGCCAGCACATCACAGACGATATCCGTGCTCGTCCGGCACACTGGACCCATGCCCGAGCTTCCCGAGATCGAGGCGCTCGCCGACCATCTGCGCCGCCACGCCGTCGGCCGGGACATCGTGCGGGTGGATATCTCCGCGTTGTCGGTCCTGAAGACCTTCGATCCGCCCGTGACCGCGCTGCACGGGCAGCAGGTCACCGGGGCCCAACGGTGGGGGAAGTACCTGGGTCTGGAGGTGGGGCAGATGTACCTGATCACCCACCTGTCGAGGGCCGGCTGGCTGCGCTGGTCGGACAAGCTCGCACCCGCGCCGCTGAAGCCCGGCAAGGGCCCGATCGCGCTGCGGGTGCATCTGACCGGGGACGAACCGGGCCAGACCGTCGGTTTCGATCTCACCGAGGCCGGCACCCAGAAACGGCTGGCGGTGTGGGTCGTCCGGGAGCCGATGGATGTGCCACAGATCGCGGCGCTGGGACCCGATGCCCTGGCATTGGGGCCCGACGATCTCACGGAGGTACTCGCCGCGCACAGCGGACGGATAAAGACCGTGATCACCGACCAGAAGATCATCGCCGGTATCGGCAATGCCTACAGCGACGAGATCCTGCACGTGGCCAAGCTGTCCCCGTTCGCGACGGCGAACAAACTGACCGAGGCGCAGCGGGCCGACCTGCACGATGCGATGTCCTCGGTGCTCACCGATGCGGTGGCGCGCTCGGTGGGTCAGCAGGCCGCGACGCTCAAGGGGGAGAAACGGTCGGGGCTACGCGTACACGCCCGCACCGGGCTGCCCTGCCCGGTCTGCGGTGACACGGTGGCCGAAGTCTCCTTCGTCGACAAGTCCTTCCAGTACTGTCCCACCTGTCAGACCGGCGGTAAGAAGCTCGCCGACCGGAGAATGTCGCGCTTGCTCAAGTAGCGGCGAGGAGGCCGGTGGTCAGGCGCAGGGACGTAGTGTTCTGGATCCGCAGGGCGCCCTCGATCGGCGCGATGCACACGGTGGGCCGACTGCCGACCGCCGTACCCATGGTGGCGACAACACAAGGAAGACACCATGTCTGATACGTCGACCACGGTCGAGTTCATCGCCCGGCTCGGATCGGCGATGCTGAGCGCGGACTACCCGGTGACCATGGTTCGCCACACCCTGGAGCGGGTGGCCGCAGAGCAGAGCACGGACTGCCCGGTGCTCGTCCTGCCGAACTTCATCCAAGCGGGAGACCGGCAACATACGACGATGGCGCGCGGTGCGGCATTGCGCTACGACCAGACCTTCCCGCTCGGGGAGCTGGTGGAACAGGCCCAGACCCGGCGGTTGGATCCGGCCGAAGGACTGGCCGAGTTGGACCGAATCCACGCCATGCCACGACGTTTCGGCGGTGGCGTCAGCGTCATCGGCTACGGGTTGCAGAGCGCGGCATACGCGCTGATCCTGCAGCCGACCGTGCTCTCGCTGCTCGCCGCGACCGGCTTCGGACTGTTGGTCGGATTGTTGGAACTGCTCACCCGGCGCAATCCCGCACTGCGCCAGCTGCTCCCGGTGCTGAGCGCGTTCCTGGTCACCTATGTCGCCTTCAGCCTCGGGCGGCTCCTGCACATGGGGCATGACAGCCTGCGGGTGCTGATCGCACCGCTGACGCTGTTCCTGCCGGGGGTGGCCATCACGCTGGCCGTCATCGAATCGTCCACCAGCGAGATGGTCTCCGGATCGGCACGTCTGATGGCGGGACTGATGCGCCTGGCCCAACTGGCGCTGGGCATCCTGTTGGCCGTCCAGTTGCTCGGTCTGACATGGTCCGAGCTGGTCGACGTGCCGGTGAACACCCTGGGCAGCTGGGCACCCTGGCTCGGGGTGGCGGTCTACGCCGTCGGGATCATCTTGCACCTCGGCCCGCCCCGCGGATTCGCGCCGTGGCTGACACTGGTCCTGTTCACCGCCTACGGTGCGCAGCTGCTGACCAACGAGGTCTTCGGCGGGTACGTCAGCGGTTTCGGCGGTGGACTGATCCTCATCCTCAGCGCCCTGGCCCTGAGCAGACTGTCCATGACACCGGTGGCGCAGGTAATGCTGGCACCCGGCTTCTGGTTGTTGGTGCCCAGCTCGATCGGGATGATCGGCCTCGCCCAACTCGCCTCTGGGCAGGGCAGCGCGGCGATCACGGTGATGCTGGTGTCGATGATGTCCATCGCGTTGGGCTTCACCACCGGCTACGCGATGTGGAATGCGGTCGCGCGCCGCGGCGCGGGCTCCGATACGGCAACCGAGCTCTGAGGGTTTTCTGCCAGCTATTTAACTCGGTTATCCTGCTGCCATGACCCGCCAGAAGATACTCATCACCGGTGCGAGCTCCGGCCTCGGCGCCGGGATGGCCCGCGCCTTCGCGGCCATGGGCCGTGACCTGGCGCTGTGCGCGCGCCGCCTCGATCGACTGGAAGAACTGCGTGCCGAGATCCTCGACCGACACCCGTATGCGAAGGTCGCCATCGCTGCGCTCGACGTCGACGACCACGAGGCCATCCCGCAGGTCTTCGGGCAACTGTCCGACGAACTGGGTGGTATCGACCGCGTGATCGTCAACGCCGGCATCGGGAAGGGCTACCAGATCGGCGGCGGGAAACCGTGGCACAACTCCGCGACACTGACCACCAACCTGGTCTCGGGGCTGGTGCAGATCGAGTACGCGCTGCAGCTGTTCCAGAAGGCCGGGGGCGGGCACCTGGTGCTCATTTCCTCGGTGCTGGGCAATACCGGTGTGCCCGGAACCAAAGCCGCCTACGCCGCGTCGAAGGCCGGCATGACCTCGCTGGGTGAATCGCTGCGCGCCGAGTACGACAAGGGCCCGATCCGGGTCACCGTCATCGAACCCGGCTATATCGAGTCGGAGATGACGGCACAGGCCGCGAACACCCTGCTGATGGTCGACAACGAGACGGGCGTGCGCGCCATGGTCGCGGCCATCGAGAAGGAGAAGGGCCGCGCGGTGGTGCCGAGTTGGCCGTGGGCACCGCTGACCCAGATCATGCGACTGCTGCCGCCGAAGTACACCAAACGCTTCGCCTGATCTCGAAAAGATTGCGATCCGGGTGATGTTTAGCCCGACTTAGTCAGTGGTAACTCTCTTTTCATGATGGTGAAACTGACGAAGATGACCCCGTTCCTCTTTGCCGGTGCTGCGGGTGCGGCCATCGCGTTCGCACCCGTCGCCGGTGCAACCCCGGCCCCGCCGCCGTGCTGGAACGCCGACGGCTCGCCGTGTGCGGTCAACGGGACCGCGGGTCCCGGTGGCGCCAGCGGCGCTATCCCCGGTGGTCCGGGCGGTGAGGCCGGTCCCGGTGGTGCCAGCGGCGCCATTCCCGGTGGCCCGGCTGGTGAGGCCGGCCCCGGTGGTGCGAGCGGCGCCATTCCCGGTGGTCCGGGCGGTGAGGCCGGTCCCGGTGGTGCCAGCGGCGCCATTCCCGGTGGCCCGGCTGGTGAGGCCGGCCCCGGTGGTGCGAGCGGATCGCTCGCTCCCGGTGGGCCGAGCGGCGCCGCCGGCCCCGGCGGAGCCAGCGGCTGCATCCCCGGCGTGGGCTGCGCAACCATTCCCGCTCCGTAACACAGCATCTCGATAAGCGCGTACCCGCTGCTGCCCCAAAGGCTCAGCGGGTACGCGTTTTTCGGCCCTCAAGGCCCCAGAGTGACGTAATGGCTGCGCCCGAAGCATGCGGGGCAGCCATTACGTCTCTTTCGGCGGGGAAGGCTCAGGCCGATCGACCGCGCTCCGCACGGTAGTGCCGCACGAGGGCATCGGTGGACGAATCGGTCTGCGGCGCGGGCGCGGCATCATCGGTCAGCACCGGCAGCAGTGCCTTGGCCTGGGTCTTGCCCAGCTCGACCCCCCACTGGTCGAACGAGTCGATACCCCAGATCACGCCCTCGGTGAACACCTGGTGTTCGTAGAGCGCGATCAGCTGACCCACCACCGACGGGGTGAGCTTGGTCGCCAGGATCGAGGTGCTCGGCCGGTTTCCGGGCATCACCTTGTGCGGCACGACATCGGCGTCGGTGCCCTCGGCGGCAATCTCTTCCGCGGTCTTGCCGAAGGCCAGCACCTGGGTCTGTGCGAAGAAGTTGCTCATCAGCAGGTCGTGCATGCTGCCGGTGCCGTCGGCGGTCGGAAGATCGTCGGTGGGCTGGGAAAACCCGATGAAGTCGGCCGGGATCAACCTGGTGCCTTGGTGCAGCAGCTGATAGAACGCGTGCTGACCGTTGGTTCCCGGTTCACCCCAATAGATTTCGCCCGTATCGGTGCTGACCGGTGTACCGTCCGCGCGCACCGACTTCCCGTTGGATTCCATCGTCAGCTGCTGCAGGTAGGCGGCGAACCGGGACAGGTCGTTGGAATACGGCAGCACCGCGCGGGACTGCGCACCGAAGAAGTTGTTGTACCAGACGCCGATCAGTCCGAGCAGTGCCGGCGCATTCTGCGCCAAGGGTGCCGTCCGGAAGTGTTCGTCGATGAGGTGGAAGCCGGCGAGGAACTCCGCGAAACGTTCGCGGCCGATGACCGCCATGACGCTCAGCCCGATCGCCGAGTCCACCGAGTAGCGGCCGCCCACCCAATCCCAGAAGCCGAACATGTTGGCGGTGTCGATACCGAACTCGTCGACGAGCTTCTTGTTCGTGGAGACCGCCACGAAGTGCTTGGAAACCGCATCCTCGCCGAGCGATTCGATCAACCACCGCCGCGCCGCGGTCGCGTTGGTCAACGTCTCCAGCGTCGAGAATGTCTTCGATGCGATGACGAAAAGCGTTGTCGCCGGATTTAACCCGTCCAGTTTGGCGACCAGGTCGGCCGGATCGACATTGGAGACGAAGCGTGCCGAGATGCCGGCATCGGCGTAGTGGCGCAAGGCGTCGTACACCATCACCGGTCCCAGATCAGAGCCGCCGATGCCGATGTTCACCACGCACGTGATCCGCTCACCCGTGGCGCCGGTCCACTGTCCGGAACGCAACCGGTCGGTGAACTCGCCCATCGCGTCGAGCACCCCGTGGACGTCGGCGACCACGTCCTGGCCGTCCACGCTCAGCTCGGCGCCCCTGGGCAGCCGGAGCGCGGTGTGCAGAACCGCGCGGTTCTCGGAGGTGTTGATATGCGCACCGGAGTACATGGCATCGCGGCGGTCTTCGAGTCCGGCCGCGGCGGCAAGGTCGACCAGAAGTTCGAGTGTCTCGCGGGTCACCCGGTGCTTGCTGTAGTCGATGTAGAGATCGCCGACGGCCAGCGTCAGATCGGTACCGCGGGTCGGATCTTCGGCGAAGAGCTGCCGAAGATTCTTCGACGCCACCGCCTCGTGGTGACGTTGCAACGAATGCCATGCGGCCGTCCCGGTGATGTCAGCACTCATTCTTCCGACCTTAGTGCGGCGCCCTGATCAAGGGTGTACATGATGGATGTATGCGCACCGAAAAGTTGGCAGAGTTGGTTTCATCCGTGCCCACCGGTCTGTGGATCGGCGGGGAAGAGCGCGACTCGGCCTCGTCCCAGAAGTTCGACGTGCTCAACCCCGCGACCGACGAGGTGATCACCTCGGTGGCCGATGCGACGCCCGAGGACGGTATCGCCGCGTTGGACGCCGCCACCGCCGTGCAGGCCGACTGGGCCGCCACCCCGGCGCGCGAACGCGGTGAGATCTTGCGCTCGGTGTTCGAAACCCTCACCGCGCGAACCGAAGACCTCGCGACGCTGATGACCCTGGAGATGGGCAAGGTGCTCGCCGAGAGCCGCGGCGAGGTGAAGTACGGTTCCGAGTTCTTCCGCTGGTTCGCCGAGGAAGCCGTCCGCATCGACGGGCGCTACACCCACAGCCCGGCGGGCACCGGTCGCATCCTGGTGACCAAGATGCCGGTCGGCCCCTGTTACGCCATCACGCCGTGGAACTTCCCATTGGCCATGGGTACCCGCAAGATCGGCCCGGCGCTCGCGGCCGGGTGCACCATGCTGGTCAAACCGGCGCAGGAGACCCCGCTGACGATGCTGCTGCTGGCCAAGCTGATCGACGAGGCCGGCCTGCCCAAGGGCGTGCTCTCGGTGCTGCCGACCACCAAGCCCGGCGACCTGACCGGAGCGCTGATCGACGATGGCCGGCTGCGCAAGCTGACCTTCACCGGGTCGACCGGGGTGGGCAAGGCACTGGTGAAACAGTCCAGTGACAAGCTCTTGCGGACCTCGATGGAGCTCGGTGGCAACGCCCCGTTCGTGGTGTTCGACGACGCTGACGTCGACGCCGCCGTGGAGGGTGCGCTGCTGGCGAAGATGCGCAACGGCGGCGAGGCCTGCACGGCGGCCAACCGCTTCCACGTCGCCAACGCGGTCCGCGCCGAGTTCACCGAGAAGCTGGTCAAACGGATGAGTGAGTACTCGCTGGGCAACGGCCTCGAGGAGTCCTCGACGCTGGGCCCGCTGATCTCGGCCAAGCAACTCGGCATCGTCGCCGATCTGGTCTCCGACGCGGTGTCGCGCGGCGCCGAGGTGGCCGTCGGCGGAGTGGCCCCGGACGGTCCCGGACACTTCTACCCGGCGACCGTGCTGGCCGACGTCCCGGCCGACGCCCGCATCCTCAAGGAGGAGGTGTTCGGACCCGTCGCGCCGATCACCGGCTTCGATACCGAGGAGGAGGGCATCGCCGCGGCCAACGACACCG
Organism: Mycolicibacterium sp. 22603; assembly: GCA_052044345.1. Lineage (GTDB taxonomy): Bacteria > Actinomycetota > Actinomycetes > Mycobacteriales > Mycobacteriaceae > Mycobacterium. The sequence goes on from JBQEMX010000004.1 coordinate 257,951, forward strand.
AGTACGGGCTGGCGTCCTACATCTACACCCAGTCCCTCGATCGTGCGCTGCGTGTCGCGGAGTCCGTCGAGGCAGGCATGGTGGGCGTCAACCGCGGGGTCATCTCGGATGCCGCGGCGCCGTTCGGTGGGATCAAGGAGTCCGGGTTCGGCCGCGAGGGCGGTTCGGAGGGGATCGAGGAGTACCTGGAGACCAAGTACATCGCCTTCACGTCCTGACGATTTCGGCGCGGATACGCTCGCTCACCGAACGTATCCGCGCCGAAATCGCAGGGGTGGCTAGTGGCCGAGGCGGCCGCGGCCCAGCCGCAGCAGCAGCATCGCGAGATCCTTGCCCTCGGGGCCGAGCTCGCTGTAGCGCTCGATGACCTTCATCTCCCGGCTGTGCACCAGCCGGGTGCCGCCGGAGGCCATCCGCGCCTTGCCGATGATGCGCGAGACCTCGGCGCGGCGCTTCACTGCCGCCAGGATCTCGGCGTCGAGGCGGTCGATCTCCAGGCGCAATTCGTCGATATCGGCGGTCGGCTCGGGTAACACGATCCGAGTGTGCCACTCGGCGCAGATTCGGTGCAAAGGCGGGTCACGGGGATGTCACCGTTCGGCGGTAGATTCGAGACCGAAATGACTTCTCTTTTTGACGCGCCGACCCAGGGTTCTGATACCGACCAGTTGCTCGACGGGCTCAACCCGCAGCAGCGCCAAGCTGTCCTGCACGAAGGATCCCCGCTGCTCATCGTGGCCGGCGCCGGTTCGGGCAAGACGGCGGTGCTCACCCGGCGCATCGCCTACCTGTTGGCCGCTCGTGATGTCGGTGTCGGGCAGGTGCTGGCCATCACCTTCACCAACAAGGCCGCCGCCGAGATGCGCGAGCGCGTCGTCGGGTTGATCGGTCCGCGGGCCCGCAACATGTGGGTGTCCACCTTCCACTCCACGTGTGTGCGCATCCTGCGCAACCAGGCCTCACTGCTGCCCGGGCTGAACTCGAACTTCTCGATCTACGATTCCGACGACTCGCGCCGGCTGCTCATGATGATCGCCAAGGACATGGGCCTGGACACCAAGCGGTACACCCCGCGGTTGCTGGCCAACGGCATCTCGAACCTGAAGAACGAGCTGATCGACCCCGACCAGGCGCTTGCCGACCTGACCGACAGCTCCGATGACATGTCCAAGACCATCGCCTCGGTCTTCGGCGAGTATCAGCGCCGGCTGCGGGCGGCCAACGCCCTGGACTTCGACGATCTGATCGGCGAGACGGTGGCGGTGCTGCAGGCGTTCCCGCAGATCGCCCAGTACTACCGGCGCCGGTTCCGGCACATCCTCGTCGACGAGTACCAGGACACCAACCACGCGCAGTACGTGTTGGTCCGCGAACTCGTCGGTCTGGAGACCACCCCGGATGGCGTCACCCCGGCCGAATTGTGCGTGGTGGGTGATGCCGACCAGTCGATCTACGCGTTCCGTGGCGCCACCATCCGCAATATCGAGGACTTCGAGCGCGACTATCCCAACGCCAGAACGATTCTGCTGGAACAGAACTACCGCTCCACGCAGACGATCCTGAACGCCGCCAATGCCGTGATCGCCCGCAACGCCGGTCGCCGGGAGAAGCGACTGTGGACCGACTCCGGCGAGGGCGAGCTGATCGTCGGCTACGTCGCCGACAACGAGCACGACGAGGCACGGTTCGTCGCGGGTGAGATCGACGCGCTGGCCGATCAGGAACAGATCTCCCATAACGACATCGCGGTCTTCTACCGCACCAACAACTCCTCCCGCGCGCTGGAGGAAGTCTTCATCCGCTCGGGTATCCCGTACAAGGTGGTCGGCGGCGTCCGGTTCTACGAGCGCAAGGAAATTCGCGATATCGTCGCCTACCTGCGGGTGCTCGACAACCCGGGGGACTCGGTGAGTATGCGCCGCATCCTGAACACCCCACGGCGGGGAATCGGGGACCGTGCCGAGGCGTGCGTCGCGGTCTACGCCGAGAACACCGGCGGCAGCTTCAACGATGCGTTGCAGGCCGCCGCCGAGGGCCGGGTGCCGATGCTCAACACCCGCTCGGAGAAGGCCATCGCGTCCTTCGTGAAGCTGCTCGACGAACTGCGCGGCCAACTCGACGGAGAGCTCGGCGATCTCGTGGAGGCGGTGCTGGAGCGCACCGGGTACCGGCGTGAGCTCGAATCGTCCAGTGACCCGCAGGATCTGGCCAGACTGGACAACCTGAACGAATTGGTCAGCGTCGCCCACGAATTCAGTATCGACCTGGCCAACCGGCAGGCGTTGGCAGAAGAAGAGGAAGACCGCGACGAGGACATCCCCGACACTGGCGTGCTGGCGCAGTTCCTGGAGCGGGTCTCGCTGGTGGCCGATGCCGACGAGATCCCTGAGCACGGCACCGGGGTGGTCACCATGATGACGCTGCACACCGCCAAAGGTCTGGAGTTCCCGGTGGTCTTCGTGATCGGCTGGGAGGACGGCATGTTCCCGCACATGCGAGCTCTGGGTGACCCCACCGAGCTCAGCGAGGAACGCCGGCTGGCCTACGTGGGTATCACCCGGGCACGGCAGCGGCTGTACCTCAGCCGCGCCAAGGTGCGTTCGTCATGGGGACAACCGATGCTCAACCCCGAGTCACGGTTCCTGCGTGAGATCCCCGAAGACCTGATCAACTGGCGGCGGGTGGAGGCACCGTCGGCGGCGCTGAGCGCACCCCGCGTCGGCCGCTTCGCCGAGAACGCCCGTCCGGCGCCGGCCAAAGCACGCAACCGCGCGATCATCACGTTGGAGCCGGGCGACCGCGTCAGCCACGACAAGTACGGGCTCGGCCGCGTCGAAGAGGTCTCGGGGATGGGCGAATCGGCGATGTCGTTGATCGACTTCGGCAGTGCGGGTCGGGTCAAGTTGATGCACAACCACGCGCCGGTGCAGAAGCTCTAAGGGCCCGTCCGGCGGGACCACCGCCGGGTGGCCGGCAACAGCGTCAGGATCACCGTTGCCAGCGGCAACACCGGCATCGCGAACACCACCGGGTGCAGCTTGGCCCCGGCCAAGAACAGGCTGCCGAAGATGAGCAGTCCGATGGCCGCTCCGACGATGATCAGCAGTCGGCCCATCCGGCGTTGCAGCAACAGCGCGATCAGCCCGGCGATACCGGCGCCCGCCGAGATCGCGGTCAGGAATCCGATCGCGATGCAGAACAGCAGATCGGTGTTCCACCAGCCGGCGATCAGATCGGTGGCGATGACCGCGGTGGCCCAGCCGCTGAGGATGCTCGCAATGGCGGCTGAGATCGCGGTGGCGGGACCCGCGGCGGGGCGGCCGGGCACCGCCACCGGAACCGGTCGCGGAATGTAGGTGGTCTGCGTGGTGTCGATCGCCGCGGGAACCAGGGACGTGGGTTCGGCACCGCGATCAGGGGCGAGCGAGGGGAAGGAACCCGTCGGATGCCGACGGATGATGCGGGGTGGTCCGGCGGGTGGCACCGGAGGTTCTGCCGTCACCCCGACCACGGTAGTTACCCGACGTAGTTGCCGGGGGAGAGCCCGCGCTGAGCCAGCCACGGCACCGGGTCGATCCGGTTCGAGCCGTTCATCAGCACCTCGAAGTGCAGGTGCGGACCCGTGGAGTTGCCGCGGTTGCCCATCGTGGCGATCTGGTCGCCGGCCATCACGCGCTGGCCCTTGCTGACCAACCAGGTGTTGATGTGCCCGTACAGGGTCACGGTGCCATCGGAATGGCGCAGCTTGACCAGCGCGCCGTAGCCGGCGGCCGGTCCGACATCGACGACCACACCGTCGCTGGCGGCCAGGATCGGCGTGCCGATCGGGCCGGCGATGTCGATGCCACCGTGCAGGACGCCCCAGCGGTAGCCGAAGCCGGAGGTCCAGACGCCCTTGGTGGGCATCACGAACATGGGCCGGGTCAGTCGGGCCTCGCGATCGGCGCGCTCCTGGGCGAAGGCGGCGGCCTTGCTGATCTCCTCGGCGTGCACGGCGGAGGAGGCCACCGGCTGTACGGCGACGATCTGCACTCCATCGGCGGATCCGGTGATCGAGGCGCCCTCGATCAGGGTGCCGTCGGCGGCGAGCACGGTGTCCGGTGCGGGCGTCACGTCATTTGCTGTGGACAGCGAGTAGGCGCCCGACGCGGTCGCTCCGGCCGCCATGGCGGCGATCATCAGCCGGCTCTTGACCGCACCAACGGTCTGCTTGCGATGCGCTCCGCCGGTGCGGTGTGCCCGCATGTCGATGACGTCGGTCAGGGCGGTGCCGTCGCTGAGATCGGTGTGGCTGTCCCGGTAGGCGTGCGAGGACGGCTCGCCGTCGGCCTGGAACTCGCTGGGGATGACCAGTCGCAGGGGGACCAGGTCGTCGGTGTCGTGCAGGTCATCGAGTTCGGGGGCGGCGATCACGCGCTGCTCTTTGTCGAACGCGGAGCTGTCGCGGAAGTCGAGTTCGCACAGATCGCCGAACTCGTTGAAAGGAATGATGTCGGTGACCGCTGCCGGGTTCTCGGGCCGCTGGGGGCTTTGCCGTCCCTTCGTCGATGCTCCCCGGAGGGACCGTGACGAACTGTGCTCAGCCAACCTGAAGATTCCTTAGCGCCGTGACCTGACCGTTACCGAGACCAAGAGGCACGTTAACCAAATCCCAATGTTGGTGGCAACTTATGAGCTCATTCCCCGCGGGAATGTGACCTGTATCACCAATGGGCGTCGGTGAGATGTACCACATGAACGGTGGGCGGTGCGGGCACCGTTCATGCGGGTGGATACAGTGCCAGCGAGCCAGTCACGGCCATCGGTCTGTCCGGCCCACTACCTGTGAAGTCAGTTCGAAACGTCACCTAGACAGACACCCTTTTAGGAAACTCATGGATCTGTTCGAGTACCAGGCGAAGGAACTCTTCGCCAAGCACAACGTACCGACCACGCCGGGCCGGGTCACCGAGTCCGCCGAGGACGCCAAGGCCATCGCCGAGGAGATCGGCAAGCCGGTCATGGTGAAGGCTCAGGTGAAGGTCGGCGGTCGCGGTAAGGCCGGCGGCGTCAAGTACGCGGCCACCCCCGAGGACGCGTTCACTCATTCCCAGAACATCCTCGGCCTGGACATCAAGGGCCACATCGTGAAGAAGTTGCTGGTCGCCGAGGCCAGCGACATCGCCGAGGAGTACTACATCTCCTTCCTGCTGGACCGCTCCAACCGCACCTACCTGGCCATGTGCTCGGTGGAGGGTGGCATGGAGATCGAAGAGGTCGCCGCGACCAAGCCCGATCGTCTGGCCAAGGTGCCCGTCGACGCCGTCAAGGGTGTCGACCTGGCCTTCGCCCGCGAACTTGCCGAGAAGGGCCACCTGCCCGCCGAGGTGCTCGATGCCGCTGCCGTGACCATCCAGAAGCTGTGGGAGGTCTTCGTCGGCGAGGACGCCACCCTGGTGGAGGTCAACCCCCTGGTGCGCACCCCCGACGACCAGATCCTGGCGCTGGACGGCAAGGTCACCCTGGACGCCAATGCCGACTTCCGGCAGCCCGGCCACGCCGAGTTCGAGGACAAGGACGCCACCGATCCCCTCGAGCTCAAGGCCAAGGAGAACGACCTCAACTACGTCAAGCTCGACGGTGAGGTCGGCATCATCGGCAACGGCGCGGGTCTGGTCATGTCGACCCTGGACGTCGTCGCCTACGCCGGTGAGAAGCACGGCGGCGTGAAGCCCGCCAACTTCCTCGACATCGGTGGCGGCGCCTCGGCCGAGGTGATGGCCAACGGTCTGGACGTGATCCTGGGCGACAGCCAGGTCAAGAGCGTGTTCGTCAACGTCTTCGGCGGCATCACCTCGTGTGACGCCGTCGCCAACGGCATCGTGAAGGCGCTGGAGATCCTCGGTGACGAGGCCAACAAGCCGCTGGTCGTCCGTCTCGACGGCAACAACGTCGACGAGGGCCGCCGCATCCTTGCCGAAGCCAACCATCCGCTGGTCGTACAGGCCGAAACCATGGACGCCGGGGCCGACAAGGCCGCCGAGCTGGCCAACAAGTAAGGGAGCCAACAAGAATGTCCATCTTCCTGAACAAGGACAGCAAGGTCATCGTCCAGGGCATCACCGGTGGTGAGGGCACCAAGCACACCAAGCTGATGCTCAAGGCCGGCACCCAGATCGTCGGCGGCGTCAATGCTCGCAAGGCGGGCACCACCGTCAAGCACGAAGACAAGGACGGCAACGAGATCGAGTTGCCGGTGTTCGGCTCGGTCGCCGAGGCCATGAAGGAGACCGGCGCCGACGTGTCGATCGCCTTCGTGCCGCCGGCGTTCTCCAAGGACGCCATCATCGAGGCCATCGATGCCGAGATCCCGCTGCTGGTCGTCATCACCGAGGGAATCCCGGTGCAGGACACCGCATATGCGTGGGCCTACAACGTCGAGAAGGGCCAGAAGACCCGGATCATCGGCCCCAACTGCCCTGGCATCATCACCCCCGGTGAGTCGCTGGTCGGCATCACGCCGAACAACATCACCGGCAAGGGCCCGATCGGACTGGTCTCCAAGTCCGGCACCTTGACCTACCAGATGATGTACGAGCTGCGCGATCTGGGCTTCTCGACCGCCATCGGTATCGGCGGCGACCCGGTCATCGGCACCACCCACATCGACGCCCTCGAGGCGTTCGAGAAGGATCCCGAGACCAAGCTGATCGTCATGATCGGTGAGATCGGTGGCGACGCCGAGGAGAAGGCCGCCGCCTACATCCAGGCCAACGTCACCAAGCCGGTCGTCGGCTACGTCGCGGGCTTCACCGCTCCCGAGGGCAAGACCATGGGCCACGCCGGCGCCATCGTCTCCGACGGTGCGGGTACCGCGGCCGGTAAGCAGGAGGCCCTCGAGGCTGCGGGCGTCGCCGTCGGCAAGACGCCGTCGGAGACCGCCGCCAAGGCGCGCGAGCTGTTCAACAAGCTGTAAGTTCCCTGCACGAGCAGACACTTATACCCCCTCTTCCTCGCGGAATTGGGGGTATAAGTGTAGTGTCTGCTCGGCAGGTCAGGCGTGGCCGCCCAGGTGTTCGGAGAGGAACTTCTCCACGGCGTGGTACATATCGATGTTGTTGTCCGGGTTGACGAATCCGTGGCCCTCGTCCTCCTTGACCATGTATTCCACCTCGACACCGCGGGCGCGCAGGGCAGCGACCATGTTGTCGGATTCGGCCTGTACGACGCGAGAGTCGTTGGCGCCCTGCACCACCAGTAGCGGGGTGCGGATCTGGTCCACCCGGGTGATCGGGGAGCGGGCCAGCATATCGGCCTCGGCCCGCGGATCCGACGGGTTGCCCACGTACAGATGCCAATTGGTGGCCAGGAAGCGCCTGCCGACATTGGGCAGGGTCTTCATGAAGTTCGGCAGGCTGGAGATGCCGACGTAGTCGATGGCCGCGGCGAAGACGTCCGGGGTGAACGTCACCCCGACCAGTGCGGCGTAACCGCCGTAGGACCCGCCGAAGATGGCGACCCGGTCGCGGTCGGCGTAACCTTGCTCGACGGCCCAGTCCACCGCGTCGATCAGATCGTCGTGCATCTTGCCGGCGAACTCGCCGATCGCGGCCTGGGTGAAGGACTTGCCGTACCCGGTCGAGCCGCGGAAGTTGATCTGCAGCACCGCATATCCGCGGTTGGCCAGCAGCTGCACGTCGGGCTGATAGGACCAGACGTCACGCGCCCACGGGCCGCCGTGCACGAGCAACACCATCGGCAGATCTCTGGGCTCCACCCCGACCGGGAGGGTCAGGTACCCGTGCAGGTCGAGTCCGTCGCGGGACTGCAGGCGCACGGGCCGCATCGGCGCCAACATCGCAGGATCGAGGTTCGGGTACGGCCGGAAGAGCAGCCGGCTCTCGTCGGTGCCGCGATCGTAGAAATAGGTGACGCCCGGCTCACGGTCGTGCTGGAAGCTGACCACCCACCGTTGCCCGCTGTCGTCGCAGGAGATGGTGGACAGGTCGCCGTCGGATAGTCCGGTCAGCCTGTCGAGTACCTCGGCGAAGTCGGGATCCAGCGGGTGGATCGCCTGCCGCTCACCGTAATAGCGGGCACCGATCAATTCACCGGTCTGTTCGCTGAGGATGAACGGGGACGGCAACATGATCTGCGCCCCGAGGTCGAAGCGCGGGTGGCTGTCCACCTCGGTCTCGATGCCGGTGGCGACGTCCAACCGCACCAGCCGCAGCCGATCACCACCGGCATACGAGCCCAGCCAGATCCCGGTCCCGTCGGGCGTGGGTGCGATCGGATGGATGCCCAACGGGTGGTCGCGACCGTCGTACACCGTGATGGGCCGCAGGGTGCGGGTGGCCGGGTCCCATCGGGAGATCTCGACATCGCCGTCGGCGGTGAGGGCGTTGGTGAACAGGTCGCCGTTCGGGCCGGTGACCCACCCGATGGCGTTACCGGGATTCTCGGCGAGCAGGGTGAGCTCACCCGTCGCGATGTCCAGTTCGTAGGCGTCGACCAGCTCGGGATTGCGTGCGTTGTGTTGCACGACGGCCTTGCCCGGCCGGGCCTTGAGCAGTTCGTAGCTCACCCGGGTGTTCGGGAAGGGGGTGAGATCGACTGCGGCGCTTCCCGGGTCGTCGAGGTCGACGCGGTGCAGGTGCCAGTTCTCGTCACCGCCGCCGTCCTGCATGTACAGCAGGTGCCGAGAATCGTGGGTCCAGCTGTAGAGGTAGACGCTGCGGACGTCATCGGCGGTGACGCATCGCGGCTCGAGGGCGCCGTCGAGGTCCTGCACCCAGATGTTGAGTCGGTTGCGCCAGGGCGCCAGGTAGGCGATCCGGGTGCCGTCGGGGGAGATGGTGGCGCCGGCGCGTTCCGGTGGATTGAAGAATTGCTCCACCGAGATGCGCGGTGGGAGTGTGGTTTCGGTGCTGTGGTGGGCCACGTGGTCCTCTCTATGTGCCGATCGGTGCGCCGATGCGGCCGTTGGTCGCATCGAGGACGGCGCGGTCGATCAGCGTCAATATGCCCTGGCTTTCGAAGGTGCGTCCGTGCACGACGACGGCGGTGCTGACATCCTCGTCGACCACCCGCAACGCCGCTGTGGTGGCGGCCGCGCACAGTCGCACCGTCAGATCCTGGGGTGGAAGGCACAGCCGTTTGGCGATCACCGGGATGAATCCGCGCTCCATCTCGTCGTGGACCATGAGATATGCAGTGCGCAAGGCGGGTTCGGTGACCGACATGGCCGCGATCCGCATCGCGGCCGTCTCGTCGGCGAGGTCCTGTTCGGAGAACGGGTGGGCGATGGCATCGGCCCGCATGTGCTGTCCCAGGGAAAGTTCGGCGGGCCAACGGTCCAGCACTCCGATGAACCGGTGTGTGGACTTGGCGAGCAGTGGTTCGACACACGCCTCCTTCGAGCGGAAGTACCGCCAGATGGTGCGGGTGGACAGGTTCGCCGCGGCGGCGATGTCGTCACCGCTGGTGCCCTGCACCCCGCGTTCCCAGAACAATGCCGCCGCATGCCGGGACACCCGCAGGCGCGCGGCTGCTGCCTTGTCGTCGATGGCGGTTCACCTCCTCAGTGTCACTTAGTGACAAACCCACAGTGTCACCAAGTGACACGGAGGTCAAGTCGCCCTCCGCCCCGGGTTGTCCGTGCGGCGTCCGTTAGCCTGACGAACTAACACCTGCCAGGAGGTCAGTGATGGTGGATCCGCGTACCCCGGTGATCGTCGGCGTCGGACAGTTCACCGAACGCATCGATGACGACGCTTACCGAGGGATGTCCTCGGTGGAGCTGGCCACCGAGGCGGCCCGGGCGGCAGTGGCCGATACCGGTGCCGATCCGGCCGCCATCGCCGCTGCCATCGAGGTCTTCGTCGGACTGCGCCAGTTCGAGATCTGCACGCCGTTCTCGCAGGCGCCGCTGGGCTGTTCGGACAACTATCCGCGTTCGGTTGCGGCGCGGATCGGCGCCGACCCGGCCCGCGCGGTGCTCGAGCCGCTGGGCGGGCACGGATCGCAGAAGGTGACCACCGAGTTCGCCGGTGTCATCGCCGCCGGTGATGCCGAGGTGGTGCTGGTGCTGGGATCCGAAAACGGCTCGACACTTCGATATTTCGCGAACCGTGAGGACAAGCCGGACCACTCCGAGTCGGTCGGCGGCCAGCTGGAGGACCGCGGCTACGGGTTCGACCAGTACATGAACGAGTACACCGCCACCCACGGTCTGACCGGCGCACCCGTGCAGTACGGACTACTGGACAACGCCCGGCGCGCCCGGCTGGGCGCCACGGTGGCCGACTACCGCCGGCACATGGCCGAACTCTTCGCGCCGTTCTCGAAGGTCGCCGCCAAGAACCCCTTGGCGTCATCACCGGTGGAACGGACCGCGGACGAACTCGCCACCGTCACTACCGAAAACCGGATGATCTGCGACCCCTACCCACGCCTGATGGTGGCCCGCGACCAGGTGAACCAGGGCGCCGCGGTGCTGCTGATGTCGGTGGCCGCCGCGCGTCGGCTGTCGGTGCCCGAGGACAAGTGGGTCTACCTGCACGGTCATGCCGACCTCGTCGAGCAATCGCTACTCGACCGCGCCGATCTGAGCGCCAGCCTGTCGGCGGAAATGGCTGTGGCCGAAGCACTTCGGGTGGCCGAGGTGGAGCTTTCCGAGGTATCCACCTTCGACCTCTACAGCTGCTTCCCGTTCCCGGTGTTCTCGGTCTGCGACTCGGCCGGACTGGCGACCGACGACCCGCGCGGCCTCACCCTCACCGGAGGGCTGCCCTTCTTCGGCGGCCCGGGCAACAGCTACTCGCTGCACGGTATCGCCGAGACGGTGTGCAGCGCCCGGGAGCAGCCCGGCCGATTCGGCCTCGTCGGTGCCAACGGCGGTGTGATGAGCAAATATTCGGTCGGGGTGTACTCGACGGCGCCGGTCGGCTGGCGGACCGATCGCAGCCGGGAACTACAGGCGCGCATCGACGAGGAACCGATGATCGCGGTCACCCGGCACCCCGAAGGTCGCGGCACGATCGAGACGTACTCGGTGCGTTATGACTGGCCGACGACCACCGGGGTCATCATCGGCAGGCTCGACGCCGACGGCAGCCGGTTCATGGCGCTGACCACCGACGAGGATCTGCTCGCCCTGATGGTCGACGGCGACCCGCTCGGGGCCGCGATCATGGTGACCGCGGGGGAGAAGGAGAACCACGCCACGCTGGCCTGAGCGTCAGCGCGGCGGCGGGCCGCCCAGACCGCCCGGCGGCGGGCCGCCCAGACCGCCCGGCGGCGGGCCGCCCAGACCGCCCGGCGGCGGGCCGCCCAGGCCGCCCGGCGGCGGGCCTGGAGGCAGCGGGTTGTCGTCGACGTTCTGCGACTTGTCGGCTACCCCGATGGTGATGGAGATGTCGATGCCGGCGTCCGGAGTGCCACTGGTGGAGGCCATTTGGGCGGTCCAGCCGTCGCCGAAGACCATGTCTGAGTCGAGCGTCAAGTCGGCCAGGTTCGGGATGCTGGCCGCGTAGCCGTCGTCGAAGGCGTACACCGCCGACGAGATCTCCTGCGCCAGGGCGATCTGGGAGGTCAGCCGGGCCTCGGACCCGGCCACAGCAGTCTCCAGCGAGTCGAACACCTCGAAGTGCATGTGCGGCCACCGGCCGGGGTAGGTCGCCGGGAAGATGGTGCGGAAGGTGACCGTGCCTGCATCGTCGGCGACCTGGACGCCACGCAGATAGTTCTGTTCGGTCACGCCGTCGCTGTAGAGCGAGTACTTGCCCTCTCGGTCACAATGCCAGATGTAAAGCGCCATACCGGCTCCCGGGGCCCCGCCAGCTGACAGATCCTGCAGGTTGATCGTCAGCGTGGCCGGAACCCCTTGGGCGACGCCGGTGTAGGCGCCGAAGCTGGTGGTGACGTCGCTGCGCACCACGCCTGATTCGATGAGGACGTTGGGGCCGTTGGATCCGTCGCCGGGGTAGGGGCCCAGGGTCTCCTGTGGTGCCGCCGCCGCTGTCGATGTCGACGGTGCCGACGCCGACGTTGCGGATGCCGACGAGGTGGACTGCGTGGCCCGGCTGCCGTTATCGCATGCGGTGACGGCCGACAGTCCGGCGACCGCGCCCAGTCCGAGCAGGATCCGTCGCCGCGACATCACCGCGATGTCGTAGCCGAATCCGCGGTCGTGTTCTTCGATCTCTGATCGCGTCATGACCCGATGGTGAACTTCGGCGATGGGGTCGCGCTGGGCGCGTGATGAGAACGAGCTATGAAGCTCAGACCAGCTGAGCGAGCTTTCCGGCCAGCCGCTCCACATAGGCGCCGACCTCGGCCTCGGATTTGTCCGGCAGGCCGAACAGCACCTCGGTGACCCCGAGATCGCGCCAGTGCGCCAGCTTTTCGGGATCGGGCTTGAAATCCAGTGCCACGATCTGCGGTGCGCCCGCGCGCCCGGCGGCGGCCCAGGTGTCCTGGAGCAGCTTCACCGGCGCATCGATGTCGAAGTCGCGCGGCGTGGTGATCCACCCGTCGGCAGACTTGGCGATCCACTTGAAGTTCTTCTCGGTGCCGGCCGCGCCGACCAGCACCGGGATATGCGACTGCACCGGCTTGGGCCACGCCCAGGACGGGCCGAAGTTGACGAATTCGCCGTCGTATTCGGCCTCCTCCTGCGTCCACAGCGCCCGCATCGCCTCCAGGTACTCGCGCAGCATGGTGCGCCGCCGGCCCGGCGGAACCTTGTGGTCGGCTAATTCGTCGGTGTTCCAACCGAATCCGACACCCAGGCTGACCCGACCGCCGGAGAGGTGATCCAGCGTCGCGATCGACTTGGCCAACGTGATCGGATCATGCTCGACGGGTAGCGCGACCGCGGTGGACAGTCGCACCCGGTTGGTGACCGCCGCGGCGGTGCCCAGCGACACCCACGGATCCAAGGTGCGCATGTATCGGTCGTCGGGCAGCGATTCGTCACCGGTGGTGGGGTGTGCGGCCTGGCGCTTGATCGGGATGTGCGTGTGCTCAGGCACGTAGAAGGTGGTGAAGCCGTGGTCGTCGGCCAGCTTGGCCGCCGCTGCCGGGGCGATGCCGCGGTCACTGGTGAAGAGAACGAGCCCGTAGTCCATGATCAGAATTAGAACGTGTTCTAGTCCGTGAGCGCAAGGCCGACGCCCGGACCATTCCGCTCAGCACGATCATTACCGGTGACGAGGGACGGCCCGCAATGCTGCCATGGCAACCATGACGACCGAACGCATCGCCGACCACACCACGTTCGCCTACTGGGTGCCCAACGTCAGCGGTGGCCTGGTCACCAGCGATATCGAGCAGCGCACCGACTGGAACTACGAATACAACAAGAAGCTGGCCCAGACCGCCGAGAACAACGGTTTCGAGTACGCGCTGTCCCAGGTCCGCTACGAGGCCAGCTATGGGGCGGAATTCCAGCATGAATCGACCAGCTTCAGCCTCGCGTTGTTGTTGGCCACCGAGCGCCTCAAGGTGATCGCGGCCGTCCATCCCGGGCTGTGGCAACCGGCGGTGCTGGCCAAACTCGGCGCCACCGCCGACCAGCTCTCCGGCGGCCGGTTCGCGGTCAACGTCGTCTCCGGCTGGTTCAAGGACGAATTCACCCACCTGGGTGAGCCGTGGCTCGAACACGACGAGCGCTACCGGCGCAGCGCGGAATTCCTGCAGGTGCTGCGCAAGATATGGACCGAGGATGATGTCGATTTCCGTGGCGACTTCTATCGCATCCACGATTTCACCCTCAAGCCCAAACCGTTGAACACGCCCGCTCGGCCCAACCCGGAGCTGTTCCAGGGCGGCAACTCCACCGCGGCGCGGCGCAACGGTGGCTATTACGCGGACTGGTACTTCTCCAACGGCAAGGATTTCGACGGCATCACCGAGCAGGTCGTCGAGGTGCGCGACCACGCCCGAGACGCCGGTCGCGAGGTCAAGGTCGGCCTCAACGGTTTCATCATCGCGCGGGATACGGAGAAAGAAGCGAGGGAAACCCTGCGGGAGATCATCGCCAAGGCCAACAAGCCGGCCGTGGAGGGATTCCGGGCGGCGGTCCAGCAGGCCGGCAACTCCACCGGCGACAAGAAGGGCATGTGGGCCGACTCCTCCTTCGAGGACCTGGTCCAGTACAACGACGGATTCCGGACTCAGCTGATCGGCACCCCCGAACAGATCGCCGAACGCATCGCCGCCTACCGCAAGCGCGGCGTCGACCTGATCCTCGGCGGCTTCCTCCACTTCCAGGAGGAAATCGAGTACTTCGGTGCCAAAGTGCTGCCGCTCGTCCGCGAAATCGAGGCGTCCGAGAGCGCGGTCGCCGACAGCCCGGTGCTCGTATCGGCCTGAGCCGGCTCCCAGGCCGGTGCGCTAGCGTGGGTCGAAATCGCCCACACAGGAGAGTCATGACCTACCCACCCGGTAGCCCCGGATATCCGCCTGCACAGCAGGGCAATCAGTACGTCGCGCCGACGCAGCAGTTCGGCAAGGTCGGGGAGCCCGAGCAGGCCGGACCCAGCAAGCTGCCCGCGTACCTGAGCGCGGCGGTGGCGGTGTTCGGTCTGGGCACCTACGTCTTCAACTTCGGACCGCTGCTGACCATCAGCAACTCCGATTTCCCGCAGTTCGGCAGTGCCAGCGGCAGCACCCCGGGCCTCGGCCTGGCCGTCGCCGCGTCGGTGCTGGCCGCCCTGCTGGCCGGCATCGGTCTGCTGCCCAAGCAGAAGTCGCGGGCGGGGCTGGTGGCCGTCGTGGCCACGCTGTCCTTCCTGCTGGTGCTCTCCGAGGTGATCAACGCCCCGACCGGGTTGTCGATCGGCTGGGGGCTGTACCTGATCATCGCCACCACCCTGTTCCAGGCCGGTGCGGCGATCGCGGCGCTGCTGTTCGACGCCGAGGTCCTCACCCCGCCGGCGCCCAAGCCGCGCTACGAGCAGCCCTACGGCCAGTACGGTCAGCCGCCCTACGGTTACGGCCAGCCGCAGCAGTACGGCCAGCCCCAGCAGCGGCCGGGTTATCCGACGCCGTACGGCTCCTACCCGGGCGGCCCGTCCACGGGTGGGTTCTCCGGGGCGGGTTCGGCCGGTTCCTACAGCGATGCCAACACCGACTCGCACGCCGCGGGTGGGCATTCCGGACCGCCCACCCCGCCCACCGGGTTCCCGGCCTTCGGACAGCCGCAGCAGCAGGGATCGTCGGCGCCCACCACCGCGGTGCCGACCCAATCGCCGACACCCCCTGCGCAGTCCGACTCCACGCCGCAATCCGGGCCGCCCTCGTCGTAGTCTGGGCGTCGCGTGCCCGGACAGCGGGGATCCGGCATGCGTGATACCAGCGTGCGAGGAGCGACCCAGCCAGTGGACAACCGATCGGTCGGCACCAGGCAGGCACGTGACCTGCTGCGGGTCGCGTTCGGGCCGTCGGTTGCCGCGCTGGGCATCATCGCCGCGATCACGCTGCTGCAGCTGTTGATCGCCAACAGCGATATGACCGGCGCATTCGGCGCCATCGCCAGCATGTGGCTGGGCGTGCACCAGGTTCCGGTGTCGATCGGCGGCCGAGAACTCGGCGTGATGCCGTTGCTGCCGGTCCTGCTGATGGTGTGGGCCACCGCCCGCACCACCGCGGCCGCCGCGGCGCGGTCATCGTGGTTCGTCATCCGCTGGGTGGCGGCCTCGGCGCTCGGCGGACCGCTGCTGATCGCCGCGATCGCGCTGGCCGTGATCCACGATGCATCATCGGTGATCACCCAGTTGCAGACCCCCGACGCGTCGCGTGCCTTCGCCGGGGTGTTCGTCGTGCACGCCGCCGGTGTGTTGATCGGCGTGGGAATGACCGGACGGCTGGCCGGCCTGGCATGGCTGCCGCGCTGGCTGCCCGAGGCGCTGCGCGCGGCGGCCACCGGTGTGCTGGCCCTGCTCGGATTGTGCGGCGTGGTGGCCGTCGGGTCGATGGTCGTGCACTGGGGAACGATGCACGACCTCTTCGGCATCACCGACTCGATGTTCGGTCAGCTCAGCCTGGCCCTGCTGTCGATTCTGTACATCCCGAACGTGCTGGTGGGCACCGCGGCGGTGGCCGTCGGGTCCAGCGCCCACATCGGGCTGGCCACCTTCAGCTCGTTCACCGTGCTCGGTGGTGACATCCCGGCGGTACCGGTGCTGGCCGCGTTGCCGACGCCACCGCTCGGCCCGGTCTGGGTGGCGCTGCTGATCGTGGCGGCCGTGGCGGCCGTCGCGCTGGGTCAGCAGTGCGCCCGCCGGCCCGCGCCATGGCCGATCGCACTGGCCAAGCTCGGCGTCGCCGCGGCGACCGCAGCTCTGGTCATGGCGCTGCTCGGTTATGCCGGCGGCGGTCGGCTGGGCAACTTCGGTGACGTCGGGGTCGACCAGACCACGTTCGGTCCGGCCGTGTTCCTGTGGTTCGCCGTCATCGGCGGTCTGACCGTGGTGATGGCAGGGGGCCTGACGCGGCGACCCAAGCCGGTGAAACCGGCTCCCGAACCCGAGCCCGAGCCCTATGACGAGGACGCGATCACCGAGGTCATCGTCGACGGCGAATGGAGTTCCGACCGCACCGACGATGTCATCGACGCCGAGGTGATCGTCGACGCCGAGGTCGATGATGCCGTGGCGCTCGGCGAGCCCGACTATCTGGACGCCGAGATCGTCGAGGCACCGGTCCTCGGTGACGACGACCCGCTGCTTGATCCCGAGGAACACTTCATGGTCGACGGCGACATTCCCGACGTGGTCGCCGAAAAGCGACGCGAGCAGGACGACTAGGCTGCTGCGCGTGTCGCAGCCACCGTTCCGAGTGCCGCCCAGCGCACCGGCTCGGCTGGTGGTGCTGGCGTCGGGGACGGGTTCCCTGCTCGAGGCTCTGGTGCAGGCCGCGGTCGGCGATTACCCGGCGCGTGTGGTCGCCGTGGGAACCGACCGGACCTGTCGGGCGCTGCAGATTGCCGAGGACGCCGGACTCCCGTCGTTCCGGGTGCGCGTGGCCGACCATGCCGACAGGAACGCCTGGGATGCGGCGCTCACCGCAGCCGTCGCAGAGTACGAGCCCGATCTGGTGGTCAGCGCCGGGTTCATGAAGATCCTCGGACCGCGATTCCTGCAGCGTTTCCACGGCCGGGTGGTCAACACCCATCCGGCGCTGTTGCCCGCGTTTCCCGGCGCCCATGCCGTCGCCGACGCCCTGGAGCATGGGGTACGGGTGAGCGGGTGCACGGTGCACCTGGTGGACTCCGGGGTGGACACCGGACCGATCCTGGCGCAGCAGGCGGTACCGGTGCGCGACGATGACACCGAAGAGACCTTGCACGAGCGCATCAAGATCGCCGAACGGGCGTTGTTGGTGGACGTGCTGGCCGCGCTGGCGACGCGCGGCCTGACCTGGAGCGGACGAAAGGCAATCCTGGGATGAGCGAACGTAAGCCGATCCGGCGGGCGTTGATCAGTGTGTACGACAAGACCGGTCTGGCCGACCTCGCCCGCGGGCTGCATGCCGCCGGGGTGAGCATCGTCTCGACCGGGTCGACCGCGAAAACCATTGCCGACGCCGGTGTTCCGGTGACCCCTGTCGAGGATGTCACCGGCTTCCCCGAGGTGCTCGACGGCCGGGTCAAGACGCTGCACCCCAAGGTGCACGCCGGTCTGCTGGCCGACCTGCGCAAGCCCGAACACGAGAGCGCGCTGACCGAGCTGGGGATCGCCCCGTTCGAACTGGTCGTGGTGAACCTGTATCCGTTCAGCGAGACGGTGGCATCCGGCGCCGCGCCCGACGAGTGTGTCGAGCAGATCGACATCGGCGGACCGTCGATGGTGCGTGCCGCTGCCAAGAACCACCCGAGCGTGGCCGTCGTGGTCGACCCGCTGGGCTACGACGGTGTGCTGGCCGCCGTGCGCGATGGTGGCTTCACCCTGGCCGAGCGGAAGAAGCTGGCCGCGTTGGCTTTCCAGCACACCGCCGAGTACGACGTCGCGGTGGCCGGCTGGATGGTCTCGGTGCTGTCCCCCGAAGATGACGATGCGTCGGCCCTGCCGCGCTGGGTGGGATCCACCTCGCGGCGCACCGCGGTGCTGCGTTACGGCGAGAACCCGCATCAGCGCGCGGCCCTCTACCGGGACGACTCGGCCTGGCCGGGC
The DNA here is from genome assembly GCA_052044345.1 of Mycolicibacterium sp. 22603. Classification (GTDB taxonomy): domain Bacteria; phylum Actinomycetota; class Actinomycetes; order Mycobacteriales; family Mycobacteriaceae; genus Mycobacterium. The sequence continues at coordinate 276,109 of JBQEMX010000004.1, forward strand.
CTGGCCCAGGCCGAGCAGTTGCACGGTAAGGAGATGTCCTACAACAACTACACCGATGCCGATGCGGCATGGCGGGCGGCGTTCGACCACGAGCAGACCTGTGTGGCGATCATCAAGCACGCCAACCCGTGTGGCATCGCGGTGTCTGCGACGTCGGTCGCCGATGCGCATGCCAAGGCCCACGCGTGCGATCCGCTCTCGGCGTTCGGTGGGGTGATCGCCACCAACACCACCGTCAGCGTCGAGATGGCCGAGACGGTGGCCGATATCTTCACCGAGGTGATCGTCGCGCCGGCCTACGAGCCGGGTGCGGTCGAGGTGCTGTCCAAGAAGAAGAACATCCGCATCCTGGTCGCCGGTGAACCCGAGGGAACCGCGACCGAACTGCGCCCGATCAGCGGTGGTCTGCTGGTCCAGCAGCGTGATGCCCTCGACGCCGAGGGGGACGACCCGAACAACTGGACGCTGGCGACCGGGGAGGCCGCCGATCCGCAGACGCTGGCCGATCTGGTATTCGCCTGGCGGGCCGGCCGAGCCGTGAAGTCCAATGCCATCGTGATCGCCAAAGACGGCGCCACCGTCGGGGTCGGCATGGGTCAGGTCAACCGGGTGGATGCCGCCCGGCTGGCCGTCGAACGGGCGGGGGAGCGCACGCAGGGCGCAGTGGCCTCCTCCGATGCGTTCTTCCCGTTCCCTGATGGGCTGCAGACTCTGATCGATGCCGGGGTGAAAGCGGTTGTGCACCCGGGCGGTTCGGTGCGTGACGACGAGGTGACCGCCGCCGCGACGGCCGCCGGGATCACCCTGTACCTCACCGGGGCCCGGCACTTCGCGCACTAGGTTCTCCGCCGATTGGCCACTTGTTGCACGGTTCCGCCGAGAATGCGTGCGATAAGTGGCCACTGGGCGCCTGCGTCCCGTAGCGCTCGGCAGGTCCGTTCGACGATGACCTCGGGTCGGTACCGGAGGATTCGGGCGCTGACGCGAACGATGCGCCAGCCTGCGGCCGCCAGGTCGGCGAGCCGGTCGATATCGTGCGCGTGTTGTATCGGATCTTTCCAGTGCTGTTCGCCGTCGTATTCGACGCCGACCTTGAACTCCTCGTAACCCATGTCGAGCCGGTAGGGATGCACCTCGATCTGCGTGCGCGGCTTGGGCAAACCCGCGTCGACGAGCACCAGCCGCGTCCTGGTCTCCTGTGGTGACTCGGCACCGCCGTCCATGACCTGCAGCACCTGTCGAAGTTGGACGACTCCCCTTACGCCCGGGTGTGCCTCGGCCAGCGCGAGAACCTGCTGCGGGGTCACACCGGTGCGGTGCGCCAACGCGTCGACCCGCTCCACCGCCCGTAACCGGCCTCTGCGCCTACCGAGATCAAACGCCGTCCGCGCCGGTGAGGTCACCGTGATCCCCTTGACGGGGCGATACTCGCCGTCGAGGAGCGTGTCGCGGTGGATCAGGATTCCGACGACGGGTTTGCCGTTGACGCGGAACAATTCGGCCGGTGACGCCGGGTCGATCCAGCGGGTGCCGTACCACGCGGCGGCGGACAATCCGCCGAGGATGCCCTTGCGTTGTGACCAGAGCCAGGCGGCGTGGGCCCGCGTCTCGGCGGTGAGGATCGCATCGGGAGGAAGGTAGACGTTGCGATAGGGGGATGGGTGGTGTCGTAGCGCGCGACGACTCAGGGTGCCGGTACGCAGGGCCTCGGTGCCCAAGAAAGCAATCATGGATGCACGTTGGCGCGGTGCAATGACGCCGCAGGCCGCTCAGCTCATGCTGATGGCCGAGCCTGGGGATGACGACGAGATTGTGCACAGCCCAGTCCCGCCGAGTGGCCACTTGTTGCACGGTTCCGCCGAGAATGCGTGCGACAAGTGGCCACTGGGCGGAGGAGGTCAGGCCGCCTTGCTGGCCTCGGTGGTGACGTGTTCGACGAACGAGGCGATCTCGTCGATGGCGCGACGTGCGTCGGGGTTGATGTCGAAGGTCAGCTGGAACATGTGCATGGCCTTGTCGAACACCTGAACCCACACCGGCACCCCGGCGGCCTTGAGCTGTTCGGCCAGCACGAAGGTGTCGTTGCGCAGCATCTCGTTGGTGCCGATCTGCAAGAGGAACGGGCCAAGGCCGGCGGCGTTGGCCTCGGCGGGCATGATCGGCACCGGGCGGGTGCCGTTCACCGTCGCGAAGACGTCATAGATGAACTTCACGGTCATGAACGGGAACAGCACATCCCGATGTTGCTTGAGCGCCTGGTATTTGAGATCCATATCGGCAGAGGTCAACGCCGACAACAGGATCTGGCCGGCCGGCACCGGTAGCCCGGCATCACGCACGGCCAGCGCGGTGTCGGCCGCGATCAGACCGCCCGCCGAGTCGCCGGCGAGCACGATGCGGCTCGGCGTATAGCCGAGGTCCAAGGCGTGTCGGTAGGCATCAACCCCGTCCTCGACGGCTTCTTCGATGGCGGCCTGAGGTGCCAGGCGGTAGCCGACGTTGAGCACCTTGGCTCCGGTGGCCGCCGACAGCTTGGAGACGAACCGCCGATGTGAGTTCAGCCCCAGGGTGACCAGCGCCGAGCCGTGGAAGTAGATGATCAGATCGGTGGACGTGCGAGCGGCGGGCGCACTCACGAGTTCGGCCGGACAATGCGGCAGCGACTCACGGGTGACCGTGGTTCCGGGTAAAGCGGAGATCGCCCGCAGCGGCCGGTCGATGACGTCCAGATGCGCGCGCTGCACGCCGGCAGGCCAGATCCGATTGACGAACAGGCCGATCAGGGTGGCCAACCCGAGCACGGGCCGCAGGGTGAGTGCGGTGAGCACGCCCAGCACCCGCGACTGCCACGATGCCGGCCCGAAGTGCGTCGTCATCGGCCGGTCGTCCCATTCGCGCACGTTCACGGTACCGAGGGTACCGGGTAGTTCGCGGCAAGCGAAAACCGGCATTCACCCGGTGACCATGCCTGCGGTCGACAGCAGTCGTAGCGTGGAGGTCGTGACATCACCTAACGACCTGCCCCGCACCCTCGGCGAACTACGCGCCTCCGGCCACGTCGAGCGCGGGATCAAGGACGAGATCCGAGCCAACCTGCTGGCCCGGCTGTCCGATGGCGAAGAGGGCACCGCGATCTGGCCCGGGTTGTTCGGATTCGAGGACACGGTGCTGCCACAGGTCGAACGCGCCCTGATCGCCGGCCACGATTTCGTCCTGCTCGGCGAACGCGGGCAGGGCAAGACCCGGTTGTTGCGCTCCCTGGTCGGGCTGCTCGACGAATGGACCCCGGTGATCGAGGGCTCCGAACTGCACGAGCACCCCTACTCACCGATCACGCCGGAGCAGATCCGGCGCGCCGCCACCTCCGGTGACGACCTGCCGGTCGCCTGGGTGCACCGCAGCGAGCGCTACACCGAGAAGCTGGCCACCCCCGATACCAGCGTCGCCGACCTCGTCGGCGATATCGACCCGATCAAGGTTGCCGAGGGGCGCAGTCTCGGCGACCCGGAAACCATTGCCTACGGTCTCATCCCGCGCGCGCACCGCGGCATCGTCGCCGTCAACGAGCTACCCGACCTTGCCGAGCGCATCCAGGTGTCCATGCTCAACGTGATGGAGGAGCGCGATATCCAGGTGCGCGGATACACGCTGCGGCTGCCGCTGGACGTGTTGGTGGTCGCCAGCGCCAACCCCGAGGACTACACCAACCGCGGCCGGATCATCACCCCGCTCAAGGACCGCTTCGGCGCCGAGATCCGCACCCACTACCCGCTGGAACTCGATGCCGAGGTCGCCGTCATCGCCCAGGAGGCGCATCTGAGCGCCGAGGTCCCCGAGTATCTGCTCGCCGTGGTGGCCCGATTCGCCAGGGCGCTGCGCGAGTCCACGGCCGTCGACCAGCGCTCGGGGGTGTCGGCCCGGTTCGCCATCGCCGCGGCCGAGACCGTCGCGGCCTCCGCGCGGCACCGCGCCGCCATCCTCGGTGAGCAGGATCCGGTGGCCCGTGTGGTCGACCTGGGCACCGTCATCGACGTGCTGCGCGGCAAGCTGGAATTCGAGTCCGGCGAGGAAGGCCGCGAGCAGGCGGTGATGGAGCACCTGCTGCGCCGTGCCACCGCCGACACCGCGGCCAGGGCGCTCGGCGGGTTGGACGTCGGGCCGCTGGTCGCGGCGGTCGAGGAGGGCTCGCCGGTGACCACCGGTGAGCGGGTGAGCGCCAAGGACGTCCTGGCCGCGCTGCCGGAGCTGGCGGTGATCGACCAGATCGCCGAGCGCCTGGATGCCCGCACCGAGGGGCAGCGCGCCGCCGCGGTGGAGCTGGCGCTGGAGGGCCTGTATCTGGCCAAGCGGATCGACAAGACCTCCGACGATGGCGAAACTGTTTATGGCTAAACATAATTCGCGGTATTCGCGCTACACCGGCGGGCCCGACCCGCTGGCGCCGCCGGTCGATCTCCGCGAGGCGCTGGACCAGATCGGTGAGGACGTGATGTCCGGTGCGTCCCCGCGAAGGGCGTTGCAGGAACTGATGCGCCGCGGCACCGCCTCCATGCCGGGTGCGGACAAACTGGCCGCCGAGGCCCACCGTCGGCGCCGGGAACTATTGCAGCGCAACAACCTCGACGGCACCCTCGCCGAGGTCAAGAAGCTGCTCGATGAGGCCGTGCTGGCCGAGCGCAAGGAACTGGCCCGGGCGTTGGACGACGATGCCCGATTCGGCGAGATGCAGATGGAGGCGCTGTCGCCGTCACCGGCCAAGGCCGTCCAGGAACTCGCCGACTACGACTGGCGCTCGGCCGAGGCCCGGCAGAAGTATGACCAGATCAAGGATCTGCTCGGTCGCGAGATGCTCGACCAGCGGTTCGCCGGGATGAAGGACGCGCTGCAGAACGCGACCGACGAAGACCGCGCCGCGATCAACAAGATGCTCGACGACCTCAACGACCTGCTGGAAAAGCATGCCAGGGGAGAGGACACCGACGAGGATTTCGAGAAGTTCATGGCCGAGCACGGCCAGCACTTCCCGGAGAACCCGCGCAACGTCGACGAGCTGATGGATTCGTTGGCCAAGCGCTCCGCGGCCGCCCAGCGCTTCCGTAACAGCTTGTCCGAATCCCAGCGTGCCGAGTTGGATGCGCTGGCCCAGCAGGCCTTCGGCTCCCCGTCGCTGATGAACGCATTGAGTCGGTTGGATGCGAACCTGCAGGCCGCCCGCCCTGGTGAGGACTGGAACGGTTCGCAGGAATTTCGTGGTGACGATCCGTTGGGTATGGGCCAGGGCGCGCAGGCACTGGCCGATATCGCCGAGCTGGAGCAGCTGGCCGAACAGCTGTCGCAGGGCTATGCCGGGGCCACCATGGAAGATGTCGATCTGGACATGCTGGCTCGCCAGCTCGGTGACGAGGCCGCCGTCAACGCCCGCACCCTTGCCGATCTCGAACGTGCGCTCACCGAACAGGGCTTCCTGGACCGCGGCTCCGACGGCCAGTTCCGGCTGTCGCCCAAGGCCATGCGCCAGCTCGGGCAGACCGCGCTGCGCGATGTCGCCCAGCGGCTCTCGGGCAGGCACGGCGAGCGCGAGACCCGCCGCGCCGGTGCGGCCGGCGAGCTGACCGGGGCGACCCGCCCGTGGGCGTTCGGCGACACCGAGCCGTGGAATGTCACCCGCACGATCACCAATGCCGTACTGCGGCAAGCCGGCTCAGGGCTGATCGACGGTCCGGTGCGGATCGGCGTCGAGGATGTCGAGATCTCCGAGACCGAGACGCGCACCCAGTCCGCCGTCGCGCTGCTGGTGGACACCAGCTTCTCGATGGTCATGGAGAACCGGTGGCTACCGATGAAGCGCACCGCGCTGGCGCTCAACCATCTGGTGAGCACCCGGTTCCGCTCCGATGCGCTGCAGATCATTGCGTTCGGTCGGCATGCCCGCACCGTCAGCGCCGCCGAGCTGACCGCCCTGGAGGGGGTGCGCGACCAGGGCACCAACCTGCACCACGCGCTGGCCTTGGCGGCGCGGCATCTGCGCAGGCACCCCAACGCCCAGCCGGTCGTGCTGGTGGTCACCGACGGTGAGCCGACCGCACACCTTGAGGATTTCGGCGACGGTGCCGAACCGTTCTTCTACTACCCGCCGCACCCGCGCACGATCGGGCTGACGGTGAAGGGTTTCGATGATCTCGCCGCCCTCGGCGCGCAGCTGACGATCTTCCGGCTGGGCAGCGATCCGGGGCTGGCCCGGTTCATCGACCAGGTGGCGCGCCGGGTCGGCGGTCGGGTGGTGGTGCCCGATCTGGATGGGCTCGGAGCGGCGGTGGTCGGCGACTATCTCCGCGCGCGACGGCGGTGACAGCGCGCTGTTCAGCAAAAGAAGCAGCGCCGGAGCGTGCTTTTCAGCAAATACCGCTCAGCTGTTCTTGCGTTTCTTGCGCTTGACGCCGACGCTGCCCCACAGCGAGAAGCCACGGATGGTCACCCGCGGAGCGCCGGGCGTCCCCGGTTCGCCGACATGGTCGAACGAGCCCATCACGGCGTGTCCGCGGACCGCGACGTTCACCTCGGGCGGCACCAGGATGGTCTGACCCCCGAAAATGGAGATCGTATGGATGTCCACGTCGGGTGAGGTGAAGTCGGCGTAGCGCAGATCGATGACACCACCGCCGAACAGTGCGAAGGATGTCAGACGCTTCGGGACGTTCCACCGACCACGTCGCTCGAATCCGCTCAGGATGGCCAGGAGCAGGGTCGATGGCGCGGGCCGGCGAGGTCCGCAGTGCGACGTCGTCGCGAAATCGGGTAGATCGGACGAGAGCCGGGCGAGCTCACCGTGGGTGGTGGCCGCATAGGCCTTGGCCAGCCGCTGCTCGTATTCGTCGACGCTGAGCCGGCCCTGCGCGGCGGCGTCGGTGAGAAGCTGGGCAGCCTGCGCCCGCTCGGCATCGCCTGCTCGGGTCGAGCCAGGTTCGGCGGCTGAGGTGCTCATCGCAGACGAGCCTACGACTCACGCTCACGAATGCAAGCGCGTGGGCAAAACTGTTACGGCAAACATCGCCGCTCGGGCGACCGGTTGGCAAACGACGGCCATCCTGTCACGTCCAGGACGGCCGGCGTTTCTGCAGGAAAGCGAGCATGCCTTCGTGCGCCTCCTCGGACACGAACAGCCGCGCCGATTGCTCGGTGAGTTCCTCGGCACGTTCGTCGAAGCCGGCGAGCACCGACGCGGTGGTGAGTGCCTTGGACGCGGCCAGCCCCTGCGGCGAGGCCTTGGCGATGCTCGCGGTGAGGTCGGCGACCGTTGCGGCGACGTCATCGGTGGCCGCGGTGATCAGCCCGATCCGCGCCGCCTCCGCCGGCCCGAACTTCTCCCCGGTGACGAAGTACCTGCCGGCCGCGCGTGCGGTCAGCTTCGGCAGCAGGGTCAGCGAGATGATCGACGGCGCCACCCCGATCCGAGCCTCGGTGAGGGCGAAGGTGCTCGCGGGTCCGGCGACGGCGATATCGCAGGCGCCGACCAGACCCATGCCGCCGGCCCGCACGTGCCCGTCGACCGCGGTGATCACCGGGACCGGCAGCTCAAGGATCGTGCGCAGCAGGCGGGTCATCTCGCGGGCCCGATCGACGGCCACATCGCCGGGGTCGCGGCCGGCTGCCTCGGACAGGTCCGCCCCCGCGCAGAACGTCGGACCGGTGTGGTCCAGCACCACCGCGCGCACGTCGGCGGCCGCCGCGTCGGCGAACCCCTGGTGCAGCTGTTCGACGAGCGCGGTGGACAGCGCGTTGTGGTTGTGCGGGGAGTCGAGCGTCAGCCGGGCGACCCGGCCCTGCACCGCGTAATCGACCGCCATCGTCAGTACGACCGGGGCAGACCCAGCGAGGTCTGCGCGACGAAGTTGAGGATCATCTCCCGGCTGACCGGCGCGATCCGCGCCAGCCGGGAGGCGGTCAGCACCGAAGCGATCCCGTACTCCTTGGTCAGCCCGTTTCCGCCGAGCGATTGCACGGCCTGATCGACCGCGCGCACCGACGCCTCACCGGCGGCGTACTTGGCCATGTTCGCCGACTCGGCGGCCCCGAAGTCGTCACCGCTGTCATAGAGCGCGGCGGCCTTCTGCATCATCAGCTTTGCGAGTTCGATCTCGATGTGATTCTGGGCCAACGGATGCGCGATGCCCTGGTGCGCGCCGATGGGGGTCTTCCACACCTGGCGGGTCTTGACGTACTCGGTGGCCTTGTTGATCGCGAAACGGCCCATCCCGACGGCGCTGGCCGCGCCCATGATGCGCTCGGGGTTGAGTCCGGCGAACAGCTGGGCGATGGCGGCATCCTCGGAGCCGACCAGCGCGTCGGCGGGCAGGCGCACCTCGTCGAGGAAGACCTGGAACTGGTATTCCGGGCTCAGGATCTCCATATCGATCTTGGTCCACGACAGCCCTGGGGTGTCGGTCGGCACCACGAACAATGCGGGTTTCAGGTTGCCGGTCTTGTGGTCTTCGGTGCGGCCGACCACCAGGATCGCCTGGGCCTGGTCGACGCCGGAGATGTACACCTTCTGACCCGAGAGGATCCAGTCGCTGCCGTCACGGCGCGCGGTGGTGGTGATCTTGTGGCTGTTGGAGCCGGCGTCGGGTTCGGTGATCGCGAAAGCCATGGTGATCGAGCCGTCGGCGATACCGGTGACCCAGTGCTTCTTCTGCTCTTCGGTACCGAACTTGGAGATGATGGTGCCGTTGATGGCGGGGGAGACCACCATCATCAACAGTGGACAACCGCCCGCGGACATCTCTTCCATGACCATCGACAGCTCGTACATGCCGGCCCCGCCGCCACCGTACTCCTCGGGGAGGTTGACTCCGATGAAGCCCAGTTTGCCTGCCTCCGACCATAGTTCGTCGGTGTGCTGCCCGGCCCGCGCCTTCTCCAGGTAGTAGTCCTGGCCGTAGTTGGCGGCCATCGCGGCGACGGCCTTGCGCAGCGCCTGCTGCTCCTCGGTCTCGATGAAACCGGTCATGACTGTTCTCCTTCTATTCGGGCCAGCACCGTGCCGACCTCGACCTGTTGGCCTGCCTGCACGTTCAGTTCGGCGAGCACTCCGTCGCTGGGGGCGGCGATGGTGTGCTCCATCTTCATTGCTTCGAGCCAGATCAACGGCTGTCCGGCGGTCACGGCATCACCGGCCGCGGCACCGACGCGGACCACCGAGCCCGGCATCGGTGCCAGCAGTGACCCCTGTGCCACCGCCGAATCCGGATCGGGGAACCGCGGGACGCTGGTGAGTCGGACGGCACCGCGCGGCGAGTCGACGAAAACCTCCGCGCCGTACCGGGCCACCGCGAAGGTCTCCTCGACCCCGCCGACCGACAACACCACGTGTTCCGGGCTGCTGGATACCACGGTGACGTCGTCGCTGTCGGGAACCTCGATACCGTTCCGTCCGACCCGGTAGCGCACCAGGTGCTCGCGGTCGTCGGCGTCGCGATAGACGCGGGTTTGATACCCGGAGAACAGGTTGCGCCATCCGCTGGGTGCGGGCCCGAATGCCGTGGCCGTGGCGCGATTGTGTGCGGCGTCGGCGAGTGCGGCGGCCAGCGCCGACGGTGCGGTGATATCGCGGGCCGCGGCCAGTCGATCCAGGCCGTGGGTGTCGAAGAACGCGGTATCGGTGTCCCCAGCGAGGAATGCCGGGTGCCGTAACACGTTGACCAGCAGGTCACGGTTGGTGCCGGGGCCGTGGATGACGGTGTGGGACAACGCGTCGGCGAGCGCGGCGGCAGCCCGGTCCCGGGTGTCGGCGAACGAGATCACCTTGGCCAGCATCGGGTCGTAGAACACCGAGATGACCGATCCGTCGACCACACCGGAATCCAGTCGAACCCCGGTGCGGCCCAGGGTGTCGAACTCGGTGCGGGCGGCCGGGACGGCGAACCGGTGCAATGTTCCGGCCTGGGGTTGCCAACCCTTGGCCGGGTCCTCGGCGTAGAGCCTGGCTTCGATCGAGTGTCCCCGGGTGGTCGGGGGCCGGGCATCGAGGCGGACGCCGTCGGCGACGTCGATCTGCAGCGCCACCAGATCCAGGCCGGTGGTCTCCTCGGTGACCGGGTGTTCGACCTGCAGACGGGTGTTCATCTCCAGGAAGTAGAAGTCGCCATCTCGGCCCGCCATGAACTCCACGGTCCCCGCGCCGGTGTAGCCGATCGCCGCGGCGGCCAGCCGAGCGGCATCGAACAACTTGTCGCGCATGCCCGGGGTGCGTTCCACCAGTGGTGACGGTGCCTCTTCGATGACCTTCTGGTGCCGGCGCTGGATGGAGCACTCACGTTCCCCGACGGCCCACACGCTGCCGTGCCGATCGGCCATCACCTGTACCTCGATGTGGTGACCGGCGGCCAGGTAGCGCTCGCAGAAGACGGTGGGATCGCCGAACGCCGACTGCGCCTCGCGTTGTGCCGCGGCGACCTCGGCGGGCAGGTCGGACAGCTCCCGGACCACCCGCATGCCGCGCCCACCGCCACCGGCGGACGCCTTGATCAGGACCGGCAGCTGGTCGGCGGTGACGGTGTCCGGGTCCAGTTCGGCCAGTACCGGCACGCCCGCCGCGGCCATCAGTTTCTTGGCTTCGATCTTGGAGCCCATGGCCTGCACGGCGGCCACCGGCGGCCCGATCCAGGTCAGACCGGCGTCCTCAACCGCCGCCGCGAAATCGGGGTTCTCCGAGAGGAACCCGTAACCCGGGTGCACCGCGTCGGCACCGGCGGCGCGCGCCGCGGCGATGAGCTGGGCGGTGTCGAGATAGCCGTTGCGACCCTCGAGCCGGACCCGGAAGTCGGCCTCGGCGACGTGCGGGGCGCCGGCGTCGGGGTCGGTGTAGACCGCGACGGTCCCGATGCCGAGACGACGACAGGTGGTGAACACCCGGCGCGCGATCTCGCCACGATTGGCGACGAGGACTCTGCTGATCATCGAACTCCCTCCGCGATTTGGGCGCGCTGACGCTCGCTCAGCGAACGCGAGCGCGCCGAAATCACAGTCACATCCGGAAGACGCCGAAGTTCGACGTCCCCTCGATCGGTCCACTGGCGATGGCGGACAGGCACATTCCGAGCACCGTGCGGGTGTCGCGGGGATCGATCACACCGTCGTCGTAGAGACGCCCGGACAGGAACATCGGCAGCGACTCGGCCTCGATCTGCGCCTCGACGGCCGCGCGCAGGGCGGCGTCGGCGGCCTCGTCGACCTGCTGGCCGCGGGCCTCGGCGGCCGCCCTGCTGACGATCGAGAGCACCCCGGCGAGCTGGGTGCCACCCATCACTGCGGATTTGGAGCTGGGCCAGGCGAACAGGAAGCGGGGGTCATAGGCCCGCCCACACATGCCGTAATGGCCTGCGCCGTAGGAGGCGCCGATCAGCAGGGAGATGTGTGGCACCGTCGAATTGGAGACGGCGTTGATCATCATCGACCCGTGTTTGATCATGCCGCCCTCCTCGTATGCCCTGCCCACCATGTAGCCGGTGGTGTTGTGCAGGAACAGCAACGGGGTGTCGGATCGGTTGGCCAGCTGGATGAACTGGGTGGCCTTCTGGGATTCTTCGGAGAACAGCACCCCGCGGGCATTGGCCAGGATGCCGACCGGATAGCCGTACATCGTCGCCCACCCGGTGACCAGCGACGAACCGTACAGCGGCTTGAACTCGTCGAAGTCCGAGCCGTCGACGATGCGGGCGATCACATCGCGGGGATCGAACGGGATGCGCAGGTCGGCACCGACGATGCCGAGCAGTTCCTCGGCGTCGTACTCGGGTTCGCGAACCGGTAGTGGTGCCGGGCCCTGCTTGTGCCAGTTCAGCCGCGCGACGATGCGCCTGCCGATCCGGATGGCGTCCAATTCGTCGTTGGCCAGATAGTCGCCCAGACCCGATGTGCGGGCGTGCATCTCGGCCCCGCCGAGGGATTCGTCATCGGATTCCTCGCCGGTGGCCATCTTGACCAGCGGCGGGCCTGCCAGGAACACCTTGGAGCGATCCCGGATCATCACCACGTGGTCGGACATGCCCGGGACGTAGGCGCCACCGGCAGTGGAGTTGCCGAACACCAGCGCGACGGTCGGGATGCCGGCCGCCGAGAGCCGGGTCAGGTCACGGAACATCTGCCCGCCGGGGATGAAGATCTCCTTCTGGGTGGGCAGGTCTGCACCACCGGACTCGACGAGGGAAATCACCGGCAGCCGGTTCTCCATCGCGATCTGGTTGGCGCGCAGGATCTTCTTCAGCGTCCAGGGATTGCTGGTGCCGCCCTTGACCGTCGGGTCGTTGGCGACGATCAGGCACTCCACGCCTTCGACGGCACCGATACCGGTGACGACGCTGGCGCCGACGGCGAAATCGCTGCCCCACGCGGCCAACGGGCTCAGCTCCAGGAACGGAGAGTCGGGGTCGACCAGCAGCTCGACGCGCTCCCGCGCGGTGAGCTTGCCGCGGGCGTGGTGACGGTCGACGTACTTGGGGCCGCCACCGGCAAGGCTGCGCTGGTGTTCGGCGTCCAGTTCGGTCAGCTTTGTCGCCATCGCGTCGGCGGCCTCGGTGTAGGCCGGCGAGTGTGGGTCCAGGGTGGATTTCAGGCGGGTCATTGGAATCCCAGCGTCTTGGCGGCCAGCGAGGTCAGGATCTCGGTGGTGCCGCCGCCGATACCGAGGATGCGCATATCGCGGTACTGGCGTTCCACCTCTGATTCGGCCATATAGCCCATCCCGCCGAACAATTGGACGGCCTGATTGGCCACCCACTCACCGGCCTCGACGGCGGTGTTCTTGGCGAAACACACCTCGGTGATCAGATTCTTCTCGCCCGCCATCTCGCGCTCCACCAGGCGGTGGGTGTAGACCCGTGCCACGTCGATCCGACGGGCCATGTCGGCCAACGTGTTCTGCACGGCCTGCCGGGAGATCAGTGGCCGCCCGAAGGTCTCGCGGTCACGACACCACTGCACCGTCAGGTCCAGGCAGCGCTGCGCACTGGCGTAGGCCTGCGCGGCAAGACCGACCCGCTCGCTGACGAACGCGCCGGCGATCTGGAGGAACCCGCTGTTCTCGGCGCCGACAAGATTCACGGCGGGCACCCGTACATCGGTATAGGACAGTTCGGCGGTGTCACTGGAACGCCAGCCCATCTTCTCCAGCTTGCGGCTGACTGCGAAACCCTCGGAGTTCTTGTCCACCACCAGCAGTGACACTCCCGCGGCGCCCGGGCCGCCGGTGCGCACCGCGGTCACCACATAGTCGGCACGGACACCGGAGGTGATGTAGGTCTTGGCGCCGTTGACGATGAAATCGTCCCCGTCCCGCTCGGCCTTCGTCGTCAGATGCCCGACATCGGATCCGCCGCCGGGTTCGGTGATGGCCAGGGACCCGATGAGCTCACCGCTCAGGGTGGGGCGCACATAGGTGTCGATGAGTCGCCGGTCGCCCGAGGCGATCATGTGCGGGACCGAGATGCCGCAGGTGAACAGCGAGGCGAACACTCCGCCGGGTACGCCCGCCTGATGCAGTTCCTCACAGATGATCACCGCGTCGGCGCTGTCACCACCCCCGCCGCCCACCGATTCCGGGTAGGGCGCCCCGAGCAGTCCCGCGGCGCCCGCCGCCAGATGCAGTTCGCGGGGGAGCTCGCCGGCGCGCTCCCATTTGTCGACATGTGGCAGGATCTCGCGTTCGGCGAACGCTCGCACCGTCTTTCGCAGGTCCTCGCGTTCGGGGGCGTGCCAGATATTGGTCACAAGCTTGTCCTCCTCACAACAGCCTTTCCGGGATGTCGACGTGTCGGGATCTCAGCCATTCGCCGAGACCCTTGGCCTGGGGGTCGAACCGTGCCTGGTAGGCGACGCCCCGGCCGAGGATGTCCTCGATGACGAAGTTGACGGCGCGCAGATTGGGCAGCAGATGCCGGGTGACCGGCAAGCCGTAAGTCTCGGGTAACAGCTCGCGTAGCGCGTCGACCGTCAAAAAGTGCGCCAGCCAGGACCATTCGCTGTCGGTACGAACCCAGACGCCGACATTCGCCGATCCACCCTTGTCGCCGCTGCGCGCGCCGGCGATGCGGCCCAGCGGCGCGCGGACGGTGGGACCGTCGGCGGGTGGGTCGGGTAGCGGTGGGTCCTCGACCGGTGTCAGCTCGCGGGTGTCGACCGCCGGTGCGATGTCGACGCGGGTGCCGTCGGCGTGCACCGCGACGTGGGGTACCTCGGACGCGCCGACATATCCGGGGGTGAACAATCCGTACACCTGACCGTCGCCGGGAGGGGCGGTCGCGGTGAAGCCGGGATAGCTTGCCAGCGCGAGTTCCACTCCGGCGGAGGAGAATTGGCGACCGACCACGGCCGGATCGGGATCGCGTACCACGCAGTGCAGCAATGCGCTGGCCGTCTCTTCGGTGTCGGCGTCGGCGTGATCGGTGCGCGCCAGCGTCCACTCCAATTCGGCCGGGCGGGTGGTCAACGCGTCTTCGAGCTGGCGGCGGACCAACGCGGCCTTGGCCTCGATGTCCAGCCCGGTGAGCACGAACGTCGTCGCATTGCGGAAACCGCCGATGCTGTTCAGCGACACCTTCAGCGTCGCCGGCGGGGCCTCGCCGCGTACGCCGGAGACCCGTACCCGATCGGGCCCGTCCTGGTGCAGCGTCACCGAGTCCATGCGCAGCGTGACATCGGGATTGGCGTACCGGGCACCGGTGATCTCGTAGAGCAGTTGGGCGGTGACGGTGCCGGTGTCGACCAGGCCTCCCGTGCCGGGGTGTTTGGTGATGACCGACGAGCCATCGGCGCCGATCTCGGCGATCGGAAACCCTGGGTGGTGCAGGTCGGGCGGGAAGAAGGCGTAGTTGCCGCCGGTGGCCTGGGTGCCGCACTCGATGATGTGGCCCGCGGCGACGGCACCGGCCAGCGCGTCGTAGTCGGTGGCCGACCAGCCGAAGTGGGCGGCGGCCGGGCCGACGATGACGGAGGCGTCGGTGACCCGTCCCGTCACGACGATGTCGGCACCGGCGTTCAGGCATTCGACGATGCCCCAGGCGCCCAGGTAGGCGTTGGCCGACAGCACGCCCGGGAAGCCGAGTTCGTCGGCGCGTGCCACCAGATCGTCACCTTCGACGTGCGCGACGTTCACGGTGAGCCCGAGCCGTTCGGCGAGTTCGCGGACGGCGGTGGCCAGGCCCGCCGGGTTGAGTCCGCCGGCGTTGGCGACGATCTTCACCCCGCGGTCCATGGCCAGGCCGAGGTTGTTCTCGAGCTGGCGGAGGAAGGTCTTGGCGTAACCCAGATCGGCGTTGCGCGCACGGTCGCGGGCCAGGATGAGCATGGTGAGTTCGGCGAGGTAGTCGCCGGTCAGATAGTCGAGGTCACCGCCTTCGAGCATCTCGCGCATGGCCGACATGCGGTCCCCGTAGAAGCCCGAGCAGTTGCCGATCCGTACCGCTTCCGAGGCCACCCACACTCCCATCGCATTCCGACCAACCGGTCAGTAGGTTAACCGGTACCGACGGTATCGCGTCAAGGGGTTGGGCCGGATCCGTCACCGCGCTCCAGTCTTGCCCAGCGGGGGCCGGATGTTCGGCGGTTTGGAGGCATCCGGCGGTGCGGGCTATTCTGTGGTGCACATTGCCGTCGCTGTTTACTGCGCGGCGGAAACCCCGCAAGAGGAGATCTCGATCATGGCTGTGCCCAAGCGCCGGATGTCGCGCTCGAACACCCGTAGCCGCCGCGCGCAGTGGAAGGCCGAGGCTACCGGCCTGGTCACCGTGTCCGTTGCCGGTCAGCAGCGCAAGGTGCCGCGTCGCCTGCTCAAGGCCGCGCGCCTGGGTCTGGTCGATCTCGACCGCAAGTAGGTCGGCGCGCCTCTCAGGTCGCTCTCAGATGGAGGGATGACACTGTGGCTGTGCGCATTCTTGTCGTTGACGATGACCGCGCTGTGCGCGAATCCTTGCGCCGGTCGCTGTCGTTCAATGGTTACTCCGTCGATCTCGCCCAGGACGGTGTCGAAGCTCTCGAGGCCATTTCGAGCGATCGGCCGGACGCCGTTGTGCTCGATGTCATGATGCCCAGGCTCGACGGCCTGGAGGTGTGCAGACATCTGCGCAGCACCGGTGACGATCTGCCCATCCTGGTGCTCACCGCCCGTGACTCGGTGTCCGAGCGGGTGGCCGGACTCGATGCCGGGGCCGATGACTACCTGCCGAAGCCGTTCGCGCTGGAGGAGTTGCTGGCCCGGATGCGCGCGCTGCTGCGTCGCCGGGCCGCCCCCGAGGAGACCGCCGACAATCGGGCGCTGACCTTCTCCGATCTGAGCCTGGACCCGGTGACCCGTGAGGTCACCCGTGGGGAACGGTCGATCAGCCTGACCCGCACCGAGTTCTCGCTGCTGGAGATGCTCATCGCCAACCCGCGGCGGGTTCTCACCCGCAGCCGGATTCTGGAAGAGGTCTGGGGCTTCGACTTCCCGACCTCGGGCAACGCCCTTGAGGTCTATGTCGGCTACCTGCGCCGCAAGACCGAGGCCGAGGGCGAGCCGCGGCTGATCCACACCGTGCGCGGTGTCGGATACGTGCTGCGCGAAACCCCGCCGTGAGACTGCGGCGACACCGGCCGAAGAGCCGGGATTCGGGGCCGATCACGCCGCGCCGTTACAGCCGCAATGTCAGCACCGTGTCGTTGCGCTGGCGGGTGATGCTGCTGGCGATGTCGATGGTGGCGATGGTGGTCGTGCTGATGGCCGTCGCCGTGTACGCCGTGGTGTCGCGGTCGGTCTACGACGATATCGACACCCAGTTGCACAGCCGTGCGCAGCTGCTCATCGAAAGCGGTTCGTTGGCAGCCGATCCGGGCAAGGCCATCGAGGGCACCGCCTACTCGGACGTGAACGCGATGCTGGTGAGCCCCGGCCGCTACATCTACACCGCCAACCAGCAGGGGCAGACGCTGCCGCTCGGACCTCCGGAGAAGGCCGTCGTCCAGGGCGAGCTGCTGATGTCGTTGCGCACCACGAACAACCAGCGGGTGCTCGCCGTGCACCTGGCCGATGGAAACTCGTTGTTGATCAGCAAAAGCCTGGCGGCCACGATCGCCCTGCTGAACCGGTTGGGAACGGCACTGGCAATCATCGGCGCCTCGGGCATGGCGGTGGCCGCCATCGCCGGCGGCATGGTGGCCCGCGCCGGACTGCGCCCGGTGGCCCGGCTGACCAGGGCGGCGGAGCGGGTGGCGCGCACCGATGATCTGCGCCCGATCCCGGTGGTCGGTACCGACGAGCTGGCCCGGTTGACCGATTCGTTCAACATGATGCTGCGGGCGTTGGCAGAGTCCCGGGAGCGCCAGGCACGCCTGGTCACCGACGCCGGCCACGAGCTGCGCACGCCGCTGACCTCACTGCGCACCAATGTCGAGCTGCTGATGGCGGCGATGGCCCCCGGGGCGCCGCGGCTGCCCGACGGTGAGATGACCGAACTGCAGGCCGATGTGATCGCCCAGATCGAGGAATTGTCCACCCTGGTGGGCGATCTCGTCGACCTGACCCGTGATGACGCCGGGGTGACGGTCCGGGAGAAGGTCGACCTGCCCGACGTGGTGGACCGTGCATTGGAGCGAGTCCGGCGGCGCCGCAACGATATCGAGTTCGACGTGCAGTTGATCGACTGGCAGGTCGACGGCGACCCCGCCGGGCTCTCGCGGGCCGTGCTCAACGTGCTCGACAACGCCGCCAAGTGGAGTCCGCCGGACGGCCGCGTCGTGGTGCGGTTGTGGCAGCGCGACGCCGTGCATGCCGAACTGGCCATCACCGATTTCGGCCCGGGCATCCCGCCGCATGAGCGGGACCTGGTCTTCGAGCGGTTCTATCGGTCCACCTCGGCACGCGCGATGCCCGGGTCGGGGCTGGGGTTGGCCATCCTCAAACAGGTGGTGCTCAAGCACGGCGGCACGATCGGTGTCGAGGAGGCGGTTCCCGGCGGTGATCCGACGGGGACCACGGTCAGGATCGTGCTGCCCGGCCGGCGGGTGCTACCCGACGGTGACGAGGCCGTCGGCGCGATGGCGCCGGCGGCGACACGCGGGGACTGATTCGTGGACCGCGTCGCCACCCAGCCCCACAATTGACGGCGCGGGACGATCCGCGGGGGAATTCTGTGCGAATTCATAGGGGACCACCGGGTACTTCTCTAAGTGGATTCTCAGCCCAGTTCGGCACTGTGAGCGTGCGTAACGCGTTGTACGAAGTAACTGATCCGCTGAGTAGAGAGAGCGCCCAGACTTATGACGAACCACCCGAGGTACACCCCGCCTCCGTCCCAAGCGGGTAGCGGCCCGAGTGGATACGACTCCGGTTACGAGGGGCGGTCCGCCGGATACCCCGGTGGCTACACCCAGCCCTATGACTGGCGTTACGCACGTCAATCCCATCCGCAGGCACAGCCTCAGCACGGCCAGCCACCGCACGGCCAGCAGCCGCGTCCGCAGTACGACCCGTACCGGCCCGCGCAGGGCCCGGGTACAGGTGGCGGCCAGAAGCGCTCACGTTCGGGCGGTCTGCTCGCCGGTGCGCTCGCGATCGCGGTGGTGTCCGCCGGTATCGGCGGTGGCGTCGCGGTGCTGGCCACGCCTGACCGGCCGGCCACCAGCTTCTCCAGCAGCAGCGGAGCGACCCCGGGCCAGCCCGCGGCCAGCGTCCCGGCCGGATCGGTCGAACAGGTCGCCGCCAAGGTGGTACCCAGCGTGGTCAAGCTGGAGACGAATCTGGGCCGCGCCTCCGAGGAGGGGTCGGGCATCATCCTGTCCAGCGATGGGCTGATCCTGACCAACAATCACGTCGTGGCCACCGGTGACGCACCGGGCGGGCGCGCCGAGACCAAGGTGACCTTCGCCGACGGCCGCACCGCGCCGTTCCGCGTGGTCGGTACGGACCCGAGCAGTGATATCGCCGTTGTCCGGGCCGAGGGCGTCTCCGACCTGACGCCGATCACGCTCGGCTCGTCGTCGGACCTGCGCGTCGGCCAGGACGTCGTCGCGATCGGTTCGCCGCTCGGCCTGGAGGGCACGGTCACCGTCGGTATCGTCAGCGCGCTCAACCGTCCGGTCGCCGCCGGTGGCGACAGCAAAAATCAGAACACTGTGCTCGACGCCATCCAAACCGATGCCGCGATCAACCCCGGCAACTCCGGTGGCGCGCTGGTCAACATGAACGGCGAGCTGGTCGGTGTGAACTCGGCGATCGCCACACTCGGTAGCTCGTCGGGCGGCTCCCAGAGCGGATCGATCGGTTTGGGCTTCGCCATCCCGGTGGACCAGGCCAAGCGCATCGCCGACGAGCTGGTGCAGAGCGGCTCCGCATCGCATGCCTCGCTGGGTGTGCAGGTGGGCAACGACGCCTCGGTGGACGGCGCGAAGATCGTCGAGGTCACCCAGGGCGGGGCGGCCGCCGCGGCCGGGTTGCCCAGCGGCGTGGTGGTGACCAAGGTCGACGGCCGGGTGATCAACAGTGCCGATGCGCTGGTGGCCGCCGTGCGGTCCAAGGCCCCCGGCACCAAGGTGACCTTGACCTTCGATGGTCCCGGCGGATCCCAGACCATGGACGTGACCCTGGGCAAGGCCGACAAGTGACCAACGAGATCGACCTGGCACCGGCAATGGTGACCGAGCTGGCGGCCACCTTGTCTGCGTCGCTGTCATCGGCCGGATATACGGTGACAGGCATGGAGAAACCAGGGGATATGGTCGGCCGCGCACTCGTCGTCGTCGTCGACGATCGGACGGCACACGGGGACGAAGAAGACCACAGCGGACCGCTGGTCACCGAGCTGCTCGCGGAGAGCGGATTTCTGGTCGACGGCGTCGTGGTCGTCGCCGCCGACGAGGTGGAGATTCGCAACGCGCTCAACACCGCGGTGATCGGGGGTGTCGACCTGGTCATCTCGGTCGGCGGCACCGGGGTCAGTCCACGCGATGTGACCCCGGAGGCCACGGTGGACCTGCTGGACCGCGAGCTGCTGGGCATCTCGGAGGCGCTGCGGGCGTCCGGTCTGTCGGCCGGCATCGTCGATGCCGGTGTGTCGCGCGGGCTGGCCGGTATCTCGGGGAGCACGCTGGTGGTCAACATCGCCGGCTCTCGGGCCGCTGTCCGTGACGGTATGGCGACGTTGTCTCCGCTTGCGGTCCAGGTGATCGGCCAGCTCTCCCGGTTGGACATCTGACCCTCCCGTGGATGGTCGCCAGGGCGCAATCATGCAGGTCGGCGCATTCTTTTCGAGTCCGGAAGGTTACGGTCAGGTGAACAGAATTCCCTACCAAAAAGTGATCTTGGTCACAGGAGGTACCCGACTGTGACCGGTTCGGTGCGGCCCCCGCGGGATGTAGTTAACGCTGTCTTCGGAGAGGAACTTCCGAGTACCACGCGTGACGAGCGCGACAGCGATCAGCGTGAGGACCACGCTGACCGCGACCGGTGGCTCCGTGACAATGTGCCGCCACACCACGGCTGAGCAGTACTTTCACCTCGAACGGCTGGAATCGTCCTGATTCCAGCCGTTCTTGGTATTCACCCCCGGCTGCGGAGCAACATCGGCCGCGCTATCTTGCTCCGCCCTTCCTGCCGACCAAGGTGTACGCGATCGGCCGCGCCAGCAAACTTTCCGGCGGCCCGCCTTGTCGGCCGGTCGTTTGCACGTACGCGTTGCCGAGCGGATGCCGCACCGTTATGTTGCTCTCGTCAACGATGAGCAAGGCGTAAGAACTAAATGTGAAGTTTCTAATTCCGGTCACATGAAGCTCTTGCGGGGTGTGAAGTTCCGGCTAGGGCCGGGGCGGCACATCAACAACACGGTGGACAAACCGTCGGCACAGCTTAGGGAGAACATGAAGACAATCAGTCGGGTGTTTCTCGCGATGATCGCGGCTATCGCGGCGATGTTCGTGAGCACTGGCACCTCGAACGCAGGCCTGGACAACGAGCTCAGCCTCGTCGACGGCAAGGATCGCACCCTCACGATCCAGCAGTGGGACACCTTCCTCAACGGTGTGTTCCCCCTCGACCGCAACCGCCTGACCCGTGAGTGGTTCCACTCCGGCAAGGCCAAGTACATGGTCGCCGGCCCGGGTGCCGAGGACTTCGAAGGTGTCCTGGAGCTGGGCTACCAGGTTGGCTTCCCGTGGTCGCTGGGCGTCGGCATCAACTTCAGCTACACCACCCCCAACGTCGCACTGAGCGGTGACCCGGGCTTCGGTGTCATCGGCGTCGGCGCACTGCCGCTCGTCGGTGAGATCGCGACCCCGCCGCTGCTGCCCGGCGCCTCGATCAGCGCCGACCTCGGCAACGGCCCGGGTATCCAGGAAGTCGCGACCTTCTCCACCGAGGTTGCCGGCCCCGAGGGTGCTGTCGCGGTGTCCAACGCTCACGGAACCGTCACCGGTGCCGCCGGCGGTGTGCTGCTCCGTCCGTTTGCTCGATTGGTGTCGAGCCTGGGCGACAGCGTCACCACCTACGGCGAACCGTGGAACATGAACTGACGTTCGTTCTCCAGCGCTGACGATCGGCCCCCGGTGTATGCCGGGGGCCGATCTTCATTTTTGGTGTACGGCCGTTGCCATCGCATTTCGTGCCTGGGTCGCTGCATGGCGAAATCGGTTTGGCGACTTGGGGTTTGGAGATCCTCGGCGTTGTGTGCGGCCGGTGGATCTGCGCTGTGCGGGGTGCCTGTTTGGCAAGCGCAACGGGGGGATTCCTGCTATTCTCTTATTGCAATTAACGGCTCGGGCCACAGTCCGTGCGTGTCTCGGAATTGGAAGGTGTTTCAGTGATGGCCGAAGCCATTGATCGCGTCAAGAAGGCCGGAATTGTCGGCATCGGTGCATTTGCCGCGTCCTGCGCATTGCTGACCTTCGGGGCAGGCACCGCCAGCGCCGATGACACCGGGCCCGCCCCGACCGAGATCGGATCGCAGGGTGTCGTGTCCTCGCCGCAGTCGGCCGCCGTCGCAGGCGCCAAGCGGTGCGAGACCAGCGCGGGCACCCTGAGCACCGCGTCGGTGTACATGCCCGACGGCAGCGTCCCCAAGCAGGTGACCGAGGAGAAGGGTCCCGAAGAGGTCGGCTCCAACGGCTGGATCGCGATCAACGTGAACCCCTCCAGCCCGTGGAACGCCTCGTTCTTCAACGGTGCCAACACCGGCCCGCAGTGCTCGCTGGTGCGTGCCCCCGGCGCCACCGGTCGCGGCCTGCAGTAGGTCCGCGCCGCTCTCGACGCACTGAGCGCCCCGTCTCGCCGGTATCGGCAAGGCGGGGCGCTCTGCATTGCCGGCGGTGCGATCGCAGACACACGACAATGCCCGACCGGATGCCGGTCGGGCATTGTCGTGTGTCTGGGCTTCGCCCGCGCCGTTTCGGTCAGGCGCGGGGCTTGGGTGCGTCGGGATCCAGACGCTGTTCGGCCGTCGGCCCCGGGCGCTGGGCCAGCAGATCGCGGATCTCGGTCAGCAGCACCACCTCTGCCTCGACGGTCTCCTCCTTCTGCTTCCGGAATCTGCTGAACGGCAACACGATCACGAAGTACACGACGGCAGCGATCAGGACGAAGTTGATGGTCGCCGACAACAGCACGTTGAGATCGATCGTCTGGTTGCCGCCGATGGGGATGCGCAGGATCCCGTAATCGGAGTCGCCGCCGGCGCCGATCCGATCGATCAGCGGCTGGATGATGCTGTCGGTGAACGCGGTGACCAATCCGGTGAACGCGGTACCGATGACGACCGCCGTAGAGAGGTCGATGATGTTGCCGCGGAGCAGGAACTCCTTGAAACCCTTGAGCATGCGGGGACCCTTCCAGCAGTTCGTTGAGCCAGTTTCCGCAAACAGTATGGCAGTGCTCGGTGCGGTGGCGGGTCAGTGGAACGTCACGGTGAGGTGTCCGGTGAGCGCCGCACCCGCCACCGCGGTGGCGGCCTGCCGGGGCAACACCACCATGACGACGCGCTGCGTTCCGGGCGACGGACCGTTCGCTTCGGCGGACACCATGGCCACCACCGCCCGCGTCGCGATCAGCTCCGGTGGGGAGCCGGAGTCGGGTGCGGCCAGCACGTCGAGGACGTCACCGGGGCGGATCAGCTCGACCACGGCGGCGTCGCTCAGGGAGATGGGCACGATACGCGCGTCGGGGCCGGCCGTTGCCTCGGTCAGGCGGGAGCCGAGTAAGCGGACGTCGGTCAGCACCTCGCCGCGGCGAGCCGGCGCGGTCAGATGGGCGCCGACGACATCATCGATATCGGACTGCGCGCCGTCGGGCACCATGGTCGCCGATCGCGACTCGACCGTCAGATCGCCGGCGGCCAGTGGGGAACCGGGCGCCAGATCGGCGGCGGCGATGACCACGTCGATGCGTTCACCGGCGGGGTCGGGGCGCAGCGCGATCACCGCGGCCAGTACGACCAGGATCCCGGCGGCGGCGCGGCGGGCGGCAACGGTCCGCGTCCAGTCGGGGCGGAGGGCCGCGCGCACACGGGTCAGGATCGTCGGGTCAAGCGATTCGCCCATCCGGCCACGCTAGGGCGGGGGCGGGGCGGGCGGAAGAGGGCGCGGGTGGACCTGTGGATAACCCCTCCGGATCAGCTGGAGGCCGCCGCCGGGGTGGAGGAACTCGACGATGACGTACTCGCCGACGACGTGCTCGATGAGGTGCTCGACGTCGAACTCGACGACGAACCGGAGTCCGAGGAGCTGCTCGACGAGCTGTCGCCGCTGCTGCTCTTGGAGCTCGAGCTGGACGTTTTCGACGAATCGCGGCTGTCGGTGCGATAGAAGCCGCTGCCCTTGAAGACGACGCCGACCTTGCCGAACAGCTTGCGCAGCCGTCCGCTGCACTTCGGGCACGCGGTCAGTGCATCATCACTGAACGCCTGAACCACGTCGAACCGATTGTCACATTCGGTACACGCATAGGAATAGGTAGGCACGACAACCTCCGAGACAGTCAAACTGATTGGCACTCTACCGGCCCAAGTGCCAGAACCGCTATGTGGGCCCGGTCATTCCCGGACGCCGAGCGGGACGGGTCCGCCGCTGGGCGTCACGACATGGGTCACGGGCACGTCATGCGATTCGGCGGGGAGCGCGTCGAGCAGTTCGTCGTCACGGACGACCGCGACCAGTGGCGTTGCAGGGTCGGCAAGGCGCAGCGCCCGATCATAGAAGCCGGCACCGCGACCCAACCTGGTGCCGTCGCGGGCCACTGCCAGTGCTGGTACCAACACGATGTCGGCCTGCGCGATCGTCTGCGGGTCGAGCCAGGGTGGTCCGGGTTCGCGGAGCCCGAACGGCGCGGGCACCAGCGCGCCGCGGCGGTAGACGGCCCACTGCATCGGCTGCCCGGTCCGGGCGATCGGCAGCAGGATGCGCAGGCCGGACAGCCCGTCGAGCAGCGGTACCGCATCGGGGTCGGCACCCGGTTCCGAACCGACCGGGATGTAGGCGGCGATGGTCTGGACATCGGCGGCCAACTGCGCGATGTGCGTGCGCAGCAACCGTGTTTCGTGCGCACGGACCGCGGACGGCAGTGCACGGCGAGCGGCCAGGATCTGTCGTCGCAAGTCCGGTTTCGTCAGGATTGCCACCTTTGCGCCGACACCCTTCGCCTGATCCCCCGATGGGGATTAATGTGTCAACGATGACACAGGCAGAGGTACCGATTCCGCGGACGGCCGTCGTCCCGGCGGCTGGTCTGGGGACGCGTTTTCTTCCCGCGACCAAGACCGTCCCCAAGGAACTGTTGCCGGTGGTGGACACCCCGGGTATCGAGCTGGTGGCCGCCGAAGCCGCCGAGGCCGGTGGTGAGCGACTGATCATCGTGACCTCCGAAGGCAAAGACGGTGTCGTCGCGCATTTCGTCGAGGACCTCATCCTGGAGGGCACGCTGGAGGCCCGCGGTAAGCACGTGATGTTGGAGAAGGTGCGGCGTGCGCCGGCACTGATCAAGGTCGAGGCCGTCGTGCAGGCCGAGCCGCTGGGCCTCGGCCACGCCGTTGGCTGCGTCGAGGAGAAGCTGCTTCCCGACGAGGACGCCATCGCGGTGCTGCTGCCCGACGACCTGGTGCTGCCGACCGGGGTGCTGGAAACCATGTCGAAGGTGCGCGCCAAGCGTGGCGGTTCGGTGCTGTGCGCCATCGAGGTGCCCCAGGACGAGATCAGCGCCTACGGCGTCTTCGACGTCGAGGTGGTACCCGATGCGGCGAATCCCAATGTGCTCAAGGTCAAGGGCATGGTCGAGAAGCCCAAGGCCGAGGATGCGCCGTCGCCCTATGCCGCGGCGGGCCGCTACGTGCTGGACCGCGCGATCTTCGACGCGCTGCGGCGCGTCGACCGGGGTGTCGGCGGGGAGATCCAGCTCACCGATGCCATCCAGTTGTTGATCGACGAGGGGCATCCGGTACACGTGGTGGTGCACCGCGGCTCCCGACACGACCTAGGAAATCCCGGCGGGTACCTCAAGGCTGCGGTTGACTTTGCGCTAGAACGCGACGACTACGGACCGGAGCTGCGGCGCTGGTTGGTCGAGCGATTGGGCCTGGCCGAAAACTGACGGCGCACGGCGGGTCTTCGAAGAGGAGAAAGGCATGCAGTGCGTTCGGTTGAGGAGCAGCAGGCTCGAGTAGCGGCCGCTGCGGTGGCTCCGCGGCCGGTGCGCGTCGCCATCGCCGAATCCCAGGGATTGATGTGTGCCGAGGAGGTCGTCACCGAACGACCCCTTCCGGGGTTCGACCAGGCCGCCATCGACGGCTATGCCGTTCGGAGTGTCGATGTGCTGTCGGTCGGCGGGACCGATGACGACGGGCTGAACCGGGAGGTCAGTCTTCCGGTGGTCGGTGAGATCGAGGCCGGTGCGCGGACCCCGAGCCGACTGCAACCGCGCCAGGCCGCGCGGGTGCAGACCGGCGCGCCGATGCCGACGCTGGCCGATGCGGTGTTGCCGCTGCGCTGGACCGACGGCGGGCAGTCCCGGGTGCGGGTGCTGCGCGGTGTTCGCTCCGGGGCGTATGTGCGGCGCACCGGTGATGATGTGCAGCCCGGCGATGTCGCGGTGCGGGCGGGCACCATCATCGGTCCGGCCCAGGTGGGTCTGCTGGCCGCCGTCGGGCGCGACAAGGTGATGGTCCACCCGCGCCCCCGGATGACGGTGCTGTCGGTCGGCGGCGAACTCGTCGACGTATCGCGCACCCCGGGCAACGGCCAGGTCTACGACGTGAACTCCTATGCGCTCGCCGCGGCCGGCCGCGATGCCGGGGCGGAGGTGAACCGGGTCGGCATCGTCGACACCGATCCGGCGGCCCTGCGTGAGGTGGTCGAGGGCCAGATCAGCCGATCCGAGGTGGTCGTGATCGCCGGTGCGGTCGGGGGAGCGGCGGCGGAGTCGGTGCGCGCGGTGCTCGCCGAACTGGGCGAGATGGAGGTGGCGCGCATCGCGATGCACCCTGGTTCGGTCCAGGGCTTCGGGCAGCTGGGGCGCGACGGGGTGCCGGTGTTCCTGCTACCGGCCAATCCGGTGAGCGCGCTGGTGGTCTTCGAGGTGATGGTGCGCCCGCTGATCCGGATGTCGCTGGGCAAGCGGCAACCCCTGCGTCGGGTCATCCAGGCGCGGACGTTGGCGCCGATCACCTCGGTCGCCGGCCGTAAGGGCTATCTGCGTGGTCAGCTGATGCGCGATCAGGACACCGGCGAGTATCTGGTGCAGGCACTCGGCGGGGCGCCGGGCGCGTCATCGCATCTGCTGGCCACGCTGGCCGAGGCGAACTGTCTGGTGATCGTGCCCAGTGAGGCCGAGCAGATCCGTACGGGCGAGGTCGTCGACGTCGCTTTCCTGGCACAACGCGGGTAGACGCGTGACTCGCTGGCGCACCAGCCCCGCTCACCCCGGCTGGCCGGTTCCGGTGGGGCCGTTGCGGGTGCCCGGCGGGGTGGTGACACTGCGCCCGGTGCGATTGCGTGACGGCGCCCAGTGGAGCCGATTACGGTTGGCCGAGCGTGCCCACCTCGAACCGTGGGAGCCGAGCTCGGAGGTGAGTTGGGAAGCGCGCCATGCCCTTTCGTCATGGCCGGCGGTGTGTTCAGGTCTGCGCGGTGAGGCCCGGCGGGGTCGGATGCTGCCGTTCGTCATCGAGGTGGACGGTCAGTTCGCCGGTCAGCTCACGATCGGGAACGTCACGCACGGGGCGTTGCGCTCGGCGTGGATCGGTTATTGGGTGACCAAGCAGTCCAATGGCGCGGGGGTGGCGACCGGAGCGCTGGCACTCGGTCTGGATCATGCGTTCGGGCCGGTCATGTTGCACCGGGTGGAGGCCACCGTGCGGCCGGAGAACGCGGCCAGCCGGGCGGTGCTGGCGAAGGCGGGGTTCCGCGAGGAGGGGCTGCTCAAGCGCTACCTCGACGTGGACGGCGGCTGGCGCGACCATCTGCTGGTGGCGCTGACCATCGAAGAGGTCCAGGGTTCGGTGGCCGCGACGCTGGTGCGCGCGGGCCGGGCCAGCTGGACCTGACCGGGAACACGCGCGTATCCGGGTCCTAGGGCTCCAGAAATTAGCTACTCGGAGACGACAATTGTTACTGATGTGACTTAAGTGACTGATGGTGCTTGTATCTGGTGAATTACAGGTGTGTAATTGACCTCGGCGCGCCGCACATGGATGCGCAGGTCACGGACCTAGCCTGAAGGGGAAAGGAGCAGGCGACATGCCAAGCATCCCCCAATCTCTGTTGTGGATCTCCCTCGTCGTTCTCTGGCTTTTCGTGCTGGTGCCGATGTTGGTGAGCAAGCGCGACAATGTCCGGCGCACCAGCGACGTCGCCTTGGCGACGCGGGTGCTCAATTCGGGTCGCAATGCGCGCCTGCGTCGGCCGAGGGCCAGCGCCGGTCACCACAGTGACCCGGACTGGAAACCCGCCGCCGACGACGAGTTCGACGCCGACCTGGAGGCCGAGCTCGACGAGCAGACCGGACAGCGCAAGCGCGCCGTCGTGCTCGCCGCGGCCGCCGAGGAGCCCGCCGAATCGCCGTATCTGGATGTCGACATCGTCGACGAGGACTCCGGTGCGCTGCCGATGGGCTCCCTGCGTGTCGAGGATCCCGAGGCGCCGGTGACCGAGGAACTGACCCTCGATTTCGACGGTGCCGAAGCGAAGGCGGAACCGACCGCCGAGCACGTCACCGAGGACGCTGCCGAGAAGCCGGCGTCCGAGGATCCTGTCACCGACGACTACGAGTACGTCGAGGACACCGCGGGCCTGGAGGTCGAGGACGATGATGTCGCCGGCGACCCGGAGCTCGCCGAATCGATGGCCAGCGCCCGCCGCAACCGCTACGAGTCCAAGACCGCGCAGGCCGTCAGCGCCCGCAAGTACACCTTCCGCAAGCGGATGCTGCTGGGCATGTCGGTGACGCTGATGATCTCGACGCTGCTGGCCTTGGTCGTCTCGCCCAGCCTGTGGTGGCTGGCGGGGATGGCCGGTGCGGTCACCGTGCTCTACCTGGCATACCTGCGTCGCCAGACGCGTATCGAGGAGCAGCTGCGCCGCCGCCGCGCCCAGCGGATGATGCGGTCCCGCCTGGGTGTGGAGAACACCGAGGACGGGGAATTCGACGTGGTGCCCGCACGGCTGCGCCGCCCCGGAGCGGCCGTCCTGGACATCGACGACGAGGACCCGATCTTCGAGCACCTGGACTACGCATCGTTCGCGCGGCATTACGATCTGCCCCGCGCGGCCGGTCAGTAGCAGCCGGTTTCGGTTGCCGAGGGTCTTCCTGGTAGCCTCCTAACCGGTCAAGGGGCTATAGCGCAGTTGGTAGCGCGTCTCGTTCGCATCGAGAAGGTCAGGGGTTCGATTCCCCTTAGCTCCACAGAGTTTGTGTTTCGGCGAGCGCATTGCTCGCCGATTCTTTTCCCGCCGCACTGCGGGGCGGATCAGAGATCCTTCTGCGTCGCCGCCGCAGCAGGAATGTGCGCCGCGATGGCGGGGAGATCGGCATAGGTGGCGATACCAGGCCGCGCCGCACACACTGCCGGAATCGCATTGATCAACGGACCCGCGGTGATGCGCAGGCCGATGCTGCGCATCCGCTGCGGGGTGAGATCGGCGAGATCGGCATCGGTGGGCATCAGATCGACCCGAACGTGCACATTCGGGTCGCCGACCACCTCGATGCGATATCCGTGCTCGACGGTCCACGGCGGGTCGAGTGCCTCGGTGGCGATCCAGCGCTGATTGACCGTGAGGACCTCGCGACCGTCGACCACGCCGAACCAGCGGACGTCCATGGCGCCGACGTGCCCCTTGGGCAGGGGCACCCCGTCGGCGATCACGTCTTCGGTCGTATGGGCGAAATCGACTGTGCAGTCGATGTGGTCGAGTTCGATCTGTGTGAGACGGGCGAGGACGTCGACCGCCTCGGCGAACACGGCGGTGCCGCGGCGCACATCCTCGACATGGCCCGGATCGTCCCTGGGGCGGCCCCAGCCCACCGCTTGGAAGTTGGCATCACCGATGAACTGGGCGACGTTGACCGATTCGGTCATCGACACCCGCCGCACGTCGGTCGACACCCCACTGGAGATGGCGGCGACCAGTTGTGCGAAACCGGGGTTCATACCGCTGCCGAACAGCGTGGCTCCGCCGGCCCGGGCGGCGGCATCGATAGCGGCGCGCTCGTCGTCGGCGAGGTTGCGGCCGGTGAGGAACTCGGCGCTGGTGACGATGTTGACACCTTCGCGCAGGATCCTCTGCACCTCCGCGGCATCGAAGTGCAGCGGGTTGTAGACCACGCAGTCCGGGTGCGCATCGAGCAGCGCTTCGACGTCATCGGTGGCACGGACACCCAGATCCTCGCCCAGCCCGCACAGCTGTCCGACATCCACCCCGACCTTCCCGGGGGAGTGGGCGTAGGCGCCCACCAGCTGCAGATCGGGCCGGGCGAGCACCGCGCGTACCGCCTCGGTCGCGACGTTGCCCGTTGTCCATTGCACGACGCGCAGAACGGTTTTGGCGTGCGGCATCGTCCTAGGCCCTCCTGAAGGTCGGGTGCGGCTAGAGCTTGAACCGACCGGCGAAGCCTCGCAGCGGAAGGTCGGCGCTGGTGATGACGCCGGGTGCGGCCGCAACCACGGACGTGATGGAGTGCAGCGCCGGCATACCGGTGACGGTCATGCCGATGGAGGCGAAGTCGTCCGGGTTCGACAGGTCGACTCCGGGTTTGGGGAAGATCATGTGCTTGTTGTAGATGTTGGGGTCGCCCTTGATCTGAGTGATGTAGCAGCCCTTGATATCCCAGCTGGGATCGGTGTGCGGGGTCATCTGCCACTCCAGGTGGGTCTCCACCCGCGGCACGCCGTCGACCGTGCCGACGTACTTGATGTAGTTGCCGCCGAGGGAGCCCTTGGGGAGCTGGTACCAGCCCAGGTCGACGTCCTTGGTACATGCTCCCAGCTCGTACTCGAACTTCACCTCGTCGAGCTTGAGCCCGAAGCAGTCGGCCATCATGTACACCGAGTCGGCGAACACCTCGGTGTACTTACGCAGCTTGTCCGGGATCGAGGGGTCGTCGACCGGTTGCCCGTAGCCGACCTCGATCCAGGTGTCCCTCGAGTGATGGCAGGACACGTCGACGGACTCGATGGTGGTGACGTTCTCGATCTCGGCGACATCGGCCGAGCACACCACGCCGAGGATCTGGTTCACGCCGGGATTCATCCCGGTGCCGTAGAACGTCGCACCGCCCTTCTCGCAGGCCTCCTGGAGAACCTGGGAGACGGGCTTGCCGGACGGGTGCGGGTGATTGGTGTCGCGGTGGAACCCGGTGATCCAGTCGGCGGTGGTGACGATGTTGATCCCGGCCTCAAGGACTTTGACGTAGAGGTCCTCGTCGGGGAACACGCCGTGGAAGGTCAGCACATCGGGCTTGGCGGCGATGATCTCCTCGACGGTGCCGGTCGCAATCACGCCGTTGGGCGCAATCCCGGCCAGCTCACCGGCGTCCCTGCCGATCTTGTCCGGCGAGTAGCAGTGCACACCGATCAGTTCGAGATCGGGTTCATCGGCGATCCGCTTGATCATCTCGGAGCCGACGTTGCCGGTCGCGACCTGGAAAACCTTGATTGCCATCGAAAACCTTTCTGAATCAGTATGTTCGGTCAGTGTGCGGCTCGGGCAGCCAGGTCGGCGGCGCTGCCACCCTTGCCATCCGGGTAGAACTTCAGGGCCCAGTTGCGGATCGCGGTGAACCCCTCCATCTCCGAACTGGCGAGCGCCGGTGGATCGGAATAGCGCTGATGGGACCAGATATGGATGTCCTGGCGGAACTGCCGGATGACCTCGGCGCCGAACTCCTCGGCCTTGACGCGGGCGCGCTCTGGGTTACGCACCTCGCCCTTCGGCCGTCCGATATAGACCATGAAGCGGATATCGGAGGTGCGCTCGTCGACCGGCGTGATGGCCGAGATGGTGCGGTTGTCGATCATTCCCCAACTCTTGGTCACGGCGATCCCCAGGCCGCCGTTGATTGCCTCGACGCCGCTGTTGATGTCCTCGATCCGCTGGCCGTCGTCACCCTCGAAGGTGATGGTGAAATCCACGTAGGACACCGGATTGTCGAAGTCGTGCCGGGTGAAGATCGGATTGATGGGCGTGCCGTGCACGTACTTGAAATGGGCGAAATCCACCCCGTTTTCGAGCACGTACTGGGGATGCATCTCGCGGCCCGGCTCGAACAGTCGCTGTTGCGGGTAATAGTCGGCCTCGCTGCTGCCGTCACCGAAACTGGCGAACACGTCGGGGGCGTCGAAGAACGGCTCCCGGTCCTCGAGGTCATGCCAGATGTAGATCGACGCGTTGCGTTCGGTCACCGGGTAGGTCTTGATGCGGCGTCCGCGGTTCGGCCGGCTCTCGTACGGGATACAGACATTGCGGCCCTGCTGATTCCACTGCCAGCCGTGGAAGGGGCATTGGAGCACCTCGCCGTGGACGGTGCCGCCGTATCCGAGGTGGGCGCCGAGGTGCTCGCAGTAGGCGTCCATCACGGTGACCTGACCGGACTCGGAACGCCAGGCGATCAACTCGCGATCGAAGTACTTCATGGGGTGCACATCGCCGACGTCGACCTCGTCGGACCAGGCGACCTGGAACCAACCGGTCGGCTTCATGGAAAGGGGCGGCTTGGCCATGGGCAAAAGCATAGAATAATCAATGAAAGTTGCATAGCACCGTTTATGATTTCTCGCGGTGCGCGATATCCTCGGCTGATGACCGATACGGCGGAGGCTTCGATGCCGGCACGACGCCCGAATCGGCGCGGCCAAGCGACTCGCGAGAACATGCTGGAGGCCGCGTTGAAGGCGCTGGCCTCGGGTGACCCCGCATCGGTATCGGCCAACCGGATTGCCAAGGACATCGGCGCTACCTGGGGCGCCGTGCAATACCAGTTCGGAGACGCCGACGGCTTCTGGGCTGCCGTGCTTCACCGCACCGCGCAACGCCGCGCCGATGTGTTCGCCGCGTTCAGCACCGACCCGGTGTTGAGCAAGCGCGTCGCGAACATCATCGACACACTTTTCGAGGGTCTCGATTCGCCGGATTCCCGCGCCATCGAGAACCTGCGCGCGGCATTGCCGCGCGACCATGCCGAGTTGGAGCGGCTGTATCCGCAGACTGCGGCCGAGCTGTACTCCTGGGGTCAGTCGTGGCTGGCGATCTGCCGCAACGCATTCGAGGATCTCGGTGCCGATCCGGATCGCGTGCGCGAGGTCGCCAC
This sequence comes from Mycolicibacterium sp. 22603, assembly GCA_052044345.1. GTDB lineage: Bacteria > Actinomycetota > Actinomycetes > Mycobacteriales > Mycobacteriaceae > Mycobacterium. The sequence goes on from JBQEMX010000004.1 coordinate 308,912, forward strand.
GCTGATCCCGGGGGCTATGCGCGGTCTGGTCTCCGAGCGCCAGCTCGGTTCCTACTCGGACCTGGATCTTGCGCGGCGCGGGCTGACCAACGCCCTGGTCGCCTACCTGGAAACCGCGAGTTGAGGCCGAACCGCAACGGAACTGGTTGTGCCGCAATACTTCTCCTGTCCATCACGTTCCGCTCACGACACCGCGAGTTCCAGTCGCTCAAGACGGCGAACAAGCAGGCTGGGCAGCCAGCGACCGACGCCGACGGCCTCCACATTGGCAGTACGCGCCAGCAGCGATTCCAGCACTATGCGCGCCTCCAGGCGGGCCAGTGCGGCGCCGACGCAGAAGTGGGCTCCCTTTCCGAATGCGAGATGTCCACGCGCGCTGTCCCGATCGAGGCGGAATTGGTCGGGATTTTCGAACTTGGCGGGGTCTCGATTGGCGGCTCCCCACAGCAGCAGGAGCCGGGAATCCGCTTCCAACGGCACTCCGGCCAAGGTGCTGTCGCGCAGTACGTGGCGATAGTGGCCGCGGAACGGCGGTTCATAGCGCAGCACCTCTTCGATGAAGGCACCCAGCAGTTCCGGGTGATCACGAAGCTGGCGCTGGACATCGGGCATGGTCGCCAGGATGTGAGCCGCGGAACCGATGAGAGATGCGGTCGACTCACCACCCGCGCTGAAGAGCGTGATCATCATGATCTGTGCGCTCAGCTCATCTAGGTTGCCCGAAGCGCACGCCGCGGCCAAGTCGCTGAGGAGGGTGTCTTCAGGACTGCCGGCCGCATCCTGAAAGCGCTTCGTGATGTAACCGCTGAGCTCCATCACCGCGATCCCAGCGTCCTTGAGCTGATCGTCGCTGACAAAACCTTCCAGCATCTGCGTTCCGGCATAGCCCCAATCGACGAGCCGATCGATGTCTTCCTCCGGAGCCCCGATGAGCCTGCACACCACGATCATCGGCAGCCGATTGGCCATCGATCCCATCCACTCGACGTGTGAGCCGCGAATTTCGCGATCCCACAGGTGAGTTGTGACGTCGCGAATGAAGGGCTCCAGGGCTCGGATTCGCCGCGCAGCGAGTTGGGGCACGATCATCTTGCGGTGAACGTTGTGTGCCGGATCATCGGCGGTGGCCAGCACGTGGGTGGGGCCACCGATCGGGTCCATGGTGAAGGTGCCGACTGTGCCGTCGTCTTGGTAGGTCATCGTGGCGGTCAAGTTCGACGAGAAGTCTTCGGGCCGTGACACGGCGTCCTGTATCGCGTCCCAGCCGGACACCGCGTAGAACGTGGAATCGCCCACGCGATGCACAGGGCCCTCGTCATGCATGCGTGAATACAGTGGGTGTGGGCTTTGGATCGCGTCGTCGGCAAGCAGTCCGATTCCGAGTTGGCTCGATGTGGACGTCACCGGGCAAATACTGAGCGGCCTGCACACGTCGCGTCAACGATAGGAGGAAAGTTGAAATGTGCAGCGTGCACCCGGGGCTACCGTTGTCTCAGAACGACGATCCGAACAGGGCGAATGGACGCTCTCGGGCGCGATTCTGTCGCACGATGAGAACCGCGCAGAAGTAGTCGACGGAGGAGACCGGCCTGATGTCAGGGGAGTCGAAAGTGTCGGGTGGTGACTGGCTCATCGGCGCAGATCGCCGGGCGCTGGCAACGCGGCGCATCGTGTCGATCGCGACCGAGATGGTCGCACGTCACGGCTGGGACAACTTCGATATCGACGGCCTCGCTGCCCGAGCGCACTGCTCGCGGGCGACGATCTATCGCAATGTCGGCGGCAAAGCTCAGATCCGCGAGGCGGTGTTCTCCGTCGCCGGTGAGCGGATCACGCACGCAGTGCGGGAGGCGGTAGCCCCTTTGGAAGGATCCGAACGCCTGGTGGTCGCCATTCTCGTCGCCCTCGACCGAGTGCGCGCCGACCCGTTGAGCGACGATATCGTCCAGTCGTTCCGGGATACTCGCTTGGCCGAGTCGTTGATCGAGTCCCCGCGACTCGGGCTTTTCGCGGGCGAGCTCACGGGTCTCACCACCGGTAATCCGCTTGCCGCGCAATGGATCGTACGAATCTTCGTATCCCTGCTCAGCTTTCCTGCCAGTGATCCCGCAGTCGAACGTCGGTTACTCGAGGACTTCGTGGCACCGGCACTCACTCAGCGTGCGTGCCGCAGACTGCTCTAACCGATTCCCACAAGCGCACGCAGCGATGCGTCGGGGTCCATCGCCGAGATGAGGCTGTATGCCGCGACAAGTGCCCCGGCCACCACGTTCAGGGATACCGGCACCAGCAGCGCCGTGTACATGCGCCGGTCGCGGCCGAGCGCCGTGGTGCGCCGGCGCCACGACGTCACGGCACCCGCCGCGGACAGCGCCGCCAGCGCCGCGGTGCCGACCGCCAGCACCCAGTGATAGCGACTCACCTGCTCCAGCAGTTCGGTCATTGCGGGACTGTCGGCCAGTGTGTCGGCGGACAGCGCGCCCGGCGGTATCCACGGCAACAGTGCGACCAGCGGGACGGCAGTGGCCTGGGTGTTGATGGCCAGTAGCCAGCCGGCCAGGACGGCCAGCGTGCCTGCGAGGTTGGCCGCGATCCCGTATGACGCGGCACGTCGGCCCGACCTGCTCAGGTAGCGCGTCCAGCATGCGCCGGCCAGGATGGCGAAAGACATCACCAGCGCGACGCTGATCCCGATCTTGAGGGCGTGCCATTGGAACCAATAGTCGGTCAGCCGAGCCAGTTCCGGTGGTAGGGCGGCAGTGGGCGAACTCAGGAACTGTCTCACCGCAGTGGTCACCGCGTCGGGCATCTCGTCGACGTCAGCGTACTCGGGAAACGACCCGTGCAGCAGCGCGGCGGGCCCTCGGACGAATGCGGCCACCAAGGCGACCGACACCATGAACAGCACGGACGCCGATCGACCGGAGAGTGTGAACACGCGGGCAACTCTGCTGTGCGGCCGGCGGATCCACCAGGGGGAAATCCCCCGTAAAGGCTGCGGGAACCCAGCGCTCAGTCGCGCTGCTCCCGGCGCAGTCGCTTCTGCTGGTACATCCGCTCATCGGCGAGCTTGAGCAGATCGGTCGGCCCCGTCGCGGTACCGGCGCTGAAGGACACCGGCGCTCTGGCCACAGACCAGCGACTGCGGATGCGATCGATCACCCGTTGGGCCTCGTCGTCGTCGGCGCCCACGAGAATGGCCAGGAATTCATCGCCACCGATCCGAAAACCGATGTCGCCGGTGCGGATCGATGCGCGCAGGGTATCCGCGAATCGCACCAGTACCTCGTCACCGGCGTGGTGTCCGTGGGCGTCGTTATAGCGCTTGAAACCGTCGAGGTCGATCAGTAACACCGCCGAATCAGCGCTGTGGGCGGCCAATTGCGGCTCCAGCGTGGTGCGGTCGAACAAGCCGGTCAGGGCGTCGGTCTGGGCTATCACGCGCAGCTGCCTGCTCTGCTCGTCGAGGCGCGCGATCAGCCACGCCGGCACCTCGGCGATGAGCACCCACATCACGGCAGCGGAGAGCACCAGCGGAATCGCGGAGGGAAGGGTGTGTTCGCCACCGACGATGAAGGCGAGCACACCTAAGGGCACTAGGAACAACGATCGCCGAGGCGGGTTGGCCAGCCCGGCGTAGGCAAAGGTGATGGTGATCGTGCCGGGGAGGTCGCGCGTGGCGGCGGGCTCGATCAGGCCGGCCACCGTTGTCGTGACGAGCGCGGCGATCGGCCAGCCGAGCAGCAGCTCGCGGCGTCGCCCGAGATCGAGCAGGTGCCCGGTGACCAAGACGGCAACGGCAACGGCAGCCGCCGCGGCGAGCACCGCGTACAGCTGGTGCACGCCGGCGGACCCGGCATCGTGTGATGTCGCGGCTCCGGCATAGAGCGCGACCATCGCCAGATAGGCCGCGGCCCCCCACTGATGCCAGCGTCCGACGGTCGGCAGGGAGTCCACCCGCGGCGGCATGTCGACAGAATAGGCCGATACCGTCGTGCAGGCGGTGAGCCGTGCCGGTGCCTCAGCCGAAGCGCACCCCGGTCATTTGCTCCGAGATGTCCCATAATCGGTCCGCAGCGGTGCTGTCACGCAAGGGTTTCCACAGCTTCTGCACACCGGGCGGCCCGCCGGCGTTACCCGGCCACTGGGGGCCGTAGAACTCGTCGGTGCTGGCGACGGGTTGACCGTCGCGGCAGACAGACCGGCATTGTGGAACATCAGATGGGCATCCGGAAGCCGAAGTACTCGTGGTCTTCGTTGTAGCCGCCCTGCCCCTTGCCGATATGGTCGAAACTCTCGACGAACTCGATGGATTCGATCCACTTCACCTGCTTGAACCCCAGTTCGACCTCGTTGCGTAGACGCAGCGGTGCGCCATGGGTCTCGGTCAACGGAGCGTCGTTCATCTCATAGGCCAGCATGGCCATCGGATGGCGCATGTGGCTGATCTTGTGACAGTCGTAGTAGTGGCCGCCGCCCGGCTCGGAGCCGTCGGCCATTGAGTAGAACACCACCCAGCGCGCCGATGGCAGCGGCCGGACGATATCGAGGATGTCCGCCATCCGCACTCCGCCCCACTTGGCCACGCCCGACCAGCCCTGGATGCAGTAATGCTGGGTGATCTGTTCATGTTTGGGCATCGCGAGTAGATCTGCATAGCTGATCTCGGTCGCATTCTCGACCCGCCCGCCCACCCGCAGGGTGTAACCCGCCCAGTTGCCGGCCGCCAACTCCCGGTAGGTCGATGACACCGGCAGGGTTCCATTCGGCCAGAAATACGGGGAGATGTCACTCTCGGAGTACTCGGCCTTGGGGTGCACCCATTCCATGAGTCCCTTGATCCATCCGACCGCGAATCGGCCCACTCGCTGTACGACGCGGGGGTACCGCAGGGTTACCGGGGACGCCAGCAGCCACAGCGCGATGATCACCCCCATCGAGACGAGATAGACGACCAGTGCCCATGGGGATTGGGTATCGGTGCCGAAGACGATGTGGTTGAGATTTCCTACCAGGCCGGTCGTGAAGACCATGATCGTGTGGATCGCGATGAAGAACACCATCCACACCAGAACCAGGAAGTGCACCGAGCGCGCGACCTGACGGTTGGCGGGTCCGGCACCGAAGCCGAATCGGGCGGCGATGGCCGGCGCCTGCAGGATGCCGGTGAGGAAAGCCAATGGCGCGAAGACGAAGACCGTGAGGAAGTAGGCGGTCAACTGCAGTGCGTTGTAGGCGACGAAGCCGTCATTGACCGGAAAGTCCAGGGAAAGATACTGCACCATCGTCGAGGCCGCGTTGGGGATGACATCCCAGGACTGCGGGACGATGCGACGCCACTGGCCGGTGGCGAACAACAGGACATAGAAGACAATCCCGTTGAGCAGCCACAGGGTGTCGAAGGTGAAGTGCCACCAGCGGGCAAGGCCGATCGTGTGCCGGACTCCCGGTATGCCAAGCCATTTCGGCAAGGACACCGAGTCGTCTTTGGCGGTCCACACCCGTGCCGGGTCGGCCGGGTCGAGTCGATCGGCGGGGATCGGCCCGCGTAGTCGCAGCCACGCCGTTCCCGGCGTGCTGCCCGAGTTCAGGTACAGCCGAGGGTGGTCGGCCAGGATCTGAAGACCGGCTCGGATGATGAACATCATGAACACGATGTTGAACAGGTGACTCCAGCGCAGCCAGGCCGGTAGCCCGGGTTCGATACCGCCGCGGGGTGCCGACGTTCCGGGATAGCGCTGGATGAATTCCTGCATCCATTCGTGCTGCCGCAGGTGCTGGGCGATGGCGACGCCCACGATCAGCGCGGCAATTCCCAGTGGCACCAGCCACGCCGTGCTGATCCAGCGGCGCCCGATCCGGATGGTGGGGACCGCTGCGGGCTCGTCGGCGATCCCGCCGGCCCACTCGCCCTCCCGTACGCGTTCATCGTTCGACGTGTGATCGGTCGTCACGGCCCAGACCCTAGACGACTGCATCGACGGCGGGACCGGATCGCTCTAGAGTCAGCCGATGAGCGCTTGGCTGGTCGAGCACGTTCCCGCGGGTGTCCTGTTGGTCCTCCTGGTGGTGCTGATCGCCGGCGGCGCGGTTCTGTTGCAGGCGCTGGTGCGCCGACGATTCCCGGGACTGCAGGGCGACGACCACAACGACGTCGTCAGGTTCACCTACGGGGTGATCGGTTTCGTCTACGCCTTCTTCATCGGGTTCGTCGTCTCATCCATGTGGGGGCATATCAACACCGCGGATGCCAACATCCGGGCCGAAGGCGCAGCGGCGGTGCAATTGGCCAGGGACACGGCAACTTTCGCCGACGCGGACGCCCAGCGGCTGCGCGGCGCCCTGCTCGACTACGGTCAGGCGGCGCTGCGGGAGTGGCCCGGCGGGAACGCGGCCACCACAGCGGAGGCCGACCGGGCGCTGGAAGCGGTGTACCGGGAATACGGTGAGCTCCAACCGGCCACCGATGCTCAGCGCAGCCGGCTGACCACATCGCTGACCAATCTGGACAAGATGAGCCAGGCCCGCACGGTGCGGCTGCTACAGGCGCGCGATGACGACGGGGCGCCGTGGCCGCTGTGGGGCGTCATCTTCTTGACCAGCACGCTGGTGTTGGGCACCGCGATCATCTACGGCGTCGAGCGGTCCTCGATGCACTACCCGATGGTGGCGGTCGTGGGCGTGCTGGTGGCGACCAACCTGTTCCTCGTGGTGCAGTTGTCCCACCCGTTCCTCGGCGACGCGGCGACCTCGGCCGATCCGCTGCGCGAGTTCGTCGCCGTGCTGCAACAACCCCGCGGCTAGGTGTACTGACCTGAGAGGTTAGGTACGCGGCTGGCAGGTGGTTGACCGCCGAGTGCGGTGTGGCCGCGGTGGTGATTGTAGGTGTGGAGCCAGCGGGGGTATTCGGCGCAGCGTTCAGCGTCGCTGGTGTAGAGCCGTGCGTAGGCCCATTCATCGGCCAGGGTGCGGTGAAAGCGTTCAACCTTGCCGTTGGTCTGGGGCCGGTAGGGGCGGGTGCGGCGGTGCTCGATATCACCGAGTGCGTCCCGGAAGGCGTGTGATCTGTAGCAGGATCCGTTGTCGGTCAACACTTTCTGTACGGTTATGCCGCATTCGGTGAACCAAGCTTGGGCGCGGGCCCAGAACGCGGCCGCGGTCTCCTTGCGTTCATCGGCAAGTAGCTCGCTGTAGGCCAGTCGTGAGTGTGCATCGATGGCGGTGTGCAGAAAGTGATGCCCGCGTAGCGGATGGGCGTACTTGCTGCGCTGCCCGGAGCTTTTGTCGGCTTGCGCGTTGCGGGTGCCCTTGGCGCGACCCAGCATCCGCCAGCCCCCGCCGGCGGGGATCTTGCCAAGCTTTTTGACATCCACGTGGACCAGCTCGCCCACAGCCGAGGTCTCGATGCGGCGAATGATCCGGCCGGTAGAGCGGTCCAGCCAGCGCAGCCGAGCCACGCCGTAGCGGGTCAGCACCCGGTGAACGGTCGAGGGATGAAGACCCAACAAGTACCCGATTTGGGCTGGGCCCCACCGTCGGATCACCCGTACCTTGATGATGCGGCGTTCGGTGCGGGTCGGTGTCTGGTTAGGGCTTCGATGTGGTCGTGAGCTGCGGTCGGCCATGCCGGCTTCACCCAGTTCGCGGTAGCGGCCGGCCCAGCGTGCAGCCGTACTCACCGCGACTTGAAAGCGTTCAGCAGCTCGACGCAACGGCCAGCCATCCTCGACCACGCAGCGAGCCAGGCGCAGACGACCGGTTTCTGACAAAGGGGCATTACGGTGGGACACGAAGACCTCCGAGGTGGTTGGTGCGTTCCTAGACAG
>JBQEMX010000005.1:0-128399 GCA_052044345.1 Mycolicibacterium sp. 22603
GTGAACAACCTGAGCAAATCGTTCGGGTCGTCGAAGATCTGGGAAGACGTCACGATGTCGATTCCCGCAGGCGAGGTCAGCGTGTTGCTGGGCCCCTCGGGTACGGGCAAGTCGGTGTTCCTGAAGTCGCTGATCGGTCTGCTGCGCCCCGAGCGCGGCTCGATCATCATCGATGGCACCAACATCCTGGAGTGCTCGGCGAAGGAGCTCTACGAGATCCGCACCCTGTTCGGTGTGCTGTTCCAGGACGGCGCGCTGTTCGGCTCGATGAACATCTACGACAACACCGCCTTCCCGTTGCGCGAGCACACCAAGAAGAGCGAGTCCGAGATCCGCAACATCGTGATGGAAAAGCTCGAGCTCGTCGGTATGCCCAACGACGGCCACAAGTTCCCCGGCGAGATCTCCGGCGGTATGCGCAAGCGTGCCGGCCTGGCCCGCGCGCTGGTGCTGGACCCGCAGATCATCCTGTGCGACGAGCCGGACTCCGGTCTGGACCCGGTCCGTACCGCCTATCTGTCGCAGCTGTTGATCGATATCAACGCCCAGATCGACGCGACGGTGCTGATCGTGACGCACAACATCAACATCGCCCGCACGGTGCCCGACAACATCGGCATGCTGTTCCGCAAGCAGCTGGTGATGTTCGGCCCGCGTGAGGTGTTGTTGACCTCCGAGGAGCCGGTGGTCAAGCAGTTCCTCAACGGTCGACGTATCGGCCCGATCGGTATGTCCGAGGAGAAGGACGAGGCGACCGCCGCGGCCGAGCAGGCGATGCTCGATGCCGGGCAGCACGACGGTGGTGTCGAGGAGATCGAGGGCGTACCCCCGCAGCTGTCGGCGACCCCCGGCATGCCCGAACGTAAGGGTGTGGCCCGTCGCCAGGCCCGGGTGCGCGAGATCCTGCACACCCTGCCCCCGGCCGCCCAGGAAGCCATCCGCGACGACCTGGAAGGCACCCACCAGTACGCCTCGCACGAGCCCGGCCATGTTGCGGCCCGTCCGCACCCCCAGGACGACGACGCCCCGACGCAGTCCATCCCGGTGGCAGCGACCGGGAAGGGTTCCTGATGAACAGGGCCGAGGAGTGTGCGTTGACATGGGCCCTGGCCGATGTCATCAAGCCCGCTGCAGAACATAGATTCCAACAGCTGTGGCAGTGATCCGGCCGAGGCGGGTTAGCCCGGGTATACGCAGCCTCCGATCGAAGCGGACTACGACGCCGTCACGATCGACTGGACGAAAGGACATTCAGCAACGTGGAAATCAAGGATTCGGTAGCGGTCGTCACCGGAGGGGCCTCGGGCCTTGGACTGGCCACCACCAAGCGGTTGCTCGACGCCGGTGCCTCGGTCGTCGTCGTCGATCTCAAGGGTGAGGAGGCCGTTGCCGAGCTCGGTGAGCGCGCGAAGTTCGTTGCCGCCAACGTCACCGACGAGGAAGCCGTCAGCAAGGCGCTCGATGTGGCCGAGTCGATGGGGCCGGTGCGCATCAATGTCAACTGCGCCGGTATCGGTAACGCCATCAAGACGCTCGGCAAGGAAGGTCCGTTCCCGCTGGACGGCTTCCGGAAGGTCGTGGAGGTCAACCTGATCGGCACGTTCAACGTGCTGCGCCTGACCGCCGAGCGGATCGCCAACACCGAGCCGCTCAAGAACGAGGAGCGCGGTGTCATCATCAACACCGCCTCGGTCGCCGCGTTCGACGGACAGATCGGCCAGGCCGCCTACTCGGCTTCCAAGGGTGGCGTGGTCGGCATGACCCTGCCGATCGCACGTGACCTGTCGCGCAGCCTGATCCGCGTCAACACCATCGCACCCGGGTTGTTCAAGACCCCGCTGCTGGGCTCGCTGCCCGAAGAGGCGCAGAAGTCCCTCGGCCAGCAGGTGCCGCACCCGGCCCGGCTGGGTGATCCCGACGAATACGGCGCCCTCGCCGTGCACATCGTGGAGAATCCGATGCTCAACGGTGAGGTCATCCGCCTCGACGGTGCCATCCGCATGGCCCCCAGGTGAACTGAGCTGCGGCGTGGGCGTTCGCTATTTGAATGCCCGCTGAGGAATGCCTTCCGTAGCGTAAGTGGTCTTCGGTTGCGCCCCATTCGTGCGAGGCGGAGACGGCCGAATCCCGACTAGCCGGTCCGTGCGAGCCAGATGGTGCGCTGCCCGCACGTGGGGTCTTCGACGGCGTGGGCGATGAGCGCGAAGCCGTTGTCGGCGAGCAGGGTGCGGTATTCGGTTGGGTCGAGGCTGGCGTGGTAGAGCGGTTCGCCTCGGTAATTGCCGATCTGCACGCCAGCTGAGGGGCCGGTGTTGAACATGAGCGCGGCACCAGATGCCGCGTGTTGTGCAAAAGTCGCGAACATGCGCCTTTGATGGTGTGGCGAGAGATGAAACATGCTGTCCCACGCGATGATTCCACCGTATCGGCCGGTGAGGGCCAGTGAGCGCATGTCGGCGACATCCCATCGATGGTCCGGGAAACGCGTCCTGGTCATCGCGATCATTTCACTGGATGAGTCGACCCCGTGAAGCCGGCAACCCTGGTTGATCAGGTACTGACCGACCGGTACTGCTGTCCCGCAACCCACGTCGAGGACGGTGCGACGCTGAGCGGGTAAGCACGCCACGAATCGGTCCAGCCACGTGCGTTCGACCAGCCGGTCAGCTCGGTCGTGCGACCACGCTTTCGCATGACGGTCGTACAATTCGATCACCTGATCAGCATCGGGATGCTCGTCAACCACACCGACCAGTATGGCCGCGCCGGTGGCCGTTGACCTCGATGCAGTGCGGTCCTTTTCGATTGGTCGGCTGGATGCCCGACCCACGAAGTTCCGGCCGAATGGCGGAGAGAAGCCGCCAGGTGGCGGATCGCGGATCTGGCACTGCCGCGGTGACCATCAGATGGTGACAACGCGAATCGTCAAAGCACCCGTTTCCGCGCACACGCCTCGTCGCGCGTTCGGCAACGGTCATGTCAGGGGCACCGACGCGGCACGGGTTTGGGCGCGGTTCAGTCGGCCGTTGGCCGTCGTCACAGTCGCGTGCGGGCTGCTGGCGTCCACTGCCGGAATGGCCAATGCAGAAGACATAAAGCCGAATCCGAGCTCCCCCGTGGCGGGACCGGTGGCCAAGGACGGTGTCCGCACCGCGAAGCCCGGAATCACCAATGGCGGCTCGTCAAAGATCCGGGTAGCTGATGTGGGGAAGCCGGTGCTCCCGGTGGGTGGTGTGGTGCGGGAATCGCAGCGCGCAGTTCCAGCTATCAAGGGTGGCTCGGGGGCCTTCCGGCCTGGTCCCTTCAGAAGGAGCCCAGCGCTCGGGAAGTGGTAGACGGGAGTTCCATCGTAGTTGCCGCACGGCGCTGGGTGTGCGGCACCTCAGGTGGCATCTCGGTGTTGAGCTGAAAGCATCAGGAGCGCAGAGCTTCTGCGGCCGAAGCTGGGTGAGTTGGGTCCAGGCGGTCGGCTACCGACATATCCGAGCGGATCTGTCCTGTGTGCAAGCGGGTTGTTCGGTCCCCGGCGCGGTCTGCGTCAGCGTGAATCGCTCACCGGCCTGACCCGGCAGACCGAACGTATCGGACCAGGTGCCTACGTCGATGGGAGCGGTTGCATACCGGTCACCGTTGGCAGGACGACGGGCGGTCGTAGAACCAGCGAGTTGCGTGGAGCCGGTGTTGCTCGGCGGCACCCCTCTGCTTATTCGAGGCGGCAGGGATTCCCGCGCGGAAGACGACGGTGAGTTCCTCCAGCTGCACCTCCTGCGTGACGTCCGTGAGCTTGGCGCCTCACGTGGCGTCAGGGTCAAGTCTCGCGGGTCACCTGTGCTGCGCATGGTGCGGGGCATTCCGACCGACCGGTAAGGTAAGCCTTCGTTCAGGAGGGCCGGCGGGGCGGTCCGAGTCGAGTCGAGACAGGGGATATCCGTGTCGTTCTACACCCGCGCGCTCAGCATCTTCGCGGTCGCGCTGCTGACCGCAGGCGCGGCCACCGCATGTGGCGCGTCGGAGACGGTGGAGAAGACATCCGCCGACGCATCCGGTGAGGGACGGACCAGCTACCCACTGACCATCGAGAACTGTGGGATGACACAAACGTTCGACGCCATACCGTCGCGGGTCGTGTCACTGGACCAAGGGTCGACGGAACTACTCCTTTCGCTCGGGTTGGCCGATCGACTGGTGGGCACGGCCTCGTGGACCGACCCGGTGCTGGAGAACCTCGCGGAGGCGAATGCCGGAGTCACGCGGCTGGCCGACAACGCCCCCACCTACGAGGCGGTCATGGGCACCAACCCGGATTTCGTCACCGCGTCGTTCGGACGTCACCTCAAGGAGCAGGGCGGCGTCGCAACCCGTGACCGGTTCGCCGAGACCGACATCAATACCTACCTGTCGCCTACCGATTGCGAAGGGGGAGTATCCATCAACGGCGGAGGTAAGCGCACGACGCCCCTGACCATGGACTCGCTCTACCAGGAGATCACCGAGCTGGCCGCCGTCTTCGACGTGCCGAGTCGCGGTGAGCGGTTGGTCGATGAGCTCAAACAGCGGGTTGCCGATGCCACCGCCAAAGCGGCGGACTCGAACCGGACGGTCGCGTTCTGGTTCGCCGACACCAAGACCCCCTACATCGGCGGCGGCATGGGAGCGACGAACTTGATCGCACAGACCGTCGGCGCGCAGAATCCGTTCCGGGACATCAGAGATGACTGGAGCCCACTGACCTGGACATCGCTGGTCGAGCGCAACCCCCAGGTACTCGTTCTCGGCGACCTTGCCCGCAATCGCTTTCCCGGCGACCGTCTGGATGACAAGAAGCAGTTTCTTGCCACGGATCCGGTCACTGCCGTCATGCCGGCCGTCGCCGGTGAGCAGTACGTCGCGTTGCACGGAGCCGAGATGAATCCGTCGATCCGCATCGTCGACGGCATCGAGAAGCTGGCCGGCTGGCTCGCGGCGAACCCACAGTAGCCCTCCGCGCCATGAACTTTCGTACCGTTGTCGATCATCGACCCGGCCTCGCGACAGCCGCATTGCTCATCCTCGGCGCGGGCCTGCTGCTCTTCTCGATGCTGGCCGCCGTCTCTCTCGGTGGAGAGGGGATCAGCCTTGTCAACGTTCGCGACATCCTGGGCAACCACCTCCAGCTGACCGATGTCGACGTCATGGCCTACAAGGACGTGATCGTCTGGCAAGACCGGGTGCCCCGCACGGTGGTGGCCGCTGCGGTCGGCGCCGGGCTGGCTATCTGCGGCGTGATCCTGCAATCGCTGCTGCGTAACCCGCTCGCCGACCCCTTCCTGCTCGGTATCTCGTCGGGAGCCTCCACCGGTGCCGTCGTGATCGGGATCCTCGGCCTCGGCGGTTCGGTGCTCGGCCTCTCGGGTGGTGCCTTCCTCGGTGCCCTGGTGTCGTTCGGCACCGTGCTGCTGCTGGCCCAACTCGCCGGCGGCAGCACCGACCGGGTCATCCTTGCCGGCATCGCGATGACGCAATTGTTCTCCGCGCTGACATCATTCGTGATCTTCGCCTTTGCCGACTCCGACGAAACCCGGGGAGTGCTCTTCTGGCTGCTGGGATCTCTTGAGGGTGTCCGCTGGGACGACGCCTGGCTGACCGCAGCGGTCACCGTCGTGGGCCTCGCGTGCTGCTGGGCCGCGGCGCGCGCGCTGGACGCGTTCAGCTTCGGCGACGAGGTCGCCGCCTCGCTGGGGATCTCGGTGACGCAGGTGCGCGGTGGGTTGTTGGTGCTGACCGCGGTGGTCACCGCCGCATTGGTCAGCGTCGCCGGTGCGGTGGGATTCGTCGGACTCGTGCTTCCGCACGCGGCCAGGTTTCTGGTCGGACCCGGACACACCCGTCTGGTCCCGGTCAGCGCACTGTTGGGTGCGATCTTCCTGGTCTGGGTGGATGCGCTGTCACGGTTGGCATTCCACCCCACACCGCTTCCGCTGGGCGTCGGGACGGCACTGATCGGTGTTCCCGCGTTCGTGGCGATCATGTTCTCCCGAAAGGGCAGAGCATGACGCTGCACGCAGATCGGGTGAGCTGGGACCGCGGCGGTACCCTCGTCGTGGACGGGGTCAGTGTGCGCCCGGAGCAGGGGCATACCGTGGGATTGCTCGGGCCCAACGGTTCGGGCAAGTCATCGCTGCTGCGGCTGCTCTCCGGATATGTCACGCCGACCTCCGGTGTGGTCGAACTCGACGGACATGACATCGCGGGTCTGCGTCGCCGCACGGTCGCCCGCCGGGTTGCTGTGGTGGCACAGCAGGTCGACACCGATGTCGACCTGACGATCGGGGCGATCGTCCGGTTGGGCAGGCTGCCGCATCGGGGCACCTTCGGCGCCGATCGGGCGGTCGATGATGCGGCCGTCGCGGCCGCGCTGGCGCAGACGGGTCTTACCGAGATGGCGGATCGGCTGTGGCACAGGCTTTCCGGCGGTGAGAGGCAACGTGTGCAGATCGCCCGGGCACTGGCCCAGGAACCCCGCGAATTGCTCCTCGACGAACCGACCAATCATCTCGACATCCATCATCAGCTCGAGTTGATGTCCCTGATCGCCCGGTTGCCGGTCACCTCGATCGTCGCGATCCACGACCTCAACCTCGCGGCGATGTTCTGCGATCACCTCATGGTGCTGCAGAACGGTCGTGTCGTCGCCGCGGGCACCCCGCCAGAGGTGTTGACCGCCGAGCTCATCGGCGAGGTGTATCGAGTCCATGCCCACGTGATGCAGACCCCGACGGGATTGAACATCCAGTTCCTGCCGAATGACCACGGCGTATCGGAATGACCGGCGCCGCACGGCGAACGGGTTTGATCCGGGAGTTCCTCCGGGCGAGCCCGGCGGTCCGGTTGCTCGTTGCGACCCAACTCGCCTTCAACGTCGGATTCTTCATGGTGTTGCCCTACCTGTCGGTGCACCTCAGTTCTGATCTCGGACAGGCCGCCGCCGTGGTGGGGGTGGTGCTCGGATTGCGGACCGCTTCCCAGCAAGGCATGTTCTTCATCGGTGGCGCGATCGCCGATCGCATCGGTACCAAACCGGCCACGCTTAGCGGTTGCGCGATCCGGGTGGCAGGCCTGCTCACGCTGGGTCTGAGTACATCACTGACCGGTGCCGCGATCGGTGCGGTGCTCACCGGTTTTGCCGCCGCGCTCTTCTCACCCGCAGTGGAGGCGGCGCTGGCCCGGGCCTCGGCAACACCGGGCGATCCCGACCGCGTGTCGACGTCCCGGCTGGACGCGTTCGCGCTGTTCAACGCGTTCGGGCAGATCGGTGCGTTCACCGGTCCGCTCATCGGAGCACTGCTGCTCGACGTGAACTTCGCGACGGTCGCGGTCACGGGTGCGCTGGTGTTCGTCGTGATCGGCCTTGCGCACCTGCGGTGGCTGCCCGACGAGCGCCCGTCACCGATCGACCGAGCCGTCCTGCATGGTTTCACCAGCATCGTTGGCAACCGTGCGTTCCTCTGGTTCGCGACGGTGTTGGCCGTACAGCTGGTCGCCTACAACCAGCTCTATCTGCTGCTGCCACTTGAGCTCGACCGCGGCTGGGGTGATCAGCAGCCCCTGGGCGTTCTGCTGGCGTTGTCCTCGGTCGTCGTGGTCGTGGCACAACTTCGAGTCGCCGCCTGGACGAGCCGCCGTCCGGTCGGTCGTGCACTGCGGACCGGCTTGCTCCTGACCGCGGTCGGGGCCCTGTCAGCGGCCGCCGCGGCGTCCGTCGGTGGACGTCCCGCCGTCCTGGCCGGCACCGCCGCCTTCGTGCTGTTGATGGCAGTGGGACAGATGATCATCTCTCCTGCCGCTCGTGCCGCGATCCCCGGTTTGGCTCGGGAGCAGCATCTGGGGTCCTACTACGGGATGTACGCTTCCATCGGCGGAATCCTGGTGTTGCCGGCCTCGGCGGCGCTCGGCGCAGTCGTCGACGCGGTGCCGGATACCGGGGCGGGCCGCGCAGCACCATGGCTGGCAACGGCGTCGGTGCTGATGCTGGCCGCCGGTTTGGTGGGGCGGATCGTGGTTCGGCCATCGGCGCCCTAGCTGGAAGGTCGGGCACAAGCGTCCGCCGACGAAGGGACCTCGCGTCTGAAGGTGCGCGCCTCCCGGCCCACGGCTCTGGCCGAAGCGGAGAGTCACAGGCCCAGGTCGGACAGGCCCGGATGGTCCTGTGGCCGCGGCGCATTGGTGTCCCAGAAGAACTTGCGCTGGCTTTGTTCGATCCTCAGATCGTTGATGCTGGCGTGGCGGTGCGTCATCAGGCCGTGTTCGTTGTACAACCAGTTCTCGTTACCGTAGGCGCGGAACCATTGCCCCGAGTCGTCGTGGTATTCGTACGCGAAGCGGACCGCGATGCGGTTGTCGCTGTGCGCCCACAGTTCCTTGATCAGCCGGTACTCGTGTTCGCGGTTCCATTTGTCGCTGAGGAATTCGACGATCTGTGCGCGGCCCGTGACGAACACCGACCGGTTGCGCCAGACGCTGTCGACGGAATAGCCCTCCGCGACGCGCTGCGGATCGCGGCTGTTCCAGGCGTCCTCTGCCAGCCTTGCCTTCAAGGCAGCCGATTCGTCGGTGAACGGGGGAACCGGCGGTTTGACGCCGGTTGCGGGGGTCATGGTCATTTCGGTGTCTCTCTCGGAAATCAGGTCGCATTGTCGGCCATGTAGACAGAGTTGTCTACATGGCACTTAAGGCTAGCGACTGTAGACAGATCTGTCTACAGTGGAGATGTGAGCATCGCCCAGACTCTCGATCCGCAGGTTGACGTGCCGTCCCTTCCGGCCAGGGAGCGGATACTGGCTACCGCGTACCGACTCTTCTACCGAGAAGGGATCCGGGCGACCGGGGTCGACAAGGTGATCGCCGAGGCGGGCGTCACCAAAGTGACGTTCTACCGCCACTTCCCGAGCAAGGACGCCCTGATCTTGGCGTTCTTGGATTTGCGACACCGCCGTTGGATGGAATGGTTCGTCGACGCGCTCGATCGCCACGCTCATGGCCATCGCCGCCCCGCGGTGGTCTCCGCGATCGCGGAATGGCTGACCGCGGACTCATTTCGCGGCTGTGCGTTCATCAACAGCGTCAACGAGATCGGTGCGGAGTTACCCGAGGTTCACGCCATCACCGCACGGCACAAGGCCGAGATGGTTGCGGCGATCAAGGAGACACTCCCGCCGGGCCCGAGCCGAGCCCGGACGGCACAAGCGCTCGGAGTGGCAATCGATGGCGCCATCGTCCACGCCCAGTATCAGCGCGACGCCACATCGGCGGTCAAAGCACTCGCCACGATCGCGTCAACCCTGCTGCCGTCGGAACGTTAGCCCGCGCCCGGCCGCGTGAGAGTGACGTTTCTGCGGTCAACGGGCCGCCGGTGTGAGCGCAGAAACGTCACTCTCGAACGGTTCCGCTCGAATTGCGAAAAGCCGGCAACGATACGCCTGGGTGCGCAGTGTCTACCTATACGCGGATGAGGCACGTGTCGACGATGAGATAGGCGGCGACGACGAAAATCAGCACGGCGAACCAGCGGTTGAGACGCCGCGTATCCAGTCGGACTCCCCAGTGTCCGGCGAGAAGAGACCCGAGGATGGCGGGGAGGGCGAATGCCGCCGCAATGGACCAGTCGATCGGTGTACCGAGATGGGACACGATACCGGCCGCCGCGTTCGCGGTGATGATGAGCAACGATGTGCCAATGGCAGTGGGCATTTCGACACCGAGCAACAGGACCAGTGCTGGGATGATGAGGAAACCGCCGCCCACCCCGAACACGCCGGTGAGCAATCCGACGAGGATGCCGACCGGGATGGAGCGTCCGGCGCAGCGCCGCCAATCGATGCTGCCGTCGGTGAGCCGGCATGCTGTTCCAGTGTTGTCGCCCCCGCGCAGCATGCGCACGCCGGCTATGACCATGATGAGCGCGAATCCGACGGTCAACACGTTCTGGGGGAGCTGCTTGCCGACTGCGGTGCCGACCGCCGTCGCCGGCATACCGGTCAGGGCGAAGATCGCCACCAATCTCCATTGCACCTGGCGGTGCCGAATCTTCGGCAGCGCGCCGACTGCCGATGCCAACCCGACGACGATGAGGGATAGCGGGATCGCCTGCTGGAAAGTCAGTCCCAGCGCATACACCAACGCCGGCACGGCCAGGATCGAACCACCGCCGCCGAGCAGGCCGAGCAGTACACCGATGACCGCACCCAGCGCCAGCGCCGGCGCGACGGTACTCATCGCTTCAGAACCAAAGGTCGTGTGAGCGGGATGATCATCCTGGAATCCTTCGGACCGGGGCCGGCCGCTACGCCAGCCCCTTCAACATGAAATTCCAATACATCAGTGGTAACCCGTGCTTCTTGACGTACCAGAAGGGCCGATGCGGCACTGTGGGGTCGAGCACCGGAAAGCTCGGTCTGAGCGTGAGGTCGTAGTCGAATTCCGCCAGCAGCATCGACTTTGACGATGTGACGATCGGGCATGACGAATACCCGTCGTAGTGCGCCGTCATAGCCCGCCCGTTCAGCATCGCGTCGATGTTGTGCACGACCACGGGTGCCTGCTTTCGGATCGCCGCGCCCGTCTTGGAGTTCGGCGTCGACGCCACGTCGCCCAGTGCGAACACATTCGGGTAGCGGACGTGCTGCATGGTGTATTTGTCGACGGCGACGTATCCGTTGGCGTCCTCGACCGACAGCGGGCTCGCCTTGATGAAGTCCGGCGCCGACTGCTGGGGGACAGCGTGCAGGAAGTCATAAGACATTGTGGTGGTGCCACTTTCGGCGGTGATCTGTATGGTACGAGAGGACGGGTCGACCGCGGTCATCTCGGAGTTCACATGAAGCGAAATGCCGTAGTCGTCGATGACCTTGTCCAGGCTGGTGGCGATGGACGGGATCCCGAACGGTCGCGGTGTGGGCATGATCAGGTGGACGTCGATGTTGTCGAGGACTCCCTGCTTGCGCCAGTAGTCGCTGGCCAGATAGGCGATCTTCTGCGGGGCACCGGCACATTTGATGGGTCCGCTCGGCACCGTGAACACCGCGGTGCCGTTTCGAAGTCCGCGAATCATCTCCCAGGTTCGGGGAGCAAGATCGTAGCGGTAGTTGGAGGAAACGCCGTCGTGTCCGATGGCACGGGACAGGCCGTCGGTCTTGCGCCAATCCAGCTGGATACCAGGGCAGACGACGAGCGCATCGTATCCGTGGACGGAGCCGTCGGCGCAGGTCACGGAGTTGTTGTCGGGATCGAAGGTGCTGACGCTCTGTTGGATCCACGCGGTGGACGGTGGGAGAACCGAGTGCATGGGTCGTTTCGTGCTCGCGGCATGCGCGTGTCCGCCGCCGACCAGGGTCCACAGAGGTTGGTAGTAGTGGGTGTCCGACGGTTCGATCAGGGTGACGTTGCGATATCCCTTGCGGTGCAGCCGCGCCGCGACCGTGATGCCCGCGGTTCCCCCTCCCACGATGAGGACGCGATGTGTGGTGACATTCGACATGGATGTGAACCTCCTGGGCGGTCAGGCGTGCTGATACGACTCGGCCCAGGCGCCGTAGCCGCCGAGGATGTCGCTGACGTCGTCGAAGCCCTCCCGGCGCAATAGGCTGGCAGCGGCTGACGAGCGATAGCCGCCGGCGCAGTACACGACGGTCGGTCGTTGCGGATTCAGCTCGTCGAGCCGTCCTGGCAGATCTCCGACGGGGATGTTGACCGCGTGGGCGACCGCTCCATCTGCCACTTCGGTCGGTTTGCGGACATCGATGATTTGCAGGTCCGGGATCGATGCGATGCGCTCGTCGAACGCCGCAGCGGTCAACCGCGAAGCGGTCCTAACCTCCCCGGCATGGGCGAACATGGCCTCTTCGGGATCAGCGAGATAGCCGATCACGCGGTCGAATCCGATGCGCGCCAACCGGTTCTTGCCTTCGAGCTCCTGGCCGGTTTCGGTCACCAGCACGATGTCGGCATCGTGGGGCAACACCGATCCGCCGTACTCGGCATAGCGGCCGGCGAGCCCGATGTTGATCGCGCCGCGCAGATGCCCCAGCGCGAAGTCTTCTGCACTGCGGGCATCGACGAGGACCGCCCCGGCGGCCATGGCCGACTGGACCTGGTCGAAGGCCAACGCCACCGGCATCTCGTCCTCGTCGAGCAGGGCTCGGTTCTTCCGGTTGAGTATCGCGTCATAGGCGAAGTAGCCCGGCGCGGGAGCCTGGCCTTCGGTGACCAGTGCCATGAAGGTGGCCTTGTCCGGTGCTCGAAGTGCGTAGTTCGTCGCCTTCTGCTCGCCGATCGTCGACGACAGTTCGGTGGAGAGGTTCTTGCCACATGCCGATCCGGCACCGTGGGCGGGGAACACCCGTGTCTGGTCCGGCAGCGTCATCAGCTTGTCATGCAGGGAGTCGTAGAGCGCGCTGGCGAGTTCCTCTCGTGTGTGTCCGATGGAGGCCAGCAGATCAGGCCGGCCGACGTCGCCGATGAACAGCGTGTCACCGGTCAGCACACCGAATGGCTGGGTGTCCTCGGCATTCTCGAAGACGACGATGCTCATCGACTCCGGGGTGTGGCCCGGGGTGTGACGGAACTCCAGGATCACCTCACCGAGTGCGAGCCGCTCTCCGTCGGCCACGCCCACCGACTCGAACTCGGTTTCCGCTACGGACGAGTACACGATGTGCGCGCCCGTAGCCTCGGCGAGCTCCAGATGCCCGGAGAGGAAATCTGCATGGAAGTGCGTCTCGATCACCATCTCGATCGTCAGACCGAGGCGGTCGGCATCCGCAAGATACGCCGAGACATCGCGCTGCGGGTCGACCACGACCGCTCGGCCGGTGGTCTCATCACCGATGAGGTATGAGGCGTGGGAGAGGCATTCGAGATAGTACTGCTCGAAGATCATGATCTAACTCCTTGTGTGGCCGGGTATGAACGCTCGATCTGCGATCCTTGTATACCCCTATGGGTATAGTAACGGCGGGCCGGACGCCGCTATTCCGGCAGCGGTGTGGGCTATGCGACAGTCCCGGCGGACCCGTCATCGCAGACGACGGCACGCCCGGAGGCGTACCAGGCGGAGATCCCTCCGGTCAGATTCAGCGCTGTGATCCCTGCGGCGCACAGTGCGTCGGCAGCCGTCTGTGATCGACCTCCGGATCGGCACATGACGACAACTGTCGATCCGCGATAGTGCTCGGGAGTGAGTTCTGCCAGTGCGCAGTGCGTGGCTGCCGGCGCGTGACCGGCGACCCACTCGGAGTCTTCGCGGACGTCGAGCAACAGTGCCCCTCCCTGGGTCACGAGCGCGTCGGCATCGGCGACATCGATGGGGGGTGCCATGGAGTCTGTCATCTTTTCTTCTCCCTCATCTATGGCTGCGACGGAACGGGTTCCACTTGTTACGCGGCGGCGAGGCGTGGCCATCGCACCAGTCGTCCTTTCGCACGCCGGCGCGGACGGCCTCGACATGAGCGCCACAGCCGGCCCAGGTGGTCTTGCCGCAGGTGCGGCATGTCACAGCGCGACACACGGTGAATCCCTTCGATGATGAAACGGGTATCGATGAGTGGCAGATTCGGCCAGTCGGCGGGTGTTGCCGAGCCGACGATTCTCTACCCGCTTTTACCATACCCCCTACGGTATATTTGCGCTAGAAGGTCGACCGAACGCAAGGGGGTGTCAGCGGTGAGGTGCGATGACGAAGGGCAGGTGGGATCATGAACGGGATCACTGCGCCGACGTGGGTCGGTCTCCCGCTGGGGATGGGGTTCGGCTTCATCGCCTCGTTGTGGGGCATCGGCAATCCCGAGACGATCATCAGGGCTGCTCGGCTGATCGACCGGCTGCTGCCGGCCTGCTTCCTGCTGGTCACCGCGCTGGGCTCGGTTCTGCTCTACGGCCTGCATGTGTCAGGCGTCGCCATGCACTTCTCGCCCAAGCCGACCTACGTCTATGGCGTGGCGTTGGGTGGGATCCTGTTCGGTGTCGGTCTGGCGCTCAGCGGCTACTTGCCGGGCGCCACGCTGATGGCGATCGGAGAAGGCCGCCGAGATGCGCTACTCGCGATTCCTGGCGGTCTGTTGGGCGCCGCGGCATGGACTGCTATGGCGGATAACGGTTTCGGGCGACGGATTATCTCCGCCGCGAACTTCGGAGACCTGGTGGCGGGCGGGAACATACAGGACGTGCCACCGGATCGCATGGTGACCATCGCGCTGCTCTACGCCGCGGCGGCATTGAGTGCGTTGTATTTTCTTCCGCGCTATCAAGCAAGTCGGCATTGCTGCCTTCGGAGTATCCGGGGAGGTGATCCCGATGCCTACGATCGGCAGATGGCGCTGGATACCACGCGCTACCTGAACGAAGGTGCGCGTAGAACGGTCGGCCGCAGAAACCGACTGGCGCGGTTGTCTGAACAGTACGCCACACACCCCGGCTTTTTCGTTCGCGCAACGCTTCTCGCTGGATCCGCTGTCGCCGTCCTGGGCGTGCTGGCCCTGTTCCTGCGTCAGCAATTCGGCCAGTCCACCACCTACTCATGGGTGGTCGGCGTGCTGTTCATGCGCGACTCCACATACTCGCACAATGTTTTCGAAACGATCGGCTGGGAGCCACTGACCGATCTCGGTGTGCTGATCGGCGCCTTCTTGTCTGCGTACCTGTTCACCGGGCGTTTCGCGGCGTTCGCGAAGGTGACTCCGCCGTCGTGGCGGAATCGTTTTGGCGACAACCCTCGCCTGCGCCAGGCTGCCGTCTTCGGTGGTTCCTTTCTGACGCTGCTCGGAGCGCGGATGGCCGGCGGATGCACCAGTGGGCACACACTCAGCGGCGGGATTCAGTTGTCGCTCAGCGCATGGCTTTTCACAACGTCGTTGGCGGTTGCGGCGGTGCTCACGGCGCGCTTGGTCTATCGCGATGTGAGTTGCCAGGTCGACGGCTGAGATACTTCATGCCAGCGTCAGGAACAGTTTCTCCAGCTCGGCTTCGGACAGGGGAGCGGTACCGCCTTCTTTGTCTGCGACGATGCATTCGCGCATACCGGTGGCCACAATCTTGAAGCCCGCTCTGTCCAGTGCCCGAGACACCGCTGCGAGCTGGGTGACAACAGCCTTACAGTCTCTGCCCTGCTCGATCATGTTGATGACACCGCCGAGCTGCCCTTGGGCGCGCTTCAGCCGTGCCAGGATGGCTTCGATGCTCTGCTGATCGTCGATCATGCTCAACGTTTTCCTGTCTATCCTGTGGTTGATGTCACTATACCCGCATGGGTATATTTCGCTCGGTTCCGGACCCGCAGCGGCCACCAGAACCATCGACCGAGCAGCGCCGCGATGGACGGTGTCATGAGCGAGCGCACGATGAGTGTGTCGAAGAGCAGTCCGATCCCGATCGTGCTGCCCGCCTGACCGATCGAACTGAGATCGCTTGCCACCATGGACATCATGGTGAAGGCGAACACCAAACCCGCGGCGGTGACCACGCTACCCGTCTCGCCCATCGACCGGATTATTCCGGTGCGCAACCCGGCGCCGATCTCTTCCTGGAACCGGGACACGAGCAACAGGTTGTAATCCGATCCAACGGCCAACAGGATGATCAGACCGAACACCGGGGCGATCCAGTTCAGTTCGAGTCCGAATCCGTACTGCCATATCAACACCGTCAGACCGAAGGCGGCGCCGAGGGACAGCACCACCGTGCCGACGATCACCAGCGCGGCGACCAAGGCTCGGGTGATCAACAGCATCACGACGAAGATCAATGTCAGTGCTGCGACGCCGACGATCAACAGGTCGTAATGCGCCCCGGACTGGATGTCGCGGTAGATGGCCGCGGTGCCGGTCAGGGAGAACGTCGCTTCGGTGAGACTTGTGCCCTTGACAGCCTCGTGGGCCGCCTCGAGTTCGGGCGTCACGGCCGCAATGCCGGCGGGGGTCGCCGGATCCTTCTCATGGGTGATGATGAATCGGGCGGCCTTGCCGTCGGGTGAGAGGAACAGCTCAAGTCCGCGCTGGAAGTCCGGGTTCTGGAACGCCTCTGGGGGGAGATAGAAGTAGTCGCCACCCTGGGATCGATCGAAGGCCTGCCCCATGGCGCTGGCCGTGTCGGTCATCTGCGCCATCTGAGTGACCAGGCCGGAAAAGCTGCTGTGCATGGTCAACAAGGTGGCGCGCATCGATTCGGCGATCGTGATCATCGGCCGGAACTGGGCGAGCATGTCGGGAACGACGGCACTGACATCACGTGTGTCATCCACCAGGGCGCGCATATCGTCGCTGAACGTGTCCACCCCGTCGATGGCGTCGAAGATCGATCGGACCCCCGAGCAGGCCGGAATGTCAAAGCAATGCGGCTCCCAGTAGAAGTAGTTGCGCAACGGTCGAACCACGTCGTCGAAGTCGGCCAGATGATCGCGTACCTCGTCGAGTGTGGCCTTGGCGTCGGTCATATCGCCGACCATCCGATCGGTGGCCCCACCCATCCGCGCGAGCGCCGCCTCCAACTTTTCCATCGATTTGATCATGGCGCCGAGGTCATCGCTCATCGTGAGCATATCGGCGGTGCGGTCTTTCATGAACTGCAGGTTCTGTTGAATCGGAATGGACTGAGCGCTGATCTGGAACGGTATCGAACTATGCGCCATCGGCCCACCCAGCGGCCGGGTGATGCCCTGCACCATGGCAACACCGGGCGTGCGGAATACTTCCTTGGCGATCCTGTCCAGGACCAGCATGTCGGCGCTGTTACGCATATCGTGATCGGTCTCGACCATCAGGATGTCGGGATTCATTGTCGCTGCGCTGAAATGACGCTCGGCGGCCGCGTATCCCACGTTGGACGGGAGGTCCTTCGATATGTAGAAGCGGTCGTTGTAGTTGACCTCCATCGTCGGTACGAACGCGACGCCGAGAAGCGCGATGGCGAGCGTCGCGGCGAGCACGGCGCCAGGCCAACGCACGGTGACGGTCCCGATGCGCCGCCACCGACGGACGTTCGGTGCACGCTTGGGATCCAGAAGTCCGAAGCGACTCGCGACCACCACGACCGCCGGCGCGGCTGTCAGTGCTCCGGCGACCACGACTACCAGCCCGATCGCCGAGGGTATGCCCAGTGCCTGGAAATACGACAGACGTGCGAAGTGTAAGCACAGGGTTGCCCCGGCAATGGTGAGTCCCGACCCCACGATGATGTGCGCGGTGCCACGGAACATGGTGTAGTAGGCCGACTCTGGGTCTTCGCCGGCTTGACGCGCCTCCTGGTAGCGGCCGATGAGAAAGATCGCGTAATCGGTGCCGGCAGCGATCGCCAGAGAGGACAGCATGGCGACCACGAATGTCGAGAAACCGAGTACGCCCATATCGCCGAGCAGCGCCACGACCCCTCTGGCCGTCCCCATTTCGAACCCGACCATCACCAGTACGAGCAACATCGTGACGACCGACCGATAGGTGATGAGCAGCATGATCATGATGACCACGCCGGTGACGCCCATCATGAGCAGCATGCTTTTGTCGGCCGCCTCGTTCATATCGGCGGTCAGCGCCGCGGAGCCGGTCACATAGACCTTGAGTCCCGCAGGGGGTGCCGAGTTCTCGAGAATGGTGCGTACCGCCCCGACCGACCGGATCCCTTCCGTACTACCTTGGTCGCCGGCCAGGTTTACCTGTGCATACGCGGCTTTGCCGTCTCTGCTTTGGACGCCGGCCGCCGTCAACGGATCTCCCCAGACATCCTGGACGTGTTGAACGTGCGCGCTGTCGGCCCGTAGGGCGCGCACGAGCTCCCGGTAGTACCCGCGCGCCTCATCGCCCAGCTCTGTGTCACCTTCCAGCACCACCATCGCCATGCTGTCGGAGTCGAATTCATCGAAGGTGGCGCCGATGTGGCGGGTGGCGATCATCGCGGGTGCGTCGTGCGGAGACATCGTCACGGCGTGTTCGCGGGCCACGGTCTCGATTTGCGGGACCAGCACATTGATCCCAAGGGTCAGCAGGAACCAGGCGATGAGTATCGGGACAGCGAACCGGCGGATCAGCCGCATCGGGGCCGGTCGCGTCTGCGCATCGTGGTTCATGCCGCTTTCGCCAGACAGGAGATCTGTGCGTCGTGTCCGGCTGCCGACTGTTCGGCCTTCACCACACCGTTGACGGTGATCCGGCACCCGATGCTCTGCTCGTCACCCTGGGCAACCACACTGGCAAGCACCGCTGGTGTGGTGGTGGTGATGGTCAATGTCCATGGCAAAGAGGTGAATTCCACCTGGTGGGCCGTGGCGTCCATATCCAGGTAGCTCACGCTGCCTGCCGTCCGGGCCGGGCCATAGACGTCGTAGGTCACATGTTTGACGAAGGTGGGATCGAGCGGCTGGGCGCCTCGTCCGGTGGCGGTGAAGATGGGCTCGGACCCGAAGGAATCGCGCAGGTGCACCACGGCCACGCCACCGATGGCGACGGCGAGCGACACCGTGATCGGCACCCACGTCTTCGCGAGCATGTTCACAGCGATGTTCCCTTCGTGGGTGCGGGTTACGCACAGACGATGACGAAAGCCGTTCCGCCCTGGCGGTCCGATTTCCGATTTATACCATACCCCCTAGGGTAAATAATCGGACGCGGGTGGCCGGGTACATCGACCCGCGAGGAGATTCAGCCAGCCGGCGGACGGAGATGGCCGAATGGCCGATGCCGGCACATGCCGTGCACGACAAAGCTGGACGATGTGAAGAAGAACAGGCATCCGGCACCATCGTCCCCACAGTCGGACGCACGGGCCCGTGCTGCTGCCATCGCGGTGGTGGTCGCGTCGATGCTCATCACCCTGGTGATCGTCGTGGGCATTCATCTGCTGCGGGTCAACGGCCTGCTCACCCCCGGCGCGTTGTAGCCGAACGATGCTCGATTGGTCGCTCCTGAGCGGGCCGGCGCCGGCGGCGCTGTCGGTCATGGCTATTGCGGCTGCGATATGGCTGGTGGTGCAGGTGTCTCGCGCTGCGCGGTCGCCGCGTGTGGTCGTCAGGACATTGGTGGTGTGCGTGGCGACGGCGGTGACGGTGCCGATGATCGGCGTCTACCTGGTGCGCGACGTGTGGGCGATCTTTCCCGACCGGTTACCGGTCTCGGTGTACCTCTGGTTGGGGGCGGTCGTTCTCGCGGTATCTCTTGCCATTGCGGTGATGATCTTGCGTGTTTGTCCGGGAAGCTCTCGGCGACGTTCTCTGGGACGCTCGGCCATCACCATCGTGACCGCGGTGCTGGTCGTGGCAGCGTGTCTCAACCAGATCAATCAGGTGTTCGCCGCGTATCCGACGGTTAGGGATGCACTCGGGATCACCCGCGTCGACGACATCGTGCTTCCCGATCGACATCAGAAGTCGCTACCCGTGAGCGCACACGGGCCGCTGGACAGGATGTGGGTGAGTCCGGCCGGGCTCACCCGAGGCGGCAAGATCACCTCGGCGGTGATACCCGCGACCGTGTCGGGTTTCGCTGCTCGCCCCGCCCGGATCTATCTGCCGCCGGCCTATTTCACCGACGTTCCGCCACGGCTGCCGGTACTGGTGCTGATAGCGGGACAACCGGGAGGCCCCCAGGATTGGATCAGCGCCGGGAAACTGCCGCAGATCATGGACGCCTTCGCCGCCGCCCATAATGGCTTGGCACCGGTGGTGGTGGTCCCGGACGCCACCGGCAGCCAGCTGGCTGATCCGCTGTGCCTCGATTCGCGCCGCGGGAACAGTGCCACCTATCTGGCCGTCGACGTGCCCGCATGGATCAAGGCCAGGTTGACAGTCGATGTCCGGCCGACGGCGTGGGCAGTGGCGGGCGCGTCCTATGGCGGTACCTGTGCACTTCAGTTGGCCACCAACCATCCCACGGTCTATCCGACATTCATCGACATCGCCGGTACCGCGGAACCATCGCTCGGGGACCGACCACGGACCGTGATGGAAGCGTTCGGAGGTGACGAGCGTCGATTCGAACAGGTCAATCCACTCGACATCCTGCGCAGGCAGCGCTTCTCCGGCAGCGCGGGCGCGATCGTGATCGGTAGCTCAGATCGTGACAACAGGCCCGATGCCGTCAAGGTGCTCGACGCCATCGGAGCGGCGGGAATGGACGGGCACCTCAGCGAGGTGCCGGGCGCTCACGACTGGCGAGCGTTCTCGGCGGGACTAGCGGTCGAACTCCCTTGGCTCGCCCGGCGTATCGGGCTCATCGGTTAGTGCGTGGTGTCAATGACGTCCATCCATCCGTACGAACGTCAAAACCATCCGGCGGACAACGCGGTGGATAGGGTCGGTGTCATCGCCTCCTGGCGCTACCGTGGGTGCCGGATCGCCCGCCATGGCGACCGCAGTGTGGAGGAGGACGCCGTGCCCAGGGTGGTGATCGTCGATGACGAAGCGTTGATTCGATCCGGGTTCCAGCTGATCCTGTCGGCCGTTGCCGATATCGAGGTGGTCGGCACATGCGACGGTGTGGGCGCTCTTGCTGTGATCCGTGAGCAAGAGCCCGATGTCGTGCTGCTGGACATTCGGATGCCCGTCAAGGACGGTCTGACCGTACTGGCTGAGCTGCAGCGACTGCCGTCGCCGCCGGCGGTGGCCATGCTCACCACCTTCAACGCAGACGAATACATCGCCGCCGCGCTGCGCTCCGGAGCCTCCGGATACCTGTTGAAAGACACTGACCCGGAACAACTACCGCACATGATACGAAGTCTGGCGGCTGGTGGTCTCGTGCTGTCGGGCGGCGTCGGTCCCAAGGTGATCTCGGGTTACCTCGAAGACCCGGTGGATCGAGATGCGGCTCAGCGGTTGCAGGCTTTGACCGATCGTGAAACCGAGGTGCTGCGATTGCTGGCACGGGGGCATTCCAACGGTGAGATCGCGGGCACGCTCTACACCAGCGTGGGGACCGTGAAGGATCAGGTCAGTTCGATCTTGTCCAAACTGCGGGTCAGAAGTCGGGTCGAAGCCGCCATTCTCGCTCAGCGCGCCGGTGTCCTGGACAATGGCGACCGGCATGACCACTAGATGGCCGCCACCGGGCCAACGTTTCCTGATCGATGTGTTGCTCATCGGCCTCGCCAGTGCCGATGTCGTACTCAACGGCATCGACGGCGGCTACTCGACGAGGGCGATGACGCTGGCGATCATGGCCGTCGCCGTCCTGGCGGTGCGTCGTCGATTTCCTTATCTCGTTTTCGCCGCGACCATCCCGGCGTTGGTGGTGGGCTCCGCGGTCGTCGCGGCACTCGTCGCGCTCTACACCGTCGCCGAGCAACGCGCCAGTCGTGTGCACATATACGGTTGTGCGGCAGTGGTGTTCGTGTGCTACACCAGCGTCTGGGAGACGCCGTATTCCAATGCCAGCCGCTTACTCGACATTGTCTACGCGATTCTGTTCACCGGCGCGCCGTTGCTCCTCGGGCTACTCATGCGTGCGCGCGCGGAATTGTCGGCCAAACTGGTCGAGATCGACCGGGCTCATCGACACGAACAAGAGTTGATCGTCGACAAGGCGCTGGCGCGGGAACGCACCAATCTGTCCAGAGAGATGCACGATGTGGTGTCGCATCAGGTCAGCCTGATCGCGGTACAGGCGGGTGCGCTTCAAGTGACAGCACCCGATGAGGAGACCGCGAGAACAGCACGGACCATTCGCAAACTGAGCGTGCAGACGCTCGACGAACTGCGGGACATGGTCGGGGTGCTGCGGGCAGCAGGCGGACACCCCGAGGCCCTCGACCCGCCGCCCAGCATCGACGATGTCGATGCGCTGGTAGCCAATTCGGGTGTCGCCATTGACATCAGCACCGATGTCGACCCTGCGGTCACGCTTCCCGCGGCAGTGCAACGAGCCATCTATCGGGTGGTCCAGGAGGGTTTGACGAACATCGCCAAACACGCGCCGGGGGCACACGCAACGCTGGAACTCGGTGTCACCATCCAACGAGTGCAGGTGACGCTGACCAATAATGCGCCGAACCGGACGCCCGAGCGGTTGCCCAGCGACCGTTACGGTCTGCTGGGGTTGCGTGAACGTGCCGACCTCCTCGGCGGTTCGCTCTCTTCCGGGAGGTTGGCTGACGGCGGATATCGGCTGTCGTTGCACATTCCGTTGGCGGGCTGAGCTCTGCGTGACAGAGAGTCTCGTGATGGCTCTCGTGACGAAGCGANCCACCGCGTCGCTTTTCGGCTGAGAATCGGGTCGAGGATCAGCGGGTCGGTGTCGGCTGGGTGTTCGTCGGCGAACTCGGTTCGGCGTCGCTGTCGTCGGGTCCGGTCCACTCGCCCCAGAACGCTGCATCGTCTTCGCCGAACATGCCCATGTCCATGCCCGTATCCCAGTCGGCTTCGTAGCCGCTGCCGACATAACCGGGATCCTCCCAGCCCATACTCGACTGACTGCCGATCAGGAGGCCGAACAAGAAGATCGCGCCGCCGATGATGACGGCCCCCACGGCGATGCCGACACCTGCCGCGACGCGGTAGATCCGGGTGGAGGACTTGGATCGGGTTGGCGGCGCACTGGTAACCGGACTCGTGACGACGGGTGTTTCGGCAGGTGCCTGCACAGTTTCGGACATGGCACCAGCGTGTCAACGCGCCGGGTCGCACGGAATCCGTCGGACGGCGGGATCTACCCGCTGACTGGATGCTCTTTCGCGACGCCTGCGACTTTCGCGAGTGCGGTGCGACACATGTCGCGGGTTTCCCGTCGGGGTTGCTTTCCGTGCCGAATGTCCATGTGCGCCGCGGTCAGCAGTGACCATGTCGCACCAACCATGAACAGCGGTGTGAAGTGGGTGTCGACCGAGCCGTCCTGTTGCCCGCGTTGGATGACGGCGATGATGCCTGCATCGGATTCGCAGTCGAAATCATCGGGATCGGCATCCGCGCCGGCTCGCATCCACCAGCCGAGGCTGTCGAGACGCTCGAGCATCTCGTCGACAATTCGCAGGTAGGCGGCCAGCCCGGTGCCTTCAGAGGTGCGAGCCTCCCGGACGGCCTCTTCGTACTGGGCCTCGACGAAAGCCTCGATGCCCTCGGTGAGGGCGGCGCGATCGGGGAAGTAGCGGTTGAGCGTGCTTCGCGCGACGCCGGCGGCCTTGGCGATATCACTCATCGAGGCTGCGGCGGTGTCGGTCAACACGTCGATCGCCGCCGTGAGCAATGCCGCACGGGTGCGGTCACGCAACCGTGGCGGAGTACCTGGTGTCGGCATGCACTCATGATGCCCCATCGACCGGCTATCGGTCATGACTTGACGAAAATCGGACAAGTGTGTCCTAATTTTGGGTATGAGCATGGATCCGCCGTCCGATTTCCGTGACGTGAAGCAGCCGACGAAGCTGTCCGTCTTGTGGGAGTTCACCCGTCCCCACCGCGGCAAGCTGTTCTATGCCCTGGTGCTGGGGCTGGGCGTATCGGCAGCAGAGCTTGCGACACCATTGGTCACGCGATGGGTGTTGGACGCAATCGGTATGCCGGGTAACCGATTCGGTGCACCGGTGATGCTGCTCGCCGCACTGATCATCGTCGGCACCGTCTTGAGTTGGCGGCAATGGATCGTGCTGGGGACGCTGGCGGAGCACATCGTCTACGACGCCCGCCAAGGCATGATCCGTCGTTTCCTGCGGGCCCGGCTGGTACCGCTGCAGGTACGACCGAGCGGGGAAATGGTGACTCGGGTCACCAGTGACACCGTGCTCCTGCGGGAGGCCGCCTCCTCCAGTGCGGTCGGCTTGGTCAACGGAACGATCACCGTGCTCGGGACCCTGGTGCTGATGGTGTACCTGAATCCGTTGTTGGGTGCGGTCACCATCACGGCAATGCTGCTGGTCGCGTTGGTCTTCGCCGCTCTGATGCCCGCCATCGGGCAGGCGCAGGAAGAGGCGCAGGGTTCGCTGGGGCGTCTCGGTGGCTCGCTGGAGGCAACCTTGCGGGCCATCAAGACCGTGAAGGTCGCCAGGGCGGAGGAGCGTCAGGCCGGCAACCTTGTCAACCTCGCGGACGAGTCGCGAGGTCACGGCCTGCGCGCCGTGCGCCGAGAGGCGCTGGTGTGGAGTGTGGCCTTTTCGGGAGTGCAGGCCGCAACTTTGGTGATCGTCTGCGGCGGTGCCTATCTCGTTGCGATCGGCCAGCTCGGCATGTCCACGCTGGTGGCGTTCCTGCTTTATGCGGTGGGCTTGCTCGGCCCCGCGATGGAACTGAGCACCCACCTCACGACTCTGCAGGCGGGCATTGCCGCGGCGGGCAGGATCAGGGACGTGCAGGCTTTGTCGCCGGAGCGATCCGAGGGATCCGCGTCGAGGCCGGTAGTCGACGAGGCCCCGGTCATTGCACTCGAGCGGGTCAGCGCTCGGTACCGCGCCGATGGCCCGCAGATCCTTTGTGATGTCGACCTCGAGTTGCCTCGACGCGGACACACGGCGATCGTCGGCCCCTCCGGTGCCGGAAAGACGACATTGTTCGCCCTGATGCTCAAGTTCATCGAGCCCGACAGCGGCCGACTGCTGATGTCCGGCACGCCGTACGCAGACTTGGGCAGCAGCGGTGTGCGGGAACGACTCGGCTATGTCGAGCAGGACAGTCCGCTGCTGCCGGGAAGTCTTCGCGACAACCTGGTGTTCGCCAACCAGGCTGCGTCGCAGGGGGATATCGATGCGATCATCGCGCAGCTGCGACTGTCCGATCTCGTCGACGGGCTCCCGCAGGGCCTCGACACCGATGTCCAGGCTGCGACGATCTCGGGTGGGCAGCGTCAACGTGTCGCGTTGGCCCGGGCGCTGCTGGCCGAACCGGATGCGCTGCTCCTGGACGAGGTCACTGCACAGATCGATGGGCTCTCCGAATCTGCTGTGCACGAAGTCATTCGGCAGCAAGCCACACAACGCGCGGTCATCACCATCGCGCACCGTCTTTCGACCGTCATCGATGCCGACACGATCATCGTGATGGATCGCGGCCGAATCATCGACCGCGGGCGTCACGACGAGCTGATCGGGCGATGCGTGCTATACCAACGTCTGGTCGACGCCTTGCGCCTCGATGTCAGCGACGACGCGCGCCGTGATGACACCGACGAATCACCCCACCGAGAACTGAGGACCGCACCATGACCGACAACCCGACCCCGGCGCAGACGTCCGCTCCGCCCGGTCGATGGAAGGCGCTGTCCGCCAACGACATATACGGGGGTGTGATCGGGACGGTGTTCGCCAGCGCGACCCTGGCCGCCATTCCGGTGGGGCAAGCGCCCAGCTATTCGGCCCTGTGGGTGGCCATCAGCGTCGCGATCGCCGCCGTCACGCGTAGTTATGGGCAGCATGTCTCCACCCATGAGGTGAACTCGGAGGCAGGCTTCTGGCGGGATCTCGGTTCCTCGATGCTCACCGGCATCCCCATGGTGCTGGCGTCTATTCCCACCGTGATCGCCTTGTGGCTGGCCCATCTCTTCGCGTGGCGCGATGACGTGGAGGGCCCGGACGGTTTGGAGGCCCTCGGCTTCACCTCGATCATCCTGTTGATGAATGCGGCGCTGCTCTTCGGCTGGGGTCTGCTGGCCGGTCGTATCGGCGGTTACTCCCGCTGGGGTGCGCTGGCCGTGGGTCTCGGCAATGCCGGTATCGGAGTGGTGGTGATCCTGGTGAACCTCATGATCAAGTGATCGCGGCCACCGGCACGGAACTGTCGGCTATCGTCGGCGCTGATACCCCGACAGTCCGCCGTGAAGGGATCGACCTGATGCCCATCGACCCGAATGCCATCGGCGCGAAATCCGACGCCCAGACCTTCACCTGGACCGATCGCGAGACACTGCTCTATGCGCTCGGGGTCGGGGCGGGCGTCGATGACCTGGCGTTCACCACCGAGAACAGCCATGGCGTCGAGCAGCAGGTGTTGCCGACCTTTGCCGTGATCGCGTGCTCGCCCTTCGGTGCCGCGATGCTGATCGGATCATTCAACTTCGGCATGCTGCTGCACGGATCGCAGGAGATCCGGTTGTTCGCGCCGCTGCCGCCGGCGGGCAGCCTGCGGGTGCATTCCGAGGTCGCCGACATCCAGGACAAGGGCGCAGGCAAGAACGCGGTGGTCATGTTCAAAGGTGTCGGAGCCGACCCTGACAGTGGTGCGGTGCTGGTCGAAACTTTGACCACCGTGGTGATCCGTGGCGAAGGTGGGTTCGGCGGACAGCCGGGACAGCGCCCGCCCGCACCGGAGTTCCCCGACCGTGCGCCCGATGCGCGGGTCGCGCTGCCGACGCGCGATGACCAGGCGCTGTTGTACCGGCTCTCCGGCGATCGCAACCCGTTGCACAGTGATCCGTGGTTTGCCCAGACACTGGCCGGGTTTGACCGTCCGATCCTGCACGGATTGTGCACCTACGGCGTCGCGGGCCGGGCGCTGGTCGCCGAGCTCGGCGGCGGGGATGCCACCAAGGTCACCGCCATCGCCTCGCGTTTCAGCTCGCCGGTGTTCCCCGGTGAGACCCTCACGACGTCGATCTGGCGCACCGATGCCCACCGGGCGGTGTTCCGTACCGAGGCCGCCCACCCCGACGGTTCCGGCGCCCGGGTGGTACTCGACGACGGGACCGCGGAGTACAACGACTGATTTCGTAGGCTCAAATGCCTGTGCGGGTGGCCCCTGCGTTGACAGGATGTCGGGATGAGATTGGCTGTGGGATACCTCGCCACCCCCGGCGGAGCAGATGCGGTCGCCCTCGGCGTCCGCCTGGCCAGGAGCCTGGGCGCCGAACTGGACATCTGCATGGTGCTGCCCCCCGATCGTGGCGTACCTGCGATGGTCACCACCGGTGGGTACGACGAACTGTTGGCCCAGCAGGCCCACGAGTGGTTGGCCGAAGCGCTGGCGACGGTGCCCGATGACGTCGTCGCACATGCGCATGTGAGTTTCAACGACTCGGCATCCGACGGTCTGCTCAGCGAGGTCCGGCGCCTCGGTGCGCAGGCGGTGATCGTCGGCGGCGCGGGCGGTGGGCTGGTCGGCAGTTTCACACTCGGTTCGGTGGTCAACGATCTGCTGCATTCCTCCCATGTGCCGGTGGCCGTGGCGCCAAGAGGAACTCGGTCGTCCTCCGCCGCGCGGGTGCGGGAGGTGACGTGCGCGATCGGTGAACGTGCCGGTGCCGGTGTGCTGCTGGACGTGGCGGTACGTGCGTGCGAGCGGGCCGAAGTCCCGCTGCGGCTGGTGTCGTTGGTCGCACTCGACCCGATATTCGGATCGCTGCGTGGCGATGCCGAGGCCTCGCGCGAGCGCGCACTCGCCCACGCACACCGGACCTTGAACGAAGCGAAGGAATCACTACCGGAAGGGTTTTCGGTCACGGCGACGGTGGCCGACGGCGCCTCGGTGGAGGATGCCGTGAGTCGACTGCCCTGGCATGACGGCGACCTGATCATGGTCGGCTCCAGCAGATTGGCCGCACCCCGGCGGTTGTTCCTCGGATCGACGGCGGCCAAGATGCTGCGGGTGCTGGAGGTCCCGATGATCGTCGTTCCCAGCACCGCCGACCAGGAGGCCTCATGACCACGAGCAGTTCGGAAACGGTCTCCGGATCTGTCTCCAAGGGTCTGGCCGAGGGCAAGGTCGGCACCTTGTCCGGTGCCATGCTCGGGATCTCCTGCGTGGCACCGGGTTATACGCTGACGGCGAGCATCGGGGTGATCGTCGCCGCGGTGGGACTGAAGATGCCGGCGATCTTCATCGCCGGGTTCATCCCGATGTTCCTGACCGCCTACGCCTACCGCGAACTGAACTCCCGCACACCTGACTGCGGCGCATCGTTCACCTGGTCCACCAAGGCCTTTGGCCCCTACGTGGGATGGATGTGCGGATGGGGCATGGTGGTGGCCTCGATCATCGTGCTGTCCAACCTGGCGGCGATCGCGGTCGAGTTCTTCTACCTGTTGATCGCGCGTGTGTTCAACCAGCCCGGTATCGCCGACCTGGCGGGCAATATCGCGGTCAACATCGTCACCACCCTGGTGTTCATCGCGCTGGCGACGCTGATCGCCAGCCGTGGTATCACGACCAGCGAGCGCGTCCAGTTCGTGCTGGTGGGCTTTCAGCTGGTGGTGCTGGTGGCGTTTGCGGTCACCGCGTTCGTGCATGTGAGCCGCGGTGATGCCCCGGCGGGCCTGAGCTTCGACCTGGACTGGTTCAACCCGTTCACCGGGCTGACGCTGGCTGTGTTCGCCGTCGGCCTCACCGGGTCGATCTTTGCGTTCTGGGGTTGGGACACCTGTCTGACCCTCGGTGAGGAGTCCAAGGATCCGACCAAGGTGCCGGGACGCGCCGGGCTGTTGTGTGTGACGTCGATCCTGATCACCTACCTGCTGATCGCGGTCGCCGTGATGATGTACGCCGGCGTCGGCGAGGACGGTTTGGGCCTGGGCAACCCGGAGAATTCTGAGAATGTCTTCGGTGCGTTGGCCGACCCGGTACTGGGTCCGTGGTTCGGTCCG
Source organism: Mycolicibacterium sp. 22603 (assembly GCA_052044345.1). Classification (GTDB taxonomy): domain Bacteria; phylum Actinomycetota; class Actinomycetes; order Mycobacteriales; family Mycobacteriaceae; genus Mycobacterium. The sequence goes on from JBQEMX010000005.1 coordinate 28,507, forward strand.
CTGCTCTACCTGGCGGTGTTCGCGTCCTCGGTGGCCAGCCTGCAGACCACCTTCCTGCCCGCGGCCCGCGCCATGCTCGCGATGGGCGCCTACAAGGCGTTCCCGGCCCGCTTCGCCGAGGTGAGCCCCCGCTTCCTGACCCCGGTGTACTCCACCGTGGTCGCCGGGGTGGTCACCGCGGGCTTCTACACCGTGGTCAAGCTGTTGTCCGATAATGCGCTCTGGGACACCATCGCCGCGCTGGGCATCATGATCTGCTGGTACTACGGCATCACCGCATTCGCCTGTGTCTGGTTCTTCCGGCGAGAGCTGTTCGCCGGCGCCCACAACATCATCTTCAAATTCTTGTTCCCGTTGTTGGGAGGGCTGATGCTGGCGATCGTGTTCGTCATCGCGATCGGTGAGAGCATGAACCCGGAGAACGGCAGCGGTGCCGAGATCGGCGGGATCGGGCTGGTGTTCTTCATCGGATTCGGGATCCTGGCGCTCGGGGCGGTGCTGATGCTCGTGATGCGCGCCCGGCAACCGGCGTTCTTCCTCGGCCAGACCCTGCGGCGGGACACCCCGGCGCTCAAGGAGTAGCGGCAGCGCCGGTTGTGCACCGACACCGTCGCCGACGACCACCGCACCCACGCGGTGCCGACAGACGTCCTGCGCGTCGCTCTGCTATGACGGACGCTGCGGAAGTGTCGGCATCATGCTCGGTGCCGGACGTTGCGGCGGCATGCCGCCGGGGCCCATCATCGTGCCGGGCCCCATCATCGTGCCGGGCCCCATCATCGGGCCCGGTCCCATCATCGGGCAACCCCCGCTCGGTCCGTTCTGCCCCATCTGAGCGCTGTAATAGCCGCGGGCCCATCCGTGATAGCCACCGGATGCCGCACCGGTGACGAACCCGACACCGAAAATCACCATCACGACGAACAAGACGCCAGTGACGATGCCGACCCAGGCCAAGCTCTGGTAGAGCCGATTCGGACGATGTTCCGCGTTGTCGAGCCGATTCGTCGTGGTTGCCGTTGTCGTTGCGGCAGGGGCGGACGCGGTCGAGGGCTCCGGTGTGTCGGTCATGGTCCTTCTACCTCCGTGTGCTGACTCGGGCGTCGACTTCTCTCCATCGACTCAACTGTGCTGTCCCAGCGATGGCGCGTGCTAGGGCCGATGGACCTCAATTCGGCGCCGATGGGGCAGGGCCGATCCGAGCAGGAGCATATCGAACGCATGTTCGATATGCTGTTCAGGTGGGTTGGCACAACGGGCCACCGAGTTGGCCGGAGATGGAGCGGGTCCTCAGCAGTAGGCCCCGGGGTAAAACGCGCCGCTCCGGGCTGCCGCTGGAGCCACCGGGCGACGGCGGTGACAGTCCGGCCTGGTCGCGCAAACGCGGGTCCTACCTGGCCGACGGAGTGCAGCGCTCGCGCTCTTCGGTGCCGTATGCCGAACTGCACGCCCATTCGGCCTACAGCTTCCTGGACGGGGCGAGCACCCCGGAGGAGATGGTGGAGGAGGCGGCGCGGCTGGGTCTGCGGGCCATCGCACTGACCGACCATGACGGCCTCTACGGAGTCGTGCGGTTTGCCGAGGCCGCCCGTGAACTCGATGTGGCCACCGTGTTCGGCGCGGAGTTGTCGCTGGGGAACATGCCCCGCACCGAACAGCCCGACCCACCCGGGCCGCACCTGCTGGTGCTCGCCCGCGGGCCCGAAGGGTACCGACGGTTGTCCCGCGAGATTTCGTCGGCTCATCTGGCGGGCGGTGAAAAGGGAAAACCGCGTTACGATTTCGATGCACTCACCGAGGCCGCCGGGGGACACTGGCACATCCTCACCGGTTGTCGCAAGGGTCATGTCCGGCAGGCGCTGACCCGTGGCGGGCCCGAAGCCGCCGAGGGGGCGCTGGCCGACCTGGTGGACAGGTTCGGGGCCGACCGCGTCAGCGTCGAGCTGACCCATCACGGTCACCCCGTCGACGACGAGCGCAACACGGTGCTCGCCGGGTTGGCGTCCCGATTCGGACTGGGACTGATCGCCACCACCGGTGCGCATTTCGCCGTACCCGAGCGGGGGCGGCTGGCCATGGCGATGGCGGCGATCAGGGCCCGCAACTCGATGGATGACGCGGCCGGTTGGCTGGCACCGCTGGGTGGGGCGCATCTTCGTTCGGGGGAGGAGATGGCCCGCATCTTCGGAACCGAGATCGTGACCGCAGCTGCCGATCTCGGCGAGCAATGCGCCTTCGGTCTGGCGCTGATCGCCCCGCAGTTGCCGCCGTTCGATGTGCCACCCGGACATAGCGAGGCCAGCTGGCTGCGTCTGTTGGTGCGTGAGGGGGCGCTGGATCGCTACGGCACGCCGGAGCGCGCGCCGAAGGCGTATCGCCAGATCGAGCACGAGCTGGCCATCATCGAGAAGTTGAACTTCCCGGGTTATTTCCTGGTGGTCCACGACATCACCCGATTCTGTCGGGAACGTGACATCCTCTGCCAGGGAAGGGGATCGGCGGCGAACTCCGCGGTCTGCTATGCCCTCAAGGTCACCAATGTCGACCCGATTGCCAACGAGTTGTTGTTCGAGCGGTTCCTGTCGCCGGCGCGCGATGGTCCACCGGATATCGATATCGACATCGAATCGGACCTGCGCGAGGAGGTCATCCAGTACGTCTACGAAAAGTACGGCCGTGACTACGCCGCCCAGGTGGCGAACGTCATCACCTACCGGGGTCGCAGTTCGGTCCGGGACATGGCCCGCGCGCTGGGTTTCTCACAGGGACAACAAGACGCGTGGAGCAAACAGATCAGCCGCTGGAACGGGCTTGCCGATTCCCCCGATGTGGAGGACATCCCCGAGCCGGTCGTCGACCTGGCCACCCAGATCGCCAACCTGCCCCGGCACATGGGCATCCACTCCGGCGGCATGGTGATCTGCGATCGCCCGATCGCCGACGTGTGCCCGGTGGAGTGGGCGCGCATGGAGAATCGCAGCGTTCTGCAATGGGACAAGGATGACTGTGCGGCAATTGGTTTGGTGAAGTTCGACCTGCTGGGACTGGGCATGTTGTCGGCGCTGCACTACGCGATCGACCTGATCCGCGAGCACAAGGGCATCCAGGTCGACCTGTCCAAGCTGGACCTGTCGGAGCCGGCCGTCTACGAGATGCTGCAGCGCGCCGACTCGGTCGGGGTGTTCCAGGTCGAATCCCGCGCGCAGATGGCCACCCTGCCGCGGCTGAAACCGCGGATGTTCTACGACCTGGTGGTCGAGGTGGCCCTCATCCGACCCGGCCCCATCCAGGGCGGGTCGGTGCATCCGTACATCAAGCGGCGCAACGGTGAAGAAGAGGTGACTTATGACCACCCGTCGATGAAACCGGCCCTGGAGAAGACCCTCGGTGTCCCGCTGTTCCAGGAACAGCTGATGCAACTGGCGGTGGACTGCGCAGGCTTCACCGGGGCGGAGGCCGATCAGTTGCGCAGGGCGATGGGTTCCAAACGGTCCACCGAGAAGATGCGCCGGTTACGCGGCCGGTTCTTCGACGGGATGCGCGAGCGGCACGGTATCACCGGTGCGGTGGCCGAGAAGATCTACGACAAGCTGGAAGCATTCGCCAATTTCGGTTTCCCGGAAAGTCATTCGCTGAGTTTCGCCTCGCTGGTGTTCTATTCGTCGTGGTTCAAGCTCCATCATCCCGCCGTGTTCTGCGCCGCGTTGCTGCGTGCCCAGCCGATGGGGTTCTATTCGCCGCAGTCGTTGGTCGCCGACGCCCGTCGCCATGGCGTGATCGTGCACGGGCCCGATGTCAACGCCAGCCTGGCCCACGCCACCTGCGAGAACCGGGGGCTGGACGTACGAATGGGCCTGGGCAGCATCCGTCACATCGGTGACGAGTTGGCCCAGCGGATCGTCGACGACCGGATAGCCGGTGGGCCGTTCACCGATCTGCTGAATCTGACTGCAAGAATCCAACTTTCGATCCCACAAACCGAGGCATTGGCCACCGCCGGGGCGCTCGGCTGCTTCGGGATCACCCGTCGGGAGGGATTGTGGGCGGCCGGGGCTGCCGCCGCCGAACGCCCCGACCGGCTGCCCGGCGTGGGATCGTCGACGCACATCCCGGCACTGCCAGGAATGAGCGCTCTGGAACTGGCCGCCGCCGATGTCTGGGCCACCGGCGTCTCACCGGACAGCTATCCCACCCAGTTCCTGCGCGAGGACCTGGCCGCGATGGGGGTCGTCCCGGCCGCCGAACTGCTGTCGGTGCCCGACGGGAGCCGCATCCTTGTCGCCGGGGCGGTGACGCATCGGCAACGTCCGGCCACCGCCCAGGGCGTCACCTTCGTCAACCTCGAAGACGAGACCGGCATGGTCAACGTGTTGTGCGCCCCGGGAGTGTGGGCGCGCTACCGCAAGCTGGCGCAGAGCGCACCGGCGCTGATCATCCGCGGCATCGTGCAGAACGCCACCGGGGCGGTAACGGTGCTGGCCGACCGGATGGGCCCGGTTGACCTGAAGGTGCGCTCCCGATCGCGGGACTTCCGGTGACCCTCACTCCGTCGGTGTCGTCCACACCTTCTCGATGCTGATCTTCAGCCGGGTGCCGTAGTTGGCCATCGATGCGGTCAACCCGATCTGATCGGACATCGCCTGGTACTTCGCCCAGTACGGCGCGTCCTCGCGAGGATCGGTGCCCTCGGCATCGATCCGTGCCGGCCCCCCGACCACGATGATCCCGCCACCATTGCCATCGGAGTCCAGATTCAGGCTCACCTGGGGGTGGTTGTCGATATGCCGCACCTTGGCCGCGCCGGGCTCGGTGTAGACCACGATGTCGGTTCCGTCGAAAAAGAACCACACCAGTTTGGGCACCGGTTGGCCGGACTTGGCGACGGTGGTCAACCACGCGAAATCGTCGGATTTCAGACGGTCGAGGATTTCCGGTGTCAGCTCTGCAGTCATGCACGCGAATGTAGTCTCGCGGTATGACACTCAACCTGACCGCGGATGAAGTTCTGACCACGACGCGTTCGGTGCGTAAACGACTCGATTTCGACAAGCCGGTGCCGCGCGAAGTGCTGATGGAGTGCCTCGATATCGCGCTGCAGGCGCCGACCGGCTCCAATTCCCAAGGTTGGCAATGGGTTTTCGTCGAGGACGAAGAGAAGAAGAAAGCGATCGCCGATATCTACCGGGTGGCCGCCACCCCGTATCTGGATGCCCCCAAGCCCGAGTTCGGGGACAGCCGCGACGAGCGCGCACCCAAGGTGATCGACTCCGCCAAGTACCTCAACGATCACCTGCACGAGGTGCCGGTCATGCTGATTCCCTGCCTTGAGGGCCGTCCGGACGGGGCGCCGGCGGGTATGAGTGCCGGATTCTGGGGATCGCTCATGCCGGCGGTCTGGAGCTTCATGCTGGCGCTGCGCAGTCGCGGCCTCGGTTCGGCATGGACCTCGCTGCACCTGATGGGTGACGGTGAGAAGCAGACCGCCGAACTACTCGGCATCCCGTACGACAAGTACGCACAAGGCGGTCTGTTCCCGATCGCCTACACCAAGGGCACCGACTTCAAGAAGGCCAAGCGGCTGCCCGCCGAGGAACTCACGCACTGGAACTCCTGGTGATCACACCGCGCCGGTGAAACCCTGCTGGCGCCACGCCTCGTAGGCGGCCACCGCGGCGGCATTCGACAGGTTCAGCGATCGCCGGCCCGACAGCATCGGGATGCGCACCCGCGCGGTGATGCGCGGGTCGGCCAGCGTCTGCTCGTCCAGACCGGTCGGCTCTGGCCCGAACATCAGCACGTCCCCAGGCGTATAGGACACCTGCGCGAAGGACATCTCGGCGTGCGCGGTGAAGGCGAACACCCGGGCCGGACCGATGATGGCCCATGCCGCATCCAGGTCCCGATGCACCGTCACCGAGGCCAGATCGTGGTAGTCCAATCCCGCCCGGCGCAGCTTCGGTTCGGACAGATCGAAGCCCAACGGTTCGACCAGGTGCAGCTCGCAGCCGGTCGCGGCCACCATCCGGATCGCGTTGCCGGTGTTGGGCGCGATGCGCGGGGAGTAGAACAGCACGTGAAACATCGGGCCATTGTCCACTGCGCATAATGGCGGCATGGTCGAGCAGAGCCTCTGGATGCAGAAAGTCGCCGCCAACCCAGGTCACTCGCAGTGGTACATCGACCGCTTCCGCGCGCTGGCGCAGGCCGGCAACGACCTCGACGGCGAGGCCCGCTTCATCGACGCCATGGCAGCGCGCGGTGCCCGCATCCTCGATGCCGGATGTGGTCCGGGCCGGGTCGGCGGCTATCTGGCCGCCGCCGGACACGATGTCGTCGGCGTCGACGTCGACCCCGCCCTGATCGCCGCCGCCGAAGCCGACCACCCCGGTGCGCGTTGGTTCGTCGGCGACCTCGCCGAACTCGACCTGCCCGCCCGTGGCGTGCCCGAGCCGTTCGACATCATCGTCTCGGCTGGCAACGTCATGACCTTCCTGGCGCCCAGCACGCGCGGTCAGGTCTTGGCGCGGTTGCGTTCCCACTTGAGCACCGACGGACGTGCCGTCATCGGATTCGGTGCGGGCCGCGACTATCCCTTCGACCGGTTCCTCGACGATGCGCGCGCGGCCGGTCTGACGGAGGACCTGTTGCTGTCGACCTGGGATGTGCGTCCGTTCGGCGAGAATGCCGATTTCTTGGTGGCCATCCTTCGCCGCGGCTGAACTGCCTGGAAAAGGTTACGCATCGTAACGGTCACGAACTGTCGTCACGGCGGCCGGAGCCTGGAATCGGCTGTGCCCGAATGCCATACTCGACCAACCGCCGGGTGACACGATGCCGGCCCCGACGTGGGCATAAGCAGCAGGAAGCACATGAACGCGCCACAACCGAGATGACCGCCTTTCCCGCGTCCAGCACGCATGGTGAGATGGCCGGCGCCGCAACGACCACTGCGAAGCGTCCGGCCCGCTGGTCGCCGAGCAACTGGCCCGCCGCAGGGAAAATCGTTGCCATCGTCGCGGTTCCGATGCTGCTGGCCGCCTCGTTGGGCGGGCTGCACGTCTACCACAGCTTCACCGACAGCTCGATACCCGACGCCACGGCCACCCGTGATGCCGTCATCGTGGTCGTCGCGCTACTGGTCGCACTGCTGATCGTCGCGTTCATCGCCGGCTCCCTGGTCGGACCCCTGCGCCGGCTTCGGGACAGCGCGCTGAAGGTCGCCCATACCGATCTGGCGCGCGAACTCGACCAGGTGCGCGCCGGCGGTGACCCCGGCCCACCGACCCCGATCCCGGTGCACACCACCGAGGAGCTCGGGCAGCTCGCCCACGTCGTCGACGAACTCCACGAACAGGCACTGCACCTCGCCGGCGAACAGGCCCGGCTGCAGGTTCAGGTCAGTGACATGTTCGAGACGGTGTCCCGGCGCAGCAGATCGCTGGTGGACCAACAGCTGACGCTGATCGACCAGCTGGAGCGCGACGAACAGGATCCGCACCGCCTCGAGGATCTGTTCCGGCTCGACCATCTGGCTGCCCGGCTGCGCCGCAACGGCGCCAATCTGCTGGTTCTGGCCGGTTCCGACACCACACGCGGTCACAGCGACCCGGTACCGCTGTCGGCGGTGGTCAACGCCGCGGCCTCGGAGGTCGAGGACTACACCCGCCTGCAGACGGCCGAGCTTCCCGATTGCGCCGTCGCCGGCACGGTCGCCGCCGACCTGGTGCACGTGCTCGCCGAGTTGGCGGACAACGGGCTGCGGTACTCACCCCCTGCCACGACGGTGCGCATCTCCGGGCTGCGCACCGAGGACGGCGCGTTGGTGCTCGAGATCGGCGACGACGGTCTCGGGATGGCGGAACCGGACTTGCGCGTCACCAACACCCGATTGCAATCCGACGGCGAGGTCACCGCCTACACGACACGGCACATGGGCCTTTTCGTCGTTGCGCGGCTCGCCGCGCGGCACGGACTGGTGGTGCGGTTGCGGGCCACCGTCAGCGGGGAACCGAACTCCGGCACCACCGCGGGCATCTACGTTCCCGCCCAACTGGTCATCGGTGAATACACCCCGACTCCCATCGCCGATGTCCAGCCGGTGTCGGCGCAGGTGACGGTGGCACCGCCGGTCGCTGTGCGGCCCGCCGAACCTGTGCTGGCCCAACGAGACCCGGTGTTCACCGCCGCCACCCCGAACGCAGGCTCCGACGACGCGATCTACCAGAAGATGCTGTCGGAGTGGCTGGTCGACCCGACCGACCTCGGCGTCGACACCGACCTGGACTGGAAATCGGTGTGGGACAACGGCTGGTCGGCAGCCCAAGCGGCAGAGACCACGCCCGCCACCGAACACACCGCCGAGGGTCTGCCGGTACGCCGACCCGGTGCGCGGTTGGTACCCGGTGCCGGCGAGGCCGATCCGTCGGCCGCCGAGGCCGCCGATCCGGTGACCGCCCCGCTACCGGATCCGGCAACCATCCGGGCCAGTCTCAGCAGCCACTTCGCCGGCGTGCACGCCGCCCGCTCGCGGCCGCCCGACACCGGGGAAGACCGGTGACCACCCGGGAGTCCCTCGACTGGCTGGTGGCCAAGTTCGCCCGCGAGGTCGACGGCGTATCGCACACCGTGCTGGTCTCCGCAGACGGTCTGCTGATGGCCGCCAGCGAGCACATGCCCACCGAACGTGCGGACCAGTTGGCCGCGGTCACGTCCGGGCTGGCCAGCCTCGCCGGGGGCGCCGCTCAGCTCTTCCAGGGCGGTCACGTCATGCAGTCCATCGTCGAGATGGAGCACGGCTATCTGCTCGTGATGCGCGCCGGCGACGGGTCCAACATCGCGGCGCTGGCCACCCGATCCTGCGATATCGGCCAGGTCGGATACGAGATGGCGATGCTCGTCGAGCGTGTCGGCAACGTGGTGCAGGCGGGGCGACGCGCGCGCCGCACGCCGTGAGCGACGATGTCACCGCCATGGTGCGGCCCTACACACTGACCGGTGGGCGCACCACCGCGCGGCTGGACCTCGCGTTGGAAGCACCGATCCAGACGGTCGAGCCGGGGCCACCGCCGCGCTGGCCGGCAGCCGACGTGCGCGCGCGGATCCTGACCGCGGGTCGCGCGGGCCAATCGGTCGCCGAGATCGCGGCGCGGTTGGAGTTGCCGTTGGGTGTGGCGCGTGTGCTAATCGGCGACCTCGCCGTGGAGGGGTATGTTCGGGTGCGCGCGACGCTGGGGGAGAAGTCCTCTGCCGACGAGCGTCGTGACCTGATCGGAAGGACGCTGCGTGGACTCCGGGCGCTCTGAACGGCCGACATCCACCAAGATCGTCATATCGGGTGGTTTCGGCTCGGGTAAGACCACCTTCGTCGGCGCGGTGTCGGAGATCATGCCGCTGCGCACCGAGGCGCTGGTCACCACGGCGTCGGCGGGTTTCGACGAACTCGGGGCCACCCCGGGTAAGACCACCACCACGGTCGCCATGGACTTCGGTCGCATCACCCTCGCCGAGGACCTGGTGCTCTACCTGTTCGGCACCCCCGGTCAGCGCCGGTTCTGGTTCATGTGGGACGACCTGATCCGCGGCGCCATCGGCGCGGTGATCCTCGTCGACGTCCGGCGGTTGCAGGACAGCTTTGCCGCCGTCGACTTCTTCGAGGCGCGCGGGCTGCCGTTCATCATCGCCGTCAACGAATTCGACGGTGCACCGCGGTACCCGCAGGCAGCGCTGCGGCAGGCGCTGGCGCTGCGCGCGGGCATCCCGATCGTCACCGTCGATGCCAGGGACCGGAACTCGGTGCGGGACGCGCTGATCACTGTGGCCGAGTACGCGTTGGCAGCGGTGCCGACGTGACCGACGACCAGGTGTGGGTGGACCGTGAGTTCACCAACCACGACTTCCGCGACGAGGACCTGTCCCGGCTGCGCACCGAGCGGGTGGTCTTCGACGAATGCAATTTCAGCGGTGTCGACCTGACCGAGTCCGAGCATCGTGGTTCGGCATTCCGCAACTGCACCTTCCGCCGGGCCGCACTGCTGCACAGCACGTTCCGGCAGTGCAGCCTGCTCGGTTCGGTGTTCACCGAGACCCGGCTGCGGCCGGTGCAGTTCGTGGAGGTCGACCTGTCGTTGAGCGTGCTCGGGGGCTGTGACCTACGGACCCTGGACCTGTCGGACTGCCGGCTGCGCGAGGCCAACCTGGTGGGCGCGGATCTGCGCAAGGCCGTGCTGTCCCGCGCCGACCTCAGCGGTGCGCGGGTTCAGGACGCCAAGTTCGATGAGGCCGATCTGCGCGGCGCGCGCGTGGACCCGACGTTCTGGACGACGGCCAAGCTGCGCGGCGCGCGGGTGGACATCGAGCAGGGGCTGGCCTACGCCGCCGCCCACGGGTTGGACGTGCACGGCGAGTGACACATGCGATTTGTGGAGTTTCAGCCNCGGCTGAAACTCCACAAATCGCAGGGAGCTAGCCCGCCTTGAGCCGGATCTTGAAGCGCACGAAGGTCAGGTAGGCCACGCTCAGCAGGGCCAGCATGCCCATGTCGAACCACCAGACCGACGACGTGTGCTCCCAATGCGCATCCTTGGGCGTCAGCGGGCCGGGCACCAGGTGGATCAGGTCCACCGTGGACGCGGACGCCGCGAAACCCCAGCGGGCCGGGGTGAACCAGGACAGCTGGTCGAGCACCAGACGGTCGGTCACCGGGATCATGCCCCCGGAGAACACCAGCTGGCTCATCACGGCCACCACCAGCAGCGGCATGATCTGCTCGTTGGACTTGGCCAGCGCCGAGAGCGCCAGACCGACCATGGCCGCGGTCACCGTCGTCGCCGCCATCACCAGGAACAGCTCGGCAGTCGGGGGCAGGAATGACAACGAGCCCTGCGTCGGACCACCCTTGCCCAGCACCGCGATCGCCGTGACGATCGAGGATTGGATGATGGCGAACACCGCGTAGATGCAGACCTTGGCCATCAGATACGCCGTCGTCGACAACCCGACTGCCTGCTCGCGGCGGAAGATGGGGCGCTCACCGATCAGGTCACGCACGGTCAGCGCGGTACCCATGAAGATGGCGCCGACGTTGAGCAGCACCAGGATCTGGCCGGGCTCGTTGGGGGCGTCGCCCATCGGGTTCGGCACGCCGAAGCCGACGGTGCCGGGCACCGACAGCGACAGCACACCCATGATGAACGGCAGCACCGCCAGGAACGCGAAGTACCCACGGTCGGAGATGATCAGCCGCATCTGGCGCCGGGCGATGGTCGAGAACTGCCTGCGCACACTCGTCTTCGCGGGCTTGCCGAGGTCGGCGGGCTGTTCGGAGGCCTCGGCGTGCGGCAGCGGGCCGCTGCGGGCCAGGTAGTTCTGGTGCGAGGTGTCCGGGTCACCGGCGACCGAGGAGAAGATATCGGCCCAGTTCGTGGTGCCGAGCTCGGGACCGATCTGGCTGGGCGGGCCGTAGAACGCGGTCTTACCGCCCGGCGCCAGCAGCAGCACCTGATCGCAGACGTCGAGATAGGTCAGCGAGTGCGTCACCACCAGCACCACACGGCCCGCGTCGGCAAGCTGGCGCAGCATCGTCATGACCTGGCGATCCAGCGCCGGATCCAGACCCGAGGTGGGTTCGTCGAGGATCAGCAAAGAGGGCCCGGTCAGCAGCTCGAGGGCCACCGAGGCGCGCTTGCGCTGGCCACCGGAGAGTTTGTCCACCCGGGTTTCCAGGTGCTTGGTCATCTCGAGTTCCTCGAGGACCTGCAGGACCACGCGTTCGCGGTCCTCCTTGGTGGTATCCGGCGGCAGGCGCAGCTCGGCGGCGTACATCAGCGCCTGCTTGACGGTCAGCTGCCCGTGCACGACGTCATCCTGGGGGACCATGCCGATCCGGGAGCGCAGCGAGGCGTATTCGGCGTGGATGTCGTGGCCCTCGAAGGACACCGTGCCCGACGTCGGATGGGTCAGCCCGGCGACCTGTTTGGCGAAGGTCGACTTGCCGGCACCCGACGGTCCGATCACCGCCGTCAGCGTGCCCGGCCTGGCGTCGATCGAGATGTTGTTGAGCAGCGTCTTGTTGCCCTCAATGGTCCACGTCAGCCCGCGGACCTCCAGGCCGCCGGTGCGGGTGGCCGCCTGGGTTTCCGAGCCGCGGACCAGCGTGCCGCCGGTGAACACCAGGTCGACGTTGCCGATCGTGACCACATCGCCCTCGCGCAGCAGCGCGTCGTCGACGCGCTGACCGTTGACGAAGGTGCCGTTGATGCTGCGGTTGTCGAGGATCTCGGTGCCGCCGGGGCCGGAGACCAGGGTGGCGTGGTGTCGAGAGGCCAGGACGTCGGGGATGACGATGTCGTTGTCGGTGGCGCGACCGATCTTGATCCCGCCCGGTGGTACCTCGGGAGCCTTCCCCGGGCGGAGGATCTTGAGCATGCTCGTCGCGAGGTTGTTCTCCGACGGACGCGGCACCGCGGTCGGTCCCATCGCGGTCTGCGAGGGATCGGCGGGCGGGATATAGGTCGGCTGTGAGCGCGATACCGTCGGCTGCGGTGGCGGCGGGTAGCCCTGCTGCGGCGCGCCCTGATAGGGCTGCTGCCCGGTCGGCTGATAGTGCTGCGGACCCGACGGGTAGCGCGGCGGCTGCTGCGATGGGGTGGCCCCGGTCGGCCAGGCCGGCGGCGCCTGCGGCGGGGGTGGCTGTATCGGTGCCTGGGTCGGCCAGGAAGCGCTGGGACGCGGACCGGTCGGTGTCGGGACGGCCTGCGTCGGGGGCGGGCTGCCCACCGCACCCTGATGGCGGCCGACCTCGAAGACCAATTGCGGTCCGTCCGGGTTGCCGACGTTGACGTGCTGGCCGTCGGTGATGTCCAGCGTGGGCACCCGTTGACCGTTGACGTACATGCCGTTGAGGCTGCCGTTGTCGATGGCGATCCAGCGGCCCTGATCGAAACGCAACACCAGGTGCGCGCGCGAGATCAACGGGTGGGCGATACGTACGTCGGCGCGCAGGTCGCGACCGACGACGACGTCATTGCCTGCGGAGAAGGTCCGAGTCGATCCTTCGTATCGAACGGTCAGTGCGGGCGTTCCGGGGCGGCTCATCGGGACCAACTGTATCGGGTACGCCAACGCAATTCCCGCTCCGAGGTCACCGTTCGGCTGGCCGAGAGCAACGATATGGTCGCTGCCGCGCGTTCGGGCGCGACCATATCGTCGCTCTGGGCGAGTGGTCTCAGACCGTCAGCGTGTCCGGCGCTCCGGTGACCACGCAGTGGGTGTGGGTGTAGATCGTGGGCATACAGCGGTTGCAGTGCGTGCACGCCGAGCGGACCGAGGAATCGGCCTTGATGCGGTTGACCAGATCCGGCTCGGCGAGCAGCGCCCGGCCCATCGCGACGAAGTCGAAACCCTCGGCCATCGCCTTGTCCATGGTGTCGCGGTTGGTGATACCGCCGAGCAGGATCAGCGGCATGCTCAGCTCGGCGCGGAAGGCCCGGGCGTGCCGCAGCAGGTAGGCCTCGCGGTAGGGGTACTCGCGCAGGAACTTCTTGCCGGTCATCCGCATGCCCCAGCTGATCGGCGGCTTGAAGGCGCCCGCGAACTCCTTGAGCGGGGCGTCGCCGTGGAACAGGTACATGGGGTTGACCAGGGAGCTGCCCGCGGTCAGCTCGAGGGCGTCCAGACCGCCGTCTTCTTCCAGCCACGTGGCGGTCTGCAGCGCCTCGTCGAGCGGGATACCGCCGCGCACGCCGTCGGTCATGGTCAGCTTGGCGGTCACGGCGATCTTGGCGCCACCGTGGCTGTCGACGGCATCGCGGACGGCCCGCACCACACCCCTGGCCACCTTCGCGCGGTTCTGCAATGAGCCGCCGAACTCGTCGGTGCGGCGGTTGAGCAGCGGCGACAGAAACGAGCTGGCCAGATAGTTGTGCCCGAGATGCACCTCGACGGCGTCGAAACCGGCATCGATGGCCAGCCGGGCGGCGTCGGCGTGGGCGGCGATGACATCGCGGATGTCATCCTTGGTGGCCTTGCGGGCGAAGCGCATCGACAGCGGATTGAAGAATCTGATGGGTGCCAGCGCGGGCGCCTTGTTGGTCCGCGCGTTGGCCACCGGGCCGGCGTGGCCGATCTGGGCGCTGATCGCGGCGCCCTCGGCATGCACCGCGTCGGTGAGCCTGCGCAGGCCCGGGATGGCCTCGGGACGCATCCAGATCTGCCAGCCGTCGGTGCGCCCACCCGGAGCCACCGCGCAGTAGGCGACCGTCGTCATGCCGACGCCGCCGGCGGCAGGCAACTGGTGATACCTGATCAGATCGTCGGTGACCAGCGCGTTCGGGCTCGCGGCTTCGAAGGTGGCGGCCTTGATGATGCGGTTGCGCAATGCGACCGGCCCGAGCTTGGCTGCACCGAATACGTCGGTGAACACTTCGGGCTGGGTGTTCATCTGCTGGAGCCTGCCACAATGTCAGGCGTGGCAGCCACGATATTGGACGGTAAGGCGACTCGCGACGAGATTCTCGACGATCTCAAGGGGCGGGTCGCGAAGCTGACGGCCGAGGGCCGGACCCCCGGACTGGGCACCATCCTGGTCGGTGACGACCCCGGATCGCAGGCCTATGTTCGCGGCAAGCATGCCGACTGCGCCAAGGTCGGCATCAACTCCATCCGGCGCGATCTGCCCGCCGATATCAGCCAGGCCGAGTTGGACGCCGTCATCGACGAGCTCAACGCCAACCCCGAGTGCACCGGTTACATCGTCCAGCTCCCGCTGCCCAAGCATCTGGACGAGAATGCCGCACTGGAGCGCATCGACCCGGACAAGGATGCCGACGGGCTGCACCCGACCAACCTGGGTCGGCTGGTGCTCGGGAAAGAGGCTCCGCTGCCGTGCACCCCGCGCGGCATCGTGCACCTGCTGCGGCGTTTCGACGTGCCGATAGCCGGTGCGCACGTCGTGGTGATCGGTCGTGGTGTCACGGTGGGCCGCCCGCTGGGGCTGCTGCTGACCCGCCGTTCGGAGAATGCGACGGTCACGTTGTGCCACACCGGAACTCGTGATCTGGCCGAGCTGACCCGACAGGCCGATATCATCGTCTCCGCCGTCGGGGTGCCGTATATGGTCACCGCCGACATGGTCAAGCCCGGTGCGGCCGTCGTCGACGTCGGCGTGAGCCGGGTCGAGGGCAAGCTGACCGGCGATGTGGCCCCCGATGTCTGGGACGTCGCCGGGCATGTGTCGCCGAACCCGGGTGGGGTGGGGCCGCTGACCAGGGCCTTCCTGCTGACCAATGTCGTGGAGCGCGCGGAGCGCGGGTGACGGCGATGAGCGCGTGCGCGAAGAGCACATGACACCACAGGAATTCGCCAGGAAGGTGCTGGCCGGCCAGTGGCCGATCCTGCTGGTCGCGTTGATCTTCGCGGCCTCGTTCGTGCTGGTGATCGCCGGGTACTGGCGCCGCGGTGCCCTGGTGATGGGCATTGCGGTGGGAGTGGCCGCGGCGCTGCGGCTGGCACTGTCCGACGACCGAGCCGGACTGCTCGTCGTGCGAACGCGCGCAATCGATTTCGCGACGACCGCCTCGGTCAGCGCGGTGATGCTCTACATCGCCTGGACCATCGATCCGCTGGGGACCAGCTAATGCAGGTCGGCCCGGATCCCCACGGTGACATACGGCAGCGCCAGCCCGCTGCTGTTGGCCAGCGCCGGGTGGGTGGCCAACAGCTCCCGCACCCGGTCCAGGGTGCGGGTGCGTACCTCGGCGGGTGAGGTGATGCAGTAGCTGCGCGAGGCCACCAGGTCGATGAGCGCCTGCGGGGTCAGGTAACTGGTCCACTCGACCTGCGTGCGCTCGATCTGTCCGAACGCCTCGGTGAGGGTCACCCGGTCGTTGAGCGGATCGTGTTCGTGGCCGATGATCGCCCCCAGATCCTTGACCCAGCCCATCCGCTCGTCGCGGGTGTTCCAGACCAATCCCAGCCGGCCGCCCGGGCGCAACACCCTGGCGATCTCGTCGGCGGCGCGCTGCGGGTCGAACCAGTGCCAGGCCTGCGCGACCAAGACGCAGTCCACACTGTCGTCGGGCAGCGGGATGTCCTCGGCGGTCCCCAGCAGGGCCGGCGTGCCGGGCAGCGACGAGGACAGTACGTCCAGCATCTCCGGGATCGGGTCCACCGCAACCACATCGAGGCCGCGCTCGACCAGTCGAACGGTCAGTTTGCCCGTTCCGGCGCCGAGGTCGAGGACGGTGCGCGCGCCGTGCGGCAACAGCCAGTCGATGGCGTCCGGGGGATAGGACGGGCGGCCGCGCTCATAGGCGGCGGCCTCCTCACCGAATGACAGTGAGCGCGGATCCGGCTTGCTCACCGCTGTGCCATCTCCAGCGTCTGGCGGATCAGGGGTGCGACCGCGTCGGTCTCGACCAGGAATCCGTCGTGACCGTAGATGGAGTCGACGACCGAGAGGCCGGGGCAGCCGGGTAGCAGTTCGGCCAACTCCTGCTGCTGGCGCAACGGATAGAGCCGGTCGGAGGTGATACCGGCGATAAGCACCGGCACCGGGCAGCCGGCCAGCGCTGCCGCTACCCCGCCGCGTCCGCGCCCGACGTCATGGCTGCTCAACGCATCGGTCAGGACCACGTAGGTGCCCGCGTCGAACCGGGACACCAGCTTGCCGCCCTGGTGCTCCAGGTAGCTCTGCACGGCGTAGCGGCCGCCCGCGGTCGGATCCTCGTCGCCCTGGGCCTCGTTGGCGAACCGTGAATCCAGTTCGGCCTCACCGCGATAGGTCAGGTGCGNATTTCCAGGCCCGCGGACGGGCTGCGGCCGGTGCCGTAATAGTCACCGCCCTGCCAGTCCGGGTCGGCCTTGATCGCGGCGACCTGGGTGCTCTGGGTGCCGATCTGGTCGGCGGTGGCCCGGGCCCCGACCGCCAGGATCAGCCCGGCACGCACGGTGTCGGGATGACCGACGATCCACTCCAGTGCGCGCGCCCCGCCCATCGAGCCGCCGATCACCGCGGCGACCCCGGTGATGCCCAGCGCGGCCAGCGCGGCCAGATCGGCATTCACCTGATCGCGAATGGTGATCGCCGGAAAGCGCGAACCCCACGGCTTTCCGTCGGGTGCAAGGGAACCGGGGCCGGTGGAGCCGCGGCAACCACCCAGCGCGTTGGTGGCGATGGCACACCAGCGGGTGGTGTCGATGGTGGCACCGGGACCGGCCACCCCGTCCCACCAGCCCGGAGTCGGATGGTCGGGCCCCGCCGGGCCGGTGATGTGCGAGTCGCCGGTCAGGGCGTGCAGCACCATGACGACGTTGTCGCCTGCCGCGGACAGCTCGCCCCAGCGCTGCACCGCGATCGAGACGCCGGGCAGCACGATGCCGCTCTCCAGGGTCAGGTCGCCGATCTCGACGACGCCGATCTCACCCTCAGCGGGCAGCGTCGACACCGCGTCGCTCTGTATGTCGTCGCGCCGTAGGTCGAAGATGGTCATATCGCCTCACACCGATGCGACGCTCTGCCCGGTACCCGCGAAGACGCGGGCGGCCGCGAATCCGCGGTCCAGATCGGCCAGGATGTCATCGATTCCCTCGATGCCGACGGCCAGCCGCACCAGGCCGGGGGTCACACCCGTGCTGAGCTGTTCCTCGGGGCTGAGCTGCTGGTGGGTGGTGGACGCGGGATGGATCACCAGCGACCGCACGTCACCGATGTTGGCGACGTGGCTGTGCAGCGTCAGTGCGTTGACGAATGCCTCACCGGCTGCGATGCCGCCGGCCAGTTCGAACGCCAGCACCGCGCCGGTGCCCTTGGGCGCGAGCTTGCGTCCCACCTCATACCAGGGCGAGCTCTTCAGGCCCGCGTAGTTCACCGAGATGACCTCGTCGCGGCCCTCCAGGTATTCGGCGACGCGCTGCGCGTTGGCCACGTGTCGCTCGATGCGCAGGCTCAGCGTTTCCAGGCCCTGGGCGATGAGGAACGCGTTGAACGGGGCGACCGCGGAGCCGAGGTCACGCAGCAGTTGGACGCGCGCCTTGAGTGCGTAGGCGGGCGGGCCGAGTTCGGCGAACACCACGCCGTGGTAGCTCGGATCGGGGGTGGTGAATCCGGGATGGCGGCCCTGGGTCCAGTCGAACTTCCCGCTGTCGACGATCACCCCGGCGATGGCCGAGCCGTGACCGCCGAGGTACTTGGTCGCCGAGTGCACGACGATATCGGCGCCGTGCGCGATCGGCTGGATCAGATACGGCGTGGCGATGGTGTTGTCGACGATCAGCGGTATGCCGTCGGCGTGGGCGACCTCGGCGACGGACGGGATGTCGAGCACGTCGATCTGCGGGTTGGAGATCGTCTCGGCGAAGAACGCCTTGGTGTTCGGCCGGATGGCCGCGCGCCAGGACTCCGGATCGTCGGGGTTGTCCACGAAGGTCGTCTCGATACCCAGCTTGGGCAGCGTGTAGTGCAGCAGGTTGTAGGTGCCGCCGTAGAGCCGCGGGCTGGACACGATGTGATCACCGGCCTGTGCCAGGTTGAGGATCGCGAACGTCTCGGCGGCCTGACCGGAGGACAGGAACAGCGCCGCGACACCACTTTCGAGGGCGGCCATGCGCTGCTCGACGACATCGGTCGTCGGATTCATGATGCGGGTGTAGATGTTGCCGGGTTCGGCCAGACCGAACAGCGCGGCGGCGTGCGCGGTGTCACGGAACGTGTACGAGGTGGTCTGGTAGATCGGCAGGGCCCGGGCGTTGGTCGCCGTGTCGGGCGTCTGACCGGCGTGGATCTGCTTGGTCTCGAAGGACCAGTCTTGTTCTGGCGTGCTCATGAAGAACGAACCTCCATCTGTGTCTGGGGGTCCGTTGATACGGACCCGCGCTTGCCGCGTAGCCGCTCGGGCTACTCAACCTGGTCTTCACCCGGAGCACCCCACCGCGGTTGGAGGGTTGCCGGCCAGCAAGCCGGGGCTTAGTGCTGGCACTCATGACCGAAACAAAGACTAGCTCACCGCCTCGATGCCGTGCCACCTGGTTCCGCCGTCGCTGTCAGGACAAACCTACTGACCAGTAGTGAAAGCTGACCCATCGTGGATTCATCGGCCCTTGTAGTGTTGCCGGTGAGGACAGTCCCCGACCGTCGAACATGCGGCCGCGGGCGGTCCGCCGTGCGACTGCGACGCTGCTGAATCACATACGGCAGCGCCGACTTTCGCTACACCTGTCCGACAGTGACGCCGGGAGTACACATGAGCGCCGAGCAGCCGACCATCATCTACACGTTGACCGACGAGGCGCCGTTGCTGGCGACCTACGCCTTCCTTCCGGTGATCCAGACCTTCGCGGGTGCGGCCGGCATCGACGTGACGACCAGCGATATCTCCGTGGCCGCGCGCATCCTCGCCGAGTTCAGCGACTACCTCAGCGATGAGCAGAAGGTGCCCGACAACCTGGCCGCGCTCGGCGAGCTGACCCAGGACCCGAGCGCCAACATCATCAAGCTGCCCAACATCAGCGCCTCGGTGCCGCAGCTGCTGGCCGCCATCAAGGAGCTCAGGGCCAAGGGCTACGAACTGCCGGACTTCCCCGGTGACCCGAAGACCGACGAGGAAAAAGAGATCCGAGCACGCTACGGCAAGATCCTGGGCAGCGCGGTGAACCCGGTGCTGCGCGAGGGTAACTCGGACCGCCGCGCCCCCAAGGCGGTCAAGGAGTACGCCCGCAAGCACCCGCACAGCATGGGCGAGTGGAGCCAGGCGTCGCGCACCCACGTCGCGACCATGAAGACCGGCGACTTCTACCACGGCGAGAAATCGATGACGTTGGACAAGGCGCGCAACGTCCGTATGGAGCTGGTCACCGCGGCCGGCCCGACCATCGTGCTGAAGCCGGAGGTCAAGCTCGACGAGGGCGACGTCATCGACAGCATGTACATGTCCAAGAAAGCCCTCATCGCGTTCTACGAGGAGCAGATCGAGGACGCCTACAAGACCGGCGTGATGTTCTCGCTGCACGTCAAGGCGACCATGATGAAGGTCAGCCACCCCATCGTCTTCGGCCACGCGGTCAAGGTGTTCTACAAAGATGCGTTCGCCAAGCACGGCAAGCTTTTCGACGAGCTGGGTGTCAACGTCAACAACGGCCTGTCCGACCTGTACGACAAGATCGAGACGCTGCCGGCCAGCCAGCGCGAAGAGATCATCGAAGACCTGCACAAGTGCCACGAGCACCGACCGGAACTCGCCATGGTCGACTCGGCCAAGGGCATCTCGAACTTCCACTCGCCCAGCGACGTCATCGTGGACGCCTCGATGCCGGCGATGATCCGGCTCGGCGGCAAGATGTACGGCGCCGACGGGCGTACCAAGGACACCAAGGCGGTCAACCCGGAGTCGACGTTCTCCCGGATGTACCAGGAGGTCATCAACTTCTGTAAGACGCACGGCCAGTTCGACCCCACCACGATGGGTACCGTCCCCAACGTCGGCCTGATGGCGCAGAAGGCCGAGGAGTACGGCAGCCACGACAAGACCTTCGAGATCCCCGAACCCGGCTACGCGCGGATCGTCGACAACGACTCGGGTGAGGTGCTGCTGAGCCAGGCGGTCGAGGAGGGCGACATCTGGCGGATGCCCATCGTCAAGGATGCCCCGATCCGGGACTGGGTGAAGCTGGCCGTCACCAGGGCCCGGCTGTCCGGAATGCCGGTGGTGTTCTGGCTCGACGACGAGCGCCCGCACGAGAACGAACTGCGCAAGAAGGTCAAGGCCTACCTGGGGGAGCATGACACCGAGGGCCTGGAGATCACCATCCTGCCGCAGGTATGGGCCATGCGGTACACGCTCGAGCGGCTGATCCGCGGGCAGGACACCATCTCGGCCACCGGCAACATCCTGCGCGACTACCTCACCGACCTGTTCCCGATCCTGGAGCTGGGCACCAGCGCCAAGATGCTCTCGGTGGTACCGCTGATGGCCGGTGGTGGGCTGTATGAGACCGGCGCCGGCGGGTCGGCGCCCAAGCATGTCAGCCAACTGATCGAGGAGAATCACCTGCGCTGGGACTCGCTCGGCGAATTCCTGGCCATCGGCGCGAGCCTGGATGATCTGGGCAACAAGACCGACAACGCCAAGGCCAAGGTGTTGGCCGACACACTCGACAGCGCGGTCGGAAAGCTGTTGGACGAGAACAAGTCTCCTTCACGCAAGACCGGCGAGCTGGACAACCGCGGCAGCCAGTTCTACCTGTCGCTGTACTGGGCGCAGGCGCTGGCCGAGCAGACCGAGGACAAGGAGCTGGCCGAGCATTTCGCGCCGCTGGCCAAGTCGCTGGCCGAGAACGAGGACGCCATCGTCAGCGAGCTCAACGAGGTGCAGGGCGGGCACGTCGACATCGGCGGGTACTACTACCCGGACCCGGAGAAGACCGCCGCGGTGATGCGTCCGTCCAAGACCTTCAACTCGGTGCTGGCGTCGGCCCGGAGCTGACAACGGGTCACCAATCTTGGTACTGCCGGTAGTACTGCTCTAGTAGTGGTACTACCGGCAGTACTACGTTTCGGGTCGCTTCGTCCGGTCCGAGGGGTCCGGGCGGGCGCCGCGTCTAACCCGCCGGCGGTACCACACGGGTCGGTTCGGTGTGCCGGTCGACGAAGTCGGCGATCAGGGCGGTGACCCGCCCGGGGGCCTCCAGCATCGGGATGTGCCCGACGCCGGGTAACCGGGTCACCGTGGCTTCGGTCGGCAGATTATCGACGAAGTACTTTGTGCCGCGCGGGCTGGGAAACACCCGGTCCTTATCACACAGCACCAGGTGTGTCGGTGCGCCGACCTGGGCCAGTTCCAGCAGACCCGGCAGTCGCAGCGTCTTCACCAACAGCTGGACATAGGCGGTGCAGTGGGTCGCATCCTGCACCAGGGCCTCAAGATCGGCTCGGCTCGGGCCGTCGGCCGGACCGCTGACCGGCAGGGTGGCGATCCGGGTCCCGAAGGGCGCGTCGAGGATGCGTGGGCCGATCAGTCGCGCCGCGATCAGGGCCGGGCCGCCGAGCAAGAACTTCAGCACGGTCTCGTACTTGGTGGGGGAGTGTTGGCGCCAGCCGCCGGCCGGGGCGATGGCGGTCAGCGTGCGTGCCCGCCCCCGCCGTTCCAGCTCGAAGGCGACCCAGCCGCCGAGCGAGTTGCCGACGATATGGGCTGTCTCCCAACCTGTCTGGTCCATCCGACGCTCGATATCGTCGACCAGCACCGCGGTGTCCATGAACCAGGTCCCGGATCGGGCACCGCCGTGGTGGCCGACCATGGTCGGTGCCAGGACCTCGAATCGGCCCGTGCTGGCGAGTTGACCGGCGACGGTGGACCAGACGTTCTGCGAGCACAGGAACGGATGCAGCATCAGGATTGGTTCACCCGATCCGAGATGGATGGGGGCGCGCAGGGTCATAGCGCTCGACAGTATTGCGGTACCGCAGGTACCGCAAGGTTCGACGGCGGTGACCAGGGGAGTCGACCCGGTGTCGGTGCGCTCCGTTAGGGTCGTCGTCCGTGATCGTCACCACCGTGACTCTCGGTATCGGGATGTAGTCTTTTAACATGCGCATTACGAGGGTGGCAGTTGACAACTGGCGAAACTTCAAGTCGCTCGATGTGCCTGTCGAAAATAGACTATTTGTCGTGGGCCCCAACGCGGCTGGTAAGTCAAATTTTCTCGATATTTTCCGGTTCATGAGCGATATTGCAGACGTAGGTGGCGGTTTAGCATTTGCTATTGATCGCCGGGGTGGACTTAGCAAGGTGCGGAGTCTCTTCGCGCGCAGTTACCAGGGCGGACGGTTAGTTCTAGACATCGAGTTGACCGATGGAAAAAATGACTGGCGATATCTGTTGAAGATTAGAGGCGAAGGGTCCGGCAAAAATCGTCCCGTAGTTGATCAAGAACTGGTGATAAGGAATGGCGACGTTCTTGTTGATCGGCCAGATCCTTCGGATAAGAAGGACCCCGAGCTATTAACGCAGACACACCTGGAGCAGATTTCCGCAAATCATAGCTTTAGGGAAATATCGGAGTATTTCTCTAAAGTGCGGTACTTTCATTTAGTCCCACAAGTCATACGTGACCCCTCTCGTGCTGGCGTGGTCGTAAATGATCCATTTGGTGGTGATTTCATTGCACAAATGAATGGGGTAGCTCCACGAACCCGAGATGCGTGGATGAAGCGTATGGAACGGGCACTGAAAGCCGCCGTGCCGAAATTTGATTCACTGAAGATCGACATCGATTCCGCCGGTCGTCCGCACTTGCAGGCAGGCTACCAGCACTGGAGGTCTTCGCCAGCGCATCACACCGAGGTTGAGTTTTCTGATGGCACTTTGAGGCTGATCGGGTTGTTGTGGGCAGTAATTAGCTTGCCCGCTAATGGCGGAGTTCTTTTGCTGGAAGAGCCGGAATTGTCATTGAACTCCGAAATAGTCAGAGCGTTACCTAGCGTTCTGGCCAATGCGCAGCGCGACAAAAACCTACAGGTCGTGCTTACCACTCATGCGCCTGAGTTGTTAGATGATCCGGGAGTGTTGGAGGAGGAAGTTCTCGTCCTCCAAGTTACAAACGACGGAACCCGGGCAAATCTCCTGTCGGACATCGATGAAGTGCAGGATGAAATCGAAGCTGAATTGCCCACGTCGGAGATAGTTCACGGGCTAATCGCACCACAGAATCTGGAAGGTTTGGTTTCTGTAGCTAGTGGCCGCCGTCGATGATAGCGATAGTGGTGGAGGGGCAGTCGGATGTCGAGATGGCTCGTGCCATTGCGGAATACGCGGGACACGACGTCGCCAAAGTGGTTGTCAAGCGCGGTAAAGGAAAACTTGACCCTGATATACCAAAGTATAATCGTGCTGCCCGGCAAATGCCATGGGTAGTATTCAGAGACTCGGATGGAGAGTGTCCGGTAGTTCTTCGGGGAAGACTTCTTGATAAGGTCGAGGTCCTATCCGACAGGTTTCTTTTGAGGATAGTTCCGTCTATGTCCGAAGCTTGGTTGATCGCGGACAAGGTGAATTTCGCCTCGTATTTCTCGTTATCACAAGGCAAGCTCCCTGCTGATCCTGACAATTTGGCCCATGCAAAAAATGCTGTTTTGAATCTATGCAGTAGATCTCGTTCGCGTGAAATCAAAGACGCGATGGTCCAGCGGGGCAATCGAACTGGCCCTCTGTATGTGACTACAATAAATCACTTTGCGGCTAGCGTGTGGGACGTGGAGGCTGCGGCTAAGCGTAGTCCGAGTCTTATGCGAACCGTTGAGCGTCTTTCCGCTATACGCGTCACTTGATTTCATAAAAACGGTTACATCTCTAAATTTCATATTGTCAAACTTGACTTGCGTGCAATTTGTTTTTGCTTTGTTGGGACCGTCAAATCCTCCGGCTTCTTCACCTGTGCAGCTCCCGCTTCCGAGGTTCTTGTGATCAATTGCGTCGAGCTTGAAGTAGCCAGCGGAGCCTGCGCGGTGACCAGGGGAGTCGACCCGGTGTCGGTGCGCTCCGTTAGGGTCGTCGTCCGTGATCGTCACCACCGTCAACGCCAATGGGATTCGCGCCGCGGTCAAGCAGCGCTCCGAGACCAACCTCGGCATGCTGCCCTGGTTGAAGGAGACCGAGGCCGACGTCATCTGCCTGCAGGAGACCCGCGCCGACGACGCGCAGCTGGCCGAGGCGCTGGCCCCGGCGCTGGCCGACGGGTGGCATCTCGCCTCGGCCGAGCCGCATGTGAAGGGCCGCAACGGTGTCGCGGTGCTCTCGCGCACGCCGTTCGACGCGATCCGGGTCGGCAACGGCGCCGAGGAGTTCGCCGCCCACGGCCGCTATATCGAGGTCGACACCGCAGGCGTCACGGTGGCCAGCGTCTACCTGCCCACCGGCGAGGCCGAGACCGAACGCCAGTTGGAGAAGGAGCGGTTCATGGCCGCCATGCAGGCGCGGATGGCCGTGCTGCTCGATAGGGCGGCGCGCGATGGGAACGACGCCGTGCTGTGTGGGGACTGGAACATCGCGCACACCGAGAACGACATCAAGGCCTGGAAGAACAACGTCAAGAAGGCCGGTTTCCTGCCCAGCGAACGGCAATGGCTCACCGATCTGCTCGCCACCGGCTGGGTCGACGTGGTGCGCACGCTGCACCCCGACGTGCCCGGGCCGTACAGCTGGTGGTCGTGGCGCGGCAAGGCGTTCGACAACGACGCCGGCTGGCGCATCGACTACCACCTCGCGAGCCCGGGGCTGGCCGCCCGTGCGGTCTCCGTACGCGTCGAGCGCGCCGAGCTGTACGCCCTGCGCTGGTCCGACCACGCGCCGGTGACGGTGCAGTTCGCCTGAGGGTGAACCCGCGGCGCCGTCAGCACTCGACGACGTTGACGGCCAGCCCGCCGGTGGACGTCTCCTTGTAGCGGTCGGACATGTCGTTGCCGGTCTGGCGCATCGTCTCGATGACGATATCCAACGACACGTGGTGCTGACCGGTGCCGTGCAGGGCCAGCCGGGCCGCCGACATCGCCGTCACCGATGCCATGCCGTTGCGTTCGATACACGGGATCTGGACCAGTCCGCCGACCGGATCGCAGGTGAGCCCGAGATGGTGCTCGATGGCGATCTCGGCGGCATTCTCGATCTGGGCCGTAGATCCCCCCAACAGGGCGCACAGGCCTGCGGCGGCCATTGCGCAGGCCGATCCGACCTCCCCCTGACAGCCGAGCTCCGCACCCGAGATCGACGCGTTGCGTTTGATGATCGTGCCGATGATGCCGGCGGTGAGCAGATAGGTCCGAATCTGTTCGGCACCCGCGCCCAGGAACCGCTGCGCGTAGTACAGCACGGCCGGGACGATCCCCGCAGCGCCGTTGGTCGGAGCGGTGACTATGCGATTGCCGGCCGCGTTCTCCTCGTTGACCGCGATGGCGAACGCCTGCAACCACTCCGAGCTGCGGTCGCGCCCGGAGGTATCCCGCTCCAGCGAGCGGGCGATTCCGGTGGCGCGCCGGGGGACCTGCAGCGGTCCGGGGAGCACACCGGTGGTGCGCAGTCCCGCCTCGACGCACTCGCGCATCGCCGTGGCGATCCTGTCCAGCCGCTCATGGCCGTGCTGCCGCGCGATCTCGGCGGGCTCGTCGGCGCAGTTGATCTCGTTACGGACGGCCAGTTCGGCGATGTCCACACCCTCGGTCGCACACGCCGCCAGCAGGTCACCCGCGGTGTTGAACGCGCGCCAGGCACCGCGGTGGGTGTGCCTGTGCCGATCGCCGGCCCGAACGACGAAGCCACCCCCGATCGAGTAGGCGAGATCGCGGTACAGCGTCGCCCCCAGACAGTCTCGGAAGACGATCTCGACGGCGTTGGTGTGCAGGGGTTGGCGTTGCTGCGGCAGGAAAGCGATATCGGCTCCGGTCATCGCGATCGGATGGATACCGGCGAGATCGACGGTGGGATCGTGATCCAGTGCGGCCCAACGCCCGCGCACCGCCGCCGGATCGCAGGTCTGCGGATCGAGACCCGCAAGGCCGGCGATGACGGCATCCGGGGTCCCGTGCCCGACCCCAGTTGCGGCCAGGGAACCGTAGAGATTCACCGTCACCGACGTGGTCCGGGCGAGCTGCCCGCGGGCGACGACTGCATCGACGGCCTGCCGGGCGGCGACCATCGGACCGACGGTGTGCGATGACGATGGCCCGATGCCCAGGGTGAACATGTCGAACACGGAGATGTCGGAGGCGAAGATGTCGTCGCTCACGACCACGCCCGGACGGGCGGGCGCGGCGGTATCGGTGGTCATCGGTTCGGTCCTGTTCTGGTGGCGTTGCACCGATCGCGTCAGCCGGGGGTCCCGACGGTGATTGTTACGGCTCTCGTGCGGTCTCGGCACAGGGCGGCGAGGCGTTCGACGGCCCAGGCGGTTTCGAACTGCGCCACCGAGTCCAGGATCGAGTCGTCGAACATCGCCCGGGGCGAGTGGTTGGCTGCCGGATCGGGGTCGCCGGACGCGTCGGCGCCCACCATCACGAAGGCGCCGGGCACCTGGTCGAGCACCCAGCAGAAGTCCTCCGAGATGCTGTAGGGCTGCGCGAGGGTGCGCACCCGTTCCCCGCCGAGCACCGTGGTCGCGACGCCACGCGCGATCTCGGTCTCGGCCGGGTCGGACACCGTGGGAATCGTGTCGTGGCGCACGGTGACATCCGCGGTGACGCCGTGGGCGGCGGCCACCCCACTGGCCACGGTGTCGATGATCTGCAGGGCGCGGGTGGCGGTGTCCTTGGAATAGGTACGCAGCGTGCCGCCGACCTGCGCGACATCGGCGATCACGTTGTGTTGCGTTCCCGCG
Source organism: Mycolicibacterium sp. 22603 (assembly GCA_052044345.1). Lineage (GTDB taxonomy): Bacteria > Actinomycetota > Actinomycetes > Mycobacteriales > Mycobacteriaceae > Mycobacterium. The sequence goes on from JBQEMX010000005.1 coordinate 55,861, forward strand.
CTGAGGATTCCGAAGGTCAAGGTCACCGGGTCGAACATCGAGACACCGCGACTGAGTGCCAGTTGCACCGCGGAGACGAACTCGGCGGCCGCCGGCACCGGGTCGGCCGCCAGGTGCGGCGCCGAACCGTGTCCACCGCGGCCGTGGAAATCGATGGTCAGGATGTTCGATCCCGACAGCACCGCACCCGAGCGGAACGCCATCGCGCCGGCGGGCAGATCGTAGGAGAGCACGTGCAGCCCGAGCGCGGCCTGCACCCGGGTCCCGGTGACGTCCAGCACCCCTTCGTCGAGCATCAAACGTGCTCCGCCCCAAGCCTCCTCGCCGGGCTGGAACATGAAGACCACATCGCCGCACACCTCGTGGCGGCGGGCCGCGAGGCGACGCACCGCGCCGATCAGCGCCGCCATGTGCAGGTCGTGTCCGCAGGCGTGCATGGTGGCGCCTGGCGCGGCGAACGGTACGCCCGTGGTCTCGGTGACGGGCAGCGCGTCCATGTCCGAACGGATCAGGACCGCCGGGCGGGGGCCGTCGGGAACCGTCCCGGTGCCGCTGAGTACCGCGGTCACCGAGCTCAGGTTGATCCCGGTGTGCACCGTCAGGCCCAGTCCCGCGAGCTCCCGCAGCAGTACGGCCTGGGTCGCGGGCAGGTGCAGTCCGACCTCCGCTGTGGCGTGCAGCTCCCGGCGCAGTTCCTGCAGGGGGGCGCTCATGCGCGCATTCCTTTCGTGGGCTCCTGCGGGGTCAGCGTCACGATGCCCGCACCGGTGGCGATGTCGATGCGGGTGATACCGCGGCCGGTGCCGTCGCAGGTGACCGGAAGCGGCGGGCTGGTGTCCCCGACCGGTGTCGCCAGCCAGGTGTCGAGGTCGGGCCGCGTTGCTGCCACGGTGAGCATGTCGATACCGGTGGGAACCACCGCGTGGGCCGCGGACATCGCCTCGGGGCTCTGGCTGCCCGCGTCGCGGGCCAGCAGGAACGGTAGCGCGGGGGAGATCCGGGCCCGGGCCATTCCGAGGTGGTGGATGCCGATGCCGCGCCGGGTCAGCCGGCCGATCGTCTCGGCTCCGGTCGCGGCGCGGGCGCGCAGCACGGTCTCGTCGACCTCGACCGCCCAGCCGGCGATGGCTTCGTCGGCCTCGGCGAGGGCGGCGAGTACCAAACGGCCGAAGTCGTTGCCCTGAGCCAGGTCCCGGTCGTGCGCGGTGACCAGCTCGAGGTAGCCGCGGCCCAGCGGCACGATGTGGTTACAAGTGCCGAGGCCGTCATGGGTGCCGCCCTCGACGGCCACCAGGCCGGTGGTGGCCCGCAGCCTGTCGGCGGATCGGGCGAGGTCGTCGGTGGCGATGATGACGTGGTCGAAGCGCACGACCGCTGCCTTTCTGGTGACCCGAAGGGCCTGTTCCGGGGGGAGAACCGGCCCGTCGGGAAGCGATGTGGAAACCGGTCAGTCCAGGACGGCGACCGCCCGAATGGGCGATCCGGTGCCACCGGTGATGTAGAGCGGCAATCCGAAGAACTGGAACCGTGTGTTGACGAGTTGACCGAGATTGGCGAGGTGTTCGGTGTTGACCAGCCCGTACTTCTTGCAGACCATGTGTCCGCTGAACTTGTCGTCGGCACTGTTGTCGATGGCGCTGCAATCGGTGCCGATGTTCACGATGCCCTTCTTGGCGAGGTACTCCAGCCCGTCCCAGGAGAAGCCCGGGTTGTGGTTGATGTACTGCGCGGTCGGGAAGTGCCGGTCGCCGTAGTCGAACCAGGCCAGCACGATGTCGCCGGGCCGGATGCTCTCTCCGGCCGCCTCCAGCTTGGCCTCGGCCCGCCGGACGACATCCTCGGTGGCCCACCCGCGGCAGTCCGGGTCCGGATCCCTCCACTGCGCCTCGGACATGTCGAGGCACACGGCCGATCCGTAGTACATCTCCAGGGCCAGCTTCTCGATCGGTAACCCGGCCGGGTCGTACTCGATGGTGGCATCGGTATGTGTCCCGGCGTGCTCACTGATGATGAGATTGCGTGCGTAGAAGCCGATTTCGGTGTTGTGCAGCTCCTTGAAACGTTCGTGATCCTGGTTGGTGGGGGTGAACGTCTTCTGATGGCCGAACCACATCGGCATGCCCTCGTACAGCGGGCGGGTCAGATCCACCACCTTCTCGGCACGCTCCAGCAGGCGGGCACCCAGCAGCGGTGTGCTCGCCGGTGCGGTGCGCACATTCGATTCTTCCAGTGCCCTGCGTTGCCCGTCGGCAACCAGGTCGGCGCGTGTTGTCACGGTCACCTGTTTCCTTTCAGCCTTGCCGGGTCAGTGCCCGGAACGTGCGGTTGAAGTAGAGCAGCGGGTCGTGTTCCGGTCCGGACCGCGACCACCGCACCTCGCCGACCACCAGATCGTGTTCGACGATTTGTGAGCGCGACACCATCACGCAATCGAGGTTGTAGAGCGCGTCGGCGATCTGCGGCGTGTTCACCTCGGGATCGTCGTGATGAATCAGGATCGCCGGGTCGAGGAACTTCGGTGTCCCGGGCTTCGCGGAGGTCGCCGCCAATTCCGCCTGCGCCGCCGAGAGGATGTTGATCCCGAACCGTTCGCCGGAGGTGATCGCCGTCGCTGCCGCCGAATTCGACTTCAGCGAGCAGACCAGGCGCGGGGGTGATGCCGACAGCGACGAGCAGGAGCTGATCGTTACCCCCCACGGCTGACCGTCGACCTCGACGGTCAGGATCACCACACCGGTGGCCAGGACTCGCATCGCCTCGACGAAGCTCGGCGTCTGGTCGGTGGCGACGGCGCCCGCGTGCGGGACCGGCTCGGCCGGTGCCGGCACCGAACTGTGCTCGACGAGCCGCTCGGCGGCATTGGATGGTGTCGCGCTCATGGTGGCTCCTCAGGAGATTCCGACGTAATCGCGGACGAGGCGAGCGGCCGCGCTGCGATCGGTCTTGCTGTACACCAGGCTCTTGACGAAGGCCGGCGGCGTGGCGTTGACGTTCTCGAACAACGCCACCCGGCCGGCATGCGCGCCCGAGAGCAGGTCGAACACGAAGTTGAAGAAGGTGTTCTTCTCCCGTGCGGTCACCCCGGTGCCGGCGAAGTAGGCATCCATCTTGGGGCCGAACTCCGGGTGATCCCAGACTTTTTCGGGCCAGCGGGCGATCAGGGCCTGACCGCTGAGATCCTGGATCTGGTAGGTGATCCGCGGGTAGTTCTCGATCGAGTACAACCGGCCGGCGGTCACCAGCTCCGGGTTGGGTACCTGGACGCCGTTCCATTCGACCGACTCGTGGATGGTGGCCAGAGCGTAGGCCTTCAGCGTCTGGGCGTACAGCGTGACATCCGCCACCGCCGACTGCACACCCGGGATCTTCTCGGTGCCCAGGATCTCGGTGATGACCTGTGCGACACCGGCGAAGATCTCCGCGCGATAGGCCAACCGGGTCATGACCGACCACAACGAGAAGGCACAGCTCTCGTAGTACAGCGTCAGCAGGTCCAGGTTGTGGGCGCTGAAGATGTACTCCCGGGGGATGAACACGTTGTCGAACATGATGATCTGGTCCATCTCCTCGCCGGCGACGTCGAGGGGATGGTCGTTGCGGGTGGACTGCATCTTGGCCGTGGCCTCGCGCAGCAGCAGGGTCACGCCGGGGCTGTTGATCGGGATGGCGGCCCAGATCGCGGCATCGGGCCCGAGGCCCGGGCTCAGCGTGGTCGACAGGGTGAAGAAGTGTCCGAGCGCACCCATGCTGCCGGCCACCTTGGCGCCGTTGAGGACGACACCGTCGGCGGTCTCCTTGACGATGCGCAGCTGGGATGGACGCTCGTTGCGGGGAACGTTCTTGTCCGACTGCGGATCTGCGATGAGATCGGTGCTGAGCAGGTTGTGATCTGCCGACAGGGTGACGAAATCGCGGATGTTCTGCGCGAACTGCGGGTTCTCGGCCTCGATGCGGTCGATGGTCGACAGGAAGCCGAGGGCCATCATCGCGCCGTAGTCGACGGGCCGACCGTATACGCCCATCGTGCGCTTGGTGATGAGTTCGGTGCTGGCCTTCTTGGCCAGCAGGTGATCGCGGGTCGTCGGGACCTGCCAGCCGATGCCGCGCCGGGCGCCGTCGTCACCGGTGTAGGTCAGGATGTCCCGTGACCCCGGCTCGAACTGCGCGTCGAGTACCGAGGCCGTGGTCTCGACGGCCCGCAGGTCCGGGTGGGTGGTGACGTCGTCGATTTCCTGTCCGCGCGAGTCCACGATCCGGCGGCCGTCACGGAGGGACTGCTTGTAGAGGGCACCGGTCAACAAGTGCGGCTCCGGGCTGTCCTTGAGTGCTTCGACGACCTTGTCGATGCGGAGGCGTTCGGGATCGAGAATCTCAGGCATTGTTGTCGTTGTTCCCTTCGGTGATGACGGCGATTGCCTCGGCTTCGATGAGGAAGCCGTCGTACATGAGGCCGGAGACGCGCACCGCGGTGCCGCACGGGCCGGGATCGGGCAGGTACTGCATACGGACGTTGGTCATCTTGGCCCAGTTCTGCTGGACCTCGTCACCGTCCCCGTCGAAGCAGTAGTAGGTGTTCAGCTTGACGACATGGCTCCAGTCGGCGCCGGCCGCGGCGAGCGTTTTGGTGATGTTCTCGAAGACATTTCGGGTCTGTACTTCGATGTCGCCGACGCCGACGACATTGCCCTGGGCATCGGCGGACAACTGTCCTCCGACGAAGACCAGGTTGCCGATCTTCCAGCCCTGGGAGAACGGGGTGGGCATGTGCCAGTCCCAGGTGTCCTCGGGCATCAGGCGCTCGCGGACCGCATCCTTGGGGATGTCGATACCGGCGATGGCGTCGATCATGGTGTTCCTTTCTTTTCGGGTGAGCGTTGGGTCAGGGGGCTTCGGTGGCCGGGCGGTACTGCTCGGGGATGACGGAATCAGCTGTCAGCATTTCTATTTCGGCCACGGTGGCCAGCTCCTGGCGGCGTACCAGCGGGAGGTAGACGAGATAGGTGACCACCGAGCCGACGATCCAGGCGATGTCCACGCCGCCGAACCAGCTCGCGATGATCCCGGTGTAGAGGTCGCCGGACATGAAGGGGATTTGTGCGAGGAATCCGACGATGTAGGCGATGACGGCGGCCTTGTTGTAGTGGCCGTAGATGCCTCCGGTCGGGAGGTAGAACGATGCGACGTGGTACTCCGCCTTGCGGATGAGGTAGTAGTCGACCAGGTTGATGATGCTCCACGGGATGAGGAAGTACAGCAGCACGTGGATGAAATTGCCGTAGCTGACCAGGAAGTCATCGGCGAGAGCGGCGGCGACGTACACGGCGAACACTGTGATGGTGCTGGCGATGCCGATGCGGGCGCTCGCGCCGGGCAGCCAGGAGTTCTTGAAGGTCTGGATCCAGGTGGCCACGCACAGCGCGGGTCCGTAGAGGTTGATGGTGCACGCGTCGATCGAACCGAGGAAGAAGATCGCCATCACGAAGATGCCGACTCCGCTGGGCAACAGCGTGTTCAGGCCCTCGAGTGTGCCATCGGAGATTCGGCCCAACAGTGCGCCGACCGTCATCATCGGAATGGCTCCGCTGACCGTGCCCAGGTAGGTGGCCCAGAATGCGCCGGCCGAGGAGACCTTACTCGGCAGGTAACGAGAGTAGTCGGAAACGTAAGGTGCATAAGCCAATTGCCAGATGGCGGCGATCGACATCATGCCCATGAAGCCCTGCATGTTGAAGCCGGCTTCCGCGGCGCCGACCGGCGGGGTGCCGTCGCTGCTGATCACGTAGACCAGGGTCAGTACCGCGGCGAGTGCGAACAGCGGCATCAAGATCCGGTTGACCTTGTGGATCATCTCGTAGCCGAAGACCACCAGGGCGAGGGTGACCGCGCCGCTGATGATCAGCGCCGGCACCGAGCCGAGCTGCGGGAAGATCACGCGCAGCGAGGACGCCGCCAGGACGAGTATCGAGGCGAGGAACCCGATGTACATCAGGATCACCACGGCGAGCACCAGCAGCGATCCGCGCAGGCCGAACTGTCCTCTGCTCTGCACCATCTGCGGGACGCCCAGGCGTGGGCCCTGTACGGAGTGCAGGGAGACGAAGATCGCGCCGATCAGGTTCCCGGCGATGATCGCCAGGATCGCCCAGCCCGCTGACAGGCCGAAGACTGTGGTGCCCAGCACTCCGGTGACCAGGGTCAACGGCATGATCTGCACGCCGAACCAGATGGGAAACAGCCCCCGGGCCCGGCCGCGGCGGGCCGATTCCGGGACGGGCGCAATGGTTACCTGCTCGACTTGAGCAGTTCGATCAGTGGATTCCATAGGTGATCTGTCTTTCTGAGGGAACGGAACGAGGGGTCCAGCTGTCAGATCTGGTGACGGATGCGGCTGCCCGGTCGGCTCTCGAACGTGTGGTTCGCTTCTGAATTACTTGTGCCGCAGCTACTTTGCGGCGCCGATGGCGCCTGCCGGTCGCCTCGTGGGCTGGGGGTTCAGGTGCCGAGATCCGTGTCGGCGGAAACGTTGTCCGGACTGTGAAGTTGTGCCGCAAGACTATTTTTTGTGCGGCGAACCGGTAAAGCCTTCAAGGTCGTCGTGCAGGTCTAGTAACATGAACGTAACAGAGAGTTGCATCACTTTAACCTTGCGCGTTGCGTGTAGCTGTGAATTTGTACGACGCAGACATGCCGGTAACGGGCCCGTAACCTGGGGTGATGCGGTCAGGTCGGGTCGGTGACGTTCCGTCGTCGGCCGGTTGCCTCCACGGGGTCGGCAGCGCCTCACGAGCCTGTGCGGTGGTCGGGAACGACCGACCGGCGGTATGTCCTCAGATGGTGGGCGGGGTGTTGACCCAGACGATCTGGGCGACGGTCGTGCCGTGGTTGGTGTAAGAGTGCTCGCGCATGCTGTCGAAGGTCATCGCGTCGCCGGCGTTCAGGTCGAACCGGTGCTCCCCGTCCAACACCAACTCGATGCTGCCCCTGATGACGTAGAGAAACTCTTCGCCGAAATGCTGGAGTCCGCCGTCGGTGCCCGCTCCCGGTTGTACCGTCACCATCAGTGACTCCAGCACGGATTCACCGGCGTAGAGCCTCTCCCATGCGAGCCCCGGGGTCCGCATCGGCAGCAGCACGCGTTCGTTTCTCCGCACCACCGGTGAGTCGGCGACCTCACGAGCCTCCAGCAGCGTCGCCAGGGTCATCCCGAAGGCGCGCCCGAGCTTGTGCAGCGAGCCGACCGAGGGCATGGACAAACCCCGCTCCAGGCTGCTGATCGTCGATGCGGAGACCCCGGACTGTTCGGCCAGCTCACGTAATGACAAGCCGGCAGTGGTCCGTAGCGCGCGAATGCGATGGCCGATCGCGTTGGCGTGCGATACGTGATCGGGAAAGTGGGCAGTGAGATTGGCCTTGATCGCGGCGGCGGACCAACCCTCCCCGTCGACCAGGCGTTTGACCTCGCGCAGCCGCTCGACATCTGCCTTGTAGTAGACCCGGTGTCCCGATGCGGTTCGGCGTACGGTGAGCAGGCCTTCGTTCTCCCACAACCGAATACGGCTCGGTGAGATGCCGAGAAGTTTGGCGACCTCACCGACCTGGCGTGGTCGTTCGATACCCATGTACACCACTTCCGTCGATCGCCGCGGGCCCAGTTGCGACAGTAGACACACCAGATTAAGCGCGTGTTGGTGCGGACATGCGGTTCACCGTTGTGGGCAGGCATAACGGCGGTCGATGTCAGCGCGAGCCGGTGCCGCGCCAGATGCGGCTTTCAGAACACGCTGCCCCCCGCAGGCAGCCACCATGCGCAGTGCGAAAATCGTCTCACCATGAGCACCGCACCCAAAAGCGTCGTCTTCTCCGGCGCCCAGCCCACCTCGGATTCCCTGCACCTCGGCAACGCCCTCGGCGCGGTGAACCAGTGGGTGAGCATGCAACGTGACCATGACGCCTACTTCTGCGTCGTCGACCTGCACGCCATCACCATCGCCCAGGATCCCGAGGTGCTGCGCAAGCGCACCCTCGTCACCGCCGCGCAGTACCTGGCGCTCGGCGTCGACCCGGAGCAGGCGACGATCTTCGTGCAGAGCCACGTGCCGGCCCACACCCAGCTGGCCTGGGTGCTGGGTTGTTTCACCGGCTACGGGCAGGCCTCGCGGATGACGCAGTTCAAGGACAAGTCCCAGAAGCAGGGTGCTGAGGCCACCACCGTCGGGTTGTTCACCTATCCGGTGTTGATGGCCGCCGACATCCTGCTCTACGACACCGACCTGGTACCCGTCGGCGAGGATCAGCGTCAGCACCTCGAGCTCGCCCGTGACCTCGCCGAGCGCATGAACGCGCGCTTCCCGGGCACCTTCGTCGTCCCCGAGGCGACCATCCCGAAGGCCACCGCCAAGATCTTCGACCTGCAGGACCCGACGGCCAAGATGAGCAAGTCCGCCACCACCGACGCGGGCCTGATCAGTCTCCTCGACGACCCGAAGAAGACCGCGAAGAAGATCCGCTCGGCGGTCACCGACAGCGAGCGCGAGATTCGGTTCGACCGCGACGCCAAGCCCGGCGTCTCCAACCTGCTGACCATCCAGTCCGCCGTCACCGGTACCGATATCGACACCCTGGTCGCGGGGTATGAGGGCCGCGGGTACGGCGATCTGAAAACCGAGACCGCCGACGCGGTAGTGGAGTTCGTCACGCCGATCAAGGCGCGCGTCGACGAGCTGGTCGCCGATCCCGCCGAACTGCAGGCGGTACTCGCCAGGGGTGCCGAGCGGGCCGCTGCGGTGGCTTCAGCCACCGTCGAGCGGGTATATGACCGGCTGGGTTTCCTGGCGCCGACGCACTGAGGGGTAGCACATGGCCGGCCGCGACGCGGTAGCGACAGCACAGTCCGGGCAGGACGGTCCCGGCTTCATGGACCGCATGCGGAGCCGGTTCGCATGGTTGGACCGGGTGATGCTCGCTCAGGAGCGCTACAACGACTGCAAGGGCGATTTCTACGCCGCCGGTATCACCTACTTCACCATCTTCGCGCTGTTCCCGCTGCTGATGGTCGGCTTCTCGATCGGTGGCTTCGTGCTGGCCAACCAGCCCGACCTGATGCTCGAGGTGGAGGCCAAGATCCGGTCGGCGGTCTCGGGAGACCTGGGTGCGCAACTGGTGGAGCTGATGGACTCCGCCATCGATTCCCGCGGCACCGTGGGCGTGATCGGTCTGGCCACGGCGGCCTGGGCGGGGCTCGGCTGGATGAACAACCTGCGCGAGGCGCTCAGCCAGATGTGGGAGCAGCGGCACGAGCCTGCCGGTTTCGTGGCGACGAAGTTGTCGGATCTGGCCGCGCTGCTGTCGGCATTCGTCGCGCTGACGCTGACGATCGGGTTGACCGCGCTGAGTAAGGAATCCCCGATGACCACGGTGCTCGGCTGGCTGGGGCTGAGCGATGTGCCGGGGTTGAGCATCGGGCTGCAGGTGGCGTCGTGGTTCGCCGCGCTGCTCATCTCGTGGATGCTGTTCACCTGGATCATCGCCCGGCTCCCTCGTGAGTCGGTCAGCTTCCGGAGTTCACTGCGGGCCGGTCTGCTGGCGGCCGTGGCGTTCGAGATCTTCAAGCAGGTCGCCTCGGTCTACCTGAAGTCGGTGGTGACCGGACCTGCCGGAGCGACGTTCGGTCCGGTGCTGGGTCTGATGGTGTTCGCCTACATCACCGCACGGCTCGTGTTGTTCTCGACCGCTTGGGCGGCCACCGCGCCGGAGAATCTGGCCGCCGCCCCGGTCGAGCCGCCCGGCCCGGTGCTCATTCGACCCAGGGTGCAGATCCGCGAGGGCGTCGGACTGCCCGGCGCCGCAGCCGGTTTCGCCGCGGGGGCGGTTGGCGGGCTGGGATTGGCCAGGTTGCTCCGACGTAATCGTCAGTGACCACGACGCCCGCGGCGTCAATGGCCACGGCGCCGGCGGCGTCAATGACCGATCAGCTTGAGTCCGACCACGCAGCCGATGATGCCGATGATGAGCGCCACCTTGATCGGCGAGGCGCCCTCGCTGCCGGTCAGCATGGCGTAGCCGACCGTCAGTGCCGCCCCGATGCCCACCCAGATCGCATAACTCGTGCCGATCGGCAGGGTGCGCATCGCGTAGGCGAGGCCGGCCATCGAAAGCACCAGCGCCACGCCGAATATCGCTGTGGGCCACGGTCTGCTGAAGCCCTCGGACCTGCCGAGCGCGGTAGCCCAGACCGCCTCCAGCACCCCCGACACCACCAGAACCAGCCAGGCCATGGCACACCTCCCTTGGCTGCCGTCTTGTCGCTGGCCGGGTACGGTGCCTCTCGTCCGGTGTCACACGGTGACGCCATCGACGGTAGCAAACTCCGGTACCGTCGCACCGGTGTCACTGGTCACCACCTGGTCCGCCGCGATGGGCCTGCGCGCCCCGATCGTCAATGCCCCGATGGGCGGTGTCGCCGGTGGTCGGCTGGCATCGGCGGTGACCGCCGCGGGCGGACTGGGCATGCTCGGGTTGGGCAGCGCCGCGACGCCGGAGGTGCTGCGCCGCGAGATCGGTGTGGCGCAGGGACGATTCGGCATCGGGCTGGTGCACTGGGTGATGGCCGGCTGCCCTGAGCTGCTCGATATCGCGCTGGCGGCGCAGCCCGCGCTGCTGAGCGTCAGCTTCGGGACCGACTTCGGCTGGGTGCAACGCGCTCACGATGCCGGAGTGACGGTGACGACGCAGGTCGCCTCGGTCGAGGCGGCCCGGCGCGCCGAGGATGCCGGTGTCGACGTCCTGGTGGCGCGCGGTGCGGAGGGCGGGGGCCACGGCGAGCCGTTGTCGGGCACGCTGCCGCTGCTCGCGGGAGTGCTTGACGCGGTGGACGTTCCGGTGCTGGCAGCCGGCGGCATCGGCTCCGCGCGCGGGGTGGCCGCGGTACTTGCCGCGGGCGCGTCGGCGGCCTGGATCGGCACCTTGTTCGCGGCCTGCCCGCAGGCGCTGACATCGGAGACCGTCCGCGCCGAACTGCTGGCCGGTGCCGATACCGAGCTGACCTCGAAATACGACATCGCGGCCGGATACCGTTGGCCGACAGGCATTCCCGAACGGGTACTGCGTGGGTCGTCGGTCAACGCCGGTCAGGGTGTTGACCAGGTTCGGCAGCCGGTCGACGCGGGTGACCTGGTGGCAACGCTGTGCGCGGATGCCGAGGAGCTGCTGCGCCGGCCGGTGCGCTGAGTGCGCTACTCAGGCGCGCTGACGGTTCATCGACCTGGCCACCATCATCAGCGCGAACACGATGATGGCGCCGACCAGCCCGACGCCGACGCGTACCGGCACGGTGTCGGCGGGCGGCAGCGCGGTGGCGGCGACCGCGGTGGGATCCGGCGCGTCTTCGGTTTTCGCGACGGCGAGTGAGGGATCGGCCTCGATGAGGGTGCCGACCTTGGTCCCCGGCGGGGTGGCGAACCCGTAGTCGAGCAGGCGAGCGGCCTGCTCCCACGGCGCGATCGGTACCCGCGTGCCCTTGAGCATGACGGCCACCAGCCTGCGTCCGTCACGTTCGGCCGCGCCGACGAACGTCTGGCCGGCGTCGTCGGTATAGCCGGTCTTGCCGCCGAGGGCGCCGGGGTAGTTGTACAACAGCTTGTTGTCGTTCTCCAGCTCGTAGGCGGGCCACGGATACTTCTCGGTGCCAACGATTTTGGAGAAGGTGTCGTTCTGCCATGCGTAGCGGTAGAACAATCCGATGTCATAGGCCGAGGTGCTCATACCGGGGCCGTCCAGTCCCGACGGCGTGGCCGCGCGGGTGTCCCGCGCGCCGAGCTTGCGCGCCAGCGTGTTGACCTTCTGCAGCGCGGTGTCCATCCCACCGAGCTGCATCGACAGCGCATGCGCGGCATCGTTGCCGGAGACCATCAGCAGCCCGTGCAGCAGGTCGTTGATCGTGTAGCGCTCGCCGTTCTTCACTCCGACGCGGCTGCCCTCGGCCTGCTCGTCACCCTCGGTGCCGTTGACGATGCGGTTGATGGGTAGTTCCTGGATGGCCTGCATGGCGACGAGCACCTTGATGATGCTGGCCGGGCGATGTCTGCCGTGCGGATCCTTGGCGGCGATGACCTCGCCGGTGTCCAGATCCGCAACCAACCAAGCCTCGGCGGAGACGTCCTCGGGCACCGGACCGGTACCTGCGGCGGTCACGATCCCGCAGCCGCCGAGTGCCTCACCGCCCAGCGGCGTCGCGGGAACGGGGAGCGCACCCGGGGTCGGGTCACCCGGCTTGGGGACCTCCGAGGCGTCCACCGCCGGCGGGGTCGTGGTGCGGTACGGGCAGGGATCCGGCGCTGGTTCCGCGCCCGCCAGCGGCGCGCTGACCAGGGCGGGACCCGCCAGCATCAGTGCCGCGGCGACCGCGCAGGTCAGTCGGCGCAACGTCGGGAAGGAAGCCATGATGACTGCAGATTAGGAGACAGCGGACCGAATCCCGACGCGCCACGCTGTGGCTGGTGTGACTTATGTGATCAATGTGATTTAACGCCGACGACGGTGCACCCAGATCGAGATGCGTACTGCTTTCTCGATCTGGATGCACCGTCGGTGGTTATGTCGCTCAGAGTCGGCGGGCGGCCTCGGACAGCACGTTGTGCAGGATGTCGTAGATCGCGTCGAACTCCGCCTGCCCGCTGATCAGCGGCGGCGCCAGCTGCACCACTGGGTCGCCACGGTCGTCGGCGCGGCAGTACAGCCCCGCCTCCCACAGCGCCGGAGTCAGGAATCCGCGCAGCAGCCGCTCGGACTCGTCGTCGTCGAAGGTCTCCTTGGTGGTCTTGTCCTTGACCAGTTCGATGCCATAGAAGAAACCCTCGCCGCGCACGTCGCCGACGATCGGCAGGTCGTAGAGCTTCTCCAGGGTCGCCTTGAACGCCGGCGCATTCTGCTTGACGTGGTCGTTGATGCCTTCCCGCTCGAAGATGTCCAGGTTGGCCAGGGCGACGGCCGCCGAGACGGGATGTCCGCCGAAGGTGTAACCGTGGCCGAACACGGTCTTACCGTCGTCGAACGGCTCGAACAACCGGTCGCTGGCGATCATGGCGCCCAGCGGGGAGTAGCCGGACGTCAAACCCTTGGCGCTGGTGATGATGTCGGGCACATAGCCGAAATCGTCGCAGGCGAACATCGAGCCGATGCGGCCGTAGGCACAGATGACCTCGTCGGAGACCAGCAGCACGTCGTACTCGTCGCAGATCTCGCGGACGCGCTCGAAGTATCCCGGCGGCGGCGGGAAGCAACCGCCGGCGTTCTGCACCGGCTCCAGGAAGACCGCGGCGACGGTGTCGGGGCCCTCGAACTCGATGGCCTCGGCGATACGGTCGGCACAATACCGACCGAAGGCCTTCTCGTCGTGCGCGAAGGGCTCGGGTGCGCGGTAGAAGTTGGTGTTGGGTGCGCGGAAGCCCCCCGGGGTCAGTGGCTCGAAGGGCGCCTTGAAGGCAGGGATGCCGGTGATCGCAAGTGCACCCTGCGGAGTGCCGTGGTAGGCGATGGATCGCGAAACCACCTTGTGCTTACCGGGTTTGCCGGTGAGCTTGAAGAACTGCTTGGCCAGCTTCCAGGCGGACTCGACCGCCTCGCCGCCACCGGTGGTGAAGAACACCCGGTTCAGATCGCCCGGCGCGTAATTGGCCACCCGCTCGGCCAACTCGATTGCCGTGGGCGTCGCATAGGACCACAGTGGGAAGAAGGCCAGTTGCTCGGCCTGCTTGGCAGCGGCCGCGGCCAGTTCCTCACGGCCGTGGCCGACCTGGACGACGAACAGCCCGGACAGGCCGTCGATGTAGCTGTTGCCCTTGTCGTCGAAGATGCGGGTGCCTTCCCCGCGCGTGATGATCGGCGGGGTGATGTCGGCGCCGTGGCGCGCGAAATGTCCCCACAGGTGGCGCTGGGCCTTGGCGGCCAGATCGCCGGTATTGGTTGTCGTTGTTTCGGTGATAGTCATCTTGTGCCCCAGTTGTATTGCTGCTTAACGAGTTTCAGGTAAACCAACGTTTCGGTGGATATCACTCCCGGGACGGCGCGGATCTTGGTGTTGAGTAGGTCGAGCAGGTCGCCGTCGTCCTCGCAGACCACCTCGACGATGGCGTCGAAGGTTCCGGCGGTCAGCACCACGTAGTCGACGGATTCCAGTTGGGCCAGCTTCTCGGCGACCTTGGTCGTGTCGCCGGTACAGCGGATGCCGATCATGGCCTGGCGCGCGAACCCCAGTTGCATCGGATCGGTGACCGCGACGATCTGCATGACACCGGCGTCCACCATGCGCTGCACGCGCTGGCGTACCGCCGCCTCCGACAGTCCGACCGCCTTACCGATCCCGGCGTAGGACCGGCGGCCGTCGGACTGCAACTTCTCGATGATGGCCTTGGACAGTTCGTCGAGCTGGAAGGCGGCCCCCGGGCGCGAATGGTTGATTCGCAATGACACGGCGGAGGGGCCGGGCGGAGAGTCCGGGTGCGACATCCCTTGATTGTGCACGGAATCCGTCGTTACAAGCAACCATTTGTATGAAATCAGGCGTTGGTCATGCCGTCGATCGCCGGAATGCGTAGCCTTGTCGTTCGTGAGTGCTCAAAAACCTGCCATCGCCGGCAGTTGGATCAATGGTGCAGCAACAACCACGTCGGGGCAGAGTTTCGACGTCATCAACCCCGCCACCGGGGCAGTGGTCACCACATATGCCCTGGCCACCCCCGCCGACGTGGACGCCGCGGTGGCTGCCGCGCGGGCCGCGCAGCCCGCCTGGGCCGCCGCGCCGCCGGTGGAGCGGGCCGGCGTGCTGGCCAAACTGGCCGAGTTGATGGAAGCGGCCGCCGACACGTTCATCGCCGAGGAGGTCGCCCAGTGCGGTAAGCCCGTGCGGTTGGCAAGAGAATTCGACGTCCCCGGCAGTATCGACAACATCGCCTTCTTCGCAGGTGCCGCACGGCACCTGGAGGGTAAGGCCAGCGCCGAGTATTCGGCCGACCACACCTCCAGCATTCGCCGCGAGGCCGTCGGGATCGTCGCGACGATCACGCCGTGGAACTATCCGCTGCAGATGGCGGTGTGGAAGGTCATTCCTGCGCTCGCCGCGGGCTGCGCGGTGGTCATCAAACCCGCCGAGATCACCCCGTTGACGACCCTGACGCTGGCCCGTATCGCGGCCGACGCGGGCCTGCCCGCCGGGATTCTCAACGTCGTCACCGGAGCGGGCGCCGACGTCGGGACCGCGCTGGCCGGGCACCCCGATGTGGATGTGGTGACCTTCACCGGGTCGACCCCGGTGGGGCGCAAGGTGATGGCCGCCGCCGCGCTGCACGGTCACCGAACGCAGCTCGAGCTCGGCGGCAAGGCGCCGTTCGTGGTCTTCGACGACGCGGACCTCGACGCGGCCGTCCAGGGCGCGGTTGCCGGTGCGCTGATCAACAGCGGACAGGACTGCACCGCGGCCACCAGGGCCATCGTCGCGCGCGATCTCTACGACGATTTCGTGGCCGGTGTCGGCGAGGTGATGAGCAAGATCGTCGTCGGCGATCCGCACGACAAGGACACCGATCTGGGGCCGCTGATCACCTACGCCCACCGCGACAAGGTGGCCGCGATGGTCTCCCGCGCCCCCGATCAAGGCGGGCGCATCGTCACCGGCGGTGTCATTCCGGATCTGCCGGGTGCGTTCTACCGGCCGACGCTCATCGCCGACGTGTCGGAGTCTTCGGAGGTGTACCGCGACGAGATCTTCGGCCCGGTGCTCACCGTGCGGGCGTTCACCGATGACGACGACGCGCTGCGCCAGGCCAACGACACCGCGTACGGTCTGGCCGCCTCGGCCTGGACCCGTGACGTGTATCGGGCGCAGCGGGCCTCGCGTGAGATCAACGCCGGTTGTGTGTGGATCAACGACCACATCCCGATCATCTCCGAGATGCCGCACGGAGGTGTCGGGGCGTCCGGGTTCGGTAAAGACATGAGCCAGTACAGCTTCGAGGAATACCTGACCATCAAGCATGTGATGAGCGATATCACCGGGGTGGCCGACAAGGAGTGGCACCGGACGATCTTCGCATCCCGCTAAGGCGCGATTTGTGGAGTTTCNTCGCTACTCCTCGCGCGGGATGACGATCACCGGGGCGTCGGTGCCGGCCAGGATGCGCGAGGCCGTCGAGCCCAGGAAGATCCGTTTGGGGGCGGCGAACCGGCTGGAGCCGACGACCAAGATGTCATCGTCATCCCAGTTGAGTTTCTTCAGGGCGGATTCCAACGTCATACCGTCGGCGACCAGCGATTCGATATCCGGTGAATCCGGCAGTGCGCGGGCGGCCACGGACATGTTCTCCTGCGCGGCGGCGATCTGCACGGCCCGCAGCTCCTTGAGATCCTCTGCCTCGGAAAGGTTTTCGGCCGAGACCAGGGACACCATCCGGATCGGCAGGTTCGCCGCGCTGGCCAGTGTGATGGCGAACGGCAGGGGATTGTCGTCACCGGGCCTGCTCGGCACCGCGGCGGTCACCGCGGCGATGGTTTCGGGCGCGTCGTCGGCGTAGCCGCGCGGAGCGAGCGCCACCGGGATCGGCGAACTGTGCAACAGTGCGCTGGACACCGGCCCGATGACGTGACCGCCGAAGAAGCCGTCACGCGCCCCGCCGACGACGATCAGGTCCGACCGATGCTCCTCGGCGAAGCGTAGCAACTCCTGCGCAAACGATTCTCCGACAAGGACATTGGCGCTGACCGACTTGGCCGCACCGGTCAGCGCGCCGACCGCCTTGGTGATCCACTGCTTGCCCTTTTCGAGCAGTAGCTCCTGATACTGTGCGCGGCCGGGATGCCCGTCGGGCAGTTCCTCGCGCACGACGAGCACCACGTCGACATCGGCGTCGAAGGTGCGGGCCAGTGCGGCCGCCAGGGCGACACCGTCGTCGCCGGTGGGGGTGGCCAGGTAACCGACCGTCAGATGCATGTTGCTGCCTGCGCTTTCGTATCAGTACACATCGGGAACCTTGACCTCGGTATCGGCGGTGAGCGTCTCGCCGCGGAAGAAGCGCTTGGTGCCGAACGCGAAGCACGCGAGCATCAGCGGTACCCCCAGGACCAGCATGCCGACGCCGAGCACGAACACCCCGCCCACCGGACCGAAGGCGGTGTAACCGTAGTCGGGGGCGATCATGTCCTTGGCGCTGATACCGAAGGCGACCGCCATGGCCAACCCGCCGAGAAGCGGGAAAATGCCGCGGAAGAACAGGTTTCGCGCCGAGGTGAACAGGGTCCGGCGGAAGTACCAGACGCAGGCGAACGCGGTGATGCCGTAGTAGAACGCGACCGCCAGTCCCAGTGAGGCGACCGAGTCGGCGAGCGCGTTCTCCGAGAGGAATGTGAGCACCAGGTAGAAGAACAGCGCCATCGCCCCCATCACGATGGTGCCGAACGCCGGTGTCATGTACTTGGGGTGGACGTTGGCGAACCGCTTGGGCAGTGCCTCGTAGACCGCCATCGACAGCGTGCCGCGCGCTGTCGGCAGGATGGTGGTCTGCGTCGACGACAGCGCCGACACCGACACCGTCAACAGCAGCAGCGATGCCAGGATCGGGCCACCGACCGGTGCGCCGAGCACGGTCAGGACGTCGTCGGTGTTGTTCGGGTTGTTCAGCCCGATTCCCACCACGCTGAAACCGGCGAACGACTGGACCGCGTACGCCACCAGCACGTAGGTGCACACCAGGATCAGGGTGGTGATGACGGCGGCGATACCCGGTGTGCGGCCGGGGTCCTTGGTTTCCTCCCCGACGGCCAGGCAGGCATCCCAGCCCCAGTAGATGAACACGCACAGGATGATCGCCGCGGCGATCGAGGAGATGTCCAGACCCGACGGCCACAACCAGGACAGCGACGGGCTGACCGCCTGTGCGCCCGCAGTGTTGCCGAACACCCGGATCAGGGCCCAGATGCTGGCGACGATAAGCACGCCGAACTGGATGGCGATCAGGACGTTCTGCATCTTCTCCGAGACGACCACACCGCGGGCGCTGACCAGCGTCATGGAGATGATGAAGAACGAACCGAGAGCGACCTTGGCATACAGATTGTCCGCCAGCGCGTCCTGGCCGAGGAATTTGAACAGGTAGACCGCGGCGATCTCGGCGACGTTGGCGAGCACGATGATCGCCGAGACGGCCAGCCCCCAGCCGCCGATCCAGCCGATCCACGGGCCGAACGCCTTGGTTCCCCAGGTGAAGGTGGTGCCGCAGTCCGGCGTGTCCTGGGACAACTCCTTGTAGGCGAAAGCCACCAGCAGCATGGGGATGAACGCCAGCACGAACATGGCCGGAGCCTTGTCGCCGACGTGGAGCACCACATATCCCAGCGTCGCCGCCAAGCTGTAGGCCGGCGCCACCGCCGCCAGCCCGATCACCACGTTGCCCACCAGACCCAGCGCGCCGGCCTGCAGCCCCTTGTCCGTGGTCACCGGGGTCGGCTGTTCCGCGATTGCCATGCGCGTGAATATACGGTTTCAGTTGTCCGGAAGGGGTAATACGACGAAAAGGTTTTCATCCGGGTAACACGGCAACGAATTCAACACGTCGAGCCGTCAGTCCTAGACTCGGTCCATGACGGCCGACGCGTGGACCGTGGAGTTCGAGGAGCTACGGCCGCACCTGCTGGCGGTCGGTTACCGGCTGACCGGAACATACGCCGATGCCGAGGACATCGTCCAGGATGCATGGCTGCGCAGGCAGAAAACCGACGAGCCCATCGCCGACCTGCGCGCCTGGCTCACCACGGTGGTCAGCCGCCTGGGCCTGGACACGCTGCGCTCGGCCACTCATCGTCGCGTCAGCTACGTCGGTCAATGGCTTCCCGAGCCGGTGGTCACCCCGGTGGCCGGTGATGACCCCTTGGACCTGGTGGTGGCCGGTGAGGATGCGCGGTTCGCGGCGATGGTGGTGCTGGAGCGGCTCACCCCCGAACAGCGGGTGGCCTTCGTCCTGCACGACGGCTTCGGTGTGCCGTTCGACGATATCGCCGCGGTGCTCACCACCACCGCCGCGGCGGCCCGCCAGCTGGCGTCGCGGGCGCGCCGCGCCGTCGCGGCTGCCCCGCCACCGGAGGCGGCCGATACCCACAACGAGGTGGCCGGCCGCTTGATCGCCGCGCTCGCCGCCGGCGAAATGGACGCCGTCGTGGCGCTGCTACATCCCGACATCACCTTCACCGGTGACGCCAACCGCCGCGCGCCGACCGCCCCGAACGTCATCCGCGGTCCGGAGAAGGTGGCGCGCTTCCTGTTCGGGCTCGCGCAGCGGTACGGGCCGAACTGGCAGGCGGGCAGTCAGCCGGTGCTGATCAACGGCGAGCTCGGGACGTACACCCCCGGAGCGCCGGCCGTCGACGGCTACCCCGAGCTGATGCCGCGCATCACCGCCCTGACGATCACCGACGGGCTCGTCGCCGCGATCTGGGATATCGCCAACCCGGACAAGTTCAGCGCGTCTCCGCTTCGCCGCCAGCCGCCCACGGAACCCGGCAGGCATCCCCGGAACCGAATCCCTGCTCGGTGATGCCCAGCGCCGAGTACATCCGGGCCCGCATGTTCTCCAGACCGATCTGATAGGTCAGCTCGATCACGCCGGCGTCGCCGAACCTGGTGCGCAGGTCGGCCACCTGCGCATCGGTGACGGCGTGTGGGTCGGTGCTCATGGCGTCCGCGTAGGCGATCGCGGCGCGTTCGTCCTCGTCGAACAGCGCTGAGGTCGCATAGTCGTCGATGGTCGTGAGCCTTTCGACGTCCAGACCGTCGAGGCGAGCCAGCATGGATCCGAAGTCCACACACCACGAGCACCCGATGGTGCGTGCGGTCCAGAACACCGCCAGCTCGCGGACGGCGGCGGGCAGGGTCGTGGACCCGGCCTGGACCAGCATCTCGTGCACGGCGTTGGCCGCGAGCAGTCGCCGGTGGTGGTCGGCGACGGTGAACGGTAGCGGCACCTCGCCGAACTTCCGTTTGGCGACGCGGTAGAGCATCCGGGTGAACAGTCCGGCGTCGTCGGGGTGCAGGGCGGCGATTCTGGGTGTCATACCCGTCAGACGACACGGCAGGCCGATTTGTGACCGCGGTGCTAGTTCGAAACGGGTGGGTGCGGGTAGAGAGGAGGCGTGACTGACATGCTGCCGAGCCGGGGCTCGGTATTCGGTGCCCACCTTCGATCGGCCGCCACGGTCTCGATCCAGATTGTCGCGGTATCGGCGGCCCTGTGGATCCTGGCCTGGGTCGTCGGCGAGGCGTGGGTGATCATCCTTCCCGTGGCGCTGGCCGTGGTGGTCTGCACCGTGCTATGGCCGCCGGTGCGCTGGATGCGGTCCAAGGGCGTCCCGCCCGCGGCGGCGGCGCTGCTGATGTTGTTGATCGCGGTCGGGGTGATCGCCGGCATGATCGCGGCGGTGGCGCCCGCGATCGTCGAGCAGTCCACCGAACTCGCCGAGCAGGCGACCGCCGGTGTGGTCCAGGTCCGGGACTGGTTGGGTGGCCCGCCGCTCAATATCAGCGAGGCACAACTGGATTCGGCCGTCACCGCGATCAACGACCAGCTGAACTCCAGCAGTAGCCAGATCGCGACCGGCGTGTTCACCGGTGTCGGCGCGGCCACCTCGGCCCTGGTGACGCTGTTCACCACCATCGTGGTGCTGTTCTTCCTGCTCAAGGATGGCCCGCGGTTCATCCCGTGGCTGCGGCGCTCGGTGGGGCATCCCGGTGCGCGGCATCTGGCCGAGGTCCTGGCGCGGATCTGGGACACCCTGGGCGGGTTCATCCGCACCCAGGCGCTGGTGAGCCTGGTGGACGCCGTGCTGATCGGGATCGGCCTGGTGATCCTCGGCGTGCCGCTGGCCTACGCCCTGGCGATCATCACCTTCATCGGCGGTTTCGTACCGATCGTCGGTGCCTTCGTGGCCGGTGGTCTGGCCGTGCTGATCGCGTTGGTCGCCAACGGCCCGATCAACGCGCTGCTGGTACTCGGCGTCATCATCGCGGTGCAGCAGCTGGAGGGCAACGTGCTGCAGCCGTGGCTGCAGTCGAAGTCGATGAAACTGCACGCGGTGATCGTGCTGCTGGCGGTGACCCTCGGTGCATCGACGTTCGGTGTCATCGGGGCGTTCCTGGCGGTGCCGGTGGCCGCGGCGGTCGCGGTGATCATCCGGTACTACGACGAGCAGGTGGCCGAGATCGCGGGGGAGAACATCGGGCCGGAGCCCCCGCCGGAGTAGCGCCGAGTGTGGGGTTGTGTGTCAATTTCCGATCGGACTTGGTGCACAAGTCGACTTTCGATTGCAGTGGAACCGTGCGGTGGACCGATGCGTCTGAGTCAACATGGTGTTTCTGGGCTCGGAGGCGTTGGCGGCGGGTGCGCTGAACCGCTATCAGTTGCGCACCTACTACGACGCTGTCCATCGCGACGTGTACGTCGCCCGCGGGACGGTGCTGACCCCTCTGGACAAAGCGCGCGCGGCGTGGCTGTGGTCGCGACGCCGAGGTGTGGCAGCTGGGCTGTCCGCGGCCGCGCTGCACGGCTGCAAGTGGATCGACGCCGCGCATCCTGCCGAGCTCAATCAGTCGAGTCGCTCGGCGCCGAAAGGGATTGTCATCCACAGCGACGAACTCCGGCCCGCCGAGGTTGCACAACGGCAGGGGATCCGGGTTACATCGCCGGCACGCACAGCGTTCGACCTCGGCCGTCGGAGTGGCCTCACCGTGGCCGTCATCCGCGTCGATGCCATGCTGCAGGCAGCGAAGCTCGCGATCGTCGACGTCGAGCCACTGTTGCTGCAGCACAGGGGAGTCCGAGGCATCCGTCAGTTGCGGGAGGTTCTCGCCCTTGCCGATACCGGGGCCGAGTCGCCACAGGAGACCCGGCTGCGCTTGGTTCTGACGAACGCCGGGATACGCCCGTCGCGAACGCAGATCGACATCTATGACGGTCTCAGCCTGGTGGGCCGGATCGACATGGGTTGGCCCGAGTGGAAGGTCGGCGTGCAGTATGACGGTGCGCAACATTGGACGGACCCCCGGCAGCGGACACGCGATATCGAGCAGGACGTGGCCTACCGGGACTGCGGCTGGCGAATCGTCAGGGTCGGCGCGGACCTGCTCCGGTACCGGCAGGCGACCATCATTCGACGGGTCCAGGCCGAGTTGAGTGCGGCAGGGGCACGGTGCTGAAACGAGTGTTGGCTTGTATGCCAGATCCAGGCGGATCTTGGTACACAAGCCAACACTCGGGGCGGGGAGGACCTAGCGCGCGAACATCAGGGCGCGCTTGACCTCTTGGATCGCCTGGGTCACCTGGATGCCACGCGGGCACGCCTCGGTGCAGTTGAAGGTGGTGCGGCAGCGCCACACACCGTCGACCTCGTTGAGGATGTCCAGGCGCTCGGCGGCACCCTCGTCGCGCGAGTCGAAGATGAAGCGGTGCGCGTTGACGATCGCCGCCGGGCCGAAGTACGAGCCCTCACTCCAGTACACCGGGCACGAGGTGGTGCAGCACGCGCACAGGATGCACTTGGTGGTGTCGTCGAAGCGGGCGCGGTCGGTGGCGCTCTGGACGCGTTCCTTGGTCGGCGCGTTGCCGCTGGTGATCAGGAACGGCTTCACCGCGCGGTAGGCGTCGAAGAAGGGTTCCATGTTGACGATCAGGTCCTTCTCCACGGGCAGGCCGCGGATCGGCTCGATGGTGATCGTCAGCTGCTTGGATGCCTTCTTGGGCAGCAGGTCCCGCATCAGCACCTTGCACGCCAACCGGTTCACCCCGTTGATGCGCATGGCATCCGAGCCGCACACGCCGTGTGCGCATGACCGGCGGAACGTCAATGTGCCGTCGAGGTACCACTTCACGTAGTGCAGCAGGTTGAGCAGCCGGTCGCTCGGCAGGCACGGGACCCGGAAGCTCTGGTAGCCGGCCTCGTCGGGGGCATCCGGATTGAACCGGGCGATCTTCAGCGTGACCATCACCGCACCGTCTGGAACGGGCGGAAGCTCGGGGCTCTTGGTGTCGGGTTCAATGACAGCAGTCATCAGTACTTCCGTTCCATCGGCTCGTAGCGGGTCTGGACCACGGGCTTGTAATCCAACCGGATATCGCTCAGCAGATCGGTGCCCTGTTTGTAGGCCATCGTGTGACGCATGTAGTTGGTGTCATCGCGGTTCGGGTAGTCCTCACGCGCGTGGCCGCCACGAGATTCCTTGCGGTTGAGCGCACCGACGACGGTGACCTCGGCCAGCTCCAGCAGGAAGCCGAGCTCGATGGCCTCCAGCAGGTCGCTGTTGTAGCGCTTGCCCTTGTCGTGCACCGTGATCCGCGAGTAACGCTCCTTGAGCGCATGGATATCGGTCAGAGCCTGCTTCAGCGTCTCCTCGGTGCGGAACACCGCGGCGTTGTTGTCCATCGACTGCTGCAGCGCGGTGCGGATGTCGGCGACGCGCTCGTTGCCGTGCTCGGAGAGGATGTCGCCGACCCAGTCGACGACCATGCCCGCCGGGTTCTCCGGCATGTCGACATGGTTGTGGTTGAGCGCGTACTCGGCGGCCGCGATACCGGCGCGCCGGCCGAACACGTTGATGTCGAGCAGCGAGTTGGTGCCCAGCCGGTTGGAGCCGTGCACCGACACGCACGCGCATTCCCCTGCGGCGTACAGGCCGGGGATGACGTTGGTGTTGTCGCGCAGCACCTGGCCGTTGACGTTGGTCGGGATGCCGCCCATCACGTAGTGGCAGGTGGGGTACACCGGCACCAGTTCGGTCACCGGATCCACGCCCAGGTAGGTCCGGGCGAACTCGGTGATATCGGGCAGCTTGGCCTCCAGCACGTCCTCACCGAGGTGGCGCACGTCGATGTAGACGTAGTCCTTGTTCGGTCCGGCGCCGCGGCCCTCGAGCACCTCGAGCACCATCGAGCGGGCGACGATGTCACGCGGGGCGAGGTCGACGATGGTCGGGGCGTAGCGCTCCATGAAGCGCTCACCGTCGGCGTTGAGCAGACGTCCGCCCTCGCCGCGCACCGCCTCGGAGATCAGGATGCCCAGCCCGGCGAGGCCTGTCGGGTGGAACTGGTGGAACTCCATGTCTTCCAGGGGAAGTCCCTTGCGGAAGATGATGCCCAGGCCGTCGCCGGTGAGGGTGTGCGCGTTGGAGGTGGTCTTGTACATCCGGCCGGACCCACCGGTGGCGAAGACGATCGCCTTGGCGTGGAAGACGTGGATGTCACCGGTGGCCAGCTCGTAGGCGACCACACCGGTGGCCACGGGGCCACCGGGGGTGTCGGTCAGGACGACGTCGAGTGCGTAGAACTCGTTGAAGAACTCGACATCGTGCTTGACGCAGTTTTGGTACAGGGTCTGCAGGATCATGTGGCCGGTGCGGTCGGCGGCGTAACAGGCCCGGCGGACCGGGGCCTTGCCGTGGTCGCGGGTGTGACCGCCGAAGCGGCGCTGGTCGATACGGCCCTCGGGGGTGCGGTTGAACGGCATCCCCATCTTCTCCAGGTCATAGACCGCGTCGATGGCTTCCTTGCACATGATCTCGACGGCGTCCTGGTCGGCGAGGTAGTCCCCACCCTTGACGGTGTCGAAGGTGTGCCATTCCCAGTTGTCGTCCTCGACGTTGGCCAGCGCCGCGCACATGCCGCCCTGGGCTGCGCCGGTGTGGCTGCGGGTCGGGTACAGCTTGGTCAGCACCGCGGTCCGGGCGCGCGGCCCGGCCTCGACGGCCGCGCGCATACCGGCACCACCGGCACCGACGATGACGACGTCATAACGATGTTCTTGAATCATCTTGCGTCCCTACCTAGATATTGGCGTCGAACGTGACCAGCACGTAGCTGCCCAGCACCAGCGTGAAGCCGGTGGCCAGCAGCAGCAGTGAGTTCAGCCAGAACTTGGTGGTGTTCTTGCGGGCGTAGTCACCGATGATGGTGCGCATCCCGTTGGCGCCGTGGATCATCGCCAGCCACAGCAGCGCCATGTCCCAGATCTGCCAGAACGGTGAGGCCCAACGCTCGGCGACATAGTTGAAGTCGATGCGGTACACGCCGTCTTCCCAGAGCAGCATGATGAACAGGTGGCCCAGCGCCAGGAACACCAGCGCGACGCCGGAGAACCGCATGAACAGCCAGGCGTACTTCTCGAAGTACGGGATGCCACGGGGCCTGCGCGGTGCGCGCGGGTGATCGAGGCTCGCCGGCCGGTCGTGCTCTTTCTCCTGCACGGGGGCGATGCGCCCCTCCTTGTGATGCGGGGTCCAGGCGCCCGTTGTCTCGCTCACAGGAATCGCTCCGCCATGTGCATACCGATCACTCCCAGGGACGGGATCATCACGGCCAGCCAAACGCCGGCGATGACCCACAACATCTTGCGCTGATACTTGGGGCCCTTGGCCCAGAAGTCGATCAGGATGACCCGGATGCCGTTGAGTGCGTGATACAGCACCGCGGCCACGAGGCCGATCTCCATGAGCCCGATGATCGGCGTCTTGTACGTCTCGATGATCGAGTTGTACGCCTCGGGGCTGACCCGGACCAGTGCAGTGTCGAGCACGTGCACCAGCAGGAAGAAGAAGATCGTGGCACCGGTGATGCGGTGCAACACCCAGCTCCACATGCCTGGGTCGCCGCGGTACAGAGTGCGGCGGCGCGCCGGTTTCGATCGCGGTGCCGGAATATCGGATTCCGCGGCCGTGGCTGTGCTCATTGAGTCCTCCAACGCCTTCGGTGGACGGTTGGGGAGAAGGCTGATTTCGACCCCAAACCTCGGGGCGACTCTAATCCCATTTGGGGCCGCTGAAGAACTAGCCTGGGTGGCCAGGCGCCCCTTTTACCACAAAGTTAGGGTTACCTACCTTGGTTCACCGCTCGCGGGTGGCCGTGTTCGGAATGCATTCAGATGAAGATGAACGGACATCGAATGACCGCTGAAATCGATTGGAAAGCGCTGCGCGACAAGGCGATTGAAGCTTCTCTACGGGCGTATGCGCCGTACTCCGGTTTCCCGGTCGGAGCCGCGGCAATAGCCGACGATGACCGAATAATCCTGGGAAGCAATGTGGAGAATGTCTCATATGGCCTAGGTCTCTGTGCCGAGTGCGCTGTGGTCTGCGCCCTGCACTCCGGCGGTGGCGGACGGCTGATCGCGCTGAGCTGTGTGGCCGCCGACGGGGCGCCGCTCATGCCGTGCGGCCGGTGTCGGCAGCTGCTCTACGAGCATGGCGGGACGGAACTGTTGATCGACCATCCCGACGGCCCGAAACGGCTCGCCGAACTGCTGCCAGACGCGTTCGGCCCTGACGATCTGAAGCGGGTATGAACACCGAGAAGAGCATGAAGTTTGATGCGCCTACCGTCATCCGGACCAAGCGCGACGGCGGTGTGCTCTCCGACTCGGCCATCGACTGGGTGATCGATGGCTATACCGGCGGAGCGGTGCCCGACGAGCAGATGTCGGCGCTGCTGATGGCGATCTTCCTGCGCGGCATGACACCCGCGGAGATCACCCGTTGGACCGCGGCGATGATCGAGTCCGGCGAGCGTTTCGCCTTCGGCGATCTCGGGCGCCCGACGGTCGACAAACACTCCACCGGTGGCGTCGGCGACAAGATCACCATCCCCCTGGTACCGGTGGTACTGGCTTGTGGCGCAGCGGTTCCGCAGGCCGCCGGCCGCGGCCTCGGCCACACCGGCGGCACCCTGGACAAGCTGGAGTCCATCGCCGGATTCACCGCCGAGCTGTCCAAGGCGCAGATCCGCCGTCAGCTGGCCGAGGTGGGGGCGGCGATCTTCGCCGCGGGTGACCTGGCCCCGGCGGACCGCAAGATCTACGCGCTGCGGGACATCACCGCCACCACCGAGTCGCTGCCGCTGATCGCGAGCTCGGTGATGAGCAAGAAGCTCGCCGAGGGCGCCTCCGCGTTGGTGCTCGACGTCAAGGTCGGCAAGGGCGCGTTCCTCAAGACCGAGGCCGAATCCCGCGAATTGGCCGCGACCATGGTGGAACTCGGTAATGCCAGCGGCGTGCCGACCCGGGCGCTGCTGACCGATATGAACCGGCCGCTGGGCCGCACGGTCGGCAACGCGCTCGAGGTGGCCGAGTCCCTGGAGGTGCTCGCCGGGGGCGGCCCGCAGGATGTCGTCGAGCTGACGGTCGCGTTGGCGGTCGAGATGCTCGCCGCCGCAGGCATCGACGATGTCGACCCCGCGCGGACACTGAACGACGGCACCGCCATGGATCGGTTCCGTCAGCTCGTCGCCGCGCAGGGCGGAGATCTCACCGCGCCCCTGCCGATCGGCACGCATGCCGAGACGGTGACCGCCGGCGCCGGTGGCGTGATGGGTGATATCGACGCGATGTCGGTGGCGATGGCCGCCTGGCGCCTGGGGGCCGGTCGTGCGGCACCCGGTCAGCCGGTGCAGTTCGGCGCCGGGGTCCGCATCCACCGTCGGCCCGGAGAGCCGGTCGCCGCG
Source organism: Mycolicibacterium sp. 22603 (assembly GCA_052044345.1). Classification (GTDB taxonomy): domain Bacteria; phylum Actinomycetota; class Actinomycetes; order Mycobacteriales; family Mycobacteriaceae; genus Mycobacterium. Next base: position 83,376 of record JBQEMX010000005.1, read on the forward strand.
GGCGAGACACTGTTCACGCTCTACACCGACACCCCCGAACGGCTGACCCCCGCGCTGGCCGAGCTCGACGGCGGGTGGAGCGTGGGCGCGCAGCCGCCGCGGATCGGGCCGCTGATCATCGACCGGATCGGTTGATGGCGCGCCGGCGACGGTTCGGTTAACTGGGCGGCGCCCGGTTGCGTGAACGAGGAAGATGGACTGATGAGCACGCCATTGACGCTGGATCTCATCAAACAGGCTCCCAAGGCCCTCCTGCACGACCACCTCGACGGCGGGCTCCGGCCCGCCACGGTGCTGGACCTGGCGGAGCAGACCGGCTACGCGGACCTGCCTGCCACCGATGCCGATGAGCTGGCCACCTTCTTCCGCACCGCCGCCCATAGTGGTTCGCTGGTGCGCTATCTGGAGCCGTTCGCCCACACCGTCGGGGTGATGCAGACACCGGAGGCGCTGCACCGGGTGGCCTACGAGTGTGTCGAGGATCTGGCCGAGGACAACGTCGTCTACGCGGAGGTGCGGTTCGCCCCCGAACTGCACATCGACGGTGGGCTGTCCCTCGACGCGGTCGTCGACGCGGTGCTCGACGGGTTCGCCGAGGGGGAGAAGGCCGCCGCCGGTGCCGGTCGCCCCATCGTGGTGCGCTGCCTGGTGACCGCCATGCGGCATGCCGCGCGCTCCCGGGAGATCGCCGAACTGGCGGTGCGGTTCCGTGACCGCGGGGTGGTTGGTTTCGACATCGCCGGTGCCGAGGCCGGATATCCGCCGAGCCGACACCTGGACGCCTTCGAGTACATGCGAAGTAACAACGCGCGCTTCACCATTCACGCCGGTGAAGCATTCGGACTGCCGTCCATCCACGAGGCGATCGCCTTCTGCGGAGCCGACCGGCTGGGCCACGGGGTGCGCATCGCCGACGACATCACGGTGGCCGAGGATGGCACCTTGGAGCTGGGTCGGTTGGCAGCGCTGCTGCGGGACAAGCGAATTCCGTTGGAGCTGTGCCCGAGCTCCAACGTGCAGACCGGCGCGGTGGACAGCATCGCCGAGCACCCGTTCGATCTGCTGGCGCGGGCGCGGTTCCGGGTCACGGTGAACACCGACAACAGGCTGATGAGCGACACCACCATGAGCCAGGAGATGCTGCGCCTGGTCGAGGCGTTCGGTTATGGCTGGAGCGATCTGGAACGGTTCACGATCAACGCCATGAAATCGTCGTTCCTGCATTTCGACGAGCGGTTGGCGCTGATCGACGGCGTGATCAAACCGCGGTACGCGGTGCTCATCGGCTGACGGTTTGTGGAGCCTCAGCCATCATCAGTGCGGCTGGGACTCCACAAATCACGACTCAGCAGATCACTCGGCGCGCAGGCGCGACTCGACGAAACGCTCCAGCGCCTCCCACTGTTCGACGGCCTTGGCCGTCGAACCCTTGGGCCGCGGCGCACTGGGATCGAGCACATGCGCGACGAACGAACCCAGCGGCTGATCGGCGGCAAGCGCCTTGGAAACGATGGGGTCCTCGGCGTAGTCGCCGACGTCGTTGAGCAGCTCCAGCGCCAGATCCAGCTGGTCGCGGTCGACGGCCTCCGGGCCGTCGGCGATATCGTCGACCAGACCGGAGAGCACGTAGATGTTCTCGTCGGTGACCTCGACACGCAGCGACCCGTCGGTGGCGGCGGTGCGGATGATCTCGTAGGAGCTGAACCCGGACAGGTCGCTCTCGTGCTCGTCGGCCAGGTAGCGGGCCAGTGTCCGTTCGGAGCTGAACACGCTGATGCGACCGTTGCGGCCGAGGAAGCGGGGATCATCGCCGACATAGCAACGCAGGGTGTACAGGGTTCCGCTGCTGGTGATGATGCGGATCGGATCGATACCCACCTGGGTCCAGAAGTCCTCATCGCTGCCGAGGACCTGACGTTCGGCCTCGGCTTCGAGCGCCTCTTCCTCCTCTTCGGTGTCGACGACACCCTCGATGACCACGTCCTCGTCGTCGTCGACCAGGATGTCGTCGATCTCGGGTGCGGGCTCGTCGAGCTCGGCGGCGGCCTTGGCCGATTCGGCCTGGTTCACCTCCGGTGTGCTGACCAGTTCGTCGATGGTGTCGACGACACCGTCCCACGCCCGGCCGATGACCGCCTCGATCTCGGTCCAGCGCTTGCGCCCCGCGCGACCCTCGAAGGCCTCGATACCGCCACCGAGGGTGCCCAGCACCGGGTTGCCGTTGAAGAATTTGGTGATGGTGGGCAGTTCGCACACCGACCCGATGGCCGAGACCAGCGCCAGCGCACCGTGCAGCGTGGTCACCGAATCGGCGGTCGGCTTCTCGGCGACCAGCTCGGGAACCCCGATCAGATCGTGTTGGCGTTCCTCGGTCGGAGCGAATCGGTGCGCGTTGGCCTTGACGAGCTTGTCCCAGGCCGGGTGATCGGTCAGATCGTTGTCGTCATTCGTCCGCACGAACGCGGCCAGGTCGGCGACGGACTCGAAGGCGTAGATGTCCTCGTCCTTGCCGAGGAACGCCTCCCATTCGTCACCGGCATCACGCCAGCGCGGAGCCCACAGGGTGTAGAGGTCGCCGTTGGTCAGTCCGAGCCGGACCGGCACGATGTCAGCCGCCATGGCGCATAGCGTAACGATGCATGCTGAGCGGTTCCGGCCCACACCCGGCTCGGCGCCGAACCGGTCATGCGGTGGGCCGCCAGAAACCCTGGAATCCCTGGCCGGCATTGGTGGTGCGGACGGGGGACAGCTGGACCGGATCACCCGCCTCGATCATGGTGTTGTTGCCGACGATCATCGCGACGTGACCGTCCCAGACGGCCAGGTCGCCGGGGCGCAGCGCACCGGCGTCGACGGCCGCCCCGATGTCCTGCTCCTGGGCCAACCGCGGGATGTCCAGACCGGCTTCCCGGTAGGCCCACTGCGTCAGCCCGCTGCAATCCAGCCCGACCCCGGCCGTCGTCCCACCCCATTGGTAGGGCACCCCGAGCTGGGTGAGGGCATGGCGCACCGCGCCGGCGGCCACCCCATTCGGGGCCGCCACAATGCTGCCGTCGGGCAAGCGGACGGCCTCGCCCGCACCGAACTGCGCGGCATCGGGGGCCTCGATCTGCCGGTGTGCGGCGAGCAACGCGTCGGCGATCCCGGAACCCGGCCGGGCGGCCGCGGCGGAACCGGCGGCCACCCCGCCGAGCCCGGCCGGAGCGAGCGCGGGTGACGGCGCGCCGAGGTTCTGCGCACCACCGGCCAGTTGGCCGCGGACATCGCCGACCAGCCCGTGTGCGGCGGCATTGGCGCGTTGCGCCTCCTCGGTGACCGCCTCGGCGCCCCCGGGCTGGGCCAGCAGGGCTCCGGCGCGCGCCTCGAAATCGGTGATCAGCCGTTCGAGTTCGGCCCGCGCGCGGGTGACGGTCCCGGCGGCCTCGCCGACCTCGGCGCCCAGCGCACCGAGATGTTCGGCGAGCGCATGCAGGGCATCGGACACCTCGCGCAGATACCCCGACGCCGCCGATGCGGCAGGCCCTGACCAGGATTGCGGTAATGCCTCGACGAGGCGCTCGAGTGCCGCGGCGATATCGGACAATCGGGACCGCAGTGCGGCCAGTTCGGTATCGGGATGCGCCGGCGTACCGGGCCCGAGCAGAGCGAGCAGGTGGTGCAGCGGGGTGCTGAGCGCGGTGGGCATGTCAGAGGGCGAGCCGCAGCGCGGAGTGCCGGTCGGTTTCCCGATAGTCCGCGGCGGCGCGCGCGGTGGTGTCGCCGGCGGTGGCCAGGGCGGTCGCGAGCCGATGTGTCAGCTGCGCCGCCGACTCCAGCGCTTCGGTGAGGGAAGCCACGAATTCGGTCCCGACCGGACCGAGCGCACCGGCACAGACCGCTGCGGTCCCCGGGAGGTCGGCCGCCACCGCCGCCAGGTCGGTGGACAATCGGGCCAACTCGAGGGCTCGGGTTCCGATGGCCGCGGTATCAGCGAACATGTCGTTATGACGCAGCCGACGCCGGATCGGTTCCATCCGGTTTTCTGAGTGCGGGTTCGCCCCGGGTGCCGACTAGTCTCTGTGCCCATGGGTCACATCAACGTCCACATCGTCGATCACCCGTTGGCTGCCGCCCGGCTGACCGCCCTGCGTGACGAGCGCACCGACAACGCGGCCTTTCGGGCAGCCTTGCGGGACCTGACCCTGATGCTGGTCTACGAGGCCACCCGCGAGGCGGCGGTCGAGTCGATCCCGGTGCGCACCCCGCTGACCGAGACCGCGGGCGCCCGGTTGGCCAACCCGCCGTTGCTGGTGCCGGTGCTGCGGGCCGGGTTGGGCATGGTCGACCAGGCGCACGCGCTGATCCCGGAGGCGCAGGTCGGGTTCGTCGGAATCGCCCGCAACGAGCAGACCCGCCAGCCCACCCCGTACCTGGCGTCGCTGCCCGACGATCTGCGCGGCCGTTCGGTTTTCGTGCTCGACCCGATGCTCGCCACCGGCGGGTCGATGGCGCACACCCTGGGTCTGCTGCGTGACCGCAACGCCGACGACATCACCGCCATCTGCGTGGTGTGTGCACCCGAAGGTATCGCCGCATTGGAAGAGGCGGCGCCCGGTATCCGGTTGATCACCGCCGCCGTGGACGACGGGCTCAACGAGATCGCCTATATCGTACCGGGATTGGGCGATGCCGGCGATCGGCAGTTCGGTCCGCGCTGAACCCTCAGCGCAGCGGGTCGAAACCGGCAAGCGCCGGTGGTGTCACGCCGGTGACGACGGCCTCGGCCAGCAGCTGACCGGTGACGGGTCCCAGCGTCATCCCCTCCATGGCGTGACCGCCCGCGACGAACACCCGCGCTGAGCGGGTGCGTCCCACCAGTGGCAGGCCGTCGGCGGTCGACGGGCGCGAACCCACCCAGGTCTCGGTGCGCTGATCCAGGTGCACACCGCGCAGCAGTGGGCGCACGGATTCGACGATGGCGGTGATGCGCCGTGGGTCAAGCGGCGCCCGGTGCGCTCGGAACTCCATGGTCCCGGCCAGCCGCAGCCGCCCGCCGATCGGGGTGGCCACCACCGAACAAGCCGGGAAATAGACCGGGCCGGTGGGCAATTCGTCGGCCGAAACCGAGAAGCTGTACCCGCGTGCCGCGCGCATCGGCGTGCGCACCCCGTGCCGTCCGGCGAGGCTCGGTAACCCCACGCCGTTGGCGATCACGACGGCGTCGAACCGTTCGGAGTCTTGCCTACCGTGCACCCGGACGCGGCTGCCCTCGGTCACCACCTCGCGCACCGGCCAGCGTTCGCGCAGCACCCCGCCGCGTCGGATGACCGAATCGGCAAGTGCGGCAGTGTATCCGGGCGGGTCGAGGAAACGTTGCCCGTGCAGCGACAGTGTCGAGCGCACCCGCTCGGACAGGATCGGTGCGAGTCGGCGGGCCTGGTCGAGCGCCAGTGGCTCGACGTCGACGCGTTGGCCCAGCTCGGTGAGCCGCTGCGCCTCGGTGACCATGGCGGCGGCGCCCGACGGGTCGGCGTAGGCATAGACCAGCGGATCGGCGTCGGCGATCGGCCCGTCGACACCACCGGCGGCCAGCACGTCGAAGGCGGGCAGGGCCAGCGCGTTGACCCGCAGCAGGCTGCGCAGACCGGATCGCCACCGGGCCGGCGTGCTGTGGCGGGCGAACCGCAGCAGGAATCTCCACAGACCCGGGTCGATCCGCGGGGGGATGAACAGCGGCGAGTTCGGTCGCAACAGTCCGCGTAACCCGTGCACGAGCATCGCCGGATCGGTCAACGGTGTGCTCAGGCTGGGCGCCACCCACCCGGCGTTGCCCCACGACGCGCCCGATCCCGCGGTCGCCTCGTCGAACACCGTCACCCGCACCCCGTGGGTCTGCAGGAACCAGGCAGTCGACAGGCCCACCATCCCGGCGCCGACGACGGCGACGTCTTCGACCTCGGCCTCACTCACCGGCCGGACGCCCTGCGGTGTCGGCGGCGATGCGGGCCTGGATGCGCGGCCGCAGGAACCAGCGGTAGATGGCGTAGCACGCCGGCGCCATACCGAGGCCGAGGATCAGGGAGAGCCGTTGGGTGCCATCGAAGGCCATCGCGACGAACACCGCGATATTCATGGCGATGACCAGGATCGGCGCCGCGGGGAAGAACGGCGCCGCGTACGGGAGATGTTCGACGCTGTTACCCGCCGCGACGTAGCGACGGCGGAATCGCATCTGCGCCCACGCGATCGTCATCCAGGTCAGCGCGCCGCCCACGCCGCTCACCGAGATGAGGAACACGAACAGGGTGTCGGCGGCCACCACGCTCGACAGCAGCGAGAGCAGTCCGAACGCGACGGTGACCACGAGCGCGACGATCGGGATACCGCGAGACGTGGTGACGCCGAACATCTTCGGCGCCGCCTGTTCCTTGGACATCGACCACAGGATGCGGGTGCACATGTAGAGCCCGGTGTTGCCGACGGACAGGATGGCCACCAGCACGACGAAATTCATCAGGCTGGCCGCATAGGGGATGCCCATGGCGGAGAAGACGGTGACGAAGGGGCTTTCGTCGAGCCCCAGCTGATTCCACGGGATGAGGGCGGTCAGTACCAGGATGGCGCCCATGTAGAGGAACACCAGCCGGAAGACGATGGTGCGCACTGCGCGTGGCACTGCCTTGCGCGGATTCTCGGTCTCGCCGGCGGCGACGCCCATCACCTCCGAACCCATGAAGGTGTAGACGACGGTCATCATCACGGCAAGGACAGCGCCGAGGCCGGTGGGGAACAGGCCGCCGTGATCGGTGAAGTTCGACAGCAGGGGAGCGGGCTGGCCCTGCAGGGGGATGACACCGAACACGGCCAGTCCGCCGAGCACGATGAAGGCGCCGACGGCGAGAACCTTGATCGCCGCCAGTGCGTACTCCGTCTCGGCGAACGAGCGGGCCGTGAAACAGTTCACCAGGAACAGCGCCACGATGAAGATGGCCGAGAAGATCCAGGTCGGCACGTCGGGGAACCAGAACTTCATCGCGATGCCCGCGGCCAGGAATTCCAGTCCGATGAAACTGGCCCAGCTGACCCAGTAGATCCAGCCGATGGCGAATCCTGCTTCAGGACTGATGAATCGGGTGGCATGGGCCTGGAATGACCCGGACACCGGCATCACCGCGGACAGCTCGCCCAGGCAGATCATGGTGAGGTACAGCAGCAGGCCGCCGACGCAGTAGGCGATGAGGGTGCTGCCCGGGCCCGCGCTGCCGATCACCTGGCCGGTACCGAGGAACAGTCCGGTGCCGATGACGCCGGCCAGCGTGATCATGAACAGGTGCCGACTCTTCAGGACCCGCTTGAGCTGTTCGCCGGGGGTCTCGGCGGGGTGGTCGGCGGTGTGCAGCTCCAGCCATTGTTCGGCGGCGCGGCGCCTGGCGGACTCGCCAGAGTCCAGCGGTGGCGTTGTCGGCACGTTGGGCACTCCTCAGGGTACGTAGGCCGCCGACGGCGGCCTGTGTGAGAACCACGATTGACTGACTACTCAAACAGTCAGTGACACGTAGATTGAGGGCTGCATCACACTCTGTCAAGCCTGTGACGGGAAAAGCCTGCGTGCGGTCGGTGTCTGCGGTGGGTGGGGCATGACCGAAACCAGCTGCGATGGACGGTGCTCGACGCGGTACGGTGCGGCAATGAGTCGAGGGCAGCGCCAGGCGCCGGGTCGCTACGACGACATCGTCACGGCGACGGTCGACTTCATCACCGAACACGGGGTGGGGCGGTTGCGTGCCGCGGACATCGCCAAGCAGCTCGGGGTGAGCACCGGCCTGATCTTCTACCACTTCGAGAACCTGGAGAACCTGGTCGAACGCGCCTTCGCCGCGGCCGCCGAGCGTGATCTCGCCAATCTGCAGCAGGCGCTGACCGCGGTCGACGGTAAACCGCACAGCATCCGTCTGCGGGAGGTATTGCGCGAGTACGGCCCGACGGGCACCGCGACCGGGTGGCGGCTGTGGATCGAGTCATGGTCGGCCGGCCTGCGGGAACCCGACCTGCGCAAGGTGATCCAGGGCCTGGACATCCGCTGGCGGCAGACGGTCGCCCAGATCGTCGCCGAGGGCGTCGGCGCCGGCGAGTTCCACACCCCGGATGTGCAGGGTGCCGCCTGGCGGCTGACCTCGCTGCTGGATGGGCTGGCCGTGCAGGCCGTCGCCCTGGACGGGGCGATCTCGGCCGACGAGATCCATCGCTGGATGGACGCGGCCATCGACATGGAGCTGGGCACCTCGGTCTCCGACAGCTGATCAGGCTGCGGCCGCGGCCTTGACGTGATCTGCCACACTCTGCATACTGACTGCTCAGTCAGTCAGAAAATCGTGGAGGTTGTCATGTCCTTGTCGCTGCCCAACGCCCTCGGCGCCAACGATTCCGTGGACGACGCAGCGGTCTTCGAGGCCACCTGGACCGATCCGCAGACCGGCGCGCGCGGGTATCTGGTGCTCGACCGACTGGTGCGCGGTGTCAGCAGCGGCGGCCTGCGCATGCGCAAGGGCTGCACCCTCGACGAGGTGCGGGGTCTGGCCCGCGGCATGACTCTCAAGGAGGCAATCCACTACGAGGACGGGGCGCACTACGTCCCCCTCGGCGGCGCCAAGGGCGGCATCGACTTCGACTCCGCCGATCCCGAGGCAGAGGCGGTGCTCTTCCGCTACCTGGAGGCCATGAAGCCGCTCATCGAACAGCGCTGGACGATGGGCGAAGACCTGGGCGTACGCCAGGAGACCGTCGACAAGTGCATCGCCCAGCTGGGACTGAACAGCTCGGTGGATGCGGCGTACCGCCTACTCGACGACAAGGACGCGGCCCAGGAACGCATGCGGACCGCCTTCGGCACCGATGTCGACGGCGTCAAACTGGACGAACTGGTCGGCGGTTACGGGGTCGCCGAGGCGGCGCTGGCCGCCATGGCCGAACAGGGTCTGGATCCCGAAGGTGCGAGCGTGTTCGTCCAGGGATTCGGTTCCATGGGTGGGGCGACGGCGCGTTACCTGCATCGCGCGGGTGTTCGGGTGGTCGGCATCGCCGACGTGCACGGCGTGGTGGCCAACCCGGCAGGCCTGGACGTGGAACGACTGCTGCTGACCCGCACCCCGAGCGGCGCGGTGGACCGCGGACAGCTGCGCGCCGAGGACACCCAACTACCCGGTGACCAGTGGCTTGCCGTGCCCGCCGACGTACTGGTACCCGCCGCGACGTCCTATTGCATCAACGCCGCGAACCAGGCGCAGGTCGGTGCCACGCTCGTGGTGGAAGCGGCCAACATGCCGGTCCTGCCCGATGCCGAGTCGGACATGACCGCACGCGGCATCGTCGTGGTCCCCGATTTCGTCGCCAACTCGGCAACCAACGCCTGGTGGTGGTGGGTGCTCTTCGGCGATATCGACGGCACCGCGACACAGTCGTTCGACAAGATCTCGCGCCGGATGCGTGAGCTGAGCGCGGAGATGTTCGCCCTGTCCCGAGAGCGCGGCGTCAGCGTCCGCGCCGCCGCCTACGAGCTGGCCACCCAACGACTGGACAAGCTCACCAGCCAGTACCCGTCCTGACCACATCCCGTCAATCCACAGGAGCACACGTCATGTGCGAGGACAGTTCACGGCCCGGCAGCGGGTTGACCGTCTTTCACGACCCGGCATCGGTCGCCGTCGTGGGTGCCAGCGCCGACCCGGCCAAATGGGGACACTGGCTGGCTCGCGGCGCCCTTCGCGGAGCGGCGCGCCGCGATGTCTATCTGGTCAACGCTTCCGGTCGACCGGTGCTGGACACCGAAACCCATGCGAGCCTTCGTGATCTGCCGAGCGTGCCGGAGCTGGTGGCGCTGTGCGTGCCGGCCGCGCACGTCGGATCGATCGTCGACGAGGGATTGACGCTCGGCGTGCGCGGATTTCTGGGAATCACCGCCGGGGTGCCCGACGAGGCCGCGCTGGCGGCACGGGTCCGCGCCGCGGGCGCGCGGCTGATCGGGATGAACAGCCTCGGCCTCTATGACGCCACCACCGATCTGCACCTCGCATGGGGAAACTTCACCTCCGGGCCGATCGCCGTGGTGTCCCAGAGCGGGCAGCTCGGCTCCGAGATGGCGATTCTGGCGGCCCGCGCGGGCCTTGGAATTTCGCGGTTCTACTCGATCGGCAACCAGTCCGATGTGCGCGCCGTGGACATCCTGACCGACCTCGTGCACGACGACGCCACCCGCATCGTGGCCCTGTACCTGGAAAGCTTCGCCGACGGGCGGGGCATCGTCACCGCGCTCGCCGCACTGCGATCGGCCGGCAAGCACGTCGTGCTGCTCACCGTCGGAGCCAGCGCAGCCAGCAGTCGGCTGGCCCGCTCGCATACCGGATCGCTGACCTCGGGTACCGATATCGTCGACGCGGCCGCCCGGGCCGCCGGCGCGGTCCGCGTCGCCACCCCCGCAGAACTGGTCGACGTGGCCAGGATTCTGCTGAGCGGCATGGTGCCGCAGGGCAATCGGGTTGCCATCATCGGTGACAGTGGTGGTCAGACCGGGATCGCCGCCGATGTCGCGGCCGCCGCGCAGCTCGAGATCCCCGAACTCGGCACCGATCTGCAGGACGAGCTGGCTCGCCGACTGCCGGCTGGGGCAGCCGTGAGCAACCCCGTCGACCTGGCCGGTGCCGGGGAGCAAGACCTGTTCTCCTATGCCGAGGTCACCGAACTGTTGCTCGGTTCGCCGGATATCGACGCGGTGGTGCTCACCGGTTACTTCGGCACCTACGGTGCGGATGCGACCGCGCTGGTCGACCGCGAGCTGCAGGTCTGCGCGCGTCTCGGGGAGATCGCCGCGCGCAGCGGCAAACCCCTTGTGGTGCACAGCATGTCCACCGATACGGCGGCCATCGGTGCCTTGAGCGGGAACGGCGTCCCGGTGTTCGCGGGTATCGACACCGCGCTGCGGGCGGTGAGCCACGCCCAGCGATTGCATCGGCGACCCCGTCTGCCGGCCACCGGCACGCCGGCTGCCACCGCCGCGGATCTGCGCTCCGGTTACCCGGGTGCACGTGATCTGCTCACCGCTGCCGGAGTCGTGTTTCCGGCCGCCGAGGTGGTGCGGTCGGTCGATGGTCTGCCCGCCGCCTGTGTTCGCCTGAGTGCCCCGTACGTCCTCAAGGCGGGATGGCTGGAGCACAAGAGCGAAATGGGCGGCGTGCGAGTCGGTCTGGCGACGCCGCAGGAACTCCAGGATGCCTTCACGGAGATGGCGGACCGGCTCGGTGCCGGTGACTACGTCGTCGAGGAACTCGATACCCGACCCGATGTGGTGGAGGTGTTGGTCGGTGCGCGCCGCGACCCCGACCTGGGCGCCGTCGTGGTTGTCGGCGCCGGGGGCACCGAAGCCGAGCTCTACCGAGATGTCGCCATGGAACTGGCCCCGGTCGACACGGCCACCGCACACGCCATGGTGCGACGGCTGCAATGCTCGGCCCTGCTCGACGGCTGGCGCGGTAAACCCCCCGTCGACCGTGACGCGCTTGCCGAAGTGGTGGTCGCCGTCTCCGAATTGGCCGCCGGCCGCACCGATATCGCCGAGATCGAGATCAACCCCGTCCGAGTGGGCCCCACCGGCGCTCTCGCCGTCGACGCCCTCGTCATCGCGACCACCTCCAACGAAAAGGAACCCCTCTGTGAACAGCCTGGTCGATAGCCGCACCGAATTCAGGGGGCGGGTGGCACTGGTCACCGGCGGGGGATCCGGTATCGGCCGGGCCATCGCCGTGCGCTGGGGCGCCGCAGGCGGCACGGTGGCAGTGCTCGGCCGCCGTGAGGATGCCCTCGCCGAGACCGTCGCGCTTGTGGAAACGGCCGGCGGCACCGGTATCGCGTTGGGATCCTGCGATGTTCGCGACCACGCCGCGGTCACCGACACCATCGACGCGCTCGTGGCGCGCACCGGCAGGCTCGATGCCCTGGTCAACAACGCCGCAGGCAACTTCGTCGTACCCGGTGAAGCGTTGTCGCCCGGCGGGTTCAAGGCCGTGATCGACATCGTGCTCAACGGAACGTTCCACTGCACCCGCGCCGCCGCCACGCATATGCTGGCCGCCGGATCGGGATCCATCCTCAACGTCATCGCCACCTATGCCTGGCACGGTCATCCCGGCACCGTGCACAGCGCGGCCGCCAAGGCCGGCGTGGTGGCCATGAGCCGCACCCTGGCCGTCGAATGGGCCGCTCGCGGCGTGCGGATCAACTGCATCGCCCCGGGGCCCACCGAGACCGCCGGTGCCGGGGCCGCCCTGTGGCCCACGGACAAAGCCCGCGCCCACGTCCTCGACAGCGTGCCGGCCGCCCGATTCGCCACCCCCGAGGAGATCGCCGAGTCCGCGGCATTCCTGCTCAGCGGGCGCGCCGACTACGTCACCGGCGAGGTACTGGTCGTCGACGGCGGCCAGTGGCTGGGCAAGTCCATCTACACCGACCCGGAGAAGGACGCATGAGCACCGACCAAGTACCCGCCACCCCGCGCAGTGGGGGATCCGCGCTCGTGGAGGCGCTGCGCCGGCACGGCGTCGACACCGTCTTCGGTATCCCGGGAACGCACAACTTGCCCATCTACGCCGGCCTGCACGACAGCGGCATCACCCATATCCTGCCCCGCCACGAGCAGGGTGCGGGTTACGCCGCGGATGGCTACGCCCGGGTCACCGGACGGCCCGGTGTCGTCATCACCACCACCGGTCCGGCCATCCTCAACGCCGCAGCCGCTGCGGCACAGGCATATTCGGATTCGATACCGGTGCTGTTCATCGCGCCCGGGCTGCCGGTCGGACACCCGGGACTCGGCAACGGCTACCTGCACGAGGTCAGGGATCAGTTCCAGGCGATGGCCGCCGTCGTCGGGCACGCCCAGCGGGTGACCAGTGCGGCAGAGATTCCGCTGGCCGTCGCTCAGTGCTTCGCCGCGATGACCGCCGGTCGTCCCCGGCCGGCGTACCTGGAGATCCCGCTGGATCTGTTGGATGCCGATGCCGGTGACAGCGCACCGGTATCGATTCCCGCCCTCCCGGTACGCCCGGCAGAGGAATCCGTGCGGGCGGCCGTCGACCTGCTCTCCGGTGCGGCCCGACCGCTGCTGATCGTCGGCGGCGGCGCCAGTGCCGCATCAGCGGAGGTAGCCGAGATCGCCACGCGGCTGGCGGCGCCGGTCGTTACCACCACCAACGGCAAAGGTGTACTGCCCGAGTCGCATCCGCTCGCACTGGGTGCCGGTGTGCAACACCCGTCCATTACCGCGCTGGTGGCCGACGCCGATGTGATCCTGGCGGTCGGTACCGAGCTGGCACCCTCGGATTGGTGGTGGGGACCCATCGCCGCGGACAGCACGGTGATCCGAGTGGATATCGATCCCACCGCAGTGATGACCAACATCATCCCGGCGGCCGCGCTGGTCGGCGACGCCGCGGAGACATTGCGCTGCGTGGCCGACGGACTGGCGGGAATGCCCGACCGCGGTGACGGCCGGGACCGTGCCGCGAAGTGGCGAGAACTCTTGCGCGCCGACGCGCGCCGCGAGGGTGCGGCCTATCTGGAGCTGTGCGAGGCGTTGTCGGCAGCGCTGGACGACACCGCGGTGATCGCCGGGGACAGCGCCATGGTGTGCTACTACGGCGCGCTGTCCAATATCGCTCTGCAGCAACCACGGTCATTCCTGTACCCGACCGGCCTCGGGACCCTCGGCTACGGTCTGCCCGCGGCCATCGGGGCGAAAATCGGCGCCCCGCAGCGTCAGGTTGTCGCACTGCTCGGCGATGGTGGCGTCATGTTCACCATCGCCGAACTTGCCGCCGCCGCCCAGGCGGGCCTGTCCCTGCCGATCGTGATCGCCGACAACGGGGGTTATGGGGAGATTCGCGACGAGATGGTCGACCGCGGTGACACCCCGCATGCTGTCGATATCGACTGCCCCGACTTCGCCGCGCTGGCAAGGGCACTCGGCTGTCATGGCCAATCCGTCGATTCGGCGGCCGGACTGACGGAGGCCGTCACCGAGGCGCTGCACCGGGACCGTCCCACCGTCATCCACGTCCGGGTCGGAGCGCCCATCGCATGAACCATTTCTACGATGCGGTGCTCATCGACGGGCGGTGGATGCGTCGCGACACCCGGCCGGTGTGTGACCCGGCGACCGAAGAGGTCATCGGGTCGGCGGCGGTGGGTACCGCGGCCGATGTCGATGCCGCCGCCGAGGCCGCCCACCGAAGCGCCTGCCGGTGGGGGACCACCTCGCACGAGGCCCGCGCCGCCGTGTTGTCGGCATTGCGCGCCGAACTGGTCGCCATCCGGGACACCCTGGTCGACGCCACCGTCGCCGAGGTGGGTGCCCCGTTGCCGGTCGCCGAGGCCGCCCATGTCGACCTGGCGATCGACATCATCGGCGGGTTCGAAAACCTGATCCGTGAGCAACCCGCAACCACCAGGATCGGCAACTCGACGATCCTGCGCCGTCCCGCTGGCGTCGTCGGCTGCATCACCCCATGGAACTATCCGCTGTACCAGTTGGCGGCCAAGGTCGGCGCCGCGCTGGCCGCGGGCTGCACGACGGTGATCAAACCCGCCGAACTGACGCCGTTGAGCACCTACCTGTTCTGCACCGCCGCGATCGCCGCCGGGGTGCCCGACGGGGTGCTCAACCTGGTACCCGGCGCGGGCACCGTGGTCGGCAGCGCGATCGTCGAACACCCACTGATCGACGTGGTGTCGTTCACCGGGTCGACCGCGGTGGGCCGGCGCGTCGCCGAGACCGCCGGTCGGCGCATCGCCCGCGCCTGCCTGGAGCTGGGCGGCAAATCGGCCAGCATCGTCTGTGCGGACGCTGATCTGGAGGCGGCCGTCACCGCCACCGTGGACTCGGCCACCTTCAACAGCGGACAGACGTGCAGCGCCTGGACCCGGTTGCTGGTGCCACGCGGGCAGTACACGCAGGCCCTGGCGATCGCCGCCGCGCACGCCGACGCGCTCGTCGTCGGCGACCCACGCGCGGCGGGCACGCAGCTGGGACCGCTGATCTCCGCATCCCAGCGCCAGACGGTGGCCGCCATGGTCGACGCCGCATGCGCCCGCGGTGCGCAGCGCGTGGCCGGGCACACCCGCCGCATCGCCGATCGCGGCCACTACATCAGGCCGATCGTGCTCGGCGATGTCGACCGCACCGATCCGATCGCGCGCGACGAGGTGTTCGGTCCGGTGCTGGTGGTGTTACCACACGATGGTGACGACGACGCCGTCGCGGCCGCCAACGACAGCCGGTACGGGCTCGCCGGTGCGGTGTGGTCGCGTGACGACGACCGTGCCATGGCACTGGCGGCCCGGCTGGACACCGGCCAGGTCGACATCAACGGGGCGGATTTCAACCCGCTCGCCCCGTTCGGAGGCTGGAAGGAATCCGGTCTGGGCCGGGAACTCGGCCGACTCGGCATCGACGAATTCATCGAGTACA
This sequence comes from Mycolicibacterium sp. 22603, assembly GCA_052044345.1. Taxonomy (GTDB): domain Bacteria; phylum Actinomycetota; class Actinomycetes; order Mycobacteriales; family Mycobacteriaceae; genus Mycobacterium. The sequence continues at coordinate 98,869 of JBQEMX010000005.1, forward strand.
CCGCGGTTCAACGCTGACCGCCACCGCGTAGTCATCCCTCATCTTCGACGAAAGGAACACCATGTCCAACAACATTTTCGAGCCGTGGCCGCTCACCGACGAGCAGCGTGAGATCGTCAAACTCTGTCGCGACTTCGCCGAGAAGGAGATCCGGCCGCGCGGCCGCGAGGTCGACGAGGCCGATGTGCACACCCCGGTCGACATCTTCGCCAAGGCCGCCGCGGTCGGCATCACCGATTTCATGATCGCCGAGCAGTACGGCGGCGGCGGCTTCACCGACGTGTTCACCCAGTGCCTGGTTCAGGAGGAGCTGTGCTGGGGTGACCCCGGTATCGGGAACCTGGTGTGCTCCAACGGATTCTTCTCGGACCCGCTGATGGCGCTGGGCACCGAGGAGCAGAAGCAGAAGTGGTTGCGGCCACTGACCGGGACGACCCCGGTGATGACCGCGCTGGCGACCACCGAACCGGAATCCGGCTCCGACGCCGCGTCCATCATCACGACCGCGACGCGCACCGACGGCGGCTACCACATCAACGGACAGAAGGCCTGGATCTCCAACGCCGGTGCCGCCGACTACTACGTCGTGTTCGCCAAGACCGATCGCAACGAGCGATCCCGCGGCGTCACCGCCTTCCTGTTGACCAAGGACACACCCGGGTTCAGCTGGGGTGAGCCGATGCGCAAGATGGGCCAGCGCGCCATCGTCTGCCGAGAGTTGTTCTTCGACAACGTCTTCGTGCCCGAGGAGAACAGGCTGGGTGACGAGGGCCAGGGTTTCTACGGTCTGATGGAGACCTTCGACATCTCGCGCACTGTGCTGGGCGCGGCCGCGGTCGGTGCCGCCCGGGCGGCCTACGAGTACGCCCTGGACTATGCGCGCACCCGCCGCCAGTTCGGGAAACCCATCATCGAGCATCAAGCGGTCGCGTTCCGGCTGGCCGAGATGGCCTCGCGCATCGAGACCTCGCGGCTGGCCGTGCTCTCGGCCGCACGCGCTCTGGACTCAGGCGCGCCGGCGACCCGGCTCGCGGCGATCGCGAAGCTGACCGCGTCCGAAACGGCGATGTTTGTCACCCATGCCGCGGTGCAGACGCTCGGTGGCTGGGGCTACTCCCGGGAGTACCCGGTGGAACAGTGGATGCGCGATGCCAAGCTCGAGGAGATCGAGGAGGGCACCTCCGACATCATGCGGCTCGTCATCTCGCGTCACCTTTGAGCGCGCGGCACACTCATCCGGTGCACACCCTCGCAGACCGGTCCGGCGGGTCTGCTTGGGCGGCCGGGATCGCCTCGGCGCTGTGCTACGGCATCACCCCGATCGTGGCGATCCTGGCCTTCGCCGACGGCGTATCCCCGAGCGTCCTGGTCACCCTGCGGGGATTCGTCGGGGCCGCAGCACTGCTGGTCTTCTGCGCGCTGACCAGACGATTACGGGCGCTGCCACGTGGCCCGGCGGCCGGGCTGTTCGCGATCTGCGGGCCGCTGTTCGGCGCGCAGATCCTGGCGTACTTCGCCGCCATCGAACGGACCGGTGCGCAACTGGCGGTCATCGTCATCCACGTGTACCCGGTGTTCGTCATCGCCCTGGTGTGGTGGCAGACGCGCCGGCCGGTATCGCGCGCGGTCGTGACCGTATGTGCGGTGCTGTGTGTCGGTATCGCGCTGGTCGCCGGTGCGGCGGGCGGTGTCACGGGACCGGTGGGGGTGGGGCTGGCCGTGCTCAGCGCCGCCGGATACGCCGCCTACTTCGTCTGCGGGGAACGGTGGGTGCACCGGGTCGGCGCGGTGGCGGCGACGGCATTGGTGACGCTCGGTTCGGCGGTGTCGGTAGGGGCGGTGGCCGTGGCGACCCATGCCGACTTCGCCATCGGCGCCGGGGGGTGGGCCGCGGTGATCGCCCAAGGTCTGATTCTCATCCCGGTCGGCATCGGGGGAGCGTTGTATGCGGTCCGCCGGCTCGGCTCGGTGCCGGTCAGTCTGCTGGGTCTGCTCGAACCGGTCATCGCCATCCTGCTTGCGGCGGCCCTGCTCGGCGAGCGGTTGACATTGCCGCAATGGGCCGGGGTGGGCATCGTGTTGGCCGCCTGCGCGGCGCTGCCCAGGGTGACCCGCGGGGTTTAGAACTGCTCGACGACCGAGCGCACCGCGGCGCCCAGCTGCGCGGCCTCCGCCCGGGCCGCAGCCAGATCATCGCTGTGCGGCCGGCGGATCTCGATATAGGACTTCAGCTTCGGCTCCGTGCCCGACGGCCGCACCACCACGCGCACCCCGTCACCGGTGAAGATCAACGCGTCGGTGCGCTGCTGACCGCGGCGCAGGTTCAGATCCTCGACGCTCACCGGCACGGCCGCGAGTTCGGCGGGCGGATCGGCCCGCAGCCGGGCCATCGCGGCATCGGCATCGTCGACGCGTCGGGAGACGGCCAGCGTCAGGTGCACGCCGTAGCGCCGGGCCAGGTCGTCGAGCGCGTCGAGCGGGGTGCGGCCTCGGGCCCGCAGGGCGGTCACCAGATCGCACGCCAGCACCGCGGCGCTGATTCCGTCCTTGTCTCGCACGGTGTCCGGGTCCACGCAGTGCCCGATGGCCTCCTCGTAGGCGTAGATCAGTCCGGTGCCCGCGCGCGCCAGCCATTTGAACCCGGTCAGCGTCTCGGCGTGCCGGGCACCGTAACCGTTGGCGATGGCCGCGAGCATGCGCGAGGACACCACGGTGCTGGCGACCAGTGCCTGGGCCGGCTCGGCATGCTGAGAGAGCAGATAATCGCCCAGCAGCCAACCGGTTTCGTCACCACTGAGCATGCGCCAACCGCTGGGGGTCGGGACACCCACGGCGCACCGATCCGCATCGGGGTCCAGGGCGATCGCGATATCGGCGTCCACCTCGGCGGCGAGTGCCAGCAGGCGATCGGTGGCGCCCGGTTCTTCCGGATTGGGAAAGGCGACGGTCGGGAAGTCCGGATCCGGCGCGAACTGCGAATCCACGACGTGCACATCGTCGATACCGGCCAACGCCAGTGCGTCCAGCGCGAATTCGCCACCCACGCCGTGCAGCGGGGTCAACGCCACGCGTACCGACCCGGCCGTGCGGCGAACCGCCGCGGCGTGCTCGAGGTACGCGGTGATGAGGTCGGCGCCGGCGGGCCGCACTGGAACCCGGGCTATCTCATCGGCATACGGGGCGCGGGCGACGGTGGACTCGATCTCGCGATCGGTGGGCGAGATGATCTGCATCCCGCCGTCGCCGTAGACCTTGTAGCCGTTGTCGGCGGCCGGGTTGTGCGAGGCGGTGATCTGCACCCCGGCAGCCGCGCCGAGCCTGCGGACTGCGAACGCCACCACCGGGGTCGGTACCGGTGTGTACAGCTGGGTGACGGAGAACCCTTCGGCGGCAAGCACTTCGGCTGCGGCGATGGCAAACTGCTCGGAACCGTGCCGGGCGTCGCGGCCCACGACGACCGGTGATCCGCCCAGACAACTGTCCTTGAGCACCTGCGCCAACGCCCAGGTGGTGCGCAACACGACGGCCAGGTTCATGGCGTCCGGTCCGCCCCGCACCGGCCCGCGCAATCCCGCGGTGCCGAAGGTCAACGGGTGGGCGAACCGGCGGTCGAGCTCGGCATCATCGCAGGCGGACAGCTCGGCTGCGGTGACCGGATCCGGGTCGTGTGCGATCCAGTCCTGCGGCGGTGTCATACCCCGATTGTGCCCGGTTCGGCGTCGGCCAGCTTGCGCAGGACCGGCGCCACCAGCATCAGCAGGTCGAACTCCAGATCGGTGAGGTTCTCCCGCATCGAGCGGTGCAACCAGGCATCACGTTCGGCGCGATCGGTGGCCAGCAACCGTGCTCCGGCCTCGGTCAGCTCCACCAGTTGTCTTCTGCGGTCGCCGTCGTCGGTTCGTCGTGAGGCGAGGCCGGCCGCGACGAGTCCGTTGATGCTGTCGGTCAGCGACTGGACCCGCACATGCATCCGCGCGGCGAGCTCGGCGGGGGTGGCCGCACCGGTGCGGGTCACCTCGGCCAGCACCTGCATCTGGCTCAGGGTGAGGCCATGGTCGGGTCGATGGCGGCGCAGTTGGCGGGCCACGGCCATCACCGACTCACGGAGCTCCGTCGCGGCGGTGCTATCGGACGCACTCATAAACCAAGTTATACCTTATCTATTGTCTGAGTTGTCCCTGTTTGCGATCTTCAATTAGCAAGTCCATACTTGTTATATGAGTAGGTGGCGGGTTGGCTGAGGCGCTGCGTTCGACGGCGAGATGGCTGGTGTTGGCGCTGGTCAGCGTCGGTGTCACGGTGGGATTCACCGCACTCGGCGTCCCGTCGGCCGCGCTGTTCGCCGCGCTGGTCGTCGGGATCGGCTTGGCGCTGACGTCGTTCGCGCCGGCCGGCATACCGCGTCGGGCCGGCATGGCTGCCCAGGGCGTCCTCGGTGTCTACATCGGGACGATGGTCTCCCCGAACGCGGCCGCCGCACTCGGGCCGGACTGGCCGGTCGTCCTGGCGATCGTCGTCGCGACGCTGGCCCTGAGCGTGCTCGCCGGGGCGTTGTTGGGGTTGCGCCGTGATATCAGCCCGCTGACGGGGTCGTTGGCACTGACGGCCGGCGGAGCCTCCGGTCTGGTCGCGATCGCCCGGGATCTCGGTGGTGACGAACGCGTCGTCTCGGTGGTGCAGTATCTGCGGGTCGGGGTGGTGACCGCATCGATGCCGGTGGTGGTGACGCTGATCTTCCATGCGGACAAGTCGCATCCGGGCGCCTCCCCGCTAGGCGAAACCAGTCCGGCGCCTTGGTATCTCAGCGTCGCGATCATGGCGGCTCTGATCATCGTCGGTGCTTTGGTCGGCAGGTTGATCCGGCTACCGGGTGCCGGCCTGCTCGGACCGCTGGCGCTGACCGTCGGCCTCGAGCTCAGCGGCTACTCGTTCGGTCTGACCGTCCCCGTCGTGCTCGTCCAACTCGGCTACCTGCTGATCGGATGGCAGGCCGGCCTGGCGTTCACCCGCGAGTCGCTGCGCTCGGTCGGCCGGGCGCTGCCCGCCGCGCTGGCGCTGATCGTGCTCTTGACCGTTGCCACCGCGGGCCTGGGCGTACTGCTGGCCCATTTCACCGGCCTGACCCTGCTGGAGGGATACCTGGCGACCAGTCCCGGTGGGGTGTACGCGGTGCTGGCCACCGCTGTCGACACCGGATCCAATGTGACCTTCATCGTCGCGGCCCAGGTGGTGCGGATCCTGCTGATGCTGTTCGCCGCGCCGTTCCTGGCCAAGGGAATGGCCGCGCTGAGCAGGCGGCGGTCCGTGGCGCACGTCTAGCGCCGATCCAAACCGGACAGTCGGTACGCCGCGGTGCGCCGAACGGCGGGCACCGTCCCGGCGATCCGGAGCGCGGCGTTGCGCAGCCTGCGCCGCCCGGGTGGCAGCGTCGCGAGATCGGTGAGCCTGCCCGCCAGCGCGATGACGCTCTCGGCGGTGCGTCTGCGCTCGGCTGCGTATGCATCGAGCAGGCTCTCCGGTGCCCCGTCCAGCACCCGGTCGAGCGTCTCGCCGGCGGCCACCGCGTCCTCGATGCCGAGGTTCATCCCCTGGCCGCCGGCCGGCGAGTGCACGTGCGCGGCATCGCCGGCCAGTATCGTCCGGTCGCTGCGGAACGCCTCGGCGATGCGGTGGTGGACGCGGAAACGTGAACTCCAGACGATCTGCTCGACGACGGCCGGCCTTGCCTGCGGGCCGCGCTCGTCGAGCAAGCGTTGGACGAAGGCGGCGTCGGGTTCGGCCGGCGCGTCGTCGACCGTCGCCACGATCCGGTGTCGCCCCTGGGGCAGTGGTGCGACGACCACCAGGCCCGCCGGTGAGAAGTAGAGGATGACCTCCCCGGCGCCGATGCCCCCGGACAACCGCACGTCGGCCAGGACGAACGCGTCGGTATAGGTGTCACCGGCGAAGTCGATGCCGGCACAGCGGCGCACCGTGCTGTGCAGACCGTCGGCGCCCAGGACGTAACGCGCACCGATCTCCCGGCCGTCGGCGCAGACCGCGACGATACCGTCGTGATGCCGGCTGACTCCGGTCAGCGTGACCGGCCGCAGCACGCGGCCCCCGAGCTGTTCCAGCCGTCGCAGCAGCAGGGCCTCGGTATCGGCCTGGGAGATCATCAACGTGTACGGATACGCGGTCGGGAGATCGTCGAACGGCACCTTGAGCAGGGTGGCGTCCCGATCGCGAATGCTGAATGCCGGTACGTGGACGCCGCGGGCGACGAGGTCGGGGGATACCCCGTACGGGGCGAGTAATTCCAGGGTGCGGGCGTGTACCACCGCGGCGCGGGAGGCGTTGGCGCCCTCGGCCTGGTTGTCGATCACCTGGACGCGGCGGCCCCGCTGGGTGAGCACTATGGCGGCGGTCAGTCCGACCGGTCCGGCGCCGACTATGAGCACATCGTTCATCGTCACTCCTATGTCAACGTGTGTTGGCCAACGATTGTTGGCAAAGGTATGCGCGGCATGGCGGTCATGTCAACAACCGTTGGCCTACGATCGTTGGCATGAGGCGATCGTCATCCGAGACCAAGGCGGCGATCCTGGCCGCGGCCAGGGAACGCTTCGCCGCCGACGGCTACGAACGCAGCACCATCCGGGCCATCGCCGGCGACGCCGGAATCGACCCGTCGATGGTCATGCGCTACTTCGGCACCAAGGAGAACCTGTTCGCCGCGGCCGCCGAGTTCGATCTGGAATTGCCGGATCTGGCCGACATCCCGACCGACGGCATCGGCGGTGCGCTGGCATCCCACTTCATCGAGCGGTGGGAGCGCGACGAGGCGCTGCTGATCCTGCTGCGTGCCGGTGTCACTCACGATGCGGTGGCCGAACGGATGCGGACGATCTTCGCGGCGCAGCTGGCCCCGGTGATCGGCAAGGTCATCGACGATCCGGCGCAGGCCCCGGCCCGCGCGGGCCTGGCGGCCACCCAGGTGCTCGGAATGGCCTTGTGCCGCTATGTCCTTGCGTTCCCGCCGCTACAGCAGATGACCAACGAGGACGTGGTGGCCTGGATCGGACCGACGCTGCAGCGCTATCTGGTGGACTGAGCGCCCTCGGGTCAGATCCGCTCGATGACGGCCGCCAGCAGTGCGCCCATCCTGGTTGCCGACTGTCGGCCCGCCTCCAGTACCTCTTCGTGGTTCAGCGGCTGCCCGGTCATCCCGGCAGCCAGATTCGTCACCAGCGAGATGCCGAGCACCGCCGCGCCTGCGGCCCTGGCCGCGATCGTCTCGTGCACCGTCGACATGCCGACCAGGTCGGCGCCGATCGTGCGCAGCATCCGGATCTCCGCGGGCGTCTCATAGTGCGGGCCGGGCAGGCCGGCGTACACGCCCTCGGCCAGGCCGGGATCGATATCACGCGCCACCGCACGCAACGCGGGGGAGTACGCGTCCACCAGATCGACGAACTGCGCACCGACCAACGGCGAACGCGCGGTCAGATTCAGATGGTCGGAGATCAGCACCGGTTGCCCGACGGACATGTCGGCGCGCAGCCCGCCGGCCGCGTTGGTCAGGATGACCGTGCCCACACCGGCCTCGCATGCCGTGCGCACAGGGTGCACGACATGGCGCAGGTCATGCCCCTCGTAAGCGTGAATCCGCCCCACCAGCACGAGAACCCGGTGCGCACCGATGCGCAGCGAATGAACCTGACCGCTGTGCCCGGCCGCCGTGGGCGGAGTGAAACCCGGCAGGTCGGCCATCGGCAGCGACGCGGTCGGTTCGCCGAGCGCGGTCAGCGCGGGCGCCCACCCCGAGCCGAGAACGACGGCGACATCATGGGCGGGCACGCCGGTGCGCGCACCGATCGCTTGGGCGGCGGCGTCGGCGGCCGACTGAGCATCAGACACGAGTGAGATACTGCCAGGATGTCCTCGGTCACCGCGTCGTCGAGCGTCGAAGACGCCGTCCACCGCCGCAGCGGCGACCTGATCGCGCTGTCGCACGACATCCACGCCGAGCCCGAACTGGCCTTCGCCGAGCACCGCAGCTGCGCGAAGACCCGCGTACTGGTCGCCGAGCGGGGGTTCGACATGCTCGACGCTCCCGGCGGCTTGGACACCGCGTTCCGCGCCGAGTACGGCAGTGGGGATCTGGTCATCGGCATCTGCGCCGAGTACGACGCGCTGCCCGAGATCGGACACGCGTGCGGACACAACATCATCGCCGCCTCCGCCGTGGGTACCGCCCTGGCGTTGGCCGAGGTGGCCGACCAGCTGGGCCTGACCGTGGTGCTGATCGGCACCCCGGCCGAGGAGGCCGGTGGCGGAAAGGTGTTGTTGCTCAACGCCGGAACGTTCGACGACATCGCCGCCTCGGTGATGCTGCATCCCGGGCCTGCCGATATCGCCGCGGCGCGCTCGCTGGCCTTGTCCGAGGTCGCCGTCGGCTACACGGGCCGGGAATCGCACGCCGCGGTCGCGCCGTACCTCGGGATCAACGCCGCCGACGCGGTCACCGTGGCACAGGTTGCCATCGGGCTGTTGCGCCAGCAGCTGATGCCGGGGCAGATGATGCACGGCATCGTCACCGAGGGCGGGCAGGCCGCCAACGTCATCCCCGGTCATGCCGAGCTGCGCTACACCATGCGCGCCGCTGATATGACCTCACTGAAGGCTCTCGAGGAGCGGATGGCCGGGTGCTTCGCCGCGGGGGCGGTGGCCACCGGTGCCACCCACGAGATCCGCGAGACCGCCCCGCCGTACGACGCGCTGGTGCCCGACCGGTTCCTCTCCGAGGTGTTCCGGTCCGAACTGCTGCGTGCCGGGCGGCATCCACTGCCGGTCGAACTGGAGGCGGCGTTCCCGCTCGGCAGCACGGATATGGGTAACGTGACCCAGCGCTTGCCCGGTATCCATCCCGTCGTCGGTATCGACGCCGGAGGCGCATCGCTGCACCAGCCCGGCTTCACCGCCGCGGCGGTCGGGCCGAGCGCGGACAAAGCCGTCGTGGAAGGAGCGATCATGTTGGCGCGCACCGTCGTCGCCCTGGCCGAGGACGCCGACGAGCGGGACAGGGTGCTCGCCGCGCGAGCCGAACGGCAGGAGACCACATGACCCTGCGGGCGCATGCCGAGGCCTGGCTGGCCGCGAACCACGATGACCTCGTCGCGTGGCGGCGCCATATCCACACCCACCCCGAGTTGGGCCGTCAGGAGTTCGCGACCACCGAGTTCGTCGCCACCCGGCTGGCCGATGCCGGCTTGAACCCGAAGGTGCTTCCCGGCGGTACCGGGTTGACCTGTGATTTCGGTCCCGAGGATCGCCCGCGGGTGGCGTTGCGTGCCGATATGGATGCGCTGCCGATGGCCGAACGCACCGGCCTGCCGTTCAGCTCGACAGTGCCGGGGGTGGCGCACGCCTGCGGCCACGACGCGCACACCAGTGTCTTGCTCGGTGCGGGTCTGGCGATGGCGTCGGCGCCCGAACTACCGGTCGGGGTGCGGCTGATCTTCCAGCCCGCCGAGGAACTGATGCCCGGCGGGGCGATCGATGCGGTGGCCGCCGGCGCGGTCGCCGGGGTGGCGCGGATCTTCGCGCTGCACTGCGATCCGCGGTTGGAGGTCGGTAAGGTCGCGGTGCGCCTGGGACCCATCACCTCTGCGGCGGACTCAATCGAGATCACCCTGCATTCGCCGGGTGGGCACACCTCGCGGCCGCATCTGACCGGTGACCTGGTCTATGCGCTGGGCGCGCTGATCACCGGGGTTCCGGGCGTGTTGTCGCGGCGGATCGATCCGCGCAAGAGCACCGTCATGGTGTGGGGTGCGGTCAATGCCGGTGTCGCGGCCAATGCGATCCCGCAGACCGGCACGTTGGCGGGCACCGTGCGCACCGCCAGTCGAGATACCTGGCTCACGTTGGAATCGCTTGTTCGCGAGGTGGTTTCGTCGCTATTGGCGCCGCTGGCCGTGGAGCACAGCGTGAACTACCGTCGCGGCGTGCCGCCGGTAGTCAACGAGGAGGTGGCCACCCGCATCTTCACCCATGCCATCGAGGCGCTGGGGCCCGACGCGCTGGCCGACACCCACCAGTCCGGTGGCGGCGAGGACTTCTCCTGGTATCTGGAAGAGGTGCCGGGGGCGATGGCGCGCCTGGGTGTGTGGTCGGGTCAGGGCCCGCAGCTGGACCTGCACCAGCCGACCTTCGACCTGGACGAGCGTGCGCTCGCGGTCGGGGTGCGCACCATGGTCAATCTGGTGGAGCAGTCCGGCCTCGTCTAGATCGCAATGTGACCCTGACAGCGTTGTCATGGATATATATCCATGACAACGCTGTCAGGGTCACATTGCAGACGAGTCAGGGGCCGACGTTGCGGGCCGGGCGGGTCCGGATGTCGTGGACGTACTCGGCCGGGGCACCGGCGATCTCGGCGGCATCGGCCATCACACCGAGATAGCGTGCCGAGGGCAGCCCGCCCTCCCAGGCGTCCACGACGTAGAGCCAGGCCAGCGCCGGGTCGGTGCTGGTGTCGGAGGACAACCGCTGCACCCGGCACCGGATCTTCTTGTGGAAGCCCAGCTCGGAGCCCTCCCACTGATCCAGATTGGCCTCGTCCTCCGCAGTCACGTCGTAGAGCACGACGAACACCTTGGACTCGGGATCTTCGACCAGGGTCGCCAGGGACCCTTCCCAGCTGTAGTCCTCGCCGCCGAAGGTCAGGCGCCAGCCGTGCAACCAGCCGGTACCGGCCATCGGCGAATGCGGCGCGCGCTGCAGCATCTGTTCCGGATGCATGTTCGATCCGTAAGCGGCGTAGAGCGGCACGGGGCCAACCTTAAGCGGTCCGGTGGGCAGGAGCGAAGCGACCCGGGGAATGTCACGGTGGGCTGGGGGTACCTCCCGCTTGCGGGGGCGAGCGAAGCGACCCGGGGGATAAGCCCGGGCTCGGCAGCGCGGCCGCGCGCGATTGACTAGGTTATGACCGTGCCTACCAGGATCGTGATCATCGGCGGTGGACCGGCCGGCTACGAAGCTGCCCTGGTGGCGGCGGCGCGCGGCCCGGAGGCCGCCCAGGTCACCGTCGTTGACAGCGACGGCGTCGGCGGGGCGTGTGTGTTGTTCGACTGCGTGCCCTCCAAGACGTTCATCGCCTCCACCGGCGTGCGCACCGAGCTGCGGCGCGCCAACGGTCTCGGGTTCGACATCGCCATCGACGACGCCAAGATCTCGCTCGGTCAGATCCACAACCGGGTCAAGACGCTCGCCCGCTCGCAGTCGGCCGATATCGGTTCGCAGTTGCTCGGCAATGGCGTCACCGTCGTCCAGGGCCGCGGCGAGCTGGTCGACGATGTCCCCGGGATGGCCCACCACCGAGTGAAGGTCACCACACCCGACGGGAAGACCGGGGTGCTCAAGGCCGATGTGGTGCTGATCGCCACCGGTGCCACCCCACGGGTGCTGCCCAACGCCCGCCCCGACGGCGAACGCATCCTGAACTGGCGCCAGCTCTACGACCTGACCGAGCTGCCCGAGCACCTGGTGATCGTCGGCTCCGGGGTGACCGGTGCCGAATTCTGCAGCGCCTACACCGAGCTGGGCGTCAAGGTGACGGTGGTGGCCAGCCGCGATCAGATCCTGCCCCACGAGGACTCCGACGCGGCAGCCGTCCTGGAGGAGGCGTTCGCCGAACGCGGTGTCCAGCTGGTGAAGAATGCCCGCGCCGACTCGGTGACCCGCACCGACACCGGTATCAAGGTGGCGATGGCCGACGGGCGCACCGTGGAGGGCAGCCACGCGCTGATGACGGTCGGCTCGGTACCCAACACCGGCGGCCTCGGCCTGGAGCGGGTCGGCATCGAGCTGGGCCCCGGCAACTACCTGAAGGTCGACCGGGTCTCGCGCACCACCGCACCGGGGATCTACGCCGCCGGCGACTGCACGGGCCTGCTGCCGCTGGCATCGGTGGCCGCCATGCAGGGCCGCATCGCGATGTACCACGCACTCGGCGAGGGAGTGAACCCGATCCGGCTGCGCACCGTGGCGGCCGCCGTGTTCACCCGCCCCGAGATCGCGGCCGTCGGCGTCCCGCAGACCAAGATCGACAGCGGTGAGGTGCCCGCCCGCACGCTGATGCTGCCGCTGACCACCAATGCGCGGGCCAAGATGTCGCTGCTGCGGCGCGGTTTCGTCAAGATCTTCTGCCGGCCCGCCACCGGTGTGGTGATCGGCGGTGTGGTGGTCGCGCCGATCGCCTCCGAGCTGATCCTGCCGATCGCGCTGGCGGTGCAGAACAACCTCACCGTCACCGACCTGGCGCAAACCCTGTCGGTGTACCCGTCGCTGTCGGGCTCGATCGTCGAGGCGGCACGCCGCCTGATGGCCCACGACGATCTCGACTAAAGGTCAGTTCCTCGTCTCGACGGCCCACACCGGCCCGCCACGCAACGTAGGCTCGAGATCGTGACTGACCCGATTTCTGGCAATGGTCAAGCTCAACTCGGTCCCGCCCAGCGCGCGACGGCCTGGGAACGACTCGGCAGCGAACAGTTCGACGTCGTCGTCATCGGCGGTGGCGTCGTCGGCGCCGGTGCCGCCCTGGACGCCGCGACCCGTGGGTTGAAAGTCGCGCTGGTCGAGGCGCGCGATTACGCCTCGGGCACGTCGAGCCGCAGCTCCAAGATGTTCCACGGTGGCCTGCGCTACCTGGAGCAACTGGAGTTCGGCCTGGTGCGCGAGGCGCTGCACGAGCGCGAGCTCTCGCTGACGACCCTGGCCCCACACCTGGTGAAACCGCTGCCGTTCCTGTTCCCTCTGACCAAACGGCTCTGGGAGCGGCCGTACATCGCGGCAGGCATTTTTCTCTACGATCAGCTCGGTGGCGCGAAATCCGTTCCGGCGCAGAAACATCTGCTCAAGGCCGGAGCGTTGCGACTGGCCCCCGGCCTCAAGCGCAGCTCACTGATCGGCGGCATCCGATACTTCGACACCGTCGTCGACGACGCCCGCCACACCATGATGGTGGCCCGCACCGCGGCCCATTACGGCGCGGTGGTGCGCACCTCGACCCAGGTCGTGGCACTGCTGCGGGAGGGTGACCGGGTGACCGGCGTGCGGGTCCGCGACTCGGAGAACGGCGCGGTCACCGAGGTGCGCGGACATGTCGTGGTCAACGCGACCGGGGTGTGGACCGACGAGATCCAGGCATTGGCCAAGGAGCGCGGGCGGTTCCGGGTGCGCGCCTCCAAGGGTGTGCACATCGTGGTCCCGCGTGATCGCGTCGTCAGTGAGGTGGCGATCATCCTGCGCACCGAGAAGTCGGTGTTGTTCGTCATCCCGTGGGGCACCCACTGGATCATCGGGACCACCGATACCGACTGGAATCTCGACCTGGCCCACCCGGCGGCGACGAAGGCCGATATCGACTACATCCTCGGTCACGTCAACTCCGTGTTGGCCACGCCGCTGACCCATGACGATATCGACGGTGTCTATGCCGGTCTGCGCCCACTGCTGGCCGGTGAGAGCGAGTCCACCTCCAAGCTGTCCCGCGAACACGCGGTGGCGGTGCCCTCGCCGGGGCTGGTGGCCATCGCGGGCGGCAAGTACACCACCTACCGGGTGATGGGCGCCGACGCCATCGATGCCGCAGCCGAATTCGTGCCGACCCGGGTGGCGCCGTCGATCACCGAGAAGGTGCCGCTGGTGGGCGCCGACGGCTACTTCGCACTGGTGAACCAGACCGAGCATGTGGGTGCCCATTACGATCTGCACCCTTACCGGGTCCGCCACCTGCTGGATCGTTACGGCTCGCTGATCAGTGAGGTTTTGACGATGGCGGACGGGAAACCCGAACTGCTCGAACCTATCACGGCCGCGCCGGTATACCTGAAGGTGGAGGCGGTCTACGCCGCGGCGGCCGAAGGCGCGCTGCACCTGGAGGACATCCTGGCCCGCCGGATGCGGATCTCGATCGAGTATCCGCACCGGGGTGTGGACTGTGCCCGTGAGGTCGCCGAAACCGTTGCCCCCGTGCTCGGTTGGAGCGAAGCGGACATCGATCGCGAGGTGGCGACCTATGTGGCGCGGGTGGAGGCCGAGGTGCGCTCGCAGACCCAACCGGACGACGAGTCCGCCGATGCCCTGCGGGCGGCTGCCCCGGAGGCGCGCGCGGAGATCCTGGAACCGGTTCCGCTTACTTGAGCACATCCGACCGGTACGCCGGGATCGGCCCGGCGCGGGTGCGCCTGCATGGCGGGAGACTGGTCGACGAGTTCGAGCGACGCTGGGGTGCAGGGTCGAAAGTGGTTGCCGGGGAAGTATTCTCGGCTGAGGGCGTGCCCTACGACGAGAACTCGGTGCTCGCGGCGGGCGCGTATGTCTACCTCTACCGAGAGCTGCCCGACGAGGTGCCGGTACCGTTCGACATGCCGATCCTGCATCGCGATGACGATATCCTCGTCGTGGACAAACCCCATTTTCTGGCGACCATGCCGCGGGGTGGGCATGTTGTGCAGACCGCGTTGGTGCGGTTGCGGCGTGAGCTCGGCCTCGACGATCTGAGCCCGGCGCATCGGCTCGACAGGCTGACCGCCGGCGTGCTGCTGTTCACCGTCCGCCGCGAGGTGCGGGGTGCCTATCAGACGATGTTCGCCGACGGCCGGGTACACAAGACCTATCTGGCGCGGGCCGCCGGGAATCCGACCGTCGCGCTTCCTGCGGTGCTGCGCAGCAGGATCACCAAGGTCCGTGGTCGCCTGCAGGCGTTCGAGGAGCCCGGCGAGCCGAACGCCGAGACGTACGCCGAGAGTGTCGGCACCCGGTTGTACAGGCTGAGCCCACGCACCGGGCGGACCCATCAGTTGCGGGTGCAGATGGCCTCGATCGGTGTGCCGATCGACAACGACCCGCTCTATCCGCATCTCGTCGAGGTGCCGGCGGACGATTTCTCGCGGCCGTTGCAGTTGCTGGCCCAGCGCCTGGAGTTCGACGATCCGCTCAGTGGCGCGCCCCGCCGGTTCGTCAGCCGGCGGGAGTTGTCAGTTCGCTAGGCGGGTGAACTGGGCGATGCCGCCGTAGTGCTCCAGCGAATGGGTCCGCGCCAGCGGGTTCTCGTCGAACAGGTACTCGACGTAGAGCTTCTTGATCTTCTCCGCGACATCGACCGGGATGTTGTCGATGACGGCCGCTTCCAGTCCCTCGATATCGATCTTCAGGATGTCGATGTGCCCGTGCTTGTCGATGACATCGCGCAGCACCTGTTGTGACTCGACACAGGTCACGGTCAGTGAGTTGCCGAAGTGGGCGTTGACGCCGCCGTACCGCCCGGTCTCCTCGAATCCGAATTCGACCTCGCCGGCGGCCGCTCCCACCGCGACCTGCTGCAGGGTGTAGCGATCCTCGAAGGGGCGCAGGTTGTCCTGCAGGCGCTCGACGTTGCGCGGCAGCGGTTCGAACAGGTAGGTGTAGGCGTCCTTGCTGCGGGACAGGAAGTACGCCGCCGAGATGCCGATATTGGAGCCGTAGTCGACGATGACGCGATCGTCGGCGTCGGCGTGGTAGTCGGACCGGCAGAAGATCTCGTTGACGGTGAGCAGGTCGTGCGACGAATAGAGGCGCAGCTGAATCCAGCCCATCGGGCTGCGCAGTCGCATCGTGGTGGGGTAGCTCCCACTGCCGGTGAGGTACTGCTTGAAGACCGCGAGCGGATGCTCGTAGACGCGGAACATGTTCCGGGCCGCGATGTAGTTCCGGCGATGCAGCACTGAACTGGCAATCTTGCCGGCCCCGCGTCCAGCGATCTGCATTACACCTCCAGGTTCACGGGTCCGCCCGCTCGGCGCGGCACCCGGTTCGCATCGAGATTAGCTGGCGAAACAGATGTCCACAGCTTAGGTGCGACCCCCGTCGGGGGCCGCGTCGAGCGTAGGCGACCGGTCAGCGCGGTGCGCGCTCGGTTGCTGGCGGTCGGTTTCTCGCACGTCAGCGGGGCGATCTGGTCTACTACTGGCGTGGATCGCACAGCGTTTGACCGATTGTTCGACATGACAGATCGCACCGTGATTGTGACCGGGGGCACCCGCGGAATCGGTCTGGCGTTGGCCGAGGGGTTCGTGCTGGCCGGTGCCAGGGTCGTGGTCGCCAGCCGTAAACCGGACGCCTGCGCGGCCGCTGCGGAGCATCTGCGCGGCCTCGGTGGGCAGGCCATCGGGGTGCCGACGCACATGGGCGACGTGGACGACCTGGGCGCCCTGGTGGAGGCGACGGTGGCCGAGTTCGGCGGCATCGATGTGGTGGTCAACAATGCCGCCAACGCCTTGGCGCAGCCGATCGGCCAGATGACACCGGAGGCGTGGCAGAAGTCGTATGCGGTCAATCTGCAGGGTCCGGTGTTCCTGGTACAGCACGCGCTGCCGCATTTGCAGCGCAGCGAGGCCGCAGCAGTCCTGAACATGGTTTCGGTCGGGGCGTTCATGTTCGCACCGGCGCTGTCCATCTACGCCTCGGGCAAGGCCGCGTTGATGTCGATGACCCGATCGATGGCCGCCGAGCTGGTGTCGGCGGGTATCCGGGTCAATGCCATCGCGCCCGGACCCGTGGACACCGACATGATGCGCAACAACCCGCAGGAGGCCATCGACGCGATGACCAACGGGACCTTGCTGCGCAGGCTGGCATCTCCCGACGAGATGGTGGGGGCCGCACTGCTGTTGTGTTCGGCGGCCGGCAGCTACATCACCGGCCAGGTCGTGATCGTCGACGGTGGCGGGACACCCCGCTAGCCCTGCTTGCGCGCGGCGAAGGCATCGGTGAAGGCCTGCATCGCACCGCTGCCCGCGGCGAGGATCTGGCTGCGGTTCTCCACCTGCAGGGCGGTTTCCAGACAGCCCGCATCCAGGTTGGCCCACAGCACCTGCTTGGTGGATTCCAGGCCGAATATGCCGTAGCCGCACATGGTTTCGGCGATATCGAGTGCCTCGGCAAGCGGGTCTGCCGCAATTCGAGAGACCATGCCCATGCGTAGCGCCTCGGCGGCCTCGACGGTGCGCGCGGTCAGGATCAAGTCGAAGGCGGGGCCGGCGCCGATGATGCGCGGCAAGGTGTAGCTGACCCCGATATCGCAGCCGCCGAGTCCGAGCTTGATGAATTGGGTGCAGAAGCGCGCGTTCTCTGATGCGACGCGGATGTCGCTGGCCATGGCCAGGGCGAACCCGCCGCCGTAGGCCGCGCCGTTGACCGCGGCGATCACCGGCTGGCGCAGCCGGTGCAGTGTGACCGTCAACGCGGCGATGCGTTCCTGCCAGCGCATCCCGGCCCGCGGCTTCTCCAACCCTGCCGAGACCGACGTCGTGCTGTCATCGGTGAGATCGAGTCCCGAGCAGAATCCGCGACCGGCGCCGGTGAGCACCACGACCCGGCAGTGGTTGTCCCCTGCGATGGCGTCCAGCGCGGCGTGCAGATCCTCGACGAGTTCGGGGGACAGCGCATTGAGTTTCGCCGGCCTATTCAAGGTGATGACGGCGATCTCGGGGCGGGGGTGAGCGAGCTCAAGGGTCGGCATGAGCCGACTCTAGGTGGTCGCGCTGCTCCAGCCCCGGACCCCGATGGTGATCATCGACATCTGCTTGATGGCGGTCCGTTTGACCTCGTCGAGGGCGGTCTGGTCGGCCGCGTCCTCGGCGAGCTCGGCCACCGAGATCATGGCGTTGACGAACAGGCTGGCCAGGATATTGAGGTCTTCGCTGCTCCAGCCCTTGAGGCCGCGGAACCGGGCCAGGTCGATGGCGAGCTCGGAGGTGAGTAGCCGGAGCTCGGTACGGATCGCGTACCGCAGCACCGAAACTCCGCTCGCGCGTTCGCGGGTGATGAACCGCCAATGCTCGCGGCGTTCGCTGATGCTCGCGATCAGGATCTCGGCCGAGGAGTCGATGACGTGGTTGGGGTCGAGCTTGCCTGCACGTGCGCCGCGCAACATATCGCGCAGTGATCGGAAGGACTCGTCGATGAGGACCAGCCCGAGCGCTTCCATCGATTCGAAATGGCGGTAGAAGGCCGCGGGGACGATCCCCGCTTCGCGGGTCACCTCACGCAGGCTGAGTGCGGTGAAGCTGTCCTGCTCCAAAAGATGCAGGGCGGCGGCGACGATCGCCCGTCGGGTGACCTCTTTTCGCTCCTCGCGCGACAGGGTGTCCTTGGTCGGACGGCTGGACCGGCTGCGGCCGGATCGGCCCGACCGGGACCTTGGTGCGTCGCTTTCCACAACCATCGAGCCTACAACCGTGCTCATCGGGCCGTGCCCGTCATTGCGTCTCCACTTGTTAGTGATTTGGGAGTACATATGTTCACCGTGTTATGGCCATCACAACCTGCTGATATTGGTTGACGGGACCGCCGGTACTGTTTCACAGTGTACATATGTTCACCGAAACGTTGACGCACCGGCTGCGGGATCGGGTGCTGCGCTCACCGCTGCTGGATCTGTTGACCGGACCGCATGGCGTTGACCGGTACACCGAGATCGTCGATCCGGTGTGGATCAAGGGCAACGCCCGCGCGAAGGTGGTGGCGGTCCGCCGCCAGACGACCCGCAGCGTCACGCTGACGCTGGAACCCAACCAGGCCTTCACCGGGTTTCAGGCGGGCCAGCACATCAATCTGTCGGTCGAGATCGACGGCCGCCGCCGCACGCGGCCCTACTCGCCGGCCAGCGCCGAGGGCAGCGGGCTCATCGAGCTGACCGTCGGTCTGCACGACGGTGGCCTGGTGTCGACCTACCTATACGACAACGCCATGCCGGGGCTGACGGTCGGACTGGACTCGGTCGGTGGTGACTTCACCATGCCTGCGCAGCGACCGGAGCGGATCCTGTTCGTCTCCGGTGGCAGCGGCATCACCCCGGTGCTGTCCATGCTGCGCACGCTGAAGGCCGAGGGATTCACCGGTGAGGCCGCCTTCGTCCACTACGCGCGGTCGGCCCAGGATGCCTGCTATCGCGACGAGCTCGACCGGATGCCCGGTGTGCGGGTGCTGCACGGCTACACCCGCGACGACACCGGGGCCGATCTCGACGGGCACTTCGCCGCCCATCACCTGTCCGCCGCGATGGCCGAACCCGACGCCGTCTACGTATGCGGTCCGCCGGCGCTCGTCGAGGCGGTCCGGGAGCTGCGTCCGGATGCCCGGTCGGAGAGCTTCGTCCCGCCGGTGTTCGCTGTGCCTACCGAATCGACCGGCGGCACAGTCAGTTTCACCTCCAGTGGCGTCGAGATCACCGACACCGGCCAAACGCTGCTGGAGCAGGCCGAGGCGGCCGGGCTGAACCCGGAGAGCGGCTGCCGGATGGGCATCTGCTTCAGCTGCACCCGACCCAAAACCCGCGGTGCGGTGCGCAATCTGCTCAACGGAACGGTATCCACCGACGACTGTGAAGACATCCGGATCTGCGTCAGTGCCCCGGTCGGCGATGTCGCCATCGACCTCTGAACCCCTGAACCCTGAGAAACGAAAGGCAATGTCATGACGACCTTGGATTTGCCCCGTAGCTCCACCCCGACCCCCGCCAAGCCCCGCAGCTCGGCCAAGTACACGCTCACCCCAGAACAGTTCGAGGCCTTCGGCGCCGAACTGGACGCCATCCGCGAGCGCCAGCTGGCCGATCTCGGCGAGCGTGACGCCAACTACATCCGGCAGATCATCAAGTGGCAGCGAGGCCTTGAGGTCGGCGGCCGGGTGCTGCTGTTCCTGCCACCGGCCTGGCCGGTCGGGACCGTGATGCTGGGTCTGTCGAAGATCCTGGACAACATGGAGATCGGCCACAACGTCATGCACGGCCAGTACGACTGGATGGGCGATCCGGCGTTGCGCGGGCAGAACTTCGAATGGGATTCGGCCTGCCCGTCCAACCAGTGGCGGCACTCGCACAACTACATGCACCACACCTACACCAACATCGTCGACCTGGACCGCGACATCGGCTACGGCATCCTGCGGATGAGCGAGGACCAGAAGTGGCACCCGTATTACCTGGGCAACCCGGTCTACGCGTTTCTGCTGATGGTGTTCTTCCAGTACGGCGTGGCGCTGCACGAGCTGGAGACCGAGCGCATCCGCTCCGGTGAGATCAAGCTGCGGGACAAGAAGGACATGCTCACCGAGATGTGGGCGAAGGTCAGGAAGCAGACCGTGAAGGACTATGTGGCCTTCCCGCTGCTGGCCGGACCGTTCGCACCGTTCGTGTTCGCCGGCAACATGACCGCCAATCTCATGCGCAACGTGTGGTCCTACGCCATCATCTTCTGCGGCCACTTCCCCGAGGGCACCCACGAGTTCACCGTCGAGGAGACCAAGAGCGAGACCCGCGGTCAGTGGTACTACCGGCAGCTGCTGGGTTCGGCGAATCTGAGCGGCGGCAAGTGGTTCCACATCTTCAGCGGCAACCTGTCCTTCCAGATCGAGCACCACCTTTTCCCGGACATTCCGGCCCACCGCTACGCCGAGATCTCCGATGAGGTTCGCGAGATCTGCCAGCGCTACGGCCTGCCCTACAACAGCGGACCGCTGCCCAAGCAGTTCTTCTCGGTGGTCAAGAAGATCTGGCGGCTGGCCCTGCCGAATCGCAAGCCCGCCGAGGAGTCGCAGTCCAAGGCCGCCGCCTGACGCGCTCAGCGTTGGCAGCTGGGGCACCAATACCGGATACGGTCGCCGCTGTCGTCCCTCCTGATGGGGGTACGGCAGCGGCGACACGGTTCTGCGGCCCTGCCGTACACCCAGAACTGCTGGCCCCTGCGGGTGTTGCCGGTGATGATGCGATTGGCGCGGTTGCGGTTGAGCCACAACATGTCCCGTGCGCGTTGGACGACCCGTAGCGGATCGCGAACCTCGCCGACGGGGGAGTCGGGACGCCGACCCAGCACGAAGCACAGTTCGTTGGCGTACACGTTGCCCACCCCGGCCATGACCCGCTGATCCAGAAGGGCATCGGCGAGTTCGCGATCCGGTTCGGCGATCAGGTTCTGTTCGGCCCGTTGCGGATCCCAATCCGGGCCGAGCAGATCGGGGCCCAGATGGGCGACGGCCTCCTGGTCGTTGGCGCGTTCGAGCACTTCCAGCACGCCAAGGTCGACGCCGAACGCCACGGTGTCGGCGGTGCCCAGCACGATCCTGATCCGATGCTGCGGTCCACGGAACGATCCGATCACCCAGCTACCGTCCATCTTGAGGTGGGAGTGGATGCTCGCCGCGCCGACGCGGATGAACAGGTGCTTGCCCCGGCTGAGCACCTCGTCGACGTGCTCGCCGGTCAGATCGACCGCCGCGTAGCGCGGCACCCGGATATCGCAGCGCGTCAGGGTGCGGCCGACGAGCGCCTCCCGCAGTTTCGTCGCGGTGCGATAGACCGTGTCACCCTCGGGCATGTTCTCAGTATCGTGCGCTCAGCGAAGCCGCAGGCCACGGGGGGTGCGGGCGAAGCCCGACTCCAGCAGCGCGTCCTGGACGGCGGTGAGGGTCGTGTCACCGGCGAGCTCCAGCACACTCGTGCCGTTGATCTTCTCGACCACCAACGAGGGCACCCGGCCGGCAGTGACCAGGCCGGCCAGCGCCGCGGCGGCCGCGTGCTGTGCGTCGGCGTCATCGCTGAAACTGAGCAGGGTCCGGCCGCCACGTTCGACGAACCAGACCAGGGCACCGTCGACCAGGACCACCAGCGCGCCGGCCTTACGCCCGGGTCGATGGGTCAGTTCGGTGTCATCGGGCCACGGCAGCGCCATGCCGTAGGGGTTGGCCGGATCGGTCGCCGCCAACGCGACGGCGTGCAGTTCGGGGCCCTGCGGGTCGACCCCGTCGAGATAGGAACGCAGCCGGTCCACCGTCGAGGCCGCCGCGAACTGGGCCCCGCCGAGGGATTCCACGAAATAGCCACGCTGACAGCGACCGGCGTCCTCGAAGGCCGTCAGCACCTTGTACAACATCGCGAACCCGCCGGGTATCCCGTCGGCCGCACCACGGGTGAGCACGCCATAGCGGTTCAGCAGCAGCTCGGCCTGGAAGTGCGCGCGCACCGTGGAGTCCGGTGTGGCCGTGGGTAGGGCAGACCAGCGACCGGCCACCATCGGGTCGGCCCGTTGCTGGCCCTGGGTCAGGCTGTAGCGGCTCAGCCGGGGCGGACGCTGACGCTGCCGGTGCGCGGGGGCGCCGGACCGGCGCGACCCCGCCAGCACGGCACGCACCGGGGCGAAGGTGTCACCGGTGACCCAGCCTGCCCAGATCAGATCCCAGAGGGCGGTTTTGAACTCGGTACCGGCCGAACCGTCGGCGAGCTGGCGGAAGAAGAATGCGCCGCCGTGACCGAGGGCATCCAGGATGGCCCGATGCGTATCGGTGACGTCGATGTCGATCGGCGCGGCCAACGTCAGCGCCGCCGTCTCGCCGAGGTGGAAGGCGATCCACCCGTCGCTGCTCCCGATCTGCCCGGCGCCCGACCAGGTGACCTCACCGGAGGCCAGCAGCTCATCGAGCATGGCCGGCTGGTAGTCGGCGACGCGCTGGCCGAATATCAGCGGCTCGACCGCCGACGCGGGCAGTGGGTGCCCGGCGAGTTGCTCGATGACCACGGCCAACCCGTCCACGCCGCGCAGCTGCTCGGATCCCAGGTGCTGCCAGGCGGGCAGGAAGCGTCCGTAGGCGGCGGTGCTCACGGGCTCTACCGCGGCCCGCAGCGCCGCCAGCGACCGGCGGCGCAGAATCTTCAGAACGGTGGCGTCACACCATTGTTCGGAGGGGCCCGGCGCGGCGGTGAACTCGCCGCGGATCAACCTGCCGTCGGCGGCCAGGCGACCGAGCACATCGGAGGTCACCCGGATGCCCAGACCGAAGCGGGCGGCGGCCTCATCGGTGCTGAAGGGACCGTGGGTGCGCGCGTATCGGCCCAGCAGATCGGACAGCGGATCTTTGACCGATTCGCTGAGGCTTGCCGGCACCCACATCGGCACAGCGACGCCAACCCCGTCGCGCAGCAATCCGACATCCTCGACCGCCGTCCACCATGTCTGGCCGGCGAAGGAGACGGTCAACGCCCGGCGCGCCTCCCGCAGCCCCTCCAGCCAACCACCGATATCGGATGTCGTTGCCCGCGCGGCGATTTCCTCTTGTGTCAACGGTCCCAGTAATCGCAACAGGTCGGCCACACCCTCCGCATCGCGGGCGGCGCGATCGGGCTCAAGGTGCTGGAGTTGGCGGGCGGTGGTGGCCACCACATCCGGATCGAGCAGATCGTGCAGTTCGACCCGGCCCAAAAGCTCCGCCAACAGCACGGTGTCCAACGACAGGGCGGCCGCGCGTCGCTCGGCGAGCGGGCTGTCGCCCTCGTACATGAACGCACCGACATAGCCGAACAGGGCGGCGGCCGCGAACGGTGATGGGGTGGCGGTCTCCACCTCGACGAGGCGGACGCGGCGCTGAGCGACCTTGTTCATCAGCTCGGTCAGCGCGGGCACGTCATAGACATCCTGAAGGCATTCCCGGACGGCCTCCAGGACGATCGGGAACTCGGGATACTTGCGGGCGACGTCGAGCAGCTGTGAGGCTCGCTGGCGTTGATGCCACAGCGGGGAGCGCTTACCGGGGTGGCGTCGCGGCAGCAGCAGCGCCCGGGCGGCGCACTCCCGGAACCGCGAGGCGAAGAGGGCCGAACCGCCGACCTCCGCGGTGACGATGGCATCCAGTTCGTCGGCCTCGAAGACGAACAGGTCGGCCCCCGGCGGGTCCTCTCCGCCGTCGGGAAGCCGCACGATGATGCCGTCATCGGAGGCGGTGGGTTTCTCGTCGATCCCGTAGCGCTCTCGCAGCCGGCGCCCCACGGCCAACGCCAGCGGCCCGTGGACGCGCAGACCATAGGGCGAGTGCAGGATCACGCGCCAGTCGCCGAGTTCGTCGTGAAACCGCTCCACCACCAGGGTGCTGTCACTGGGCACCGCGCCGGTGGCCTGGCGCTGCTCGTCGATGAGCTGCCACAGGTTGTCGGTGGCGTAGTCATCGAAGCCGACATCGCCGCAGCGTTGCCGGAACTCATCGGATTCCAGTTTGGCGAGCTCACCGGTGAAGGCGCCGACCGCGGCGCCGAGTTCGGCGGGTCTGCCCACGCTGTCCCCGCGCCAGAACGGCAGTCGGGCCGGTAGCCCCGGGGCCGGTATCACGAGCACCCGGTCATGGGTGATCTCGGTGATCCGCCAGCTGGTGGCGCCCAGCGATATGACATCACCCGGCCGGGATTCGTAGACCATCTCTTCGTCGAGTTCCCCGACACGGGAGGGCTTTTCGTCTTCGGAGGCCAGGTAGACGGTGAACATGCCGCGATCGGGGATCGCTCCGCCGGAGGTGACGGCGAGCCGCTGGGCACCCGGGCGCGCGGTCAGTGAACCGGCATCGCGGTCGTAGACCAGCCGCGGGCGTAACTCGGCGAACTCGGTCGATGGATACTTGCCCGACAGCAGATCCAATGTGGCCTCGAAGGCGGTGCGCGGCAACGTCGCGAAGGGCGCACTGCGCCGCACGGTGTCGAACCAGGCGTCGGCGTCCAACGGCTCCAGCGCGGCGGCGGCCACGGTGTGCTGTGCCAGCACGTCGAGCGGGTTGGTGGGTACGCGCATGGTCTCGATCTGGCCCGCCCGCATCCGTTGGACGGTGACCGCGCAGTCGATCAGATCGGTGCGATGCTTGGGGAACAGCACACCCTGGGAGATCTCGCCGACCTGGTGCCCGGCCCGACCGATACGCTGCAGACCGCTGGCCACCGACGGTGGTGCCGACACCTGGATGACCAGGTCCACCGCGCCCATATCGATGCCCAGCTCGAGGCTGGAAGTAGCCACGACCGCCTTGAGGCGACCGCTTTTCAGGTCATCCTCGACCAGCGCGCGCTGTTCCTTGCTCACCGACCCGTGATGCGCCTTCGCCAGTTCGGTGGGGGCGCCGAAACTCTGCCCGCTGGCCATCACATGGGCCGGCGCGCCACCGGCGACCTTCTTGTTGGCACCACCATCACCGGTCGCGCCCGGTAGCTCCACGCCGTTGCGTTCGGCGTGGATCTCGTTGAGCCGCGAGGTGAGTCGCTCGGCGAGGCGCCGGGAATTGGCGAAGACGATGCAGGACCGATGCGTCTCGATCAAGCCGACGATGCGCTCCTCGACATCGGGCCAGATCGAACCCTCGGCCAGATTTGTCATATCCGGCACCGGAACCTGCACCTGCAACTCGAAGGTCTTGTCCGCGGGCGGGCAGACGATGGTCGCTGCGCCACCGGTCAGGAACCGGGCCACCTCTTCGGCCGGGCGCACGGTGGCCGACAGTCCGATGCGCTGGGCGGGCCGCTCCAGCAACGCGTCGAGACGTTCCAGCGACACCGCCAGGTGTGCACCACGTTTGGTGGCGGCGACCGCATGTACCTCGTCGACGATGACCGTGGTCACGGTGGTCAACGTCTCGCGAGCAGAGGAGGTCAGCATGAGGAACAGTGACTCTGGCGTGGTGATGAGGATGTCGGGAGGGCGGGTGATGAGATCGCGCCGCTGTTTGGGCGTGGTATCCCCGGAACGGACACCGACGGTGATATCCGGTGCCGCACTGCCCAGGCGTTCGGCCACCCTGGTCAGCCCCGTCAACGGTGTGCGCAGATTGCGCTCCACGTCGACCGCGAGAGCCTTCAGTGGTGACACATAGAGCACCCGGGTGCCGGCCGAATCCGCCGGGGAGCGCGCCAGATCGTCGATCGCCCAGAGGAAGGCGGCCAGCGTCTTGCCCGAGCCGGTGGGCGCCACCACAAGCGTGTCACTGCCGTCGGCAATCGCCGCCCAGGCCTGAGCCTGGGCGCTGGTGGGCGCCGGGAAGGTGCCCGTGAACCACTCCCGCGTCAGCTGACTGAAGCGGGCGAGCGGGTCGATCACGGGCGACATCCCACCATGGTGCCCCCGACCACCGACAACCAACCCTGAGCCGGGTATATCCCCTGGTGCGGGGAGTGGACGAGGTTTACGATCGAAGGGTTCAGCTCGCCGTGAGTCCGCTCATGACGTGAGGTGAGGGAGTCGTCCGATGCGACTGTTGAATATTGTCGTCGTCCCCGCGCTGATCGGGGCAGGGCTTTCCGCGACACCATTACCGCAGGCGAACGCCGATTGCACCAGTGCCGGCGGAACCACCATTTGTTCGCAGGGTGACGTGCGCGGGACGAGCACGGGCGACGGTCCGAGCGGCTCATCGGGGCCGTATGTGCCCTATGCGTGCGATCTGGATTGGTACGCCTGCGACGACTACTACTGGGGCATCGATGTCGACTTCGCCCCTGGCGTGGGTAGACCGGGCGCGCCTGTCGACCCCGGCTTCGGCAGACCCGGCGGGCACAACGTCGGTGGCGGCAATGTCGGTGGGGGAAATAGGGGAGGGCGTCGATGACGGACCCGAGGAGGACCAGATGACCCGGAATATGGCATCGGCGCGGCGGTTCGTCGCCACGATCGCAGGCGCTCTGACCATTCTCACCGCATCGGCGGGTGCGGCGTCGGCGTCACCGGCACCACCTCCGCCGCCGAACTGCACGGCGGCGGACTTGACGGGTGTGCTGACCGGAGTATCCGCCGCGACCTCTGTGTATCTGTTCACCCATCCACCGGTGAACGACTTCTTCACCTCCCTGAACGGCCTCGACGAGGACGAGCGGCGTGCTGCGATGGAGCGTTTTCTCACCGACAATCCACAGGTGCGCGACGAGCTGAGGGCGATCAGGCAGCCCGCCAAGGATTTCCGCACTCGCTGCGGAGGCTGACGCCGAGTCGTCGACACCCGAGTCAGGAGGCGACGCGAAACGCCTTGACGACCTTCGTCGGGCTGATCCTGACCACCAGCTCGCCAACGACACCGTTTCGCCGACCGTACTCCTGCGCCCGATCCGCACCCATATAGCGGCCACCGGCACGGGTGGCGACCGACCGGACCTCATCGAGGTCGTCGGATACCCGTACCGTGCCCTGGATCTGGACGAACGAGAACGGCGGATGCGGATCGTCCACGCACAGCACCACTCTGGGGTCGCGCGCAAATGCCCGGGCCTTGGCTGAACGTGAGTCGGTGTTGAACAGCACCTCGTCACCCTCGACGACAAACCACACCGGGGCCACCAGCGGTCGGCCATCTGCCGCGACGTACCCGAGCATGCCGGTGCGGGTACCGGCCATCAGGAAATCGGTGACCTCGGGTTCCAGTGTCGCCATGTGTGCCGTCCTCTCGTATCAGCCTGTGGTGTGCGCATTTTCGTGCAGCGCCCGCCGGTAGCGGCGCATTCCGGCGATCCAGCGGTCGTAGTCCGCACCCTTGCCCCGGTACATGTCCAACACTCCGGGATGGGGTAGCACCATGAACGCGCCGTCGCGCACGCCGGTCAGGGTCGCCGCGGCGACGTCGTCGGCCGAGAGCACCTCGCCCGCCGTCGTGATGGACGCCGCGGCCACCCGGGCGGTGTCATCGGCCGAGTCGACTATCGCGTCCAGCAGTGGGGTGGCCACTCCCATCGGGCAGACCACGGTGACTCCGATGCCGTCGTCGCCGTGCGTGATGGCGAGCCATTCGGCGAATCCGACCGCAGCGTGTTTGGTGACGGCGTAACCGGCGGCGCCGATCTGGGTGAGCAGCCCGGCCGCCGAGGCGATCGATACGAAGTGCCCGCTGCCGCGGGCGGTCCACTCCGGGATCAGCGCATCGGCGGCGCGGATGTGTGCACGGAGGTTGACGTCCAGCACGCGGTCCCAATCGGCGTCGCTACCCAGATCGGGTGCGCCGATGATGCCTGCGTTGGCGACGAAGATGTCCACGGGTCCGAGCGCGCGCGCCGCGTCCAGGAGTGCCGTGATGCCGTCGACCGTCGCGACATCGGCGCCGACGCCGATCGCCTCCCCGCCGATCTCGGCGGCGGTCGTCGTGGCCGCCTGCGCGTCGATGTCACCGGCCACCACGGAGGCGCCTGCGGCGGCGAATGCCCTGGCGAGTGCCTTTCCGGTACCTGATCCCGCTCCGGTGATGACGACGACGCTGTCTTCGATCTGCATGAGTCGTGTTTACCAGTGCTCTTTCCGTCAGGTGTGCTGTCCTGGGCAGAACCCTTGCGGAGGGCGCGAACTCGACGTAGTCTCGAACACAAGTTCGAATGCGACGCGGTTCCCGATCTGGTTTCTGGTGAGCCGCAGACCGCGACTTCGGTCGCCGCGAGGTTCGACGGCCCCTGTCCGGGGGATCGTGCGGACTGTGCTTGGGGGGTCGTGCCTTTGGTGGGCACGGTGGGGGAAGGCCGGTTTCCGTTATGGACGCCACCTGTCTGGATGCGTTTGTTGAAGCGCTCATCGACGAGCTGACGCCCGGAATCTGTCCTGAGGATGACGTCGGCGCGGTGTTGGGTCGGTTGGTGCGGTGTCCGCGGCCGGTGGTCGATGACGAGCCGTTGCTGGGCGTGCTGGCCGCTGCGGTGACGGCGCGGAATCTGCTGGATTTCGTGATCGCCTCGGCGGTGTCCGCGGCTGAACGGGCCGGTGTGCCGGGCCGGCGGCACCTACGCACCGGCACCGACGTGTTGAGGCTGTTGGGCATGGCCCCGGGTGCGGCGGCGCGGGCGGTGCGGGTCGGGCGGATGGCACCGGTGTTGTCGGCGTTGACGACCGCGCAGCGGTTGGGTGGGATCGGTATCGAGTTCGCCGACGCTGTCGGCAAAGGCGTCACCCATATCGAGGCGCGGGTGCCGTTGTCCGAAGAAGATCGAGCGGCCGTGGTGACCACGCTGATGGTGCAGACCACCCCGGCCGAAGTGGCCGCCAAAGCCCGGGCGATCGCCCTCGAGAAAGCCGCTGCGCAGCCAGTGGAACAACGTGCGGTGCCGGTGGCCGAGGACACCGCCCTCAACGAGATGACCTTGGTGCAGAACGCGGAGGGCCGCTTCGAGGCGACCCTCGATCTGGACGTGACGACCGGGGAAGAGCTGTGTGCGGCATTGGATCCGTTGTGCCGACCGGTCCCGCTACCGGACGGCTCGCCGGACCCACGATCAATCAGCGCCCGGCGGGCAGAGGCGGTCGGGCAGGTGCTGCGTACCTATTTGGCGCAGTCGCGGCGTCCGATGTCCGGTGGGGTGCTGCCGCATGTCACCTTGATCCGACCCGTGGCCGCAGAGGCGTCGGTGGGTGGTGGGGAAGCGGTGGATCGGTTGGGGTTCGCCGGACCGGTGAGTACCGCGACCGCGGATCTGATCGCCTGTGATGCGACGTTGACCAATGTGGTCGTCAACTATTCGGGGGTGCCGTTGGATGTCGGGCGTGCGGAACGGTTGTTCACCCCGGCGATCCGCAAAGCACTCGGGGTGCGTGATGGTGGGTGTGCCCATCCAGGGTGTGGGCGGCCGGTGTCGTGGTGCGATGCCCACCACATCCAACCCTGGAGCGCCGGCGGTGCCACGAGTGTGGACAACGGGGTGCTGCTGTGCCGGTTGCATCACGGGTTGATCCATCACGGAG
>JBQEMX010000005.1:128449-307716 GCA_052044345.1 Mycolicibacterium sp. 22603
CAGGTCTACCTCGGCCGCGACCGCCACCCCTGGTTCATCCCGCCCCACACACCCGATGCACCCGAACCGACACCCCTGCGCTCGCACGCCCGCCGCACCATGACCGACCTACCAGCCGCAGCGTAACCCAAAACCACAGCGCACCTTGACAACTGAACAGAGAACCCCGGCCCAGACGGTCCGCTAGAAGGTCTTGGCCAATCGGTCGGCCAGGATGGCGGCGAAGCGGGCGGGATCATCGAGTGAGCCGCCCTCGGCGAGAAGGGCTGTGCCATAGAGCAACTCGGCGGCATCGGTGAGGCCCTCGGTGCCCGATGCCAAGCCGTCCCGCAAACCGGTCACCAGGGCGTGCTCGGGATTGAGCTCCAGGATGCGCTTACCGACTGGCACGTCCTGCCCGGACGCCCGGTACATCCGCGCCAGCTGCGGGGTGATGCCGAAGGTGTCGGTGATCAGGCATGCCGGCGACGAGGTCAACCGCGTCGACAGTCGCACCTCCTTGACGTGCTCGTCGAGGGTCTCCTGCAGCCAGGTGAGCAACTCGGCGAAATCACCGCTCTCGGGCTTGTCGGCCTCGTCACCGCTGAGGTCGACCTCGCCCTTGGCGACGGACTGCAGTGTCTTGCCGTCGAACTCGGGTACGGACTCGACCCAGACCTCGTCGACGGGATCGGTGAGCAGCAGCACCTCGTAGCCCTTGGCCTTGAACGCCTCCAGGTGCGGCGAGCGCTCCAGCAGCTGCCGGGACTCGCCCGTGGCGTAGAAGATCTGCTCTTGGTCGTCCTTCATCCGGCTCACGTAGTCGGCCAGCGTGGTGGGGCTGTCCTCGGAGTGCGTCGAGGCGAAGGACGACAGCGCCAGCAGGGTGTCGCGATTGTCGGCGTCGGAGAGCAAACCCTCCTTGAAGGCGCGCCCGAACTGCGTCCAGAACGTCGCGTAGTCGTCGGGACGGTTGGCCTGCAGGTCCTTGATCGCCGACAGCACCTTCTTGGTCAGACTCCGGCGAATCACCTTGATCTGGCGGTCCTGCTGCAAAATCTCACGGGACACGTTGAGCGACATGTCCTGGGCGTCGACGACACCCTTGACGAAGCGGAGATACTCGGGCATCAGCTCGTCACAATCGCCCATGATGAACACGCGCTTGACGTACAACTGCACGCCGGTGTTGCCGTCGCGGTTGAACAGGTCGAACGGCGCCTGCGACGGGATGAACAGCAGCGCCTGATATTCGAAGGTGCCCTCGGCCTTCATCGCGATGACGTCCAGGGGGTCGTCCCAGGCGTGCGCGATATGCCGGTAGAACTCCTTGTACTCCTCGTCGGACACCTCGCTCTTGGACTTGGCCCAGAGTGCGACGCGGGAATTGATGGTCTCGATCTCCGTGGTGACCGTCGGTGGGGTGCCCTCCTCGGCGCCCTCGGGTGCCGGGACGGTCTTCTCGACCTCCATCCGGATAGGCCAGGAGATGAAATCGGAGTACTTCTTGACCAGCTGCCGGATCTTCCACGGCGCGGTGTAGTCGTGCAGTTCGTCGTCGGCATCCTCGGGCTTGAGGTGCAACGTGACCGCGGTGCCCTGCGGGGCATCGTCGACGGTCGCGATGGTGTACGTGCCGTCCCCGCTGGACTCCCAACGGGTGGCGGTGCTTTCGCCGGCTTTACGGGTCACCAGGTCGACCTTGTCGGCGACCATGAACGTCGAGTAGAAGCCGATGCCGAACTGACCGATGAGGTCGTCGACATCACCGGCGCCGCTTCGCCCGCCCGCGTCGTCGCCGGACTGCTTCGCCTCACTCAACTTGCGGCGCAGCTCGCCGGTGCCGGACTTGGCCAGGGTGCCGATCAGGTCGACAACCTCGTCGCGCGACATACCGATGCCGTTGTCGCGGATGGTCAGCGTCCGGGCCGAGGCATCGGGATCGATGTCGATGTGCAGATCCGACGTGTCGACATCGAGATCCTTGTCCTGGTAGGACGCCAGCCGCAGCTTGTCCAGCGCGTCGGAGGCATTGGACACCAGTTCCCGCAGGAACGAGTCCTTGTTCGAGTAGATGGAGTGCACCATCAGCTGAAGCAGCTGACGCGCCTCTGCCTGGAATTCTCTCTGTTCGACCTGCTCGCTCACGCCGTCATACTAAAACCCGCCGACTCAGCCGAACCGGACCCCCTGGGCAAGGGGGAGCTCTGAGGAATAGTTGACGGTGTTGGTGGCTCGGCGCATGTAGGCCTTCCACGAATCCGAGCCGGACTCGCGCCCGCCACCGGTTTCCTTTTCTCCACCGAACGCGCCACCGATCTCCGCGCCCGAGGTGCCGATGTTGACGTTTGCGATACCGCAGTCGGAGCCGTCGGCGGCCATGAACCGCTCCGCCTCGCGAATGTCGGTGGTGAAGATCGCCGACGAGAGACCTTGCGGTACCGCGTTGTTCAAGGCGATGGCGTCATCGAGGTCGTCGTAGGTCAGCACATACAGGATCGGGGCGAACGTCTCGGCGTGCACCACCGCGGTCTGGGCAGGCATCCGGACCACGGCCGGTCGCACGTAGTAGCCATCCGCGGCGAGGTCGACGCGCTCGCCGCCGGTGATCTCGCCGCCGTCGGTGCGGGCCTGCTCCAGCGCACCCACCATGTCCCGATAGGAGCGCTCGTGGATCAGGGGGCCCACCAGCGTTCCCTCCGCAGCGGGGTCACCGACCGGCAGGCTGGCGTAGGCGGTCGCGATCCGCTGGACCAGGGTGTCGGCGATCGAACGGTGCGCGATCACCCGGCGCATGGTGGTGCAGCGCTGCCCGGCCGTGCCCGCGGCAGAGAACACGATGGCCCGCACGGCCAGGTCCAGGTCCGCCGACGGGGTCACGATGGCGGCGTTGTTTCCGCCCAACTCCAGGAGCACCTTGCCGAACCGGGCGGCCACCCGCGGACCGACCTCGCGGCCCATCCGCACCGAACCGGTCGCGCTGACCAGTGCGACCCGCGGATCGTCGACAAGCTGCTCGCCGATATCGCGCCCGCCCTGGATCAGCCCGCACACCGTGCCGTCGACGCCGACATCGGCGGCTGCCCGCTCGATCAGCGACTGGCAGGCGAGCGCGGTCAGCGGTGTCATCTCCGAGGGCTTCCACACCACGGTATCGCCGCACACCAGCGCGACCGCGGTGTTCCACGCCCACACCGCCACCGGAAAGTTGAAGGCGGTGATGACGCCGACCACGCCCAGCGGATGCCAGGTCTCCATGAGCCGGTGCCCGGGTCGTTCGGAGGCGATGGTCTTGCCGTACAACTGCCGCGACAAACCCACGGCGAACTGGCAGATGTCGATCATCTCCTGCACCTCACCGAGCGCCTCGGAGGTGATCTTGCCTGCCTCGACGGTGACCAAGGTCGCCAGCTCTACCTTGTGCTCGGTGAGCAGCTCGCCGAGCCTGGCCACCAAGGCGCCGCGCACCGGCGCCGGGGTGGTCCGCCAGGAGGTGAAAGCCGAGGCCGCGGAGGCGATGACCGCGTCTGCGTCGGCCGAGCTGGATTCCGGGACGGTGAAGAGCACCGCACCGGTGACCGGGGTGCTCGCAGGCAGACCCGGCGCGCCCGGGCCGGCCAGTTCGGTGGTGCAACCCAGTGCGTCGAGCGCGGCGCGCACCTGGGCGCGCAGTTCGTCGGCGGTCGGTAGGGAGGATGTCAGGACACTGGTCATGTACACGCGACTTTCTCGTAGAGCTCGTGGGGGTCGTGGATGTGGTGGCCGATCCGGTCCGCCATCCAGTGCTGGCTGTACTGCGTTTCGTCGGGGCGATCGGTGGACCGAGCGTCCCGATCGAGATTCGAGCGGAAGATCCCGGCGGCCGAGGCAGGCAGGAAGTCCTCGTAGACAACGGGTCTGGTCGGATCTGCGCCGTGGTAGTAGGCGAGCCCCTCGGTGCACATCCGCTCATCGGTGGACGGGAAGTGGCGGTGCCAGGTGGCGGCCGGGTCGGCCTCGGCCATCGCGGCGTCGTAGCGTGCACGCCCACGCGGTGTCAGTGCCACGCCGCGCTGTTCGACCTCGCCGAAGCGCACCCGCAGCGATCCCTCGGAGACGGCGCCGTCGGCGTCGCGGAATCGTCGTGGCTCGGCCAGCGCGCGGAACGAGGTCTGCCGCAACAGGACTTCGGGACCGTCGACGGCCGGCGGCCCTTGGATGGCCTCGATCATCGTGATGCCGCGTTGGGTCATGGCGCGTTGTAGGGCGTCGATGTCCAACACCCGCGGAGTCAGGTGATTGATATGGGTGCTGCGCACGCCGGCGATATCGGCCGCCACCGCCGAGACGGCCGATAATTCGTCGTACCAGCCGCGGTCGATGGGTTCACGGGACAATGCGAAACACTCCACGGCGTCGGCGACGAACGTGTTGGCTTCATCGGCCGGGCAGCCGCCCTCGTCGGCAATCCGGCGCGCAGTCGTGAGCAGTTCGGCACCGAACAACCGGCGCCGGCTCAGAAATGTCTCCACTCTGGTGCGCAGATCGGGTGTGAAGAAGCGGGTGTCGGCGGTGGCCAACATGGAGGTGAAGACCCGGAACGGGTTTCGGGCCAGCTCGTCGGCTTGTATCGGCCGGAAGGCGGTGGACACCACCGGCACCGGGGACGCGGCGGTCCGTAGGTCGTAGAACCCCACCGGGTACATGCCGAAGGCCGAGAACAGATCGGCGACCTGGCGTAGCTCGTCGGCGTTGCCGACCCGGATGGCACCGTGCCGTTCCGCGGTGACGCGTTCCAAGGAACCCAATCGCCGGTCCTGCGGGTAACGCTGCAGGTGGGCGGCGTTGACCTCGGCGCTGACCTCCACCAGGGTGTCGTAGGCCGGCACCTCCGAGCCGTACATCCGCGACAGCGCCGCGGCGAATTGTGCCCGCAGCTGCCAGGTTTCACAATGCGGCACGGGACCTCCGATACAGTGCGGCCATGACCGACATCGAGCATCTCGACGAGATCGACCGGCTGCTGGTACGGGAGTTGGTCGCCGACGGGCGTGCGACGCTGGCGCATCTGGCCGCCACCGCGGGACTGTCGGTGTCGGCCGTCCAGTCGCGGGTGCGTCGGTTGGAAGCTCGGGAGGTGATCCTCGGGTACACCGCGCGGGTCAACCCGGAGACGGTGGGGCACATGCTCTCGGCGTTCGTGGCGATCACTCCGCTGGACCCCTCTCAACCCGATGATGCTCCTGCTCGACTGCGTCATATCGACGAAATCGAGTCGTGCCATTCCGTCGCCGGCGACGAAAGCTACGTACTCCTGGTGCGTGTCGCCTCGGCGCGGGCGCTGGAGGACCTGCTGCAGCGAATCAGGACAGCCGCCAACGTCCGCACGCGAAGCACCATCATCCTACAGACTTTTTACGATGGACGTGCATATCTACCGAAATAGTTCCTGTTTCTAGATGGCTAGGCCGTAAAAATTGCGTTAGGATCGCGGCATGACCGCTGTTCTGACTTCACCTGCCACCGGCGACCAGGCCGTCACGCCCGATCGGGTGCACGATGTCCTGCGCGCCAGCGTGCTCGCCGACGGCATGGATCTGGTGCTCGACCTCGACGCCTCGCGCGGATCGGTGCTCGTTGATGCCCGGGACGGCAGCCGATACCTGGACATGTTCACGTTCTTCGCGTCGTCGGCACTGGGGATGAACCACCCCGCGCTGGCCGATGACCCGGTCTTCTGTGCCGAGTTGGCGCGGGCGGCGGTCAACAAGCCGAGTAATTCCGACGTGTACACCGTGCCGATGGCGCGATTCGTGCAGGCCTTCGCGCGGGTGCTCGGCGATCCCGCACTGCCGCATCTGTTCTTCGTCGACGGGGGAGCGCTGGCGGTGGAGAACGCGCTCAAGGTGGCATTCGACTGGAAGAGCCGGCACAACGAGGCCAATGGCCGCAACCCGGAGTTGGGCACCCGGGTGCTGCATCTGCGCGGCGCCTTTCATGGGCGCAGCGGCTACACCCTGTCGCTGACCAATACCGACCCGAACAAGGTGGCGCGGTTCCCCAAATTCGACTGGCCGCGCATCGACGCTCCCTACCTGCGGCCCGGTGTTGATATCGCAGAACTGGAGGCCGAATCGTTGCGCCAGGCCCGGGCTGCCTTCATCGCGCATCCCCACGACATCGCCTGTTTCATCGCCGAGCCGGTGCAGGGCGAGGGCGGTGACCGGCACATGCGGCCGGAGTTCTTCGCCGCCATGCGCGAGCTGTGTGACGAGTTCGATGCGCTGTTGATCGTCGACGAGGTGCAGACCGGCTGCGGCATCACCGGAAGTGCCTGGGCCTACCAGCAATTGGGAGTCGTGCCGGACGTGGTGGCGTTCGGCAAGAAGACCCAGGTGTGTGGCGTGATGGCGGGACGCCGTGTCGACGAGGTCGCCGACAACGTCTTCACCGTCAGCTCTCGTATCAACTCGACCTGGGGTGGCAACCTCACCGATATGGTGCGGTCGCGGCGCATCCTCGAAGTCATCGAGGCCGAGGATCTGATCGGGCATGCCGCCGACGCCGGCAAGCACCTACTGGGCAGGTTGCATTGGCTGGCAACCGAATTCCCGGACAAGGTGCTCGATCCGCGGGGTCGCGGACTGATGTGTGCATTCAGTCTCCCGTCGACGGCCGAGCGCGACGAACTGGTGCGCAGGTTGTGGGATCGGCGGGTGATCATGCTGGCCAGCGGACCGGATTCGGTACGATTCCGGCCTGCGTTGACGGTCTCGATCGCCGAACTCGACGCCGCGGTCGAGGCCGTGCGTGCGGTGCTGGCGGGCCGGTAGTCAGCGCGCCGAACCGGTGTGCTCGCGGATCAACCTCTTCAGCCGCGACAGGTCGGCGCCGCCGACCAGGGTGCAGCCGTGGCGTTCGGCCAGTTTCCTTGCTGCCGGCGTGAAATCGTTGTTCGTGACCACCATCGTGCGCGTGCAATCCTGCATGGCGGCGCCGGCAACCACCTCCTGAACCGCGCCGGTGCCCACCGGCCGCGCCACCCGCTTGCACTGGATGGCCAACCGGTCCGGGCGCTTGCCGACGATCAGGTCGACTCCCCAGTCCCCGGTGGCAGAGGTCATGATCACCGATACGCCGCATGATCGCGCGATCCGGGCGACGTAATCCTCGAATTCGACCCCGGACATGGTGTCGATCGGATTCTCACCGGCCGCGGGTGTGCGCAGACCGGCCACGAAGTGCGGCACTGCGGCGACGAGCAGCGACACCCCCACTGCGGCGCCCACCGCCGTGATCGCACCGGCACCGTAGAGCAGCGCCGTACCGCCGGCGAGGATGCCGATGGCGAGGAAGGTCGTCAGGCGCACGTCCGGATCTTAGGAGGACGCACCGACATGCAACTTGGGGGTTGCAGGTCGGGGTCCGATGTGCAACTCTGGAGTTGCACATCATTGGAGCAACTCAAGGAGCGCAGATGACCGCCGCACTCGACATCACCCGAACCATCGACATCGCCGCATCTCCGGCCGCGGTGTGGGCCGCGCTCACCGAACAAGACCTGATCGCCCAATGGTTCGGCGACAGCGCCGAATTCGACCCGGCGCCCGGTGGCGTCGGGTACTTCGGATGGTCGACTCACGGCCGCTTCCGGGTGGTGGTCGAGCAGATCGAGGCGCCGAGATTGCTCGTGTACAGGTGGGCCCGCGAGGTGGATGTGGATCCGGCGCCGGGAAACTCCACCGTGGTGCGTTTCGAGCTGACGCCGATCGCAGGCGGCACGCGACTGGTACTGGCGGAGAACGGGTTCGAGGAACTCGACGACCCCGCCGCCGCGCATGCCGAGAACACCGGGGGCTGGCAGGCCGAACTCGACGACCTCGTCCGGATCCTGGGGGTCGCCGCGTGACGGGCGCACCGCCGGTCATGCTCGCCGTGCTGGCCGACGACACGCGTTGGCGCATCCTGGCCGAACTCGGCTCGGCCGACATGTCCGCCAGTGCGCTGGCGGCTCGGCTGCCGGTGAGCCGGCAGGCGATCGCCAGGCACCTTTCGGTGCTCTCGGACGCGGGCTTGGTGGAGGCCGTCCCTGCCGGGCGGGAGATCCGCTATCGCGCCCTCGGCGCGAAGTTGAGCGCGCTGGGCGCGGAGCTGACCGCAATCGGTCAGCAATGGGATCGTCGCCTGATGGCGATCAAGCGCATCGCCGAAGGGCTGTCCTAGCGTGCATAATCCGACATGAGATGGCCGATGACACACCCGAGGCGCGACCGGCGGTGGAGCACGTGCTCGCCGACGGAGTGCCCCGGCGCGTCGGGTGGTATCGGTTCTACTTCGCCGACGAACGCTGGGAATGGTCACCGGAAGTCGAGCTGATGCACGGCTACGAGCCCGGTACCGCACGGCCGACCACCGAGTTGGTGCTGGCTCACAAGCATCCCGACGACTGCGGTCAGGTGGCGGCCACCCTGGACGAGGTCCGGCTTACTGCAACGGCTTTCAGTACCCGCCACCGCATCGTCGACACCCGCGGTGACACCCATGACGTCGTGGTGGTCGGGGACCGGTTGTTCGACGATTCCGGCCGCACCGTGATCGGCAGCCACGGTTTCTACATCGACCTGACACCGCCGCAGGTGCCCCGGTCGCGCGAACAGCAGAACCAGGTGAGCGAGGCGGTTGCCGAGATCACCGAGGCGCGCAGCGGTATCGAGCAGGCGAAAGGCATGCTGATGCTGATCTACCGGATCAGCGGGGACACGGCCTTCGACCTGTTGAGATGGCGTTCGCAGGAAACCAACACTCGATTGAAGTCGCTGGCGCAGCAGCTGGTGACCGATTTCCTCGAACTCGATTACCACGAGCAGTTACCGCACCGCAGCGTGTATGACCGGCTGCTGTTGACCGCGCACCTGCGCGCCGATTCCTGACGTTTGCCCTCCGCGGTGGCGGGCAATCCGGCGGCATGTCCATGCGCGACGCACCGGAAACCCGATCAGCCATCCGATTCGGCATCGTCGCCGCGGTCGTGGGGGTGGCTTTCCTGATCATCGCCGCGGTGCTTGCCCGCGGATGTCAGGGCCTCGTCACCGATTCGGCCGCATGCGGTCGCCCGCAGCGGCTCGCGCTTGCGCTCGGGGCACCGGTGATCCTGTTCGCGGCCGGTGTCCGCGCATTCGTGCGTACCTACCGGATCTGGAAGAGCAACGGCACGTGGTGGGCCTGGCAGGGTGCCGGCTGGTTCCTGATGCTGTTGATGCTGCTCGTCCTGACCATGGGACTCCCGGCAATCGGCGGGTTCGGTCGGTGAAGTGTCACCGGGTGAGAGCGCGCGGCCCCGGGAACGGCGTTTGACGCCGTCGTCAGCAGGGTATTCCGGCGGTGCAATCGATCGAGCGGCAACCGACAAGCGACGGAGGATCCCATGGGGCGTGGACTCATCGGCACGGTGGTGCTGGTCTGGTTGTTGATCGGAGTGTTCGCCGCCTGGCAGCGCGACTACTTCGCCGGCGGTGAAACAAATTGCGCTACTGCGGGTTCCATCGCGCTGACCGTTGTCGCGGGCCCGCTCAACTACGCTGGGGTCAATCCGAAGGTCACGGATTGCCGCCTGCCGCAACCGAGTTCGATGGAAACCATGGAAGTGAGGGTGTCATGATAATTCTCGGAGCAATACTGCTGATCCTTGGCTTCGTCCTCAACATCTACCTGCTCTGGGTCGTCGGTATCGTCCTGCTGGTGGCCGGCGCGGTGTTCTGGCTGCTGGGTTCGATCGGCCGGCCGGTAGCGGGTCGGCGCGCCTGGTACTGACGCCCGAGTTCTCGGCGGCCAGAGATGGACGATCTGGAGGGCGACCGCCGGTGGAACGAAGTGGCTCGGCACGAGACGAGCATGCAAAGGCTGGACCGTAACTGGTCCAGCCTTTTGCAGGAACTGAGGGTGGTGCAGACCGGTGTCCAGCTGCTCACCGGCCTGCTGCTGACGTTGCCGTTCCATGACGGATTCGAAAATCTACGAACCGAACTGCGGATCGTCTACCTGATCACGGTGTCCTGCTCCATCGCGGCGACGGTGCTGTTGATAGCCCCCATCGGCATCCACCGGGCGATGTTCCGAAGGCACCGGATCGACATCGTGGTGACCACCGCGCACCGCCTCGCCTACGCCGGGATCCTCTTCCTCGCATCGACTCTGGCCGGTGTGATGGTGCTGATCTTCGGAGCGGTGGGCAACCTCCAGGTCGGTCTGCTGGCCGGATCGGTCACCACACTGGCCATCGCGGTCTTCTGGGTCGGCCTTCCGCTGTGGTTGCGGATGCGCGCCGGTCCACCTGACTGACCGCGGCAGTTTGTCGCGCCGGCTGCTCGGGTATGCCCGGGCGCATGACGCGATTCGGATACACCTTGATGACGGAGCAATCGGGACCGAAAGAACTTGTCAGATATGCGGTTACTGCCGAACAGGCGGGGTTCGACTTCGAGGTCTGCAGCGACCACTTCAGCCCGTGGCTGACCAGCCAGGGGCACGCCCCCAACGCGTGGGCGGTTCTCGGCGCGGTCGCGGCGATGACCGAGCGGGTGGGCCTGTACTCCTTCGTCACCTGCCCGACCATCCGCTATCACCCGGCGGTGGTCGCCCAACAAGCAGCGACGGTGCAGATACTGGCCGATGGCCGGTTCACCCTCGGGCTCGGCAGCGGCGAGAACCTCAACGAACATGTCGTCGGTGCGGGTTGGCCTGCGGCGCCGCGTCGTCTGGACATGCTCGCCGAAGCCATCAAGATCATCCGCGAGCTGCTCGGCGGTGATCTGGTCGACTTCCACGGCGACTACTTCTCGGTGGACTCCGCGCGCATCTGGGATCTTCCCGACCAGCCCGTCGAGATCGGGGTGTCGATCACCGGCGACCGGACGATCGACACATTGGGGGTGCTGGCCGACCATCTGATCAACACGTCTCCCGATGGTGCCGTCGTCGAGAGCTGGCAGCGGGTCCGGCAGCCGATGGGTCTGCCCGAGGGCAAGGTGATCGGCCAGCTGCCGATCTGCTGGGATCCCGACCGCGATGCCGCGATTGCGCGCGCCCACGATCAGTTCCGGTGGTTCGCCGGGGGATGGTCGGTGAACGCCGATCTTCCGACACCGGCCGGATTCGCGGGCGCGACGCAGTTCGTCCGGCGGCAGGACGTCGCCGAGGCGATCCCGTGCGGACCCGATCTGGATCCCATTGTGGCAGCCGTCGCCGAATACACCAAGGCAGGGTTCACCGATGTGGCGCTCATCCAGATCGGCGGGGACAGCCAAGAGCAGTTCTTCGCCGAGGCCGCGGGACCGCTGTTGGCGGCGCTGCGAGCGGAGCTGGGCGACTGACGAAACCGGCCGGATGCGCTGCACGCGCATCCGGCCGGCGTCGGATCGAACTACAGCTGACGCGTCACACCTTGCTGCGTGCCCAGCGCCACCGCGACTTGGCCTCGTCGCTGCCGCGCTCCAGCGCGGTCTCGGCGAGTTCCGCGCTGCGCCGGCGGGCCTCGGCCGCCAGCGGTGCGCCGCGTTCGGCGGCTCGCTCGAGAACTGCCGCGCTGCGGTCCAGGGCGGTTTCGGCCAGTTCGGTGCCACGATCCCTGGCCTTCTTGGCCACCGGCGCGCTCTTCTCGGCGCCGCGCTCCAGGGCTGCGGCGCTGCGGTCCAGGGCGGTTTCGGCCAGTTCGGCCCCGCGCTTGCGGGCCTTCTTGGCGATCGGTGCGCTCTTCTCGGCGCCCTTGTGGAGGGCGGCGGCCCCGCGATCGTAGGCCGTTCCCAACGACTCGGCCGCGGTCTCGAACGCCGAGGCCGCCAGCGGCACACCGCGCTCAAGTGCGGTATCGGCCAGCTCGCGGCCGCGCTCGACACCGATATGAAGACCGTGGCCGAGACGGTCGGCAAGCTCGGAATCGAGGATCGAGTCATCGGATCCGGGCAGGCGTTCCGAGACCGCCTGGACCACCTTGCGCCCGGCCCGGCGCCCACGCCAGCCCAGGGACGGCTTGCCCGCGGTATCGGCCGAGGCCAGCACCAGTCCGCCGATCAGGCTCACATCGGTCAGGAAAGCGCGCCGCTTCTCGGCCTTGAGGGCGGGGTCGGTTTCTTCCCAGAACATGTGCCTGCCCAGATTGGCCGGGATCACGGTGGCCGCCAGCACCGCGGCGGCCACGCGCGGGACGCGGCCGGTCGCGAGCAGCAGGCCACCGCCGATCTGGGCGGCCGCGGTGATGCGGGCCACCGTCATCGGATCATCGGGAACCTTCTGGGCCACGGATTCGGGCAGTGACTGCAGGCCGTCCAAGGTGGGCTGGACGACCTCGGCCGCGGGTTTGACGTCCCGGAGGGCCTCGATTCCCTGGCCGATGAACGCGGCGGACAACAATGGGCGGGCAATTCTGCGTACCAACATGCCGGTCAATGTTCCCACCACGCCTGGGCGGCAAACCACCGCGAACCTCCCGACTTCACCTGATCAGTAGCCGTCACGGTCGTCGTCGGCGAGGTCGACTTCCACCGACTGCTCCTGCCAGTCCGCAGCGGGTGTCTCAAGAGCCGGCGCCGCGCTCGGTCCGGCGTCGTCGACCTCGCGATCGGGATCGGCGTCGACAACCTCGCGGGACTGTTCGACGGCATCGGCCACGGGTACGTCGTCTGGCACGTGCGGAGTACTCATGCGTGCCGATTACCCGTGGTGCGCAACGGGAAACCGCGTGCGGTCCTGGTTTGGCCACGAGCCGACGCCGGGTACTGCCCACCGCATGCGTTACTCACGTGAACGAGGAGCCGAACTCACCGCCGGATGTGGTGTCCGCCCCCGCGGCGCCCTGGTAGGAGGTGGTTCCGTTGGTTAGCCAGCGCCCGGCGTGGGGTAACCTCCCAGCGGACATGCCGGGAGGTCAGATGGTGCAGCAGGGTACGGACGCGGAGACAGCCGCGACAGATGGTGATCGGTCGGTGGAGCTCCGGGTGGCCGCAACCCTGGAAAACCTCGCGGTACTGCGCGTCCTGATCGCCGCAGCCGCCACCTTCGAAGACCTCGACTTCGACGCCGTCTCCGACCTGCGACTGGCGGTCGACGAGGCCTGCACGCGGCTGGTGAAGGCCGCGGTACCGCATTCGGCGCTCGTGGTGTCGGTCCAGCCGCGCGATGACGCCGTGGTGATCACCGCGTCGGCAACCTGCCGCAGCGACGAGGACGCCATCGTCGCGCCGGGCAGCTTCAGCTGGCACGTGCTCAGCTCGCTGACCGACGAGGTCGATATCTTCTCCGATGGTCAGCACGGCGACGACGGCCAGATATTCGGGATATCACTCACTGCGCGGCGAGCGAGCTTGTTGCAGTGAACTCCGAATACGCCGACGTCATCGAGATGTTTCGCGTACTCGGCGAACTGAACGATGGGTCGGCAGAGTACGAGCGGCAGCGCGAACGCATCGTCACCCGCTGCCTGCCGCTGGCCGATCACATCGCTCGGCGGTTCGAGGGCCGCGGTGAGGCACGAGACGACCTCGTCCAGGTTGCTCGCGTGGGTCTGGTCAATGCGGTGAACCGCTTCGACGTCGAGGCAGGTTCGGACTTCGCGTCCTACGCGGTGCCCACGATCATGGGCGAGGTGCGCAGGCACTTCCGCGACAACGGCTGGTCGGTCAAGGTGCCGCGTCGGCTCAAGGAACTGCACCTGCGCCTCGGTGCCGCGACCGCGGAGATGTCACAACGTCTCGGGCGGGCCCCGACCCCGTCGGAGTTGGCCGCCGAACTGGATATGGACCGCGCGGAAGTGGTCGAGGGCCTGATCGCGGGCAGCTCGTACAACACGCTGTCCATCGACAGCGGCGGTTCGGGCGACGATGAGGCGCCGGCTATCGCCGACACCCTCGGCTCACAGGATGATGCGCTGGACCAGATCGAGAATCGGGAGGCGTTGCGGCCGTTGTTGTCCAAGCTGCCGGAGCGCGAACGCACGGTCCTGGTGCTGAGGTTCTTCGAATCCATGACGCAGTCGCAGATCGCCGAGCGGGTCGGTATCTCGCAAATGCATGTATCGCGGCTGCTGGCTCGCTCACTGGCCAAACTGCGGGACGAGCTGCAGTAGCGGGTGTCCCTGGAGTCGGCCGGCGGCCTCGATCGGGTTTTCGGCGGTGGGTAGAACACCGTCGGGATCGCAGATCTGCAGCAACCGGCGCACCGCGGCGCTGGGCACCAGCACCCACCGTGCGTCCTTGCCCGCGGCCGTCACGCTGATGGTGTGCAGCATCGAGAACGCCTCGGTGCCAAAGAATTCGACGCCGGTCAGATCGACGATCAACTGGTCGGTATGGGCCAGGTGGGTGACGGCATAGCCGCTGAACTGGCGCGCATTGGCGGCATCGAGTTGCCCGTAGACCTCGACGACGGTCGTGGACGGCGGCATCCGACGGACGGTGTAGACAGCTGTGCCACGCGCCGCACGCGGCGGGGCCATCGCGACGGCGACGTTGTCTGGCGTGGTCATGGCGGCTCCGACAGTCGGAATCGGTAGGCTGCGGGCTCAACCTGACCTGACACTACGCCTGATCTGGCTGGTCGGACACGTCCCCGCCGAATCCGGTGGCAGCCGGCACCGGGCAGACTGAACCGATGGCCTCGGGACACGCAGCGGGAGTGGTGTTGGCGGCCGGCGCGGGCACACGCTTCGGAATGCCGAAAGTGCTTGCCGCCGAGGGGGCGTGGTTGGCCGCCGCGGTCACCGCGTTACACGACGGCGGGTGCGCTGAGGTGCTCGTGGTGCTCGGCGCCGCCCAGCCAATCGTGCCGGCACCCGCCCGCGCGGTGCTCGCGGCGGACTGGGCGCAGGGACTGTCGGCGTCGCTGCGGGCCGGACTGGCGGCGGCATCGCGCTACGCCGTCGACCATGTCGTCATCACCGTGGTGGACACCCCGGACGTCGGCGCCGATGTGGTGCACCGGGTTCTGGACGCCGCCCGCACCTCGACATCCGGATTGGCCAGAGCGGTGTTCGGGGGGTGCCCGGGCCACCCGGTGGTCATCGGCAGAGGACATTGGCCGGCGCTGATCGAGCAACTCGACGGTGATGTCGGTGCCGGGCCCTTCCTGCGGGCCCGCGATGACGTCATCGCGGTCGAATGTGGTGACCTGGCCACCGGGGCCGATATCGATGTCGTTCAGCGGAAGGTGTAGCCGCCGGTTCCGACCCCTCAGGTGTGGACTTCCAGGCCGAGCGCGGCCGAGGCGTAGCGGCGCACGGTGT
The DNA here is from genome assembly GCA_052044345.1 of Mycolicibacterium sp. 22603. GTDB lineage: Bacteria > Actinomycetota > Actinomycetes > Mycobacteriales > Mycobacteriaceae > Mycobacterium. The sequence goes on from JBQEMX010000005.1 coordinate 143,679, forward strand.
CCTCGGAGATCGCCGCGACATCCTCGAACCCCGGCCTGGCCCGGCTGGACATGTAACCCGAGACCGGATCGAGGGCGATCTCGGCGAGCATCTCGCCGGTCGTGGGTTCGCACACCGCCCAGGTATAACGGGTGTCATCGGCCCAGCCGTCGGCCGCATCGTGGACGTAGTCGAGATCGTCCTCACCCATATCGGTCAGGGCGGGGCGGTCGTCGACGCGGTCGTCACAGCGCAGCCCGCGCAGGTACCACTGGCCGTTGTTGATCTCGACGGGTTCCATCACAGCCTCCCGGAAAAGCCAATGGCCACCTGTTGCACAGGATCGGTGAGGATCCGTGCAACAGGTGGCCACTGGGCGGTTGTCTAGTCCTTGATCTCGGCGATCACGGTGCCCTGGGTGATGGCCGCACCGGCCTCCACCGACAGGCCGGTGACGGTGCCGTCCTTGTGCGCGGTGACCGGGTTCTCCATCTTCATGGCCTCCAGCACCACGACCAGGTCACCGGCGGAGACCTGCTGGCCCTCCTCGACGGCGACCTTGACCACGGTGCCCTGCATGGGGGCGGTCACCGAATCACCGGAGGCCGCGGCGCCGCCGCCGCCGCCACGCTTGCGCGGCTTGGGCTTCTTACGGACAGCACCGTGGGCGCCTGCACCAGCGCCGCCACCGAGGGCCAGGTCGCCGGGCAGCGACACCTCCAGACGACGGCCACCGACCTCGACGACCACGGTCTGGCGGGGCAGGCTGTCGTCCTCGTCGATGGGCTCGCCACCGGTGAACGGTTCGACGGTGTTGTCCCACTCCGTCTCGATCCACCGGGTGTGCACGTCGAACTTCGAGCCGTCACCGATGAACGCCGGATCGGCGGTCACGGCGCGGTGGAACGGGATGACCGTCGCCAGGCCCTCGACATGGAATTCAGCGAGTGCTCGGCGACTTCTGGCCAGCGCCTCGTCGCGGGTGGCGCCGGTGACGATCAGTTTGGCCAGCATGGAGTCGAACTGGCCGCCGATGACCGATCCGCTCTCCACGCCGGAGTCCATGCGCACGCCGGGGCCGGTGGGCGGCTCGAACTTGGTGACCGGGCCGGGGGCGGGCAGGAAGCCGCGACCGGCATCCTCCCCGTTGATACGGAACTCGAAGGAGTGGCCCCGCGGGGTGGGGTCCTCGGTGATGTCGAGGGCCTCGCCGTTGGCGATCTTGAACTGCTGCAGCACCAGGTCGATGCCCGAGGTCTCCTCGGTGACCGGGTGTTCCACCTGCAGGCGGGTGTTGACCTCGAGGAAGGAAATCAGGCCGTCCTGGCCGACCAGGTACTCCACGGTGCCGGCACCGTAGTAGCCGGCCTCCTTGCAGATGCGCTTGGCGGACTCGTGGATCTCCTTGCGCTGCGCGTCGGTCAGGAACGGCGCCGGGGCCTCCTCGACGAGCTTCTGGAAGCGACGCTGCAGCGAGCAGTCGCGGGTGCCGGCGACGACGACATTGCCGTGGGTGTCCGCGATGACCTGAGCCTCGACGTGGCGCGGCTTGTCCAGGTAACGCTCGACGAAGCACTCGCCGCGACCGAAGGCCGCCACGGCCTCACGGGTGGCCGAGTCGAACAGTTCGGGGATCTCTTCGAGGGTGCGGGCGACCTTCATGCCGCGGCCGCCGCCACCGAAGGCGGCCTTGATGGCGATGGGAAGGCCGTGCTCCTTGGCGAACGCCAAGATCTCGTCGGCGTCCTTGACAGGGTCGGGGGTGCCGGGGACCAGGGGGGCGTCGGCGCGCGCGGCGATGTGGCGGGCGGTGACCTTGTCACCGAGGTCGCGGATCGACTGCGGGCTGGGCCCGATCCAGATCAGCCCGGCGTCCAGGACGGCCTGGGCGAAGTCCGCGTTCTCGGAGAGGAAGCCGTAGCCCGGGTGGATGGCGTTGGCACCGGACTTCTCGGCGGCTTCGAGCAACTTCTCGAAAACCAGATACGACTCGGCCGAGGTCTGTCCGCCCAGCGCGAAGGCCTCGTCGGCAAGCCGCACGTGGGGTGCGTCGGCGTCCGGCTCGGCGTACACGGCCACGCTGGCGAGGCCGGCATCCTTGGCGGCTCGGATCACACGGACGGCGATCTCACCGCGGTTGGCCACGAGGACCTTGGAGATCTTCGAGCTGGCGTGACTTGGCACTGCGCCTCCTGGTGGCATCTTCTCTAAGAAACGTCTTTAAGAATGTATCGGGCGAAGTTTAAGTGTCCAATCCCGGGGGTGGTGAGTCGGACCCCCAATTCTGCGGCGCGTCTTTGTTACCGGTCAGTACGTTTGACGTGCGGTATCGCTGCGCTGGGCGAACGCCCGACGATGCAACGACGGCGGCGCCCCGAGGGGAGCGCCGCCGTCGTTGACAGCTGTCGAGATGTCTCAGCCGAACAGGGTCGGGATGCCCTTCATCGACGGCGGTGGTTCCACGCCGAGCGCGTTGGCCAACAGTGACGGGGCCACATCGAGGATGTCGACCTCCTTGCGGGACGGGTCGGCGGTGATACCCGCGCCCGCGGCCAGCAGGATGCCCTCCGGGATGTGATAGCCGGTGTTGACCCCGCCGATCCGCGAGTGCACGCTCAGGCCCAGGTCGGTGGCGGGCACATCGGCGTCCGCCGCGGCCCCGAACGGCCGGATCGTCACCTTCGTGGTGTCCTCGCCCGGCACGGTGTAGTCGATGCCGAAGGTGACCGTCTTGCCCTCGACGCGCAGCCGGGCGAACAACCGGTCGGTCCCGTTGACAAGGACCGACTCCAGCGGTGCTACCGCCTCGGCGGCGTCGGCCTCGGACTCGAAGACCAGCGACAGCATCGGGTACATCGCCAGCGCGACATCGGCCGGCTTGAGACCCAGCGCGGTGATCAGTTTGCTGTGATCGTCCAGGACGAAGCGCCCACCGTCGAGCTTGGGCACCGCGACGGGTCCCTGTCCCATGCTCGCCGAGATCACCAGCATCGACTGCGGATTCTTGGCCAGGTACTTGCGGATGCGACCGACCTGGCGATCGGTGATGTCCATGGCGGCGACGATGAAGCTGCCGTACACCTCGTCGGCGTCGTACTCGTACTTGTCGGTGTAGCCGGGCATCCCGTCACCCCAGAACCGGTGCATCATGCCCGCGACGTGGTTGGTGAAGAACACCGAGAGTCGCGGTTGGTTCTTGCGGTGCTGACGCCAGTACAGGTCGAAGCTCAGCGGCGCCTGCATGGCGGAGCGGAATGCCTTGTAGCGCGGGTCGATTCGCTCCTTCACCAGGTGGGTGGCCAGTGTCGCGGTGGACCGCGGGGTCAGTCCGAGCCGGACCAGATCCACCGCCGTCCCGGCGAGCGCCTTGGGGCTCAGTGCCGAATCGGGGGAGAACCCGTTCTCGCCGGTCATCGCCAGGTTGAACGCCTGGAAGCGCTCCAGAGCCGGGGGATAGGTCTTGGCATCGGAGGCGAAGGTGTCCGGGACATAGAAGCCGCCGTGCGCGAAGGGTCGGGCCGGCCAGCTCTGCATCGGACCGAACAGGCCCACCGAGAGTCCGGCACGTTCGGCCACGTTCCAGATCGGGTCACCCTTGAACGTCGAGGGGTCCTGGCCGAGGTCGAACGAATTGTGCTCGTAGCTGGAGGTGTGCAGTGTCGGCCAGGTGCGCCACGGCTGCAGGCCCTGGAGTTCCTCGCGGTCCTCGTGGATGGTGGTCAGCGACTGCCCTTCCTTGAGCAGCGCGGCCAGATTCGAATCGGGGCGATTCTTGACGTAGATGTCGACGACATCCCACGGCACCTCGTTGAGTTCGTAAAGAATGACGTCCCTGGCCTGCCGATTCATCGAACCGGGCCCCTTTCCTATTTCTCGTTTGCTCCCCCCGAGCTGAAATATGTGGTGAAACGCATCGATGCGTGTTCGAGCTGCTAGCTGCTAGCTGCTCGCTGCAGGCCGCAGGTGCCATTCTGGCATGGATCCCGGAAAAAATCCGTGGCCGCCGTTATTGACGAACGCGCCAGTAACTTCGGGGCTAGCCCCGTAAGCGCCGTTTGATACGGGCCAGCATCGCCGACATCCCGCGCAGTCGCAGGGGGCTGATCAGTGCGGCCAGGCCCAGCGCCGAGTAGAAGTCGTCGGGAACGGCCAAGATGTCCTCGGCGGACTGCCCGTCCAGCCCGGCCGCCAGGATGGCCGCGAAACCGCGGGTAGTCGGGGCCTCGGCGGGCGCGCTGAAGTACAGCCGGACGTGCTCGCGATCGGTGGCGTCGACATCGAGGAACAGCGGCGACTGGCATTCGGGAACCGGCTCCATGGCCGCTTCCTCGAGATGACCGGGCAGCGCAGGCAGCTCGTTGGCGAACTCCAGCAGCAACTGCAGCTTGTCCTGCCCGCTGACCTCGCCGAACTCGCCGACGACCTCGGCGAGCGCCGCGGGCATCGTCATCGCGCTGCGGGTGCCGCGCCGGGCTCGGGGCCGGTGGCCACCGGGACCCGCACGGCGTTGCCCCACTCGGTCCACGAACCGTCGTAGTTGCGCACATTCGGCAGGCCGAGCAGGTGGGTCAGCACGAACCAGGTGTGGCTGGAGCGCTCACCGATGCGGCAGTACACGATCGTCTTGTCCTCGGCGGTGAGGTGGCCGTACAGCGCGTCGAGTTCGGCCCGGTTGCGGAACCGGCCGCTGTCCTCGGCCGCCTTGGCCCACGGGATCGACACCGCGGTGGGGATGTGCCCGCCGCGCAGCGCGCCCTCCTCCGGGTAATCGGGCATGTGGGTGCGCTCGCCGGTGTACTCCTGCGGCGAGCGGACATCGATCAGCGGCTGCTCGCCGAGCGCGGCCAGCACATCCTCACGGAAGGCGCGGATGGCGGTGTCATCGCGCTCGACCACCGGATAGCCCGAACTCGGCTTGTTCGGCACGTCCAGGGTGGTGTCGCGGCCGTTGCTCACCCACAGGTCGCGGCCACCGTCGAGCAGCCGGACATCGGGGTGTCCGAACAGCGTGAACACCCACAGCGCGTAGGCCGCCCACCAGTTGCTCTTGTCGCCGTAGATCACCACGGTGTCATCGCGCGAGATGCCCTTGCGGTCCATCAGCTCGGCGAACTGGGCGCCGTCGATGTAGTCCCGGACGGCCGGATCGTTCAGATCGGTGTGCCAGTCGATCTTCACCGCGCCGGGGATGTGGCCGGTGTCGTAGAGCAGCACATCCTCGTCGGACTCGACGATGGCCAGCCCGGGACGGCCGAGGTTGGCGGACAACCAGTCCGCGGTCACCAGGCGTTCGGGATGCGCGTAGGCGGCGAGGGCAGGGTCTGGATCGGCAGGCAGCGACACGCCAAAGAGCCTACTCATGTCATGGCGACAGGTCGCATGCTCGGGTGACCGATCACCGATCGCCCAGACAGTCCTGCGCCGCAACCAGCTCGGCCCGCATGTTCCGGTGCATCATCGCGCATGCCGCCTCGGCCAACGCGGGATCGATATGGGCGACGGCATCGGGCGGCACGACGACGTCGTAATGCCGTACATAGGCATCCAGCGCGGTGTAGAGCACGCACTGTTCGGTGACCTGCCCGGTGATGATCACCTTGCTGACCCCCAGCCGGTTGAGCAGGTGATCCAGCGGCGTGGCGTAGAAGGCGCTGTGTCGAACCTTGTGTAGCCGCAGGCAGTCCTCGGTCGGCAGGATCGGTTCGACCAGCTCGGGATGCGCTCCGTTGCGTGCATCGCACACGATGTCGTCCCAGACCGCGGTGAAGTCCCCGTAGTTGTCGTTGACGTAGATGACGGTGGTGTAATCGCGGGCGCGGGCCCGGTGGATGAGGTCGCCCAAGGGTTCGATGATCCGGGCGGCGCTGGCCGCCAGCGGCTCGGCATCGGGGTGGCGGTAGTTGTTCATCATGTCCGTGACAAGGACGGCGGTGTCAGGCATGGCGGGGTGATACCCGAGGCCGCGAGATCAAATACACCTGTTTCGGGAGGCGCCCCCGGATCAGGAGCCGCCGGTGAATCCGTTGGCCTGCCACAGCGCGGCCACCGAGATGCCCAGCCCGGCCAACAGCTTTCGCAGCAGCGGCAGGCTGATACCGATCACATTCGAGGGGTCGCCCTCGATCCGGTCGACGAACCAGCCGCCGAGCCCGTCGAGGGTGAACGCACCCGCCACGTACAGCGGCTCGCCGGTGGCCACGTACGCGTCCAGCTCGCTATCGGTGGGCGAACCGAAATGCAGTGTGGTGGTCCCGGTCTGTTGCGCCCGGTCTGCCACGGTGCCGTCGCGCACCCGCAGCACGGTGTGCCCGGTGTGCAGCAGACCGATGCGCCCCGCACAGGCCTGCCACTGCCGCCGGGCGGCCGCCGCGGTGCCCGGCTTGCCGCTGAGGACACCGTCGACCTCGAGCATCGAATCGCAGCCCACCACAACGCAATCGGCGCTCACCGCCGGATCGAGCAGTTCGACGACGCGGCCGGCCTTGGCGGCGGCCAGTTCGGCGACCACCTCGCGCGGACCCGAGTCGGACAGCCGCGCGATGATGGCGTCCTCGTCGACATCGGATACCACGACCAGCGGGTCGACCCCGGCCGACCGGAGCACGTGAAGCCGGCCCGCGGAGGCCGACCCCAGGACCAGGCGCGTCGTCACCTGCGCATGTGGGTCCGCTCCAACAGCGTGATCCGCTGCCAGGAGTGGCTCTGGTACCGCAGCTTGTCCACCGGGTGGCCCCACAGGTTGAGTTCCTGCGGGCCCGGTTCACCCGGACCGGTGCCGCCGGCCGCCGACAGCACCGCGACCAGGGCCGCCAGCTCCTCGTCGGACGGCTCGCCCTTGACCACCCGGAATTCCGGCACCGGGGGTGCCGGGTCGTCGATGGTCATATCGCGCGGATCGCTGACTTCGACGATATCGACGTCGTGGCTCATGAAAGTCCTTCTCGCAGAGGGCCTGTCGCGGGTTCGTCCGAAGACCTTACAGCGGGATGTTGCCGTGCTTCTTCGGCGGCACCTGGCTGATCTTGCGCTCCAGCAGCCGCAGCGAGGTGGCCACATATCCGCGGGTGTGCGAGGGCGGGATGACCGCGTCGACATAACCGCGCTCGGCGGCGATGTACGGGTTCACCAGGGTGTCCTCATAGGACTGCTGCAGCTCCAGGCGCAGGGCGTCGACGTCCTGGCCCTCTTGGGCGGCCTTCTTGAGCTCCTGGCGGTAGACGAAGCCGACCGCGCCGGAGGCGCCCATGACGGCGATCTGGGCCGTCGGCCACGCCACCACGACGTCGGCGCCCATGTCCTTGGACCCCATCACGCAGTACGCGCCGCCGTAGGACTTACGGGTGATAACGGTGATCTTGGGGACGGTCGCCTCGCCGTAGGCGTACAGCAGCTTGGCACCGCGGCGGATGATGCCGTTGTACTCCTGGCCGGTGCCCGGCAGGAAGCCAGGCACGTCGACCAGCAGCACGATCGGGATGTTGAAGCAGTCGCAGGTCCGGATGAACCGGGCGGCCTTCTCCGAGGCGTTGATGTCCAGGCAGCCGGCGAACTGGGTCGGCTGGTTGGCCACGATGCCCACGGTGCGGCCGTCGACACGGCCGTAGCCGACGATGATGTTCTGCGCGTAACCGGCCTGGATCTCCAGGAACTCGTCATCGTCGAGGATGCGCGAGATGACCTCGTGCATATCGTAGGGCTGGTTCGGGGAATCGGGGATGAGGGTGTCGAGCTCGACGTCCTCATCGGTGAGGTTGTCCTCGATGGCGCCCGGGTGCGGCGGCGCCGGGTAGCGCGGCGGATCGGCGTAGTTGTTGGCGGGCAGGTAGCTCAGCAGGTCGCGGACGTAGTCCAGGGCATCCTGTTCGCCGGAGGCCACGTAGTGCACGGTGCCGGACTTGGACATGTGGGTCTGGGCGCCGCCCAGCTCCTCCATGGTGACGTCCTCGCCGGTGACGGTCTTGATGACATCGGGGCCGGTGATGAACATCTGGCTGGTCTGGTCGACCATGATGACGAAGTCGGTCAGCGCGGGGGAGTAGACGTGCCCGCCGGCCGCGGCGCCCATGATCAGCGAGATCTGCGGGATGACGCCCGAGGCCTTGATGTTGTTGTGGAAGATCCGGCTGTACAGGCCGAGGGAGACCACACCCTCCTGGATACGAGCGCCGGCGCCGTCGTTGATGCCGATCAGCGGGCGGCCGGTCTTGATGGCCAGTTCCTGGACCTTGACGATCTTCTCGCCGTAGACCTCGCCGAGGCTGCCGCCGAACACGGTGGCGTCCTGGCTGAAGATGCAGACCTCGCGGCCGTCGATGGTGCCGTAGCCGGTCACCACACCGTCACCGAGCGGGCGGTTGGACTCCAGCCCGAAGTTGGTGCTGCGGTGGCGTGCCAACGCGTCGAGCTCGACGAAGGAGCCCTCATCCAGCAATGCGTAGATGCGCTCGCGGGCGGTCAGCTTGCCCTTGGCGTGCACCTTTTCGACCGCGGCCTCACCGACCGGGTGCAGCGCCTCTTCGGCGCGCTTGCGCAGGTCGGCCAGCTTGCCGGCCGTGGTGTGGATGTCAACTACGTGCTCTGCCGCCGGCTCGATAGTGCTCGTCATGGGTAGCGATGCTAGCTGTACTTCTAAGAACTGCATAAGAGAGGTCGCAGTTCGGCCATCGTGTCCGCTCCTTTCGCCAAGCTGGTCCGGTGCCGACGACGGATCAGAACCGCGATTGCATCGCCGCCATGCTGCTCGATCGGTGCGGCGATACCCACCCTGGCCTGCGCACTCGTGAACAGGACTGGACCTGGGACGAGGTGATCGCCGAATCGATCGCCAGGGCCGGGTTGGGCCGGTCACTGCTGGCCGACGATCCCGACGTGGCACCGCATATCGGAGTGCTGCTGCCCAATGTGGCCGACTTCGTGTTCTGGCTCGGCGCCGCGGCGCTGGGCGGGATGACCGTGGTGGGCATCAACCCGACCCGCGGGGACGCCGAGATGGCGGCCGAGATCGGGCTTGCCGACTGTCGGCTGATCGTCACCGACACCGAGGGCGCCGCCCGGCTGGCGGCGCTGGATCTGGACGTGCCGGCCCACCGGATTCTGGTGGTCGACGATGCGGCCTATCGCACGGCGCTCGATGCGCATCGCGGCGCCCCGCTGCCCACGCAGGCCGAGACCGTCGGCGCCGACACCCTGATGCTGTTGTTGTTCACCTCGGGGACCACCGGTGCGTCGAAGGCGGTGCGCTGCACGCAGGGTCGGTTGGCCCGCATCGCCTACGGCGCCCGCGACAAGTTCGGCCACCGTCGCGAGGATGTCGAGTACTGCAGCATGCCGCTGTTCCACGGCAACGCGATCATGGCGCTGTGGGCGCCCGCGTTGTCGGTGGGGGCGACGGTATGCCTGGCGCCGTCGTTCTCCGCGTCCCGATTCCTTTCCGACGTCCGCTATTTCGGAGCCACCTTCTTCACCTACGTCGGCAAGGCGCTCGGATATCTGATGGCAACCCCCGAGCGCGACGATGATGCCGACAACCCACTGCAGCGCGGGTTCGGCACCGAGGCCTCCCCGGACGATCAGGCCCGGTTCCGACACCGGTTCGGCGCCGAGCTCTACGAGGGCTACGGCTCGAGTGAGGGCGGCGGAGCGGTGGTCCTGCATCCGGACGCGCCCGCCGGTGCATTGGGCCGCCCCGCACACGACGGGGTGGCCATCGTCGACCCGGTGACGCTGCGCGACTGCGCGCCCGCGGTACTGGACGCCGTCGGACGCGTCCGCAACCCCGACGAGGCGGTCGGCGAGATCGTCGACAAGTTCGGCACCCGCACCTTCGAGGGCTACTACAAGAACGACGCGGCCAACGCCGAACGCATCAGGCACGGCTGGTACTGGACCGGGGACCTCGGCTACCTCGACGAAGCGGGGTTCATCTATTTCGCGGGCCGGCGCGGGGACTGGATCCGGGTGGACGGCGAGAACCTGTCCGCGCTGACCATCGAGCATGTACTGCGCCGCCACCCGGCGGTCATCGCGGCCGCCGCCTACGCCGTACCCGACCCACGCTCCGGTGACCAGGTGATGGCCGCCGTCGAGGTGACCCGACCCGCGGATTTCGACGCGGCGGCATTCGCCGAATACCTGAGCGCCCAGCCGGATCTCGGGGCGAAGGCCGTCCCGAGACTGCTGCGTGTCTCGACCCGGCTCCCGGTGACCGGTTCCAACAAGATAGTCAAACACGAACTCCAACAACAGCGTTGGCATACCGACGAGAATGTGTATCGATGGTCGGGACGCAGGCCGGTGGTCTTCGAGCTGCTCGACGAGGACGGTAGGAGCGCCCTGGATGCGGAGTTCGGCGCCCACGGCAGGCAGGCACGCGTCTGACGGGGTGTCGGGCGATCTCGCCGCGGCCGGGATGCGAACGTGCTAGGCAGATCAGATGACCGATATCCGCGAGATCGACGCAGGTGCCGCGATGACCCGGTTCGCCCGCGGCTGGCACTGCCTCGGGCTTGCCGAGACCTTCCGAGACGGGCGACCGCACGGTATCGAGGCGTTCGGTACCAAGCTCGTGGTCTTCGGTGATGCCGCCGGTGCCCTGCACGTGCTCGACGCGTACTGCAGGCATATGGGCGGTGACCTCTCCCGCGGCGCGATCAAGGACGACAACCTGGCCTGCCCCTTCCACGACTGGCGTTGGCGTGCCGACGGACGATGTGCCCTGGTGCCCTACGCCAAACGGACCCCGCGGCCGGCGCGGACTCGCGCCTGGGAAACCCGCGAGGTCAACGGACAGTTGCTGGTCTGGCACGATCCCGAGGGTTCGGCGCCGCCGGCGGAACTGCTACCGCCGACCATCGAGGGTTACCCCGAGGGCCGCTGGTCGCCGTGGCAGTGGAACTCGGTGCTGATCGAGGGTTCGCACTGTCGCGAAATCGTGGACAACAACGTCGACATGGCGCATTTCTTCTATATCCACCACGCCTATCCGACGTTCTTCAAGAACGTCATCGAGGGGCACACCGCCAGTCAGTTCATGGAGTCCAAACCCCGCCCGGATTATATCGCCGACCCCGAAAAGCTCTGGGAGGGAACGTATCTACGCTCGGAGGCCACCTACTTCGGGCCCGCGTACATGATCAACTGGCTGCACAACGACCTGGCGCCCGGATTCACCGTCGAGGTGGCGCTGATCAACTGCCACTATCCGGTGACCCACGATTCGTTCGTCCTGCAGTGGGGTGTGGCGGTACAGCAGATGCCCGGCTTGCCCGCCGACAAGGCCGCCAGGCTGGCCGGCGCGATGAGTCGGTCCTTCGGTGAGGGGTTCCTGGAGGATGTCGAGATCTGGCGGCACAAGACCAGGATCGAGAATCCGTTGCTCACCGAGGAGGACGGTGCGGTCTACCAGCACCGTCGCTGGTACCAGCAGTTCTACGTCGACGCGGCCGATGTGACCGCAGAGATGACCGACCGGTTCGAACTGGAGATCGACACCACCCACGCCTATGGGATCTGGGCCGAGGAGGTCGCCGAGAACTTGGCCGGGCTGGCGCAGGCGAGCGGCGGTTCCGCGGCGCCGGGGTGAGTGCACCGGCCCGTCGCCATGCCTTTGCCGGCCAACGGGCTGGGCTTTGCCGACCGGGCCGGGTCGGCTGGCGGGTGCCGGGTCTGCATGGTGAACTAGGTCGGCTAACGTCACGGGAGCACCCCGGCGTCGAGTGGAAGGGCTGACGAGGTTGAGCCTGCAGGCGACGCCCAGTGGCGATGCGATGCGGTGTTCGCTGCGTGATCCATCAGCAATTGACGCCTTTGGTAAATTTCGGAGCGTCCGGATGCACCGCCGCGGTCGGCGTGCCGGCTATTCAGGAGGATTCGTTCGTGTCTGACGACCGCAGCGGAGTCCCGCGGCGTTTCGACGGGGTCAACGGCCCACGGGTGGCGATCGCCCACGACTACCTCACGCAGCGGGGTGGTGCCGAAAAGGTGGTCCTCTCGATGAGCAAGGCCTTCCCGGACGCACCGATCTACACGCTGCTCTACGACCCGGAAGGCACCTATCCGGAGTTCGCCGAGCGCGATGTGCGGGTGTCGCCGTTGAATCGGATGTCGGTGTTCCGCAAGCACCACCGGGCCGCGCTGCCGGTGCTGCCGTTCGCGGCGAGTGCCATGTTCGTCGACGCGGACGTGGTGGTCACGAGCAGCAGCGGCTGGGCGCACGGATTCCGCACCAACGGCGCCAAACTGGTGCACTGCCACACCCCGGCGCACTGGCTCTACGCACTCGAGCACTACCTCAAACCCGACGGTGACACACTCAAACGCGCGGTGCTGAAGGTCGGCTCGCCGGCGCTGCGGTCATGGGATCAGCGCGCCGCCACCACCGTCGACCGCTACCTGGCGGTCTCGACCGCCATCAAGGACCGGATCCGGACCGCCTACGGCATCGATGCCGGCGTGCTGCCGTCGCCGATCTCGATGCGACCGGACGCCCCCGCCGAAACCGTGCCGCAGGTGGCGCACTGGCTCACCGATGGCGGCGAGCCATTCTATCTCTGCGTGTCCCGGCTGATGGCCTACAAGAACGTCGACGCCGTCATCGGTGCATTCGCCGACACCGACCGCAGGCTCGTCGTCGTCGGGCACGGACCGGAGGCGGCCCGGTTGGAGCGGCTCAAGACGCCCAACGTCGCGCTGCTCTCGGCGCTCACCGACGGACAGATGGCCTGGCTGTACCAATCTTGCCGGGCGCTGATCGCGGCCAGCTACGAGGATTTCGGGTTGACGCCCATCGAGGCCGCGGTGTCGGGTAAACCCAGCGTGGTGTTGCGGTGGGGTGGATTCCTGGACACCGTCGTCGAAGGCAGCACCGGGGTGTTCTTCGACCGGCCCGAGCCCGCCGCCATCGCCGAGGCGCTGGACCGCTTCGAAGCCGGTGACTTCGACCCCGACCGGTTGCGGGCGCACGCCGAGCGGTTCACCGAGGCGCGCTATGCCGAGTCGCTGTACACCGCCGTCGACGAGATCGTGACCCGAACCAGGTGACACCACGGCCCGGATGGCTATGGTGGACGCGCAATCGCAAAGGAGCACATACCCATGACCGGAGTACCCGCGTCGGCTGATCCGGACGATGTGGCGCGCAAGCTGGCCGCCGCTCCCGCGCTGCACATGCCACCGCCGCCGGAGTGGATCCTCGACGAGAACAACCGCGTCATCGACTACAAGATGCAGGGGATGACCCGGGCCCGCAAGATCCGCAACCGGCTCGGTGAGCTGTTCTTCAACAGCGTCGTCACCTACATCCCCTCGCACACCATCCGGCAGGGCTTCCTGCGGTTGATGGGTGCGCGCATCGGCAAGCGCTCGTCCATCCTGCGCGGCACCACCGTGCTGGACATCGAGTTCCTCACCATCGGTGACGGGGTCGCCATCGGCTTCCGTTGCCTGCTGGACTCGCGCGCCGGGCTCTACATCGGCAACAACGTGACGATCGCCAGCGACGTGCACTTCATCGGGGGCGGCCATGACATCAACCACCCCGACTTCCTGCCGGTGCCGATCCCGACCGTCGTCCAGGATTACGTGTGGATCGCCAGCCGTGCCATGGTGCTGCCGTCGCTGATCGGCCGGGGTGCGGTGGTCGCCGCGCACGCGGTGGTGAACAAGGATGTCGCCGAACTCGACATCGTCGGCGGGGTGCCCGCCAAGGTGATCGGCAAGCGGCCCGCCGAATCGTTGGGCTACACCAACAATCACCGCCCACTGTTCTACTGATGTCGGCCGGCTCGGAGTCGTTCCCCGATCACCGGCTCGTCTTCGTCGCCCCGGACGAGGGGCAGACCGCGGTCGGGGACTATGCGCAGGACCTGGTGACCGCGTTGCGGCCACATTTCGGTGAGATCGTGCAGTGTCGCACCGCCGGACCGGGCGCCGATACCCTTGCCGATATCCGGCGGCACCGCGCCCAGGTGCGCAGGCTGATCGCCGACGGCCCGCCCGGGCGCACCCTGGTGCACGCCGAGCTGTCCACCGGGGTGCTCCCGACGTTCTGGGCCACCGCCGGTATCGACGACGTACCCGTCACCGCCACCATCCACGATCCGCCCCAAGGGTTGTGGTTCCTGGCGCGCACCAAGTTCGTCGCGTCGTCGCGGCTGCTGACCCACGGCATCCACTACCCGCTGCGTCCCCTGTCACGGGCTGTCGAGGGACGGGTGCACGCCGGTCGCACGCTGATCGCGCTCACCGAGACGGGGCGGCAGTCGATCGCGCGCACCTACCCCGACACCACCACCTACTGCGTGCCGCACCTGGTGCGCAGCCGGCCGGCCATCGCACCGGCCCAGGACCGGCGCAAGGCCGTCGGCTTCTTCGGATTCGTCTACCGTGGCAAGGGTTTCGACCAGATCGCGCGGATCCGCGAGCTGCTACCCCCGGACATCACGATCCGCATCGCCGGACGCGGCACGGAGGCGCTACCCCGCGCCGAGGGCATCGAGATCCTCGGCGGTGTCGACGGGGCGGAAGAGGATGCCTTCTTCGAGTCGGTGCGCGCCATCGTCGTGCCGTACGGCAAACGGCACTTCTACGCCGAGACCTACCCGGCCTCCGGGGTGGTCGCCCACGCCATGGCCTACAGCACGCCCATCGTGTGCACCGGCTACGGCGCGCTGGCCGAACTCGGGACCGAACAAGGCGTCGTCAACGTCGCGCCCCGCGGTGGTGGTGACGACGCCGTGGCCGCCGGGCTGGCCGATGGCATCGCCACCCTGCTCAACGATGCCGACCGGTTGACCGAGCTCGGCCGCAATGCCGACCGCACCCGCCAGGAACGGTCGGCCGCCCGCACCGCCGAGGCCTTCGCCGAGATCTGGTCGAAGGTGCTCGCCGACTGGTCCGCGAGCGGCCGGTGACCGATCCCGTGCAGCCGGCGCCCGCCGGTCCGGCGCCCACTTCGAATCACCTGATGCGCACGCTGTGGGCGGTGTTCTGGCTCTACGGCGGACGCGGTGTCGGACTGTTGTGGACGGCCGTCATCATCGCCCAGCTCGGCATCGCCGACTACGGGCAGTACGGCATGGCCTACGCGGCCTTCTCGCTGATCGGGCCGCCGCTGGACAATCCCTTCGCCGTCCGCGCGGTGCGGGAGTCCGAGCAGCGCTTCCTGGCCGAGCGCACCAGCCGCTATCTGCTCGGCGTCACCCTCATGGTGGCCGGCGCGGCGCTGGTCGAGGTCAGCTATATCGCCTGGTTCGGGTTGTTCGTCGCCGGTGGTGAGATCGTGCTGAAGGCCTACCAGAGTCACTGGGCCCGCGACGGTCAGCCCCAGCGGGTGGCCCAGCTCGACACCATCCGCCAGGTCGCCAGCGTGGCCTGTGCGGCGGGTTATGTCTTCCTTGCCGACGAACCGAGCTTGCAGCTGGCCAGCCTGTTCCTGGTGGCGCCCTATGTGGTGATCGCCGTCGTGGTCGGTTTCGTGGTGCTGCCGCACCGCCCGGGTATGCCCGGACCCCCCAAGCTGATCGCCATCCTGATCGGCGAGATGCTCGGGCTGGCCGCCTATCTGCAGGGTGATGTGCTGCTGCTGGGCTGGTTGACCGATGACACGACGGTGGGCTATTACGCGCTGACCGTGACCGTGACCATCGCGATCGTCGCCGTCGGCCAGTCCTTCGGGATGTCCTACAACCGGGCGCTGCGCGAAGGGGACGGCCACCTGTCGGCGGGCCCGCCGCTGAAGAGCACGCTGATGCTGGGTGCGGGTGCGGGGCTGTTGGTCCTCGTCGTCGGTGTCGTCATGCTTTTCACCCCCGCGCCCGACGAGCTGGCGGTCGCGATGATCATCATGGCGATGTTCTGCGGTATGCGCACCATCACCTCGGTCTTCCAGGCGGTGCTCTACCTGCAGCGCCGGGACACCACGCGGCTGGTCGCCAACCTGAGCCTGCTCCCGGTCAAACTCGGCCTGGTGGCGTTGCTGGCCTTCGCCGGTGCCGTCGGTGCCGCGATCGCCACGGTGATCGCCGATGCGCTGCTGCTCGGCATCTACGCCTACATCCTGTACCGCAGGCCGGCAGGCAGGACGGCAGCACCATGACCGCCGCAGCCACCAGGGCCGTGTTCCTGCTGTCGAAGGATCCGCTCACCGACCACGGCGGTGACGTCGAGCTGTCCCGGTTGGTGATCCGGCTGGCGGCCGATTCCTGTGCGGTGTCGGCGATCTGCCTGTCCCATGAGCCGCCGGGCACGGTCGACACCGACCTGGTCGACGGCGGGATGACACTGGTACGGGTGCCAAAGATCGGTGTGCGACCGGTGCGACTGCTGGTCGACACCGTGCGCACCGGCCGCAGCCTGACCCACGCCCGGTTCGACAGCGACGAGCTGGTGGCGGCCATCTCCGCGGCGACCGCCGATGTGTTCGTCGCCGAGCACAGCTATATGGCCGAATCCTTCCTGCGCAGCACCCAGATCGGCCGGGCACGCCTGGTGGTCAACACCCATGTCAGTGAATCGCTGGTGTGGCGCGCGACCCGCGGGCTGCTGGGCAGGCAGCAGGAGGGCCGATTGATCCGCGACGAACTGCGGGTGGCCCGCGCCGCCGACGCGGTCGGCACCTACGACGCCGACGAGGCCGAGTTCTACCGCGCCAACGGCGTGCCCTCGGCGCGTTGGCTGGATCTCACCCTGCCGCCGGCGACGCAGGTGCCGGTGGGATCGACCCCGCGTCGGCTGGTGCTGATGGGCACCAGGGATTGGCCGCCCAATCAGGAGGCTTTTCTCACCGCGCTGCGGTTGTGGCCGCGGATCGCCGCCGGGATCGAGGGGGCCGAACTGTGCATCATCGGTGCCAAAAAGTCGGGGAAGGCCGGCGGGAGAAACGGAGACCCGGTCTATCCTGACGGGGTACGCGACCTGGGCTTCGTCGATGACCTCGGCGGTTTCCTGGCGACCTGCCGGGCGATGATCGCGCCGATCAGCACCGGCGGCGGGGTGCGGGTGAAGATCCTGGACGCGGCTCGGATGGGGCTTCCGGTGGTGGGCACCACCGCGGCGGTGGGCTCGCTGGCGCAGCTGCTGGAACTGGGCACCCATGACGACGACGAGGACTTCGTCGCGGCCTGCCGGAGTTTGCTGCTCGATATCGAGCAAGCGCGTTCAGCGGGCGAGCGACTGTACTTGCGTAACCGGGAATTCTGGGAGCAGCGCCGTCCGCATCATGCGGTGTCGGCGCTGCTCGGCTAGCCGCCTGCCGTCACCGGGACCGGCGCATCCTGGTGTTTTCTGGCCTGCGCGATCCGCGCGGACAGCTCATCGGCTTCGCGGCCCTCGGTGCGCAACTGATCGGCATAGACCAGGAAGACCAGGAAGATCGTGTACAGGAAGACGATCTGGGGGATGATCACCACCGGGTGATCGAGATTGAGCGCCACGAACGAAAATCCGATGAATACGCCGCCATAAACCGCGGCCGGAAGTGAATTTGCCCGCAGCAGCCGATAGCCGATGAAGCAACCGATCGCCACGACGGTCAGGAAAGCGATTCCGACGAAAATGCCGCCGCGGTGGATCGCGATCAGCGGCGCGTTGGAGACGAAGTTCTCCAGGAACGCGTAGGCGCCGTCCTTGAACTCGCGCTGTGACCAACCCCACCCGAACAACCAGTGCCCGTCCATCCGGCCGGGGAACTCGCGGATCGAATCGACGCGGTCGGTGGCTCCGGCGTCGTTCTCGCTCAGCGTCCCGAGTAATCGGGTGCGTACCGAGGGCACCATGAATGCGCCGACAACGGCCAGTGTCATCGTGCCGATGAGCAGTTGGCGGTCACGTGCGCGCATCGGGTGGAAGATGAACACCAGGACAACACCCACCAACACCGTGACGATGGCGGATCGGCTCAGCGTCAGCGCAATTGCCGCGCCGATGATCCCGACGATCACCACCCGCCGCCATCCCGCGAACACGATCATGGCGACGACGAACGAGATCACCAACCCGATGCCCGCGGCGTTGGGGTCCAGCCACAGCCCGCCCAGCCGGCTGAACGCCTGGCTGTCGGCAGCCACCTGAAAGCGGTCGGTGCGTGGCACATTGGTCGGTGTGCCACCGGTGAAGAAGAACCGTTCGGTGTTGGCCACGGCGTAGCCGAAGATTCGAAATGGTTGCAGCAGAATCTGATTCGAGCCCATGAGGATCGACGCGATGCCGAAGGCCGCATTGAACGCAGCGGCGTAGGCGAAGATCCGGCCGAATTTGGCCAGATGCTCGCGCGGTAGCGCGAGGATGGCGAAGAACGCGCCGGTCGCGATGGCCCACTTGGCGTAGTCGAGGATGTTCACGATCGAGGAGAACGTGACGATCATCGAGATGCCGGACACGATCACCAGTACCAGCACGGCCTTGGCCAACGCGCTGCCGAGCACGGGGAAACGCTTGGCGGCGTTGGGATGGATCAACGCGGCCAGCAGCGCCCCGGCTGCGAACGGCAGATACAGCGGAAGGTGCACGCCGGGGAAGTAGCCGAACGGCAGCGTGCCGATGGCCACCGCCATGCCCCAGTACAACCAGAGCGGATGTCGCAGGCCGATGTAGACGCCGACCGACATGGCGATCAGCGCCGCGATGCCCATGATCGCCGGCTTGCCCGCGAGGGCGACCGCGGTCGCCAACAGCACCGTGAGCGCAACGATTGCCGCGCCGACGAGCATGCCGCGGCGTGACGGCGCGCCGAGTTTCATTGCGGACTCGTCTTCATTGCGGAATGATCCTCACGGCTTTACTGCACCGTTGTTGCATTTAACTATCCTTGCATCGGTTTCGCTGGCGCCGCCACCTAGGGTGCCAGCCGCAAACTGGGCGGCTGCTGTAGTTGACGCTATCGTTGCATTGTCGTGGCGATCCAGAAGCGAATGGAGTGCTCCCTTGGCCGTCGGTGATTACCTGCGAATCTTTCGCCGGTTCTGGTGGGTAGTCCTGCTGGCAACCCTCGTGGGCGTTGCTGTGGGGTACGCCACCATGTTCATGTCGACGACGCAGTACTCCTCGACGACCCGGTTGTTCGTCACCACCCAGAGCGGTACCTCCGTCGGTGACGCCTACCAGAACAACCTGTTCTCCCAGGAGCGGGTGTTCTCCTACGCGGGTCTGGCCACCAGCGACCAGGTCGCGGCCCGGGCGATCGCCCAGCTCAAGGCGCCGATCTCGGTCGACGAGCTGCGCGCCAAGATCACCGCGGTGCCGTTGCCGCAGACCGTGCTGCTCGACATCACCGCCACCGATCCCGATCCCGCGGCCGCCCAGCGTTACGCCAACGCCGTGGCCGACCAGTTGGTCAATGTGACCGCCGAGCTGGAGACCTCCCGCCGCGGCGGTGAGGCCGCCGCGGCGGCCGTGCTCGTCGACGACGCCAGCTACGGCACCAAGGTCGAGTCCATGGGTTTGCCCATCCGGTTGGCCGCAGGCGCGGTCGGCGGTCTGGTCCTGGGCGTGCTGGTGGCGGTGCTGCTCGGTATCTCCGACACCAAGGTCCGTCGCCGGGAGCGAATCGAGGACGTCACGGGTGTGCCGTTGCTGGGGACCCTGGTCGCCGATGGCCAGGACCGCTCCGGTGTCATCGACCTGGAGGCCGGGGGACTGGCGGTCGAGCGGCTGCGCGAACTTCGCACCAACGTCCAGTTCGCCCGTAACGCCCACGGCCAGCATCCGCGTGTCATCGCGGTGACCAGCCCGTCCCCGCAGGACGGCCGCTCGACCACCGCCATCGACCTGGCCGCCTCCTTCGCCGAGGCCGGGCACTCCGTGGTCCTGGTCGACGGCGACCTGGTCAAACCGGATCTGCCGGAGCTGCTGGCGCTCGACGGTGCCGCGGTCAAGCAGGCAGGCACCAAGGGGTTCAGCACCCTGCTGGCCGGCCAGCACGATCTGTCCGAATCGCTGATCGAGGTGCCCGGCTCTCGGGTCGCGCTGCTGCCCGCCGGGCCGGTGCCGTCGGTGCGTCGCGATCTGTGGGGCGATCAGCGCACCTCCCGGGTGCTGGAGTTGCTGCGCGGACACTTCGAGTATGTGATCATCGACACCCCGCCGCTGACCAAGTACGCCGACGGCACGGTGCCCGCGGCGCTCGGTGACGGTGCGCTGGTGCTGGGGCGCATCGGGCACACCAAGGCATCGGCGCTGCGTCAGGGCGTGACCGCGCTGCAGACCGCGCACGCCACCGTCCTCGGTGTCGTCGCCACCTTCGAACCCGGTCACCGGCGCGAGCTGTCCGCCGATCGCAGGCACGGCGGGGCATCGGCAGGATCGGACAAGACCGCGGATGCGCGCGATACCGACGACGAGACCGCCAAGGCCGAATCCTCGGCCTCGGCCAAGAGGTAGGAGTGGCGCCGAGCCTGTTCCGCGGCGCGGCTGCCCTGTGCGCGGTGGTCGTGCTGGTCACCTCGTGCGCGCCGGCGGAACCGGCACCCCCGCCCGAGGCGGCCGCCCCGCCGGCGATCAAGACCTTCACCCCGCCGTTCGACGGCAAACCCCGGCTGCCACCACCGGATATGACCGACGACGGGCCGGGATCGCTGATCTCGGTGGAGCCCATGTCGGGTAGCGAGCTGCTCAACCAGGACGACGCCACCTACATGCGGGTCGTATACCGGTCCACCTCCGGTGTCGACGGTCAGCCCACCGAGGTCTCCGGTGCGGTCGCCATCCCGCCGGGTGACCCGCCCAAGGGTGGCTGGCCCATCCTGGCTTTCGGGCAGGGCACCAAGGGCGTGCTGAACAAGTGCGCCAGCAGTCTGTACAGCAGCCTGCCGCTGAACGCCTGGACCATGTCGGTCTTCGTCCGGGCCGGATTCCTGGTCACCGTCTCGGACTTCCAGGGCGCCGGCGTCGAGGGCTATCAGCATCCGTTCCTCAACGCCAAGACCTACGGCTACAACGTCATCGATTCGGTGCGTGCCGCCCAGCGCATCGGCGCACCGACCACCGGCCGGTGGCTGGCCTACGGACACTCCGCGGGCGGGCTTGCCGTCTGGGCGGCGGCCGAACAAGCACCCACCTATGGCAGGGGGCTTGACCTGCTCGGCACCGTGTCGATGGCACCGGCGGCCGATATGGCCGGTCTCGCCGATGCGGCGTGGAACGAGACGCTGACCCCCGACCAGCGGGTGACGCTGGTGTTCGCGCTGCAGTCGCTGAAGTGGTTCCACCCCGAGATGAACCTGGACAACTACCGCCGCGGCGTCACCGCGCAGAACTGGGATGCCCTGCTCGACTGCATCCCGCCCAATTTCGACGATATCGCCAGGGTGCGCGCCCTGATGACCAACGAAGACCTCAAACCGGCCACCTACGAGGACGTGGTGTGGTTGCGCGACCGACTCGCCGAGATCGCGGTGCCGCAAGCGCCCAACCTGACGCCGATGGTCGTCGGCTACGGCACCCAGGACATGCTGGTCAACCAGGCTTGGTTCGAGCAGGCCCTCGACCGCGCCTGCGCCATGGGCAGCTATATCCAGATCGAGAAGGGGGTCGGCAAGGGACACGCCGACCTGGACAGCGGTTTCACGCTGCCCTGGTTGATGGATCGTCTCGACGGGGCCGACCCGCCACCCAATGATTGCCTGAGCCGAAATTGAGGGCGCCGGTCGACGTCCCGAGGGCGCGGGACTATCTGACGATCCTGGCCAAGGGTTGGGTCATCATCCTGCTCGCCACGCTGCTGGCTCCCGGTGCGGCCTACGTCGTACAGAAACTGACCTTCGACAAGGGCTACACCGCGTCGGCACTGCTGTTCGCCCAGGTCGCCGGTGATCCCGGCACCTACTCCGCCTATGCGGGCGGGCTCGGTGCCAACGCACGCATGGCCACCTACTCCTCGTTGGCCCAGTCGCGGGTGATCAGCCAGCGCGCCATCGACGAGACCGGGCTTCCGATGACCGCCGAGCAGCTGGCCGCCAGCACCAGCGCCACCTGGGAGCCCTACGGCATCAGCCGGTTCGGTATGCCCAGCTCGGTCCTGCTGCGGGTTACGGTCAGCGGTGCCGACCCCGACCAGACCGTCACGGCCGTCAACGCGCTGGCGGCCAACCTCGCGAAGCTCTCCGGAGAGCTGGAGTGGATCCAGGCCGAACCCACCGATGCCATCCAGTACACCGGTCCGGTCGCTCAACTCGTGCCCGTCGATGCCGCCGCGGCCGCCCACAAGGTGCAACCCGATGTCACCAACACACTGATCATCGCTGCCGGCGTCGGTTTCGCGCTCAGCGCGGTGCTCGTGCTGGCTGTCGGTATCGCTCGCGACAACGTGCTGACCCGCGGCCAATTGGTCGACGTCGTCAACGTCACGATGTCCACCTGAGTTCGAGGAGTTCTGAGTTGGTGTCCAAGAAGATGCTGGCGAGTTCGATGCTGGCGGTCGCGCTGGTCGTCGCGGGGTGCGCGGGACCGCAGACCCCGCCGCCGGGGCCGCAGGAGACCGAGATCCAGTTGCCCGCAGACTATTCCGCCGACGGGCCCGGTGCCCTGGTCGGCGCGACCCGGCTGCCCACCGTGGACCGCCGACTGCTGAGGATCACCTCGATCGCCGCGCGCATCTCCTACAACTCGACCTCCGGGGTCGACGGCAGCCCGCAGGTGGTGACCGGCAGCGTGTTCGTCCCGGACGGCACCCCACCCGAGGGTGGCTGGCCGACGATCGTGTTCGGGCACGGCACCACCGGCGTGCTGTCCGAATGCGGCCCGTCGCTGTCGCCGACGCTGCTGGGTTCGGTCGACGCCATCCGGGCGTTGGTCACCCTCGGTTACGTGATGGTCGTTCCCGACTATCAGGGACTGGGCAACACCAACAGCTACCACCCGTACCTGGATGCCACCACCGCCGGATACAACATGGTCGACGCGGCCAGCGCCGCCAAGCGTCTGGTTCCCGACATGTCGGATCGCTGGGTGGCCTTCGGGGTCTCCCAGGGCGGGCAGGCGTCCTGGGCGGCCAACGAGGTGTTCAACACCTACGGTGCCCGCGACACCAGGCTGCTCGGATCGGTCAGTGTGTCCCCGGCCGCCGATATCACCGGCCTCGCCGATATGGCCGCCGCAGGCACCTTGTCGGCCCAGCAGCGCATCGCCATGGTGCTGATCCTGTCCTCGTTGCAGAACGCACACCCCGATCTGAATCTCGACGACTACCGACGCGGTCTGGTCGCAGAGAAGTGGAACCTGTTGGCGGGCTGCTCGGTAGACGCCACCGAGGAACGCCTCGAGGTGGCCGAGAAGATCCCGCCGGAGGATCTGCGGCCCGCGACGCCGGAGGCCGTCGACCGGCTGCGCGGATATCTGCAGCAGATGAGCGGACTGCCCAAGGCGCCGGCCGCCGCCCCGATGTTCGTGGTGCACGGCGACGCCGATGATGTCGTGCCGGTGGCCTGGACCACCGAGGCCGTGCAAAGAGCCTGCAATCTGGGCGACACCGTGGCATCGTTCATCGCTGGTGGCCGCGGACACGGTGATTTCGATCCGATCGTCGCGTTGGACTGGATCATCAAGCGGTTCGCCGACGCACCCGCCGACAGCACATGCAACGTCGAGGGTGGCCCGTCGATACTCAAGGGTGTGTAGCGGGTCCTGGCCGCTGCAGGAACCGAACCTCGATCGTCGCTCGACCGGAGAACGCTGATGACAGATACCAACGCGGCACGCGGTGAGGCGCCCGGGCCGGCCATCGAGTCCCAGGTGGTGGCCAGTTCACCGACCCGGACCCGGATCATCGGGCTGGACGGGATACGAGGTCTGGGTTGCCTGGCCGTCGTCGTCGGCCATGTGGCGCTGGCCTACTCGCCGGTCACCCACGACAAGGCGTTCCTCGGCGTGCTCGGCCTGGCACTCATCCTGTTCTTCGTCCTCAGCGGTTTCCTGCTCTTCCTGCCCTATATCCGGCGGCTCACCAAGGACCGGTCGACGGCCGCGATGCCCGACACCAAGCAGTACGCCCTGCACCGGATCTTCCGGGTGTTTCCCGGCTATCTGGTGATCTTCCTGATCTGCAACTACCTGCTGCGGGTGGCCTACGTCGAGAACTCCGCGATCCAGCCGCACGGCACCGATGCCGGCACCGGGATGATCACCGACCCGTGGGAACTGCTGGCCAACCTGACGCTCACCCAGACCTATGTCCCGGACTATGTGCAGACCGGGATCAGCCCGTCCTGGTCGCTGACCCTGGAGATCGCGTTCTACGCGTCGTTGCCGCTGCTGGGTGCACTGCTGTTCGCACTGCGCAGGCGCACCGAGGTCAGGCCGCTGGTGCTGGCCTGCCTGGCGCCGGCCATCCTGCTGACGATCGGTGTGGTGGGACGGTTGTTCGCGCCGATGGTGTTCGCCGCGACCGGCGCGGACACCGTGATGATGCAGAACTGGGGTCCCACCTGGGCCGCGGTCTTCATGCGCAGCTTCGCCACCAATGCCGACCTGTTCGCCTACGGCATGGTCGCGGCCATCATCTATGTGGCGATCGAGCAGGGGGTGTTCTCGGCGCCGGCGGCCAAGCGGATCTATCTGCTGTGCTTCCCGCTGCTGCTGGTGTCCTTCGTCGGCGCCCTGGCACTGACCTTCGCCGGCACCGTATTCGCCACCGCCGGAATCGGTTTCGTCTCCGCGGTGTTCATCGCGATCGTGGTGTTCCCGCTGGCGCGGGGTAGGGATTCGCGGTTGGCCAGATTCCTGGACGCCAAACCGTTCTACTTCGTCGGGCTGATCTCGCTGTCGGTCTACCTGTGGCACTACCCGATCCTGCTGCTGTTGGGCCGCTACGGCCTGGCCGCCGGCGACTCCTGGGGCGGAATGCTGCGTAACGTGGCGGTGGTGGCCATCGTGACGATCGTCGTGGCGACGATCACCTACTACACCGTCGAACGTCCGGGGCTGGACCTCGTCAAGCGGTTCCGGAAACGTTGATGCGCCGCAATCTGGTGATCGGCGGTGCGGTGGCCGCCGTGCTGATCCTCGTCGCCGGTGTGACCGTCGCCGTGTCGCCGACGGTCCGCCAGCAGCTGGGGCTGTCCGACCCGCCCGCGGCAGCCGTCCAGGCCGAGCCGATACCGGGCGCCGATCTGTCCGGGTCCGGACCGGGATCGCTGATCAGCGCGATGACGATGCCGGAGTTCAGCCGCAGCCCGCAGGGCTCGCAGATCAGCTCCGCGCGTGTCGTGTACCGATCCACCGACGGTGACACCGGGGCGCCCACCGAGGTATCCGGGTCGGTCTTCATCCCGCGTGGCAGCCCGCCCGAGGGCGGCTGGCCCGTAGTCGCGTTCGGGCACGGCACCGTCGGGATCGACGAGCCGTGCGCGCCGTCGCTGTCGGCGACGCTGCTCGGGATGACCGACTGGGTGGTCAAACTGACCGATCTCGGTTTCGCGGTCGCCTTCGCCGATTTCCAGGGCCTCGGTGCGCCCGGTGTGCATCCCTATCTGGATTCCCGGACGGCGGGCCTCAACATGATCGACTCGGTGCGTGCGTTGCGTCACACGTTCGCAGAGGTGTCCGATCGCTGGGCGGCGCTGGGTGGTTCTCAGGGCGGCGGCGCCGTCTGGGCGGTCGGCGAGCAGGCCGGTACCTACGCCCCCGACATGCTGCCCGCCGGTGTGCTGGCGCTGGCTCCGGTGGCCGATGTCGCCGGGCTGGTCGACAAGGCCGTCGATGCGACGCTGACCAAGGAGCAGGGCGCCGCGCTGATCCTGATCATCGAGTCGCTGGCCCGGCTGCATCCGGATGTCAACCGTGACGACTACCGCCACGGCGTCGCGGCCACCGAATGGGACACCCTGATCGCCTGTTCCGGAGCCGCCGTGCACGATCGCGAAGGGTTCATCGACCAGCTCAAGCCCGACGATCTGAAACCCACATCACCGGCGGCGGCCGATCGCCTGCGCGGGTATCTGAAGGCCTGGGCTCTGCCGCAGCAGCGGCTGGCGGTCCCGCTGTCTGTCGTCTACGGCGGCAGAGACGAATACATCGATCCGCCGTGGACCGAGGCCGCGATCGCGCAGGCGTGCGCGCTGGGTGGCAACGTGGTCGCCGATTTCCAGCCCGATAAGGGGCATGGCGATCTCGACGTCGCCGACCAGCTCGGCTGGCTCAGCGAGCGGCTTGCCGGCCAGCCTGCGGTCTCCGGCTGCGCCTGAGCGCACTCGCTGCGCCGCACCCCCTATAGAGGTGTCTGTGCCGGGCCGACGAGCCCGTCTGCGCACACTGTGGCCGCTCTACCGGCCACGTCGTGCGCGCGCTGTGCTGGTGCGCGCGGCCCGTCCGCGGCGGGCGAGCTTCCCGGCCGGCGGCGACGACTGCGTCATCACCGCGCCGGCAGGCATGCCGGTGGCCGCACCACCGGCGGCGTTGCCGGGGCGCGACCGCCATGCGGCTAAGCGGGTGTCGTCGCAAGTGTGCGCGGGATCGCATTTTCAGCAATGGCTTTCCGGGTCCGTGACCAGGGTTCGGCGGATCGCTGTGCCGATGTAACGCTTCGGCTACTCAGACGAAAAGTCTTCAGTACGTCTTATTAACACGGCCGGTTTACGCTAACTGCCTGGTCAAATAGACGCGAGCGTCATTTTTGGTCGGCATGGGGGAGCGGCCGTTGCGGGCAAATGAAGATCGTTTGGGCGAGCGAATTTGCGTCCGCGTCAGCCGGTGGTCAGAAATTTGGGCCAAAATGTTGCAAGTATCAGGAAACAAAGCGATAGTCTTATCCAGCACGCAGTGAGTGGTGCAGCAAACGAAGGTGGACGCGCAAGTGACGTTGGTGAGAGAGACGGAAGCGCCGGTGACCCTGACGGACCCGGCGCCCGTTCGGGATCACGATGGGTTGCTGTGGCAGCGGCGGTACGGGCGTGCGCTGCTCATCACCGACATCGTGGTGGTCGGCACGGCGATGGCATGCGCGCAGATGGTTCGGCTGGGCCGGCCCGTCACCGACTTCGACCCGCTCACCAAGTACTTCGGATTGCTCTCCGTCATCTTCGGCCTCATCTGGTTGGGTTTGCTGGCCGCGTACCGCACCCGCTCGCCGCGGATCGTCGGCGCGGGCATGGAGGAGTACCGCCGGGTCCTGTCTGCCACGCTGTCGACCATCAGCGTGGTGGCCGTCACGCTGATGATCTTCCGGCCGGAGTACGCCCGCGGATACCTCGCGCTGGCCTTCCCGCTCGGATTGGTGTTCCTGTTCGTCGGCCGCAGCGCGTGCCGGCGGGTGCTGGCCTGGTACCGCAAGCGCGGACAGTGCATCACCTCGGTCGTCGCCGTCGGTAACGCCGCGGCGGTGCGTAGCCTGGTGCAGTCCCTGGAACGGTCCTGGGGGTACGGGTATTCGGTGGTCGGTGTCTGCCTCACCGGGCGCTCCGGCGGTGGCACCCTCGACGTCCCCGGTGTCGGACCGCTGCCCATCCTCGGCGACGAGCATCAGGTCGAAGAGGCCATCGCCAAGGTCAACGCCGACACCGTGGCACTGACCACCACCGAACACCTCGGCCCCGACGGTGTGCGCGAGTTGTCCTGGGATCTGGACCGGCTCGGTGTGGACCTCGTGGTCTCGCCGGGCATGGTCGATGTGGCCGGTCCGCGGCTGACCATGCGCCCGGTCGCCGGCCTCCCGCTCATCCACGTCGAGAAGCCGCAGTACAGCGGAACCAAGAAACTGCAGAAGCGCGCCTTCGACATCTTCGTCTCGGTCAGCGTGCTGTTGGCTGCGTTCCCGCTGCTGCTGGTGAGCGCCATCGCCATCAAGCTGACCAGCCGGGGACCGATCTTCTACCTGTCCGAGCGCATCGGGCTGGACGGTAAGCCGTTCCAGATGATCAAGCTGCGCACCATGGTGGTCGACGCCGACAAGATGGTCGCCGGCCTCGCCGAGCTCAACGAGATGGATGGCGGGGTGCTGTTCAAGATCCGCCAGGATCCGCGCGTCACCTCTGTCGGCCGCATTCTGCGTCGCTACAGCATCGACGAGCTGCCGCAGTTCATCAACGTGCTGAAGAAGGAAATGAGTGTCGTCGGGCCGCGGCCGCCGCTGCCCAGCGAGGCCGATGCCTATACCGATCAGGTGCGGCGCCGGTTGCTCGTGTTGCCGGGCATCACCGGACTCTGGCAGGTCAGCGGTCGGGCGGATCTGTCCTGGGACGACTCGGTGCGGTTGGACCTGTCCTACGTCGAGAACTGGTCCATCAGCAGCGATCTGCTGATCGCGGTCAAGACCGTGCGCACCGTCCTCGGCGGTACCGGCGCCTACTGACTTGCGGCCCGGAACCGCAGTGACGCTGCGGTAACGTGGGCATCGTGCCGTCCGAGGTCAGATCCCGCCGACCGCGCCGGCTCTTCGGCATCATCGCCCTCGTAGTCGCCCTGATCGCGCAGCTGGCCGTATACGCCGCGTTGGCGCCGTTCGCCGTGCCGGTCGGACTCGCGATCGTCAACACCCTGCCCGGCCCGGGCGGTGCACCCGCCCCCATCCCGTCGGCCGATCTGAGCCCCGGCGGTGCGGGGTCGTTGGTGTCGGCGACCACCATGCCCGCCGTGACCCGACGTGTGGAAGCCCGCAACATGCGCGCGGCCCGCGTCTTGTATCGGTCCACCTTCGGGGATTCCGGGGCACCCACGGTGGTGTCCGGTTCGGTCTTCACACCGTTGGGTGACCCCCCGCCCGGCGGCTGGCGGGTGGTGGCGATCGGGCACGGCACCGTCGGTATCGACGAGCCGTGCGCGCCGTCGCTGTCGGACACCATGCTGGGCGCGCTGGCGTTCGTGACACCGTTCATCGATCGCGGCTACGCCGTCGCGGTACCCGACTATCAGGGGTTGGGCGCCAAGGGGATTCATCCCTACCTCGATGCCAAGACCGCCGGGCTGAACATGATCGACAGTGTGCGCGCGTTGCGGCACACCTTCGCCGACGTCTCGGGAACCTGGATGGCTTTCGGGCACTCCCAGGGCGGAGCCGCCACCTGGGCGGCCGATGAGCAGGCGGGTGTGTACGCGCCGGAACTGCAGCTGCTCGGGGCGGTGGCGGCCGCGCCGGCCGCCGATGTCAGCGGGTTCGTCGACAAGGCGCTGGCGGGCACCCTGACCGCCGACCAGCTGTTGGCGATGCCCGTCATCGTCGAAGCGCTGGCCCGCGTGCATCCCGACCTCAACCGTGACGATTTCCGGGGCGGGGCGGCCGCCGAGAACTGGTCGGTGTTGACCGCCTGTCAGGCGCCCGAGATCTACCAGCGCGGTGCGGCCGCCGAGAAGCTGCGGCCCCAGGATGTGGCGCCGCGCAACGGGGTGGCTGCCGATCGGTTGCGCCAGCTCCTCCGCGCCTGGGCGCTGCCGCAGCGCGCACTGTCGGCACCGATGTCGGTCTGGTACGGCGGTGCCGATACCTTGGTCGACGCAGCATGGACCGCCGCCGCGATCAGACGTGCATGTGCCCTCGGCGGCACGGTGACGGTCCAATTCGAGCCGGACAAGGGGCATGCGGAGGTTGACCTGGTGAGCCAGTTGAACTGGATGGCAACGCGATTCGCCGATCAGCCGGTGCGCAATGACTGCTGACCGCAGCGCCCTCGACGCGGCGGCCCTGCGGACCGGCCTGGCCGCGCCCTGGCAGCGCCTCGACGTGGTCGAGGAGACCGGATCGACCAACGCCGACCTGATCGCCCGCGCCGCCACCGAACCGATCGCCGGTGCGGTGCTGCTCGCCGAGCACCAGGCCGCCGGCCGCGGCCGGGGCGGACGGGTGTGGGAGGCGGTGCCTCGCGGGTTGGTCATCGTGTCGGTGGGTATCTCCACCGCCGGCGTCGGCGAACAGCAATGGGGACTGCTGCCGCTGCTGGCGGGTGTCGCGGTGGTGGACACCCTGGCCGCGGTCGGTATCACCGCGGGCCTGAAGTGGCCGAACGACGTCCAGGTCGGTGGCGCCAAGATCGCAGGCATCCTGGCCGAGGTCGCCTCGCCGCAACCGGTGGTGGTGCTGGGGATCGGGTTGAACGTGGCGGTCAGCCCGCAGGAGCTTGGTCAGGCCAATGCCACCTCGGTCCAGATTCTCGGCGGTCCCACCGACCGAACCGATATCGCAAGGATCTTGTTGCAGCAGTTGGGCTCTCGGATCATGGCATGGCAGGCCGGCGGCGGAGCCGCGCTGCTGGCCGACTACCGGGCCCGCTCGGCAACCCTGGGCCGGGCGGTGCGCGCGCTGCTGCCGGGCGGGCGGGAGATCACGGGTACCGCGACGGGCGTCGACGAGCAGGGCCGATTGGGTATCGACACCGGCGCGGGCACCGAGGTGGTCGCGGCCGCCGATATTGTGCATTTACGCCCGTTG
This sequence comes from Mycolicibacterium sp. 22603, assembly GCA_052044345.1. Taxonomy (GTDB): domain Bacteria; phylum Actinomycetota; class Actinomycetes; order Mycobacteriales; family Mycobacteriaceae; genus Mycobacterium. Next base: position 174,001 of record JBQEMX010000005.1, read on the forward strand.
TCCGGTGAGGTGTTTGAGTAGAGTCCACTGTCGTGGGCTATCCAGAAAACGTCCTGGCCAGGGACGAACACGTCGTTCTGCACCGGCACCCGCACTGGAAGCGGCTGCTCGGGGCGATCTCGGTGCTGTTGCTCGCCAGCGCCGCCGCGGCCTTCGGCGCGGGCTGGGTGAATCAGACCGACTGGGACGGCAACGCCAAGCGCATCATCTTCGCCGTCATCGCCGCCATCTGGTTGATCCTGGTCGGCTGGCTGTCGGTGTGGCCGTTCCTGACGTGGTGGACAACACATTTCGTGATCACCGACCGACGCGTCATGTTCCGCCACGGCCTGCTGACCCGCAGCGGTATCGATATCCCGCTGGCACGGATCAACAGCGTGGAGTTCACCCACGGGTTGCTCGACCGGATGCTGCGTACCGGCACGCTGATCATCGAATCTGCGTCACAGGATCCGCTGGAGTTCTCCGATATCCCACGTGTGGAGCAGGTGCATTCCCTGCTCTATCACGAGGTCTTCGACACCCTCGATTCCGAGGAATCGCCCAGCTGATCAGGGCCCGCGAGCCCCCGGTGCAGTGGGGTGACCGAACCGTTGTGGCCTGCCTCGGCATGGTCCTCGAAGGCCTCGGCGATACCGCCGGCGGTCAAGGTGGACTCCAGCGCCTTCTCCGGGTTGCGGGCGAATTCGTCGGGGAACACCCAGCGCCGGAACGCCCAGAAGCGGAAAGCCATCTGCAGCAGGTTGCCGATGACGTATGCGGAGATGAAGTCGGCGATGTTCTCGACGGTCAGCGAGACCTCGGGCACGCGCAGGCCCAGCACATAGCTGGAGAAGTACAGCGGCGCCATGGCCAGCAGCACCCCGACGCCGCTGACACCGAAGAACAACAGCGCCTCGTGATGGCGCTCGCGGCCACCGCGGTCCTTGAAACTCCACTCGCGGTTGAGGACGTAGGACGCGATCACCGCGACGATGCCGGCGATGATCTTCGCCGTCACCGGCTTGGGCTCCAGGACGGTCAGCTTGAGCGTGTAGAAAATCGCCGAGTCGATGATGAACGTCGTCGCACCGACCAGCGCGAACTTGATGAGCTCATGGTGCCGCTCGGCGAAGGGCCGCAAGGCGCGGGGCAGCCGCGCGATCGTGGCATCAGCAAAGGACACGGGGATGAAGTCTACGCAAGTAACCCGGTCAACGTGAACCGCTGCAGGTCAGTCCAGGTACCGGCGGTCCGCTCGGCCACTGCGTCCGGCATGACAAAATAGGTAGCCGTGTCCCGAACGCCCTCTGTCTCCCGAGCGCCCACCGTCGTGATGATCGGCGGCGGTCAACTGGCCAGGATGACCCATCAGGCCGCCATCGCGCTGGGGCAATCCCTGCGCGTGCTGGCCGCCGATCCCGGCGATCCCGCCGCTCAGGTCACGCCCGAGGTGGTGTTGGGCGCCCACACCGATCTCGATGCCCTGCGCCGGGCGGCCCAGGGCGTGGCGGCGCTGACCTTCGACCACGAGCACGTGCCGACCGAACACCTCGAGCGGCTGGTCGCCGAGGGGGTCACGGTGCACCCGCCACCGCAGGCGCTGATCCACGCCCAGGACAAGCTGGTGATGCGCCGCAAGCTGGAGGCCCTCGGCGCGCCGATCCCGGCCTACGCCGCGGTGCGCAGCGTCGAGGATGTCGACGCTTTCGCCGAGCGGACGGGCGCTGCGGTGGTCATCAAGACCGTCCGCGGCGGTTATGACGGTCGCGGGGTGGTACTGGCGCGCGACCTCGCCCACGCCCGCGAGGCCGTCGCCGGATATCTGGCCGACGGTGTCGAGGTCATGCTGGAGGAGCGAGTGGCCTGGCGTCGGGAGCTCTCGGCGTTGGTGGCACGGTCACCGTTCGGGCAGGGCGCGGCGTGGCCGGTGGTGCAGACGGTGCAGCGCAACGGCATCTGCGTCGAGGTCATCGCCCCGGCGCCCGGCCTGCCGTCCGAGCTCGCCGCCGGAGCCGAGGCGCTGGGGCTGAGGTTGGCCGAGGAGCTCGGTGTCGTCGGTGTGCTGGCCGTCGAGCTCTTCGAGACCGAGGCCGGCCAGATTCTGGTCAACGAGCTCGCCATGCGCCCGCACAACTCGGGGCACTGGAGCATGGACGGCGCCCGCACCGGCCAGTTCGAGCAGCATCTGCGCGCGGTGCTGGATTATCCGCTCGGTGACACCTCGGCGTTGGCGCCGGTGACGGTGATGGGCAACGTCCTCGGTGCGGAGCAGGCTCCGGCGATGTCGATGGACGAGCGCGTCCACCACCTGTGTGGCCGGATGCCCGATGCCAAGATCCACCTGTACGGCAAGGGGGAGCGGCCGGGTCGCAAGATCGGGCACGTCAACATCGTGGGAGGCGGCTGGGCGGGGCCAGGGGCCGCCTCGCCGGACAATGCGGAATACGTTGCGGCCCTGCGGGAACGGGCACAGCGGGCGGCGCACTGGCTGTCGCACGCCGAGTGGACCGACGGATGGGATGGACACTGAGTTGACCGAGAAACTGCAACCCCGCGTCGGGGTCATCATGGGCAGCGACAGCGACTGGTCGGTGATGGAGGCGGCGGTGACCGCGCTGGCCGAGTTCGACATCCCGTTCGAGATCGGTGTCGTGTCGGCCCACCGCACCCCGGGGCGGATGCTGGAGTACGCGCAGAAGGCCGCCGGGCGCGGGATCGAGATCATCATCGCCGGTGCGGGCGGTGCGGCGCATCTGCCCGGCATGGTCGCGGCCGCGACGCCGCTGCCGGTGATCGGTGTGCCGGTGCCGCTGGCGCGACTGGACGGCCTGGACTCGCTGCTGTCGATCGTGCAGATGCCGGCCGGGGTGCCGGTGGCGACGGTGTCGATCGGCGGAGCCCGCAACGCGGGCCTGCTGGCCGTGCGGATTCTGGGGTCCGCCGATCCCGCGTTGCGCTCCCGGATCGAGGACTTCCAGGCGGGTCTGGAGCAGATGGTGCTGGAGAAAGACGCCGCGTTGCGCAATCGCCTGCTCGGCGATTGAGTGAATCGCTATTAACCGGCTAAGGTTACCGGCGAGTAGCGAGGAGATCCCCATGGTTGCCAACCCGTCCTTTGACCTGTTCCAGCTCTCCGATGAGCACAACGAGTTGCGCACCGTGCTGCGCGACCTGTGTGAGAAGGAAATCGCGCCGCACGCCGCCGATGTGGACGCCAAGGCGCGTTACACCGACGAGGCATTGGCCGCGCTGGATTCCTCCGGCTTCTCGGCCGTCTTCATCCCCGAGGAGTACGGCGGCCAGAGCGCCGACGCGGTCGCGGCGTGCATCGTCATCGAGGAGGTCGCGCGGGTGTGCGCGTCGTCCTCGCTGATCCCGATCTGCAACAAGCTGGGCACCACCGGCCTGTTGATGCGCGGCTCCGAGGAGCTGAAGCAGAAGGTGCTGCCCTCGATCGCCGCCGGCGAGGCGACCGCCTCCTATGCGCTGTCCGAGCGGGAGGCGGGCAGTGACGCCGGCGCCATGCGCACCAAGGCCGTCGCCGACGGTGACGACTGGATCCTCAACGGCACCAAGTGCTGGATCTCCAACGGCGGCAAGTCCACCTGGTACACCGTCATGGCCGTCACCGACCCCGACAAGGGTGCCAACGGCATCTCGGCGTTCATCGTGCACAAAGATGACGAAGGCTTTTCCGCCGGGCCCAAGGAACACAAGATGGGCATCAAGGGGTCGCCCACCACCGAGCTGTACTTCGAGAACTGCCGCATCCCGGGGGACCGGATCATCGGTGAGCCGGGCACCGGCTTCAAGACCGCGCTGGCCACCCTGGACCACACCAGGCCCACCATCGGCGCGCAGGCCGTCGGTATCGCCCAGGGCGCGCTGGACGCCTCGATCGCCTACACCAAGGAACGCAAGCAGTTCGGCAAGTCGATCGCGGACTTCCAGAACACCCAGTTCATGCTGGCCGATATGGCGATGAAGATCGAGGCCGCCCGGTTGATGGTCTACACCGCTGCCGCCCGCGCCGAGCGCATGGAGCCCAACCTGCAGTTCCTGGCCTCGGCGTCGAAGTGCTTCGCCTCCGATGTCGCCATGGAGGTGACCACCAACGCCGTGCAGCTGTTCGGCGGGTACGGCTACACCGTCGATTTCCCGGTCGAGCGGTTCATGCGCGATGCCAAGATCACCCAGATCTACGAGGGCACCAACCAGATCCAGCGCGTCGTGATGAGCCGGCAGCTGCTGAAGTGACCCCGCCGGCCTGAGTCGGCGCCGACCGGCCGGTTATTGCACACTTTCCTCGAAAAAGCGTGTGATAACCGGCCACTCGGCGGCTAGCGCAGGCTCTTGGTGACCTTGCGGTAGGTGCTGCGCAGCGTCTCGCTGCGGCGTGCGATGTGCACGGGGTGCTTGGGCACCGGCACCAGGACGCTCACCGGATGGCCGACGAAGGACGATTCGAAGACGGCGGTCATGGTCCTGCCGCGGTAGGCGGCGTCCAGGGCCTGGCGGTAACGTCCGGCGTGCTCGGGCTGGGTGAACAGCACCTTGTTGTAACCGATGTAGAAGGGCACCAGGGCGCCCCCCTGCTCCAGGTAGTGCACGGTGCCCACGCAGACTCCCGGCCATTGCTGGTTGAACACGTCGTCGGCGATCACGACGCCGCCCTCGGTCAGGCTCTTCTCGGCCAGCCGCATATCGCTGAGCACGATCTCCTGGGTGTGTCCGCCGTCGACGGAGAACAACCGCACCCCGGACATCGCGGCGATCTCCCCCGGGGATATCTGGGTGGAATCACCCTGGTGGATGACCAGGCCGTCGCGATCGGTCCACGAATCCAGGTGCGCGAGGAACCGGTCCCGGTCACCCTGGCCGGATTTGTCGATATTGGCGTCCTGATCCTCGAACAGATCGATCGCGATGGACGCTTCGCCGGGCTGCTGCAGCAGCTTCATGGCGATGAAGAGCTGCCCGTGATGCACGCCGATCTCCGCGATCGGGCCACCGATACCCGCCGCGCGCTGATAGTCGTCGACGGCGTGCAGCAACCCGATGGCGGCGGTCTCTGTGTAGCCCTGCACCCGTCGATGCCCGATATGGCGATATGCAGCGAACTTCAGGCCATTGCGTTCCACGTGTCACAGGGTACTCATTGCAGCCGCAAAAGAGCGATTGGAAGCAAATATTGACGCCCGGGGCACTTCATGGCGACCGGCGCGCCCCGGTCAGCCCCGGGTCACCTTTTCCATCTCGCGCCGACGATCGAGGCGTTCGGCGTCGGGATTGACCACCAGCACCAGCGACGCTCCGGCGGCCAACACCGCCAGCAGGTGCTCCACGAGGTCGTCGGGGGTGTCCCACGACGCGGTCGAGAGCACCCGGTCCCGGTCGATCAGCTCCTGCCGTGCGGAGGCCGCAGTGGCGGTGGCCACCACCTGCTCCGGGCTGCGGCCGGCCAATGCCGGTCCGGGGGCACGTTCGGGCACGATCTGGTCGCCGTGCACCCGCACCGAGGTCGCGTAATCGGTGACCCCGATCGGCAGATCCGCGACCGGCTTGCCGAACGGATCCAGTGACAGCGCCACCACCTCGCCGGTCCCGACGATCGCGTCGGCCTCGTCGATCCGGTCGGCGGTGCACAGCACGATATCGGCGTCCCCGCCATCGGATCCCAGCACGGCCTCGGCGCCGATCCACCAGATGCCGAGCAGCACCGCGGCGGTCTGCCAGTGCGCGGGGAGCAGCACCGCGATCCGGCTGCCGGGGCCGGCGCCGAGCTCGTCACGCAACAGATTGGCGGTCTTGGCGGCCCAGTTGGCCAACGTCACCGCGGACAGCTCGATGCGCTCGCCGGTGGCGTCGTCGTAATAGGTGATCCGCGGGCCCACCGGGTCTGCCTTGAGCAACGGATCGAGCAGGGCGGCGCTGACGGTGTCGGTCACCTCAGTTCACACACTGGGGGTCGTCGGAGCCTGCGGTGATGATCGGCGACGGCGGTGGGGGTGCGGTCTCGCTGGACGAGACCAGGTCATCGCCCTGATAGCCCTGGTACCAGTCGCTTGCCGTGTCGGCCGATGCGCCGGTGCCCTCCAGCCCGGAGCCCGGACCGGAGTAGTCGTCGGACAACACCACCTGCACGGTGCCCGGTGCCAGCGCGGGATCCTCGACGACGGTCAGGTTGCCCAGTTTCTGGGAGACCGCCTGTGCGCCGAGGTCATCGACGCTGGGTGCCCGGACCATGCTGTTGGCGACCCGCTCACCGTCGTGGTTGCCGACATTGCCCGCGGTGAACCCGCCGCCGGTCAACACCTGGGACACCGCGGCGGCCAGCCCGTTGATATCGGTGTCGTTGACCACGTCGACGGTGGTCTTCTCCGGCGAGTACGCGACCTTGTCGGTATTACCCTCGGCCTGCTCGTTGAGCAGGCCCTCGACCCACTGCTTGACCTGATCCTGGTCGACGCGGACGACGGACTGCATACCGTCGTCACTCCAGCCGTCCTCACGCAGGATGGGAATGGTGGCGAAGGCGACCGAGCCGGCCGCGACATCCTGGAGCTGCTTGATGAAATCCATGATGTCCCAACCGTCGGACAGCACGACCGAACGCTGGACCGCGGTCTGCAGCCGGTTCAGGGTCGCCGGGCTGGACAGGGTCTTGCCCGAGATGACCTCGTGGGCCAGGGATGCCATCACGACCTGCTGGCGGGTCACCCGGTCCAGGTCGCCGCGCGGCAGATCGTGGCGCTGCCGCACGAAGCTCAATGCCTGCGGACCGTCCAGCTTCTGCCAGCCCGCCGGGAAATCGGCACCCGAGAGCGGTTCGTAGACCGGATTCTTCAAACAGACGTTCACCCCGCCGAGGGCGTCGGTGATCAGGCTGAAACCCAGCAACCCGATCTCGGCGTAGTGGTCCACGGTGACCCCGGTGAGGTGGGCGACGGTCTTGATCAGTGCCTCGCGGCCGGCCTCGGTGCCTCGCTTCTCACCCTCGACCGGGTCCATGCCCTGGACTTCGATGAGTTGCTTCATCGTCGCCAGCCTGGCGTCACCGTAGACCCCGTTGATCTTCATCTTGCCCTCGTTGTCGGGCAGCTCGACATAGGTGTCACGGGGGATGGAGATCGCGGTGGCCGACCGCCCGTTGTTGGGGATGCGGATCAAGATGATGGTGTCGGTATTGGTGGCGACGTCGTCGCCCACCCGCAGGGTCGCCAACTCCTCGGGCGAGAGCGGGTTTCCGTGGGCATCGGTGCGGCTGTCGACGCCGACGAGCAGGATGTCGATGGCGCCGTCCTCGCCGCCGCCGCCGAGGGCCGCCGAGTTCACGTGGTGGATACCGTCCTCGAACGAGCGGACCGTGCTCCAGGCAACCCCGGTGGACAACACGACCGCGACCGCGGCAGCCACGCCAACGGTCCTGGTCAGCCGATTCTGCATCTGCTCAGGCTACTGTCCGCCGCTTCGATGTCCGTCCAGGCGCGTCGGCGTGCCAACCGGTCCGTGCCGTATGCGCCCACCGTCGCCGCCGGTAACGAGAACCGCTCAGCGAACGAAAGATTGTGTACGAACCGATCATGGCCGACATCGGCGTTCACCCTCCTGGGCAGGGCGTTCGGTCCAAGAGTGCACGGGAGGTCCGGTAAATTGACCGGCATGCGGAAAACAATGGGCAGGGTCTTCGGCCGTGCGGCGGTAATGGTCGCTCTGGTCGCGTCGATGGTCGCGGTGAATCCGGCCACGGCCGGCGCGGTGGTGGCCCCGGCCGACGGGTACGGATTCGCCCAGGGCTACACCTGGGCCACCGGTAACCCGGCGGATTCCGCCCGCGAGATCGCCGCGGTGGGCAAGACGACGGCGAGCTGGGTTCGGCTGCCGCTGGACTGGGGAATCGTCGGAACCGGCCCCGGCCAGTACAACTGGGGTTACTTCGACAACCTGGTCAACGCCGCAAGCGCCAACGGACTGCGGATCCTCGGACTGATCTCCAACACCCCGTTCTGGGCCAGGATCGATGGCGCCCAGAAGCTGTTCCCGTCGTCGCCGCCGAAGGACTACGGCGAATTCGGTGACTTCGCCGCCGCGGCCGCCAGCCGGTACGCGGGCCGCATCAACGCCTGGGAGATCTGGAACGAGCCCAACCTGCCGCTGTTCATGGGCTTCGCCGACAACAAGGCCGTCCGCTATACCGACATGCTCAAGGCCGCCTACCCGGCCATCAAGCGCGCCAATCCCGGTGCGACCGTGGTGGCCGCCGGTCTGAGCCCGCTCGCCGGTCCCGATTCGCCTCCCGGGTTCCTGCAGCAGATGTATGCCGCCGGCGCCAAGGGCTCCTTCGACGCCGCCGCCGCCCATCCCTATGTCTTCCCGGGTGGGCTGGCCGCCGACAGCAACAACGGCTGGTCCGATGTGCTGCGCATGCATGACGTGATGGTCGCCAACGGTGACGGTGGCAAGAAGATCTGGCTGACCGAGATGGGCGCCTCCACCAGCGATATCCCCGGCGACGGCGTGAGCCAGCAGGAGCAGGCCAAGCAGATCGTCGACGTGCTCGGTGCCGCGGCCGCCGTCGGCTGGACCGGCCCTGCTTTCATCCACGCCGTGCGTGACCTGGACACCGGTAATCGCAATGACCGGGAGGCCAACTACGGCGCGCTGTTGACGTCGGATTGGCAGCCCAAGGTGGCCGCCGGCGTCCTCGCCAAATAGCGCGAGGTGACCGCCCGGATCGTCATCACCGGTGCGGGCGGGCAGGTCGGACGGCACCTGGCCGGTGTGCTCACCGGGCGGGGCCGCGATCTGCTCGCCCTGAGCTCCGTCCAGTGGGATATCACCGACCCGACCGCCGGACGTGACCTGCTGGTCGCCGGGGATGTCGTCGTCAACTGCGCGGCGCTCACGGCCGTCGACACCGCCGAGGCCGACGAGTCCCGTGCCTTCGCCGTCAACGCCGCGGGCGCCGGCCATGTCGCGCGGGCCTGCGCGGCGGCCGGGGCCCGGTTGATCCACATCTCCACCGACTATGTGTTCGGTGGGGCCGGCACCGACGGCGATCTGCGGCCGTTCGAGGTCGACGATCCGCCTGCCCCGGTCAGTGTCTACGGCCGCAGCAAGCTCGCCGGTGAGCAGCAGGTGCATGCCGTGCTGCCGACGGCGCAGGTGGTGCGCACGGCCTGGGTGTACACCGGAACCGGAAGCGATTTCGTGGGCACCATGCGCCGGCTGGCCGCCGAGCGCGACACCGTCGACGTGGTGGCCGACCAGACCGGGTCGCCGACCTACGTTGCCGATCTCGTCGACGCGGTGCTGGTACTGGCCGATGATCCCGATCCGCGACCGGTGTGGCATATCGCGAACACCGGGCCGGTCAGCCGGTACGAGTTGGCGCGGGCGGTGTTCGCCGGGATCGGCGCCGACCCGGACCGGGTGCGGCCGGTGACCACCGACAAACACCCACGTCCCGCACCACGGCCCGGCTACTCGGCACTGTCGACGGCCCGGTATGACGCTGCCCACACACCGATGCGGTCCTGGCAGGACGCCCTGACCGCCGCCTTGACGGCGCTGGGATAGAACCGGTTATCTACGAGCGTGCGTGACGAACTGGCTGGGCAGCGTGGCTGACGAACTCATTGTGGTGACGGTGACGTATTCACCGGGCCCGCACCTCGACCGTTTCCTGGCCTCGCTCGCACATGCCACCGAACGCCCCGTGACCGTCATCATGGCCGACAACGGATCTACCGACGGGGCTCCCGAGGAAGCCGAGCAGCGCTATCCGAACGCGGTGTTGCTGCGCACCGGCGGCAATCTGGGCTACGGCACGGCGGTCAACCTGGCCGTGCAGAAGTACGTCACCGACGGTGAGTGGTTCATCGTGGCCAATCCGGATGTGCAGTGGGGGCCGGGCAGCATCGACGAACTGTTCGCCGCGACCGAGCGCTGGCCCGATGCCGGTGCCCTGGGGCCACTGATCCGTGATCCCGACGGCACGGTCTACCCGTCGGCGCGGCATCTGCCGAGTCTGATCCGCGGCGGTATGCACGCCGTGGTCGGGCCGGTGTGGAAGTCGAATCCGTGGACGGCGGCCTATCGGCAGGACCGGCTGGAGCCGAGCGAACGGACCGTCGGCTGGTTGTCCGGTGCGTGTCTGTTGTTGCGCCGCAGCGCATTCGCCGCAATAGCTGGTTTCGACGAGCGGTACTTCATGTACATGGAGGATGTGGATCTGGGGGATCGGCTGGCCATCGCCGGGTACCAGAACGTCTACGTCCCGTCCGCCGAGATCTTGCACGACAAGGGACATTCCACCGGTCGCGACCCGGCGCGCAATCTGGCCGCCCACCATCGCAGCACCTACACTTTCCTCGCCGATCGGCATCCGCGGTGGTGGCAGGCCCCGCTACGGTGGACCATCAAGGGTGCGCTGGCGACCCGAGCCGGTCTGGTGGTCCGGAATTCTCGACGTAAGCAGGCGAAAGGACGGCACTGAGCAATGGTCAATCCCGCGGAGGTCGACGCCGTCATCCTGGTCGGCGGCCAGGGCACCCGGTTGCGGCCGCTGACACTGTCCGCGCCCAAGCCCATGCTGCCGACCGCTGGTCTGCCGTTTCTGACCCACCTGCTCTCGCGCATCGCCGCATCCGGCATCCGCCACGTGGTGCTCGGCACCTCGTACAAGGCCGAGGTGTTCGAGGCGGCCTTCGGTGACGGATCGAAGCTCGGTCTTGAGATCGAGTACGTCGTCGAGGAAGAGGCGCTGGGCACCGGTGGAGGTATCGCCAACGTGGCGGGCACCCTGCGCCACGACACCGTCCTGGTGTTCAACGGCGATGTGCTCTCCGGTGCCGATCTGGGGGCGCTGCTGAACTGTCATGCCGAACACGATGCCGATGTGACATTGCATCTGGTGCGCGTCAGCGATCCGCGCGCTTTCGGTTGTGTGCCCACCGACGAGAATCAGCGGGTGACGGCCTTTCTGGAGAAGACCCAGGATCCGCCGACCGACCAGATCAATGCCGGGTGTTATGTGTTCCGCCGCAGCGTGATCGACGAGATTCCCAAGGGCAGGATGCTCTCGGTGGAGCGTGAGGTCTTCCCGACGCTGCTGGCCGAGGACCGCAAGGTGTGTGGGTATGTCGACTCCAGCTACTGGCGCGATATGGGTACCCCCGACGACTTCGTGCGCGGCTCGGCGGATCTGGTGCGCGGTATCGCGCCATCGCCCGCACTGCAGGGGCAGCGCGGTGAGTTCCTCGTCCACGACGGCGCGGCGGTGGCGCCGGGGGCGTTGCTAATCGGCGGCACCGTCATCGGCCGCGGCGCCGAGATCGGCGCGGGTGCGCGGTTGGACGGCGCGGTGATCTTCGACGGTGTGCGGGTCGAGGCCGGTGCCGTGATCGAGCGCTCGATCATCGGTTTCGGCGCCCGGGTCGGACCGCGCGCGCTGATCCGCGACGGTGTCATCGGTGACGGTGCCGATATCGGGGCGCGGTGTGAATTGTTGCGCGGTGCGCGGGTGTGGCCGGGTGTCACGATCCCCGACGGCGGTATCCGCTATTCGACCGACGTCTGAGCGCGCCGGTACTACGGGTTCTGCGGTGTGTGCGCCCATACGGTGCCACGACCCGCAGCCTCGGCGACCCGGTGTCGCGCGGCCCCGGCCAGCGCATCCAGTGACGGGTCGCCCGGCGGCATGGCGTCCAGCGGCCACCAGCGCAGATCCAGTGACTCGTCGCTGCGGGTGATCTGTGCACCTGCCGGAGCGCGCACCACGAACTGCAGATCCAGATGCCGGGTGGGCTCGCCGAGCGAGCAGGTGAGCGGATGTACATGGATCGCAACGAGTTCCGGGTCGATGTGCAGGCCGTCGATACCCGATTCTTCGGTCGCCTCGCGGAGTGCGGCGGCCACGATATCGGAATCACCGTCCTCGCAGTGCCCACCCAGCTGCAGCCACCGGCCCACCCGGGGGTGCAGCGTCAGCAGGGCCTGGGTGCCGCCGTGGTCGAGCACCAGCGCCGAGGCGGTGACATGCCCTGGGGCGCACGATCGCCGGCAGGCATCGGGGCGGCCCAGCACGAACGCCAGCACCGCGTGGCGTAGCGCGTCCTGCCCGGAATCGGTTGTCTGCCAATCGGTCAGCGCATCGACCACCGAGGCGTGCAGGCTCATCGCCGGATGAGCAGGCCGTCGGTGGACGCCGGCTCGCGAGCCGGCTGCGGCTCGGCCGGATAGCCGATCGCGATGGCGCCCAAGGGTTCCCAGTCCTGCGGTGTGGTGAGCTCGCGGCGGGCGATATCGGGGGCGAAGATCGTCGAGCCGACCCAGCAGCTGCCGATTTCGCGTACCGCCAACGCCACCAGCAGCGCCTGCACGGCCGCGCCGGCGGCCACCGTGAACATCGTGTGTTCGGCGGCCTTGCGATGCGCGTCGGGGTAGCTGTGCGCGCCGTCGGGCACCATGAACGGGATGACCAGTTCGGGTGCGTCGTAGAGCAACCGACCGCGTTCGGCGCGGCGAGCGGCATCCTCGGGGGAGCGGCCGTCGCCGATGAGATCGGCTTCCCAGCGCGCCCGCATCGCCTCCAGCAGCCGGGCACGCGTCGGGTGGTCGCGCACCCAAATGAACCGCACCGGCCGGGTGTGGTGGGGTGCCGGCGCCGTCAGCGCCTCGGCGACGGCGGCCTCGACGAGCGCGGGCGGCACCTCGGCGGTGGCGAAGGTCCGTACCGACCGGCGCAGCAACTGCGCCTGCCGGCGGCCGAGTTCGATCGCCTCCGCGGTGCCCAGCCAGAACAGATCATCCTGCCCGCTGCGCACCAGGGTGCGGCCGGTGGAACCGTCGTCGCGCACGGTGAGCCCGCGTACCACGGCCGCCGGGATCCCGGTGAGCTTGCCCTTGACCAGGTCTGCCGCCGCGGCGAGTTCGTCGGCCACCGCGATCTCGGTCACCACCAGCTCGTTGCCGTGCACATCGTGGGCGCCGGCATAACCGTGCAGCACCGTCAGTCCGGCAGCCCCGATGGCCACATCGGTCTGCCCGTTGCGCCAGGCGCGTCCCATGGTGTCGGTGACGACGACACCCACCCGCACCCCGAGGCGTTGCGCAAGGCCGTCGCGCAGGGCGGCGGCACTGGCGTCGGAATCCACCGGTAACAGCGCCAATTCGGCGGCATCGACATTGGAGCCGTCCACCCCGGCGGCGGCCTGGATCAGCCCGTTCGCGTTCTCGGTGATCAGCGTCTTGCCCTTGCGGGCTAGCACCCGTACGGCTTCATCGTCGATAAGCTTGCGGCGCAAAGCATCCCGTTGATCAGGATCGGTGGGTGCGGGCACGATGCGCCCTTCGGCCTTGGAGAGCACCTTGCTGGTGATGACGAGCACGTCGTCGTCGCGCAACCATGGTGCTGCCCCGGCCACGGCGGCGGCCACATCGTCACCGGGCCGGAACTCGCCGAGGCCGGTGACCGGGATGATCTCAAGGGCGCCCGCGCTGCCGTGCTCGACGCTCACAACGTCAGCCCCGCCAGATTCAGGCCGGCGCGCACCATCTCGGCGGTCACGGCGGGCTCGGACATCAACAACGGCGCCTGTGCGACGGTGAGGCCGTCGATCTGGGCGCTGTCGCCCTGGTCGATCAACCAGCCGTCGAGGATGCCGACACCGCTGCGTGCGCCGTAGTGCCGTCCCACGGCCTCCGAGGATGATTCGACGCCGATCACCGAGAGGCATTCGTCTGCCATGCCGCGCAAGGGCTTTCCGGCGATGATCGGGGAGTAGCCGATCACCGGTGCCGCGGTGGAGCGCAGCGCGGCACGGATGCCGCCGACGGTGAGCAGGGATCCGATGCTCACCACCGGGTTGGACGGCGCCACCAAGACGATGTCGGCGCCGGTGATCGCCTCGACCACACCGGGTGCGGCCGTTGCCTTGTCCGAGCCCACGAACGCGAAACTGTGCGTCTGGACCTTGGCTCGGTAGCGGACCCACCACTCCTGGAAGTGGATGGCCTTGCGTTCACCGTCGGCGTCGGTGATCACCACATGGGTCTCGCTGCGGTCGTCGCTGGCCGGCAGCAACTGTGCGCCCGGTTGCCATCGTGCGCACAGCGCCTCGGTCACCTGGGACAGGGGGTAGCCCGCCCGCAGCATCTGGGTGCGCACCAGGTGGGTGGCCAGATCGCGGTCGCCGAGGCCGAACCAATCGGGCTGTACGCCGTAGGCGGCCAGTTCCTCCTTGGCGTGCCAGGTTTCGTCGCGATGTCCCCAGCCGCGCTCGGGATCGATACCCCCGCCGAGGGTGTACATGCACGTATCGAGGTCCGGACAGATGCGGACACCGAACATCCAGGCATCGTCACCGACGTTGACCACGGCCGTCACCTCGTGCTCCGGCGTGCCGGAGGGGTAGGCAAACTGGCCCAGCCGCAACAGATGCTGAACCCCGAGCAGGAACCGGGCGCCGCCCACGCCGCCCACCAGAACGGTGACCTTCACGCTCTCAGACCCTAGGCCAGTGGGCCCGTCGCGTCGTCGCCACCCGGGGTGTGGCGAACACGCCGGAGTACGGACACGCCGGATCTACGTCACGGGATGGTATGAAAACTAGCCATTCCGCTTGACCGAGACAGCTAACAAGTGTCTAATCACATCAGTGTCATTCCTGGTTCGCCCGCCGGTTGCGGTGGCGCAGACCGACATTCGATCACCTGTTCGAATGGAGTGACCGGACATCACAATAGTGATAGCTGGGGTAGTGCTGGTGGGGTTCGCGTTTTCACGATCCGGCAGGGGCTCCACCCGTGGGGAACAATCAAGTAGGTGAGGAGGCGGAACATGTCTTTTGAGCAGGTCGATCTCGACCGCGTGCTCCGGTTCGACAACCGGATGCTCGGTTCAGTGGGCAGCGCACCGCACACCGCTGCCGGTCCGGAATCCGACGATGTGATCGCACGTCCGCAGCTGAGCCTGGTCTCTGACCGCGCCGAGCTCGCCGCGGCGTTCGACGATGATGATCAATGGCAGGAGCGCGGTCTCTGCGCGCAAACCGATCCCGAGGCGTTCTTCCCCGAGAAGGGCGGCTCGACGCGCGAAGCCAAGCGCATCTGCCAGGGCTGCGAGGTGCGTGATCGCTGCCTGGAATACGCCCTGGCCAACGACGAGCGGTTCGGCATCTGGGGCGGATTGTCCGAGCGTGAGCGCCGGCGCCTCAAGCGCGGCATCATCTGACCTTCGGCGTCAGGCGTCGTCGGCCGGTGCGTCGATGACGTCGGGATCCACTCCCAGATAGGTGGCCACCTGTGCCACCAGAACTTCGTGAAGCAGGTCGGCGAGTTCGTCGGTGTCCTTGGCCCGACGCTCGATCGGCTTGCGGAACAACACAATTCGTGCCCGCGTGGAGTTCCCGCGGACATCTACCCCCGCCGGGATCAGCCGGGCAAGCGCGATCGGGCCGTCGGCGACCACCTCGGGCGGCCACTGCACGCTCTCGGGATCCTTGGGTGCGATGCGCGGAATCTCGTCGACGGCGACGTCCAGCGTCGCGACCCGACTGTGCCACCGGCGTTCGATCGGTTCGTAGGCTTCCAGTACCGCCATGTCGAATCGCTCGGCGCGGCTGCGCCAGCCCGGGACGGTCGGCGGCAACAACGGCCCGCGCATTCCACGTCCGCGGCGTGATCCCCGATGGTTGCGCTGCGCCACGGCACAGATGGTAACGGTTGATCATCATGCGGTAACGGTTGGAGATCGCCCGACCCGCCGCGCGCGTGTCCGGACCCCCGAGGCGGGCCCGCACGATAATCTTCGTGGCGTGAACGTTCCCCGTCGCTGCTGCAGGCCCGGGTGCCCGCACTACGCCGTGGCGACGCTGACCTTCGTCTATTCGGACTCGACAGCGGTCGTCGGGCCGTTGGCCACCGTCTCGGAGCCACATTCCTGGGACCTGTGCGTCGTGCACGCCGGCCGGATCACCGCCCCGCGCGGGTGGGAACTCGTGCGCCACGCAGGCCCGCTGCCGGCCAACCCCGACGAGGATGATCTCGTCGCGCTCGCCGATGCGGTCCGCGAGGGACGTGAGGGGGTCGCCTCGACCGTCAACGGTGTCACCGCCGGATTCTCCGATCCCACCACCGGTATGCCCGGAGGTGCGCTGATGGCGCCGCCGGTGCGCCGGCCGGAGCCCAACGGGCGTCGGCGCGGTCATCTGCGGGTTCTCCCGGATCCGCCGTCGGAATAGCCCCGGTGGTGGTCGGCCGGAGGTGTCCGCGCCGCGCTCCGGAGGCGGGACCCGCCGCAGCACTGAAGACAAGCCACTAGGCTGGCTCGCAGAGCTGTCTTTGAGAGAATCCCCGTCGACCCAGAGAGCGAGGAGAGCCATGTCTCGGCCCGCTGAGGCTGTCCACGCCGTCATCAAGGCCTACGACGTGCGGGGGCTGGTCGGAGAACAGATCGACGAGGGTTTCGTCCGCGATGTCGGCGGCGCTTTTGCCCGGCTGGTCCGTGACGAGGGTGACCGCTCGGTGGACACGGTGGTGATCGGCCACGATATGCGCGCCAGTTCGCCCGCGCTGTCGGACGCGTTCGCCGAGGGGGTGACCGCCCAGGGTCTGGACGTGGTGCGGATCGGATTGGCCTCGACCGATCAGCTCTATTTCGCCTCCGGCCTGCTCGACTGCCCCGGTGCGATGTTCACCGCCAGCCACAACCCGGCGGCCTACAACGGCATCAAACTGTGCCGCGCCGGAGCCAAGCCCGTGGGCCGCGAGACCGGCCTCGCCACCGTCGCGCAGGAGGTGATCGACGGTGTACCCGCCCATGATGGCGCCACCGGAACGATCACCGACCGCGATGTGCTGGCCGAGTACGGCGTTTTCCTGCGCTCACTGGTCGATCTCGCGGCGCTGCGTCCGCTGCGGGTGGCCGTCGACGCCGGCAACGGCATGGGCGGGCATACCACCCCGGCCGTGCTCGAAGCGATCCCCGGGATCACCGTGCTGCCGCTGTATTTCGAGCTCGACGGAACGTTTCCCAATCACGAGGCCAATCCGCTGGACCCGGCCAACCTGGTGGATCTGCAGAAGCACGTGCTGGACACCCGTGCCGATATCGGGTTGGCCTTCGACGGCGATGCCGATCGCTGTTTCGTCGTCGACGAATTGGGCAGGCCGGTGTCACCGTCGGCGGTCACCGCGTTGGTGGCCGGCCGGGAATTGGGCCGCGAGATCGGTGCCACGGTCATCCACAATCTCATCACCTCGCGTGCGGTGCCCGAACTGATCACCGAACGCGGTGGCACGGCGGTGCGTTCGCGCGTCGGCCACTCCTACATCAAGGCGCTGATGGCCGAGACGGGTGCCATCTTCGGTGGCGAGCATTCCGCGCACTACTACTTCCGCGATTTCTGGGGCGCCGACTCCGGCATGCTCGCCGCGCTGCACGTGCTGGCCGCGTTGGGGGAGCAGCAACGCCCGCTCTCGGAGCTGATGGCCGACTATCAGCGTTACGAATCCTCCGGAGAGATCAACTTCACCGTCACCGACGCCCCGGGCACGGTCGACGCCGTGCTGACCGCGTTCGGGAGCCGGACCCAGTCCCTCGATCATCTGGACGGTGTGACGGTCGATCTCGGTGCGGGTCGATGGTTCAACCTACGCACCTCCAACACCGAGCCGTTGTTGCGGCTCAACGTGGAAGCACGCACCGCCGCCGAGGTGGCCGAGGTGGTGGATGAGGTGGCTGCGCTGATCGCGGCGCAGACCGACGACGTTGGTCGGCCGCAGGCCAGTGAGCCGGCACCGTGACCGCCCGGGCCGCCACCATTGACCTCGACGATGTCGAGGGACTGTTGGCCGCCGACCGGGACGGATTGCTGCGGGCCGCCGCGATGTCCGGCGCACAGGTGCGCGCCATGGCGGCCGCGGTGGCCGAGGGCGCACTCGAGGAGGTGCGTGCCGACGGTCTTGCGCGCACCCTGATCTGGGTCGCCGACGGCGGCCCGGCACGCGCGGCGGGCACGATGCTCGCCGCCGCGCTGGCCGGGGTGACGGCGGTGCCGATCGTGGTGGCCGACGAGGTTCCGCCGTGGACGGGCGCGCTGGATGTGGTGGTGGTCGCGGGCGCCGACGCCGGGGACCCGGTGCTGGTATCGGCTGCGGCGACGGGTGTGCGCCGTGGTGCGCGGGTGGTCCTCATCGCCCCGCACGAGGGGCCGCTGCGCGAGGCGACCGCGGGCCGGGCCGCCGTGCTGGCCCCGCGGCTGGCGGTGCCCGAGGAATTCTCGTCGACGCGTTACCTGGCCGGTGGGGCGGCGATCCTGGCGGTGCTCGACCGCGGGCTGCGGGTCGACATCGACGCTCTTGCCGACGAACTCGATGCCGAGGCATTGCGCAACAGCGCGGGCCGCGAGCTGTTCACCAACCCGGCCAAGACGCTGGCCGACCGACTGACCGGACGTGATGTCGTGTTGGCCGGCGACAGTGCGGCGACGGTGGCGCTGGCCCAGCACAGTGCGACGGTGTTGTTGAAGGTGGCGAGCCAGGTGGTCGCCGCGGTCGGGTTGACCGATGCGCTCGGCGCGCTGGCCCGCCTCAACGCCGCTCCCGTGGATTATGAGACGGCGCTGTTCCACGACGAGGAGCTCGACGGTCCGCTGCCGTCGCGGGTACGCACCGTGGTGCTGACCTCCGATGCGCAGCGTCCGGCGGTGGTGGCCCGCACCGAGGGCTTCCCCGATCTCGACGTCGTCAGCGCCGATGATGTTCCCGACGCCGCGCCGTCGGCCGTCGGCAGCCGTCCCGAGCACCAACTGGCGATGGTGGCGGTGCGGTTGGAGATGACGGCCGTGTACCTGCGATTGGCGCGAGGTTGACAGCGTGAACCTGCTCCGTGGAGCTATCCGGAAGTACGCATGGGGATCGCGGACCGCGATCGCCGAGTTCACCGGAAGGCCAAGTCCGACGGCCAATCCCGAGGCCGAGTTGTGGTTGGGTGCGCACCCGGGTGATCCCGCGCACTGTGCGACACCCGCGGGTGAGCGCTCGCTGTTGGAGATGATCACCGCCGACCCGGACGGCCAGCTCGGCAGCCGTACCCGGTCCCGATTCGGTGACGCGCTGCCGTTTCTTGCCAAGGTGCTGGCCGCCGACGAGCCGCTGTCGCTGCAGGCACATCCGAGCGCCCGGCAGGCCGTCGAGGGTTTCGAGCTGGAGAACCATCTGGGCATCCCAATCAACGCACCGACCCGCAATTACCGCGATCGCAGCCACAAGCCCGAGATCATCATCGCGCTGGGAACGTTCGAGGCGTTGGCCGGATTCCGATCGGCCGCCAGGTCCGCCGAGTTCATGCGCGCCCTCGCGGTACCCGCGCTGGATCCGTTCATCACCCTGCTCACCGACCAGTCCGATGCCGACGGTCTGCGCGCGCTGTTCACCACGTGGATCACGTTCCCGCAGCCCGATCTCGACGTGCTGGTTCCCTCGGTGCTCGACGGGGCGATCAGCTACCTGCGTTCCGGTGCGACCGACTTCCATGCCGAGGCGAAGACGATCCTGGAACTGGGCGAGCGGTATCCCGGTGACGCCGGGGTGCTGGCGGCGATGCTGCTGAACCGGATCACCTTGGCCGAGGGGGAGGCGATCTACCTCCCGGCCGGTAATCTGCACGCCTACTTGCACGGTATCGGTTTCGAGGTGATGGCCAACTCCGACAACGTGTTACGCGGTGGGCTGACACCCAAGCACGTCGACGTGCCCGAGCTGCTGCGGGTGCTGGACTTCACGCCCACCGATGATGCGCCGATCCTGCCGCGGGTCGAGCAGGGTGGGGTGGAACTGGTCTATGACACGCCGGCCACCGAGTTCGCGGTCTCTGTGCTGCGGTTGGACGGTGATCGGCTGGGCCGCGAGGTCGAGGTCACCGCCGAGCACGAGGGGCCGCAGATCCTGTTGTGCATCGATGGCACCGTCCGCGTGCACGCCGAGGCCGATGATGTGGCACTGGACCGCGGAGCGTCGGCGTGGGTTGCCGCCGACGACGGCCCGGTGCGGTTGTCCGCCGACGAGCCGGCCCGACTGTTCCGGGTGACCGTCGGTATCTAGCGCGCGACGGTGTCGCGAACCGGTCGCCGACGCTTCTCTGCGACGAGCAGGCTCATGTTGTGCCGGACGGTACGCGCGACCATGCGCGGACCCGGCACCATGTAGAGGCTGTCGAGCAGGCTGAACCGGCGCAGGAACCATTCGGCGAGCACGGGATCGCTCTCGGCGGCGCCGAGGAACTGGTCGAACAGACTGCCCACCTTCGCATACCACCAGGGCGTGCGGTCGGCGGCGGCGTTGTGCAGCGCCACATCGCCGATGGCGTTCATGGTCCAGACCGGCCAGGTGGTCTTCTTCGTCGCCTTCGCCAGCCGGCGGGCCACGTCGTGGTGCCCGGTGGCCAGCACCTCGCGCAGGTTGCGCGCCTGCAGCGAGGTCATGGTCATGCCCTGGCCGTAGGTCGGATTGAAGCTCACCACCGCGTCGCCGAACGGGATGATGCCGTCCGGGAACTGACCCATCCGGTCGTAGCGGCGCCACCTGCTGGTCGGATACTTGTGAAAGGCCATGCCGCCCAGGGGAGTTCCGCTTCGCAACGCCGCGCTCAGATGAGCGGGCAGTAACCGGTCGGCCAGCGCGTGTATCTCGGCCAGATTCTGCGGGGGACGGACCTTGCCGGTGCCGAAGGTTGTCACGCTCCAGTTGCCGTCCTCGTACAACAGCATGCCGAGGCCGACGGGCTCGTCGTGCGAGGCTCCGGCGACCACGACCTTTTCCGCGATGACACCCGCCGGTATGTGCACCTGCGCGGTGGCGTAGTCGATGCCGACGTCGACGGTGTCCTCGTCAGGACGGCAAAATCCCCACTGCGTCAACCAGACCGGCAGCCGGGTACCGCGACCGGCGGCGTCGACCACCAGATCGGCGGTCACGGTCTCGCCGGTGTCGAGCACCGCGCCGGTCACCCGTCGGGCGGTGGGGTCGTAGGTCGGCTCGGTGACGCCGGTCCGGACCAGTTCGACGCGGGGCAGGGCCAGGGTGCGGCCACGGATCTGCCATTCCAGATGCGGCCGGCTGGGAACGTAGGCGGTGAACTCGCGCTTGAGTTCGTCGGTGGTGCCCAGGACGTGTCCGGCCGCGCCGAAGTGGATACGGTCGGGCCGGTTCTCCAGTTTGGGCACCCCGGCGGCGACCATGTCGTCGAGCAATCCGGGGAACAGGTCCTCGAATTCGGCCGCACCCCGGGCCATCAGTAGGTGCACATGCCGGTCCTGCGGCACGGTGGTGCGACTGGCCGGACCATCGGGCAGCGTGTCGCGCTCGTAGATGGTCACCCGGTCGAAATGGGCGGCGAGCACCCGCGCCGCGCACAGCCCGCCCAGGCTCGCACCGATGACGATGGCGTGTTCCCCCATGCGGCCGACCGTACGCGGTGTGTGCCGGGTCACACGGAAGTTCGAGGTCAAGAGGGCTGACTGCGGTTCGGGGAGTGCGCTGGAAGCAGCCGGCGGTCTCACCCAAGCCGGTCAAATTGTACAAAGTAGCTTGTTTTGTATAGACACCAGACAAATCGTCGCCTATAGTCCAGTTCAGTAGTGATGGTCCTCACAGAGAGGTGTGGCAGATGACATCGCAGATCGACCATGGGGCCGTGGAGGTCCCCGCGACCGAATGGCGTGACCGCAAGCGGTACCTGTGGCTGATGGGGTTGATCGCCCCGACGGCCCTGTTCGTGATGCTGCCGGTGGTCTGGGCCCTCAACAACCTCGGCTGGCATATCGCGGCGCAGGTCCCGTTCTGGGTCGGCCCGCTGCTGGTCTACGGGCTGTTGCCGATCCTGGACCGGTTCTTCGGCCCCGATGGGCAGAATCCGCCCGACGAGGTCATGGAACGACTGGAGAACGACAAGTATTACCGCTACTGCACCTACGCCTACATCCCCTGTCAGTACGCCAGCGTCATCTTCGGGGCGTACCTGTTCACCGCGACGGACCTGAGCTGGCTGGGCTTCGACGGTGGCCTCGGCTGGCCGGCGAAGATCGGGTTGGCACTGTCGGTGGGCGTGCTCGGCGGCGTCGGTATCAACACCGCGCACGAGATGGGCCACAAGAAGGACTCGCTGGAGCGCTGGCTGTCCAAGATCACCCTGGCGCAGACCGGATACGGGCACTTCTACATCGAGCACAACCGCGGTCACCATGTTCGCGTCGCCACCCCGGAGGATCCGGCCTCGGCGCGGTTCGGCGAAACCTTCTGGGAGTTCCTGCCGCGCAGCGTGTGGGGCAGCCTCAAGTCGTCGTGGGAGCTGGAGGCCAAGCGGCTGGAGCGGGCCGGAAAGTCGAAGTGGCACCCGTCCAACGACGTGCTGAATGCCTGGGCGATGTCGGTGGTGCTCTACGGCGCCCTGCTGGCGATCTTCGGTCTCGGGTTGATCCCCTACATCCTGATCTCGGCGATCTACGGTTTCGCCCTGCTGGAGACGGTCAACTATCTGGAGCACTACGGTCTGCTGCGGCAGAAGCTGGAGTCGGGCCGCTATGAGCGATGTGCGCCGGTGCACAGCTGGAATTCCGATCACATCGTGACCAATCTCTTCCTCTATCACCTGCAGCGGCACAGTGATCACCACGCCAATCCCACCCGCCGCTACCAGACGCTGCGCAGCATGGACGGCGCGCCGAACCTGCCCAGCGGGTACGCCTCGATGATCGGGCTGACCTACTTTCCGCCGTTGTGGCGCAAAGTGATGGATCACCGGGTGCTGGCCCACTACGACGGTGACATCACCCGCGCCAACATCCATCCGCGTAGGCGTGCTCACGTGCTCGCCAAGTACGGGGCGGGCGAAGAGCGGGGGGCTTGAGCGTGAGCGCCTACCGTTGCCCGGGTTGCGATTTCGTCTACGACGAGGCCAATGGTGCTCCGCGCGAGGGATTTCCGCCGGGCACCAGCTGGGACGCGGTGCCCGACGACTGGACCTGCCCGGACTGTGCGGTCCGCGAGAAGGTCGACTTCGAAACTGTGTGACGCTGACTCTGCGCTGACGGCGGCAAAGTTCGAGATGCCGCCACCGTGAGCGCAGAGTCGACTGGGAAAGGAAATGACATGGACTACAAACTGTTCGTCTGCGTGCAATGCGGATTCGAGTACGACGAGGCGAAGGGCTGGCCCGAGGACGGTATCGCGCCGGGCACCCGCTGGGCGGACATCCCGGAAGACTGGAGCTGCCCGGATTGTGGCGCGGCCAAGTCCGATTTCGACATGGTGGAGATCGCCCGGCCGTGACGGTCGCAACGGATCGGCGCGAAAGTTATAGGGTCGCGGTCATGAATGCACCGCGGTCCGGCGCCGCCCGGGTGCCGTATGCGGAGGCATCGCGGGTGCTGCTGCGCGATTCGATCCTCGACGGCATGCGCGAGATGCTGCAGGTGCGCGACTGGTCCTCGATCACCCTCACCGACGTGGCCAGGGCCGCCGGCATCAGCAGGCAGACCATCTACAACGAGTTCGGCTCCCGGCAGGGCCTGGCGCAGGGATACGCCCTGCGGTTGGCGGACCGTCTGGTCAATGCCGTCGATGGCGCCATCGCCAACAACATCGGGCAGGTGTACGAGGCGTTCCTTGAGGGATTCCGGGCGTTCTTCCTGGAGTCCGCCTCCGATCCTCTGGTGATCTCGTTGCTCAACGGCGAGGCCAAACCCGACCTGCTGCAGATCATCACGACCGACAGCGGGCCCATCATCAGCCGCTGCTCACAACGGCTGACCGCCACCTTCCAGAACAGCTGGATCAAGGCCACCGACGAGGATGCCGGGGTGTTGGCCCGCGCGATCGTCCGGCTGGCGATGAGTTATGTATCGATGCCGCCGGAGGCCGATCACGACGTCGCCCGCGATCTGGCCCGCCTGATGTCCCCGTTCGCCGAGCGTTACGGGGTCATCGACCCGGGGCCGCAGTGACGACGTCGAGGCTCTCGCGGTCCGGCCGCACGATGAGCCTGCGGTAACGCAGGAACAGTGCGATCGCGGTCACCGCGATCAATCCGCTGAGCATGTGTGAGGCGTGATAGCCGCGTGCGGACACCACCGCCCCGGCGATCACGTTGCTCAACGAGGCGCCCACCCCTTGCACCGTCATCACCGCCGCGAATCCGACGTTGAACCGGCCGGTCCCGGCCAACAGGCGCTCCACGGCGACCGGGGTCACGATGCCGACCAGCCCGGCACCCACCCCGTCGAGCATCTGCACCGGGAAGATCGTCCAGAAACCGGGTACGGTGCCGGCGATCAGACCGCGGATCGGCAGCGCGCACAGGCCGATCAGCAGCACCGTGGACAACCCGAAACGCCGGATCGCCGCCGGTGCCGCGACCGCGGCGGCGATCATCGACAGCTGGGCCACTCCGGTGATGATGGCCGTGGTGCGGAACGGGGTGCCCAGCTCGATCGCGAAATCCTGGGCGATCAGCCGGCTCATCGGCGCATTGCCGAAGTGGAACATCAACAACACCAAGGCCAAGACCACCAGTCCCGGTGTCGCGACCAGTGTCCGCAGGCCCGACGGCCGGTCCCCGGCATCGGCCTCGGCAAGGCCGCGGGCGGTGTCGTGGTCGATATCGGCCGCGGATACGCAGAAGGCGGCGAGCACCGCGCCTGCGGCGGTCACCAGCATCAGCCCGATGATGGCCCGTTCACCGTAGAGCGAGACCAGGACGAAGACGGCGGTCAACGACGCCACGTTGCCGACATGGTTCCAGAACTCGTTGCGGGCGACCTGCCTGCCGAACACCCGTTCCCCGACCAACCCCAGGGTCAGGCCCATCATCGCCGGACCGATGACGGCGCCGACGACCGCCGTGCCGACCTGCCCCACCCACACGATCGGTCCGGTCGGGGCGACCAGCGTCAGCAACGCCACCGCGGTCACCAGGATCACCGGACCGGCGACCAGCGCCCGTTTGTGCCGGGACCCGTCGACCAGCGCACCGAACAGCGGGGTCACCACCAGCCCGATCAGTCCACCGGTGGTGGCGATCGCGCCCAATGCGACCGATGACCAGCCGCGGGTCGCGAGAAAGGCGTCGAGGAACGGGCCGAGGCCGTCGCGGGCGTCGGCTAGGAAGAAGTTCAGGATGGCCAGCGCCACCAGCGAACGGCGTGCGGTGCCATCGTCGCGGGAGCCCGGGTGAGCACGCATGGTCGACCTCCCGCTCTGTCCTGAACGCGAGCGGCTTGTTACCCCGGCGCGGATCCGTCGAAACCGCATCGGGGATCGGTCGACGGGGGACGAGGTAGAACAGCGGCGTTTTCGGCTACGGTGTAAGGCGATACCCCGTAGCTGGCAGAGCGCCATCGATGATGCGTTGGCCCTGTCCCGCGAGCCCGCAGGCTACGGGTTTCGGCATGGCCCGCGCCGTATCGCGCAGGCCTGCCTCCAGTGATGACGAACGACACAAAAGGGGCTCTGACCACTTATGACTGCGTTGACCGCCGATGTCCGCAACGGCATCGACTACAAGGTCGCCGACCTTTCGCTCGCCGATTTCGGCCGCAAGGAGATCCGTCTGGCCGAGCACGAGATGCCCGGACTGATGGAACTGCGCCGCGAATACCACGACGTCCAGCCGCTCAAGGGCGCGCGCATCTCCGGCTCGCTGCACATGACGGTGCAGACCGCGGTGCTGATCGAGACGCTGGTGGCGCTCGGTGCTGAGGTTCGCTGGGCGAGCTGCAACATCTTCTCCACCCAGGACCATGCCGCCGCCGCGATCGTCGTCGGCCCGCACGGCACCGTCGACGAGCCCAAGGGCACCCCGGTCTTCGCCTGGAAGGGCGAGACGCTGGAGGAGTACTGGTGGGCCGCCGAGCAGATGCTGACGTGGCCGGGCGAGCCGGCCAACATGATCCTCGACGACGGTGGCGACGCCACCATGATGGTGCTGCGCGGCGCGCAGTATGAGAAGGCCGGCGTGGTCCCGCCCGCCGAAGAGGACGACTCGGCCGAATGGAAGGTCTTCCTCGGAGTGCTGCGTGAGCGCTTCGAGACCGAGAAGGACAAGTGGACCAAGATCGCCGAGTCGGTCCAGGGCGTCACCGAGGAAACCACCACCGGTGTGCTGCGCCTGTACCAGTTCGCCGCGGCCGGTGAACTGGCGTTCCCGGCCATCAACGTCAACGACTCGGTCACCAAGAGCAAGTTCGACAACAAGTACGGCACCCGCCACTCGCTGGTCGACGGCATCAACCGCGGCACCGACGCCCTCATCGGCGGCAAGAAGGTGCTGATCTGCGGTTACGGCGATGTCGGCAAGGGCTGCGCGGAGTCGCTGGCCGGCCAGGGCGCCCGCGTCCAGGTCACCGAGATCGACCCGATCAACGCCCTGCAGGCGCTGATGGACGGTTATGACGTGGTGACCGTCGAGCAGGCGATCGGCGATGCCGACATCGTCATCACCTCGACCGGTAACAAGGACATCATCACCCTCGACCACATGAAGGCGATGAAGGATCACTCGATCCTGGGCAATATCGGCCACTTCGACAACGAGATCGACATGGCCGCCCTGGAGCGCTCGGGTGCCACCCGCATCAACATCAAGCCGCAGGTCGACGAGTGGACCTTCGGTGAGTCGGGCAAGTCGATCATCGTGCTGAGCGAGGGCCGACTGCTCAACCTGGGCAACGCCACCGGGCACCCCTCGTTCGTGATGAGCAACAGCTTCTCCAACCAGGTCATCGCGCAGATCGAGCTGTGGACCAAGAACGACGAGTACGACAACGAGGTCTATCGCCTGGCCAAGCACCTCGACGAGAAGGTCGCCAGGATCCACGTCGAGGCA
The DNA here is from genome assembly GCA_052044345.1 of Mycolicibacterium sp. 22603. Classification (GTDB taxonomy): domain Bacteria; phylum Actinomycetota; class Actinomycetes; order Mycobacteriales; family Mycobacteriaceae; genus Mycobacterium. The sequence goes on from JBQEMX010000005.1 coordinate 200,867, forward strand.
CTGGGTGGCACGCTGACCAAGCTGAGCAAGGATCAGGCCGAGTACATCGGCGTCGACGTCGAGGGGCCGTACAAGCCGGAGCACTACCGGTACTGACCCACTCTCGACCCATCTGATCGCTGCAGACGCCGCGACGGNCCGTCGCGGCGTCGTGCTGTCCGGGGGGGGCATCCGCGGCTGTGGGACGCGTCGGTGCGCGTTACATCTGAGCCGTCGGACGAAACGTCACGAATTCGTGGCCAATCGGCGACCTCAATGTTACTGTCCGGTAGTGATTCGGGCCGGGGCGCTGTGCGTCGTGATCTCTTTCGGGATTGTCATCGGTTGTCTGACAAGCGGATTGGCCCATGCCGACGACTGGTATCCGTACTACAACGAGGACGAATACACCGCCTTCTACACGCCACCGAATCCGTTGCCGGATGTGCCGCCGGGTGCGCTCGTGCGCACCGAACCGTCCCGGCTGGTGCTCGAGCCGTCCGGCCAGCTCGGCCACATCATGGCCAACGGCACCCGCATCATGTACCGCAGCACCGACGGACGCGGTAACCCAGATGTGGTGACCGGCACCTACTTCGAGCCGTGGGCGCCGTGGCCCGGGCGTGGTCCGCGGCCGCTGATCGTCTACGGCCCCGGCACCCAGGGGCAGGGGGATCAATGCGCCCCGTCGCGCGGGTTCAACCAGGGCATCCACTGGTCGCCGTATCTGGACTTCACCTTCAACTACGAGGAGATGTTCGTCGCGACCATGGTGGCGCGCGGCTTCGCCATCGTGATGACCGATTACGAGGGTCTCGGCACCATCGGGGTCACCCACACCTACGTCAACCGGCTGTCCCAGGGGCAGGCGATGCTCGACGCGGCGCGGGCGGCACAAGCATTGCCCGACACCTCGCTACCGCCCGACGGGCCCGTCGCGTTCTGGGGCTACTCCCAGGGTGGTGGGGCGGCGGCCTCGGCCGCCGAACTCGCCTCGGCCTACGCGCCCGAACTCGACATCGTGGGCACCTTCGCCGGAGCGCCGCCGGCCGACCTGGCCGCGCTGATCCCGTTCGCCGACGGCAGCGCGCTGGTCGGGGTGATCGGGTACGCGCTCAACAGCGTCAGCCAGACCTACCCCGAGGTGGCGGCCAAGATTCGCGGCCTGCTCACCCCGCGCGGAATGGATTTCGTCGACAAGACCAGGGACCAGTGCGTCCCCGAGACGCTGATCAAGTTCATGTTCCGGCATCTGCAGCCCTATTTCACCGGTCCGATCGACGTCCTGCTGACCGATCCCCAGTTCCGCGGGCTGCTCGACCTGCAGAAGCTGGGCACGCTGAAACCCGATGCGCCCGTGATGATCAACCACAACCGGTTCGATCCGCTGGTGCCGTACGCGCCGTCGGTCCAGCTCGGCAAGGACTGGTGCGCCAAGGGCGCGGACGTCGAGTTCCGCACCAACGAGCAACCGCCGTTCCTCAACAAGGCCGTCGTCAACCATGCGCTGCCGATGCTCGTCGACGGCGAACCCGCGATGCAGTGGATCGCCGACCGCTTCAACGGGGTGCCGACCAGACCCAACTGCGGCCAGTTCTAGGGTCGTTCGGAGACCGGAAGCCGGACACCGCAGGGGGGACAGTGGCCGACGATATCGCCGCCAGGGGCGGGCAGGCGTTGACGCTCTACGGTCAGGGCCGGGTGCAGGAGGCGCTGACACTGGCCTGGCAGACCGCCGCGGCCCACCCCGATTCACCGCTGGCGCAGTACACCTATGCCAGTCTGCTGCGGGAGGCCGGTCGGCACGCCGAGGCGTTGGCCGTCGTCGACCAGGCGCTGCGGCTGTATCCGGCATCGGCGGACGCCTGGGTGTTGCGCGGTGACCTGCAGCAGAAGGTGTCCGGGCTCGCCGCCGCCGAACCCGACTATCTTCAGGCGCTGCGGATCGATCCCGGACATGGTCTGGCCGTCCACAATCTGGCGGTCAGCCGGTTGCGGTGGGGCACCAACACCGCGGCGTTGCGTGGCCTGCTGCAGGCCATGCGGATGGATCCGGCGCTGACGCAGACGGCACTGGGCAACATCGGGCTGGCCATCACCCGCGTTCTGCGGATGGCGACGGCGTCCACGGTGCTGCTCGCCGCGGCCATGTTCGCCATCTTCACACTGCACGAGCAAGGTCAATCGACGGTTCTGGCAAGGCTTTTCACCGGGCTTCTGGCCGCGGCGCCGATTGCGGCGGTGTGCTGGACGCTGCGGATGGTGCCGATACCGGTGCTGCGGGCGGTGTCGGCCCGCCACACCATCGTGGCGCTGCGGTTGATCTTTCTCGTGCTGGCGGGTGCCTGCGGGTTGGTGGTCGCGGTGCTCGGCGCGACCTGGCTGTCCACCGTCGCGCCCGCATTGCTGTTGTTCGCGATGGTGGGGCTGACGATCCTCGGATGGGTGTCCGGCGGGTAGTGGGTCGGCTACGCTCGCCGCGTGCTCATCGTGATCGAGGGCCTCGACGGGGCAGGCAAGCGGACGTTGACCGAGGGTCTGCGCGCGGCGTTCGAGGCCGAAGGCAAGTCCGTGACCACCCTGGCCTTCCCGCGGTACGGTGCGTCGATCCATGCCGATCTGGCCGCCGAGGCGCTGCACGGCGGGCACGGTGACCTCGCCGAGTCGGTCTATGCGATGGCCATGTTGTTCGCGCTGGACCGCTCGGGCGCGGCCGCCGATATCCGCCGGCTGCTGGCCGAACACGATGTGCTGATCCTGGATCGCTATGTCGCCTCCAACGCCGCCTACAGCGCGGCCCGGCTCCGCCAGGGTGGCGACGGCGACGTGGTGGAGTGGGTCGGCGATCTCGAGTACGGGCGGTTCGCCTTGCCCGCCCCGGATCATCAAGTGCTGCTCGATGTTCCGGTAGCGCTGGCCGCCGAGCGTGCGGTCGGCCGGGCGGCCGCCGACGCCGAGCGCGCGCGCGATGCCTATGAGCGTGACAGCGGTCTGCAGCAGCGCACCGGCGCGGTGTACGCGCAGCTGGCCGGCGCGGACTGGGGCGGGCGGTGGATGGTCGTCGGACCGGACGTCGAGGCGACCGCGCTGGCGGCGGCCATGTCGGCACCCTGAGGTTCACCGCGCAGCACCCCGCGTGGCACCCTGGTTTTGTCGCCTTGTGGTGACACCATGGTCACCATGAGGCAACGGATCCTGGTCGTCGACGACGACCCGTCACTGGCCGAGATGCTCACCATCGTCCTGCGCAACGAGGGTTTCGACACCGCCGTCATCGGTGACGGCAGCCAGGCGCTCACCGCCGTGCGTGAGCTGCGTCCCGATCTGGTCCTGCTGGATCTGATGCTGCCCGGCATGAACGGTATCGACGTGTGCCGGGTGCTGCGCTCGGACTCGGGGGTGCCGATCGTGATGCTGACGGCCAAGACCGACACCGTGGACGTGGTGCTGGGTCTGGAGTCCGGCGCCGACGACTACGTCATGAAGCCGTTCAAGCCCAAGGAGTTGGTGGCCCGCGTGCGGGCGCGCCTGCGCCGCAACGACGATGAGCCCGCCGAGATGTTGTCGATCGCCGATATCGACATCGACGTGCCGGCCCACAAGGTCACCCGTAACGGTGAGCAGATCTCGCTGACCCCGTTGGAGTTCGACCTGTTGGTGGCGCTGGCCCGCAAACCGCGCCAGGTGTTCACCCGTGACGTGCTGCTCGAACAGGTTTGGGGCTACCGGCATCCCGCCGATACCCGGCTGGTCAACGTGCATGTGCAGCGGCTGCGGGCCAAGGTCGAGACCGATCCGGAGAATCCGCAGGTGGTGCTGACCGTTCGAGGGGTGGGATACAAGGCCGGCCCGCCGTGATCGTGGTTGACGGCACCGCCGTCGCGATCGTGATGATCGAACGGCTGTATCCGTGATCTTCGGCTCCAGACGTCGGGTCCGCAGCCGATTTCGGGGGCCGTCCCCGGTGTGGCGCGGGCTCGGCGCGCTCGGTCGCGCCATCAGTTTCGCGTGGCGTCGTTCTCTGCAGCTGCGGGTGGTCTCGTTGACGCTGGGGTTGTCCCTGGCCGTCATCATGGTCCTCGGCTTCGTGCTCACCAGCCAGATCACCGACCGCATCCTGGAGGTCAAGGTGCGGGCGGCCACCGAGGAGATCGAGCGCGCCCGCGATACCGTCAGCGGCATCGTCAGCGGTGAGGAAACCCGGTCGCTGGACAGCAGCCTCCAGCTGGCCCGCAACACCCTGATCGATCGCAAGGCCGATGCCGGCCCCGGGCTCGCCGGCGCCTACGACGCGGTGCTCGTCGTTCCCGGTGACGGCCCGCGCGCGGCCACCGCGGCCGGGCCGGTGCAGCAGATTCCCACCGCACTGCGGGATTTCGTGCAGGCGGGCCAGGTCAGCTATCAGTACGCCGGTGTGCACACCGACGGGTTCTCCGGGCCCGCCCTCATCGTGGGCAGCCCCGGCGCCTCGGCGCGTTCGACGGTCACCAACCTTGAGCTCTATCTGATCTTCCCGCTGAGCAACGAGGAATCGACCATCGCCCTGGTGCGCGGCACCATGGCCACCGGCGGCATCGTGCTGCTCGGGCTGCTGGCCGCCATCGCACTGTTGGTCGCGCGCCAGATCGTGTTGCCGGTGCGGTCGGCCTCGCGTATCGCCGAGCGGTTCGCCGAAGGTCATCTGACCGAGCGGATGCCGGTGCGCGGTGAGGACGATATGGCGCGGCTGGCGGTCTCGTTCAACGATATGGCCGAAAGTCTGTCGCGTCAGATCACCCAGCTCGAAGAGTTCGGTAATCTGCAGCGCCGCTTCACCTCCGATGTCAGCCACGAGCTGCGGACCCCGCTCACCACGGTCCGGATGGCCGCCGACCTGATCCATGATCACAGCGACGAGTTGGATCCCGCGCTGCGGCGGTCCACCGAGCTGATGGTCAACGAACTGGACCGGTTCGAGACGCTGCTGGCCGACCTGCTGGAGATCTCCCGCCACGATGCCGGCGTGGCCGAACTGGCGGTCGAGGCGGTCGATCTGCGCGCCACCGTGCAGAGCGCATTGGACAACGTCGGGCACCTGGCGGCCGATGCCGCCGTGCAGTTGGACGTCGACATGCCCGCCGACGGGGTCATCGCCGAGGTGGACCCCCGTCGGGTCGAGCGCATCCTGCGCAACCTCATCGCCAATGCCATCGACCACGCCGAGCGCAAGCCCGTCGAGATCCGGATGGCCGCGGACGAGGACACCGTCGCCGTCACCGTCCGCGATCACGGTGTCGGGCTGCGCCCCGGCGAGGAGAAGCTGGTCTTCAGTCGCTTCTGGCGTTCGGACCCGTCGCGGGTGCGCCGCTCCGGAGGCACCGGCCTCGGGCTCGCCATCAGCATCGAGGACGCCCGGCTGCACCAGGGCCGGCTGGAGGCCTGGGGGGAACCCGGTAACGGTGCCTGTTTCCGGCTGACCCTGCCACTGGTGCGCGGTCACAAGGTGACCACCAGCCCGTTGCCGCTCAAACCCGTCAACGTCGCGGCCAGGGCCAAGGACACCGCGGGCGAGCGGGGCAGGCGCGATCGGGAATCGGAGGGCGTATGAGACGCGTCCTGGTGGTGCTGAGCATGCTGGTCACCGCCGCCCTGTTGGCCTCGGGGTGCGCCGGGGTGCCGAGTTCGTCGGCGCCGCAGGCGATCGGTACCGTCGACCGCCCGGCGCCGCCGCGGTTGCCGACACCGTCGCCCGGTATGGAACCCGATGTGCTGCTCCGCGAATTCCTCAAGGCCACCGCCGATCCCGCCAACCGGCACCTGGCCGCCCGGCAGTTCCTCACCGAATCCGCCTCGCGCGGTTGGGATGACGCCGGTAGCGCACTGCTGATCGACCGGGTGGTCTTCACCGAGACGCGTCGTCCGGACCGGGTGTCGGTCACCATGGCGGCCGATATCCTCGGATCGCTTTCCGATGTCGGGGTGTTCGAGACCGCCGAAGGTGCGCTGCCCGACCCGGGCCCCATCGAGCTCGTGCAGACGCCGGGCGGCTGGCGCATCGACAAGCTGCCCAACGGGGTCTTCCTGGACTGGCAGCAGTTCCAGCAGACCTATCGGCGCAACACGCTGTACTTCACCGACCCCACCGGGAACACGGTGGTCCCCGACCCGCGCTACGTCGCGGTGTCGGACTCCGATCAGCTTGCCACCGAGCTGATGTCGAAGATGATCACCGGACCGCGGCCCGAGATGGCGCACACCGTGCGCAATCTGCTCGCCGCCCCGCTGCGCTTGCGTGGGCCGGTCACCAGGGCCGATGGCAGTAAGACCGGCGTGGGTCGGGGTTACGGCGGTGCGCGCATCGATCTGGAGAATCTCTCCACCACCGACCCGCATACCCGGCAATTGCTTGCCGCACAGATCATCTGGACGCTGGCACGGGCCGGTATCAACGGTCCCTATGTCATCAACGCCGACGGGGCGGCGCTGGACGACCGGTTCGCCCAGGGCTGGGACACCGCCGATGTCGCGGCCAGCGACCCCGGCGCGGCCGACGGTGCGGGCGCCGGATTGCACGCCCTCGTCGGCGGGTCGCTGGTCTACCTCGACGGGCAACGCGCACCGCGGGTGCCCGGACCGTTCGGGCAGCTGCGCGACCAGACCGCCGCAGCCCTGTCGCGCAGCGGACAGCAGGTGGCCTCGGTGGTGGTGCTGCGTCGCGATGCCCCTGACATGGCGTCCTCGCTGTGGATCGGACCGATCGGCGGGGATGCCGCCCAGGCCCTCGACGGTCGCTCGCTGACCCGACCGACTTGGTCGTTGGACGAGGCCATCTGGGTCGTCGTCGACGGCGTCAACGTCGTGCGGGTCCTGCAGGAGGCCGCGTCCGGCCAGCCGGCGCGAATCCCGGTCGATTCCACCGCCGTGGCGACCAAGTTTCCGGGCGCCATCGCCGAACTGCAGCTCTCCCGCGACGGCACCCGCGCGGCCATGGTGATCAACGGACAGGTGATCCTGGCCGGGGTGGAGCAGACCCCCGGCGGGGGATACGCGCTGACGTACCCGCGCCGGCTGGGTTTCGGGTTGGGTTCCACCGCGGTATCGCTGTCCTGGCGGACCGGTGACGATATCGTCGTCACCCGTACCGATGACGCGCACCCGGTGTCGTATGTCAATCTCGACGGGGTGAACTCCGACGGGCCCAACGGCAATCTCGCGGTGCCGATGTCGGTGGTCGCGGCCAATCCCTCCACGGTCTACGTGGCCGATCGCAGGGGAATCCTGCAGCTGTCCGGTTCGGCGGCCGACAACGACCTCACCTGGTCGGAGGTCGGGCCGCTGATGGTCACCGGCGCGGTGCCCGTGCTGCCCGGATAGGTTGGCCCGGTTGCCGGGCCCGGGTTGTCGGACCCCGCGCGGACACTTACTCGTGTGCTGGATCTGATGCTGCCGCTGGAATGCGGCGGATGTGGTGCGCCGTCGACGCGCTGGTGCCCGGCATGCGCCACCGAACTGCGCACCCGCGCCGCCCACCCTCAGGTGGTCGCGCCGCGGCTCGATCCCGGTGTACCGGTGCTGGCGCTGGGCCGTTACGCAGGCGCGCGGCGCAACGCGATCATCGCGGTCAAGGAACACGGCCGCGCGGACCTGGTGGCACCGCTGGCGCAGACCCTGCGCATCGGCCTCGACCAACTGCTGACCTGGGGGCTCATCGAGACGCCACTGACCATCGTGGCCGCACCCACCCGCGCGTGGTCCGCGCGCCGGCGCGGCGGGGACCCGGTGGCCCGGGTGGCCTCGGCGGCAGCCGCCGACCGCGCCGGTGTCACGGTGACCCGAGCGCTGCGCCTGACGGGCTTCGCCAGGGACTCCGTCGGGCTGTCCAGTTCCCAACGCCAGCGCAACCTCGAGGGCCGGGTCCGGGTGGCACGCCCGGTGGCCGGTGCGGTGATCCTCGTCGACGATGTCGTCACCACCGGTGCCACGGCCCGCGAATCGGTGCGGGCTTTACGCGGTGCCGGCATTGCTGTGCAGGCAGTTCTGGCGCTGGCGAGCGCGTGATGGTCACGGGTCGTCGTTGCCCGCAGATGAAGAACTGAAAACAGGTCTGCGAAATAGGTGGCACAGTCAGGTGAACTCGGACTACGGTCGAAGCCAACAACCCGTGAACACCTCACGGCGGCACCCGAAAACGGGCGCCCGTGCGGTATCGGGACTGCCCGACTGTGGTGGGAGGTGGTAACTCGACACCTGACGCCGGCGGGCGCGCGGCATGCTCGGTTCTCGTCGGCGTATCAGTGACAATCCGGCACGCGTTCTGCGTGCGACTGCCGACAGAAATGAGTTGTCAAGTATGTCAACGAATTCCGTGCAATCTGAGCACTCGACCATGGTCATGGATGACCGCAACGACACCCCTGACGCGCCGGCGATGAACGCCGAGGTCGTGGTCAAGGGCCGAAATGTCGAGGTACCTGAGCACTTCCGCGTCTATGTCGCGGAGAAGCTGGCTCGGCTCGAACGTTTCGACAAGACCATCTACCTTTTCGATGTCGAGCTCGACCACGAACGCAATCGCCGCCAGCGTAAGAACTGCCAGCACGTCGAGATCACCGCGCGAGGCCGCGGACCGGTGGTGCGTGGCGAGGCGTGTGCGGACAGCTTCTATGCCGCGCTGGAGTCGGCGGCCAGCAAACTCGAGGCACGGTTGCGCCGGACGAAGGACCGCCGCAAGATCCACTACGGCGACAAGACGCCGGTATCCCTGCACGAGGCCACCGCGATGCTGCCGCCCGAGGAGTCGCCCGCGGCCGCGGATCCGTTCTCCATCGATCCTGCCGATTTCCACGAGCCCGGCCGCATCGTGCGCACCAAGACCCACGAGTCCACCCCGATGAGCGTCGACGACGCGCTCTACGAGATGGAACTCGTCGGCCATGATTTCTTCCTCTTCCACGACAAGGAGTCGGACCGGCCGACGGTGGTCTACCGCAGGCACGCCTACGACTACGGATTGATCCGGCTGGCCTGATCCAGCTGTCCCGCACGAGCCCCCGGCCGATCCGGCCGGGGGCTCGCTGCATGCACGGGCGGACACCGGCCGACACTCGCACCGACACCGGGGACGCTTTTAAGAGGGCTGCCAGAACGGTCGCCTACGATGGAACAGGCCCTCGGCCGTCCAGATTCGTCAACCCACAGGGGAAATAGCGTGCTCGATAAGTTGCTCCGGCTCGGTGAAGGCCGCATGGTCAAACGCCTCAAGAAGGTGGCCGACTATGTGGACACCCTGTCCGAGGACGTCGAGAAGCTCTCCGACGCCGAACTGCGGGCCAAGACCGACGAGTTCCGCAAGCGCATCGACGGTGGTGAAGACGTCGACGACCTGCTGCCCGAGGCGTTCGCGGTGGCCCGCGAGGCAGCCTGGCGGGTGCTCGGTCAGAAGCCGTTCATCGTCCAGCTGATGGGTGGTGCGGCGCTGCACTTCGGCAACGTGGCCGAGATGAAGACCGGTGAGGGCAAGACCCTCACCGGCGTGATGCCCGCCTACCTCAACGCGCTGACCGGCAAGGGCACCCACATCGTCACGGTCAACGACTACCTGGCGAAACGCGATAGCGAGCAGATGGGCCGCATCCATCGTTTCCTGGGCCTGGACGTCGGCGTCATCCTGTCCGGGCTCACCCCGGACCAGCGCCGGGCGGCCTACGCCGCCGATATCACCTACGGCACCAACAACGAGTTCGGCTTCGACTACCTCCGTGACAACATGGCCCACTCCGTGCAGGAGATGGTGCAGCGCGGCCACCACTTCGCCATCGTCGACGAGGTCGACTCCATCCTGATCGACGAGGCCCGAACCCCGCTGATCATCTCGGGCCCGGCCGACGGTGCCTCCAACTGGTACTCCGAGTTCGCCCGGCTGGCCCCGCTGATGGAGAAGGACGTCCACTACGAGGTCGACCTGCGCAAGCGCACCATCGGTGTGCACGAGATCGGTGTCGAGTTCGTCGAGGACCAGTTGGGCATCGAGAACCTCTACGAGGCGGCCAACTCACCGCTGGTCAGCTATCTGAACAACGCCCTGAAGGCCAAGGAACTCTTCCTGCGCGACAAGGACTACATCGTCCGCAACGGCGAGGTCATCATCGTCGACGAGTTCACCGGCCGCGTGCTGGTGGGCCGGCGCTACAACGAGGGCATGCACCAGGCCATCGAGGCCAAGGAACGCGTCGAGATCAAGGCCGAGAACCAGACCCTGGCCACCATCACGCTGCAGAACTACTTCCGTCTCTACAAGAAGCTCTCCGGCATGACCGGTACCGCCCAGACCGAGGCCTCCGAGCTGCACGAGATCTACAAGCTGGGTGTCGTGTCGATCCCGACCAACCGGCCGATGATCCGCGAGGACCAGTCCGACCTGATCTACAAGACCGAGGAAGCCAAGTACATCGCCGTCGTCGACGATGTGGTGGAGCGTTATGAGAAGGGCCAGCCGGTCCTGATCGGCACCACCTCCGTCGAGCGCTCGGAGTACCTGTCGCGGCAGTTCACCAAGCGCAAGGTGCCGCACAACGTCCTCAACGCCAAGTACCACGAGCAAGAGGCGAACATCATCGCCGAGGCCGGTCGCCGTGGCGCCATCACCGTGGCCACCAACATGGCGGGCCGCGGTACCGACATCGTGCTGGGCGGCAACGTCGAGTTCCTCGCCGACAAGCGGCTCAAGGAGCAGGGCCTGGACCCGGTGGAGACGCCCGAGGAGTACGAGGCGGCCTGGGAGTCCACCGTCAACGCCATCAAGGCGGAGGCCAAGGGCGAGGCCGACGAGGTGCGCGCCGCCGGTGGCCTGTACGTGCTGGGCACCGAGCGCCACGAGTCGCGCCGTATCGACAACCAGCTGCGCGGTCGCTCCGGCCGTCAGGGTGACCCGGGCGAGTCGCGGTTCTATCTGTCGCTGGGTGACGAGTTGATGCGCCGCTTCAACGGCGCAACGCTGGAGACCTTGCTCACCAGGCTCAACTTGCCCGAGGATGTGCCGATCGAGGCCAAGATGGTTACCCGCGCGATCAAGAGCGCGCAGACCCAGGTCGAGCAGCAGAACTTCGAGGTCCGCAAGAACGTCCTCAAGTACGACGAGGTGATGAACCGGCAGCGCACGGTCATCTACGACGAGCGCCGGATGATCCTCGAAGGCGAGAACCTGCAACAGCAGGCCCACGACATGATGGTCGACGTCATCACGGCCTATGTCGACGGTGCGACGGCCGAGGGCTACTCCGAGGATTGGGATCTGGAGAAGCTGTGGGAGGCGCTCAAGACCCTGTACCCGGTCAGCATCGACCACCATGACCTGATCGACTCCGATGCCATCGGCGAACCCGGTGAGCTGACCCGCGAGGAGTTGCTCGACGCGCTGATCAAGGATGCCGAGCGGGCCTACGCCGAGCGCGAGGCGCAGATCGACGCCATCGGCGGCGAGGGCGCCATGCGGCAGCTGGAACGCAACGTCCTGCTCAACGTCATCGACCGCAAGTGGCGTGAGCATCTCTACGAGATGGATTACCTCAAGGAGGGCATCGGACTGCGCGCGATGGCCCAGCGAGACCCGTTGGTCGAGTACCAGCGCGAGGGTTACGACATGTTCGTCGCCATGCTCGAGGGCCTCAAGGAGGAGTCGGTCGGCTTCCTGTTCAACGTGGCGGTGGAGGCGGCGCCGCAGACCGCGCCGGTGGTGCAGCCGATGTCGAGCGGGCTGGCCGAGTTCGCCGCCGCGGCCGCGCAGCAGGGTGCCGGCCAGCAGGCCGCCGCCCCGCAGGGGCAGGTTGCCACCAAGGAACGCCCGGCGGGCGTGCAGGCCAAGGGAATCAACGACGGCTCCGCGCCGCCGCTGACCTACACCGGCCCCGCCGAGGACGGCTCCGCGGAGGTCAAACGATCCGGCGGCGGCACCAACCGGCCGGCCGGCGGCGGCACCCGCAAGGAGCGTCGCGAGGCGGCGCGCCGCGGCAAGAAGCGCTAGACACTCACCCGATCTGCAACGCGACCAGCTGCCAGCGGCCCGCGACGATCTCGACCCGCGCCGCGATGGCGCGTACCCGGCGGCCCCGGGTGTAGGTCGCGAACACCTCGGCGGCGGTGACCGCGGTGTCGGTCCCGATGACGATGCTGCGCAGCCGGATTCGCCGCAGTATCGCGGTGGGCCCGGTCTGCGGCGACCGCGACAGTGAGCCGACGGTGTCGATCAGCGCCGGTGCCAGCAGGCCGCGCAACTGGGTGGTCGGCCTGCGTCGATCGAGCACCTCCAGCACCCGCCGCAGCGCCGCATCGGTGAACACCGCGGCCGCGGTCGGTGCCGGTGTCTCCCCGGTGATCGCGGGCGGACTGAGTTGGCGCGGCGTCCGGCGCCGTGGCGCGCCGATCGTGGGTTGACGATGGTGCGGCCCGCCGTGCGGTGGCGGCTCACAGTCGATGATCGGCGTGGCCACCACCGGATGCGGGCGGTGCTGCGGGATGGATGTCACAGGTACTCCAGCGGGCAGGGTCGGATACGGCAATTGCTGGAGGGGACAGGCATATTGATGATCCCACGTGGTGCACGCACCACCGCGCAGCAAAATCGTCCGCGCCGCTGAGCACCCGTGATGCGCAGATATGCGGTGTGCCGCTACGGTGGCGGTGACATCAAGCAAGGGGGTCCGCGTCGCGATGGTGACCAGGTTGTCGGCATCGGACGCGGCGTTCTTCGGCCTGGAGAACAGTGCCACGCCGATGTACGTCGGATCGTTGTCGATCGTTCGCAAGCCGCGCGGAGGACTCGGCTACGAGACGCTGCTGGCCACCGTCGAGCAGCGGTTGCCCCAGATCCCGCGCTACCGGCAGAAGGTGCGCGCGGTGCCGTTCGGACTGGCCAGGCCGGTCTGGATCGACGATGACGATTTCGACATCACCTACCACATCCGGCGCTCGGCGCTCCCTTCTCCGGGCAGCGACGCCCAGCTACACGACCTGATCGCCCGGATCGGCTCGCGGCCGCTGGACGCGTCGCGTCCGCTCTGGGAGATGTACCTGATCGAGGGTCTGGCCCGCAACCGGATCGCGATCTACACCAAATCGCACCAGGCGCTCGTCAACGGCATGTCGGCCTTGGAGATCGGCCATGTCATCGCCGATCGCACCCCGAAGCCCCCGGCATTCGGGGAGGACATCTGGATCCCGACCCGCGAGCCCGGTGCCCGGCAGCTACTCGCCGGCGCGGTCGGGGAGTGGATCACCCGACCGACGGCCCAGGCCGCGGCGCTGCGGTCCTCGGTGCAGGAGACGATCACCAATGTCGGTGCCCTCGTCGATGTCGGCCGCCGGGTGGCCGAGGTGGCGCGCACCGTGGCGCGCGGTACGGCGCCGAGCAGCCCGCTGAACACCACCGTGTCACGCAACCGCCGCCTGGCGGTGGCCGCACACGCGCTGGACGATTACCGCGATCTGCGAGCCCGCTATGACTGCGATGTCAACGATGTGGTGCTGGCAGTGGTGGCCGGTGCGTTGCGCAACTGGTTGCTCTCGCGCGGTGAGCCGGTGAACGCCACTTCCACGGTGCGGGCGATGGCGCCCAACTCGGTCTATCCCGACGGGGAGATCGACTCCGACGGGCCCGGCCAGGCGATCAGCGAGGTGTCGCCGTTCCTGGTCGATCTGCCCGTCGGTGAGGGCAACGCGGTGGTGCGGCTCTCCCAGATCGCACACGCCACCGAATCGCATTCCAGCGCCGCCAGCCTGGTCGACGCCCGCACCATCGTCACGTTGTCGGGGTTCGCCCCGCCGACGCTGCACGCGATGGGCATCCGGGTCGCCACCAGCTTCTCGGCCCGGCAGTTCAATTTGCTGATCACCAATGTTCCCGGCGCGCAGCGGCAGATGTACATCGCGGGCGCGAAACTGCTCGAGACCTATGCGGTGGCGCCGCTGTTGGCCAACCAGGTTCTCGCCATCGCTGTGACCTCGTACAACGGCATGCTTTACTTCGGGATCAACGCCGATCGGGATGCCATGAGTGACGTCGACGTGCTGCCGCTGCTGCTGCGCGAATCCCTCGACGAGCTTCTTGAGGCCGGTCGTTAGCGGAGTTGACGAAGTTGCCCCGCGCGGTATCTGATGGATCAACCATGCCTGATACCGATAGCCACGATACGAAACCAGATAAGCGCGACGTCATACCCCACCCCGTCCTGGACGTACCGATCGACGAGGATGCGCTGACCAACAAGCGCAACGTCGACTGGTTCGTCTTCGGTATCACCGCGGTGATCGCGGTGGCCTTCTTGATCTGGGGTTTCCTCGACACCGATGGGCTGGCCACGGTGTCGGGGGGAGCCCTGGGATGGGTGCTCACCAACGCGGGCTGGCTGTTCACACTGGTGGCCTCGGGCTTCGTGCTGTTCGTGCTGTGGATCGCGCTCGGCCGGTTCGGCAACATCCCGCTGGGCCGCGACGACGAGGAACCCGAATTCCGCACGGTGTCCTGGATCGCCATGATGTTCAGCGCCGGTATGGGTATCGGCCTGATGTTCTTCGGCGTCGCCGAACCGCTGTCGCACCTGGTGACCCCGCCGCCGGGGACCGGACCCGAGGGCAATGCCGAGGCCGTGCAGTCGGCCATGGCGACCACGTTGTTCCACTGGACCCTGCATCCGTGGGCCATCTACGCGGTGGTGGGGCTCGCCATCGCCTACGGGGTCTACCGCAAGGGCCGCTTCCAGTTGATCAGCGCCGCGTTCGAACCGTTGATCGGGGACCGGGCCAACGGCGGACTCGGCAAGGTCATCGACATGCTCGCGATCTTCGCGACGCTGTTCGGCTCGGCCGCCTCACTCGGGCTGGGCGCGCTGCAGATCCGCAGCGGCCTGCAGATCGTGGCGGGTATCGGGGAGACCGGTAACGCCATCCTGATCGGCATCATCGCGATTCTGACCTGTGCGTTCGTGCTGTCTGCGGTGTCCGGCGTCGCCCGCGGCATCCAGTGGCTGTCGAATATCAACATGGTGCTGGCGTTGGTGCTCGCGCTGTTCGTGTTCATCGTCGGGCCGACGATCTTCATGCTCAACCTGCTGCCCACCGCGATCGGCAGCTACTTCCAGGATCTGGCGATGATGGCCGCGCGCACCGGAGCCGAAGGCGCCGAGACCGAGGCGTGGCTGGGCAGCTGGACCGTCTTCTACTGGGCGTGGTGGATCTCCTGGACCCCGTTCGTCGGGATGTTCATCGCGCGGATATCGCGGGGCCGCACCATCCGGCAGTTCGTCACCGGCGTCCTGCTGGCGCCCAGCCTGGTCTCGCTGGCGTGGTTCTGCATCTTCGGCGGCGCCGCGATAGCCGCCCAGCGCGACGGCAAGGACCTTGCCGGTGAGGGTTCGGTCGAGGCGCAGCTGTTCGGCCTGCTCAGCGACTATCCGTTCGCCACGGTGTCGACCATCGTCGTGATGGCGCTGGTCGCGATCTTCTTCATCTCCGGTGCCGACTCGGCCTCGTTGGTCATGGGATCGCTGTCCGAGCGCGGCACCATCGAGCCGAGCCGCAAGACCGTGATCTTCTGGGGTGTCGCGACCGGTGCGGTGGCGGCGGTGATGCTGCTGGCCGGCGGCTCGGATGCGTTGACCGGTTTGCAGTCGATCACCATCGTGGCCGCGTTGCCGTTCGTGGTCGTGATGATCGGGCTGGCGATCGCGCTGGTCAAGGATCTGCGCCAGGATCCCCTCATGGTGCGCCGTCAGTACGCGGTCGAAGCGGTGCACTCGGCGGTGATCGCCGGGGTGACCCAACACGGTGACGATTTCGTGCTCGCCGTCCAGAAAGACCCCGATGCGGGGGAGGAACCGGCCGAGTCGGCCGCGACGGCGGCGTCCGACGGTGGTTCTGAGCGCTAGTCTCGGCGGGTGCGTGTCTACATTCCGGCCACCCTGTCGATGCTGACGCAGCTGGTCGACGATCGGCTGATCCATGCCCGCAGCGGGACCGCGTTCGCGGTGACGCCGACCCTGCGCGAGGCTTATTCCGAGGGTGACGACGACGAGCTGGCCGAGGTGGCCATCGCCGATGCCGCGCTGGCCTCGATACGGTTGCTGGCCGGTGAGCAGGGCGCGGCTGTCGTCCCGCCCCGGCGGGCGGTGCTGGTGGCCGATGTCGAGGGTGCGACGGTCCGCCCCGATCTCGACGATGCCGTGGTCCGGCTGGCCGGTCCGGTCGCGATCGACGATATCGTCGCAGCGTATGTGGACAATGCCGCCGCCGAGCCTGCGGTGCGCAAGGCCATCGAGGTGATCGACGAGGCCGATCTCGGCGACGAGGATGCGGAGTTGGCCGTCGGGGATGCCCAGGATCACGACCTCGCCTGGTACGCGCCGCAGGAGTTGCCATTCCTGCTCGAACTGCTGTGACGCAGATCGCTCTGTGCGGACTCTTCTGAGGTCCGCAAAGTTCTGTACGGGTGCGTAACTTACGGTACCGTAGGTTGGGTGGCCAAGAATGAAATCAAGGTCTCGGCCAAAGTGGCCGATACCGTGCGACCGACCGTTGCCGGCGCCGACCGTCATCGTGGCTGGCATGCCCTGCGGACCATCGCCGGCCGCATCACCACACCACTGCTGCCCGACGATTATCTGAAGCTGGCCAACCCCTTGTGGTCGGCCCGCGAGCTGCGCGGCCGGGTCGTCGAGGTGCGCCGGGAGACGGTGGACTCGGCGACGCTGGTGATCAAGCCCGGCTGGGGCTTCTCCTTCGATTATGCGCCGGGGCAGTACATCGGCATCGGCCTGTTGGTCGACGGTCGGTGGCGCTGGCGGTCCTACTCGTTGACCTCGCCGCCGGTGCGCGGTGACCGGCAGGCGAGCCTGGGCACGCGCGGTCCGCGCACCATCACCATCACGGTCAAGGCGATGCCCGAGGGCTTCCTGTCGACCCACCTGGTCGGCGGCGTCGAACCGGGCACCATCGTGCGGCTGGCCGCACCGCAGGGCAACTTCGTCATGCCCGATCCGGCTCCGGCCAAGGTGTTGTTCCTGACGGCGGGCTCGGGTATCACCCCGGTCATGTCGATGTTGCGCACCCTGGTCCGCCACGATCAGATCACCGATATCGTGCACGTGCACTCCGCGCCCACCGAGGCCGATGTCATGTTCGCCGGTGAGCTCAAAGAACTCCACGATGCCCACCCGGGTTACCGGATGCAGCTGCGCACCACCCGGACCCAGGGCCGGCTCGACCTGTCCCGGCTCGACGAGGTCGTGCCGGATTGGCGCGACCGGCAGGCCTGGGCGTGTGGACCGGAGGCGATGCTCGACGATGCCGAGCGCGTGTGGACCGAGGCCGGGATCGCCGCGGATCTGCACCTCGAGCGATTCGCCGTCTCGCGGGCCGCGCCGCACGGCACCGGGGGAACGGTCACCTTCGAGCGCAGCGGCAAGACGGTGACCGCCGATGCCGCCACCTCGCTGATGGAGGCCGGGGAGGGCGCGGGCATCCAGATGCCGTTCGGCTGTCGGATGGGAATCTGCCAGTCCTGTGTCGTCGGCCTGGTCGAGGGGCATGTCCGAGATCTGCGCACCGGTGTGGAGCATGAGCCCGGCTCGCGGGTGCAGACCTGCGTCTCCGCGGCATCCGGTGACTGCACGTTGGACGCTTAGTTTTTTTGGACGCATAGCATTTACTGACTAGTAACCTACGGTGCCGTAGGTTACGCTACCGTAGTAACCGGAAGGAGGGCCGAACGACCATGGCAGTAACCGACGTACCGGAATTCGCTCATCTCACCGAGGCGGATATCGAAGCGCTTGGTGCAGAACTGGACGCGATCCGCCAAGACATCGAAGACTCGCGTGGCGCCGACGACGCCCGCTATATCCGCCGGACCATCGCTTTCCAGCGCGGACTGGATCTGACCGGGCGACTGCTGTTGGCGGCCAGCTCCAAGCGGTTTTTCTGGTGGGCGGGGGCATCGACGCTCGGCGTGGCCAAGATCATCGAGAACATGGAGATCGGCCACAACGTCATGCACGGCCAGTGGGACTGGATGAACGATCCCGAGATCCACTCCTCCTCGTGGGAGTGGGATATGGGCGGGGCGTCCAAGCACTGGCGGTTCACCCACAACTTCATGCATCACAAGTACACCAACATCCTGGGCATGGACGACGATGTGGGCTACGGGCTCATCCGCGTCACCCGGGATGCCAGGTGGAAGCCGATGAACGTCTTCAACCTGCTGTTCAACACGGCCCTGATGTCGTTGTTCGAATGGGGAGTCGGCTTGCAGCACTTGGAGATCGGCAAGATCTTCAAGGGTCGCGACGACCGCGCGGCGACCGTGGTGCGGATGAAGGAGTTCGGGGTCAAGGCCGGTCACCAGATCGCCAAGGACTACGTGTTGTGGCCGGCGCTGACCTCGTTGTCGCCCGGTGCGACCTACAAGTCGACGATGCGGGCCAACTTCCTGGCCAACATCATTCGCAACGTGTGGGCCAACGCGGTGATCTTCTGCGGGCATTTCCCCGACGGCGCCGAGAAGTTCACCAAGACCGATATGGTCGGCGAGACCCGCGGTCAGTGGTATCTGCGGCAGATGTTGGGCAGCGCGAACTTCGACAACGGGCCGGTGCTGCGCTTCATGAGCGGCAACCTGTGCCACCAGATCGAACATCACCTGTTCCCCGATCTGCCGAGCAACCGCTACTACGACATCTCGATCAAGGTGCGGGCATTGTGCGAGAAGTACGACCTGCCCTACACCACCGGACCGTTCCTGGTG
Source organism: Mycolicibacterium sp. 22603 (assembly GCA_052044345.1). Taxonomy (GTDB): domain Bacteria; phylum Actinomycetota; class Actinomycetes; order Mycobacteriales; family Mycobacteriaceae; genus Mycobacterium. The sequence continues at coordinate 219,618 of JBQEMX010000005.1, forward strand.
CAGTACGGCAAGGCCTGGCGCACCATCGCCAAGCTCTCGCTGCCGGACAAGTACCTCAAGGACACCCGGGACAATGCGCCGGAGACCCGCAGCGAGCGGATGTTCGAGGAACTCGACGGCTTCGGCGGCATCGACCCGGCCACCGGCAAGCGTCGTGGTCTGAAGTCCGCGATCGCCGCGGTCCGCGGTGGTGGGTGGCGCAAGCACAAAGCCGCTGCCTGAAAAGCCTCACTCCCTTCAACCGCGAGCGTGCGTGTCTGCACCCGGACACGCCGCTCGCGGTTCTGCGTTCACGCACGCTCGCGGTAGTCAGTAACCGGCTTCACCCAAGGTGACCAGCAGCCGACGCGCCGCGGCCACCCGCGCCGCCGCCGGGCCGGTCAGCGCGTCCAGTGCGCACTCAGGGTCGGCGGGAGGGCCGAGGTGCCCGCAGCCGCGCGGGCAATCATCCACGGCCGCAGCGAGATCCGAGAAGGACTGCACGACGTCGTCTGCTTTGATGTGGGCCAGCCCGAACGACCGGATGCCCGGGGTGTCGATCACCCATCCCGATTCCCGCAGCGGCAGGGCAACGGACTGGGTGGATGTGTGTCGCCCCTTGCCCACGCCGGTCACCGACCCGGTGGCCCGGTCCGCATCGGGCACAAGACGATTCACCAGCGTGGACTTGCCGACACCGGAATGCCCGAGCAGCACCGTCACCTTGCCGGCCAGCAGCGGCTCCACCACGTCCAGCGGATCATCGCGGCCTGCCGTCACCACCTGCAGATCCAGATCGGCGAACTGGGCCGCGAACTCCACGGGAGAGGCCAGATCGGACTTGGTCAGACACAGGATCGGAGTCAGCCCGCCGGTGAATGCGGCGATCAGGGCGCGGTCGACGAACCCGGTGCGCGGCGGCGGGTCGGCCAGTGCCACCACGATCAGCAGTTGATCGGCATTGGCCACCACCACCCGCTCGGTCGGATCGGTGTCATCGGCGGTGCGCCGCAACACCGTTCGTCGCTCCGCGCGACGGATGATGCGGGCCAGTGTGTCCGGCCGTCCGGACACGTCACCGACGATGCCGACCTCGTCGCCGACGACGATCGGGGTTCGGCCGAGTTCGCGGGCCCGCATCGCGGTGACGTTGCGGTGCGGGTCACCGCCGAGCGCGCAACCCCACCGACCGCGGTCGACGGTGACGACCATGGCGTCCTCGGCGTCGGCGTGTTCGGGACGGGTCTTGGTGCGCGGACGCGAACCCTTGCCCGGGCGGACCCGGACGTCGGACTCGTCGTACTCGCGCGATTTCACATCTGGCCCAACATCGCCGCCCACATTCCCGGGAAGTCGGGCAGGGTCTTGGCCGTCGTGGCGATGTCCTCGACCTCGACGCCGGGCACCCGCAACCCGATGATCGCGCCCGCCGTGGCCATCCGGTGATCGGCGTAGGACCGCCACACTCCGCCGTGCATCGGCGTCGCGGTGATCCGCAGACCGTCCTCGGTCTCTGCGCAGTCACCGCCCAGGTTGGTGATCTCGGTGCGCAGGGCCGCCAGTCGGTCGGTCTCGTGCCCGCGCAGATGGGCGATCCCGCGCAGTGTGGACACCGATCCCGGCGTGGCCAGGGTCGCCAACGCGGCCACCGCCGGGGCCAGCTCGCCGATATCGTGCAGGTCGATGTCGATACCGTCGAACTGTGCGGCGCCGCGTGCCTCCAGGTACGAATCATGTTGTACTGCAGTCATATTTACCCGTGACAGCAGATCGAGGATAGCGCCGGATGGTTGGATGCTGGCCGCGGGCCAGCGGTTGATGCGGACGGTGCCCGCGGTGACGGCCGCCGCGGCCAGGAACGGCACGGAGTTCGACAGGTCGGGCTCGATCACCCAGTCCCTGGCCGCCACCGTGCCCGGTTCGACTCGCCACCGATTGGCGACGCTGTCATCGACGCTCACCCCGGCGCTGCGCAGCATCGACACCGTCATCGAGATGTGCGGGGCCGAGGGCACCGAGTCGCCGGTGTGCACCACGGTCAGCCCGTCGGTGAAACCGGCACCGGACAACAGCAGACCCGAGACGAACTGGGAGGACGCCGACGCGTCGATGCGGACCTCGCCACCGGACACCGTGCCGTGCCCGCGCACCCGGAATGGCAATCCGTCGCCCTCGATGTCGACACCGAGGCTGCGCAGCGCATCCAGCAGCGGCGCGATCGGGCGGGCCCTGGCTTGTTCGTCACCGTCGAAGATGACGGTCTCACCGCCCTGCGCGGCGACCGCGGGCAGGAAGCGCAGGACGGTGCCTGCCAGTCCGCAGTCGATGCGGGTGTCCGCGGCCGGGGCCACGGCGCCTTCGACCCTCAGTTCGGTGCCCGCGCCGCCGACCCGCACGCCCAGAGCGCGCAGGGCGTCGATCATCAGGTCGGTATCGCGGCTGCGCAGCGCACCGTCGATGGTCGACGCTCCCGCCAGCGCCGCCAACACCAACGCCCGGTTGGTCAGCGATTTGGACCCGGGCACCTCGACGGTGGCGTTCACGGGGGTGGTGGTCGTCGGTGCCGGCCAGTTGCTCACGGCCTCTATCCTGCCTGGTATGTGTGGGCGATTTGCGGTGACCACCGACCCGGCGTTGTTGGCCGCGAAAATCAAGGCCTTGGACGAAACGACCGCGACGTCCGAAGGCCAGGGTGGCCCCAACTTCAACGTGGCTCCCACCACCACCATCAGCACCGTGGTCAAGCGTCACGATCCCTCCCCGTCGCTTCGCTCGCCCCAGGATGATCCCTCCCCGTCGCTTCGCTCGCCCCAGGACGATCCCGAAGACGAGTCGCGCAGACGGATCCGGTCGATGCGCTGGGGCCTGATCCCGCCGTGGTCGAAGACCGGTGCGGACGGCGGCCCGGACCTGAAGAAGGGACCGCTGCTGATCAACGCCCGAGCCGAGACGGTCAGCACCTCGCCGGCGTTCCGCGGCTCGGCCAAGTCCAAGCGCTGTCTGATCCCGATGGACGGCTGGTACGAGTGGAAGCCCGGAGTCGTCGAGGGCACCAAGAAGCCCGCCAAGACCCCGTACTACATGTACGCCGCCGACGGTGAGCCGCTCTTCATGGCCGGGTTGTGGTCGACCTGGCGGCCGAAGGAGGCCGCCAGGGACAGCCCGCCGCTGCTCAGCTGCACCATCATCACGACCGACTCGGCGGCGCAGCTGGCCGATATCCACGACAGGATGCCGTTGACCATCAGTGCCGCCGACTGGGACCGCTGGCTGGACCCGGACGCCCCGATCGACGAGGGACTGCTGCGCGGGCACGGCGATCTCGACCGCATCGAGATCCGTGAGGTGTCGCGACTGGTCAACAGCGTGCGCAACAACGGCCCCGAGCTCATCGAGCCCGCCCAGCACGACGAGGGCCTGTTTTGACGCTCACACCACAACTCCTCGACGGCCTCGGCGCCGATCTGCGGTCGGCCGGGTTCACCGTCGATGGTGTCGCCGCACTGCTGGGACCCGAGGCCAACGACGCGCTGGGCCGCGGTATCTGGTGGCCGGCGCTGCACGCCACCGGCGAGGACCGGTTGTCGGTGGTGGTCCGGCTGTTCCTGCTCGGTGCGTCCGAATCCCGGGATCGGCTCCAGCGGGCGTTCCCGTCGGTCGGGCTGGAAGCGCTGATCGACGCCGGGGTATTGGAGCCGGCAGGGCCCGAGGGGTGCCGGGCCGCGCTGGACATCCGCCCGCACGGCGATGGCGATCGGGATCACCTGGTGGTTTCGGATCAGGATGCCGCCCTGCGTGCCGGGCCGTTGCAGCGTGATCACGTGCTCGGCATCGGCGGGGCGTCGATGTCGTTGGCGCGTGCGATCATCCGCACCCCGGTGCGCCGCGCGCTGGATCTGGGCACCGGATGCGGCATCCAGGCGCTGCACCTGGACGCGCACTGCGCCGATATCGTCGCCACCGACACCAACGAACGCGCCTTGATGCTGGCGGCGGCCACCGCCCGGCTCAACGGGATGAGCTGGGATCTGCGACTGGGTAGCCTGTTCGAGCCGGTGGCCGGTGAGCGGTTCGACCTCATCGTGTCCAACCCGCCGTTCGTCATCGGCTCGGGTGTCAGCGATTACACCTACCGCGATTCCGGGATCGCCGGAGACCAGTTGTGTCGCAACCTGATCGAACAGTTGCCCGACCACCTTGAGCCCGGTGGCACGGCCCAGATCATGGCCAACTGGATCGTCGGGGAACAGGACTGGCGCGAGCGGGTGGCAGGTTGGCTGGCCGGCACCGGGTTGCACGCCTGGGTGGTGCAGCGGGAGCTGGCCGATCCGGTCAGCTACGTCTCGCTGTGGTTGGCCGACGCCGGCGAGCCGCCGGAGGTCGCCGCGGCCCGTGGCGGTCAGTGGTTGGACTGGTTCGCCGAGGAGGGGGTCCGGGCCGTCGGGATGGGCCTGATCACGGTGCGCCGGCCGGCCGCAGGTGAGCAACCCGAACAGATTCTCGAGGAGATCACCGGTGCCGACGAGGCCCCGACCGGTGTCGAGGTGGCGGCCTTCCTTGCCCGGCGGGCCTATCTGCGTGACACGGGCGATGACGCGCTGCTCGCCGCCAGGCTGTCGACCGCTCCGGTGCTGCTGGAACAGCATTCGCTGCCGGGGCCCGACGGCTGGCAGCAGATCGGCGCCGCGGTGCGCAGGCCGGGCGGGCCGGGTGCGGTGATCGGTGTCGACGATGTCCTCACCGCATTGCTGGCCGGGTGTCGCGGGGAGGTGCCGCTGGGCACGCTCATCGAACTGCTGGCCGCGCATCACGGGGTGGCGGCCGATGCGCTGGCGGCTGCCGCGCTGCCGGAGATCCGGGCGGCGATCGGTCGCGGGATCCTGAGTCAGGCCGGGTGACGGACCGCGGCGACGACGGCATAGGACGCCTGGAAACCGACTGTCCCGTCGGCGCCGGCGCAGGCAGCCAGGGCCGCCCGGAACGCCTCGACCAGTCGGTCCCTCGTCGGCGGGTCGAGGCGGGACAGGATATCGACGTGCATGGGGGACTCGTCGGTGACGAACTCGACGGCGTGCGCCGCCGAGTCGAAGGTCCACGGGTGCGCACCGCGTTCGATGGTGATCCGTTCGAAATCGGTGGACAGGCGGGCGGTGGNCCGGATCGCCCCACTGATCGGGACTGTGCGAGCCGGCCGGGCGCGGGCCGAGAACCTCGACGATCGGGTCGTAGAAAGGATTCTCGGCATCGCGCACCCAGGTGGAGAAGACGAACACCCCGCCGGGGCGCAGCAGCCGGGCCACTTCGGTCATCATCGCCGCCGGCTCGACGAAGATGGTGCCCATGTTCGACACCGCGATATCGAAGGACGCGTCGGGCAGGCCGGTGGCGGCGGCATCGGCGGCCACCCAGCGCACCGCGTCGCCACCCGGCTTGTCCGCGGCGATGGCCAGCAGTTCCGGGGTCAGGTCCACGCCCGTCACGGTGGCGCCTGCCGCCGCGGCGGACAGCGCGGCGCTGCCGGTGCCGCAGGCCAGGTCGACGACAACGGCATCCGGTAGCGGGTGCAACCGGCCTGCGGTGTCCACGACGCGGGTGGCGATGGCAGAGATCTGTTGTGCGACGGCCTCATACCGTCCTGCTGACCAGAGGGACACGTCGTCACCCTAGCCGTCGGCGGCGGCGCCNCACCGTCAGTCGAGCAATTCGAGGATCTCCGGCGTCACCTCGTCGACGGAGTCGGCGAAGTCGTCGTGACCGTCCAGGAACTTCACCACGAACGAGCAGACCGCGACGATGCGCATGCCTGCGGCGACGGTATCGGTCAGCGCGCCGCGAATCAGCTTGCTGCCCAAGCCCTTTCCGCTGTACTGTTCGTCGATCTCGGTGTGGTAGAAGATGCGCTGCCGACCATGATCGCGGTATTCGGCGAAACCCGCCAGATCCTGGCCGTGGTGGATCTCGAAGCGGTTGCGCTCGGATGCGTCGGTGACGGTGCTGGTGTCGGACATGACTCCATCATGACCCCGGTCCGCACCGGGCGATCACGGCGCCAGGATGTCGGCGGTGACCGCACCGGTGAGGCGGATCAGATCGGCGGGCGCCAGCGCGAGATCCCAGCCGCGCTTGCCCGCGCTGCACAGCACCCGATCCCAGTTCAGCGCCGAGGAGTCCACGACCGTCGGCAGTGCCTTGCGCTGGCCCAACGGTGAGATCCCGCCCAGGACGTACCCGGTGGACCGCTCGGCGGCGGCCTTCTCGGCCATCGTCGCCTTCGGCACGCCCAGCGCGGCCGCGGCGGCCTTGAGCGACAGCTTGGCAGGAACCGGCAGCACGGCGACCGCCAAACCACCGGGCACCGCGAGCACCAATGTCTTGAAGATCTGTTCCGGGGCCAGCCCGTGCGCCGCGGCCAGCGCGGCGACCGCCTCGTCGCCGAAGGACTCGGCGCGCGGATCGTGCTGATACCGCAGGATCTCGTGAGCGGCGCCATCGTCGACCAGGACCCCGATGGCCGGGGTAGCTGCACGTGCCACCCGCACGACCTTAGTTGTCGTGACCCGGCCGTCCGCAGACCTGGCCGGGCCGTCCGGGAATGAGCGGGCCACGACCCCGTGTTGTTGGAGTTGATGCGGCCCAAGCCAGGTTGTGTCGGTCATTGCCTTTAGGATCGTCAGATAGGGGATTTTGGTGCCAACGGCCTGCCTTGAACGTCCGGTGGTCGCACCGGAGTGGTTCGGTGGCGCCGCGACAGAAGGGACGGTGTCTCCCGCAATGACCGATATCGACGATATGGCCGCCGCGCCGGCCGAAGAAACCGACGCCGAACTCACCGCACGCTTCGAACGTGACGCGATCCCGCTGCTCGACCAGCTCTACGGCGGCGCCCTGCGGATGACGCGCAACCCGGCCGATGCCGAGGACCTGCTACAGGAGACGATGGTCAAGGCCTACGCCGGCTTCCGCTCCTTCCGCGCGGGCACGAACCTCAAGGCGTGGCTGTACCGCATCCTGACCAACACCTACATCAACAGCTACCGCAAGAAGCAGCGGCAGCCCGCGGAGTACCCGACCGACGAGATCACCGACTGGCAGCTGGCCGCCAACGCCGAGCACTCCTCGACAGGTCTGCGTTCGGCGGAGGTCGAGGCCCTCGAAGCCCTTCCGGACACCGAGATCAAGGCCGCGCTGCAGGCACTGCCCGAGGAATTCCGGATGGCCGTGTACTACGCCGATGTCGAAGGTTTCCCGTACAAGGAGATCGCGGAGATCATGGACACGCCGATCGGCACCGTGATGTCGCGACTGCATCGCGGCAGGAAACAATTACGCGAGCTGCTGGCCGACGTGGCCCGCGACCGTGGCTTCCTACGAGGTCAGCAGCAGGACGAGCCGGAGGAGGTCTCTTCGTGAGCGACACCCATGATGAGGAACGCTGGGTTCCGCCGATCGGCCCTGTCGATCCCGACCACCCGGAGTGTGCGGCGGTCATCGCCGAGGTGTGGACCCTGCTCGACGGCGAGTGCACCGTGGAGACCCGCGACAAGCTGCGCCAGCATCTGGAGGAGTGCCCGACCTGCCTGCGTCAGTACGGTATCGAGGAGCGGGTCAAGACGCTGATCGCCACCAAATGCAGTGGCGAGAAGGCTCCGGACAGCCTGCGCGCCAGGTTGCGCCTGGAAATCAGCCGTACCACCATCGTGCGGGGCTGACAGCATCGTGCGGGGCTGACAGCCCGCCAGAGCGCCAAACATGAACCGCCCGGGCTCCTGACGAGGAGCTCGGGCGGTGTGCTTCCCAGCGTCGCGTTAAGCGGCGGTGCGCCTATGCGTTGGGACGACGGCCGTGGTTGGCCTTCGAATGCTTGCGATCGCGCTTCTTGCGGCCACGCTTGGCCATGATGGAACCTCCGGGTCGGACGAATACTGACTATCAGTGTCTCATGCCCGCAGGAGTGCTTTTGTCCACCTGGTGTTCGTGGGGCCCGCCGGGGTTGTGGTTCGATATAGGCCGGTGGGCCGAATGTGGCCAGCCAGAAGCGCAGATGAGTGGGGTGAAGATGGCCGAGGATGTTCGCGCCGAGATCGTGGCCAGTGTGCTGGAGGTCGTGGTGAACAAGGGCGACCAGATCGAAGCGGGCGACACTCTCGTGCTGCTGGAGTCCATGAAGATGGAGATCCCGGTGCTTGCCGAGGTCGCGGGCACCATCACCGAGGTGAGCGTTTCCGTCGGTGATGTCATCCAGGCCGGCGACCTCATCGCGGTGATCAGCTAGCCCGAAGGCGACCCGGCTCATGTCGACCCTCGGTGATCTGCTCGCCGAGCACACTGTTCTGCCGGGCAATGCCGTCGACCACCTGCACGCGGTGGTGGGGGAGTGGCAGCTGTTGGCGGATCTGTCCTTCGCCGATTACCTGATGTGGGTGCGCAGCGACGAGGACGTGCTGGTCTGTGTCGCTCAGGTCCGTCCCAACACCGCGCCGACGGTCCTGCTCACCGACGCGGTGGGGACGTTGTCCAATGCCACCGACATGCCGGTGGTGGGTGCGGCGTTCTCCTCGGGGGCGATCGGCCGGGAAAGCGATGTCGGGCCGTCGGAGTCCCGCGGCGGTCAATGGCTGAACGTCGAGGCGGTGCCGGTGCGCCACGGCGATCGGGTGGTCGCGGTGCTGACCCACCAGACCGCCCTCGCCGATCGGCGCACGACCAGCCCGCTGGAACGGGCCTACCTGGACTGCGCACGGGACCTGGTCCGGATGCTCAGCGAGGGCACCTTCCCCAATGTGGGTGACGCTGCGATGTCACGATCCAGCCCCCGGGTGGGTGACGGCTTCATCCGCCTGGACGTCCACGGCGATGTCACCTTCGCCAGCCCCAACGCGTTGTCGGCCTATCACCGGATGGGTCTGAATGCCGAACTGGAGGGTCACAACCTCATCGGGGTGACCAGGCCGCTGATGTCGGATCCGTTCGAGGCCCAGGAATTGGCCAACCATCTGCGCATCTCGGTGGCGGGCGGGGCCAGTACCCGGATGGAACTGGACGCCGGGGGTGCCGCCGTGTTGTTGCGCACCATTCCGCTGCTGGCCAGCGGCGAGCCCGCTGGGGCAGCCGTGCTCATCCGCGATGTCACCGAGATCAAGCGTCGCGATCGCGCGCTGCTGTCCAAGGACGCCACCATCCGCGAGATCCACCATCGGGTGAAGAACAACCTGCAGACGGTCGCGGCTCTGCTGCGACTGCAGGCGCGGCGGACCAACAACGCCGAGGGCCGCGAGGCGCTGATCGAGTCGGTGCGTCGGGTGTCCTCGATCGCGCTCGTCCACGATGCGCTCTCGATGTCGGTCGACGAGGAGGTCAACCTCGACGAGGTGGTCGACCGGATCGTCCCGATCATGAACGATGTCGCCTCGGTGGACACCCCGATCAGGATCACCCGCGAGGGCGATCTGGGTGTGCTGGATGCCGATCGGGCCACCGCGCTCATCATGGTCATCACCGAACTGGTGCAGAACGCGCTCGAGCATGCCTTCGACGGAGACGTGTCCAAGGGGTCGGTGACCATCCGCGCCGAACGCTCGGCGCGGTGGCTCGATGTCGTGGTGCACGACGACGGTCGGGGTCTGCCCGAGGGTTTCAGCCTGGAGAAGTCCGACCGGCTCGGTCTGCAGATCGTGCGCACCCTGGTCTCGGCAGAACTCGACGGTTCACTGGGCATGCACGATGTCGCCAGCGGTGGCACCGATGTGGTCCTGCGGGTGCCCATCGGCAGGCATCGGCGAATGCCGATCTGAGACACCACCGATGCGCGGGCGACCCAATTGTGATGAGGCGCACAGCATTTGAGGCGGAAACGACTGCGGCCCCGACAGTGTTGTCGGGGCCGCAGTCGTTATCGGTCTTGGCTAGACGCTGCTGCGGGCCTTCGTCCGCGCGTTGCGACGCTTGAGGGCGCGACGCTCGTCCTCGCTCATTCCGCCCCAGACGCCGGCGTCCTGGCCGGACTCAAGCGCCCAGCTCAGGCACTCGGTGGTCACCGGGCAACGGTTGCAGACGAGCTTCGCATCAGCGATCTGGGCGAGGGCCGGGCCGCTGTTCCCCACGGGGAAGAACAGTTCCGGATCCTCGTCGCGACAGACCGCCTTGTGACGCCAATCCATAGCTTCCAACTCCTAGTCAGTTTTTCGCCTGTGCGCACGAAAGCGCACTAGCTTTTTTTCGGCTGTTAACGGGTGCACATGAAATGTTTCTGCACTGTTGCATCCGATGCTTTCACAGGCTGAACAGATGTCAATAGAACTGCGTTAACACGTGGGCAATGTCACTGCGCTACCGGGTTACCGGTCCACTCATCCGTTTGTACTACACTGGGCTCACTTGCGCTCTAAATATCTGCCGCTCACAGCAAACTAGCAGGTCACGGCGGTGTAGGCCGGGTCACGGAGCGGGGGCGACGACCCCGATGGCGTTCGGAACCGAGGTAAAGGTCATCGCCTGACGCAAACCGATGTAGTCACCGTCGATCTGGCATGCCACCGGTGTGTCACTGCTCACCCGCAGCCACGGCAGGTCGTCCTCGCGCACCAGATGGCCGGCGGTGATATCGGGCTTCGACGACAACATCCGGCGCACCAGGCCGAGATTGCGCCAGATGCTCATGCTGGTGATCGCGAACACTCCGAGCCCGGTATCGAAGGTGGTGTCCGGATTCGTCCACACCGGGCGCGTGTTGGCGTAGGTCCACGGGCTGGAGTTGGACACGAACGCGAAATGCACCCCGGTCTGGGGATCCCGACCGGGCAGTTCCAGCGTCAGCAGCGGTTCCCGCCGCGCACTGGCCAGCATCTCCCGGATGGCAACACGGATGTAGCGCGAGGCGGTCACCTTGCGTCCGCGGGCGCGCTGGGCCTCCACCGCCGCCACCACATCACCGTCGACACCCATCCCCGCGGTGAACACGCCCCAACGTTCCCCACAGTCCATCAGGCCGATACGCCGCCACGGCATGCCGCGACGACGCTCGCCGAGGAGGTCGACCAGCTGATTGGTGGCCTCGATGGGGTCGGGGCTGATGCCCAGTGACCGCGCGAAGACGTTGGCCGAACCGCCCGGCACCACACCGACGGCCGGGGTGTGCTCACCGGTTCCGCCCGCCTGCAGAACGCCGTTGACCACTTCGTTGACCGTGCCGTCTCCGCCGTGCACGATCAGCACATCGGTGCCGTCGTTGGCCGCCTGCGCACCGATCTCCACGGCGTGACCGCGATGATCGGTGTGGATCACCGTCAGATCCACCCGGCTCTCCAACGCGTGGGCCAGCAGATCACGACCCGCCGGGGTCGTCGAGGTCGCATTCGGGTTGACGATCAGCACGGCACGCACGGGGTACCAGCCTAACCATGTGTCCGGGGCCCGGTGGCCACCCATCACAACAGTCGACGGCCGGTTGGGCTCGGCCGCATGACGACTCGGTGAACGCCGGCGGCGGCGATCGTGTTGGCGGGCAGCGACGTTCAGCCGGCGGCGTTCGGGAGCAACGGTGGGCAGCTGCCGCCGGCGTCGGCGACCAACTCGAAATGCCACGTCTCGTTGGCATAGATCTGGCACAGCCCGAAACGCGGCCCGTTGGCGATCATCCATTGCGCGGCGTCGGGGCCGCCGATATCGACCGCCGCTCCGACGACGTGCCGGGACTGCTCGGGCAACTGGACGTACTGGCGAGCGATCTCGAAGCTGCCGTAGGTGACGATGGCGTCTTCGAGGAGTTGGCGTTGGAATTGCGGGCTGCGCCAGCCGGAGTTGACGGTGATGCTGACGCCCTGGGCCCCGGCCGCCGTGGTGGCGTTCTGCACGGCCGTGCGCAGCGCCGGATCCAGGTTGGCGATCGCGGGATCGGAGATGTCGAACGCGGTCAGCGGTCGGTCCGGCTGTTCGGCGGGGTCGGCATGGGCAACCGGTGCCAGGGCAAGGACGGTGACCAGCATCCCCACCGTCAGCACCGCACGCATCGGCCCAGTCTAGGAGATCTCACCGTCCAGATAGCGCCAGGTGCCGTCGGGGGAGCGGGTGAACCGGCTGCGTTCGTGCAGGATATGGCGCCGGCGGTGGTGTTCGTACTGGGCCCGGAACTCCACGATGCCCTCCTCGTCATCTGGCCCGCCGGCCTCGGTGTCCACGATCTGCAGCCGCCGCCAGATGAGCGTGTCGTCGAGCTCCAGGTCAGCCGGCCGGGTGCGCGGATGCCAGGACCGCAGCAGGTACCCGGTATCACCGAGGGTGAAGGCGCTGAACCGCGAACGCATCAGCGCCAGCGCGGTGGCCGCCGGTGCGGTCCCGTCGTGCAGCGGACCGCAACAGGCGGCATACGCGTGCGGCGATCCGCACGGGCAGTCACCGGACACGGTCGGCGATCCGCTCGACCAGCGAATCGATCATGCCGGACCCATCCGTTGGATCGGGTACCCAGGCCAGCGCGATCTGGGCCGGTGCCCAGGTGCTCTCGTCGATCGGGATCAGTTCGAACTCCGGCGGGGAGAAGATCCGGCCGATCGCCGAGTTCGGCGCATAGGTCACCAGCGCCACCAGGTGCCGGTTGAAGACCTGGGTCGCCATCTCCAGCTCGCCGCCGAGATCCTTTGTGGCGCGGACGATGCGGGTGATCCCGCGGTTGGCCAGGCCGCGGGCCAGGCCGGCCAGGACCACCGGATTGGGTCTGGCGAAATCGATCACCACATCACGATCGCGCAGCTGCTCGATCCGCACACTGTCCGAGCCCGCCAGCGGATCGTCGAAGCGCACCGCGATTGCGCCGGGATAGGTCGCGACCACGCGATGGCGCAATCGCTTGTCAGAAGACGGCAGATGGATCAACCCGATGTCCAGATGGCCGGAGACCAGTTTCGCGGTGACCTCGGCGGCCGAACCGGGCAGGCCGAACTCGGCAGGCACGGGCAGGTCGGCCACCGCAGTCTCCAGCCTCGCCAGGAAATCCGACGGTGCGTATGCCGTGGCGCCGACTCGAACAGTCCTGCCGGCCTTGGTGATTCGCGTGGCGATCACCTTGAGGTCCTCGACCCTACGCAGGATCTCGCGGGCCGGCTCGAGCAGTTGTGCGCCCAGCGGAGTCAACTCGACGCGGTGATACTGCCGTTCGAACAGCGCTCCGCCGAGCTCACGCTCGAGAAGTTTGATCTGCTTGCTCAGCGGGGGCGGGGTGATCATCAACCGATCGGCGGCGCGCTTGAAGTGCAACTCTTCGGCGACCGCCACGAAGTAGCGGAGCCTGGTGAAGTCGACTTGCATGCGGCACTCCGGGACGGCTGAGGGGGTCGCTCGATCCTAGACGCCGACACCGCCGATCTCGGCGGGTTGGATCGACTCCAGGATGCCGCTGCGCAGCAGGTCGGTGATCTGCTCGTCGTCGAGCCCCAGCAGATCGGCGGCGATCTCGCGGGTCTGCTCACCGAGCAGCGGTGCCTGCCGCAGCGGCGGATCGGCGATTCGCTCGGAATGGATCACGACGTTCTCCATCACGAACGGTGTGGTCCACAGCGGGTGCAGTTCCTCGCGGAACGCGCGACGGGCAACGTAGTACTCACAGTCGAGCAGTTCGGCCGCACGAAGCGCCGCACCCGCGGGCACGCCGGCGCGTTGCAGCGTCGTCATGGCCTCGGTGGCGGAGCGCTCGGCGGTCCAGGCTCGCACGGCATCGTCGATGCGGGCTCGCTCGGACACCCGGCCGGCCCGGGTGCGCAGCGCCGCGTCGGATGCCAGGTCCGGGCGCCCGATCACCGCACACAGCGCGTGCCAGTCGGTGTCGTCGCGCACGGTCACCGCGACCCACTGATCCTCGCCGGCCGACTCGAACACGCCCCAGGGCGCGTCGCGTTCGGCCGCCGACGTGGCACCTGTCGACTGTTCGGCGATCTCGGCGGCCAGGTGGCTGAGCATCACCTCCGACTGCGCGATGCTCACCGAACCGCCGGCACCGGTGCGTTCCCGGCGCAGCAGCAATGCCAGCGCCGCCAAGGCGCCGATGCGGGCCGACACGTGGTCGGGGTACACGGTCACGGTGTCGCAGAAGGCCCTGCGGGTGGCGGGCTTCTCCGGGTCCTCGGGGTACACCCACAGGTCGGTGAACCCGGCGGCGGCGCGGACCAGCGGGCCGTACCCCATCCGGTTGGCCCACGGACCGGTCGGGCCGAACGCGGAACTGTCCACCACGACGATGCCGGGGTTCACCGCCGTCAGGGTGTCGTGGTCCATGCCCAGCGTGGCTGCCACCCCGGGCTTGAAGTTGGTGAGCACGACGTCGGCCTCGGCGGCCAACCGGTGTGCCAGGGCGCGCCCCTCCTCCGAACGCAGGTCGATGCCGATGGAGCGCTTGTTGCGGTGGCCGGCGGCATAGGTCTGCGATACCGAGGTCAGGTTGCCGCGCAGGCCATCCGGGAATGCCGTGTTCTCGATCTTGACCACATCGGCACCCAGGTCACCGAACAGCCGTCCGGTGTCACTGCCGACCACGATCACGCCGAGATCCAGCACCCGCAGGCCCTCCAGCGGAAGCCCCTCGTTGCGGCGGGGCCGACCGGCCAGGATGGTCGCCGACTCCGGGCGGTGCTGCGGGGCAACCGAATCGGTGAGCGTGCTGGCGCGGTGCCCGTCGATCTCGGCCACCCCGACCGGCACGGGCACGCTCACCCCCGTCGGCAACTCGACCTCGCGCAGAAAGCCGCGCTCACGGATCTGATCGGTGCGCAACGCCTCGGCCAGCGTCAGCACCCCAGCGGCGGGCACCCGGTACTGCCGGGCCGCCGATTCCAGTTCGGCCCGGGTCTTGTCCCGGATGAACGCGGCGATCGCCGGCATCAGGTTCGGGGACATAAAACGTTCCCGCAGCTTGTCGTACTTGGGGTCGGCGAACTCCGCGGGGCGGCCCATCCACTCGAACATGCCGCGCCACTGGCGTTTTGCCAACAGGCAGATCCGGATGTACCCGTCCGCACACTTGAGGATCGGATACCGCAACTGCTCGGCGATCCAGTTGCGCTCCTGCTGGCTGACGGCGACGCCCGCCGAGGCGGTCCCGGCACTGCCATAGGGTGGGTCGAGGGTCTGCATGGCGCCGTCGAGGATGGAGAAGTCGATGAGATCGCCTGCGCCGGTGCGTAACCTGTCCAGATAGACGCTGAGCACCAGCACCGCGGCCTGCGCCGCCGCCACGTGGTAGGGCAATTGCCGGGCCGGCGGCACCAGCGGGACCTGGCCCGGGATGCCGGAGCGGGTCAGCTCACTGCTCAGTGCGTGCAGCACCGGTGTGGTGGCCTGCCATCCGCGGAACGCGTTGTCCCGGCCGAAGTCACTGATGGACAGCACCACCAGCCCCGGATGTTCGACCCGGATCCGCCGGACATCGAGCGCCGCCTCGTTTGCCGATCCGGGGCGGGTGTTCTCGACGAGAATATCCGCACCCGTGACCAGTTCCGGCCATTGCCGGGCGTCGGCGTCGACATGCGGCAGGCCACGCCGGTTGATGGCGGTGTCGAGCGCATCGCCGTCCAGGGAGTCGTCCGCTGCGCCGGTGTGGTCGTTGACACCGGCGAGCCGCACCACGGTCACCAGTGCGCCCAGGTCGGCCAGCAGGCGGCCGACAGCGGTCATCGGGCCGGTGCTCAGATCCAGGATCCGAACGCCGGAAAGCGGTGGGTCGTATGTCTTCGGGATGCCCATTGTTGCTCTAGTTCTTCCTGATCTCGCGGAACGGGATGTCGCGATCGACCTCGGGCTCCTTGGGCAGCCCGAGCACCCGCTCGCCGATGATGTTGCGCTGGATTTGGTCGGTGCCGCCGCCGATCGAGGTGAAGAACGCGTTCAGACTCAAGAAGTTCACCTCGTCGGCCTCGGCGTTGTCCGGTCCGGCCAGCAGCGCCTCGGCGCCGATGATGTCGGTCTTGAGTCGGGCCTCGGCGTGCAGGATGCGCGATGTCGCGAGCTTGCCCAGCGACATCACCGGGCTGGCGGTGCCCTGCTTGGCCTCGGCCTTGGCGCGGGCGTTGTTGAGGCTGTTCAGTTCTCGCAGCGCGAGCACCTCGGCCAGGGACCTGCGGATCGCGGCATCGTCCAGCTTGCCGTGGGTGCGGGCCAGCTCGACGAGGCTGTTACCGCGGGACTGCTTGCGGTGCAGGCTGTTTCCGGTACCCATGACGGCGCGCTCGACGGCCAACGCGGTCTGCAGCACCCGCCAGCCGTTACCGACACCGCCGAGGACATAGGCGTCGGGCACCGTGGCGTCGGTGATGAATACCTCGTTGAAATGCGCGTCGCCGGTGATCTGCACCAGCGGACGGACCTCGATGCCCGGCTGGTTCATCGGCATGATGAAGAACGTGATGCCCTTGTGCTTGGGCACATCCCAGTCGGTGCGGGCGATCAGCAGTGCGTACTCGGAGGTCTTGGCGCCAGAGGTCCACACCTTCTGGCCGTTGATGATCCACCGGTCACCGTCGGGCGCCGCGGTGGTGCGCACGCCCGCCAGATCGGACCCGGCGCCGGGCTCGCTGTAGAGCAGGCAGGTGCGTGACTTCTCGGTCAGGAAGTCGTGCAGCAGATCGGCCTTGAGTTGCTCGGTGCCGAACGCCAGCGTGGTGTTGGCCGGGATGCTGAACCGGTCCTGGCAGGCGCCGGGGGCGCCCGCCGCGCGGAACTCCTCGGCGATCACCTTGGCCAGCGTGTTCGGATAGGCACGGCCGTACCACTGGCTCGGGTAGGTCGGGGCGCCGTAGCCGGCCGCGACAACCTTCTCCAGCCAGGCGATCCGCTCCGGGGAGCTGACCCACGGGTCGTCGGATTTCGGCAGCGTGACACCCGTCCAGTTCTCTTCCAGCCAGGCGCGGACCTCGGCGCGCAGGTCATCGGCGCTGGGCAGACCGATCTCGCTCATGATTCATGCGCCTTTCGAGAGGAGGTAGCGTTCGCGGTGCGATGCGGGGTCGCCGAAAAGTTGCAGGCCGCTGCGGGCCCGGCGGACGTAGAGGTGACAGGCGTGCTCCCAGGTGAAGCCGATGCCGCCGTGCATCTGGACGGCCTGCATCGCGGTGGTCACATATGCCTCGGCGCAGGCGAACCCGGCGAGCGCGACCGCCCCGGCGCGGGACTCGGGGTCGGTGTCCGGGTCGGCGCATCGGGCCGCGGCGTGCTGGGCTGCCGAGGTGGCGGATTCGACCTCCAGCAGCAGATCGGCGGCCATGTGTTTGAGCGCCTGGAAGCTGCCGATCGCCCGGCCGAACTGGAAGCGGGTCGTGAGGTATTCGATGGTGATGTCGAAGATGCGCCGCGCTCCGCCGGCCTGCTCACCGGCCAGGGCGACGACGGTGAGGTCGAGGGCGTGTTGCACGGCATCCCAGCCGGCGGTGCCCAGGCGGCGCGCCGGGGTGCCGGCGAAGGTGTAGGTCGACAGCGGCACGGTCGGGTCGAAAACCGTGGCGGGCATGCGCCGGAAGCCGGCCGCATCGGCTTCGACCTGGAAGATCGCGGGACCGTCGGCGCCGTGCGCGACCACCAGGACGACATCGGCGAGCTGTCCGTGCGTCACGAAGTGCGCGGCGCCGGTCAGGGTGCCATCGGCCCCGGCGGTGACATCGACACCGGCTGAGGTCCAGGTGCCGCCGGCGCCGGTCACCGCGACGGTGCCGATCGAGCTGCCGTCGGCCAGTCCGGGCAGTAGCCGCCTCTTGTCCTCCTCGGTGCCGGCCGCCTGGATCAGTGCGACGGTGAGCACCGCGCTGGAGATGAACGGGGCGGGCAGCAGCGCCGCGCCGGTCTCTTCGGCGACGGCCTCCAGCTCCAGCGGTCCGAAGCCGAGGCCGCCGTGCTCTTCGCCGACCAGCATGCCGAGCACGCCCTGCTCGGCCAGCCGGCCCCACAGCTCCCGGTCGAAGCCCTCCTCGGACGCCATGGCCTGCCGCACATCCTGCTCGGCACACTGGTCCTGCAGCAGCTCGCGGACCGCGGATCGCAACTCCGCCAGTTCGGCCACGCTGATCGTCATGGTCTACCGCCCTTCCTGGGTGTCGGGATCCCATGTTGTGTGGTGCGTGCGGCCGTGTACATCACGCATGCCGACACCGATACGTTTCCGATGACGACATGCGTGGGGCAGGTACCGTACTGACGTGACCGCACGCCAACTGCTCCTCGTGAACGGGCCCAACCTGAATCTGTTGGGCACCCGGCAGCCGGAGATCTACGGGTCGACGACGCTGGCACAGATCGAGCAGCAGGTCAGCGAGGCCGCCGCCGAGCACGGCCTGCAGGTACGCGCGGTGCAGAGCAATCACGAGGGTGCGCTGATCGACGCCATCCACGCCGCGCGCGCGGATTGCGCGGGCATCATCATCAATCCGGGCGCTTACAGCCACACCTCGGTGGCCATCGCCGATGCCCTGACCGGTGTCGACCTGCCGGTCGTCGAGGTACACCTGAGCAATATCCACCGCCGCGAGGCGTTCCGGCACCACTCCTATGTCTCGGCGGCGGCCGAGGTGGTCATCGCCGGCGCCGGGCCGCGCGGCTATCTGTTCGCGGTGGCGCATCTGGCGGGCCGGTTGTCGTGACGCAGCCACCGATCGTCCGCTATGTCGGTTATCTGGTGGCCGCGGAGGGCGTCGCGGCGCTCGTGATGGCCGTGGTGCTGCTGGTGCGTGCCTTCGGCGGGGCCGACCAGCACATCGTCAACGGTTACGGCACCGCGGTGTGGTTCATCCTGATCGGGGCCGGTGTGCTGACCGGGGGGTGGGCGCTGGTCACCGGCCGACGCTGGGGTCGCGGTATCGCGGTCCCGACGAATCTGCTGCTGCTGCCCATCGCTTGGTACGTGATCACCAGTCACCATGTGGTGTACGGGATCCTGGTGGGTCTGCTGGCGCTCTCGGCGCTGGCGATGCTGTTCAGCCCGTCCTCGGTGCAGTGGATGGCCGGCCGGGACTAGACTCGCCGATCGGATTCGCTCGCCAGTTCCGCCAGTTGCGGCCCGGAGACGCGATAGGTGGTCCACTCGGTCTGCGGGGTTCCGCCGACGGCGTCATACAGTGCGATGGCGTCGACGTTCCAGTTCAGCACCGCCCAGCTCAGCCGGGTGTAGCCGCGCGCGCGGCATTCGGCGGCCAACGTGNTGGCGAGCAGTGTGCGAGCCAGGCCGCGCCGGCGAAATGCCGGGCGCACGAACAGATCTTCCAGATAGATCCCGGACACGCCGTCCCAGGTCGAGAAGTTCAGGAACCAGACCGCCGTCGCCGCGGCCTGTCCGTCGATATCGACGATATGGGCATGTGCCGTCGCCTGCTCGCCGAAAAGTGCTGTGTGCAGTTGTGTTTCGGTGACGGTGCATTCGTCGGCGGCGTTCTCGAACTCGGCCAGCTCGCGGATCATCGCCACGATCTCGGCCTCGTCACCGGGGCGGGCCCGCCGGATCGTCACGTCGTCTGTCATGCGACTGCCTCGCAGGTTCGGCTTTCGCATGCCGTATTGATGGCTCGCTCGCAAGCGTCGCTCATGGTGTGACCCCCAGTCCTGTCAGGATCGTCCGGAACTTCGTCGTGGTCTCGTCGACCTCGTCATCGGGATCGGATTCGGCGACGATGCCGCCACCGGCATGCGCCAGTGCGCTCATCCCGTCCTCGGTCAGCACCGCACACCGGATGGACACCACCCAGCGGCCGTCCCCGGCGGCATCGCACCAGCCGACGGCCCCGGCATAGAATCCGCGGTCACCCTCCAAATCGTTGATCAGAGCCGAGGCCAGATCCGTCGGCACGCCGCCCACCGCGGGCGTCGGGTGCAGCGCCAGGGCCAGATCCAGGGCGCTGGTCGCCGCCGAGCGCAGCCGACCGCGGATCGGGGTGCTCAGGTGCCACAGGGCATCGGTGCCGTGCAGTTGCGGTTGGTCGGCGATCTCCAGATCGGCGCACAGCGGGTCGAGTGCGGCACGCATCACGTCGATCACCAGAGCGTGTTCGTGCCGGTTCTTGGCCGAGTCCGCCAGCGCCGCGGCATTGCGCGCGTCGATCTCGGGGTCGGCCGAGCGCGGCGCCGATCCGGCGAACGGCTGGCAGATGACGGTATCGCCGGAGCGGGCGACCAACAGTTCCGGACTCGCCCCCACCAGCACGCCAGGGGTTGCCGCCGGTGTCAGGTCCGCCAGGTACACGGTGGCCGTCGGATCGGCGGCGGCCAGGCGCAGCAGCACCGATGGCGCGTCCCACGGGGTCTCGGCGGTCAGCCGCAGCGCGCGGGCCAGCACCACCTTCTGCAATGGCGACCCCGGCGCCCGTAACCGGCGCACCGCCTCGGCCACCCGGGCCCGATGCTCGGAACTGGAAGGCAGGGTGTCACGCGTATGGACCCCCGGCGGGTCGACGGGCGTCCACTCCGGCAGTGCCTTCACCCGGCGGACCGTGACCGGTGCATGCAGCGCCGCGGGCCGGGTGAGGTCGAACGGCAAAGCGCCCACCACGATCGGTGTGGTGCCGGCGCGCAGCGCGTGCCTGGCGGCGTCCACCTCGGCGAACGCGGTGCCGATACCCTCGCCCAGTACCGTGCCCGCCGGACCGGACAGCACGAAGGACGGCGTCACGTCGGCGGCGGCAGGCACGGGTTGGGGTGCCCGGTCAACCCGAGCGCGCTGATCTGACGAACGCCCTTCTCGAACCCGCACACCGCGATGGAGGCGGCGGCCATCGAGAACCGCACGCCCTCCGATACCGGTAGCTCGACCCACCGGCTCAGCAGGGACCGGGAGAAATGTCCGTGCCCGACGAACACCACATCACGGGTTTCCATATGCCCCAACGCCACCGCGATGGCACGGTCGGCGCGCTCGCTGACCTGTGCGGCCGACTCCCCACCGGGGCAATCGTGGGTCCACACCGTCCAGCCCGGCACGGTCTCGCGGATCTCAGGCGTGGTCAGTCCCTCGTAATCGCCGTAATCCCATTCGGCGAGGTCCGGGGAAATTTCGGTGACGGTCAGCCCGGCCAGTTCGGCGGTCTCCAGCGCGCGCCGCCGCGGACTGGAGATGACCACCGGGTCGGACAACTGCAGTTCGGCCAGCGCGGCGGTGGCCAGTCGAGCCTGGTCACGGCCGATGTCGAGTAGTTCCAGATCGGTGCGCCCGGTGTGTCGACCGCTGCGCGACCACTCGGTTTCGCCGTGCCTCAGCAGTATCAACCGATGCTGGTGGACGCTCACCGTCGCGATTCTGCCGCACGCAACCGCCATCTGTTGCATTCGCGTGCTTGGATGGAGGCGTGACGCGGGTATTGGCGGTCGCCAATCAAAAGGGTGGGGTCGCCAAGACCACGACGGTGGCGTCGTTGGGTGCGGCGTTGACGGAAAAGGGTCGGCGGGTGCTGCTCGTCGACCTGGACCCGCAGGGTTCGCTGACGTTCTCCCTCGGCCACGACCCCGATGCGCTACCGGTATCGGTGCACGAGGTCTTGCTCGGTGAGGTCGAACCCAGCGCCGCGCTGGTGCAGACCCCCGAGGGGATGACATTGTTGCCCGCGAACATCGACCTCGCGGGCGCGGAGGCGATGCTGCTGATGCGTGCCGGGCGCGAGTACGCGCTCAAGCGGGCACTGGACAAGGTGGCCGACGACTATGACGTCGTGATCATCGACTGCCCGCCGTCGCTGGGGGTGCTGACCCTCAACGGCTTGACGGCCGCCGACGAGGCGATCGTGCCGTTGCAGTGCGAGACGCTGGCTCACCGTGGTGTGGGGCAATTCCTGCGCACGGTCAACGATGTCCAGCAGATCACCAATCCGAGTCTGTCGTTGCTCGGTGCGCTGCCGACGCTGTATGACTCACGCACCACCCACAGCCGCGATGTGCTCTTCGACGTCGCCGACCGCTACGAACTGCCGGTTCTGGCGCCCCCGATTCCGCGTACGGTGCGTTTCGCCGAGGCCAGCGCTTCGGGTTCGTCGGTGTTGGCGGGACGAAAGAACAAGGGCGCCAACGCCTATCGTGAGCTGGCCGAGAACCTGCTGAAGCACTGGAAGTCCGGCAAGGCGCTCGCCACGTTCACCCCTGAGGTCTAGCCCAACGCCACCACGGTGTCGCCGCGCTGCTCGACCAGCGTCGGCCCGGCCGTCGCGGGAACCACCGCCGTCTCGGCGGGGTCGCGGCGGAAGTCGATATGACGAACTCCGGTGCCGGTCTTGGGGTCGAAGACGTCGTACCCGTCGGTGACCGGTACCAGTAGCTCACCGGCCATCACCGTGGCAGGGCCGACCGGTGCGCCGCCGGCGGCGGGGGAGACGGTGAACTTGTAGCGCAGCCCGTCGGCGGCGAACACCAGCAGCGAATCGCCGGTCCACCAGGTGATCAGATCACCGGCGCGGGATGCCGTGGCGTAGCGCGACGGAGCGGCGTCCAGCGGAATACTGGCCGTCACGGTGCCGGTGTCGTCGACGATGTTGACCACCGGCCGTGGCGTCGGCAGATACACCGCGGTGGTGGTGTCGGAGACGGCGATCACCCGCGCGTCGGCGTCGACCGAAACTCCAGGTTGCTGTTCGTATTTGACGTCCGGGACGTCCTCTTCATCGGACACCCGCAGCAAGGTCAGGCGCATCTCGGTCTGCTCCGGGCAGGACTCCATGATCGAGACCGCCGAGGAACTCGCCTGCGCCGAGACAAGCCGGCACAGCGGGGACACCGGCACATCGGGTTTGACCCGGGCGTCCAGCGCGCCCCAGCTGAGCATCCGCACCATGTCCGAACGCCACAGTTCCAGTCTGCTGTCCCCGTAGGACAGCACCGAGGTGCCGTCGGTGGACAGTTTCACCTCGGGATCGGCGTAGGCGGTGCGGGCGGGGCCGCGCTTGCCGGTGCTCGCGTCGATGGTGCTGACCTGCCCGCACCCGCGTGAATCCGGGTACACGGCGACCGCGTACTGGTAGACGGAGGTCACACCGCACAACGGCAGATCACGCTCGTAACTCCAGAGTTGTTCACCGGTGTCCGGTGCCCGGCCGATCACCGTACTACCGTCTCCGGTCACCACGGCTCCCGAAACCACAAGGGGTTGCGTGGTTTCCGGGCTCGGTGCGGTCCACAGCTGCCGCAGCCGCTCCGGCACGGCGGTGGCCGGGGCGGGTGCGGTGATCTGACCGCCGGCCGGGTGGCTGATCGTGGCGCGCGCATCGCTGGTCCACCACACCAGCACCGCGATCACGGCGACCGCACACGCGATGGCGACGGCCGCGATCAGGTCACCGCGGGTGCGGCGTTCCGGCCTGATCACTCAGCCGCGGCGGGAGCGCTGGCCTTGCGGGGCCTGCGACGACGGCGACGCTTGGCCGGGGCGGCCTCGCCGCCTTCGGAATCGACCTGGGTCTCCGGCGCGGACTCGGAAGTCGTTGCCGCGTCACCACTCTCCGGATGCCCGGTGGCCGCCTGGCCGCCACGGGTGCGCCGGCGGCTGCGGGTGCGGGCCGGGCGCTCGGCACGTTCGGTGCGCTCGGCGCGCTCACCTTCGGTGCGGGTCTTGGGCTTGCGAGCCGCGGCGATGGAGCCGGTCGCCTCGGTCGGGATGTTCAGCTCGGTGTACAGATGGTCTGAGCTGGAATAGGTTTCGACGGGGTCGGGATTGTTCAGGCCCAGCGCCTTGTCGATCATCGTCCAGCGCGGCAGCTCGTCCCAGTCGACGAGGGTGACCGCGATGCCGGTCTTGCCCGCACGCCCGGTGCGGCCGATGCGGTGCACATAGGACTGCTCGTCCTCGGGGATCTGGTAGTTGATGACGTGGGTGATGTCGTCGATGTCGATACCGCGGGCGGCGACGTCGGTGGCGACGAGCACGTCGACCTCACCCGTGCGGAAGGCCTTGAGCGCCTTCTCCCGGGCGATCTGGCCGAGGTCGCCGTGCACCGCGCCGACCTTGAAGCCGCGCTCGCCGAGTTCGTCGGCGACCTTTTGTGCTGTGCGCTTGGTGCGGGTGAAGATCATGGTGGCCCCGCGGCCCTCGGCCTGCAGGATCCGCGCCACCATCTCCACCTTATCCAGGGCGTGCGCCCGGTAGGCGAACTGCTCGGTGGTGTCGTGGGTCTGCGAGGACTGTGCCGATTCGGCCCGGATGTGGGTCGGCTGGTTCATGAAGGTGCGCGCCAGCGTGATGATGGGGCCGGGCATGGTCGCCGAGAACAGCATGGACTGCCGGTCATCGGGGGTGAGGCGCAGGATCCGCTCGATATCGGGGAGGAATCCCAGATCGAGCATCTCATCGGCCTCGTCGAGCACCAGCACCGACAGGCTGCCGAGCTGCAGATGCCCCTGCTGGGCCAGGTCGAGAAGGCGGCCCGGTGTGCCGACCACGACGTCGACGCCCTTCTGCAGGGCCTCGATCTGGGGTTCGTACGGGCGACCGCCGTAGATCGAGGTCACCACGAACTTGCGGTCGGAGTCCTCGGAGACTGCCCGCAGATACTTCGAGGCGATCTCCAGATCGCTGTAGACCTGCAGGCACAGCTCGCGGGTGGGAACCACGATGAGTGCCCGCGGGGTGCCGTTCAGGGGGCGTCCCTGGTCGCTGCTGATGCGGTGCAGCAAGGGCACGCCGAAGGCGAGGGTCTTGCCCATGCCGGTGCGGGCCTGGCCGATCAGGTCGTCGCCTGCCAACGCGAGCGGCAGGGTCAGCTCCTGGATCGCGAAGGCGTGTTCTTTGCCGGTCTCTGCCAGCGCGCGGACGATTTCGTCACGGACGCCGAGGTCGGCGAAGGAGGTCTTGGGGGCTTCGACCGGCGCGGTCGTATCCGTCTGTGCGGTCGTATCTGTTTTTGCGGTCGTATCTGTTTGTGCAGTCATTGTGTGGTCCGGCGGCTCGGGCCGCCGTCAGCCTTTCGCTTGTCTTTCCTCGTCGCGTCCACGCGCGCACGACGATGACGAGTAAAAGGCGGATATCCCCAGATGGCGGGCGATACCGCTCCGTCGGGCCCAGCAATTGGACAGCGGGCCGAACCACGTGCACGCACATATCTTTCGGTGGTGATGCGCACCCGGGAGTCCCGGTGACATCGCTACCGAGTACCCATGGTAGCCGGTGACGCCTCGATAGCGCGCATCGTGGCGGTTTCGCGGTGTCGCGCAGCGGGGATATAACCAGGTCGTGACTCCTCATGTCGTCATCTCCGGTGCCGGTATCGCCGGGCCCGCACTGGCCCATCAACTCCATGCGCAGGGGTGGCGCGCAACCGTGATCGAGCGGTTCCCGCAGCGGCGTGAGGAGGGCCAGAACGTCGACATCCGGGGCGCGGCCCGCGAAGTGATCCGCAGGATGGGCATCGACCGCGACGTCCGGGCCGCCGGGACCGGGGAGATCGGTACCCGGTTCGTCACCGCCGAGGGCCGCCCCGCCGCGTCGTTCCCGGTCGGCGAGCCGGGCGGCAATGACGGCCCGACCGCCGAACTGGAGATCTTGCGTGGAGAACTGTCGCGCATCCTTCTCGAGCACACCCCCGACACCGAGTACCGGTTCGACAGCCAGATCGCCGATGTCACCGATCACGGCGACGGGGTGCGCACCGTGTTGCAGGACGGCACGGTGCTGGAGTCCGATCTGCTGGTCATCGCGGAGGGGCTGAACTCACGTTCGCGCCGGTTCGTCACCGATGTCGGCGTCGGCGAACTCGGCATGTACCTCGCCTACGCCACCCTTCCGCGCCGCGATGACGATGACCTGTGGTGGAACTGGCAGCACGCCACCAAGCGCCGGTCGGTGCATCTGCGACCCGACAACCTGGGAACCACCCGAGCCATCCTGACCTTCATGACCGACCTACGGGGTTTCGAGGAGCTGGACCGCCGAGGTCAGCTGACCATCCTGCGGCGCACCTTCGCCGATGTCGGGGGCGCGGCGCCGCGCATCCTCGCCGATATCGATGCCGGGGCTCCGATGTACTTCTCGGCGGTGGGTCAGGTGCGGGCACCGGTATGGAGCCGTGGGCGGATCACCCTGCTGGGCGATAGCGCGTTCTGTAACGGCACCTTCGGGGGAGCGGGAACCAGTCTGGCGCTCATCGGTGGGTACGTCTTGGCCGGTGAGTTGGCCGCGACGCCGGATATCACCGCTGCGCTGGCGGCGTACCGGCGCACCATGCAACCGTTCCTCGACACCGCTCCGGAGCTCCGCGAATCGATGTTGCGGTTGGCCAATCCGCATTCCGGGCTGGGCGTGCGGGCAGTGCGCGCCGTCGCTGCCGTGTCGGCCGGGCCGGTCGGCCGGGCGGTCAGCTCCCTGGTCGGCGACCGGTTCACCGATATCGGCGGGACGGGGTTGGTCCTGCCCGATTACCCACCGACCGAGACGACTGCAGGTACCGGTCCGGTGCCACGCGATTAAGGTTGGCCCATGACCTCGACGCCGTCCGACGCCGCCGCCGGCGTTTCCCGTGTCCCGGCCGATCACCCCGGTGTCACCGAGCTGTTCGCCCTGTTGGCCTACGGCGAGGTGGCGGCGTTCTATCGGCTGACCGAGGAGGCGCGGATGGCGCCGAACCTGGCAGGCCGGATCAACATGGCCAGCATGGCCGCCGCCGAGATGCGGCACTACGAACTGCTGCACGAGGCGCTGTCGGCCCGTGGGGTGGACACGGTTCCCGCCATGACCAAGTACGCCCCCGCGTTGGAGAACTATCACCGCCTCACCACGCCGAGCACTTGGCTGGAGGCCCTGGTCAAGACCTATATCGGCGATGCGCTGGCGGCGGACTTCTATTTGCAGATCTCCGACGCCCTCCCGCCGGAGGCGGCCGAGGTGGTGCGTTCGGTGCTCGCCGAGACCGGCCACTCGCAGTTCGTGGTGGCCGAGGTCCGCGCCGCCGTCACGGCCAGTGACCGCCAGCGTCATCGGTTGGCGCTGTGGTCGCGCCGGCTCCTCGGCGAAGCCATCACCCAGGCCCAGTACGTACTGGCCGACCGTGATGATCTGGTCGATTTGGTGATCAGCAGCAGCGAGGGGCTGGGTCAGCTCTCTGAGTTCTTCGACAAGTTGCAGCACACCCACGCCAGCCGGATGCAGGAGCTGGGACTCGCCTGAGGCGCTACCTGGTGCAGGTGGCGATCATCGAGTTGTTGGTCTGCAGCGCCAGCGCGGTGCCGTTGCCGTCGAGGATCGCGCAGTTGAGCTGACCGCCGACGCTGGTGGCGGTCACCGAGGACAGGGTGACGCCGGGGTTCAGGGTCACCGACTTCACCCAGGGCAGGGCGACGTTCACATCGGTCTGCAGGGCACCCTGCTGGTCGGTGTAGATGATCGTCACCAGATCGATGAGCTGGCGGTTGCCGGTCACGCGGTAGGTGATGGTGCGCGCGGCGGCAGCCGGATCGACGGCGGCCTGGGGTGCGGGTGGCACGGGAGCGGCCGGGGCGGGCGCCACGGCCGTGGGAACGACCTCTGGGGTGGCGGTGGCCGACGGTGTCGGGGTCACGGTGGTCACGCGTTCGGGGTTGGTGTCCGCCACCGGGGGAGCGGCAGCAGGCGGTGCCGCGGCTGTGGTCGTGACGGCGTCGTCGGCCGGTGCTGCCGATGTGGTGGCCCCGGCCGAGGTGACGGTGCCGCTGTCGCCGCCGCCGAGGATCACCCCGGTGCAGATGACGGCGACCATCAGGATGGCCCCGGCGACCCCGGCCACCCAGATCCAGCGCCGGTCCAGGGTCTCGTGATAGTCGGCGGGGTACTCGTAATCGGCTGAGTCGTAATCAGGCCTGTCGTAATCACCGGCCTCATAGTCCCCGGCGTCGTAGCTGTCGCCGGAGTAGTCGCGGCGGGCGTACCTGTCGGCCGAGTAGCCGCCGCCGCCGTAGCCGCCGCTGTCGTAGGCCGAGCCGGAATCGCCGTACCGGCGCTGCCGATCGGTGGGGAGGTCCGAGCCGAACCGCGGTTCGTCGTCGATGCCCACGCCAGCGTCGCGGCCGGACCGGTAGCTGGTGCCCGAGTATCCGTCACGCGTTGTCGAATATGGTGAATATTGCCTGCTCATCACGTAATTCCCAGATCGTTTCGGTACGTACCCGGCCGATGCTAGTGGTGCAAAAGTTACGGATGATGTTGACTCGCTCTCGGTCCGATAACGGTCCGGCGTCGGTCTGGTCAGCACGATTCGCTCACGGCGCAACGGTCGCGGGCCGCCTCGCTGCCATTGGCGTGGCGCTGTCCACTAGCCTGATTGAACGCATCGCCACACAACCGAAGGGGTCTAGAAGCGTGGACATCAAGATCGGGGTCGCCGACAGCCCGCGAGAGCTGGTCATCAGTAGCGCGCAGACACCCGATGAGGTGGAAAAGGCGATCGTCGACGCGCTGGGCGCATCCTCGTCCGTGCTGTCACTGACCGACGAGAAGGGGCGCCGCTACCTCGTGCAGGCGGCCAAGATCACCTACGTCGAGATCGGCCCGAGCGACGCCCGCCGCGTCGGTTTCGGCACCGTCGGCGCCGAGGCGCTCAAGGATTAGGACCTGGTGAGCGGCACGTGTGACAGTCCGCCCCAGGCGAACTGCACCGTGCCCTCCACGGCCGCATCCTTGGAGATCGGCCGGTCGTTGTCCAGCCAGTAGCGGGCGCAGTCGACGCTGGTCGACACCAGCCCCACCGCGATCATCCTGGCGCGGTGGGCCTCCAGCCCGGAATCCCGGCTGATCAGATCGAACACCGCATCGGTGCAGGACTCGGTGGCCACTTTCACCTGGGCGGCCACCTGAGGTTCGGTGGTGTAGTCGTTTTCGAAGATCAATCGGTAGCCCTGGCTGTCGTGTTCGACGAACTCGAAGAAGGCTTGTACCGCTGCGCGCAGCCGCTGGCGGTTGTCGGTCGTGGTGCGCAGCGCCTGCCGGACCCCGGACACCAGATTGTCGACATGCCGCTGGAGCACCGCCAGGTAAAGCTCGAGCTTCGATGAGAAGTGTTGGTACAGAACGGGTTTACTGACGCCCGCGCGTTCGGCGATCTCGTCCATACCCGCCGCGTGATACCCGCGGTCGACGAAGATCTCGCTGGCGGCGATGAGCAACTGGCCACGGCGCTCATCGCGGGGCAGCCGGTTACCGCGACGATTACCGGGCCCCGTCTTGGCGCCCCGCGCTCCGGCGGCGTTGGCGAGATCGCTCATGACGTCCTCAATTTCACTCCGTACCGCGGGTACTGCTGTGTATCTGCACCGCGGGCACTGCGTACGTTTCGGGTGTTCCGTTCGGGCGTTCTCGCTAAGCGGCCGGCACCCCCTGATCGCCACGACATTACTACCGCCCGTAGGTGGAGGTGTCGCCGTGGTGGTCGTGTCGGTGGCGCGCCGGAATGGGATGGGCGTCGGGTTATGCCATTCTGGTGCGGTGACCTATGACCCGGGGCGCCGCGGGGGCAACCGTGGCCCCGGCGGGCAAGAGCGCAGCGACTCGGGATATCGGGCCGACGGGCAAGAGCGCAGCGGGACCGGATTTGTGAACGCCGGCCGCGGCGCGCAGCGCGGTGAGCAGCGCCCACAGCCCCGCCGTCCCACCCACGTCAACCATGGCCAGCCCCGCCGTGAACCGCCGGATAGCGCGGCCCAGCGCACCGATCCGGGCCGGGTGCCCGCCGCCCGCGACCAGTGGCGCGAACCGTTGCGCGCTCAGCGCGACCCGCTGGCCGAGGACCTCGGCCGGGTCCGGTCCAATCGCGACGAGCGCGCGCAGTTCCGTAAGCAGACCTGGCTGGGCCGATTCGTCTCCACCTACGGTTGGCGCGCCTACGCGCTCCCGATCCTCGCCATCGTGACCGTCGTGGTGATCTATCAGACGATCGCCGGCCCGCCCGCACCCACGCCGGTCAATGCCGAAGGTCCGGTCCAGGCACCCGTCGAATCGCCGAGCACCGAGATCGTCGGTGCCCCGCCCAAAGGGCTGACCCAGTTCGACGCGAATCTGCCGACCGGCATCCTGCCCGGAGGCGGACCGTTCACCGAGGGGGGCGCGAAGACGTGGCATATCGTGCCCGGCACCACGCCCAAGGTCGGGCAGGGAACCGAACGCACCTTCACCTACACCGTGGAGGTGGAGGACGGGCTGGACACGGCGACCTTCGGCGGCGACGAGGGTTTCGCCACCATGGTCAGCGAGACCCTGGCCAACCCCAAGAGTTGGACCCACAACCCGCAGTTCGCGTTCCTGCGGGTCGACAACGACACCGAGGGTCCGCCGGATTTCCGCGTCTCGCTGACCTCTCCGTTGACCATCCGGGAGGGCTGCGGGTACGACATCCCGTTGGAGGCGTCCTGCTACAACCCGGCCTATCTGGGCGATCAGGCCCGGGTGTTCATCAACGAGGCCCGCTGGGTCCGCGGCGCCACATCCTTCCAGGGTGATATCGGGTCCTACCGGCAGTACGTGGTCAACCATGAGGTCGGTCACGCCATCGGCTATCGCCAGCACGAGCCGTGCCCGGAGAACGGGGCACTGGCGCCGATCATGATGCAGCAGACGTTCTCGACCAGCAACAACGATGGCGCCAAGTTCGACCCGCAGTCCGTTCCGGCCGACGGTCTCACCTGTCGGTTCAACCCGTGGCCCTACCCGATCGCCTGACCGGCGCGCGACGACGGGAACGGCTGGCCCGGTTTTGCTGTTGGATACCTGTGCCTGGTCTGATTGAGGTCAGGAATTCGTCGTCCAATGCAAGGAGCGCACGGTGACGTCACTGCCCCCGCTGGTGGAGCCGGCCGCCGAACTGACCCGCGAGGAAGTCGCGCGGTACAGCAGGCATCTGATCATCCCCGACATGGGAGTCGACGGTCAGAAACGGCTGAAGAACGCCAAGGTGCTGGTCATCGGCGCCGGGGGTCTCGGCTCGCCGACGCTGCTGTATCTGGCCGCTGCCGGAGTCGGCACCATCGGCATCGTCGAGTTCGATGTGGTCGACGAATCCAACCTGCAGCGTCAGATCATCCACGGCCAGTCCGATATCGGCCGGTCCAAGGCGCAGAGTGCGCGCGACTCGGTGCTCGAGGTCAACCCGTTGGTCAACGTGGTCCTGCACGAGCTGCGCCTGGAGCCCGACAACGCCGTCGAGCTGTTCGCCCAGTACGACCTCATCCTGGACGGCACCGACAACTTCGCCACCCGCTACCTGGTCAACGATGCCGCCGTACTGGCCGGCAAGCCCTACGTGTGGGGTTCGATCTACCGGTTCGAGGGCCAGGTGTCGGTGTTCTGGGAGGACGCCCCCGACGGTCTCGGCCTGAACTACCGCGACCTCTATCCCGAGCCGCCGCCACCGGGAATGGTTCCCTCCTGCGCCGAAGGTGGTGTGCTGGGCATCCTGTGCGCCTCGATCGCCTCGGTCATGGGCACCGAGGCCATCAAGCTGCTGACCGGTATCGGCGATCCGCTGCTGGGCAGGCTGATGGTCTACGACGCACTCGACATGACCTACCGCACCATCAAGATCCGCAAAGATCCGGCGACGCCGAAGATCACCGAGCTGATCGACTACGAGGCCTTCTGCGGGGTCGTCTCCGATGCCGCGGCAGCGGCGGCCGCCGATTCCACCGTCACCCCGCGCGAGCTACGTGAGCTGCTCGATTCGGGCAAGCCGGTCGCGCTCATCGATGTCCGCGAGCCCGTCGAGTGGGAGATCAACCACATCGACGGCGCCTCGCTTATCCCGAAGTCGGTGATCGAGGCGGGCGAGGGATTGGCGACGGTGCCGCAGGACAGGACCCCGGTTCTCTACTGCAAGACCGGCGTCCGTTCCGCCGAGATGCTGGCCGTGCTGAAGAAGGCCGGCTTCTCCGACGCGTTGCATCTGCAGGGCGGCATCGTGGCATGGGCCAAGCAACTCGAACCCGACATGGTCATGTACTGACGGTGTCTGCAGGCCGGCACCGCTTAGGCTGGCGTGCGTGACTGACGATCTGCCACCCGACCATGTGATGGCGGCGTTCGGGCTCGCCGGTCTGCGGCCGGTGCCGCTGGGTTCGTCCTGGGAGGGCGGCTGGCGGTGCGGCGAGGTGGTGCTGTCGATGGTCGCCGACCATGCGCGCGCCGCCTGGTCGGCCAAGATCCGCGAAACGCTGTTCGCCGACGGTATCCGGTTGGCGCGACCCGTGCGCTCCACCGACGGTCGCTATGTGGTGGCCGGCTGGCGTGCCGACACCTTCGTCGCAGGTACCCCGGAGCCGCGCCATGACGAGGTGGTCTCGGCGGCGGTGCGGCTGCACGAGGCCACCGCCAAGCTGGAACGGCCCCGGTTCCTGACCCAGCCGCCGGTGGCCCCCTGGTCGGATGTCGATGTGTTCATCGCCGCCGACCGGGCGGCCTGGGAGGACCGTCCGCTGCACACCCTGCCCGCGGGTGCCCGGGTGGCACCCGGCACCGTGGACGGTCAGAAGTCCGTCGAGCTGCTCAACCAGTTGGCGGCGTTGCGCTCCCCGACCCGCAGCCCGAGCCAGCTGGTGCACGGAGACCTCTACGGCACAGTCCTTTTCGCGGGCACCGCGGCACCGGGTATCACCGACATCACCCCGTACTGGCGGCCGGCGTCCTGGGCGGCCGGCGTGGTCGTGGTGGACGCGCTGGCCTGGGGTGAGGCCGACGACGGTCTGGTCGAGCGGTGGAGCGCGTTACCGGAATGGCCACAGATGTTGTTGCGGGCCTTGATGTTCCGGCTCGCGGTGCACGCATTGCACCCGCGCTCGACGGCAGCGGCCTTCCCCGGGCTTGCCCGCACCGCGGCGCTGGTCCGGCTGGCCGTCTAGCGTCGCTCTTCTCTCGCGAGCAGACTCGTGTACCCCCTTTTTCGCTCCGATCCGGGGGTATACCGGTCTGCTCGCGGTCAGAAGTCGTGGCGGTACTCGCGCAGTGGCACCCGGCCGTCGACGGCCAACACACCCTCGGCGCGAAGCCGCTCCAACTGCCGGGTCGCCAGATGCGAAGCCGGTCGTCCCGAGGCCGCAATCACCCGGTGCCACGGCAGATCCGAAGAATCGGTGCGCATGATCCAGCCGACGATCCGCGGGCTGGACAGCCCGGCCTCGGCGGCGATGTCACCGTAGGTGCTGACGCGTCCCGCCGGGATCCGGTCGACCAGTGCGCGCACCGCCTCGACCTGCTCCTCGGTGACCGCGGCCATCTCAGTCCAGGTGGCCGCGGATGATGGCCGCCGTCTCGGCGGGCAACGCCTGGGCAACCATGTGATCGCAGTCCAGTTCGGTCAGCGTGAACGCCTCGCCGACCGCGGTGCGCAGAGCGGCGATCACCTCGTCGGTCGCATAGGGCGGCGTGGTGCGGGCAGCGCGGACCAGCGTCGTCGGAGTTCCGCTGCGTGGCAACGGCACCGGACGGGTCAACTCGCTCCAGTAGGACATCGCCGCAGGGACGCTGATCCGCCAACCGAGACGACCGTTGGGCAGCGTGACCAGGTGCTCGTCGAGCTCGTCTTCCAGCACGGCTGGATCACGCTCGGCGACCTCACGCCACGATCCGGCGAGCTTGTCGGCGCGCGCCTCTGCACGGTCGGGGTAATCGGGGGAGGAGAACATGGCGTCGGCGATCTCGGCCATCCAGCCGCCGTCCAACGCGACGGCCGGGTCCAGCAGCACCAGCCCCCGCACCAGGTCCGGCCGCGCCGCGGCGAGTGCCAGTGCCACCGCTCCGCCGAACGAATGCCCCACCACCAGGACCGGACCACCGTTCTCGGCGTCCAGCAACGCCGCCAGCGCCGCGACATTGGCCTCGATGGTCCACGGTGCCGCGTAGGCGGAGCGGCCGTGCCCGATCAGATCCGGTGCCAGCACCGAGAACTCGGCCAAATGATCCTCGGCGATCTCCTGGTAGCGCCGGCCGTGGCCGGTCAGGCCGTGGATGGCCAGGATCTGCGCCGGACCGGACGGTCCGAAGCGGTAGCTGTGCAGGGCGGCGGTCACCGTTCGATCGTAGGCCCATGTCAGAGCCACTTGTCGGACCCCCGTGTTCTGATGCAGCCATGTCCGCACCGCACACCGAGCTCACCCCGGACGCCCTGGCCCGGCCGGGTCGGCGCGGTATGGTGCGCGTCCTCGGTGGCGCGGGTACCGGCAAGAGCCGCCTGCTCGTCGATACCGCGGTCGCGCACATCACCGCCGGCGCCGATCCGGAATCCGTTCTGCTGTTGACCGGTTCGGCCAAGCTCGGTGCCACGGCCCGCGCTGCCGTCACCGCCGCACTGCTGTCCGCCGGGGCGCGCGGTGTGGTCCGTGAACCGCTGGTGCGCACGGTGCACTCCTACGCCTTCGCGGTGTTGCGGCTGGCCGCCCAGCGCACCGGAGGCCCGCCGCCGCGCCTCATCACCAGCGCCGAACAGGACGGCATCATCCGCGAACTGCTCGCCGGTGAGCTCGAGGATGGCGCGGTGAACTGGCCGCCGGCGTTGCAACCGGCACTGGGGACCGCCGGTTTCGCCACCGAACTGCGGGATCTCTTGGCGCGCTGCGCCGAACGCGGTGTCGACCCGTTGGCGCTGCAACGGCTCGGCCGACTCTCGGCGCGGCCCGAATGGGTTGCGGCCGGCCGGTTCGCCGCCACCTACGAGCAGGTGATGCTGCTGCGTTCGGCGGTCGGGATGGCCGCGCCGCAGGCCACCGTGCCCGCGCTGGGGGCAGCGGAGCTGGTGGGCGCGGCCCTGGATGCGTTCGCCGTCGATGCGGATCTGCTGGCCGCCGAACGCGCCAGGGTGCGGGTGTTGCTCGTGGATGACGCCCAGCAGCTGGATCCGCAGGCCGCCCTGCTGGTTCGGGTACTGGCCGCCGGTGCTGACCTCACCGTGCTCGCCGGCGACCCGAACCAGGCCGTGTTCGGTTACCGCGGTGCCGATCCGGCGCTTTTGCGACTGGACACCCCGGTCGTCGAACTCACCGAATCGCACCGCTGCCCGTCGGCGGTGGCCGAGGCCATCAGCGCAGTGTCGGCCCGGCTGCCGGGGGCCGATCGCCCCCGTGCGCTCACCGGCACACCGCAACGCACCGGTGCGGTGGCGGTTCGGGTCGCCGCGTCGCCGCACGCCGAGGCCACCCTGATCGCCGACACATTGCGTCGGGCCCATCTGGTCGATGGTGTGCCGTGGTCCCAGATGGCCGTCATCGTGCGCTCTGTGCCGAGGGTGGGGGCGGGTATCGGGCGCGCGCTGGTCTCGGCCGGGGTTCCGGTGGACCTGCCGGCGGCCGATACCGCACTGGCCCAGCAACCCGCGGTGCGGGCATTGCTGACCGTGCTGGAGGCCACCGCGGGCTCGCTCACCGGGCCGGCGGCACTGGAACTGGTGACCGGACCGATCGGTCGGGTGGATCCGGTGTCCCTGCGCCAACTACGCCGCGCGCTGCGACGCGTCCTGGGCCACCAGCGCGAATTCGGCGAGTTGCTGGTGGCCGCGCTACGCCGGATCCCGGAAGGTCTGCCCGTCGAGCTGAGCCAGAGCCTGGCCCGGGTGCAGTCTGTGTTGCGCGCCGCCCGCAGCAGTCATCACACCGGTTCGGATCCGCGGAACACGTTGTGGCAGGCATGGAGTCGCAGTGGCCTGCAGCGTCGTTGGGTCACCATCGCCGACCGTGGCGGCTCGGGTGCCGCCGTGGCCGAACGGGATCTGGCCGCGGTGACGGCACTGTTCGACGTTGCCGATCAGTACGTATCGACCACCACCGGGGCCACCCTGGCCGGTCTGGTCGCCCATGTCGGCACGCTGACATTGCCCACCGCATCGGCATCGATCGCCCAGACCGATGCGGTGACGGTGTGCACACCGCACGCCGCGCTGGACCGGGAGTGGGATGTCGTGGTGCTCGCCGGGGTGCAGGAAGGGTTGTGGCCCAATACCATTCCGCGTGGCGGTGTGCTCGGCACCGGACGGTTGATCGATGTGCTCGACGGCGTCGCCGACACCGACGGTGGGCCGACCGCACGGTTGTCCGCCCGTGCCCCGTTGCTGGCCGAAGAGCGCCGACTGCTCATCGCGGCGATGGGCCGCACCCGCGACCGTCTACTCGTGACGGCGGTCGACAGCGAGACCGGCGATGCGGCGATGCTGCCGTCACCGTTCTGTACCGAACTGGCCGTGCTGGCCACGGAGGAGCAGGACGCCGACATCCCGCCCGCGCCCATCCCGGCTCCCCGGGTGTTGACGCCCTCGGCGCTGGTCGGTCGCCTGCGGGCGGTGGTGTGCGCACCCGAGGGTGAGGTCGACGAGAACACCCGGGCATGCGCGGCAACGCAATTGGCTCGGCTGGCCGCGGCCGGGGTGGCCGGTGCCGACCCGGCCCAGTGGCACAGCCGCACGGCCGCGTCGACCAGTGAGCCGCTGTGGTCGGATGACGATCACATCAGCACACTGTCACCGTCGACGCTGCAGACCCTGGTGGACTGCCCGTTGCGCTGGCTGCTGGAGCGCCACGGCGGCTCCGACAGCCGCGATGTCCGCTCCGCGGTCGGCACGCTCGTGCACGCCCTGGTGGCCGATCCCGGCAAGACCGAGAATCAGCTGCTGGCCGAGCTGGAGAGCATCTGGTCGGCACTGCCGTATGAGTCGCAGTGGTACGCCGACAATGAGCTGGCCCGGCACGGCGCCATGCTGTCGACCTTCGTGCAGTGGCGCGAGCTGACCCGGCGGGAGTACACCGAGGTCGGCACCGAGGTCGAGGTCGAGGGCATGGTGGCGCCCGGGGTTCGGGTTCGCGGCCGCATCGACCGGCTGGAACGCGATAACGCCGACCGGCTGGTGATCGTCGACGTCAAGACCGGCAAGAGTCCGGTCACCAAGGATGACGCGCAGCGGCATGCCCAGCTGGCGATGTACCAGCTGGCCGTTGCCGAAGGCGTGCTCGGTGACGGCGAGGAACCCGGCGGCGGGCTGCTGGTGTATCCGGCCAAGGCACGTGCCGGCGGAGCCACCGAGCGCCACCAGGACGCACTCACCCCGGCTGCGGCGCAGCAGTGGCGCGAGACCGTCACCGAGGCTGCCGGTGCCACCCAGGGTCCGGACTTCATGGCCCGCGTCAACGACGGGTGCGGGCACTGCCCGGTACGGTCCATGTGCCCCGCACAGGAGAACCGCTCATGACGCCGTCCCCGACAACCCTGCACAGCCCCGCCGAACTGGCCGAAGCGCTCGGCCTGTTCACCCCCACCCCGGAGCAGGCCGCCGTGATCGCCGCACCGCCGGGCCCGGTGGTGGTCATCGCCGGTGCGGGCGCGGGCAAGACCGAGACGATGGCCGCGCGGGTGGTGTGGCTGGTCGCCAACGGGTACGCCCGACCCGACCAGGTGCTCGGCCTGACCTTCACCCGTAAGGCCGCCGGACAGCTGCTGCGCCGGGTGCGGACCCGGCTGGCTCGGTTGGCGGGCACCGGACTGGGTCGTGATGTCCGCACCGACGAACCACCCACCATCAGCACCTACCATGCCTTCGCGGGCAACCTGCTGCGCGAGCACGGACTGCTGCTCCCGATCGAACCGGATACCCGGCTGATCGGTGAAACGGAGCTGTGGCAGTTGGCGTTTCGCGTGGTGTGTGAGCATCCCCGGGTACTCGACACCGAGAAGACGCCGGCGGCGATCACCGCGCTGGTGTTGCGTCTGTCGGGCGCGCTGTCCGAGCATCTGGTCGACACCGCGGCGCTGCGTGACACGCACCTCGAACTCGAACGGCTGATCCACCACCTGCCGGCCGGACCGAACCAGCGCGGCGGACCCGCGCAGTGGCTATTGAAGCTGCTGGCCACCCAGACCGAACGCACCGATCTCATCGAGCTCATCGACGAGTTGCACCGGCGGATGCGCGCGGAGCGGGTCATGGACTTCGGCGCGCAGATGTCCGCTGCGGCCCGGTTGGCGGCCACCGCTCCACAGGTGGGAGCCGAACTGCGACAACGCTATCGGGTGGTGCTGCTCGACGAGTATCAGGACACCGGCCACGCCCAGCGCATTGCGCTCTCGGCGCTGTTCGGTGGCGGCGTGGATGATGGTCTTGCGCTGACCGCGGTCGGCGACCCGATCCAATCGATATACGGATGGCGCGGCGCGTCGGCGACGAACCTGCCCCGGTTCACCACCGACTTCCCGTATTCCGACGGAACGCCGGCGCCGACGCTGGAACTGCGCACCAGTTGGCGCAATCCCGCCGAGGCTCTGCACCTGGCCAATGCGGTGTCCGAGCAGGCCCGCCGGCGGTCGGTCAGTGTGCGTGAGCTGTTGCCGCGGCCTGACGCCACGCCGGGGACGGTGCGCGCCGCACTGCTCGACGACGTGGTGACCGAGCGGGACTGGGTCGCCGACCAGATCGCCGCACGGTACCTGGATGCCGAGAACCCACCCACGGCGGCGGTTCTGGTGCGCCGCAACGCCGATGCCGCGCCGATGGCCGAGGCGCTGACCTCCCGGGGTGTGCCGGTGGAGGTGGTCGGGCTGGCGGGACTGTTGTCCATACCGGAGGTCGCCGATGTGGTGGCGATGCTGCGGTTGGTGGTCGATCCCACGGGCGGTCCGGCCGCGATGCGGGTGCTCACCGGTCCACGCTGGCGGCTCGGGGCGCGCGACATCACCGCACTGTGGCAGCGCGCCACCGAACTCGACGATCCGGCTCCCGGCGAGCATGGCACGACGGCGCGGATCGTGGCCCAGGCCGCCCCCGACACCGACACCGCCTGTCTGGCCGATGCCATCTGCGACCCCGGTACCGAGGGACGGTACTCGCCGGTGGGATATACACGCATCGTCGCACTGGGTCGTGAGTTGACCTTTCTCCGTTCGCATCTGGGCT
The DNA here is from genome assembly GCA_052044345.1 of Mycolicibacterium sp. 22603. GTDB lineage: Bacteria > Actinomycetota > Actinomycetes > Mycobacteriales > Mycobacteriaceae > Mycobacterium. The sequence goes on from JBQEMX010000005.1 coordinate 258,404, forward strand.
ATCCGCTGCCGGACCTGGTGGCCGAGGTTCGGCGGGTGCTCGGTGTCGACGCCGAGGCCAGGGCCGCCCGCCCGGTATCCGCGGGCTGGGGTGGCACCGAACACCTGGACGCCTTCGGCGACGTGGTGGCCGAGTTCGCCGAGCGTTCCGACGGCTCGCCGGCCGGTCTGCTGGCCTATCTGGATGTGGCCGCCGATATCGAGAACGGTCTGGCGCCGGCCGAGGTGACCGTCGCCGCCGACCGGGTCCAGATCCTCACCGTGCACGCCGCCAAGGGGCTGGAGTGGGAGATCGTCGCGGTGCCCCATCTGAGCGGACGCATCTTCCCGTCCACCGCGATGGCACGGACCTGGCTCTCCGATGCCGGCGAGCTGCCGCCACTGCTGCGTGGTGATCGGGCCACCGTGTCCGAGCACGGCGTGCCGGTGCTCGACACCAGCGAGGTGAACGACCGTAAAGCGCTGGCCGACCAGATCGCCCAGCACAAGGATGTCCTGGCCCTCCGGCGTGGCGACGAGGAGCGCCGACTGCTGTACGTGGCATTGACCCGCTCCGAGGACACCCTGCTGCTGTCCGGGCATCACTGGGGGCCCACCGAGTCCACCCCTCGTGGCCCGTCGGAGTTCCTCCTCGAGCTCAAGGCGATCATCGAGAAGTCGGGCTGTGGCGTGATCGAGCGATGGGATCCGGAGCCCGCCGACGGTGAGCCGAACCCGTTGCGAGGCAACACCGTCGAAGCGGTCTGGCCCGTCGAAGGGTCGCGCGCGCACGATACCGAGCGCGGTGCGGCGCTGGTCGAGCAGGCCGCTGAGCAGGCGCAACCCGGGCTCGACCCCGAGGACTGGGCGGCCGATGTGGACGCCCTGCTGGCCGAGCGCGAACGTGCGACGGCCATGGCCCCCGTCGTGCTGCCCGGGCAACTCTCGGTCAGCACCCTTGTCGATCTCGGCAAGGATCGCGCCGCCGCGCTGAGCCGGCTGCGGCGCAGACTCCCATCCCGCCCGGACCCACAGGCGTTACTGGGAACCGCCTTTCACGAATGGGTGCAGCGGTACTTCCACGCCGAGCGGTTGTTCGACCTCGATGACCTGCCCGGCGCGGTCGACGGTGACGCGGGGCGCGCCCACGCCGAGGAGCTCGGCGAGTTGCAGACGGCCTTCGCCTCGTCGCCGTGGGCGGCGCGCACCCCACTCGATGTGGAGGTCCCCTTCGACATGCTGCTGGGCGGCGACGGTGCGGGCGAGCCGACGGTGGTGCGCGGCCGCATCGATGCCGTGTTCGCCGAACCCGACGGTGGCGTGATCGTGGTGGACTGGAAGACCGGCGATCCACCGTCCACCCCGGAAGCACGGCAGCACGCCGCCGTGCAGCTGGCGGTGTACCGGTTGGCGTGGGCCCGGCTGCACGACTGCCCTGTCGAGGCGGTGCGCGCGGCGTTCCACTACGTGCGCAGCGGGGTCACGGTCATCCCCGACGAACTACCCGACGCCGAGGACCTCGCGGCGCTGCTGGCCGATGCCAGGGCTCAGGAGTTGCGATAGATCTTGTAGGCCTGGGTGATCATCGGAATCTGCAGTGGCAGGCGTGCCCACGCGCCGATCCGCATCGGCAGCGGCTTCTCCTTCCACAGCCGCACCATGTTGACATTCGCCGGCAGTACCCCGAGGAAGAGGGCGATCGCGCCCAGCGCGCCGAGCCTGCGGGTCTTCGGCGCGATCAACATGCCGCCGACCGCGGCCTCGGCGACCCCGGAGGCCAGCGTGTAGAACCGGGCAGAACCAGGCAGTTCGGCCGGGACGATGGTGTCGAACGGTTTCGGCGCGGCGAAATGCAAGACCCCCATCCCGACGAGCCACACGCCCATCTTCGTGGCGCGCGATGCTGTTGCCTGCTGCTCAACTCCGGTTACGGGGGTCGTCATGGTTACATTGTGGCGTGCCCACCCCGTCCCGATCGGTGAATCGTGGCCAAAGGTAGATTGCGCCGGCGCTTGGCCGCGGTCAACCAGGACCTGACATCGCGACATGACGCCGACCTCGTCGACGTCCTGAGCATCCCGGAGAGGTTCGTCAGCCCCTGGCGGCGGATCTTCACACGCGTGCTGCTGGCGCTGGGCGCCTTGTTCGCCGCCGTGCTGATCGTCTACATCGATCGGCACGGCTACCGCGATATCGAGTCCGCCCCCGACGCGAACGACCCGCTGTCCTTCCTGGACTGCCTGTACTACGCGACGGTGTCACTGTCGACCACCGGCTACGGGGATATCACGCCGGTCACCCCATCGGCCCGGCTGGTCAACGTCCTGGTGATCACCCCGCTGCGGGTGGCGTTCCTGATCGTGCTGATCGGAACCACGGTCGAAACCCTGACCAATCAGTCGCGCCAGGCGTTGAAGATCCAGCGATGGAGGAAAAGCGTGCGTAACCACACCGTCGTCGTCGGCTACGGCACCAAGGGCCGCACCGCGGTGGCCGCCATGATCGGCGATGACGTCGCCCCCGCCGACATCGTGGTGGTCGAGAGCGACCCGGTGGCCTTGGAGAAGGCCAAGAACGCCGGCCTGGTCACCGTCCGCGGCAATGCCCAGGACTCCGAGGTGCTGCGGCTGGCCAGCGTTCAGCACGCCAAATCGATCATCGTCGCCGCCAACCGGGACGACACCGCCGTACTGGTGACGCTCACCGCGCGCGAACTGAACCCGACCGCCACCATCATCGCCGCGGTCCGCGAGGCCGAGAACCAGCATCTGCTCAAACAGTCCGGTGCAAACAGCACCGTCGTCACCTCCGAGACGGCGGGCCGGCTGCTGGGCCTGGCCACCCAGACCCCCAGCGTCGTGGAGATGATCGAGGACCTGCTGACCCCCGATGCCGGCTTCGCGATCGCCGAGCGTCAGGTCGAACCCAAGGAGGCCGGGGGCTCGCCCCGCCATCTCACCGACATCGTGCTCGGGGTGGTGCGCGGCGGTGACCTGCTTCGCGTCGACGACGAGCGCGTCGACGCGCTGGAACTGAGCGACCGACTGCTCTACGTCCGCTCGAACGAGGAACGGTAGTGAATTTCAGCCTGCGCAACGTCCCCCTGCTGTCCCGNGACCGCGCCGACACCCTGCGCACCGATATCGACGCCGCCATCGCCGGGTGGCCGGACGCCCGGGTGCTCCGCGTCGACCGCCGCAACCAGGTGCTCATCGCCGACGGCAGCGTCGTGCTGGGCAGCGCGACGAGCCTCGGCGACGCTCCACCCGAGCACGTGGTGTTCCTCGGCCGCCTCGCCGACGGCCGGCACGTCTGGGCCGTCCGTGGCGAGCTCGAACCACCCGAGGATCCCGACGTGCGGACCGAGGTGCTCGATCTGCGCCGCGCGGGGCCGGTGTTCGACGATGCCAGCGCGCAGTTGGTCTCCACCGCGACCGCATTGTTGAACTGGCACGACAACTCCCGGTTCAGTCCGGTCGACGGCGCACCGACCAAGCCGATCAAGGCCGGGTGGTCGCGGATCAACCCGGCCACCGGTCACGAGGAGTTCCCGCGGATCGACCCGGCGGTGATCTGTCTGGTGCACGACGGTCACGACCGCGCCGTACTGGCCCGCCAAGGGGTCTGGCCCGAGCGGATGTTCTCGATCCTGGCCGGGTTCGTGGAGGCCGGCGAGTCCTTCGAAACCTGTGTGGTGCGCGAGATCGCCGAGGAGATCGGCCTCACCGTGACCGATGTCCAGTACCTGGGCAGCCAGCCGTGGCCGTTCCCGCGCTCGCTGATGGTCGGGTTCCACGCCCTCGGCGATCCCGAGCAGCCATTCGCCTTCAACGACGGCGAGATCGCCGAGGCCGACTGGTTCACCAGGGCAGAGATCCGCGACGCGCTGGAGAACGGGGACTGGAGCAGCACGTCGCCGTCACGCGTCCTGCTGCCCGGATCCATCTCGATCGCGCGCGAGATCATCGAGTCCTGGGCCTACGCGGTCTGAGCTGTCACGGCCCCGTTCACGGTCGGCAGTGCAGCAGCAGCGCCGTGCCCTGCCCACCTCCACCGCATAGCGCTGCGGCACCGGAACCACCGCCACGGCGACGGAGTTCGAGCGCCAGATGCAGGGTTATGCGCGTCCCGGACATCCCCAGCGGATGCCCGAGCGCGATCGCACCGCCGTTGACGTTGACTCTGTCCTCGTCGAGACCGAGTGCGGCTGCCGATGCGATGCCGACCGCGGCGAAAGCCTCGTTGATCTCGACCAGATCCAGTGCGGCGGGGGCGAGCTCGTTACGGGCGCAGGCGGCCGCAATGGCATTGGCGGGCTGTAACTGCAGCGTGGAATCGGGTCCGGCGACCATGCCGTGGGCACCGATCTCGGCGATCCACCCCACACCGAGTTCCTCGGCCTTGCGTCGGCTCATCACCACGACGGCGGCGGCACCGTCGTTGATCGGTGAGGCATTGCCGGCCGTGACGGTGCCGTCGGGTCGAAAAGCGGGCCGCAGACGAGCCAGCGACTCGATCGTGGTGTCGGCTCGGATGCTCTCGTCATGGTCGAACAAGGTGGGCTGACCTCGGCCGCGGGGGACATCTACCGGCACCACCTCATCGGCGAAAAGCCCTGCGCTCCAGGCGGTTGCACCGCGGGTGTGGGAGCGCGCCGCAAACGCGTCCTGGGCGGCGCGGTCGAGATCGTTGGCGTCCTCGGTCAGTGCTCCCATCGCCTCGTCGGTGAAGACGTCACGTAGGCCGTCGAAGGCGAGGTGGTCGATGACCGCGACATCACCGTACTTGTACCCGGCGCGAGATTTCGGCAGCAGATGCGGCGCCTGGCTCATCGATTCCTGGCCACCGGCGACCACGATCTCCGCGCCGCCGGAGCGAATCATCTGATCCGCCAGGATGATCGAGTCGATGCCGGAGAGGCAGACCTTGTTGACGGTCAGGGCGGGCACGGTCATGGGGATGCCGCCGGCCACCGCGGCCTGGCGCGCCGGAAGCTGTCCGGCCCCGGCGGTCAGCACCTGTCCCATGATCACGTATTGAACCTGTGCGCCGGTGATTCCCGCCCTGGCGAGGGCCCCGGCGATGGCTGTGCCACCCAGCTCGGCGGCACTCATCGGGGCCAACGCGCCCATGAACCGTCCGATCGGTGTGCGCGCCCCGGCGACCAGAACCGAGGTGTTGACCGTCATGACATGTCCAGCGGGGCTTCGGTGGCGGCGACCACATCGGCGAATTCGACTCCAGGGGCCAGCTCGCGTACCGCCAGGGTGCCGTGGGTGGTGATGTCCAGGACGGCCAGGTTGGTGATGATGCGGTCGACCACCCGGGCGCCGGTCAGGGGCAGGGTGCACGCGTTCACGATCTTGGGTTGTCCCGACCGATCGGTGTGCTCCATCAGTACGATCACCCGGTCCGCGCCGTGCACCAGATCCATGGCACCGCCCATGCCCTTGACCATCTTGCCGGGAATCATCCAGTTGGCCAGATCTCCCCATCGGGAGACCTGCATGGCGCCCAGTACCGCGGTGTCGATGTGGCCGCCGCGGATCATCCCGAAGGATGCCGCCGAATCGAAGAAGGCCGCGCCGGGGGTGACGGTGACGGTCTCCTTGCCCGCGTTGATCAAGTCCGCGTCGACCGCATCGTCGGCGGGGTAGGGCCCGGTGCCCAGGATCCCGTTCTCCGAATGCAGGGTGACGTGCACGCCGGGGTCGAGGTGGTCGGGGATGAGGGTGGGTAAACCGATTCCCAGGTTGACGTATTGACCGTCGATCATCTCGCGGGCCGCGCGGGCTGCCATCTGGTCACGGGACCAGCCGGCCAGGGTGGTGGTCATCTTGTGCCCTCCTCGGTGCGCACGGTGCGCTTCTCGATGCGTTTGTCCTGGGGTCCGGTGTGCACGATGCGTTGCACGAACACACCGGGCAGATGGACGTTGTTGGGATCGATATCGCCGGCCTCGACCAGGGATTCGACCTGGGCGACGGTCACCCTGCCTGCCATTGCGGCCAACGGGTTGAAGTTCATGGCGGTCTTGTCGAACACCAGGTTGCCCGCGGTGTCGCCGATCTTGGCGTGCACGAGTGCGAAGTCGGCGCGAATCGATTCCTCCAGCACGTAGCGTCGGCCGTCGAAGACCCTGGTCTCCTTCGGCGGCGAGGCGATGAGCACCGATCCGTCGGGGGCATACCGCCACGGAATACCGCCGTCGGATACCGGGGTCGCGACACCTGCCGGGGTGTAAAACGCCGGAATCCCGGCCCCGCCGGCGCGAAGTCGTTCGGCCAGGGTGCCTTGTGGTGTCAGTTCGACTTCCAGCTCACCGGCCAGGTACTGCCTGGCGAATTCCTTGTTCTCACCGACATAGGACGCGGTGACCCGTCGAATGCGCCCGAGCGCCAACAGGATACCGAGGCCGTGATCGTCGACGCCGCAGTTGTTGGAGTACACCTCCAGATTTCCGACCGCGGTATCGGCGATGGCCCGGATGAGCGCGTCGGGTATGCCGCACAACCCGAACCCACCGACCGCTATGCGGGCGCCGTCGCTGATGTCGCCGACCGCCTCCGCCGCGGTGGAGTACACCTTCGAGGACACATGATCACCACTTTCGTCCATTATTCAAACGATTTTTCTGACATCAACGAGTGTGGATGACGGCTATTTGTAGCGGAAGTCAATGGGAGATGACGCGGAGAACTGCTCGGATGGTGATCGACTATGGACTCGACGTTCATTCAGTGAACGCATACTCTCGGTGCGTGACGGATTCCATGAGCGGGCCGGGCGTGATCGTCCGGGCTGGCGCGCTCCTGCGGGCGGTCAGCGCTGCGGAGCCCGCGGGTGCCTCCACCACCGAGCTGGCGTCGACCGTCGGACTCGCCCGCCCGACGGTGCACCGCCTGTTGACGGCACTGAGCGAGCAAGGGCTGGTCGATCGTGACCGCAAGACCGGCAGGTGGAACCTCGGACCCGAGCTGTATCTGCTCGGCGCCGCGGCGGCCAACCGGTATGACATCGTCGAGCTGGCCCGCGACATGGTCGCGGTGTTGGCCCAGGAGTCCGGAGAGAGTGCGTTCCTGTCGGCACGCCGCGGTGACGAGACGGTCTGCGTCCATGCGCAGGAGGGCAGTTTTCCGTTGCGCTCGCACGTTCTGCACGTCGGTGTGCGGTTCCCGCTCGGCGTCGCATCCGCAGGGCTGGCCATCCTCAGCCATCTCGCGGAACGCGAAGTCGACGACTTCTTCGCGCGTCAGTCCCCGCAAAACCATTGGGGACAAGAGCATTCCGAGTCGAAGATTCGCGAGAGGATGGCCGCGACCCGATCCACCGGATACGCGGTCAACCCGGCGCTGTTGGTGGAGGGCAGCTGGGGGATGGGTGCGGCGGTCTTCGACCGATACGGTCAACCGGCATGGGCGTTGAGCCTCACGGGTGTCGAGACGCGCTTTCGTGCCGACCGGCGGCCCGTCCTGGGGAAGCTGCTCTTGGAGCAGGCGCACCGGTTGTCATTGCGCCTGCGCCACCATTGATCGCCGGAGTCCCTGTCCGGATCCGGTGGTCAGCGCAGTCTTGCCCGCTGCTCCAGCACATACTCCGGGGATGCGGTGGCCGGGATCGACGTCACCACCATGTCGGTGCCGGACACGGGGACGTCGGCATCGTGGTCGGTCCAGAAGGTGCGTTCGATCATCCCGATACTGGGATCCCCCGGCGGAGTCGATATCTCATCCTCGCCCCACATCGCCGTCGGCCAGCCGAAATGCGCCGTCACATTGGTCACCGCCGTATAAGCGGCCAGTGCCTCGGGCAGTGCGGAGCCTCTGCTGTCGAGCAGCACCAAGGAGACGGGCAGCGATCCCAGCTGACCGAGCCACTCGGCGACATACATCGAGGCGTTGTCGGCGCGATCGGGGTCGATCTCACCGAGTGGATTGCCTGCGGTCGCATGGGCACCGGCCAGCCAGCGGGCGGGCGAGGGGAGATGCAGGAGTAGTTGGCGGCGGGTCGTTTTCGCTGCAGTGGCCAGGACCTCACGAACCGAATCGAGCACGCCGGCATCGGTCAGCAGCGTGCGCAAGGGATATCCGACGCGCGTCTTGGCGCCCATCGCCACGACCAGATCGGGGCGTGAATCGGTATGAGCGGTCAGCACGCTGTCGATGTCGATCCATAGCGCATCGGGATTCAACAGTGCCGTCACCTGGCCGAAGTGTCCGGCCGTGAGTGTGGTGTCGGTCCAGGGAATGGGTGAACCCTGGCGGATCACCGCGGTGGAGTATGCGGTGTCGTCGATCAGCAGCACGCGGGTGCGTCCGCCGGGGCCGGCTGGTATCGGAGTTTTCGCGCTCATGAACATGCCTTTCGAGACGGGTGGTGGNGACCGGGGCCGCCACCGGTATCAGGTGAGCCGGGTGACCTTCTCGCCGTATTTGGCCTCGAGCTCGGCGATGCGGGCCTCGAGCTTGCCGATCTTGACCTCGCGACGGTCCGGCACCATGACGATCGGAAGCTCTTCCAATGGCGCACATACCCGTTCGGGGCCGTCGATCGTGTACACGGTGGCGGTGATCTCTTGCTGCTCGGGTGTCCAGGTGCCCCATGATCCGTAGTAGGGCAGGTCCTTCGGCGGTTCGGCGGTGACGAACTCCTTGCAGAACTCGTCGAAGGGCTTGCCCCGTCGCAGGCGGTCGGCGCGGGCCGCGGCGCGCGCCGACGTGGTCGCCTCGGTATCGAGCCGGAACGTGGCGGGGTCGTATCGCACCGCGAAGACGTCCTCGGCGACGCGCTGGCTGATCCGGCCGAGCTCGGCGTCACGCACCACCGACTCCGGGTCGCGCTCCAACGGGTCCCCGTATCCTCCGCCGGCGCCCTGACTGATCATGTAGAGCTCGCCGTCCTTGGCGAGATCGAACTGCAGACCCATGTGTGAGGTGGAGTAGCGACCGTCCGGGAACGGTCGCTCGTTCATCACCTTCTCGATGGACAGATCGAACTTGGTGTTGTCGGTGCGGAAGTGCTCGTAGACGTTCGTTCCCTTGACCATCGCCAGCGGATATGTGCCGCAGCCGTACCCGCCGTACATACCGTAGATCGACGAGAACTTCGCACCCGAGGTCACCGTCATGAAACCCCATTGCGGCGTGCCCTCGGCGGCCACGATCATCTCGTAGCCCATCCCGCCGGTGAACTTGCCGAAGCCCATGTTGTCGCGGACCAGCCGTTTGGCCACGAGCTGCATGAACGGTACTTCCTCTTCCATCACCTCCTGCTCGGCGGTATCGGCCATCGCACAGAACAGTGGCGAGATGGCGTCCTCGCCATCGCGGAACGGCTTTGCACCACCGGGCATTCCGTTCAGATCTGCACACAGGTTGCCCACCATGTCACCGTGCTGGGTGACCCCACCCCACAGGAAGGTGTTGATCTGGTTGAACCAGTTGGCCACCACGTTGCTGTACTTGTTCGGCGTGGAGAACGACATCCGGCTGTAGAGCGCCTGCATGCAGGAGAATCCCCGGAAGGAGGCCTGTAGCGATTGCCCCATCGGTGCGTCGTAGGAGGCGTCGGCCCAGGTGCCTTCGTCGGAGATGATCTCGATACAGCTCATCGCCGCGGTGCAACGGGGCAGATCGGGCCACCAGAAGGCCAGGATGGCCTGCATCATCATAGATTTCACGCTGCACAGGGGTGAGTTGATGGCTCGGTTGAGGATCTCCGGCCCGGTCCCGCGCAGGTCGACGGTCATCGTGTCGCCCTTGACGGTGATCTTGCAGGCGAACTTGATCAGGATGTTCTCTTTGAGGGTGCTGTCCATGAACTGGTCGAAACGATAGGTGCCGTCCGGCAATTCAGAGATCCGGCGGCGCACCTCGGCGTCGACATCCTCGACGGTGGTGCGCAACGCGGCCACGAACGTGTCGATCCCGACCTCGTCGATGACCTTGTCGATTCGCTCCATGATCTTGCGGACCGCGGTGATCTTGACCTTGAGGTCGGCGAGTTGCAACTTCGGATCGCGCACCGAGTGCTGCAGGAAGGTCAACAGGTCCCGACGCAGTTCGCCCCGCTCGACGATCTTGAACGGGCTCATCCGCAACCCGTCGTCGAAGGCGGTCTCCGAGCCCGACGGCATCCCGCCTGGCTCGCAGGCACCGTTCTCACCCTCGTGGATGGTGGCGGCCACCCACGCGATGATCTCGTCGTTGCGGATGATCGGCATGATCATCGACTGGTCGGTGTTGTGCACGTTGCCATAGCGCGCGTCGTTGTGGATGAACCCGTCGCCGGCGTGGACGCCGACGGTCGGCTCGTCCTTCCAGTACTTCATGATGTATCGGATCGGATGGTGCAGGATCGCGCTGAACGCGATGACGCCGTGGCAGGACAGGTAGGAGACATCGCCGGAGGCGGTGTAGATCGCGGTGGTGAGGTCACCCCATTTGGCTCCCGGCGCGGCACCCTGCGCCTCGCACATCTCATAGCCCTCGTCGAGGGCCCCGGCGATGCGCTTGCGGATGCGTTCCACCTGGAGCCGGTCCACCCCCACTGCGATCGCCGCGTCCTCGTGCGCCGATCGCTGCGAGATCTGGTGACTGCGCATGATTTCCGGGTCGGGTCCGAGGAACAGGGTGGTCTCGTCCATGAACCGGTCCACCCACTGCTGTTCCTGCTCGGTGAGCTGCCCGGCCGGGCGGTCGTTGACTGTGGTCATCTTTTTCGTCCTTAGTGTGTGGTCAGTCCTGCAGGAACCAGACAGCGCCCTGGGCCGTGGGCTCCAGTCGCCAACCGGGTTCGACGAGGAAGGTGGTGTTTTCGGTGGTGACGATCGCCGGGCCGGCGATCACCTTGTCCGGGGCCAGTGCGCTCTCGTCGAAGACCGGGGTGTCGACCGGCTTGTCGATGCCGATGAAATGGGCGCTTCGGCTGCCGACGGGCTCCGGTGCGCTGCGCTGACCTCCGGGTTGCAGCGATTCGAAGTTGACCACGTCACCATCGACGTAGGACGCCACGCGTACGGTGCTGCACCGGATTCCGGCCTCCGGGGCGGCCGAGGACGCCCCGAATCGGTGGCTGTACACGTCACCGAAGGTCTTGATGATGTCGAGCACGTCGCCGACACCGGAGATCCGGTGCAGCTCGGACAACGCCACCGCCTGGGTCAGCAGCTGGTTTCCGTAGCGCATGTCGAGCTCGAGGCGGTACCGCACATCCTCTGCCGAGAACCCCTGCCGCACCAGGTCCTCGCAGCCGCGCGCCTCGAGCTCTTCGACGATCGCGTTGAACTCGTCGTAATCGGCGTAGAGCGCCCGGGTGGTGGCGTTGTACAGCGTGATGTGCACCCCGCGTTCGTGGAAGTGCAACTGCCTCATGTTGCCCGCCCCGCAGGCCGAGAACACCGACGAAAATGGCGGTGCCAGAACTCGTTTGATCCCGGCGTGGCGGGCGACCCCGCAGGCGTGCAGCGGCCCGTTGCCGCCGTAGGCCAACATCGTGAAATCCTCCGGAAGGTAGCCGCGTACCCGCAGCTCCTTGCCGATCCCGATGGCCATCTGCTCGTCGACCCCGTCCTTGATCACCCGGGCGACATCGATGGGGTCCATGTCAAGGTGATCGCTGAGCTCTTCTTCGATGGTGAACAGCGACCGCTTGGGGTTGAGCTTGATGTAGCCGTTGGCGTAGTTGTCGGGGTCGAGGTAGCCCAACACCAGATCGGCGTCGGTCACAGTGGGCTTGAGCCCCCCGCGGTCGTAACAGGCCGGGCCGGGATTCGAGCCTGCCGACTTCGGCCCGATCTTGACCGAGTTGTGAATGCGGTCGTAGCTGGCGATGGAGCCACCGCCGGCGCCGAGTGTGTCCAGGTGCACCATCGGCACCGAGACCAGCCACCGGTCGATCGTGGGCAGGAAGTCGTAGTGTTTGACCCCGCCCTCGGGGACCAGCCCGATATCGAAGGACGTGCCGCCCATGTCGGTGGCGATGACGTGGCCGAGGCCGGTCTCGTTGGACAGGTGCTCGGCGGCGCCGACTCCGGCGATCGGGCCGGAGTGGATGGTCTGCAGCGCGTCGGTGGAGTTCATCTGGGCCATGCCGCCGGAGTTGTGGATCACCAGCATCGGCTTGTCGTATCCGAAGTCGCGCAGGTTGGCCGACAACTGTGCCAGCGCGTGGAACATGATCTCGTGCAGGTAGCCGTCGATGATCGTCGATGTGGCGCGGACGTATTCGCCCTTGCGGCCCGACACCTGATGGCCCAGCAGCACCGGGATGGCGCCGAGCTCGTGCGGCGGGAATTCATCGAGGATGATCTCCTGGATCGCGAGTTCGTGTTCGGGATTCTCGGTGGCGTTGACCAGCGACACCACGATCGCCTCGGCGCCGGCGTCGACGAGTTCGCGAACCATCGCCCGGACGTCATCGGGATCCAGTCGGGCCACGACCTTGCCCGCCGAGTTGATCCGTTCCTTGACCGACCGGATCATCGCGCGCGGCACCAACGGTTCCGGTCGCTCGGCGGCGGGCAGGTTCTGTTGCATGGCGTAGTCCAGGCCCTCGCCGTAACCGCGGCCGCGGGAGAGCGGGATGGTGTCCTCGAAACCGTGGGTCACGATGGCCGCGACCTTGGGCCCGTTGCGCTCGATGAGCGCGTTGGTCCCCAAGGTGGTGGCGTAGCGCACCGAATCGACCTCCGAGAGCACCGTGGAGCGATCCAGGCCGGCGCGTTTGCACGCCAGGTCGAGGGCATCGTTGAAGCCGATGGCCAGATTGTGGTGGGTGGTCAGCGCCTTGGCGTCGACGTAGATGTCGTCCCAGACGAAGAAGCAGTCGGTGAAGGTGCCACCGATGTCGACCGATATTCGTTTCATGCCAGTAGATCTCCTGGTTCTCGGGTCAGTGGATGTGGCCGGCGGCCTTGAGGGCCGCGGTGTACTTCTGGGCGTCCTCGCCGGGGCCGTAGTTGTGCACGGCCTCCGCGTCGGTGCCGCGCTGTGCCCATTGCGCACGCAGGGCGGGGATGTCGATCAGGATGTCCACTGCCGGCGGATGCCCCGGCGGCAGGTACTCGCACTCGATCTGGGTTCCGCACCCGGGGCAGTAGTACTCCAGGATGCGGCAGTAGGCCGGGTCGGGGCTGAAGGTGTACTCGTAGCGATCGGGATCGATGATCGGTTGGTGGATCTCGCGCGGATCACGGTCGTACACCAGCGTTCCCGGCTTGTAGTTCTCGTGTGCCGAGCCGATATCGTGGGCACACACACGGCAGACCCATCGCTCGGTGTCCAGGTCGATCACGAGGTATTCGGTCATGGGGACTCGCATGCGAATCCTCCCTTCACTGAGATGGATTGGAATCAGTTGTCGGCGGTGAGCATCAGGTCACCCGCGGAGGTGACCCGGAATGACCAGCCGGGCAGCACCCGGGCGGTGAAGAACGGTCCTTCGACGATCGCCGGGCCGTGACCGGTATCGCCGGGGGCCAGCCGGTCGAGGACATGCACGGCGATCTCGTCGACCCGATCCGTGGTGGATCGCACCGAGCGTGTGCCGTGTACCTCGGCGGGCCGCGGCGCCAGATCGGTGTCGGGGTCCAGTTCCGGATGCGGCAGGGCGGCAGCGGCACTGAGCTGCAGGGTCACCGCCGCGCCGGGGTAGTCGACCTCGTCGCCCGGGGTGTAGGGCAACTGGGAGACGGTGGCGTCGTCGAGATTCTCCACCAGCAGCTGCCACGAGGTCTGGCAGTCCGCGAGGTCGTAGCCCTCCTGGAACATGTCTCGTCGCGCCCTGGCCGCCAACGCGTCGTGGGTGGCGCGCGCGGCATCGGTACTGGGCTCCTCGATCAGCACCTCATAGGTCTTGCCGATATCGGAGAAGGAGATTCCGAACGCCGAGAACACCGCCGCGGTGCGCGGTACGAGCACGGTCGAGACACCGGCCATGGCGGCCGCGCCGGTGGCGCTCATGGGTCCGGCCCCACCGAAGGCCAGCAATGTGGTCTGCTCGGTGACCAGGTGGGCGAATGATGCCGACAAGGCCTGGAAATAGGCGTGTTCCATCCGCACCAGCGCTTCCTCCAGGGAGATTCCCAGCGGCTCGGCGATGGTTTCGGTGATCACGGTGCGCGATCGCGACGCGTCCAGGGTGAAGGTGCCGTCGAGATAGGTGTCGGCGTCCAGAACGCCCAGGAGCAGGTTGACATCGGTGATGGTGGCCTGTTTGCCGCCGAACCCGAAACAGGCGGGACCCGGTGCGGCACCGACGGATTGCGGTCCGACCGTGATCTGGCCGTCGACGAGCTGGATGACCGACGAGCCGCCCACGCCGGCCGAGGTCACCGCACTCATCGGGTAGGAGATGTGCACACCCTCGATCGATCCGCGATCGGCCACCGCGACCGACCCGTTCTCCACCACGCCCACATCGGTGGTCGTGCCGCCGATGTCCATCATCAGCGCGTGCGACAGTCCGTAGACCTTGGCCAGCGCCGCGGTTCCTTCCAAGCCGCCGCGTGGTCCGGACGAATATGTCTTGAGGGCAACAGATTTTGCGACGCGTGAGGATGCGCCGTCGTTGCGGTACACCAACAGGGGATTGACCACGCGGTAGTCCTGCAGGCGTCCCTCGGCGGCGTAGAGGAAGCGTTCCATCGTCGGATGCAGGAAGGCATTGACCACGCACGACCACACGCGGCGGGCGTCGTCGCGGTCGCCGGCCAGTTCCCAGCTGTAGAGCAGCGGAACCGACCCGAGCAGGTGGCGCGGGAACTTGCGCAACAGGACGTGGCGCAACCGGCGCTCCTCCTCGGCCGACGGTGCGGCGATGACCACACGGGCCGCCCCGAGCGTGGTCAGCCGGTTGACCTTCTGCACCGCGTCGAACTCGAAATCCTCCGAGTGCGGGTCGATGGTCAGATAGCGGTCGGCCACCAGGCCGCCGAACAGCTTTTCCTGCGCGGGGTCACTGCACATCTGGGTCTGCAGACTCTCGATGCTGGAGAGGATCCCGATCATCGGGCCGCGCCGCTGCACCAGGGCGTTGGTGCCCTGGGTGGTGGAGTAGCGGATGTGTTCGGTCGCGTGCAGCAATCGGGTGGTGTCGGCGCCGCCGTAGAGCGCCGCGGATGCCTTCTCGATTCCGCTGAACAGGCATTCCGACAGATCGTGCGGTGTGGTCAGCGTCTTGGTGAAGGTGAAGGCATCGCCGTCCCAGACGCAGATGTCGGTGAGCGTTCCACCGTTGTCGATGTTGATCAGGGTCCCCATGGCACTCCGTTCGTGGAATTCGCATATGTGAATGCGTTGATGGAGCGGCTCTGTGCTGTGCGCCACACCGCTTGGATCAGCGTGGTCTGTGTCTCACGTCGCGACGTGTCCCAACTTCGGACACCGGGGGCCTTGGCTGTGGTGTGGGTCTCATCCACACTTGGTTGACCCGATCAGGAGGTGGCATATGCCCAACAGCTCCGCGCGCTTGCTGCGGACCGCTGCTGCACGCGCAGATTTCCTGGAGTACGGCGGTAACGGCACCGCGGGGGTCTCCGAGGTCGTCGCCGCGTCATGGGAGCGCAGCCAGGCGGCCGGGGTGGATTCCTCGCAGCCGAACGCACAGTTCACCGACGAGATCGACACCGCGTCGCTGTTGGTGCGCTGTGCGCGGCCGGTGCTGCAACAGCTGGAGATCGAGACCGCGGACATGCCGTTGGTGATCGCCTTGACCGACAAGAAAGCCCGTGTGGTCGAACGAATCGACAGCTCGACGGCGGTGGCGCGCCTGCTCGACCGGGTGCATCTGGCACCGGGTTTCAGCTATGCGGAGTCGACAATGGGCACCAACGGCATCGGCACGGTGTTCGAGGCCGGGCAGCCGATCAGCGTCGTGGGCCCCGAACACTTCAGTGAGAACCTGCACCTCTTCGCGTGCACCGGAGCGCCGGTCATCGATCCGATGACCGGGCGACTGGAGGGGGTGCTCGACATCTCGACGCTGTCTTCGTCCTGGAGTCCGCTGATGCATGCACTGGTCAAGAGCGCTGCCAAGGACATCGGCCAGAATCTGCTGTTGGATCGCGGCCAGGCGCAGCGCGCGATCTTCGACACTTACCTGAAGGTCACCACCAGGGCTCCTCGGCAGGCGGTGTTCGGCTTCGGGGATTCGGTGTTCATGGCCAATCCGGTGGCGCAGCAGATGTTCGACACCGACGAACAGCGGGTCCTACGTGAGCATGCGGTGTTCCTGATGACCGGCAAGGACCGGGTCAGTGACACCGTGACGCTTCCGGGGCACCGGCTGGTCAGGATCCGCGGCACCCGGATCGTCACCGGCGCGGAGATCGCGGGCATGGTCGTGGTCGCCGACCTGGTGACAATGCACCGTCCGGGTTCGCCCGCCGATTTCAACGAACAGCTGTTGCCCGAGGTCGCCGTCGCGACCCCGCACACCTCACAGATCGTCGGAGGCCTGTCGCATTCGCGGGATGCGATGGCCGGTGGCACGTCACCGGCGTGGGTGCGCGGCTACACGGATGTGTACCGGGCTCTCGAGCAACGTCGGCCGGCGCTGGTCGTCGGCGAGCCGGGGTCGGGCAAGTTCACCTTGGTGGCCGAGCTGTTCCATGCGCTCCACCCCGGCGGTCGCGCCATCTCGGTCGATGCCTCCCAGCTTGCGCTGGACACCTCGGCTCCTGATCTGGACTCCCTGCTTACGAGCCCGGCCGAGCCGACCCTGCATATCGTCCGCGACATCGACCAGGCGAGCACGGCCGCCGTGGAACGCCTCGAGTCCTACCTGAGCGCGATCACCGACCTGGAGGGGCCGGCCTGGGTGGTGGCCACCGGCTGCGATTCGGCTGTCACGACGGACCTACCGTTCGGGCAGCTGCTGCACCACTTCGAGGTGTCGATACAGGTGCCGCCGCTGCGGTGCCGGACCGATGATCTCGCGGCGCTGACCGCGGCGTTGCTCCGTGGGATCGCACCGGCGCGCAAGGTCCGACTCAGCCCCGAAGCACAACGGCTGATCGCGCGGTACTCGTGGCCACGCAACATCACCCAGTTGCGCGAGGCGCTGGTCTACGCGGTTCGGCGCAGGCCGGTCGGGGAGATTCAAGAGTCCGACCTGCCCGGGTACTGCCAGACCGCGTCACGGCACGCGCTGACTCCGTTGGAAGCCGCCGAACGTGACGCCATCGTGGCGGCCCTGCGCGAGGTCGGGGGGAACCGGGTCGCGGCGGCGACACACCTCGGGATGGCGCGGTCCAGCCTGTACCGCAAGATCAAGGCCTACGGCATCACGGCGTGACGGGTTCGCCCGGCGAACGTGGCCGGGGCGGGCTCAGCCCAGTTTGGCCTTCACCTGCTTGGCGCTCGGGTTGGTCAGTGTCGAGCCGTCGGCGAACTTGACTGTCGGCACCACGTGATTGCCGTTGTTGACCGAACCGACGAATTCGGCGGCCGCTGGATCACCTTCGATGTCGATCTCGGTCCAGGCGATGCCCTCGGCCTTGAGCGCGGTCTTCAGGCGCGCGCAGTAACCGCACCACGAGGTCGTGTACATCGTCAGCTCAGCATTGCTCATGTGTGAATCAACCTATCGACGTCGGTCCGCAATTCCCTGCACCCTATGCGCCCCGAGAACATGTCGGACAGCCCTGCCATGATGGAGGCCATGCCGTCCGTCGACGTTCTCCTCGGCGACCTCGACGACGAACAGCGCGAGGCCGTCGTGGCTCCCCGCGGTCCGGTGTGCGTACTCGCCGGTGCGGGCACCGGTAAGACCAGGACCATCACCCGCCGCATCGCCAATCTGGTGGTGGGCGGGCACGTGGCACCCGGCCAGGTGCTGGCGGTCACCTTCACCGCGCGAGCCGCGGGCGAGATGCGCAGCAGGTTGCGTGCGCTCGGCGATCAGGCCGGGGTGCCGACGGCCGCGGTCCAGGCCGTCACATTCCACGCCGCCGCACGCCGTCAGCTGCAGTACTTCTGGCCCAGGGTGGTCGGTGACACGGCATGGCAACTGCTCGACAGCAAGTTCGCCGTCGTCGCGCAGGCAGCCAACCGCGCCGCGATCCAGGCCAGTACCGACGACGTGCGCGATCTGGCCGGCGAAATCGAGTGGGCCAAGGCGTCGTTGATCACCCCAGAGCAGTACGTCACCGCGGTCGCCAGGACCAGTCGCGACGTGCCGATGGACGCGAACACCGTGGCCAAGGTCTACGCCGGATACGAGAAGCTCAAGACCCATCGCGACGGCACCGCGCTGCTCGACTTCGACGACCTGCTCCTGCACACCGCCGCCGCCATCGAGAACGATGCCGCCGTCGCCCAGGAATTCCGAGACCGCTACCGCTGCTTCGTCGTCGACGAGTACCAGGACGTCACCCCGCTGCAGCAGCGCGTCCTCGATGCCTGGTTGGGAAATCGGGACGACCTCACCGTCGTCGGCGATGCGAACCAGACCATCTATTCGTTCACCGGTGCCACGCCGCGGTTCCTGCTCGACTTCTCCCGGCGTTTCCCGGAGGCCACCGTCGTTCGGCTGGAACGTGACTATCGGTCCACGCCCGAGGTGGTGTCGCTGGCCAACCGTGTCATCGCCGCCGCGCGGGGTCGGATGGCCGGCAGCAAGCTGCATCTGGTCGGCCAGCGCGACCCCGGCCCGAAACCGACCTTCGCCGAACATCCCGACGAGGTCGCCGAGGCCGCCGCCGTCGCCAAGAAGGTCGCCAAGCTCATCGGCAACGGCACGGCGCCTGCGGAAATCGCGGTGCTGTACCGCATCAACGCCCAGTCCGAGGTGTACGAGGAGGCGCTCACCGAGGCGGGTATCGCCTTCCAGGTGCGCGGCGGTGAGGGATTTTTCAGCAGGCAGGAGATCCGCCAGGCGCTGATCGCCTTGCAGCGCAACGTCGATCGCGAGACACCAGGGGATCTTCCCGGGTTCGTGCGCGGCATCCTGGAACCGCTGGGGCTCACCGAGGAGCCACCGTCGGGCACCAAGGCGCGGGAACGCTGGGAAGCCTTGACCGCCCTGGCCGAGTTGGTCGATGACGAAGTCGCGCAACGGCCTTCGTTGGATCTCAGCGCACTGGTCGGTGAGCTGCGCCAACGCGCCGACTCCCGGCACCCGCCGGTGGTGCAAGGCGTGACGCTGGCCTCGCTGCATGCGGCCAAGGGCCTGGAATGGGACGCGGTGTTCCTCGTCGGTCTGGCCGACGGCACGCTGCCGATCTCGCACGCCCTGTCCCACGGACCCGACAGCGAAGCCGTCGAAGAGGAGCGCCGCCTGCTCTACGTCGGGGTGACGCGCGCCCGGGTGCATCTGAACCTGAGCTGGGCACTGGCCCGCACTCCCGGTGGTAGGCAGGGGCGCCGGCCGTCCCGATTCCTCAATGGGATCGCCCCGCAGACCCCGGCCGACAACGCGCCCGCCCGCCCGAAACGCGCCAGGGGCGCCACCCCGCGCTGCCGGGTCTGCAACGGCGCGCTGACCACCCCGACGGCGATCATGCTGCGCCGCTGCGAGAACTGCCCGTCCGATATCGACGAACAGCTGCTGGTCGAACTCAAGGAGTGGCGGCTGCGCACCTCCCAGGAGCTCAAGGTGCCCGCCTATGTCGTGTTCACCGACAACACGCTCATCGCCATCGCCGAGACGCTGCCCACCGATGCCGCCGCGTTGGTGGCCATCCCCGGCATCGGCGCGCGCAAGCTCGAACAGTACGGACCCGATGTGCTGGCGTTGGTCAACGCCCGGTCCTGAGAACCTGCCAAAACCCCAGGTCAGAAAATCGCTTGTGCTTTCGGGCTGCTAGCCTCTAGCCTCAAGATCACCAGCTTTTTGCAGACGATTCCATCGAAAGGAGGCGGTCCGATGTCGATCATCAATATGCCCAGCGGCGTAAATGTCAGCGGTATGCCGCTGACTTTCGCTGCTGTCGCCGGCACTTCTGCTGCCGATCGAGCCGGTTGGGCGCCCGCTGCTGCCTCCGCCGCGCCGCAGCATAAGCGCCGCACCGCCCGCGAGATCGTCGCGTCCGTGAAGCGGGGTACCGCCTAGGTAACCCCAGCACCGCCGAAAAGGCCACGGACCCGAGCTCACCGGATCCGTGGCCATTCTGGTTTTGGGGACACCCGCACAGGCACCCCCAGACACCTGGTCACCGGTCCGAACAAGACCGACACCGAGAGAACACGACCAGGAAGTAGGGGACAAGACATGTCCGTCCAGGCATGCCTAGAACGCACACTGCCCGCGGTGCCGTGCCACGAGGCCGATCCGGATCTGTGGTTCGCCGAGAGCCCGTCCGAGCTGGAGCGGGCCAAGGCGTTGTGCGCGGATTGCCCGATTCGCAGCCTGTGCTTGAGTGAAGCGCTGCAGCGCCAGGAGCCATGGGGCGTCTGGGGCGGCGAGATCATCGAGCGCGGGACGATCGTGGCCCGCAAGCGGCCGCNCAAGGAGGCCGACGCCGGTCAGGCGGCGTGATGCCGATGCGCGAGTCGACGGGTTCGGGCCGGGGAAACCAGAGACCCCGCCAGGACCCGTCGTCTCGGCGATCCGTTCAGTCGGCGAAGCCCGGGACGTACTCGTTGGCGATGGCCCGCACCGGCACGTGCGCGTCCAGCTGACAGCAGATCGCGATGGTCGATGCGATCACGCGCAGCGGAATGGCAAGGTTGGCAGGAAGATCCAGCTGCCGGGCCATCTTGATCTGCGCGACCGAATTGTCCATCTGCCCCGCGGCCATCTTCTGGATCCACCGGCGCGTGTAGTGGAACACTTCGGTCTCCACCGGTTCCACATACTGACGCAGCATGTCGTCGATCTCTTCCACCGAGACCTGCTCACCCTTCTGGATGAACCCGGCCGCCTCCATGGCGGGCAGTAGTTCGGCGTAGTTCTTGTCCCTGGCCAGCCGGATGCAGTTGCCCAACGACGCCGGGAAACCGCCCGGCAGCGGCGCCACCGCGCCGAAGTCGATGACACCCATCCGGCCGTCGGCCAGCAGCATGAAGTTTCCCGGATGCGCGTCGCCGTGCATCATCTCCAGGCGCTTGGGGGCGCCGAAGGTCAGCTCGGTGAGACGCGTTCCCATCAGATCGCGCTGCTCGGGTGTGCCCTCGCGGATGATCACCGACATCGGGATGCCGTCCATCCACTCGGCGATGACGACCTTGGGCGCGCTGGCCACGATGCGTGGCACCTTGAAGTGCGGGTCGTTGTCGTACCCCTTGGCGAAGGCACGCTGGTTGTCGGCTTCCAACCGGTAGTCCAGCTCCATCTCGGTGCGCTCGATGAGCTCGGCGACCACGCTCTCGATATCCGCCCCCGGCGCCAGCTGTTTGAACACCCCGGTCAGCCGCTGGATGGTCTTCAGGTCGGCGCGCAACGCCTCATCGGCACCGGGGTACTGGATCTTCACCGCAACGGATCGGCCGTCCGACCAGACCGCCTTGTGCACCTGCCCGATGCTCGCCGATGCCACCGGGGTGTCGTCGAAACTCTGGAATCGCTCCCGCCATTTGGTGCCCAACTGCTGATCGAGCACGCGATGCACCTTCGCCGCGGGCAGGGGAGGAGCCTCGCGCTGCAGCTTGGTCAGCGCCTCGCGGTAGGGCTTGCCGTACTGCTCGGGGATGGCGGCCTCCATCACCGAGAGGGCTTGGCCGACCTTCATGGCGCCGCCCTTGAGCTCGCCGAGCACGGTGAACAGCTGCTGGGCAGCCTTGTCCATCAGTTCGGCGGTGACCTCGTCCTTGGATTTCCCGGTCAGCCGCTTGCCGAACCCGAGCGCGGCCCGGCCGGCGAAGCCGACAGGCAGGGTGGCGAGCTTCGCGTTCCTGGCGACGCCACGCCGTTTGATTTCTGACACCCAACCATCATCCACCACGTAGCTGAGTGCTCCGCCACGAACCGGTAACTACCTGTGGGTGATCGTCAGCATCTGCAGGACGGATGCCGTGACCAGTGCTTGGTCACCACCGAACCCCTGGCCACGTCGAATTCGACGGTGTGGTCCAGTGTCAACGGCGCCGGTGCGCCGGCGTCGTCGGCAGCGGAGTCGGTATCGGCGCGCAGCGTGCGCACCACGCGATCCACCTGGGTCAGTGCCAATGCCGCCGTGCCCAGCAGCGTCGCCCGGTCGGCGGTGCCCACGGAGTGGCGTAGCTGCGCCGCGATCGCCGGCCAGGCCTCGTCACGATCGCGTCGATGGAGGTCGGCGCATCGCAGACAGGAGGTGACACCGGGCAACACGAGCGGGCCGACCAGGCCGGTCCCGTCGCGCACCAGGACCGGGAGATGCGGGATGCGGGCGGCGTGCAGATCGCGCAGCACGCGGGGATCGGCGACCAAGGCGTCGGCGAGCAGCACCAGGTCGGTCCTGTCGGAGGTCACCGCGGCATGTGCCCGGTTGCTGCGGGTGACCCGGGTCGCCGAACAGCGCAACGCGCCTGCCAGCAGGTCCGAGAGCGGTCCGCGGCCGTGGATGCGCACAGCGACCGGCCGATTGGACGGCGACGGGCTGGACACCACCCCCGCGCGCACCAGGGCGGCGAGCAGTTCGGCGACCGCGACACCCGGCCGCTGGGCTCCGAGTTCTGTTGCGCGGCTGACCAATTCGTCAGTCGTTGCCGGATTCTGCAGCGAGCGCAACAACTGGGCCAGCGTCGAGGTGGTCAGTCCCGCGGGCGGGTGCACCTGTACCGCGCGGCGCGGATCCCAGCCGACCTGCACGGTCCCGTCGGGACGCCACAACACCGGCATGGACGGGTCGAGTGCATAGCGCCGCATCAGCAGACTGTGTCACGGTCGGCGCCCGCGCCGCTTCAGTTATCCACAGGCCCGTCGGGATCCTCGTTGCGCTCCAGGTCGGCCAGCGCCTCGTCGATACCGCTGGTGTCCCCGCCGATCACCCGGTCGATGAATCCGGCGGGCTCGTCGAGATCATCGGAGCCGGGGAGCAGATCGGGGTGCTGCCACACCGCGTCGCGGGCATCCGCGCCGACGGCCTCGGTCAGCTTCTCCCACAGCGCGGCAGCCTCCCGCATCTTGCGGGGCCGCAGTTCCAGGCCCACCAGCGTGGCGAAGGTCTGCTCGGCCGGGCCGCCGGTGGCGCGGCGGCGGCGCAGCATCTCACTGAGGGCGGGGGTTCCGGGTAGCCGGTCGCCGAGGGCGGCGGTCACGACGGTCTGCACCCAGCCCTCGATCAGCGCCAGCTGGGTCTCCAGGCGTTCCAGCGCGGCGGTCTGTTCCGGGGTGGCCTTGGGCTCGAACATGCCCTGGCTGAGCAGCTGCTCCATCGCCGCGGGGTCGGCGAGCGAGGCCGGGTTGAAGCCCTGGGCCATGTCCTCGATACCGCTCATGTCGATCTTCATACCCTTGGCGAATGCCTCGACATTGTTGAGCAGCTGGCTCGACAGCCACGGCACATGGCTGAACAGCCGGTGATGGGCCGCCTCACGGGCGGCAAGGAAGGTCAGCACCTCGCTGCGCGACTGCTCCAGACCCTCCGACAGCGCGTCCACGGCCGCGGGCATCAGCGCCGCGACACCCTTGGGCCCCAGCGGCAGACCGATATCGGTGGACGTCAGGACCTCGCCGGCCAGCTTGCCCAGCGCCTGGCCGAGCTGGCTGCCGAACGCCATCCCGCCCATCTGGGACATCATCGCCAGCAGCGGCCCGGCCATCGCCTTGGCCTCCTCTGGTAGGGCCTGCGCCCACACCGAGGAGATCTGCTGGGCGACGGGGTCGCACAGCCGCTTCCAGGTATCCATGGTGTTGTCGATCCAGTCCGAGGGCGACCATGCCGCGGTCCGGATGGTGCCGGCGGGCAGGGGTGTCGCACCGTCGAGCCAGGTTTCGGCCAGCCGGACCGCATCGCTGATCGCCGTCGCGGTGGATTCGGGAACCGGTGCGACGAAGCCGATCGAGTTCGACGCGAGCTGGCGGGCCAGGTCGTAGTTGACCGGCCCGCTTTGACCGCCGGGCCCCATTCCGCCTGCGCCGCTGAACATCTGGCCGAGCTTGGTGAAGATCTGGCCGAGATCGGACATGTCGAATCCGGCACCGCCCAGACCGAAGGGATCCCCCGACGGATCGTTCTTACGCTTGTCGCGATCGGGGTCCTCGCCGGAGGAGAAGCCGAAGGGCAGGTCAGACATACCGTCAACGGTACCCACCGACACCTGCGCGGGTAGGGCCGCGGGTCACGCTCTGGGTGAACGCGCTCTACTGTGGGCGGCGTGAACAGGCGGATTCTGACGCTGATGGTGGCATTGGTGCCGATTGTGGCCTTCGGTCTGCTGCTGTCGGTCGTGACGGTGCCCTACGTAGCGCTGGGGCCGGGCCCGACCTTCAACACCCTCGGTGAGGTGGACGGCAAGCAGGTCGTCGACATCAAGAGCACCGACGGGGTGGCCGGTGAGGTGGTCCATCCGACCAGTGGGCACCTGAACATGACGACGGTGGCCCAACGCGACGGCCTGACCCTCGGGCAGGCGCTGCTGTTGTGGATGTCGGGCCGCGATCAGCTGGTGCCGCGCGAGTTGGTGTATCCGCCGGACAAGTCCAAGGACGATATCGATCAGGCCAACACGACCGAGTTCCGGCAGTCCGAGGACGATGCCGAGTACGCGGCATTGTCCTATTTGAAGTACCCGAAGGCGGTCACCGTCTCGACAGTGGAGGAGAAGGGACCCTCGGCGGGCAAGCTGCAGCCCGGCGATGCCATCGACATGGTGAACAACGTCCCCGTCGCCGATCTCGCGGCGTTCCAAGCCGAGGTGAAGAAGACCAGGCCCGGTGACCAGCTGGTCATCGACTTCCGCCGCAAGAACGCGGCGGCGGGCACCACCACCGTCACCCTCGGCAAGCACCCGGAGCGTGACCAGGGTTATCTGGGTATCGGCGTGGTCGACGCGCCGTGGGCGCTGTTCGACATCCAGTTCAACCTGGCCAATATCGGCGGCCCCTCGGCGGGGCTGATGTTCAGCCTGGCCGTGGTGGACAAGCTCACCACCGGTGACCTCAACGACGGCAAGTTCGTCGCGGGTACCGGAACCATCGACGCCGACGGAAAGGTCGGCTCGATCGGCGGTATCACCCATAAGATGCTCGCGGCGGCCGAGGCCGGTGCGACGGTGTTCATGGTGCCCGCGGAGAACTGCGCCGAGGCGTTGACCGCGCGCGAGGACAGCATGCAGTTGGTGAAGGTGGACACCCTCACCACGGCCGTCGATGCGCTGAACACGATTTCCGCCGGTGGCGAACCCCCCACGTGCTGAGAATCTCCTTGGCAATCGGTGCGTAGCATGAGGACAGCTGCGTCCAGCAGCTCGCAGGCGTTGATGTTGTGGCGGGTATGTCGGTGCGCCACGCAACCAGAGTGGAGTTGACGAGTTGGGTATGCGGCCGGCGGCGCGAATGCCGCAGCTGACACAGCGGAGCCGGATTCTGATCGGTGTCGCGGTAGCAGTTGTCCTGTTGTTGTTGGTGGGGCCGCGATTCATCGACGGCTATGTCGACTGGTTGTTCTTCGGTGAGCTCGGGTATCGGTCGGTCTTCACGACGGTGCTGCTCACCCGCATCGCACTGTTCTTCGTGGTCGCGATCTTCATCGGCGCGGTGGTCTTCGCCGGCCTGGCGCTGGCCTATCGCACCCGGCCGGTGTTCGTCCCGACGGTCGGCCCCAACGATCCGGTGGCCCGGTACCGCACGACGGTGATGAGCCGGCTGCGGTTGTTCGGCATCGGTATCCCGATCTTCATCGGCCTGCTCGCCGGGATCGTCGCGCAGAGCTACTGGGCGCCGGTGCAGCTGTTCCTCAACGGCAGTGAATTCGGGATCACCGACCCGCAGTTCGGTATCGACCTGGGCTTCTATGCCTTCGACCTGCCCTTCTACCGGTTGGTGCTCACCTACCTGTTCGTCGCGGTCTTCCTGGCGTTCGCGGCGAACCTGCTGGGCCACTACCTGTTCGGCGGTATCCGCCTGTCGAATCGTTCCGGTGCCCTCACGCGCGCCGCCCGAATCCAGCTGATCGCGCTGGCCGGCACCCTGGTGCTGCTCAAGGCCGCCGCTTACTGGTTGGACCGCTACGAGCTGCTCAGCAACACCCGCGCCGGTAAGCCCTTCACCGGTGCCGGGTACACCGATATCAATGCGGTGCTGCCTGCCAAGCTGATCCTGCTGGCCATCGCGGTCATCTGCGCGGTCGCGGTGTTCTCCGCTCTTGTCCTTCGTGACCTGCGCATCCCGGCCATCGGCCTGGTGTTGCTGCTGCTGTCCTCCCTGGTGGTCGGCGCCGGCTGGCCGCTGATCGTCGAGCAGTTCAGCGTCAAACCGAATGCGGCGCAGAAGGAAAGCGAATACATCAACCGAAGTATCACCGCCACACGGGATGCCTACGGGTTGACCGACGAGACGGTGGAGTACCGCAACTACGGCGGCGATGCCAACGCCACCGCCCAGCAGGTCTCCTCGGACACGGCGACGACGTCGAACATCCGACTGCTTGACCCGACGATCGTCAGCCCGGCGTTCACCCAGTTCCAGCAGGGCAAGAACTTCTACAATTTCCCCGACCAGCTGTCGATGGACCGTTATGTCGGGCCCGACGGTCAGATCCGCGATTACGTGGTGGCCGCTCGCGAGCTGAACCCCGACCGGTTGATCGACAACCAGCGTGACTGGATCAACCGGCACACGGTGTACACCCACGGCAACGGGTTCGTGGCCTCGCCCGCCAACACGGTGCGCGGTATCGCCAACGACCCGAACCAGAACGGTGGTTACCCCGAGTTCCTGGCCAGCGTGGTCGGCGCCAACGGCAGCGTCATCTCGCCGGGACCGGCGCCGCTGGATCAGCCGCGGGTGTACTTCGGTCCGGTGATCTCCAGCGCCCCCGACGATTACGCCATCGTCGGCAAGGTCGGCGATGTCGATCGCGAGTACGACTACGAGACCAACACCGAGACCAAGAACTACACCTATCAGGGCAGCGGTGGCGTCCCGGTGGGCAACTGGTTGGCGCGCGCGGTCTTCGCCGCGAAGTTCGCCGAGCGGAACTTCCTGCTGTCCAACGTGATCGGTGACAACAGCAAGATCCTGTTCAACCGCGACCCGGCCCAGCGGGTCGAGGCGGTGGCGCCGTGGCTGACCACCGACAACGGTGTGTACCCCGCGATCGTCAACAAGCGGATGGTGTGGATCGTCGACGGCTACACGACGTTGGACAACTACCCGTACTCGGAGTTGACGACGCTGTCGAATGCGACCATCGACTCCAACGAGGTCGCGGTCAACCGCCTGCTGCCCGATAAGCAGGTGTCCTATATCCGTAACTCGGTCAAGGCCACCGTGGATGCCTATGACGGCACGGTGACGCTGTACGCGCAGGACGAGAACGATCCGGTGCTGAAGGCCTGGATGTCGGTGTTCCCCGGAACGGTGAAGCCCAAGGCGGATATCTCCGAGGAGCTCAAGCAGCACTTGCGCTATCCCGAGGACCTGTTCAAGGTGCAGCGGGCGCTGTTGGCCAAGTACCACGTCGACGATCCGGTGAAATTCTTCACCAACGCCGACTTCTGGGATGTGCCGCTGGATCCCAACCCGACGGCCAGCAGCTTCCAGCCGCCGTACTACATCGTGGCCAAGGACCAGGCAAAGCAGAACGGTGAGCCGTCGTTCCAGCTGACCAGCGCCATGAACTGGATCCGCCGTGACTTCCTGGCCGCCTACATCAGTGCGAGCTCGGATCCGGACACCTACGGCAAGCTCACGGTGCTCACGGTGCCCGGGCAGGTCAACGGTCCGAAGCTGGCGTTCAACGCGATCAGCACCGATACCGCGGTGTCCACCGAGTTGGGCCAGATCGGGCGCGACGGCCAGAACCGTATCCGGTGGGGCAACCTGTTGACCCTGCCGATCGGCAACGGCGGCTTGCTCTATGTCGCACCGATCTACGCCTCGCCGGGTACCAGTGATGCGGCCTCGACGTATCCGCGTCTGATCCGCGTGGCCATGATGTACAACGACAAGGTCGGGTACGGGCCGACGGTGCGTGATGCGCTCGACGAGATCTTCGGCGCCGGTGCGGGTTCCACCGCGACCGGTCCGGCACCGGCCGATGGCCAGGCCGGGCGTCCGCAGGCGGCACCGACCAATGGTCAGCCCGCCGCCAACCCGCCAGCCGGTCAGCAGGGCCGGACGCCGGCACCGGCGGCCGAGCCGCCCGCGGCAGCCGTGCCCCCGGGCGGGCCGGTGACGCTCTCGGGTGCCAAGGCCGCTGCGCTGCAGGAGGTCAACTCGGCGCTCGACAACATGCAGCAGGCGCAGACCAGCGGCAACTTCGAAGAGTTCGGCGCGGCGTTGCAGCGTCTGGACGATGCGATGAACCGCTACCGCGAGGCGCGCTAGCAGTTCTATGTTGACTCTGCGCTCACGGCGGAAAAGTGCGAGAGCACGTCGCC
Organism: Mycolicibacterium sp. 22603; assembly: GCA_052044345.1. Taxonomy (GTDB): domain Bacteria; phylum Actinomycetota; class Actinomycetes; order Mycobacteriales; family Mycobacteriaceae; genus Mycobacterium. The sequence continues at coordinate 286,845 of JBQEMX010000005.1, forward strand.
GTGGGCGCAGAGTCATGTCACCGTCGGGCCACTTGTAGTCGTTTCCAAGAAGACGCCAAGTGCGTCGCGGGAGGCTCCTCGCAGTTGCACACCGCACTGCCTGAAAGGACTCCCGAATGCCCCTGGCCGACTCCGTCGACAGCGACGTCGTGTCGACACTGCCCGAGCACGTCAGCGCACTGGTGGCGCTGCCCGGTGAGCCCGGTTACGAGCGCTGCACACCGTGGAACGTCGCGGTCGCCGTGCGGCCGGCCGCCGTGGTGTTCGCGACGGCGCCGCACCACGTGGCCGAGACCGTGCGGTTCGCGGCGTCCCATGGTCTGCGCGTGGCCGTTCAGGCAACCGGGCACGGTGCCACCGCGATCGGCTCGGACACCCTGCTGATCCTCACCGGCGCGATGACGGACTGTGTGGTCGACCCGGACACCCGGACCGCGCGCGTCGGCGCCGGAGCGCGGTGGCAGCAGGTCCTCGATGCCGCTGCGCCACACGGCTTGGCGCCGTTGTGCGGGTCGTCACCGAGTGTCGGGGTTGTCGGTTTCCTCACCGGTTGCGGCATCGGGCCGTTGGTCCGCAGTGTCGGATTGTCCTCCGATCATGTGCGAGCCTTCGATGTGGTGACGGGCGCGGGGGAGTACCTGCGGGTGACCCCCGAGGTTCACAGTGAGCTCTTCTGGGGGCTGCGCGGGGGCAAGGCCACCCTCGGCATCGTGACGGCGGTGGAGATGGACCTGCTGCCGATCTCCGAGTTCTATGGTGGCGCGCTGTATTTCGATGGCGATGATGCGGCCGCGGTGCTGCGTGAATGGGCGCGGTGGAGCGTCGGGCTACCGGAGAACATCAACACCTCCGTCGCCTTGGCACAGTTGCCTCCGCTGCCCGGTGTTCCGGAACAATTGGCCGGACGGTTGACCGTGGCGGTGCGCTATACCGCCTTGGACGACTTGCCCGAGGCTGCAGCGCTTCTGGCGCCGATGCGGGAGGCAGCCGCGCCGATCCTGGACACCGTCGGGGTGCTGCCGTACGCGGCAATCGGCGCGGTGCACGCCGACCCGGTCGACCCGATGCCCGTTCACGAGGCGCAGGTGTTGTTGCGCGACTTGGATTCTGACGCGGTGGGCGTGGTGTTGGACGCGGCCGGGCCCGGTTCGGGGTCGGCGCAGACCATCGTCGAGGTCCGCATGCTCGGGGGTGCCATGGCCCGGCAGGCGCCGTATCCCAGTGCGTTCTGCCACCGCAACGCCAGGTACGCGGTGACGGTCATCGGGGTACCGATGGGTCCCGCTGCCGACGCGGTTGTCCCGCAGGCCGACGCGCTCACCGCGGCGTTGCAACCGTGGTCCACGGGCGGGTTGCTGCCCAATTTCGCGCCGGGAACCGATGATGCGCGGATGGCACGCGTCTACGACGCGGACACCAGGCGCCGGTTGGCCGAACTCGCCGATCATTTCGATCCGGAGGGGGTTCTGGCGGTCGGGCAGGCGGTCCGATTCGCACGCTAAAACCATGGCTGAGCAGCCGATTTGGTGTGTTGAACGCCCTTGGGTAATGTTGTGTTCACCGACGCGGGGTGGAGCAGCTCGGTAGCTCGCTGGGCTCATAACCCAGAGGTCGCAGGTTCGAATCCTGTCCCCGCTACTAGGTAGAACGGCCCCCGGACTTCGGTCCGGGGGCCGTTTTCGCGCTACTTGTGAGCGGATTTCCTCGCGGCAGTATCCTGACACCAGCATCATTTGCTCGGTGGCCAGGGGGAGCCGGATGTCTGAAGTGCGGGTAGTAACCGAGGACCTGCAAGTGTCCGCGGCGACGGTTGATGTGCACGCTGACACTGTGCGCACATAGCATGCGGCCGCGGATGGCCGGATTGATGGTGCGCAGAAAGGCTTGCCCGCCGGTTCTGCGGCTGCGCTTGGCGAGGCGGCTAGGAAGTGGCAGACGGACACTGCGACCATCGTTGGACGCATGGTCGAGGATGGCACCGGCCTGCGGTCTGGCGCTGCCGCGTACACCGCCGCTGACGTCGATGCGGCCGCAGCTGTCGAGACAGCCGGCAATCGGATCCGCCCCGAGGACATGGGCTTGTAGCCAGCAGCCAAGGTGACTGTTTCTATCGAGGACATCGACCGGTGGGACGCGGGCGACGTGCGGGAAGTCTTCCACGCCACCAGGAGTCGCGCCGAGGCGGCGTTTGAGGCCGCCGACGGTATCGCCGAATTGCCTGCGTTTGGATCCTGGGGTGGTGAGGCTGCGGCAGCTGCCAAGGACGCGATTGACCAATCACGGACACTTCTCACCGCTCAGGGCAACGAAGCGGCGGCCGTCGCGCAGGCTGCATCGCGCGCGGCCGAGGAGATCGAGCAGGTCAAAAGCAACCTGGCGCAGCTGCGTGCCGATGCCGAGAGCCTCGGCATGGAGGTCGACGCGGCGAGCGGCACCGTGGTCCCCGGACCGAGTCTCGCCGGTGCTCCACCGATGGAGATCGAACTCAAGCAGGCGCAGCTGCAGACACGACTGAACCAGATTCTTGCCGACGCCGCAGCCGCCGACCTCGCACTGACCCAGGCGATCAATGCAGCGACTGGAGCTGGCGAATCACCGAACTCCGAGAACGGTGATGCGCCGCAGACCCTCACTGGCTCTGAGCTTTTGGATGAACTCAAACAGGCCAACGATAAAAGTGTCTTGGCGGCGATCGACCGGGTACGGGCTGCCAAGGACGCGTACGACAGGGCCGCCTCCGATGCCTACGTCTACGGGCGGGGCAGTCCTGAGGGCGCGGCGGCATTGGCGCAACTGCCGAAGCTCAAGCAGGACCTTGCGACGGCGCTCGATGACCTTGGCAAGATCCCGGACTACGCCGGCATCGATCCAACGTCGTTGCGTGTGGACGCGGACGGCAATGTGTTCTTCCGCTATCCGTTCAACGGTCAGATGGCCGAAGTGTCGGGCTCGCTGAAGAACGGCAGTGGTCACCTGTTCGACAAAGGTCGCCTGGCCTATTTCACCTACGAGAACGGGCAGCTGGTCGGGACCCGCTTCCTCGACGAGGGCCGCGCCATCGCTTCGGCGGAGCCGCTGTTCACCGCAGTGACCACGGCGGTCGGAGTGGGCCCAATGGTCAAAGGCGGCGAGGGTGCCTGGCTCGGGCTTCGCGGGCTGTTCGGTGCTGAGGGCGCCGCTGCCGGTGCTGGTGTGACCTCAGATAACGTCATCCCCCGAGCCTTGGAGCTGGCCGCAGCTCGGGCTGAATCGGCCGGCGGTCAGCTCGCCGCGGGTGGGCCGGGAGCCTGGGGAGCGGTGACAGAGTCGATGTCAGCTCGGGCGGCCGCTTACCAAATGCAAATTACGGGCCACCCGATTACGGAGGGCTATCTGGTCAACGGCGTCAAGTTCGACGGGTTTACGAACGGTGTGTTGACGGACGCCAAGGGCTACTACGCGCAGTTCATCGACAACGGTCAGTGGAAACCATGGTTTACCGGTGAGCAAGGTTTGCTTGACCAGGCCCAACGACAGATAAGCGTGGCGGGCGGCACGCCGATTCGCTGGGTATTCGCAGAACCTGAAGCCGCATCCCTCGTGGAAAGGATCCTGCAAAGCCGTGGGTACTCTGGCATCGAAATCGTCGTTCAAGCACCAAAATGAGAAAGGCTGACTAACGTGCCGCAGTCATACGTTGGGGCGTACTGGCGGGCACGGGCGGAATCGGTTGATGACGCCGCCGACCGGACCAAGCTGCTGCTGGACGGTTTGGCTGGAATTGACCCAGTTCTGTCGGGGTGGCGCGACGGTGGCAAGTCCAAGCGCCAAGCGCTCGCACAGCCGATCGTTAACACCGATCACGGGGAGCTCGTCAGCCGGTTACTCGGCGGTCGCAATCACACCGACGTCGGGCACCAGGTCTTGGAAGAGCTGGGTTACCGGGTCGGGTGGTGGAATGGAGCCGAAAACTACCGCACCGCGGCGAAGCTGTCCGTGCATATCGCTGTGACGTCCGCGCACGTGGGCAATAACGTGGTGCTTGAGCTGCCCGATTCCGATTTCGTACCGCAACTCTACGAGCCGATCACCGCGCGAAAGCTGCTCTCGATAGTGATCGACGTCTTTGGTCCAGATTGGGCGGTCTGGACGAGTCATCAGCTCGTGGAAAAGCAAAGGGAGCCCGACCGCCCGACAGAGGACGGTCGCGGTCTCATCCTTGGACGCGTCAGTGGCCATCCCGCGGGCTGGGCGAACTACTTGAGTGATATCGATGAAGTTCACGTTGACGAAGCGAAGTTGCCGAAATCGGCGAAGCTCGAACGCTTGAATGACGGTAGCCTTGTGACGATCGGCGACCATCCTGCGAGCCCGCCCGTGTCGGACGTTCTCGGCATGCGTGTTGCGATGGGATATCCGCCACCGCAAGACTTGACATCGCACGAGACGACAGGCGCTGCGGCGGGGGAGAAGGCCGGCTCCGGCAGTGCCCCTGTTGAAGCGCGCAACCCCGAGCAGCCGGCCAAAGCAGCTACCGAAGAAGGGAAATCGCTTTCGTAGCGCTCATCGAACCTCAGTCGAGACAGCGAGCCACCCTAGACAGCCGGGACTGTTCTGTGTGACCAGCCAGGCACGATTGAACGACATACATGCTTGTGGGTTGAGGCCATGTGAAAGCGCCGGTGCGCGCGAAATTGTGGGTATCGCACCTGCTTGAGATGGCTGGCGCCCAGCCGTCAGCGCACGCAGGGAATGCGGGCGCCGGACATCTCGGTCAGATCGGTCGGCGCGGGTGCGTGTGTTCCGGTCGCGGTCGCGTCCACCGTCGTGATCTCCGCGGGCACCACCGTTCCTCCTGCGCCCGACGATATTCCGCTCTCATATCCGGTCACGGGATAGTCGGAACCGATGGTGACGACGACGGTGTTGAGCGGCACCACGGAGGACGATTCGGACGTCACGGCGACCGGCAAGTCGTTCGCGACCGCGGCGGCTGCGCGCTCGGCGCCGGGGCCGTACTCGACGATGGTGGTGTCCGACAGCGCCTCGGCGGTGCCGATGTCACCGCGGGTGAAGCCGTGGGTGCTCAGCTCGTCGGCGACGCTGGTTGCCAGGCCCTTGTGTCCGGTTGCGTTGACGACGTTGACCGTGGCCGGCTCGTCGGGTGCCGCCAAAGGAGCCGTGGTGACAGGCGGATTCGGCGAGCCCGTCTGGAACAGGTTCTGCACGATCGATCGGATCGTCGCGACGTCGACGATGTTCACGTCCTGCCCGAGCGGATCCTGACCGAATTCTCCGATCGGCAGCGTGTACAGCGACATCGGCTTGTCGCTCATCGCCGACGCCTGATCGACGAACTTCATCATGTCGAATCCCGCGTCGACGGCCACGTTCTGCTTGGCCACGTCCGCGAGGTGTCGCAGCGCGGCGGGGTTCGACAGGGACCCACCGTCTCGCACGGCCTTCACGAGCGAGACGATGAACGCCTGCTGGCGGCGTGTGCGGTCCAGGTCGGTGAAGAGATCGTTGTTGAGGTCGCGGCGCTGCCGGACGAAGGCCATCGACTGGGCGGCGTCGATCTGCTGTATCCCGCGGTGAAAATCGGCGCCCGAGAAGTCGTCGGCGGTGTCGTCGTTCAGGCACACCGTGATCGGCTGGACAACCTGCGCGATCTGGAAGAAGGCACCGAGGGTGACCTCGATGAAGTGGTCGACGGGAACCCGCAGCAGGTCGCTGATCGTGTTGATCTGCGCCTTGCGGCCGGCCTCGCGCGCGATCTGCTCGTTGGCCGCGGGATCGGTGGACGTCGACCCGCTTTCGGCGAGCGAGTTCATCGTCTCCTGGTAGGCCAGACCGTAGGCCTGCTTGATCTTTCCCTGGCACTCGCCACTGGGGCAGCCGTGCAGACGCACGTAGTCGTCGCGCGGGATCGACACCGCGGTCACGGGGCCATTGCCGCCCGGCACATGCAGCAGGATGAGCACGTTGGCGTTGTAACCGCCGACCGTCTCATCACCCGCGTGCAGCGCGTCGTACAGGTCCTTCGGCAGCGGGTTGCCGTGCTGATCCAGGCGGCTGTCGAGACCCATGATGAGGATGTTCTGGTCGCCTCCGGTCGAGGTCGCCGCGCCCGCGAGCGCCTCGGAGGTGGTGATCCCCCCTGCGATGTTGCGGTACATCGACCATCCGATGCCCGTGATCCCGACCGTGATGACCGCGACGAGAGCGGAGATCGTGCGAAGCAGAACCCGCCCGCGGCGTGACGGACCGGGCCGCGGCATACGGTGGCGCGGACCTCGCACCTGCGGCAGCACATCCGTGACCGGCCCAGCGGGTTCGCGTTGTGTCATGACGATTCGGGATTATCCGTGGCGACTCTGAGAAGCACCTGATAAGTGACCGGTGGGACCGGGTTTCGGTCGAGTGATGTTGCGCACGGGAGAAAGCAGTGATCGGAAGTACCGCGCCGGTGAGCGGGCTCGACGGTGTCGCAGGCAATAGCCGAGGGCCGAGGTAGCTCGTGCGGCTCGGCCCACCGTCGGTGACCGTACGCCCGCGAGGTGAGTCAGACTGTTCGAGAGGATGAGGCAGTATCAACGGGGGAGAGGCGAGTATGGGCGAGCAACCACCAGCAGAGAACAAGTACTCGGTGCTGCCGCCGCCGGTCGACCTGTCCCAGACAGTGGCCTCGGTCGATGTATCCGAGACCGAGGTCGAACACGGGGGTCGGCCCGAGGACAACATGGGCGCTGACCCTTACCTGCGCATCACTGGCTGGAAACAGCCTTAGTCGCGGACGGCACGACGCGACGCAACCTACGTGCTCAGCCGCTCATACCGGACAGGTCGGGCACGTTCTGCATCAACTCGATACGGGTGCCATCCGGGTCGGTCAGATAGATGAAGCGCCCCGAGCCCGGATCTGCCGGATCCCCCAGTACCGTGCGCGTCGACTCCACGAATGTCCCGCCCGCGGCCACGATCGCATCGGTCAGGCCGTCGACGTCTTCGACGCGGAACGACAGGTGGGTGAAGCCGAGTTCGGTCATCGGTTTGCGTTGTCCCGAACCGGTGGTGGGTACGTCAACCCACTGCAGCAGCTCGATCCGGATGTCGTTGCGAATGAGCATCGCGGAGCGGAAACGGCCTTCCTGTTCCATGGTGGCGGCGACTTCGTTGTTGTCGAAGTCGAGCTGGTAGAGCTTCACGAATCCGAAGACCTCGGTGTAGAAGCGGATGGAACGGTCGAGGTCGGTGACGCAGATACCGATGTGCGAGAAGCCCTGGATCATGACAGGAGTGTGGCAGATCACGCCGTCCGCCGCGGCCACTCCACGATGACGCTCCCGTCAGCTCGTGGGTTCTTTGTCGGCGTGCGGTGTTGCGCCGTCGCGGCTTTCGGCCGGCCGCTCAGCCGTGGTGTTCGTGTCGTGGGTCGCGCTGTCCAGCTGAGCTGCCGAAGGACGCTCGACCTCAGCCGAGCGGGACGGGGTCGGCGATGTCTGCACGCTCTGGTCGTCATCGGATGTCGTGGTGGCTCGTTGCGTGGTCGAATGGTGCGCGGTCTTGATGTCGACCTCGTCGGCGCCCTCGGTCTGCGTGGACGCGGCCGCATCGCGGTCGGAGCTGACCTGCTCTTCGCGCTGGTGTCCGGCGGCATGATCGCGTGATTCTGTGACCGAGACATGCTGCGGCGAAACAGCCTTCACTCCATCGGCGGTGTCGGTGAGTGTGGCATCGCGCTCGGATGTCGAGGTTGATTCCGCGGTGGGTTCCTCGGTGGTGGTGGTGGTGGTGGCCGGGGCAGAAACCGTGGTGCGGTTGTACGACCGGTCGATCTGCGGCCGAAGCCAGGCGTCGATGAGCGATGTGTCCATCCCGGCCGCGCGCAGCAGCGCAGTGATGGGAAGTTCCGCCGTGGGCACCAGATAGTGGGTGGTGGTGCCCCCGAGAATGTTGGTGGTGACGGTTTTCAGCGTGCCCGGCGTGCGCGGGTCGGCTGCGACGCCATAGTCGGGGTGCACGACCACCGTGCCCAGCAGGGCATTCATCGCCGACAGCGCGGTCGGTCGGTCGGGCCAGTCGGCGAGCCCGTCGTATTCGCGGACGATCTCGGTGGTGTTGTAAGGGGTGGGCAGTGGGCCCAATGGCACCGTCAGCCAGAGCAGTGGGTTCTTGGCGACAATCCCGCCGGTGCCGTTCGTGGGGTCGCCGAAAGTGACGAATGACAGTTCGGTGTGCGGGCGGTTTGCGGTGATCTGCAGTGCCAGTGACTGTTTGACATAGTTGAGCACGATCGCGCCCTGACTGACGCCGATGAGGGTGATCTTGACGCCGTCGGCGACCGACCCGAGTGCGGAGTTCACTCCACCGGCGCCGATCACGGAGTCCAGCGCGAACAACAGGCCGGCGGGGTAGCCGATGCCGTTGATGGGGCCGACATCGTCGAGGTAACCGCTCGCCAGGTCGAGGGCCTCTTGGGCGTGGGGAACCGAGTCGCACAGGCAGGTGTACCGCAGATAGAAAGCCGTGCTGCCGGACTGATGTGTCGTGGTGGCCTGCGCCACCGGTGCGGTGCGCCCGCCGATGATGAGGGCGGCTGCAAAACCCACGGCGGCAAGGCGCCTCGCGACACTCATGGGAGTCCTTCGACATAAGAGACCGCACGATGCTCGCGCGCTGCGGTGCGGCGATGCATCGAAGGGCGCGGAGCGGTGGACAAAGGGAATTCGCCGGTGGTGCCGAACCCGCAATATAATTGCAGGTTCAACAAGATTATGTAGCGAAATCCGCGGCTTGTCTCGCCGTCCCGGGCATCCCGCGACACCGTCGCCAAATGTCAAGGCGAAACTGTTGGGCCCGTGGGCGTTTCGTATCGAAGAGGGTGACGATCAGTCAGTTCGCGGCGGACGACCCTAGCTTGGCGACGACGTAATCCGCCGCCTGGCCGGTGAGGCCGCGGACGGCGTACGCGCCGTGGGCGCCTTGGTCGCGGCCGGACGGTGAACACACGGGGTCCTCCGGTAGACACTCGTCGAGGGTCTTGCCCGCGTACTCGGATCCGACGGTGATGGGGGGAGCGCCGGTGTGGATCATCTGGAGGAAGCCGCTGGACGGTTTACCGAACAGCACGACCGCCGCAATATGGTCGGCCACCTCGCGGGGTAGCGGGCCGGTGATGGTGGGCGGCAGCTGGTACCCCTCGGGCACGGCATCCATGGTGAGGTACGCCGCGACCGCGGCCCCTTGCGAGTAGCCTCCCACCACCACTTTGCTGTCGGGGCAAGCGGATACGGTCGAGAGCACCTTGTTCCTGGCGTCGGCGACTCCATCGGCTGCGGTCGCGAAGTCGAGCGAGGCGGGATAGTTGACCGCATAGGTGTTGACGGACTTACCTTCTGCGCGTTGCTGTACGGCATCGGCGAAGCTCTGCCCGACGGATCCGACGCCGGGCGCTTCAAAGGTGCCCCGGGCGAAGATCAGCTGAACGTCGGGACATGGCTCGGCCGCCGCCGGCGCGATGGCCACGCCGCCGGCCACACCGGCCAGCAGTGCGGCCGCGGCGGGCACCGATGCGAACCGGTTCACGGCTTGTTTCACGCTGTCGATCACGGCTCATCCCTGTCTGCGCGGCCACTGGATTGAATCGTTGCCCAGTCAACCAAAAATCAGATAGCTGCGCTAACGAATGTGAGCGGCGTCGCACTGACGATGACCTCAGCCGACGAGGGGGCGCCCCAGCGGCAGAGTCCGGCCGCCGGTTTCCGCCCACAGCGCCGCAGCGTAGAAGTACACGACGAAACCGACGAAAACGAAGATCAGCCATCCGCCGGCGTGCGTGGCACCGGGGCTGGCGGTGAGGTTTCCGATCAGCAGTGCGGCCAGGGCCAGATCGACCACCAGCAGCAGCACCGGGTAGGTCCAGGGCAGGCGGAGCAGTAGCACGGTCAGCAGGCCGATGGTCACCAGCCAGCTGGTCAGCCACAGGGCGACGGTGCCGCCGGCGTCGGCAGCGTCGATGCCGAACCAGTCGTGCGTGAGGCCCAGCGACAACACCGCATAGCTCCCATAGAAGCCGAAGAACGTGCCGTAGACGGTTGCGTTGACGTTCTGGCCCAGTGCCGCCGACCAGAGCGTGGCGATCAGAAGCCCTATCGACGTAGCCGACAACAGAATTGGTACCGCGGCGGCCGGCACGTCGAGGATGCCGGTATTGGTGACGCCCAGCCCGAAGCCGCCGGCGATGATCAGCGGCAGGGCGATCAGGCCGGGATCCCCTGGTCGAGACGCGATGATGTCCTCGTCACGCTGCAGCTGTTCGGGAAGAGCCGTGCGGGTGGCCAGATCGGTCATGAGATGTCCTCGGGTGCTCAGGCCGTCGCGAGGACGGGTTGATAGGTGGTGGAAAGTTCCTGCCATGCGGTGAGTACGGCGTCGAGTTGTTCGGCGGAGTGCCGTCCGAGTCCACATTCGGTGGACAGCCCGAACTGCGGCAGGAACTCGGCGGCGAGCGCGGCCCGGCGCCGGGTGCCTGCAGCGCCGTCCTCGGCGTGCAGCAAGCCCAGATAGAACTCCGTCTCGGCTTCGACGGCCAGGCCGGTGAGGGGTTGCCAGTGTGCCCGTTTGGTCCACGTGGCCACTGTTGCAGCGTGGATGGCGTTGATGGGACGGGCGATATGGCGGGCAAGGCCGTTGGACAACGTCACGATCGCTGTCGCATCCCGCGGCAGGATGTGTCGACCGCCGCGTGCCGCCGCCTCCTCGCTGGGCGGTTCACCCATGAACGGGGATGCACCGAACTTCGAGTCTCCGTAGCAGAGGTGGAAGGTCAGGTCGACGTCGTCGGCTATCCATTCCGCGAGGCGGGCAGTGGCCGCGAAGATCGACTCGTGGTCGGGGTAGGGATTGGCGAACCATCCCTCGATGGTCGCCAGTTCGGTCGGCAGGTCCCACTGGATGGCCAGGTCCGCATGCGGGATGGCGTCCTGTATGTGCTTGACACTGCGTCGCAGCGCAGTTTCGTACGCCAGCGCGATCTCGACCTGAGAGTCGAAGTGGGCGAAAGAGTTCACTGCGTTGAAAGGAGTGGCGATGGAGACGAGGAACCTGCTGTCGGGCTCAAGGATTCCGGCGTCGCGGGCGGACCGGAATTCGCGATGGGAGGCGATCGCGGCGGAGTGATAGTCGACATCGCCGAAGCTCGCCTCGGTTCCCGGGCGGATGGCGGCGCGTCCGTCGATGACGTCGAGGGTCGGGTTGGACAAAAAGTGAGACGAATGCACCAGAACCCAGTTGGCGCGGTCGCCCGGTTCGCCGTCGGGGACACGACGAACACCCGGCTGCAGACGCTCTCCGACCAGAGCGAAAGCGGTGGCGGTGGTCGGCACGTTGATGCTGCCGGTGAGATAGAAGCCGGTCATGAGTAATCCTTGGTGGTAGTGGTGTCAGAGGAGCAGGCCGAGACGTGGCGGCCGGGTGCCGTCCAGGGTGTGCCGCCCGAGATGGACGTATTTCCACCGAGCGGGATCGTGCAATGTGTGGACGCGTAGGTTGCGCCAGTGCCGGTCGAGTGCGTACTTGGTATCGGTTGCCGATGTTCCGGTGAGTTCGAATATGCCGCTTGCGATCTCGACGGCGTACTCCTGGGCCAGGGCCTTGGCCGCCGCCACCCGAAGCGAGGCCGCTGCCGCGGCGTCACGGGTCACCTCCGGTGCGGCCAGCGCGTCGTCGACCAGGCGCGAGCCGTGGGCCAACAGTGCTTCCAGGGCATACAGTTTGGCGGTCAGTTCGCCGAATCGGCGGATGACATGCGATTCGTCGGCGGCACGCTCGACGTGTGCCTCGAACCACGGCCGACTACGTGAGGCGACGAAGTCCGCACCGTCCGCGAGCGCGGCTCGGGCGATGCCGACATCGATGGCGGTGTGCAGCGCCTGGTCGAATGCGCCAAGGACCGACGGTTCCGCCGCTAGGGGGTCAGGGGCGGGACCTTCGTCGATGACCTGATCGGCGGCGACATGAACCTTGTTCAGGACAATCTCGCCGCTGGCTGTGCCGCGCTGGCCGAAAGACGACCAGCTGTCCAGGTTCAGGATGACGCCAGGATCATCGGGACGGACGAAAACTGTTGCTCCGTGGTCGGTTCCGCTGATCCTGGCGGCGACGGCGATCCAGGCGGCACCGAGTGATCCGGTGGCGTAGAACTTGGTTCCTTCGAGTACCCAGTCGCCATCGGACCGTCGGGTCACCGTGGTGGTGCGTTCCACACTGGTCCGGGTGCCGCGCTCGACGGTGGCATTGCCGAGCTGGGCCCCATTGAGGACGTCTCGGTAGATCCGCGGGGCAGGCTCCTGGTCCTGCAGACCGCGGATGGCGGCGGTGACGACGTAGTGGGNCCCACCGCCGAATCGGCCCGCGCGAGGGTGCGTAACACCTCGACGGCAGTGGACCGGGGTAGGTCCGGACCACCGAATGCCTTGGGGACCAGTATTCCCAACAGGCCGGAGCCGCCGATCTGAGCCAGGGCCTCGGTCGGCAGGATGCCGTCGATCTCGCGTTGCACGGCTCCCTCGGCCACTGACGCCGCGACAGTGGCCGCGACCTGCAGAGCGTTCTCGACCGTTCGCAGAACGGGTATGGCGGTGATGGTGGTAGGCATCGGTGCTGGCTCCTCGCGTTGTGGTCTGCGAAAGAATCTAGGGAGACCGCAGAGGGGTGAACAGACGGTTCAAGCGACGCTGGAAGCGCTTGCAGGAACGCTGCACTCGGTGCGCGCTGCGATGGCTTTGCCGGCCGTGGTGATCAATCCGATCACGGTGGCCAGAACGCTTGCCGGCGCCGGTGCCGCGGTGGTGGCTATGGCCACCTTGCGCATGGGTCGGTGCCCTGCGGCCCTACGGATGGCGACGTCGGTGCGCGCGCCCGATACCGCAAGTGACGGCACCAGCGACACACCGAGCCCGGCGGCGACGAAGCCCTGCACCGTCGCGTACTCTTCGGCGCGAAAACTGACGTTCGGTTCGAAACCCGCACGTTCGCACGTGTTACGGAAGACGCGGGTGTCCGGGCACAGGCCCGTCTGGCTACTGACCACCCAGTTCTCGCGGGCCAGTTCGGCCATCTGCACCTCGGTCCGGTCCGCCAGGCGATGCCCCAATGGCAGCACGACGAAGAACTCGTCGTCATAGACGTCGAGTGTGGTCACGCCCGGGAAGTCGGTGTGTTCCCCCGGCACCTCGGTCACCATTGCGGCGTCGACGTCGCCGTTGCGCAGTAGTTCCACCCCGTCGTCAGGGTCGACTGTCACCAATTCCATTGCCAGTCCCGGCAATACCCGTCGAGTGCGAGCAATGGCCGGTGGCAGGATGACCGCCGCTGCGCTGGCGAACGATGCGATGCGCACGACGCCCGGCCTGCTGGTGGTGCCGTTGGCGAGGTCGCGTTCGGCCGCAGCCACGGCACCGAGGATCGCGGGCACGTGCTCCAGGAGGGTGCTACCTGCGGGGGTGAGGCGCGCGCCGCTGGGACCGCGCACCAGCACGGTGCAACCCAGATCGCGCTCCAATGCGGTGACCTGCTGGGAGACCGCCGATGTGGTGTAGTTCATGGCAGCGGCTGCGGCGCTGAGAGATCCACAGCGCGCGATCTCCTGCAACACCACCAATCTGCGCACGTCGAACATCTCGCGAAGACTAGGAAGGATTCCCGGCCGCCGGCAGGGTTGCGCTCATGACGACGGCAAGTCTGGAGCCCAACCGGTCAGTAGCCGGAGTTCGGGACGCCCGTGGGCCGGATCCCGTGATGGCGTTCGGCGACATCGGGATGCGCACGGGTTCGTGACTTCCAGGCGTTCTCGCCGTAGGTGTTGAAGATCGGGTTGTCGGGGTCGGCTTCGACTCCACGAGCCAGGGCTGCCAGTTCATCGGGCAGCATGATCAGCGGCACCGTGGCATCGAGGGCGGGGTTGAGGAAGTAGGGGATGGACACCCGGTCGGTTCCCGGCTTCGGTGACAGCACCCGGTGCCGGGTGGCCCGTAGGTAGCCGCCGGTGGCGACTTCCAGGAGTTCGCCGATGTTGACGATGAACGCGCCGGGCACCGGCGGCACGTCGAGCCATTCGCCCGCCGTGAGTTCGACCTGCAGCCCCGTCGAGTCCGGCTCGACCAGCAGCAGCGTGAGCACACCCGAATCCTTGTGTGCACCAACGCCTTGGTCGCTGGCGGCGCCACCGGGGTAGCGCACCACCTTGATCAGTGTCGCGGGCAGTCCGGCGAATGCATCGTCGAAAAGGTCCGCGGCGGCGCCCAGTGACTCGGCCCAAAGCCTCAACAGCCGCAGACCCACCGCCGACAGCGATCGGTCCCAGTCCTCGAATGCCGCCCGGAAACCGGTCGGCTGCTCGGGCCACAGGTTGGGGCCCTGCAGCCGCCAATAGCCCTCGGCGCCGGGCACGGTGGCGCGCTCGGGGCCGATATCGATCTGTTCGCGCCAGTCCACCTGGCCATTGGTCAGCTCACCGCCCAGACGGGAGTAACCGCGAAACTGCGGGCTCTGCAACTGGCTGATCCGGTTCTTGACATCGAGCGGCAGTGCAAAGAACTCGCGGGCCAACGCCAGGACTTCGGCGGTCTGTGCCGGCGCGACACCGTGCCCGGTCAGGTAGAAGAAACCATAGGTGTGGGCGGCCTCGCGCAACGCGACACCGAAACGGTCGGGGTCGGTCACGGCTTCGGACAGATCGAGCACCGGCAACATCCTTCACACCCTGCACCATCGCCGAGGCCAGGCCAATCCGCGTCAACAGATCCTTCATCGGTGTGAAGTTGCGGTGGACACCGACTGGGGCGATGTCGCCAGCGGTGATCGAGGCCGGGCTGCCTTGGGTGGAGATGTGCGGCCTGGGCCTTTGTGGGATCGTAATGGCGCGGTCGTGTACGGGCAGGGGATCGGAGGGGCACGGGTGAAGTCGACGCGGTATCGGATGGCGACGGCTCAGGTCGTGGCCGTGTGTGGACGGGGATGTAGCCGCCGTCGTCATCGCTCGCCGGCGACACCGCTACCACCCGACCATGCCGAGGCGCCGGGATCCGCACCGGCGGTGGGGCGCGGGTTGCGACAAGGGATGCGCAGCTCGTCCCTGCGGAGGCGGGCGGGCATGACCGTCGGGGTCGCCAAGGACCCGGCACCGTGGATGAAAGCCCATGTCGACCGGCTGGCCGAGTTGCTCGCCGCCGAACACGGGCTGTGGATACCCCATCAGGTCCTGCGCGCCGAGCTCGCCGGATACCTCAAGGACTGTTCGTCGCTGTTCGCCGTCAGCCGGTTCGAGGCCCGCCGCTATGTCACCGAGGAAATGATGCGGCAATCGGCGGCGGAACTCGCCAGGGGCTATCGGAGACAGCGTCACACCCGTACCGCCTGAGGTACCCGCGTCCTCGCCCAGCCGGCGGCCCGCCGCCGAGCGGCCACGATTGGCGCTCGAGGGGCACGTGACAGCGGCTATCTTTTCAGTGAGGACCGGCGCCGTTTTCGGTGCGGCGGAGGGTGTGCAGGGGACCGATATGTACCGACAGGGCGTGGTGGGCGCCAGTTCCGGAATCGACAATGCCAAGGTGTGGCAGGCCGCCAACGGCACCTGGCCCCCGGTCATCGACGAGCTCATCGGTGCCGCAGCCGAGGTGCCGGTACTGAAGGCCTTGCTGCGGATAGCGGAGGCGGTGCTGCGCCCGGATTCGTTCGCGCACGTCCTGGAGGTCATCGCCGAGCAGACCGTCCACGCGCTCGGCGCGGCATCGGTGTCCATCTGCCGGTGGGAACGCGATCGCAACGCCCTTCAGACGCTTATCAACGTGGGGGACCTGGGACCGCATGAGCGTCGGTGGCCCCCCGACGAGTTCTATTACGTCGCCAGCGAATCGGATGTGGCCGAGCTGCTGCACAACGGGCGGTCCTACACACACCACATCGACGACCCCGCCTGCCCGCAGCGGGCCAGGATGCTGCTAGAGGATCTCGGCAAAGAGTGTGAGCTCGCCGTTCCGATCATGGCCCGCGACGCGATGTGGGGCGAGGTGTGGGTGAGCGGAGCCGGTGGCCGCCGTTTCGACCATGGTGACGCCCAGCTCCTACAGGCCGTCGCCGCCTTCGTGGCGATCGCGATCGGACGGTCGGAGCTGATCAGCACCATCTGGGGGTATGCCTTCGAAGACCCGCTGACGGGTCTGGCGAATCGGCGCGCGCTGTCGGACTTCTGCGACGGGATCGAATGGGGTCAGGTCGACGTGGTGGCGCTGGTCTGCGATCTGGACGGATTCAAACAGGTCAACGACCAGTCGGGCCACCCCGCCGGGGACCAATTGCTTCGTGATGTCGCGACGGTGTTGTCCCGGCTGGCGCAGACCCTGCCGGGGGCGCTGGTCGCGCGGCTGGGGGGCGACGAATTCTGCCTACTGGTGCCCGACGCGACGATGGCGCACGCCCAGGAACTGGCGAAGTGCGCCACCCGTGACATCCGCGAGGCCGTCGGCGGACTTGTCAGTGTGTCCTGGGGCGCTGCGGCCACGCGTGACCGCAGCGACTGCACCGGTGATGAGCTGCTGGGCGCGGCGGACGCTGCGCTGCTCGAGGCAAAGCGCCACGGCCCTGCCCATTTCAGCTCGGTGGTGATCTCCGAGCATCTTCCCCTCGGCGGCCGGGAGCGCGGCAACGGTGTGCACCGCGGCACGCAGTTCCTGACCGACAGCGTGGTGCGGATTCTCGGCGAGAATCCACGGCTGTCGCATCTGGAGGCGTTGGAGGTCCTGGCCATCCAGATGCAGCGTGCGGCGAACACGTGCGCCTATGCGTTGTCCGTCGTCTCGGCCGACGGTGCATCGGTGGCCACGGCACGCAAGATGGACATCGTGCGCGAACCCGACTCGGATCTGGCGATCCTGACCGATCTGGGCGTCGATGGCGGTGAGCTTGCCGACTACCCGGAAACCGAGCGTGCGATCAGCGAGGCGTCGACGTTCTTCGCCTCCCGCGACGACGAGTCGTCGGATCCCAGCGAGGTGGCCTTGTTGGAGGTGCTCGGTTACCGGGCGGTGCTCGGGGTGGGTGTGCACGCGGCGGAGAACAAGTATCTGGTGGAGTTCTACTGCAACACCGATACCGAACAGCTGCGCGATATCGCGCCGCTGGCTCAGGTTCTCGCGCACTATTGCGTGTCGCGGCCGCCCGTCTGTATCAGCGGCGCCGACGGTGCACCACGGCGTCGCGAACATGAATCGGAAGTGCCAGGCCCGCTGCCATCGCGGCAATGATGGCGACAGCCGTCGCCGCGCTGGAGGCGGTGGCGGCCAACAACTCCGGGGCGGGATCGCCGGTGAGTCCGATGACGCCGTTGACCGTTGCCAGCACGTACGAGCCGGGAACCAGCGATACCACCGATGCGAAGCCGATGCCGGCGAACGGTATGCGCAGTACGTGCGAGATCGGTGCCAGCGCGGCACCGACGATCAGACAGGCGATGAGTGCGGCGGTCGCCGGCCCGCAGTGCCACACCGACAGTGCCACCCAGTGCCCGGCGTGAGCCAGCATGCCGACGGCGACCGGCCACAGGATGAATCGGTAGGGCATCGAGAAGTACACCGCATAACACGCGGCCGCGACCCCCGCGGCGATCACGTCGCCTGGTAGCGGTGTCTTCATCCCGGTGCCGAGATGGGGGAACGGTGCTCCGGCCAGCTGAACACCAAGCAGTAAGCCGACCCCGATCGCGACGAGAATGACTGCTGCCCAACCAATTCGGCACATTCCGAGCCCGATGCGCGCGGACAGCAGGTCCAGCGCGCCGTTGAGGATGTGCGGGCCCGGAACCAGGATCAGCACGGCACACAACGCCACGAGAGCTGCCCCGGCGCCGAGATGCGCGTTCGTCGCATGGCCACCGACGAACCCCGACACGGTGGCGGCGAGGAACGCCTGGGCGAGCGGTCCGGCACCCCAGTGCCCGGCGACGCGCCGCAGGATTCCGCCGATCGCTCCGGTCAGCGCGGCCAACAACACCACCGTCGGGCTGTCGGCACCGAAGATGACGGCCAGCGCGCCCGCGCCGCCGGCGCAGGCCAAGGTGAACAGCACCGGGTGAGACACCGGCAGGGAAGCCGCCTCGGCGAGCGCGTGGCGTACTTCGTCCAGCCCCACGGGGCGGTCCTCGGCGGTGTCGACCACTCGCATGACGGCGGCCACCCGCGCGATGTTCACCGCCGTCGGTGACACCGGGACGGCGTGAGCCGCACCGGTGCCACCATCGGAATCGGTCAGTATCAGCGACTGCCAGGAAGGGATGAGCGTCGTCGTGATGTCGAGACCGCCGTTGAGCCTGTCCACCGCGGCGAGCGTCATGGCGGTGGACTGGCCGTTGTTCTGCAGCATCGCAGCAACTTCGAGCACCGCACTGCTCGCTGATGCCGGACTGCCCATGGTGGCTCCCTCGTGGTCGGTCCGCCCACCCTATGCGGTACGACCACGATGCGGTCCGGGAACGACGCCTGCCTACTGGTAGATCGCCTGGTACAGCTCGATCACCTCGTCGGCGTCGGGAACCCGCGGGTTGTTGCCCGGTGAGCCGGAGGCCAGCGCCTGCGCGGCCATCACTTCAAGACGCGAATCCCAGTCTGCGGAGTCGATGCCGTATTGCGCGGGGGAGGGGACCGCGACATCGGCGCACAGGGCGTCGAGTTCGTCCACCAGCGCACCCGCCGCCACGGCGTCACCGGCCGAATCGTCGGCGACGCGCATCGCACGGGCACATTCCGCGTAGCGCGCCGTGGCCGACTGTGCCGAGAATCTGGTCACGGCGGGTAGCAGCATCGCGTTCGACAGACCGTGCGCGACATGGAAATGCCCGCCGATCGGACGGCTCATGCCGTGCACGAGAGCCACGCTGGCATTGGAGAAGGCCATCCCGGCCTGTGTCGAGGCGAGCATCATCGCTTCCCGCGCCGGCCTGTCCTCACCGTCGGCGTACGCCCGCCTGAGGTTGGCGCTGATAGTCCGCATCGCCACCAGCGCCAAACCGTCGCTGAACGGATTGGCCCGACGACTGACGTAGGCCTCGATGGCATGGGTGAGCGCGTCGACACCGGTGTCGGCGGTCAGGCGAGCCGGCATCGATACCGTCAACTCGAAATCGATCACGGTGGCGATCGGCAGGAACGACAAGCCGGGGCACAGCATCTTCTCGTCGGTGTCGTCATCGGTGATGACCGTGAACTGTGTTGCCTCCGAGCCGCTTCCCGCGGTTGTGGGTACCGCGACGATGGGCAACGCGGGGCCGGCGTACAGGTTCGGGGCCTTGAAGGAGCTGATGTCGCCCTCGGCGACAGCCAGGACGGCCAGGGCCTTGGCGGTGTCCATGGGACTACCACCACCGAATCCGATGACGCCGTCGGCCCGGTGCCGTCGCACGGCCTCCAGTCCGGGCAGCAGCGAGGACGACGTCGGGTCGGGCACGGTCTCGGCGAACAGTGCCGGCTCGCAGCCGGCCTCGCGCAGGATGCCCAGCAGCCGGTCGGCCTGACCGGTGTCGGCGAGGTAGCCATCGGTCACCAGAACAGGACGCATGATGCCGACTTGGGCGCACAGTGTCCCGAGGTCGGCCGCTGCACCTGCGCCGATCTTGCTGTGTCGAGGGAGAGTCACGTTGTAAGACATGGGATTATCCGTTCTCGGGGAAGCCGAGGTTGATGCCGCCGTGGGAGGGGTCGAGCCAGCGGGTGGTGATGGCTTTGGTGCGGGTGTAGAAGTGGACGCCTTCGGTGCCGTGGGCGTGGGAGTCGCCGAAGAGGGAGGCTTTCCAGCCGCCGAAGCTGTAGTAGGCCATGGGGACGGGGATGGGGACGTTGATGCCGACCATGCCGACTTCGACTTCGTTTTGGAAGCGTCGGGCGGCGCCGCCGTCGTTGGTGAAGATGGCGGTGCCGTTGCCGTAGGGGTTCGAATTGATCAGTTGCAGGGCTTGGTCGTAGGTGTCCACGCGTAGGACCGACAGGACGGGGCCGAAGATTTCGTCGGTGTAGACGCTCATGTTGGGGGTGACGTTGTCGAGCAGGGTGGGGCCCAGCCAGAACCCGTCTGCTCCGCCGTCGGCTTGTACGTTGCGGCCGTCGACGACGACTTTGGCGCCGTCGGCTTCGCCGGCGTCGATGTAGCTCGCGACTTTGTCGCGGTGGGCTTTGGTGACCAGCGGGCCCATGTCGGTGTTTTTGGTGCCGTCGCCGATTTTCAGGCCGGTGGTGCGTTCGGTGATTTTGGTGACGAGGTCGTCGGCGATGGGGCCGACGGCTACGCACGCCGAGATGGCCATGCAGCGTTCGCCGGCGGAGCCGAATCCGGCGTTGACCATGGCGTCGGCGGCGAGGTCGAGGTCGGCGTCGGGCAGGATGACGGCGTGGTTCTTGGCTCCGCCGAGGGCTTGGACGCGTTTGCCGGCGGCGGTGGCGGTGGCGTAGACGTATTGGGCGATGGGGGTGGACCCGACGAAGCTGATGGCTTTGATCTTGGGGTTGGTCAGGAGTTCGTCGACGGCGGTTTTGTCGCCTTGCAGGACGTTGAACACGCCGTCGGGTAGGCCGGCTTCTTTCCACAGTGCGGCCAGCCACAGGGAGGCGGAGGGGTCTTTTTCCGAGGGTTTGAGCACGACGGTGTTGCCGGCGGCGATGGCCAGGGGGAAGAACCACATGGGAACCATGGCGGGGAAGTTGAACGGGGAGATAATCCCGACCGGGCCCAGGGGTTGGGCGATGTTGTGGACGTCGACGTTGGTGGAGGCGTTTTCGGTGTAGCCGCCCTTCACGAGGTGGGGGATGCCGCAGGCGAATTCGACGACTTCTTGGCCGCGGGCGACTTC
>JBQEMX010000006.1:0-256807 GCA_052044345.1 Mycolicibacterium sp. 22603
CAGGCCGCTCCGGTGCCCGCCCGAGCCCGCCCCGCGATCGCCGATCCCCACGAGCGCGTCATCGTGCCCGCCATCACCGCCTACGTCGACCTGGCCGAGTGGGACGCCAAGGCCGAGTCGCTCGGCGGCAACGGGTATTCGATGCTCGCCGCCATCTGCGCCAAACTCGGTGAGCGGATGGGCAGGCGCAATCCGGACGGCAACATCTCGCTGCTGATCGCCATCAGCGACCGCACCGCCCAGACCGACGTCCGGGCCAACGCGATGTCGTTGGTGAACGCCAAGATCGACCCGACGGAGCTCACCAAGGATCTCAGCGGCACCCGCGCCACGCTGCGCACCGCACTGAAGTCCGCCAAGGACCAGCCCGACGAGATCCTCGAGCTGATGCCGCTGACACCGCTGGTTCCCAAGCGACTGGTCAAGAAGGTCGCCGACATCATGATCGCCTCGGACGACAAGCCGGTGGTGTGCTCCAACATGGGCGATCTGCCCTCGATGCTGGCCAGCGTCGACGGCACCGAGGCCGAGTACACGTCCTTCTTCGGTATCGACCAGGCCACCCCGCGGGCCGAGCTCGAAAGCGGCGACGGTCAGTTGGTCGTCGTATCCGGTCGACTCAATGGCAAGGTCATCATCGGCATCGTCGCCTATGAGGCCGGGGCGGAGAACTCGAAGTCCCGGTTGCGCACGCTCGCGACCGAGGCCCTCGCTGAATTCGACCTCACCGGCGTGTTCGTTTAATACTGCTTACCGATTGAGCTGGTTCTCGAAAGAGAATTGCCGAGAAAGGCATCACCGTGTCCGACACCAACCTCATCGGCGTGCTGCGCGAACGCGCGAGCCTGCAGCCTGAGGACATCGCGTACACCTTCATGGATTACGACCATGAGTGGGATGGCGTGGCCACCACCCTGACGTGGTCTCAGCTGTACCGCAGGGTCCGCAACCTGGCTTCCGAGATGCGCCAGATCGGTCAGCTCGGCGACCGCGCCGTCATCCTGGCCCCGCAGAGCCTGGAGTACGTGATCGGCTTCCTGGCCTCGCTGGAGGCGGGCATCATCGCGGTGCCGCTGTCGGTGCCGATGGTCGGCCAGCACGACGAGCGGGTGTCGGCGGTGATCAAGGACTCCACACCCACGATCATCCTGACCACCTCGTCGGTGGCCGGAGCCGTCGCGGAGTACGCCAAGACCGACGACGGGGCCGCCGCGGCCACCGTCATCGAGGTCGACACCCTGGATCTGGAGGCCCGGCGCAAGTCGCTGTCCAGCCGCGAGCAGAAGCCCGAGACCGCCTACCTGCAGTACACATCCGGCTCGACGCGGACCCCGGCCGGGGTGATGGTCACCCACCGCAACCTCACCTCGAACTTCGAGCAGATGATGTGCGCGTTCTTCCCGCACTTCGGCAAGGTGCCGCCCTCGGGCGCCCACGTGGTGTCGTGGCTGCCCTTCTATCACGACATGGGTCTGCTGCTCGGGATCGTCGCACCGGTGCTGGGCGGCTGGAGCACCGTGTTCACCACCCCGCTGTCCTTCCTGGCCCGGCCGGCCCGCTGGATCCAGCTGATGGGCAGCTACCCGCGCGTCGTCACCGGCGGACCGAACTTTGCGTTCGAACTGGCGGCCGGTCGAACCACCGATGAGGATCTCGACGGTGTCGATCTAGGTGATGTGATCGCGGTGTACAGCGGCGCCGAGCGTGTGCACGAGGCCACCCTCAAGCGGTTCTCGCAGCGGTTCGCCAAGTTCAACTTCGACGAGGGCGTCATCCGGCCCTCGTACGGGCTGGCCGAGGCGACGTTGTTCGTGGGCACCGGCGTGCCCGGACCGCCCAGCGTGGTGGCCTTCGACCCGGAGAAGCTGTCCGCCGGGGTGGCCGAGCGCACCGCCGACGGCAGCGGAACGAAATTGGTCGGGTACGGCCGTCCGGAAGATCCGGTGGTGCGCATCGTCGATGCGGAGAGCTGCCGCGAGGTGCCGGCCGGCGGTATCGGCGAGATCTGGTCCTATGGCGAGAACAACTGCCTCGGCTACTGGGAGAAGCCCGAGCAGACGGCGCACACCTTCGGCGGGCAGATCACCGATCCGTCCGAGGGCACGCCGACGGGTCCCTGGTTGCGGACCGGCGACCTCGGTTTCCTCTCCGACGGCGAGCTGTTCATCATCGGCCGGATCAAGGATCTGCTGATCGTTCGCGGCAGCAACCACTATCCCGACGATATCGAGGCGACCATCCAGGAGATCACCGGCGGCCGGGTGGCGGCGATCGCGGTCGACGGGGACCGCAGCGAGCAGCTCGTCGCGATCATCGAGGTCAAGAAGCGCGGTGACTCCGAGGCCGAGGTGGAGGAGAACCTGCTGACCATCAAGCGTTCCGTGGCGTCGGCGGTATCGCAGACCCACGGTATCGCCGCCGCCGATCTGGTGCTGGTGCCACGCGGGGCCATCCCGATCACCACCAGCGGCAAGATCCGTCGCCAATCCTGCGTGCAGAAGTACCGCGACGGTGAGTTCGCCCGCCTCGACGAAAATCTGCAAACGGTGTGATCGGTGGGTGACAACACCCTGGCCTATATCGACCAGGCGTCGTTTCTCGGTCTGCGGGCACTCGGCCGCGGTCCGATCGTCCAGACGGTCTGGGTGTATGACCGGCCGGTCGACATCGACGGGCTGCGGCGGTTACGCCGCGAACTGGGCCACGGTCTGTTGGGCAGGCGCATCGAACGCTCGGCCCTGCCGTTCGGCAGACACCGGTGGGTGTCGGATACCAGCGCGCCGACGCTCGACCTCTCGGTGCAGGAGATTTCCCGCAGTGAGGTGGGGGACTGGGCCAACAGCCGGCTCGCGGTGCCGATCGATCCGGAACGCGGCCCAGGGTGGCGGCTGGCGGTGCAACCGTTTGTCGACGGTGGTGGGGCGGTCAGCCTGACCGCCTCGCATTCCCTCGTCGACGGGCTCGGGTTCATCGCCGCGGTCACCGATGCCGTGAACGGCGTGCGGCACGACCTGGGCTACCCACCGCCCGGATCCCGGCCGCGCCGTACGGCGTTGGCGCAGGATGCCCGCCAGACGCTGGCCGCGATACCTGAGATGGCGGCCGCGGTGGTGGCCTCGGCCCGGGTTGCCCGGGCCGAGCGCGCGGATCTCCGGACGTCGATCAAGGCCGCCGGGGACGCCCCGCCCGGTGACGACGTGCCGATGGTCCCGCCGTCGGTGATCACCTTCGTCGATATCGACCAGTGGGACGCCTGCGCGGAACGGCTCGGTGGCAGCAGCAATTCGCTGTTCGCCGGGCTGGCGACGCGAATCGGCGCCCGGCTGGGCCGGTTGAACTCGGCCGGCCGCGCGAACCTGTCCTGGCCGGTGAGCGAGCGTATCGCCGGCGATACCAGGGCCAATGCGCTGGTGTCGGTGTCGATGACGGCCGACCCGGACGAGGTGCTTGGGGATCTGGGTGGTGTTCGCGCAGCCATGCGGCAGGCACTCGCGGAGTCGGCGCAGACCTCGGTGAAACTGACCGGGCCCCTGCCGCTCACTCCGTTCACCCCCAAGATCGCCCTGCGCCGACTGGAGGGCATGGTGCTCGCGGTCAATGATCCGATCGGTTGCTCGAATCTGGGCGAGCCCGAGGACGCGTTCAGCAGGCCCGACGGGACCGACGCGGATTTCGTGTTGATGCGTGGTGTGGAGCCCAATGTCACCAGCAGGGAGCTCAACCGGATCGGTGGACAGCTCGTGTTGGGCGGGATCCGTGCCAGGGGACGGTTCGGCGTCTCGGTATCGGCCTGGTCCGTGCGTGGACCCAACTCCAAAGCTGCGCTGCGCGAACTGGTCTCGGCGGCCTACGCGGATTTCGGACTCACCGGGCTCGTCGAGTTCTAGCCGGTTCCGCCGTCACAGGCCGGTGATGCCGAGCCCGATCAGGATGACACCGACGACGGCCACGAACATGCCCGCCTGCTTGCGGGTTCGGCTGCGCACCCACGCGTTCATCTGCTGCACCCATGTCCGGGTCTTCTCTGGCGCCACGATGAAGCTCAGCATCGGCACCGTCGCGGCCCAGCCGGCCAGCAGCAGGAAGGTGAGCAGCGCCAAACCCTGCTCCAGCGGCGGGGTTTGGGACGCGATGATGATGGCGAGCAGTGCGAAATAGTCGATACTCGGCATCGCCGTCGCGGCGCCGATGGAGGCGGCGAACACCGGCGACTCGCTCTTGAGGAACTGGCGTATCCGGGCCAGGAACCGCGTGCGTCGCCGCGGCGGTGTGGTTTCGGCGACCAGATCGGCGACGTGCTCCTCATGGCCCGAACCATCGGTGCCCGCACCGTGATTGGCTGCACCGTCGGCCGCGGCGGCCTCGCCGCCACCAGCCGGGATCTTGTCCTTGGGCCGGAACCGGTCCAGCGGGATCTTCGAGGCCAGCAGGGCGCCGAGCAGGATGAGCACCGCGCCGAAGGCGATCTGCAGCGGGGCGGGATGAATATTGCTGTCGCCCAGGAAACTACGGTGGAAGACAAACAGGACGGTGAGTCCGACGGTGAGGCTGATCGTCAGGCCGGTGCACTGGAAGACGATCAGGTGGCGGATGGGGTGCCGCCTGGTCAGCAGCAGCGCGATCAACCCGAGACGCGTGGGTTCGATGCTGACGGTGAGGCCGAGCAGCACGACGGTCGTCCACACGAGCGCAAACGGTACCGTTTGGGTTCGTCCTCGGCAACTTGCCTCACCTACCGGCGCGTGCCGCCTCCTCGAGCAGGTCCGCGGCGGTGCCGACGCTTTCCGAAGCCGGACGCATCCGTTCGGCGAGCAAACGCGCGCGCTCGGCGACGCCCGGCGCAAGCACGGTGCGCAGGTCGGTGAGCAGGGAATCCCGGGTGGTGGCCGAGAATCGGCGGTAGGCGCCGACGCCGAGACGCTCGACCTGTTTGCCCCACAACGGTTGTTCGGCGGCCACCCACAGCACCAGGGAGGGCTTCCCGGCGCGCAGGCCGGCCGAGGTCGTCCCGGCGCCCCCGTGGTGGACTACGGCGCGACAGGAGGGGAACACCACGGAATGGTTGACCGCGGGCACAACCTTGATCGCATCGGTCGACGCGGTCTCGTCGAACGCCGAGAAGCCCGCACAGATGAGCGCGCGCTCGCCGAGTTCGGCGCACACGGCACCGATCATGCGCACCGCCTCGGTGGGGGAGTCGATCGGCATACTGCCGAACCCGAAGTAGATCGGCGGGCTGCCGCCCGCGATCCACGACATCACCTCATGGTCCACCCCGGTGGACTTCTGCAATGTCATGGAGCCGACCAGGGGCCGCCGCTCACCCCATTCGGCCGCCAGCCCGGGAAAGAACACCGGATCGTAGGCCTGGATCTCCAGAGCACCACCGGAGACAATGCGGGTCACCGGTGAGCTGGTCGCCGGCGGCAGGCCGAGTACCGCGCGCTGGCGCGCCTCGGCCGGGCGTAGCAGCTGCCAGTGCACCCAGGCTCCGGCCGCAAACCCCGCGGTGACCATCGCCTTCGGTACCCGCACCGGCAGCAGCCGGCCGTTGGCGCGCACCGGGAAGTAGTGCACCTCGGCGAGCGGGAGACCGCGGGCCTCGGCGATGTTGCCGGCGATCTCCTGGTAGGCGGTGCCGGTCACGATCAGATCCGCGTCGGTGGCCATCGCCAGCAGGGTCCGGCTCATCTCGTCCCAACCGCGGGTGGCCGCGGCCCGGGCCCTGCGCACCGCGTTGAGCGGATTGCCCAGCCGCATCCAGTCCGCCGGTCCGGCCGCGGTGAGCGCGTCCGGGCGTTCGAAGACGTCGCCCTCGAGCTGTTGTTGGGAATCCGGGCCGTAGCCGACGGCGGACAACCCCACCGACTCGACGAAGTCGACCAGATTCGGTGGCACCGCCATCGGCACGTCGTGACCGCGGCGCTGCAGCTCAAGAGCCACGGCCGCACACGGTTCGACATCGCCTCGAGTGCCGTGGATGGTGATCGCGATCTTCATCGGTCGCCGTAGTCGAGCGGCGCACCGTGGCATCCGGCCGGCACGCCGACAGACTATATACTCGCCGCGTCAGGCGGCACGGGCCGCCACAATTTCAGAAGGGGCCAGATGACGAGCAGCGCGGTCAGCACCGGCCCCAGCCGCCGCTACTACGTGACGTTCGGTGTCCTGCTGCTCGCGTGGGCCACCGTGCTCGTGTTGGTCGCGGCGAGGTTCGTCCCGGACGGCTACTGGTACTCCTACTTCTCCGTCGACTATTCGCAGGGCTTCATCCGGCGCGGCCTGGCCGGCGAGATCGTCAACCTCTTTCCCGGCGAACACTACTTCGGGGCGTTGGCGGTGCTGCGCTGGATCCCGACGGTGCTGTTCGCCGTCGGTCTCGGCGCGGTGGCCTGGTTCGTCGCGGTGCGCAGCGGCCGTTCGGACCGCAGGTGGTTGCTCGCGCTCCTGATTCCCCTGCTGCCCTTCGGGTTTGCCTTCGGGGTGTTCTCGGCGCGCACCGATCTGCTCGGTGCCGCGGCGCTCGCCGCGTTCGCGGTCGCCCTCGCGGTGGTCAGCACCCGTCGCGCGGTGATCGTCATCTCGGCGGTGTACGGGGCGGTCACGGTGGTGCTGACCCTGATCCACGAGGCAACGGTCTTCCTGTTCGGCCTCGGCGCCATCGTGGCGCTGGTGGTGCTGGCGGCATCCGTCGGTACCGGGACGTTGCGCCTGTGCGCGGCGCTGGCGCTGGGGCCCGGCATCGTGACGGCCCTGGCGGTGTCGTTGTTCGGTGCCCGCGGGAAATCAGCGGCGCTCTGTGAGGTGGTGCCGCACGGCGTGATGAACCATCCACTGGCCGGAAATCCGACACCGGGGCAGCTGCTGCGCGGGTTCCGCTACGAGGTCGATTATCACGACTGGATGTGCCGGGCGATCCTGCCGCTGTTCGATCAGAGCTTCGGTGATGCGCTGGGTTTCGTCGCCAGCATCGGTGTGGTGGCACTGGTGGGTTCGACCGTCTATGGCGTGGTGGTGCTCGCCGTCTCGATGGGCCTCATCGCCGAGGTGTCCGGTGTGTCGGTGGCGCGGTTCCGCGACGCACTGTCGGCGCAGCGCGCCGCGATCGCCGTCGGCCTGATACTGATCCTTCCGGTGTTCCTGACCGGTGTGGACTGGATCCGATGGTGGGTCATCATCGCCTTCGACCTCGCCATCGTGTTCCTGCTGTTCGCGAGTCGACGTGCCGAGATCGACCAGCCGCCGACGGCTCGCTCGGTGAAGGTACTGACGGTGCTGGCTCTCGTGCTGGCGTTGCTGCCGATCGGCATCATCCCGGGATTCGGTGCGCCGGTACCGATGTGAGCCGAGGCGTCAGCGGTTGGCCTTGCTGAACCATTTCGTCTTGATGCGCCAGGAATGAGCCGAGGAGATCGCGAATCCGGCGCCACAACCGCAGGCGAAGATCCACACCAGCACGCCGCGCTCGAAATCCAGGGCCGCCGGCCAGACCGCGGTGGCGATGCGTATGGTGCACGCGATGATGCCGCTGGCGCAGGCGGCCAGATAGATATTGGCGATCCGGCGCGACCGCGGATCCTTGCGCAGCACCAGGAGTGCGCGCGCACCGTATACCAGCAGGTAGATCAACAGGCCGCAGAGCATGGTCCAGTACGCGGCCAGCCATCCGTCGGTGGGCGAGGCGAAGAAGTCGCGGGCATAGACGTCATGGGCACTGCTCATGGCGAACGCGGCCAGCAGCAGCGGGATGCAGAGCGTGGCGGGGTACTCGACGTATTGCTTGAAGGCGCGCTGCATCGAGTGATCGTCCTGCAAACGGCCCAGCGCGTTGTAGACGATCGCCGACGCGGCCACGATGTACATGTCGTGGCCGATGAAATCCTCCAGATTCCATATCCCGGTCCACGAGTGCAGGACCCTGCCGATGGTCTCGGAGGCCCACGGCGACATCAGTAGGATGGCCCCGCCCTGCAGCGCGATGTTCAGGGTGGCGGCCACTTCCCAGCGGCACGACCAGGTGACGCGGCGGATCCACAGGCTCCACGCGATACACATCAGGGTGATCGCGATCAGTGCGGTGATTTCCATCGTGGTGCGCCCTTGCGGATGTAGAAAGCGGCCGTAGAAACCGGTATCGCATGCGCGATACCCGATTACTGCCAGCAAATTCTAACCGTTAGAGCGGTGGCGCGTCGCTACGTGGCCGCAATTCGGAGATTCTTTTCGGGCGGGCGTGTTGCTGGGTGGTGGTCTGCTCGCGGACCGATTCCGCGACCGCGGTGACGGTGAACGGCGTGGACTCGATGTAGTTCCACACCTCTTGCCTGCTCATCAGGCCGAATCGGATCTGGAGATCGGGATAGCTCAGCGCAAAACGGTCGGCGATGCGCCGCAACTCCTCGGCGTCGGGGTAGCTGACCTCTTTGATGCGGCGGTAATAGGTGCTGCTTGAGATGTCCAACGCGTCATAGATGTCCTTGGCTTCGACATCCCCGTCCAATAGGTAATCAAGCAGGGCTTTCAGTTGGCGGCCGTTCTCATCTGTACGGGGCACCCATCGACAATAACCCTTTCCCATTGCTGAGGGCCAGCAACCGTTCGGTGGACATCTCGCCTTTAATTGACAGGGGTGTCAGACTTTCGGGAGTGATGTCCCATTTATGGGAATCCGGCTGTAGTCTGTGTCACATGGTTGCTCCGTTGTTCCAGGACCGGGTTCAGGTCGACGTTTTCGCTGCATCTGCCGCATCCGAGTTCTCGACATCGCTTCCGTCGGTGCCCGATATCTCCACCGCCGGATTCGAACTGGTGGTCGGTCAGGCACGCGATATCGCCGCAACGCTGACGCTGGCCGACTACGAGGCCGACGGCCTGCCCGCCGAATCGGATCTGTGCCGCGTCGGCCTGGAGCTGCCGCCGGTCCTCAGCGCCGAACTCGACGGCGCGGCAGCCCACCTGGGCATCCTGAACGGCAAGATCCTGATCGCCGCCCTCGGCAGGGCGGTGGCGCGCACCATCGGTCGCGGCGTCCTGGCCGTGGACGTCGACGCGCACATCATCGCCCTGGATTGCGTGACGCCCACCGAGTTGGACGCCACCGAGATGATCGCGCATGTCTGCTCGGCGCTGGTCGGTTCGACCGGGCGGCAGCACGAGCAGCCGCTGGCCGATCTGTCGTTCCGATGCGCCGGACCCGTCTCCGCCGAGGAGCCACTGGCCGGGCACGCGCTGGAACTGCGCGCCTATCGCTGCAACGGGCTGGTGCAGATCGACTTCTGGTACGACGCGCGCCGCTTCGAGGCGTACACGATCGAAGAGCTGGCCGAGCAGTTCCCGCAGGCGCTCATCGAGATCACCTCGGAGGCGGTCCCGGAGGAGATCGACGCCGCCTGAGCGTTAGACTCCGTAGTCAACGACGCAGATCCGGCCATCACCGGGGAGTCTCCGGAAGAACGGGCAGGATCCACCGCGGTCCCGTCCCAGTAGAACCGGACGGTGGGGCCCGTCATCGCCCGTAGTTGAGCGGCAGATCCGCGTGGTCTGCAAGCGGGGTGGTACCGCGGGCTCGCGCACCGGCGCGATGTTCGTCCCCGTGCCTGAATCGTTGGGCACACAGGAGACGCAGTGACCGCTGACCCGAAACCGGCCGCTTACCCCAAGCCGGCCGCGGGAACCCCGAGTTTCCCGGCGCTGGAAGCCGAGGTCCTCGACTATTGGGGTGCCGACGACACCTTCCGGGCCAGCATCGCGCGCCGCGACGGTGCCCCGGAGTACGTGTTCTACGATGGTCCGCCGTTCGCCAACGGCCTTCCGCATTACGGTCACCTGCTCACCGGCTACGTCAAGGACATCGTCCCGCGCTACCGCACCATGCGCGGATACAAGGTGGAGCGGCGGTTCGGTTGGGATACCCACGGTCTGCCCGCCGAGCTTGAGGTGCAGCGCCAGCTCGGGATCACCGACAAGAACCAGATCGAAGAGCTCGGAATCGAGAAGTTCAACGACGCCTGCCGCGCCTCGGTGATGAAGTATGCCGGCGAATGGCGCGCCTACGTCACCCGCCAGGCCCGCTGGGTCGACTTCGACAACGACTACAAGACCATGGATCTGGACTTCATGGAGTCCACCATCTGGGCGTTCAAACAGTTGTGGGACAAGGGTCTTGCCTATCAGGGCAATCGCGTGCTGCCGTACTGCTGGAACGACGAGACCCCGTTGTCCAACCACGAGCTGCGGATGGACGATGACGTCTACCAGAGTCGTCAGGACCCGGCGCTGACGGTCGGATTCCGGATCGCCGACCATGCCGAATCGTCCTTGGCCGGCGCCTACCTGCTGATCTGGACCACCACGCCGTGGACCCTGCCGTCGAACCAGGCCGTGGCGGTCAACCCGGGCGTCACCTACGTGGTGGTCGACGGTCCGGACGGGCACCGTTTCGTCCTCGCCGAAGCCCGCCTCGGTGCCTACGCCCGGGAACTGGGTGAAGAACCGGTCGTGGTCGCGACCTACCTGGGCGAGCAGCTGCTGGGGACGCGCTACCTGCCTCCGTTCGCGTATTTCGCCGAATCCGACGCCGCGCGCAACTCCTTCCAGGTGCTCGGCGCCGAGTTCGTCAGCACCGAGGACGGCACCGGCTTGGTGCACATGGCGCCCGCCTATGGTGAGGACGACAAGGCGACCGCCGACACCGCCGATATCGTCGCGGTCACCCCGGTGGACTCCAAGGGTCGGTTCGATTCGACCGTGCCCGATTACGCGGGCCTGCAGGTCTTCGAGGCGAACCCGCAGATCATCAAGGATCTGAAGAACGGGACCGGCCCGGCCGCGGTGAACGCGCCGGTGCTGCTGCGCCAGGAGACCTATGACCACTCCTACCCGCACTGCTGGCGCTGCCGGAACCCGCTGATCTACCGGGCGGTGTCGTCCTGGTTCGTCAAGGTGACGCAGTTCCGGGACCGGATGGTCGAGCTCAACCAGCAGATCACGTGGTATCCCGAGCACGTCAAGGACGGGCAGTTCGGCAAGTGGCTGTCCAATGCCCGCGACTGGTCGATCTCGCGGAACCGGTACTGGGGTACGCCGATCCCGGTGTGGGTGTCCGATGACCCGGCCTACCCGCGCACCGATGTGTACGGCAGCCTCGACGAGCTGGAAGCGGATTTCGGGGTGCGCCCGGACAACCTGCACCGGCCGTTCATCGACGAGCTGACCCGCCCCAATCCCGATGACCCGACCGGCAGATCGACCATGCGGCGTATCGAGGACGTGCTCGACGTCTGGTTCGACTCCGGGTCGATGCCGTACGCCCAGGTGCACTACCCGTTCGAGAACCAGGAGTGGTTCGACGGCGTCACCGGTCCGGACGGCACCGAAGAGGCGCACTTCCCCGGCGATTTCATCGTCGAGTACATCGGGCAGACACGCGGGTGGTTCTACACCATGCACGTGCTGTCCACCGCGCTGTTCGACAGGCCGGCGTTCAAAACCTGTGTCTCACACGGCATCGTGCTGGGCAACGACGGTCAGAAGATGAGCAAGTCGCTGCGCAACTACCCGGACGTATCGGAGGTGTTCGACCGCGACGGCTCCGATGCCATGCGCTGGTTCCTGATGGCCTCACCGATCCTGCGCGGCGGCAATCTGATCGTCACCGAGCAGGGCATCCGCGAGGGTGTCCGGCAGGTGCAGCTGCCGTTCTGGAATGCCTACACCTTCCTGACCCTGTACGCGCCCGCCAAGGGCACCTGGCGCACCGATTCGGCGCATGTGCTGGATCGCTACATCCTTGCCAAGCTGGCTGCGCTGCGCGATGAGCTGACCGCCTCGCTGGACGTCTGTGACATCTCGGGCGCCTGTGACCAGCTGCGCCAGTTCACCGAGGCGTTGACCAATTGGTATGTGCGACGGTCGCGTTCGCGGTTCTGGGAGGAGGACGTCGACGCGATCGACACCCTGCACACGGTGCTGGAGGTGACCGGGCGGTTGGCTGCTCCGCTGTTGCCGTTGGTGTCGGAGGTCATCTGGCGCGGGGTGACGGGACAGCGGTCGGTGCACCTGACGGACTGGCCGTCGGCCGATGAGCTGCCTGCCGACCTCGATCTGGTGGCCGCCATGGACCAGGTGCGTGAGGTCTGCTCGACCGGGTCTTCGCTGCGCAAGGCCAAGAAGCTGCGGGTTAGGCTGCCGCTGCCCAAACTGACTGTCGCGGTGCAGAATCCGGGCAGCTTGGCGCCGTTCGCCGATCTGATCGCCGACGAGCTGAACGTCAAGGCCGTCGAGCTCAGCGACGAGATCGACACCTATGGCCGGTTCGAACTGGCGGTCAACGCCCGTGCCGCGGGGCCGCGGATCGGCAAGGATGTGCAGGCGGCCATCAGGGCGGTCAAGGCCGGCGAGGGTGTGCTCAACGCCGACGGCACGCTCACCGCCGGGCCGGCGACCCTGCTGCCGACCGAGTTCACCTCCAAACTCGTTGCCGCTGATCCGGAATGGACCGCCGCGTTGCCCGACGGTGCCGGCCTGGTGGTCCTCGACGGAAACGTGACCCCGGAGCTGGAGGCCGAGGGCTGGGCCAAGGACCGCATCCGTGAGCTGCAGGAACTGCGCAAGACCAGCGGTCTGGACGTCTCCGACCGCATCTCGGTGCGCATGTCGGTGCCTGCGCAATTCACCGAATGGGCGGCCACTCACCGCGATCTGATCGCCGGTGAGATCCTGGCGACGGACTTCGACTTCGGCGAGGTTGTCGACGGCCATGATGTCGGCGAGGGCGTGCTGGTGACCATCGCCAAGGCGTGATGGCCGGCCCGAACCGCAGCCGGCTCAGTCGGCGGTGACCCGGGCCGACCTGTCGGCGAAGGAGACTTCGTCGCCGGGGCGCAGCTGGCGGCCGCGGCGCAGGTCGACCTCACCGTTGACCGTGACCAGGCCCTCGGCGATCACCGATTTGGCATCCGCGCCGCTGTCGATCAATCCGGCCAGCTTCAGGAACTGCCCCAATCGGATCGACTCATCGCGGATCGGCACGTTGTCCATGCCGCCAGGGTAGTGGCGTGCGGTCGCACCGTCGGACCCTGCGCCTAGCATCCAGGTGTGCATAGGTGGGTTCTGCATCTGGACATGGATGCGTTCTTCGCCTCCGTGGAACAGTTGACCAGGCCCACCCTGCGGCATCGGCCGGTTCTGGTCGGCGGGCTCGGTGGCCGTGGTGTCGTGGCCGGTGCCAGCTATCAGGCGCGCGTCTTCGGGGCGCGCTCGGCGATGCCGATGCATCAGGCGCGCAGGCTGGTCGGGGCCGGCGCGGTGGTCCTGCCGCCGCGTGGCGCGGTGTACGGCACCGCCAGTCGGCGGGTGTTCGCCACCGTCCGGGCGGTCGTGCCGGTATTGGAACAGCTGTCCTTCGACGAGGCGTTCGGCGAACCGGCCGAACTGGTCGGAGCCGCGGTGGCCGATGTCGAGGAGTTCTGCGAGGCCCTGCGGACCAGGGTGCGCGCCGAGACCGGACTGATCGCGTCGGTGGGGGCGGGTTCGGGTAAGCAGGTCGCCAAGATCGCCTCCGGCCTTGCCAAACCGGACGGTATCCGGGTCGTCGGGCGCGCCGACGAACAGGCGCTGCTCTCGGCGCTGCCGGTGCGTGCGCTCTGGGGTATCGGCCCGGTGGCCGAGGACCGACTGCGCAGGCTCGGTATCGAGACCATCGGGGCGTTCGCCGCGCTCAGCGATGGTGAGGTCGCCGATGTGCTGGGTGCCACCGTCGGCCCGGCGCTGCACCGACTCGCGCGCGGTATCGACGATCGCCCGGTGGCCGAGAATGCGCCGGCCAAACAGATCAGTGCCGAATCCACCTTCGCCGAGGATCTGCGCACCCTCGACCAACTCCGGGACGCGATCACCACGATCGGTGAACATGCCCATCGGCGGCTGCTCAAGGACGGCCGTGGTGCGCGGACCGTGACGGTCAAGCTGAAGAAGTCCGATATGGCGACCCTGACCCGCTCGGCGACGCTGCCCTATGCGAGCACCGATGCCGCCACGTTGGTGGCCACCGCTCGTCGGCTCCTGCTCGACCCGATCGAGGTGGGGCCCATCCGCCTTGTCGGCATCGGCTTTTCGGGCCTGTCCGATGTGCAGCAGGAATCGCTGTTTCCCGATCTGGACCTCGTCGACGAGGAGGTACCCGACAGCCGCACCCCGGTACCCGTGCGGGAACGGCCGGAGCCGTGGCGTGTCGGTGACGACGTGTGGCACGCCGAGCACGGCCATGGGTGGGTGCAGGGCGCCGGGCACGGGGTGATGACGGTGCGCTTCGAGACGCGGGCATCCGGGCCGGGGATCGCCCGCACCTTCCCGGCCGATCTACCCGACCTCAGCCGCGCCGACCCGATCGACAGCCTGGACTGGCGCGACTACCTGGACACCCTCGACCCTGCCTGATGTCAGCCCCACCGGCTGAACACATCGTCGACTGCTGCTCCGGCGGCCAACACGGCCATCAGCAGCACCCGCGCTTGGGACGGGCGCACGCCGGGAACCGGGACCGCCCCGGCATCGGTCAGGTCGCGGCCGGGCCCGTACACCGGGCGTACCCGGCCGCCCGGCACCCGGGTTCCGACCACGACGGCCACCCCGGCGCGTACCGCGCGGCGAACCCCGTCGATCACGGCAGGTCCGGCATTGCCCGCACCGAGGGCTTCCAGGACGATGCCGCGCGCCCCGGCCGCCACGCAGGCATCGATGCCGACCGCGTCCGCGCCCGGATAGGCGGCGACGATGTCCACCCGCGGCGCGGCGACCGCGCTCAACGCCGCGAACCGCGGCCCGCGTGGTGTCGTGGTGATCTCGGTCCGCCCGTCGCGCACGGAACCCACAGCCGTTCCGGTGAAACCGGACAGGTCTTCGGTGGCGGCCTTGTACAGCCCCAACGGTTGCCAGATGGTGCCTGCGAAGCTGACCAACACGGTGGCCGGGGCGGATCGCGCGACGGCGATGGCGTCTCGCAGGTTGGCCGGACCGTCGGCATCGGGGGCGTCGGCGCTGCGCTGCGCGCCGGTCAGCACCACGGACACCGGACCGTCATGGGTCAGCTGCAGCCACAGGGCCGTCTCCTCCATGGTGTCGGTGCCGTGGGTGACGACGATGCCGTCGCAGTCGGCCCGGGTGCCTTCCTCCCGGACCGCGGCGCTGATGCGGTCCCAGTCGGCCGGTCCCAGCGCCGAGCTGTCCATGGCCATCAGCTCGCGCACCCGTACGTCGAGGCCGGTTGTCAGATCCGCGCCGGTGCGGGTGGGGCGCGCCACCCCGTCGGCCCCGGAACTGGTCGCGATGGTGCCGCCGGTGCTGATGACGGTGATGGCTGGCATGGCTGCGATTGTCCACCATCATCGCGGCAGATCAGGACGGCATGGCGGCGGCGGCCCGACCGTTTGGGATGATGGACCGGTGACCGAAGAATCGACGGGTGCCGTCCCACCGGCGACCGCGCACGAAGAAGCGCAGCCGCCACCCCGAAAGCGGTTGCGCCTGCTGCTCGCCATCGCCGGTGTCGTACTGATTCTCGATATCGTCACCAAGGTGCTGGCCGTTCGGCTGTTGGTGCCGGGACAGCCGGTCTCGATCATCGGTGACACCGTCACCTGGACGCTGGTGCGCAATTCCGGTGCGGCGTTCTCGATGGCCACCGGGTACACCTGGGTGCTGACGCTCGTCGCGACCGGCGTGGTCATCGGCATCATCTGGATGGGTCGCCGGCTGGTGTCACCGTGGTGGGCGCTCGGGTTGGGCATGATCCTCGGCGGTGCGCTGGGCAACCTGATCGACCGCTTCTTCCGTTCCCCGGGCCCGCTCCGCGGGCACGTCGTCGATTTCCTGTCCATCGGCTGGTGGCCCGTGTTCAACGTCGCCGACCCCGCCGTGGTGGGTGGCGCGATTCTGCTCGTGGTGCTGTCGCTGTTCGGTTTCGACTACGACACCACCGGCCGCCAGCGCCCCGCGACGGACAAGAGCGAGCCCGCCGAGCACAAGAATGTCGCGTCGGAGAACGTCGCACCGGACAGCGTCGCACCGGAGAACGTCGCACCGGACAGCGTCGCACCGGACAGCGAGGTGGCTGCCCCGGCGACCACGGCGGAGCAGGCGACCGACCAATCGGACACCCCGCGCGGATGACCACTCGCTCGATGCCCGTACCCGAAGGCCTGGCCGGCATGCGCGTCGACGCGGGACTGGCCCGCCTGCTGGGGTTGTCCCGGACCGCGGCCGCCGCCATCGCCGAGGAGGGCGGAGTCGAGCTCGACGGGACCGCCGCCGGCAAATCGGACAAACTCGTCGCCGGCGCCTGGCTGGAGGTGCGGCTGCCCGAACCGCCTGCGCCGGTGGAGAACACGCCCGTCGAGATCGAGGGCATGTCGATCCTGTACTCCGATGCCGACATCGTCGTCGTCGACAAGCCGGCCGGCGTGGCCGCGCACGCATCGGTGGGCTGGACCGGCCCGACGGTGCTGGGTGGGTTGGCCGCGGCCGGATTTCGGATCACCACATCCGGTGTGGCCGAGCGCAAGGGCATCGTGTCGCGGCTGGACGTCGGGACATCGGGTGTGATGGTGGTGGCGATCTCCGAGCGGGCCTACACGGTGCTCAAGCGGGCGTTCAAGGAGCGCACGGTGGAGAAGCGCTACCACGCGCTGGTCCAGGGGCATCCGGATCCGTCCAGCGGCACCATCGATGCACCGATCGGCAGGCACCGGGGCCACGACTGGAAGTTCGCGGTCACCGAGAGCGGCCGCGACAGCGTCACGCACTACGACACCCTTGAAGCACACGTGGCCGCCAGCCTGCTCGACATCCATCTGGAGACCGGACGCACCCATCAGATCCGGGTCCACTTCGCGGCGCTGCACCACCCGTGCTGTGGTGACCTGACCTACGGGGCCGACCCGACCCTGGCCAAGAAGCTCGGCCTGGAGCGGCAGTGGCTGCATGCCCGTTCGTTGGGTTTCGCGCATCCGGACGACGGGCGATGGTTGGAGATCACCAGCCCGTATCCGGCTGATCTGCAGGCCGCACTGGACCGCGTGCGCGCCAACGACCGGTGACGGTGCGCGCCGCCGATCGGCAGCGCAGCGGGTGGGTGCTCGGTATCGGCGCCTACGGCATGTGGGGGCTGTTCCCGGCGTTCTTCCCGCTGCTCAAACCCGCGGGCGCGGTGGAGATCCTGGCACACCGGATCGTCTGGAGCGCCGCCTTCCTGGCGATCGTCATCGTGGCGGTGCGCCGGGTGGTGGATCTGCGCGCCATCGCCACCCGCACCTGGGGCCTGCTGGCGATCGCGTCGGTGCTGATCTCGGCCAACTGGGCCATCTATGTGTACGCCGTCAACAACGGTCACGTCGTCGATGCGGCGCTGGGGTATTTCATCAATCCGCTGGTGACCGTGCTGCTGGGGCTGCTGGTGTTCCGTGAACGCCTTGCCGAGGCGCAGTGGGTGGCCCTGGCCGTCGCCGTCGGCGGGGTGGCGGTGCTGACCTGGCAAGTGGGCGCCCCGCCCTATATCGGGTTGGGGCTCGCGCTGACCTTTGCGCTGTACGGCGCGGTCAAGAAGGTGGTGCCTGTCGACCCGCGCGTCAGCGTCGGCGTCGAGGCGGGTCTGGCGACCCCGTTCGCACTGGGTTATCTGGTGTTTCTGCAGCACGACGGCACCGGGACGTTCATCGGCTCCGGCGCCGGCCACAGCGTCCTGCTGATCGTGGCAGGCATACTCACCGCCCTGCCGCTGCTGCTGTTCGCCGCGGCGGCCCAGCGGCTGGCCCTGGTGACGATGGGGCTGCTGTTCTACCTGACACCGGTGATGCAACTGTCCTGGGGCATCGCGGTGGGCGGGGAACCGATGCCACCGGCGCGCTGGGCGGGGTTCGCGCTGATCTGGGTGGCGCTGGCCCTCTTCACCGTCGACTCCGTGCTGCGCTCACGCGCCCGCCTCAACCTCGAACGCGGCGCCCTGCGGACCCCGCCCACCGCGCCGGACGATCGTGACGGAACGAGTTAACAGCAACACCATGTAGCCTAGTCGCCAATGCCCAGACGTCCTAAGGTGACCATCCACGGTCTGCTTGCCGCCAACGGCAAGATGATCGTGCGTCATCCGGTACTCATGATCGCCACATGGCTGGTCATCGCCGGTTCCCTGTTCGCGGCCATCCCGCCGTTGGCGGTGGTCGCCCAGAAGAATCCGCCGGACTTCGTGCCGTCGGACTCACCTGTTGTCGTCGCCAACCAGCAAATGACAGAGGCCTTCACCAAAGAGGGTGAAGAAGGCAACGACATGGGCAACCTCATCGCGGTCGTCCTGATCAACGAGGACGGCCTCACCGATGCCGACGAGCAGACCTACCGGCAATTGGTGGCCAAGCTCGGTGCGTCCCCGGCGGTGTCGGCGACCCAGAACTTCGTGGAGATCCCCGAGTTGCGGGCCGGCATGGTCAGCAAGGACAACAAGGCCTTCAACCTGCCGGTCGGCCTGAACGGCGCGATGGGCGGGGCCGACGGTCTGGCGGCCTATCGCGAAGCGTTGGCGATCATCAACGAGACGACGGCCGGCACCACCTTGGAGCCCGTCATCGTGGGCGCCGCGGCCACCATGGACGATGTCACCGACATCGCGCTGCGCGATCAGTTCATCATCGAGGTCTCCACCGTGGTGACGGTGCTGTTGATCTTGATCATCGTCTATCGCAACATCATCGCGATGCTCATCCCGCTGGTGAGCATCGGTATCTCCCTGGCGGTCGCCCAACAGGTGGTGGCCGGCCTCGGTCTGCTGGGGCTCGGGTTGGCGCCCCAGACGATCGTGTTGATCACCGGCATGATGATCGGCGCGGGCGTCGACTACGCCGTCTTCTATTTCAGTCGCTACCAAGAGCATCTGCGCGGCGGCATGAAGACCGATGCCGCGATCATCGCCTCGATGGTCTCGATCGGGGAGGTGATCGCCGGTTCGGCGGGCACGGTGGCCATCACCTTCCTCGGTCTGTCGTTCGCCACGCTGAGTGTGTTCTCCAGTGTGGGGCCGGCGCTGGCGGCGACCATCACGATCGGTTTCCTCGGATCGATCACGCTGCTGCCCGCGTTCATCGTGCTGGCCGGGCGCCGTGGTTGGGTGAACCCGCGTAAGGACATCACCGGGCGGTTCTGGCGCCGCTCCGGGGTCAACGTGGTGCGTCGCCCCGTGCTGAACCTCACCGTCAGCCTCCTGCTTCTCGTCGGACTGGCGGCCTGCACCTTGCTGATCGACTTCAACTACGACGACCGGCGAAATCTCCCGGAGGACTCGAACAGCAACCAGGCCTACGAGCGGATGAACGAGCACTTCCCGATCAGCAACTCGTTGCAGCAGTTCATCGTGATCCACTCGCCGACCCAGGATCTGCGGTCCCCGCGCGCGCTCGCCGATATGGAGCAGATGGCCTTCCGGATAAGCCAGATCCCCAATATCGACGCCATCCGCGGTATCACCCGACCCAACGGGGAGATGCTGGCCGAGGCGCGGGCGACCCATCAGGCCGGTGAGGTCGGTGACAAGCTCGGCGAGGCGACCAACCTCATCGACGAGAACGATTCTCGGCTGACCCAGCTGT
Source organism: Mycolicibacterium sp. 22603 (assembly GCA_052044345.1). Classification (GTDB taxonomy): domain Bacteria; phylum Actinomycetota; class Actinomycetes; order Mycobacteriales; family Mycobacteriaceae; genus Mycobacterium. The sequence goes on from JBQEMX010000006.1 coordinate 19,632, forward strand.
CCGACGGCGCGCACGCACTGGCCGATGCCCTGGACAAGATCCGCGACGAGATCGTCGGGTCGGCGGGTTCGATCAAGACCATCCTGGTCTCGCTGGCCCAGACACAGCAGGACTTCGGGGGAGTCGAGACACTGCGCAGCATCGACGCCACCGCCCGGATGGTCGACCTGCTGCGCGGTGTCGGCCGCGCCATGGGTGGCGGCATCGAACAGGTTGTGCTGCACACCATCTGGCTCGGACCGATGGTATCGCTGCTGAACTCCAGCCCGCTGTGCACCATGGACCCGGTGTGCAAGGCCGTGCGGTCGGATATGAGCGACATCATGGCCGCCTACGACGACGGCACCATCCAGCAGCTCTACGAGCTGTCCAAGCAGATGGAGAACACCCAGCCCGGCGACAGCCTCGAGAAGTCGGTCAGCGGCGTCACCGACAACCTGGAGCGCTCGCTCACCGCGGTCGAGGAGCTGGGGCTCGACAGCCCCGCGGCGGTCGAAAAGCAGATCGACGAATTGGTCGACGGCATCAACAAACTGGCCGATTCCAGTGCCCTGCTCGCCCAGGGCGTGCAGCTACTGGTCGATCAGACCCGGCAGATGGGAGGGGGACTGACGCAGGCGTCGGACTTCCTGCTGGCGATGAAACGCGATGCCGGCGACCCGTCGATGTCCGGCTTCTACATCCCGCCCCAGATCCTGACCCGCCCGGAATTCGAGAAGGCCGCCCAGCTGTTCATCTCGCCCGACGGGCACACTGCGCGCTATCTCATCCAGACCGCGCTGGATCCGTTGAGTACCGATGCGATGGACCAGGTCGACGAGATCGTGGAGACGGCGCAGAATGCTCGGCCCAACACCACGTTGGAGGATGCCGAGATCACCATGGTCGGCCTGAGCGCGGTGCAGAACGATGTCCGCGGCTATTACAACGGCGACTTCCAGTACATCGTGCTGGTCACCTTGATCGTGGTGTTCTTGATCCTGACTTTCCTGCTCAAGGCGATCGTCGCGCCGATCTACCTGGTGATCTCGGTGGTCTTGTCCTACGCCTCCGCCATCGGTATCGCGGTGATCTTCTTCCAGTTCGTGCTCGGCCAACCCATCTTCTGGAACATCCCCGGTATGACATTCCTGGTCCTGGTGGCCGTCGGCGCGGATTACAACCTGCTGCTGATATCCCGGATCCGGGAGGAGGCCCACCGGGGAACCAAGGTGGCGATCATCCGCACCATCGGTGCGACGGGCGGTGTGATCACCTCCGCGGGCCTCATCTTCGCCGCCTCGATGCTCGCGCTCACCGTCAGCAGTATCGCGGCGATCGTGCAGACCGGTTTCATCATCGGCGTCGGGTTGTTGTTGGACACCTTTGTGGTGCGCACCATCACGGTGCCGGCGATTGCGGTGCTGCTCGGGGAGAAGAACTGGTGGCCCAACCGGGTGCCCAACGAGCTGCGCAGCCACCTCACGTTCCTGCAGAACCGTCGTGGTGTGGTCAGGGACGAGCCGGTGAAGACCACCCCGATAGCCTTCCCTGTCGACGACGACCCGGCCGAGGACGACACCGACGTCGATTACGGTGTCGCGGTGGCGAAGGCCTCCATGGTCACCGCGGCGTGGCGGGATCGTTAGGGCCTGCTCATCCGGTGCCGGCCTGTCCGGGGCGCTTCGCCTACCCGCCTCACGATGTTCATCTGTTCGAGGTTTCTGCTGTGGGGTATCCGCCCTACCGTCGACGTAGCTATCCGGCATGTCGGCGGGCCAGGTCAGCCGTCGGTGCATCCGGCATGACCAATATGCGGCAGAGAGGTCGATGTGCGTCTGACAGTGTTCGGATTGGGATACCTGGGGCTCACCCATGCGGTGTGTATGGCCGAGCTCGGCCATGACGTCCTCGGGGTGGAGACCGATCCGAAACGGATCGCCAAGTTGGTCGACGGCGAGGTGCCCTTCTACGAGCCGGGCGTGGCCGAGCTGCTGCGCAAGCACCTGCAGACCGGCAAGCTGACCATCACCGCCGACTATGCCCAGGCCGCCGAATGGAGTGAGCTCTACTTCATCGCGGTCGGTACGCCGCAGAAGAAGGGCGAATCCGCGGCCGATCTGCGCTACGTCAATGCCGTGGTCGACACGCTCGTGCCGTTGTTGCGTCGTGATGTCGTGATCTTGGGCAAGTCCACGGTGCCCGTCGGCACGTGTGCGAATCTGGTTACGCGCGCAACGGAATTGGCCGAGGGCATCACCGTCGAGATCGCCTGGAATCCGGAGTTCCTGCGCGAGGGCTATGCCGTGCAGGACACGATCACCCCCGACCGGGTGGTGCTGGGTTTCCACGCCGGTGGTCGTGCCGAAACGGTGACCCGGGAGGTGTACGCGCAGATCCTGGAGCGCGAGACCCCGTTCATCCTGACCGACCCGGAGACCGCGGAGTTGGTCAAGGTTTCCGCCAATGCCTTTCTGGCGACCAAGATCTCGTTCATCAACGCGATCGCCGAGGTCTGCGACGCGGTCGGTGCCGATGTGGCCGCCGTCGCCGATGCGATCGGTTACGACGCGCGCATCGGCCGCCGGTTCCTCAATGCCGGTATCGGTTTCGGCGGTGGCTGCCTGCCCAAGGACATCAGGGCGTTCATGGCTCGCGCCGGTGAACTGGGTGCCTCGGAGGCGCTGACCTTCCTGCGCGAGGTCGACAATGTCAACATGCGCCGGCGCACCCGGATGGTGGAGGTGGCCCGCAAGGCCTGTCCGGTCGGACTGCAGAGCGCCAATATCGCCATCCTCGGTGCCGCCTTCAAACCGGATTCCGACGATGTCCGCGATTCGCCGGCGCTCAATGTCGCCGGCCAGCTCCAGCTGCAGGGCGCCTCGGTGACGGTGTACGACCCCAAGGCGATCGAGAATGCCCGGGCGGTGTTCCCGACACTGTCCTATGCGGCATCGGTCGACGACGCCTGCGAGAACGCCGACCTGGTCATGGTGCTGACCGAATGGTCGGAGTTCGTCGGCATCAACCCGTCAGATCTGAGCGCGATCGTCCGCAACAAGAACGTGATCGACGGCAGGCTCTGCCTGGACAAGGAATGGTGGATCAAGTGTGGGTGGACCTACCTGGTCTGAGGTACCGGTGAGCCGGCCGGTCGACTGACCGACGCCTGCGCGGCACGCCGCACCGCCACGTCGACGTCCACATGCTGTGGGCCTGCACCGTCGACACGGGGTGCGGGCCCACGGGCGGCCCGCCGGCCGGCGAAGATCATCCAGCCGAGCGTCGCCAGCGTCATCGGGACGTACACGGCCGCACCCCACGCGAGGTACCACGGGCGGGAGATGGTCCATACGCTCGATTGCAACAGCGACAACGCCGACGGTATCCCGACCAACAACACCGTGAACCACACCCAGCCGAGGATGCGGGCCCCTGGCTGGTCGCGCCATGGGCCGGTGATCAGCCAGATCATCAGCGGCACCAGCCAGACCCAGTGGTGGGTCCACGCGATGGGCGAGGCCATCAGGCCGAACAATTGGACCACCAACAGCGAACCGAGGATGTCGCGGTTTCCTGTCCTGCCGAGCGCTCGCCAGGCGAATACGCACAGCACGGCGGTGGCGGCGATCGCGATGGGGACCAGGACGGTGCGTCCGGCGTCGTAGCCGACGATCCGGGACACGGTGCCGAGCAGCGACTGGTTGTTGCTGGTGCCTGTCGAGACCGGGACCCGGCTGAACAGAGCGATGAAGAATTCCCGTGTTTCACCCGGAGCGATCAGTGCGGCGATGCCGACGGTGCCGAAGAACACCGCGGCGGACCACGCGGCGGCCGTCCATCGCCGCATCGCCACGAAGTACAGACCCGTGATGGCCGGTGTGATCTTGACGCCCGCGGCGAGGCCGACCAGCAAACCCGCGAGCCAGGACCTCGAGGTGTAGGCCGCATACAGCGCCGCGAACGTCAGGAACACGCCCACCTGTGAATAGTTGAGCAGCAGGCGAATCGGTTCCAGCCAGATTGCTGCGGCGGTCCACAGCATGGCGATCCGGTGACCGCCTCTGCCGATCATGCGCTGACTGATGTGCACGATTCCGTAGAGGCAGGCAATGGTCGCGAATTGCCATAACCAGGCAACAACGAAGAACGGAAGCCATTGCAGCGGATAGAAAAGCACGGCTGCGAAGGGTGGGTAGATGAACGGCAACTGCTCACCGAGCAAATCCGTATAACTAAGCTGATACAGCGTGCCAGGGTGATCCAGCGCGGCCCCACCCAAGATGTACACACGCAGATCGACGAACATGTCCGGGATGCCGGTCGTACCGATCGAACGCAGGACGATACTGGCGACGAGCAACCATGGCGCCAGCTGTATTGCGCGTTCCCCCCAACGCTTCACAGCACTCCAATCATCGATTTTCAGTCAGTCGCGACGACACCGAGAATGTGGGCTTGAGACAATTCAACCCCGAATATCACCCCGACGCAGCGTCAACCTAGTGACGTCATCGCTGTCATACAAGCGCATCGGTGAGCACCCTTGTTGCGATTCAGCGGATTTCGTACCGAATCCACGCCATCTGTCGTCTCGGGGGCCGCTGACACCCGCGGGCACGCCCTGGTCCACCCCCCCGGACCGCCTGATCCCGCTCGCGCGCCCGAGCATGAGCGGGGCGCGGTGACTTATAGTCGCTCGGTGAGTACGGATTCTGTTCCGTCGGCGCGGGATCGGTTCGCGCGTCTGAAAGCGCTGGCCCCAGCCATTTTTGCAATCAGCGTGGTGCTGCGGGTGGCATCGACGATGGGGTATTACCTCGTCGAGGGCGATGCCTTCTTCGATTTACGCATCTACGTTCTCGGCGGCGCCGCGCTGAACAATCCCGGGACGCTGTACGAGTTCTTCTACATCGATCCGCTGAAGAACGAGCAGCTTCCGTTCACCTATCCACCGTTCGCGGCAATCCTGTTCTATCCGCTGCACCTGCTGCCGTTCGGCCTCACGGCCCTGTTGTGGCAGCTGGCCCTGGTGGGTGCCGTCTACGCCACCGTGCGACTGAGTCAGCGTTTCGTCGGTGGTGGGAGCCGCCGGATCGCGATGCTGTGGACAGCGGTGGCGATCTGGATGGAACCGCCCGGCGGCAGCATCCAGGTGGGACAGATCGGTATCTTCCTGATGCTCGCGGTGCTCTACGCCGCGTACAGCACACGGTGGTGGTTGTCCGGCCTGCTGATCGGCGTGACGGCCGGAGTCAAACTGACGCCTGCGATCACCGGGCTGTACTTCGTGGGTGTGCGCCGCTGGGGTACCGCACTGTTCTCCGCGGTGGTGTTCTTCGCGACCGTCGGTATCGGATATCTGCTGCTACCCGATGAGACGCGACGCTACTTTCCCGGGCGGATGAGCGAGGCCGGCCACGACCTTCCCGTCGGCTCGGTCTGGAATCAGTCCTGGCGCGGCGGCCTGTCCCGGATCGTGGGCCACGATGTGGGCACCGGTGCGCTGCTCATCGGAGCGCTGGTGATCACCGCGCTGGTATCGGTGTTGGCGTGGCGGGCGCTGGGATCGGTGGGCGGGGAACGCGACCGGCTCGGTTCACTTCTGGTGATCCAGATTTTCGGGTTGGTCGCCTCACCGGTGGCATGGACTCACCACTGGGTGTGGGTGGTGCCCCTGATGATCTGGTTGTTCCACGGTCCGTGGCGTGCGAGACCCGGTGCCCGCCTGCTGGGGTGTGTCTGGTTCGCCCTGATGGTGCTCAGCGTCCCGACCCTGCTGTCCTCGGCGCAGTCCAGCATCCATGACATCAGCCAGCCCTGGTACCTCGCGTGGGCGGGGCTGGTCTACATCGTCGCCGCCGTCGCGACGATGGTCTGGGTGATCGTGACGGGACGGCGCCCCGACCCCGCGGGGGACTCAGGTGCCGACGGGCCCGGTCTCGGCCGCCCGCCGGTAACCGCGTACCGCCGCGGGCCCGAAGCTGCTGCCGAGCAGGATGACCCAGACCGCGGTGACGGTCAGCGGTAACCCGATGTTCGCGTCGCCCACCGACAGCAGTCGCATCGTCTCGACCGCCGCGGCGACGGGCTGATATTCGGCCAACGGGCGCAGCGCCGCAGGGGTCTTGTCGACGGGGACGACGGCGGCGAAGGCAAGTCCGACGCTCACGGTGCCGAACCAAGCCAAGATGGTGCGTCCCTCGCCGCGCAGACCGAGGATGACGACGATCATCGTATACACCGCCACGATCACGCTGGGAATGGCGAGATACCCCGCCAGCGCGGCGATATTGCCGTGGAAGCGGAACCCGAGACCGTAGCCGATCGCGGTAACCAGGGCAGTTCCCATCAGGGTGCGAAGGGCCTCGGCCACCACGATGCCGGCAAGCGCGCTACCGCGCCGCACCGGCATCATCCACAGGCGGGTGAGCAACCCGCTTTCGCGGTCATGAGACATCATCGACCCCGACGCCGCCGATCCGGACATCGCGCCGACCAGCGCGCACACCGGGATGAGCAGGTCGAGTCCGCTGTTGCCGGTGATCCTGGTCATCGACTTGCCCACCAGCACGCTGTAGGTGAGCAGCAAGACGGCGGGGAACAGCAGCGCCTGCAGCGGTACCGTCGGATACCGGCACCACTGCACGAGCAGCCTGCTGGCGAAGATCCAGACCTCGCCGGCCACCCCCCGGGCCGCGCCACGCCGCGGCGGCTGCGAACGGGTCATCGGGATCGCCGCTGTTCGCGAATGGCGGCGTAGCCGAACAGGCACAGGAACAGCAGGCACCAGCCCAGGCTGGCGACCGCGTTCGGCGTGTCGACGCGGCCGTCGGTGAAATCGCGCAGGGCCTCGGTGATCTGAGAGACCGGTTGGCGGGAGACGAACGGTTGCAGTGCCTCAGGGAACGACTCCGTCGGCGCCAGACCGGTCGACAACAGTACGAGCAGCAACTGCGGGATCAGCAGTAGTTGGCCGGCGACCTCGCTGCGCTTGGCCCGCGCCCCCACGGCATCGGCGCCCAGCGACAGCGCCAGGGTCAACAACAGGGCGAGCGCGAAAAATGCTGCAGCGTAACCGGCTCCGCCGGTGAACCGGAATCCGAACAACAGCGCGCCCAGGGTCGCGGCGACGACGGCCAGCAGACCGCGGACCAGGCAGTAGTACATGCGCGCCGTCAGCGGTGCGTACCGCGAGATCGGCAACGTCTGCAACCGCCTGCTCATGCCGTCGACGTTGTCCGCCGCGGCGCGATCGGTTGTGGTCAGCGCCCCGAAGAACATCGCCTGCACCACGACCGCGGGAAGGACGTACTGCGCGTAGGTCATCCCCTCGGTCACGATGACGTCTTGCAGCAGGACCACCAGACCGATGATGCCGACCAGGGGAGCGACCACGGCGAACGCCAGATCCACCCGATTGCGTCGCACCAGGCGCGCGGTCAGGATGACCGGCGCGCTCACGATGCGGCGGAGGGTGCGGTCAGGTGCAGGAACACCTCGTCGAGCGTCGGGCGCCGCAACGAGATGTCGAGAAGTTCGACGCCGATGTCCTCCAGCCGGCGGAACACCTCCGACAACGTTGCCGTGCCGCGGGGAGCGGGCACCGCGACGCGCATGGCCTTGGCGTCCACCTCGACCTCGTCGAAATCGCGGAGCGCCGCGGCGATCCGCGGCAGGTCTTCGGCGTGCATCGCCGTCAATTCGCAGTAGCCGGGTCCGGCCCGTCGCTTCAGTTCGTCGGCCGTGCCGCTGGCCACCACGCGGCCCGAGTCCAGAATCACGACGGAGTCGCTGAGCACGTCCGCCTCCTCCAGGTACTGGGTGGTCAGCAGAACGGTGATGTCCTGCGCCGACATCGCCGACACCAGATCCCACACGTCCCGGCGACTGCGCGGGTCCAGCCCGGTCGTCGGCTCATCGAGGAACAGCACGGCGGGCTGCACCACCAGCGATACGGCGATATCGATGCGGCGACGCATCCCGCCGGAGTAGCCGCTCACCGGCCGGTCGGCGGCCCCGCGCATGTCGAACTGGGCGATGAGCTCCTCGGCCCGGGCCCGGGCGCTGCTCTTGGACAGCCCGCGCAGACGCGCGAACAGCACCAGGTTCTCCTTGCCGGTCAGGCGCAGGTCCAGTGCGGCATCCTGGCCGGTGACCCCGATGGCGCGGCGCACCTGCGCGGCGTCGGCGACCACGTCGTAGCCCGCGACGGTCGCCGAGCCCGCCGTCGGCCGCACGAGTGTCGAGAGGATGTTCACCGCGGTGGTCTTGCCGGCGCCGTTATGGCCGAGCAGGGCGCAGACCGAGCCGGTCGGGACCGCGAAGCTCACGTCCCGCAGAGCGGTGATGCCGCCGCCGTACGTCTTGGCGACACCGTTGAGCTCGATCACAAAATCCCACGATACAACCGGCGCCCCGGGGCCGATGCCCGCCGAACGGGGCGGTCCGGCCGCCGGTCAGCCCGGGGTGTCCCGACACGTCCCCACGACACGCCCGGGGATGTCGGTCGGCACCCATAGAATCGTCGTCCTATGGGCTCCTCGTTCGTGCATCTGCATAACCACACCGAATATTCGATGCTCGACGGCGCGGCCAAGGTCAAGCCGATGATCGCCGAGGCCCAGCGCCTGGAGATGCCCGCCATCGGAATGACCGACCACGGCAACATGTTCGGGGCCAGCGAGTTCTACAACGTGGCCACCGATGCCGGTATCAAACCGATCATCGGTATCGAGGCGTACATCGCCCCCGCCTCCCGGTTCGATACCAAGCGCGTGCAATGGGGTGACCGCAGCCAGAAGGGTGACGACGTCTCCGGTAGCGGTGCCTACACCCATATGACGATGGTCGCCGAGAACGCCACCGGTCTGCGCAACCTTTTCAAGCTGTCCTCGCTGGCCTCGTTCGAAGGCCAGCTGGGCAAGTGGTCGCGGATGGACGCCGAGCTGATCGCCGAGCATGCCGAGGGCATCATCGCCACGACCGGATGTCCGTCGGGGGAGGTGCAGACCAGGCTGCGGCTCGGCCACGAGCGGGAGGCCCTTGAGGCCGCGGCCAAATGGCAGGACATCTTCGGCAAGGAGAATTTCTTCCTGGAGTTGATGGACCACGGCATCGAGATCGAGCGGCGGGTCCGCGACGGCCTGCTCGAGGTCGGCCGCAAGCTCGGGATCCCGCCGCTGGCCACCAACGACTGCCACTACGTCACCCGCGAGGCCTCGCAGACGCACGAGGCGCTGCTGTGCGTGCAGACCGGCAAGACGCTCTCAGATCCCACCCGGTTCAAATTCGACGGTGATGGCTACTACCTGAAATCCGCCGCCGACATGCGCGCGCTGTGGGATCCGCAGGTGCCCGGTGCCTGCGATTCCACCCTGCTGATCGGCGAGCGCGTGCAGTCCTACGCCGACGTGTGGACCCCGCGCGACCGGATGCCGGTCTTCCCGGTGCCCGACGGCCATGATCAGCAGACCTGGCTGACCCACGAGGTGATGACCGGGCTGGCGGAGCGGCGGTTCCCGGGTGCGCAGGTTCCCCAGGAGTACATCGACCGCGCCAACTACGAGATCAAGGTCATCTGTGACAAGGGCTTCCCGGCGTACTTCTTGATCGTCGCCGACCTGATCAACTACGCCCGTTCGGTCAACATCCGGGTCGGCCCGGGTCGTGGGTCGGCGGCCGGTTCGCTGGTGGCCTACGCCATGGGCATCACGAACATCGACCCGATCCCGCACGGTCTGCTGTTCGAGCGGTTCCTCAACCCCGAGCGTCCGTCGGCACCCGATATCGATATCGACTTCGACGACCGCCGCCGCGGTGAGATGGTGCGCTACGCCTCGGACAAATGGGGTAGCGACCGGGTCGCCCAGGTCATCACCTTCGGCACCATCAAGACCAAGGCGGCGCTGAAGGACTCCGCCCGGGTCAACTACGGCCAGCCCGGTTTCGCCATCGCCGACCGCATCACCAAGGCGCTGCCGCCGCCGATCATGGCCAAGGACATCCCGCTCTCGGGTATCACGGACCCCAAGCACGAGCGGTACAAGGAGGCCGCCGAGGTACGGGGGCTGATCGACACCGACCCCGATGTGCGCACCATCTACGAGACCGCGCGCGGTCTGGAGGGCCTGGTCCGCAACGCCGGCGTGCACGCCTGCGCGGTGATCATGAGCTCCGAACCCCTCGTCGACGCGATCCCGCTGTGGAAGCGCCCGCAGGACGGCGCGATCATCACCGGCTGGGACTACCCGTCGTGTGAGTCCATCGGCCTGCTGAAGATGGACTTCCTCGGTCTGCGCAACCTCACCGTCATCGGTGATGCGCTGGAGAACATCAAGGCCAACCGCGGTATCGACCTGGACATGGATCATCTCCCGCTCGATGATCCGGCGACCTATGAGCTGTTGTCCCGCGGCGACACCCTCGGGGTGTTCCAGCTCGACGGTGGGCCGATGCGCGACCTGCTGCGGCGCATGCAGCCGACCGGCTTCAACGACATCGTGGCCGTGCTGGCGTTGTACCGGCCGGGCCCGATGGGCATGAACGCGCACAACGACTATGCCGACCGCAAGAACGGTCGCCAGCCGATCAAGCCGATCCATCCCGAGCTCGAGGAGCCGCTCAAGGAGATCCTCGCCGAGACCTACGGTCTGATCGTCTACCAAGAGCAGATCATGTTCATCGCCCAGAAGGTCGCGTCCTACACCATGGGCAAGGCCGATGCGCTGCGAAAAGCCATGGGCAAGAAGAAGCTTGAGGTGCTCGAGGCCGAGTACAAGGGCTTCAAGGAGGGCATGACGGCCAACGGGTTCTCCGAAGCCGCGGTCAAGGCGCTGTGGGACACCATCCTGCCGTTCGCCGGGTACGCGTTCAACAAATCCCATGCCGCGGGGTACGGGCTGGTGTCGTTCTGGACGGCGTATCTGAAGGCCAATTATCAGGCCGAGTACATGGCAGGTCTGCTGACCTCGGTCGGCGACGACAAGGACAAGGCGGCCATCTACCTGTCGGACTGCCGCAGGCTGGGAATCACCGTGCTTCCGCCGGATGTCAACGAATCGGTGCACAACTTCGCCTCGGTGGGCGACGATATCCGCTACGGCCTCGGCGGGGTGCGCAATGTCGGCGCCAATGTGGTCCAGTCGATCATCAACGGCCGCAACGAGAAGGGGAAGTACACCGACTTCTCGGATTATCTGAACAAGATCGACATCACGGCATGCAACAAGAAGGTGACCGAGTCGCTGATCAAGGCGGGCGCCTTCGACTCGCTGGGGCATCCCCGCAAGGGTCTGTTCCTGGTGCACGCCGATGCGGTCGATTCGGTGCTGGGGACCAAGAAGGCCGAGGCCATCGGCCAGTTCGATCTGTTCGGCGGCGGCGACGCCGACACCGGGATGGAGTCGGTGTTCACCATCCCGGTGCCCGAGGGGGAGTGGGAGGACAAGCACAAGCTGGCGCTGGAACGAGAGATGTTGGGTCTCTACGTGTCCGGCCACCCCCTCGACGGTGTCGCCCATCTGCTCACCGCCCATGTCGACACCCAGATTCCGTCGATCCTGGAGGGTGATATCGCCAACGACACCCAGGTGCGGATCGGCGGAATCCTCGCCTCGGTGAATCGCCGGGTCAACAAGAACGGTCTGCCGTGGGCCTCGGCGCAGGTGGAGGACCTCACCGGCGGTATCGAGGTGCTGTTCTTCCCACAGACCTATTCGGCGTTCGGTGCCGATATCGCCGATGACGCGGTGGTCATCGTCGGCGCAAAGGTGGCCATCCGGGACGACCGTATCTCGCTTATCGCCAATGACCTTGTGGTGCCGGACTTTTCCAATGCCCAGGGGGATCGTCCGGTTGCGGTGAGTCTGCCCACACGGCAGTGCACGGTGGACAAGGTGACCGCGCTCAAGCAGGTGCTCGCGCGGCACCCCGGAACCTCTCAAGTGCATCTGCGGCTGATCAGTGGTGAACGCATCACCACCCTGGAACTCGATCAGTCCTTGCGGGTCACGCCGTCCTCGGCGCTGATGGGCGATCTCAAGGCGCTGCTCGGCCCCGGTTGCCTGGGCGGCTGAGCTCGGCCCACCCGCGCTACAGGTCGATCGCGACCATCGCGCTGTCCGACCACAGCGCGCGATGTGTTGCCCTGCGCAGCTTTTCGCGCAGCGGGAGATCACGGTGCACGCTGGTGACGCCCGGGATCCTCACCAGCGGCAGGATGTTGTACTGCCAGCCGTAGCGACGGTGCAGCGTGGTGTTGGCTCGCTCGGCCGCCTCGCCGGTGAGCAACCGGGCCCGCCCGGAACGGAAGGCACCCACCCGCTCGCCGCGGTGGTCGCAGATCGCCACCTCGACGTCGGGGTGTGCCTGCAGTCGCCGGGTCTTGGGTCCGATCTTGGTGCGTAGCAACATGGTCCGTCCACTGAGTGTGAACCACATCGGTGTGTCGACCGGCGTACCGTCACGGCGGTAGGTGCGCAACATGGCGTACCGGGATCGGCTCAGCGTGGTCAGGTCGGTGTCTGTTTCTGGCATGACGCCAGTGAACAACTTAGAGTTGGCTTCAAGTCAAGCGCTATGCGTCGAGAGGAGACTGCGATGACGGGAGCGCTGACCATCGGCGAGGTGTCGCGGCGCACCGGGATCGCCCAGACCGCCCTGCGGTATTACGAGCAGGTCGGTTTGCTGCCCGCCCCGGAACGGGTCGGCGGCCAACGCCGTTACCAGGCCTCGGTGCTGATTCGGCTGGAGATCATTCGCGCATGCAAGACGGCGGGATTCGCGCTGGACGACATTGCGGTGCTGATGGGCGACGACACGCCGGGCCGGCCCGCCTCGCGGGCGTTGGCGCAGGCGAAGTTGGCCGAGATCGACGCGACCATCGACTCGCTGCTGCGCGCCAAGGACACCATTCGCCGAGGGATGGAATGCCAGTGCCCGTCGATCGATGCGTGCACCTGCGGTATCGACCTACGCCCGGCGTAGCGCCGGTCTCGGGCTAGTACTAGCGGCGTACGGTCATGCTGCCGGCCACCCAGATCACGGTGGCGATACCGGCGGCGGTGAGGACGGCGGTGCCCATGCTCGCGGCCATCATGCCGACGAGCGCCAGGACCAGCACGCCCACGATCAGCGCGAGCAGCTTGTGCATCGGCCAGGGCACCCCGGCGATGGCGAATTCGGTCTGGGTCGTCACCACACCACGATAACTCGCAACCCAGAGTTCGGGCAACCGAAACTCTGTATTGGGCGTGTCACGTCCGGTTGCCAATTTTCACGGACGGCCCAGGTGGTGGCACCATTGTCGGGGTGTCCACCGATCTGAACCAGAGCACCTCGCCGCTGACCGCCACCGATGTGGACGAGGCTGCCGAGCGAATTTCGGGTGTGGTCACGGTGAGCCCGCTGCAATTCAGTGATCGGCTGTCCCAGATCACCGGTGCGCAGGTCTATCTCAAACGAGAGGATCTGCAGGCGGTCCGCTCGTACAAGCTGCGCGGCGCCTACAACATGCTGATGCAGCTCACGCCCGGCGAGCTGGCTGCCGGGGTGGTGTGTTCCTCGGCAGGCAACCACGCCCAGGGCTTCGCGCTGGCCTGCCGGTCGATGGGTGTGCACGGACGTGTCTACGTACCGGCCAAGACGCCCAAGCAGAAGCGGGACCGCATCCGCTATCACGGTGGTGAGTTCATCGAACTCATCGTCGGTGGCAAGACCTACGACATGGCGGCTCAGGCCGCCCTCGATGATGTCGCCCGCACCGGGGCCACACTGGTCCCGCCCTACGACGATCCGCGCACCATGGCCGGTCAGGGAACCATCGCCGTCGAACTGCTCGACCAGCTGCCCGGCGAACCGGACCTGGTGATCGTCCCGATCGGTGGCGGCGGTTGCATCGCCGGGATCACCACATACCTCGCCGAGCGCACCACCAACACCGCGGTGCTCGGCGCCGAACCCGCCGGCGCCGCCTCGATGCTGGCCGCCCTGGCGGCGGGAGCGCCGGTGACGCTCGAGCATGTCGATCAGTTCGTCGACGGCGCGGCGGTGGCCCGCGCGGGCACGCACACCTATACCGCCTTGGCGGCCGCGGGCGACATGGTGTCGGTCACCGCGGTCGACGAGGGTGCGGTCTGCTCGGCGATGCTCGACCTGTACCAGAACGAGGGCATCATCGCCGAGCCCGCGGGCGCGCTCTCGGTGGCCGCGCTGTTGGAGGCCGACATCACCCCCGGTGCCACGGTGGTGTGCATCATCTCCGGCGGCAACAACGACGTGTCTCGCTACGGTGAGATCCTGGAACGCTCCCTGGTGCACCGTGGGCTCAAGCACTACTTCCTGGTCGACTTCCCGCAGGAACCCGGCGCGCTGCGCGGTTTCCTGGACACGGTGCTGGGGCCCAACGACGACATCACGCTCTTCGAGTACGTCAAGCGCAACAACCGGGAGACCGGTGAGGCCCTGGTCGGCATCGAGATGGGTTCAGCCGGCGACCTCGACGGGCTGCTGACCCGCATGCAGGCCTCCGATGCCCACGTCGAACTGCTCGAGCCGGGTTCCCCGACGTATCGCTACCTGACCTGAGTCCCGCGCGCGCCCCGCAGCACCGCGAATGAATGTGCGGGCAGCTCGGTGCCGCCGTCCCCGGGTGAGGGTTGATCCCACGCCAGCACCACCTCGCCGCCGACCGGCACGGTGACCGCCGCCTCGCCGAGGTTGCAGACCACCGCAAGGCTGCCGCGGTACATGATGATCCAGCGTGCCGACTCGTCGTAATCGATACGCAGGTGGGTCAGCCACGGGTCGGCAAAGTCGGGCTCGTCGTGCCGCAATGCGATCAGGGCCCGATATGTCTCGTGCAGGCGCGCGTGCACACCCTCGTCGACCTCGCTCCACCTCAACTTGGACCGATCGAAGGTGGCCGGATCCTGTGGGTCGGGGATCTCGTCGGCATCCCATCCGTGGGCGGCGAATTCGGCCTTGCGGCCCTCGGCGGTGGCACGCGCCAGTTCCGGTTCGGGGTGGGAGCTGAAGAACTGGAACGGGCTGCTCGCACCCCATTCCTCGCCCATGAACAGCATGGCGGTATACGGCGATCCCAGCGCGAGTGCGGCCTTGACCGCCAGCTGCCCGGGTGTCAGATTCTGCGAGGGTCGATCGCCGACGGCCCGGTTGCCGACCTGATCGTGGGTCAGCGTGTATGCGACCAGGCGGGTTGCGGGCACCGTGGCGATGTCCAGGGGGCGGCCGTGCCTGCGGCCGCGGAAGGACGAATGGGTGCCCGCATGGAAGAAGCCGTGGGCCAGTGTCTGCGCCAGCGTCTGCAGGGAGCCGAAATCGGCGTAGTAGCCCTGCCGTTCACCGGAGACCGCGGTATGGATGGCGTGGTGGATATCGTCGTCCCACTGCGCCGTCATCCCGAGCCCGCCCTGGTCACGCGGTGTGATGGTGCGGGGATCGTTCATGTCGCTCTCGGCTATCAGCGACAGCGGGCGCCCCAATTGCGTTGCCAGCTTCTCGGTTTCGGCGGAAAGCTCCTCAAGGATGTGGATGGCCGTGGTGTCCACCAGCGCGTGCACGGCGTCCAGACGTAGGCCGTCGGCGCCGAAGTCGCGCATCCAGCGCAGCGCACAGTCGATGATGTAGCGGCGTACCTCGTCGGCGCCGTCGTCGGCGATGTTGATCGACTCGCCCCACGGATTGCTGCCGCTGGACAGGTACGGGCCGAAGCGTGGCAGGTAGTTCCCCGACGGTCCGAGATGGTTGAACACGGCGTCGATCAGTACACCCAGTCCGCGGGCATGGCAGGCGTCGACGAAACGCAAGAGTGCGTCCGGTCCGCCGTAGGGTTCGTGGACGGCATACCAGAGCACACCGTCGTAGCCCCAGCCGTGGCTGCCGCTGAATGCGTTGACGGGCATCAGTTCGACGAAGTCGACGCCCAGATCGACCAGATGGTCCAGCTTTTCGGCGGCTGCGTCCAGGGTGCCTGCGGGGGTGAAGGTCCCGATGTGCAGCTCGTAGATGGTGGCGCCCTCGACCGAGCGGCCCGCCCACGATGCCGGCGGACCCGTCGGCTGCCACAGCTGCGAGGCTCCGTGCACCCCGTCGGGTTGCCGGGGCGAGCGCGGGTCGGGCAGCACGGTGTCCTCGTCGTCCAGCACGAATCCATACCGACTGTCCGGACGGGCGTCGACGTCGGCATGCCACCAGTTCGCCTCATCGCGCACCATCGGGTGCCGCACGCCGTCGAGCTCCAAGGTCACCCGGTGGGGCCGGGGACCCCATACGTCGAACATCGTCATCACCCACGCTCCAGCAGTACACCGGGAAGCTCGGTGAACAGATCGGCGGCGTCGACGACGCCGGCGAACGTGCGGCCGGTCAGTCGGTCGGTCCAATTGCCCTCGGGCAGCGTCACTATCGTCTCACCCCAGCCGGTGTCCGCCAATCGGGCGGTCCATCTGCTGACCGCCACCACGATGTCGTCACCCCTGCCGTAGGCGAGGATGTGATCGGCGGCCGGACCGCCGGCCAGCAGCGGGCGGTATCCGCCGCTCAGGTAGGTCTCCGGCCGCTCGCGCCGCGATCGCAACGCGGCGTTGACGACCCGGATCTTGGGATCGGCCAGCTCGGTGAGCGCTCGACGGCGCGCGGTGTAGTCGACGGGTCGCCGGTTGTCCGGATCGACCAGGCTGTCGTCGAAGAGTTCGGTGCCCTGGTAGACGTCGGCAACGCCGGGCACGGTGAGCGCGAGCAGTTTCTGGCCGACTGCGTCGTTGCCGGCATGCGGCTGGAGCTGGCCGACCAGGGCAGTCAGTTCCATCCCCACCGGCCCGTCGAGGACGGCGTCCAGCCAGTCGTGCACCGCCGATTCGAACTCCGCGTCCGGATCGTTCCAGGTGGTGTGCACGCCGGCCTCCCGGATCGCCTTCTCGGCGTAGGCATGCAGGCGGGTGCGTAGCTCGTCGGTCACCTCGCCGTCCACCGGCCAGACGCCGAAGATGTTCTGCCACAGGAACAGTGCGGTATCGGCATCGGGTGCGATGACCACCTGCGACCAGCGTGCCACCCGGTCGGCCCAGAGCGCGGGTACCTGGGACAGCACACCGATGCGGGCCCGGACGTCTTCGCTGCGCTTGGTGTCGTGGGTGGACGTGGTCACCATCGCGCGCGGCCACAACGCCGCCCGGGTGGCATTGCGCGCGTGGAACTCGGCGGCGCTGACCCCGAACAGGTCGGGTTCGCCACCCACCTCGTTGAGGGCGACCAATCGGGCATCGCGGTAGAACTGGCAGTCCTCGACGGCCTTGGCGGTGACGGCACCACACAGCTGTTGGATGCGTTTGGCGGATTCGCCGGCTCCGGCCAGCGCCGAGGCGACGATCTGCAACGGTGCCGCCAGATCCGGACGGGCGGCAAGGGTTTCGGCGATCGCCACCGGTCCCAGCGCGGCAAGGGCGGGATAATCGAACCGGTATACGCCGATATGGGTCAGCAGTGCGGTGATCGAATCGGGCAGCTGTGGGTGGTCGGTCCCGGTCTCGGCGACGATGGTGCGGTGCACCCGGGCCAACTCGCTGGCCAGGGTGACGGTCGCGGCCGTCGTCTTGAGCTCGGCGATCTGGGTGGCGTACTCGGAGGTACCGCCGTAGAGCGCATCGAGCTCGGGCCGGGCCGACGGATCGAGGAAGACGCCGCCCACCTCGCGCAGGGCGTCATACCCGGTGGCGCCGTCGACCGGCAGCGCGGTGTCCAGGGCCTCGTCGGGTGCCAGGATCTTCTCGATCACGATCCAGGCGTCCTGGCCCACGAGCTCGCGCAGCCGGGTCAGGTAGTCGACGGGGTCGGTCAGCCCGTCCGGATGATCGATGCGCAGCCCGTCGACCAGCCCCTCGGCGAACCAGCGCGCCACTTCGGTATGTGACGCGGCGAACACCTCGGGATCCTCTTGGCGCAACCCGGCCAGCGAGGTGATGGAGAAGAAGCGGCGGTACCCGCACACGTTGTTGCGCCAGCCGACCAGCGTGTAGTGCTGGCGCGCGTAAACCTGTTCGGCGGTGCCGGTTCCGGTGCCCGGCGCGATCGGCCACACCCGGTCGCCGAGGCGCAGCACGTCGCCATCGACGCTCAGGTCCTCCACGTCGTCGTCAGAACCCAGCACCGGCAACACGATTCGCCCGTCGGCCAGGTCCCAGTCGATGTCGAAGTACGCACCGTGGGCCGACTCCCTGCCGTGGGTCAGCACATCCCACCACCAGGGGTTGGCCTGGGGATCCTCCACGCCGACGTGGTTGGGCACGATGTCGACGATCAGGCCCAGCCCGCGCTCGCGCGCCGCGGCCGACAGCGCGGCCAGCCCGTCGGGACCGCCGAGGGCCGCCGAGACGGTGGTGGGATCGGTGACGTCGTAGCCGTGCGTCGACCCGGCCGCGGCGGTCAGGATGGGGGACAGGTACAGATGGGTCACCCCCAACTCGTCCAGATAGTCGAGCAGGGCGAGTGCGTCGGCGAAAGTGAACGCGTCCCCGCGCATCTGCAGTCGATATGTGGAGACCGGGACACCCATCAGCCGTTACCGCCTAGGTCGTTTTCTTGAGTACCCGAAGTGATCGTGGCTGCAGCGAGATCTTCTCGCCGGCAGATATGGTCACCTCGTCGGCACCGGCGGGGTCGCCGGTGTCCAAGGCGGTTACCCACTTTTCGGCGTAATCATCGGGCGGCAGCACGAAATCGAGTTCCTCGTCGTGTGCGTTGAAGCACAGCAGGAACGAATCATCGCGCACCCGCTCACCGCGAGCGTTGGGCTCGGGGATGGCATCTCCGTTGAGGAAGACCGCGATGCTCTTACCGAACCCCGATCCCCAGTCCTGCGGTGTCATCTCCGCACCGGCAGGTGTCAGCCAGGCGATATCGCGTACCTGCTCACTGCTGCGGATCGGGTTGCCCGCCAGGAACCGGCGCCGTCGGAACACCGGATGCTTCTTGCGCAGCGCCACCGCCTTGCGGGCGAACTCCAAAAGTTCGGCGTTCTCGTCGAGTTTGGACCAATCCACCCACGCGATGGGCGAATCCTGGCAGTAGGCATTGTTGTTGCCGCCCTGAGTGCGGCCGATCTCATCGCCGTGGCTGATCATCGGGGTGCCCTGGGACACCATCAAGGTGGCGATCATATTGCGCATCTGTCGGGACCGCAGGCTGATGATGTCGGGATCATCGGTCGGTCCCTCCACACCGCAGTTCCAGGACCGGTTGTGGCTTTCGCCGTCCCGGTTGTCCTCACCATTGGCCTCGTTGTGCTTCTCGTTGTAGGAGACCAAATCGGCAAGGGTGAACCCGTCGTGGCAGGTGACGAAGTTGATGCTCGCGCCCGGGCGGCGACCGGTGTGCTCGTAGAGATCCGAGGACCCGGTCAGTCGGGAGGCGAACTCGCCGAGGGTGGCGGGTTCGCCGCGCCAGTAATCGCGGACCGTATCGCGGTACTTGCCGTTCCACTCGGTCCACAGACCGGGGAAGTTGCCGACCTGGTAGCCGCCCTCACCGATATCCCACGGTTCGGCGATCAGCTTGACCTGGCTGATCACCGGGTCCTGTTGCACCAGGTCGAAGAACGCCGAAAGCCGGTCCACGTCGTAGAACTCGCGCGCCAGCGTGGAGGCCAGGTCGAAACGGAAACCGTCGACGTGCATCTCAAGCACCCAGTACCGCAGCGAGTCCATGATCAGTTGCAGCGTGTGCGGGTGCCTGGCGTTGAGGCTGTTGCCGGTGCCGGTGAAGTCCTTGTAGAACTGCTCTTCGCCGTCGAGCAACCGATAGTAGGCGGCGTTGTCGATCCCGCGGAAGTTCAGGGTCGGACCCAGATGGTTGCCCTCGGCCGTGTGGTTGTAGACCACGTCGAGGATCACCTCGATACCCGCCGCGTGGAAGGAACGCACCATCGCCTTGAACTCGGCGACCGCGCCACCCGCGTGGCGGTTGGCGGCGTATTCCGAGTGTGGTGCGAAGAAACCGAAAGTGTTGTAGCCCCAGTAGTTCCGCAATCCGAGATCGAGCAGCCGGTGATCGTGCAGGAATTGGTGTACCGGCATCAGCTCGATGGCGGTCACGTTGAGTGCCTTGAGATGCTCGATGATCGCCGGGTGGGCCAGCCCGGCGTAGGTGCCGCGCAGCTCCTCGGGGATATCGGGATGACATTGGGTCAGGCCCTTGACGTGGGCCTCATAGATGACGGTCTCGTGGTAGGGCGTCTTGGGTGCCCGGTCCGATCCCCAGTCGAAGAACGGATTGATCACCACGCTGGTCATGGTGTGGCCCAGGGAGTCCAGGGCGGGGTCTGCGGGCGTGACGGCCGGATGCTCGGACTCCAGGTCGTAGGAGAACAACGCCTGACCGAAGGTGAAGTTGCCGTAGAAGGCCTTGCCGTAAGGATCGAGTAACAGCTTGCTCGGATCGCAGCGGTGGCCCGCACGGGGATCCCACGGTCCGTGTACGCGGAAGCCGTAGCGCTGGCCGGGACTCACCGTCGGCAGATAGGCGTGCCAGACGTAGCCGTCGACCTCGTCGAGCGGGATCCGTTGTTCGGTGCCGTCCTTGGCGATCAGGCAGAGCTCGACCAGCGTTGCCGCCTCGGAAAACAACGAAAAGTTGGTTCCCGCACCGTCATAGGTGGCGCCCAGGGGGTAGGGGGTACCGGGCCAGACCGTGGTGGCCACGTCACCACCAGCCGGTCGCGGCCGCGAGCTGCCGCCCGAGTTCGTTGGTCATGGAGCGCACATATGTCGTCGACAGATGGTGAGAGTCGTGATACATCAACACATTTCCCTCCACTACCCGGCAGAAGTCCGGTCGGCACACGGCGTCGGTCATATCGAGCGGCTTGAGGTTGGGGAACCGTTCCAGATAGTCGAGTGTGGGGTTGACGTCGGACAGTACCTGAGCCCGCTCGATACCGCAGGAGATGGCGTCACCGCCGCTGGCCAGGCAGTCGGCCGGGAAATAGGGCTTGTTGTTACGTGTCAGCCATGGGGTGTCACGCATGGCCAGCACGTCGATACCCGCGTCGAGGAACTCCTGCCAGATGCCCAGATACTGGCTGGGCATCACGTCACCGGGTTTGATGTTCCACGGCCGGGTGGAGGTGGTGAAGACGTAATCGGGCTTGTCGGCCAGCAGCTTGGGCATGACCTTCTCGTTCCATTCCCGACATTTCGGGTACGGGCGGTTGTCGCCCATCACCAGCGGCTTCTGCTCGGTGGTCAGCGGGCAGCCCATCTTCAGGTAGGTGACGACCTTGAAGTCGTGGAGCCGGCCCAGCAGATCCAGGGCGGTGATCCAGTGTTCGGCGTGTGACCCGCCGGCCAGCGCGATCGTGCGGGTGGCGTCGGCGTCGCCATAGGTGCAATTGATGACGTCGACATTGTCGAAATCGCTGATACACCCGGCCGGTGTCGATTCGGGGATGTCGTTCTTGGCTTCCAGCACCGTCGGCCGCATCGGGAGCTTGGGGACCTTCGCATGGTTGATCAGCGCCCGCGCCCCCGGGTAGTCCCTGGCCGAGAGACCCGAGAGCTCCTTACCGCTGGCCCGCTCGACGGTGACGTGCTCGCGCCAGGTGAACGATGTCGCGGTCAGCGTGACGCCCAGCAGTGTCACGAACGAACCCAGCACGATGGTCGGGCGCCGCAACCGCGTGCGCCACGGGATGGCCGCCGTGGCGGTCGACCGGGCCGGTGCCCGGTAGCGCAGTGGGGTCTCGACGTAGCGCATCGTCAGCCATGCCAGCACGCCGGAGACCAGCAGCACCACGGCGCCGTCGACGAATTCGACGTGTTCCTTACCGCTGTAGGCCAGCCAGAAGATGAGCAGCGGCCAGTGCCACAGGTACAGCGAGTAGGCGATCGAGCCCAGCCAGACGAACGGCCGGGTCGCCAGCAGCCGGTTCGGGGCGGGCAGGGCGCCGTCGGTGCGCGGGTCGGCCGCACGATTGGCCGCCGACAGGATGAACAGCACGGTCGCCCCGACCGGCACCAGCGTCCACGGTCCGGGGAACTCGCGCACACCGTCGAGCAGCCAGCCGCACGACAGGATGGCCGCCAGCGCGATGATCGCGATGACGGTCCGCAGCCACATCGGCCACCGCACGTAGGGGACCAGGGCGCCGACCAACGCTCCCAGCGTCAGCTCCCACGCCCTGGCGAAGCTGTCGTAGTAGGCGATGGCCTGATCGGTGTTGTGGGCGTGGATCGCGTAGACGAACGAGGCGATGGTGACGGCGGTGAGCACCACGATGAACACGGTCCGAAGGTGCCTGCCCAGCTTGCCGCGCAAGGCGTAGGCCAGCACCAGGATCAGGGCGAGGAAGGCGATGTAGAACTGGCCCTGCACCGACATCGACCAGATGTGCTGCAGCGGGCTGACGGTCTCACCGGCGCGCAGGTAGTCCGCCGCGGTGTTGGCCAGTTCCCAGTTCTGGTAGTACCCGAGGCTTGCCAGGCTCTGGTCGGCGAACGTCTCCCAGCGCGTCTCGGGTTGGATCAGGATGGTCAGCACCGCGGCGGCGGCCAGCACCACGACCAGGGCGGGCAGCAGCCGACGGACCAGCCGGATGACCTCGGACACCGGCCGGATGGCGGTCGCCTCGTCCAGTGCCGAGCGCAACAGTCGCCCGCCGAAGAAGAAGCCCGACAGCGCGAGGAAGACGTCCACACCGCCGGAGACCCGTCCGAACCAGACATGGAACACCGCGACGAGTGCGATGGCGACACCGCGGAGTCCGTCGAGGTCATGCCGATAGAAGCCCGAGGTGCGGGTGCCGGTCGTGGTGCCGGTCGTGGTCACCGGGCCGTCGGTACGCGCAGGTCGGGCTGGAGCGAGGGTCATCATGGTCGGGGAGTCAATCTACCCAATTATCCTGGGTACCTCAGGCCACGGGCGTGGCGTCACCCCGGCCGGCCGAGGAGATAGTGTCCGGATCCATGCCCGCGTTGACGCCGGCCGAGATCGGCGCGATCGACTCCGCGCACATCTGGCACCCCTACAGCACCATGGGCCCCGCGGCGCTGCCGCCGGTGGTGGCCACCGCCGCCCGCGGCGCCTGGCTCGAACTGCATCACCGCGGGCGTCGCGTCGACGCCCTGGACGCGATGAGCTCCTGGTGGACCGCGGTGCACGGGCACGGACACCCCCGCCTGGACGCGGCGCTGAGTGCGCAACTGGCCACCATGAACCACGTCATGTTCGGCGGCCTGACCCACGAGCCCGCCGCCCGGCTCGCCCAACTGCTCGTCGAGATCACCCCGGCCGGGCTGGAGACGGTGTTCTTCAGCGACTCCGGCTCGGTCTCGGTGGAGGTGGCCGCCAAGATGGCGCTGCAGTATTGGCGCAGCCGCGGCAGGCCGGGCAAGCACCGGCTGATGACCTGGCGGGGTGGTTATCACGGTGACACCTTCACCCCGATGAGCGTGTGCGATCCGGCCGGCGGCATGCATGCCATCTGGAGTGATGTGCTGGTCCGGCAGGTCTTTGCGCCAGAGGTGCCCGGTCCGTTCGACACCGCCTATGTCGCCGCGTTCGAGGCGCAGTTGACCGAGCATGCCGACGAGCTCGCCGCGGTGATCGTCGAACCAGTGGTGCAGGGCGCCGGCGGGATGCGCTTTCACGATCCGCGTTACCTGCTCGAGCTGCGCCGGATCTGCGATGCACATGACGTGCTGCTGATCTTCGACGAGATCGCCACCGGATTCGGCCGCACCGGGGAATTGTTCGCCGCCGACCACGCCGGGGTCAGCCCGGACATCATGTGTGTCGGCAAGGCGTTGACCGGCGGCTACGTCACCTTGGCGGCCACGTTGTGCACCGCCGAGATCGCCGAGACGATCAGCAGCGGCGACCCCGGTGCCCTGATGCACGGGCCGACCTTCATGGCCAACGCGCTGGCGTGCGCGGTGTCGGTGGCCGCGGTCGAGCTGCTGCTGGAGGGGGACTGGCGCGGCGCGGTCGGTGGTATCGAGGCGGGATTGCGGGCCGGACTGGAACCGGCGCGCGAGCTGTCGTCGGTGGCCGATGTGCGCGTGCTGGGTGGTATCGGCGTCATCGAGATGGCCGAGCCGGTCGATATGGCGGTGGCCACCGAGACCGCGCTGGAGCACGGCCTGTGGTTACGGCCGTTCGGAAAGCTGGTCTACGCCATGCCGCCGTTCATCTGTACGCCGGACGAGGTGAGTCAGATCGGTGCGGGCATGGTGGCGGTCGCGCGTGCATTAACCTGAACGGTGTTCAAGTGTCGAAAGGACGTCCAGTGACACGCACCGGTCTTTCCCCGCTGGCCTGGTTGGCCGGTGTCGAGGAGCGTCGCCGAGCCCAGGGGCTGCGCCGAACGCTGCGGGCCCGGCCACCGGTCGGCACCGAGCTCGATCTGGCCTCCAACGACTACCTCGGGCTCTCCCAACACCCCGATGTGCTCGCCGGCGGTGTGCAGGCGCTGCGCACCTGGGGCGCCGGCGCCGGGGGTTCGCGCCTGGTCACCGGCAATACCGAACTGCACGAGCATTTCGAGGCCGCGCTCGCCGACTTCGCCGGATTCGAGTCCGCCCTGGTGTTCTCCTCGGGATACACCGCCAACATCGGTGCGCTGGTATCGCTCACCGGTCCCGGCTCGCTGCTGGTCTCCGATGCGTTGACCCACGCCTCGATCGTCGACGCGTGCCGGCTGTCGCGGGCCCGCGTCGCGGTGACCCCACACCGCGATGTCGCGGCGGTCGCCGACGCGTTGTCGGCCCGGTCCGAGGACCGCGCCGTCGTGGTCACCGAGTCGGTGTTCAGCACCGACGGGGTGCTTGCCCCGCTGCGCGAGCTGCACGAGGTGTGCCGCCGGTTCGGCGCGCTACTGGTGGTCGACGAGGCGCACGGCCTCGGGGTGCGCAGCGCCGGGGGACAGGGTCTGCTGCACGAGGTCGGGCTTGCCGGTGCGCCGGATGTCGTGATGACCACGACGCTGTCCAAGGCGCTCGGCAGTCAGGGCGGCGCGGTGCTCGGCCCGGCCGCCGTGCGGGCCCATCTCGTCGACACCGCGCGCACCTTCATCTTCGACACCGGGCTTGCCCCGGCCGCCGTCGGCGCGGCGCTGGCCGCGCTGCAGGTGCTGATCGCGCAGCCGCAGTTGGCGGGCGCGGTGCTGGCCAGGGCGGGCGAGCTGGCCCGGATCTGCGATGTCGCCGAGGAACCCACATCGGCCGTCGTCTCGGTCATTCTCGGTGACCCCGAGGTCACCGTCGCCGCGGCGGCGGCATGCCTGGACCGCGGTGTCCGGGTCGGGTGCTTCCGACCCCCGACGGTGCCCGCCGGTACCTCACGGCTGCGGTTGACGGCCAGGGCCGCCCTCACCACCGAGGAGATGGCCTTGGCCCGCGATGTGCTGACCGAGGTCCTCGGGTGAGCGAGAACGCATGAGCGAGAACGCATGAGCATCGTCGTGGTCACCGGCACCGACACCGGGGTCGGAAAGACGGTGACGACCGCGGCGCTGGCGTGTGCGGCGCGGCTGGCCGGTCTCGATGTTGCGGTGTGCAAACCGGTGCAGACCGGAACCGTCGACGGCGACGATGACCTCGGTGAGGTCGGCAGGCTCGCCGGCGTCACGGCGCTGCACGGCGGTTGGCGTTATCCCGAGCCGCTGGCCCCGGTCGCGGCGGCGAACCGGGCCGGACTGCCCCTGCCGACTGCGCAGGAATTGCTCGACGCGGTGCGGGCCGCCGACGCGCCGGGGCGATTGACCATCGTGGAGGGCGCCGGCGGCCTGCTGGTCGAACTGGGTGCCGACGGCGTGACGCTGCGGGACCTGGCCGGTGCACTGGGCGCGCCGGCGCTGGTGGTCGTTGCGCCCGGTCTCGGCACCCTCAACCACACCGCGCTCACCCTGGAGGCCCTCGCCGGCCGCGGGCTGGACAGCGCCGGACTGGTCATCGGGTCGTGGCCCGCACAGCCCGGGGTCGCCGAGCAGGGAAACCGGGCGGCGCTGGCGGATCTCGGGGAGATCCGCGCGGTGCTGCCGGCGGGCGCGGGGGGCGTCACGCCACGGGAATTCGAGACGCTCGCCGGGCAGGCGTTCGACCGCGGCTGGCTCGCGGGTCTGGTCTAGCGATGGTCCACTCGGTGGAGTTGACCCTCGACGAGGCGGGCGATGCCGCGGTGCGCCGGATCTGGACCACCCTGCAGGACGCCGAGCTACCGAGTCAGGCCGGTCATACCGGCGCGAGCAACCGGCCGCACACCACGCTGACCGTCGCCGGGGAGATATCGACCGCGGCCGACGTCGATCTGGTCTCGGCGGCCCGCCGGTTGCCGATGCCGTGCCGTCTGGGCGCGCCGGTGGTGTTCGGTCACGGTCGCTACACGGTGGCGCTGCTGGTCGTCCCGTCCGCCGAGCTTCTCGACCTGCACGCGCACGTGCATCGAATCTGCCTGCCGCACATGCCGTCCGGTGCCCTGTCGCATACCGGTCCCGGAGGGTGGACCCCGCACGTGACGGTGGCTCGCCGGGTGCGGGCCGACCAGTTGGCCGCGGTGTGTGAGATCGCCGCGGTAGGGCCGGAGATCGACGGTGGGTTCGCCGGTCTACGTCACTGGGACGGTGATGCGCGCATCGCGCAAACTATCACCGGGTGAGCGACCTATAGGCCGCCATGCCGTCGATCAGCAGGGTCAGGCCGAACCCGAAGCGCTGGTCGGCGTCACCGGCCAGGGCGGACTGGCTCTCGGGAAGATCGGCGCCCGCGGCGTCCCACTGCAACCGGGATTGTTCGTCGACGGTGAACCCCAACACGTAGTAGACGACGGTGCGGGCGGCCAGGTCGGCGTGTGGGCCCGCGACGCCCGCCTCGGTTGCCGCGGTGCTCAGCCAGGTGACGATCTCCGCCATCGCCGTCGATTGCCCGGCCGCGAAACTGGCCGAGACCAGTTCGGCGCCGTCGGTATGCGACAACAGGGCGTCACGCAGTCGGCGGCACGCCGAGTCCAGCTGCTCTCGCCAGGTGCCGGTCGTGGGCTGTTCCAGGGCGGGTTGCAGGATCCGGTCGGCGACCGCGCCGAGCAGTTCCTGTTTGTTGGCGAAATGCCAGTACAGCGCGCCGGGGCTGACGTTGAGCTCACGGGCCAACCTGCGCATCGTCAGGTCGGCGATGCCGAAGTCGTCCAGCAGTGCTGTCGCCGCGTCGACCACATCCCGTTTGTGGAGCTGCACCCGCTTACCTTAACCTGAACACCGTTCAAGCTTGAACGGTGTTCAAGGCATCCACGACGGAGGTTCACTGATGACCGACATTCTGGCGGCAGCGCGCGAGCAGGTACTCGATCGCGGCGTCGGTCTCGACCAGGAACAGACCCTGCAGGTGCTGCAGCTGACCGACGATCGTCTCGATGATCTGCTCGAGCTGGCCCACGAGGTCCGGATGAAGTGGTGCGGCCCGGACGTCGAGGTCGAGGGCATCATCAGCCTCAAGACCGGGGGTTGCCCCGAGGACTGCCACTTCTGTTCGCAGTCCGGGCTTTTCGCCTCCCCGGTGCGCAGCGCGTGGCTGGACATCCCGAGCCTGGTCGAGGCCGCCAAGCAGACCGCCAAGACCGGGGCCACCGAGTTCTGCATCGTCGCCGCGGTGCGTGGCCCCGACGAGCGGCTGCTCGCCCAGGTGGCCGCCGGTATCGAGGCCATCCGCAACGAGGTCGACATCCAGATCGCCTGCTCGCTGGGCATGCTGACCGAGGAGCAGGTGCAGCGCCTCGCGGACATGGGTGTGCACCGCTACAACCACAACCTGGAGACCGCCCGGTCCTTCTTCACCAACGTGGTGACCACCCACAGCTGGGAAGAGCGCTGGGACACCCTGCGGATGGTGCGCGAGGCCGGTATGGAGGTCTGCTGCGGCGGCATCCTCGGGATGGGCGAGACGCTGGAACAGCGCGCCGAGTTCGCCGCCAACCTCGCCGAGCTCGACCCGCACGAGGTGCCGCTGAACTTCTTGAACCCGCGGCCGGGCACGCCGTTCGGTGATCTGGAGGTGCTGCCGGCCGCCGAGGCGCTCAAGGCCGTCGCCGCGTTCCGGCTGGCGTTGCCCCGCACCATGCTGCGGTTCGCCGGCGGGCGCGAGATCACCCTCGGTGACCTCGGCGCCAAGCAGGGCATCCTGGGCGGTATCAACGCCGTCATCGTCGGCAACTACCTCACGACACTGGGCAGGCCCGCCGAGGCCGATCTGGAACTGCTCGACGATCTGCAGATGCCCATCAAGGCCCTCAACGCGACGCTCTAGGGCGCGCTGTAGAACTGACAGGGTGATGATCGACGAATCCCAGGCGCTGCCGGCCCCGGTGGCTGCGGGTGCCTACAACCTCTACACCGGCGCCGAAATCGGCGACGGGGCGGGCACGGCCATTCCGACCGCCGCCGCGTTGGGTCTGGAACCGCCGCGATTCTGTGCCGCGTGTGGGCGCCGGATGATCGTTCAGGTGCGCCCCACCGGGTGGTGGGCGAAATGCTCGCGGCACGGTGCCGTCGACTCCCTCGATCTCGACGCGCGCCGATGACCGTGACCGAGCCGGGAATGCCACCGCGCATCGCCCGGCGGACCGCCGCCGTGCGCGTGTTCCTCGCGCTGCTGGCCACCGGCGTGCCGATCGGCGCGCTGTGGGCGTGGCTGGCACCGCCGGCCCGGGGCATCGTCGCGCTCACCCGTTCCGGTGACCGGGTCAGGGCCTATCTGGGCAACGACTCCGATCAGCTCTTCCTCGGGGCGTTCCTGCTCGTCGGCTTCGCCGGTGTGGTCGCCGTCGTCGCCGCCGTCGCGGTCTGGCAATGGCGGGCCCATCGCGGTCCGGTGCTGCTGGTGGCGTTGACGACCGGAACCGCCGGCGCGGTGGGAGTCGCTACGGGTATCGGTGCGGTGGTGGTCCACTGGCGTTACGGCAGCATCGATGTGAACACCGCCCCGGTCAGCGAGACCGATCGCGTCCACTACGTGCTGGAGGCACCCGCGGTGTTCTTCGCACACAGCCCGCTAG
The DNA here is from genome assembly GCA_052044345.1 of Mycolicibacterium sp. 22603. GTDB lineage: Bacteria > Actinomycetota > Actinomycetes > Mycobacteriales > Mycobacteriaceae > Mycobacterium. The sequence goes on from JBQEMX010000006.1 coordinate 48,663, forward strand.
TGGTGGCGGCGACATTCCTGCTGCCCGCCGCGGTCGCGGCGATGACGTATGCGTTGCTGGCCGTGTCGGCTTCTCGTGACGATCTCGGTGCGTGGCCGCCCGTGCGCTACGCCGGGATCTACCCGCCGGTCGTGCCGGTCAGCGATCCAGCACCGACAGCGGCAGCCGGCGAAGACGCCGTCCGGTCAGCACCTTCGCCGTGATGACCGCCAGCCGCGCCATCCCGCGGTAGGTCGACGGGTTGAACAGCGTCGGCCAGGTGGTGCGCGCCAGGTTGGCACCGAGCGGTCGGCCCGCGAAGCGATCGGACAGCCAGCGCAACGCCATGGGGGCCGACATCGGGTGCAGCAGCAGATGCTCGCTGAACATGTCCCGGTGGTAGGTGACGTGGGCCCCGCCGGAGGAGTAGGTGTGGGCGAGCTCGTCGATACCGTCCACCGAGATGATCTCGTCGTGCACGGCCTGGATGATCAGCACCGGTGGGGTCGGCACCGCGGCGCCGAGTTTGATGTCGTCGAAGACGTGCTGGACCTCGGGGGTGGACAGGATCTGTTCCAGCGGTTGATCCAGCAGGTCGCCCATATCGGTGCGCCAGAACCGCACGATGGCTTCCACGGTGGTCATGTGGTGCAAGCGGTCCAGCAGGTCACGGCCGTACTCGCTGGTGTGCTCGGCGATGATCCGCTGCAGGCCGGGGTAGACGTCGGCCAGCGCGGCAACCACCAGCGCGGGAAGTGCCGCGGCAAAGGTGCCGTTGAGCTTGCGGAACGTGCGGCCCAGATCGCCGACCGGGGAGCCGAGCACCGCGCCGACGATGTTGAGTTCGGGGGCGTAGCTGCCGCTCATCTCGGCGGCCCAGGCGCTGGCCAGACCGCCACCGGAGTATCCCCAGAGACCGATCGGCGCCTCGGCGGAAAGTGCGAGCTGTTCGGAGCCCAGGGCCGCCCGCAGCCCGTCGAGCACGCGATAGCCGGGCTCGTACGGGGTGCCCCAACTACCGTTGACCCCCTCGTGGTCGGGTACCGAGACCGCCCAGCCCTCGGCGATCGCGGCGGCCACCAGCAGCATCTCGAATTGCGGCACCGACCCGGGCGCCACGGCATGGCGTCGCAGGGCATAGGACGGGAAGCATCGCGAGGTGATCGCGTCGATCGCGCACTGGTAGGAGACCACCGGGCAGATCTGCTCGGGTCCACGCTCGGCCGGGACGACGATCGTCGTGGCGGCGGCTTCGGGTCTGCCGTTCATGTCGGTGGTCCGGTAGAGCAGTTGCACGGCCCGGATCTGCTGCGGGATCAGGCCGAGGAAGGCCAGCTCGACGTCCCGGCTGCGCAGGACGGTTCCCGGCGTGGCGTGCTGGAAACCCTCGGGGGCCACGTAGAACGGATCGTCCTCGGGCAGCTGCGGGCGGGCGCGTCGGTCGAGCGCCTCATGCGGGACGGCGCCGATCCACTCGGCGTCCGATAGGGCGGAGCTGCCAAAGTCCATCCGGGCATTGTTACTTAAGAACCGTCTAAGAATCCAGTCCGACTCACCCCGGTGGCCGTAACGCAGCGAACTCGTCGGTCACCCGATAGCGGTCCTCGGCGAACCGATACAACGCCGCGGGGCGCCCGCCACTGCGTCCGGAGCGCGCCGTCGTGCCCGTCCTGGTGATCACCTGTCGACGCTCCAGTACGCGCTGCAGATTGGTCACGTCCACCGGGTGGCCCAGCGCCGCGCTGTAGATGTCCCGCAGGGTGGACAGCGCGAATTCTCTTGGTGCCAAAGCGAAACCGATGTTGGTATACGACAGCTTGGCGATCAGCCGGGCGCACGCGTTCTCGACCATGGTGCCGTGGTCGAAGGCCATCGGTGGCAGGTTGGACACCGGGTGCCAGCGGGTGTCCGGCGGAAGCGCGGGGGTGGCGGGGGAGGGCACCAGTCCGAGGAAGGTCGAGGCGATGGTGCGTGCACCTGGCACCCGGGCGGGGTCGGAGAACACCGCCAACTGCTCCAGATGGGTGAGCTCCCGCAGGTCGACCTTTTCGGCGAGTTGACGCCGAACTGAACTGATCATGTCCTCGTCGTGTCGCAATTGACCGCCCGGCAGCGCCCAGGCGCCTCGCTCGGGATCCATCGCGCGCTCCCATAACAGGACGCTGAGCTGCGGATTTTTGGTGTCGAGCCGGCGAACCTGGAGCACGACGGCGAGCACTTCGTGTTCGGTGCTACGATGAGCCATGTTTTCGATCATAAGTCGAAAACCTCGGTAGGCAAAAGGAGACTGCCATGACGGTCCTGGATCGCACCGGCGCACTCAGCAGCGTGCTGGCTGCACGCATCGTCGACGGCCCCGGCGGATACGGCGGCATCGTGCCCGACGGCCAGTGGGCCGCGGAGGTGCGCAGGCTCGCCGATCTGCGCAATGCGACGCTGCTGGCGCACAACTACCAGCTGCCGGCCATCCAGGATGTCGCCGACCACGTCGGTGACTCGCTGGCGCTGTCGCGCATCGCGGCGGAGGCGTCCGAGGACACCATCGTGTTCTGTGGGGTGCACTTCATGGCCGAGACGGCCAAGATCCTGTCTCCGGAGAAGACGGTGTTGATTCCCGATCAGCGCGCCGGCTGCTCACTGGCCGACTCCATCACCGCCGAGGAACTGCGGGCCTGGAAGGACGAGTACCCGGACGCCGTGGTGGTGTCCTATGTGAACACCACCGCCGCGGTCAAGGCGCTCACCGACATCTGCTGCACGTCGTCCAATGCGGTCGAGGTGGTGGCATCCATCCCCGAGGACCGCACGGTGCTGTTCTGCCCCGATCAATTCCTGGGTGCGCACGTCCGCCGTGTCACCGGCCGCAAGAACCTGCACGTCTGGGCCGGCGAATGCCATGTCCACGCCGGTATCAACGGTGACGAGTTGGCCGCGCAGGCCCGTTCGCATCCGGATGCCGAGTTGTTCGTGCACCCCGAATGCGGTTGTGCCACCTCGGCGTTGTATCTCGCCGGTGAGGGTGCCGTGCCCGAGGAGCGGGTGAAGATCCTGTCCACCGGTGGCATGCTCGACGCCGCGCGCGAGACCCGGGCCCGCCAGGTGCTGGTCGCCACCGAGGTCGGCATGCTGCACCAGTTGCGCAGGGCCGCACCGGAAGTCGACTTTCTTGCGGTCAACGATCGGGCGTCGTGCAGCTACATGAAGATGATCACCCCCGCGGCGTTGCTGCGCTGCCTGGTCGAGGGTGCCGACGAGGTGCACGTCGATGCCGATGTCGCCGCTGCTGGGCGTAAGAGTGTCCAGCGCATGATCGAGATCGGACAGCCCGGCGGCGGGGAATGATCGCCCCCGGGGGCGGGAGCGCAGCGACCCGGGGGACCAGCTCCTGCGGTGGTGCCGGCTTCTGGCAGCAGCGCGCTGACGTCGTCGTCATCGGAACCGGGGTCGCCGGGCTGGTCGCGGCCCTGGCGGCGGCGCGGGCCGGCCGAAAGGTCGTGGTGCTCAGCAAGGTCGGTGAGACGGCCACCTTCTATGCCCAGGGCGGGATCGCCGTGGTCCTGCCGAGCACCGAGGACTCGGTGCAGGCGCATGTGGCCGACACGATGGCCGCCGGCGGCGGGTTGTGCGATGTGGACGCGGTGCGATCCATCGTCGCCGACGGATACGCTGCGGTCTCCGAGCTGGTCGCCGACGGGGCCCGGTTCGACGAATCCCAACCCGGGCAGTGGTCGCTGACGCGCGAGGGCGGGCACACCCGGCGCCGCATCATCCACGCCGGTGGTGATGCCACCGGGGCCGAGGTGCAGCGCGCCCTCGATGCGGCTGCGGCGCACCTGGATATCCGCCACCACCATGTGGCGGTGCAGATCTGCCGGGACGGTGACGGTGTCACCGGTGTGCTGGTGCACAGCGAGGCCGGACTCGGACTGCTGCACGCGCCCGCGGTCATCCTGGCCACCGGCGGGCTCGGCCATCTCTACGCCGCCACCACCAACCCGGTGGGTTCCACCGGCGATGGCATCGCGTTGGCCTTGCGGGCCGGTGTCGCGGTCGGCGATATCGAGTTCGTCCAGTTCCACCCGACGATGCTGTTCACCGGCGCGGCCGGTGGGCGTCGACCGCTGGTCACCGAGGCCCTGCGCGGTGAGGGGGCGATTCTGGTCGACCGTCGTGGCGATTCGGTGACCGCGGGAGTGCATCCGCTCGGCGATCTGGCGCCACGGGATGTGGTCGCCGCCGCGATCGATGCCCGCCTGCGTGCCACCGGGGACGCCTGCGTCTACCTCGACGCGACCGGCGTACACGATGTCGCCGAACGCTTTCCGACCGTCACGGCGGCCTGTCGGGCGGCAGACATCGACCCGGCGCGCCAACCGATCCCGGTGGTGCCCGGTGCGCATTACAGCTGTGGGGGAGTGCACACCGATGTGCACGGTCGTACCGAATTGGCGGGCTTGTTCGCCGCGGGCGAGGTCGCCCGTACCGGTATGCACGGCGCCAACAGGTTGGCCTCCAACAGCCTGCTGGAGGGTCTCGTCGTCGGCGGGCGGGCCGGCCGGGCCGCGTCCGCGCACGCCGAACAGGCGGGAGGCACCCACGCGGTGTTCGACGGCCCGCCGCGCGCACCCATGCTGGAGCGCGCCGTGTTGCAACGGGCGATGAGTCGCGACGCCTCGGTCGTGCGCGATGCCGCCGGTTTGCAGGGGCTGACCGCGGTGCTGGCCGGTGCCGTCGACCGGACGCTGACCGACCGGGAGCGGGTCGAGGACGCCGCGCTGACCCTGACCGCGCGGGCGGTGGCCGCGGCGGCGTTGGCGCGCACCGAATCCCGCGGCTGTCATCACCGCGCGGACCATCCCGATACCGATGACGCCCAGGCGCACGGTGCCACCGTGCGCCTCGATGATTCCGGTGTGCCGAAGGTGGTCGCACCGCTGGGGGCAAGCCGATGAACGGAGCGCAGGTGCACGCACTGACCGATACCGAACGTGCCGAGGCACGCACCCTCATCGAGCGGGCGCTGGACGAGGACCTGCGCTACGGCCCGGATGTCACGACCGAGGCGACGGTGGCCGCGGACGCCGTCACGACCGTGGCGATGGCCTCGCGTGAGCACGGCGTCGCCGCCGGTGTCGACGTGGCCGTGCTGGTGCTCGACGCCGTGCTGGGCGCCGACGGCTACACGGTGTTGGAGCGGCTGGCCGACGGTACCCGGGTGCAGCCCGGTCAGTCGTTGCTGCGGGTGCAGGCGCCCACCAGGGGCCTGCTGACCGCCGAGCGCACCATGCTCAACCTGGTCTGTCATCTGTCAGGTATCGCCACCGCGACCGCCAAGTGGGTCGACGCGGTGGACGGCACGGGTGCGCGCATCCGCGACACCCGCAAAACCCTGCCCGGTATGCGCGCCCTGCAGAAGTACGCCGTACGGGTGGGCGGCGGGGTCAACCATCGGATGGGTCTCGGTGATGCCGCCTTGATCAAGGACAACCATGTCGCCGCAGCCGGTTCGGTGCTGGCCGCGCTGGCAGCGGTGCGCAGCGCGGCACCGGATATCGCGTGTGAGGTCGAGGTCGATTCGCTCGAGCAACTCGACGACATCCTCGGTGCCGATGTCGAACTGGTGCTGCTGGACAACTTCCCGGTGTGGCAGACCCAGATCGCCGTGCAACGCCGCGACAGTCGCTCACCGGCCACCAAACTGGAATCCTCCGGCGGCCTTTCGCTCGAGTCGGCGGCGGCCTATGCCGCCACCGGCGTCGACTACCTGGCCGTCGGCGCGCTCACCCATTCGGTCCGGGTGCTCGATATCGGGTTGGACAGCTAGCCCGACGACGGGCAAGCCCGTGCGAAGTTCAGCGGCAAGAAGTGAGCCCGTCGGCATCGGGGCCGATCATCGACCGGCTATCGCGATCTGGACACCACGCNTGGTGTCCAGATCGCGGCGGATGTGCTCCGAAGAGGAGTTGGCGGGCGTGTAGCCGATCTGCACGCCATAGAACGTGCCGCCGACCTCGAAAACGCTCTGCGATTGGTAGCCGGTGGCGGGGTGCGCGTCCTCCTCCGTTGGCTTGGGGGTCGTCAGGAAATACCGCAGTGCGTGGCCGCATGCCGTCGCCGACGACGGTCCCTCGACGCTGGCGCCGTCCGTACGCACTTGGACGAGACTGTCGACCAGATCGACGAGCGTGGCATCGACGGTCGGTGGCGAACCGAAGGGAACCACGCGATCCACCGATGCCATGAAGACCGACGGTGTGGCGCCGTCTTCGGGGGTCGGACCGATCAAGAACACCGGCTCAGGCCGTGGCGCGCCCGGGTCGGCCGCCATCGTGGCCCGGGCCCATCGTGAAACGTCCTCGCTGATCTCCCAACCCGGTGGCTGAGGTACCCGCACGGAAACCGGCCCGCTGCCGGGGACATCGAGCCAGCGATCGGCATCGACATCCTGACAACCAACCTGGGGCAGCGCGAGCACGGGTGCGTCGGTACCGTCGCACCCCACCATTACGAAGGTGGCCATCGACACGATGATGCAGAGCTTGCCGAATCCGGCGCCGGTGATCCCAGCCGTCACGATCCAAGCCTATGGGAAGCAGCGGAGGCTGAGCGGCGGTACTCGACCACGTCGGCCGCCGGTTCACCGCAGATCCGAACCGCCGGTGCCTGACGACGTCGTTCAACGCCGGCTCGGCGCGCAGTCACCCGATCAGGTGTGACAATCGTCTACGCCGAGGGGGCGCACCACAGCTAGCCCGAGGACTGCACCAGTTCCAGCGCGTCGTTCTGCGCCTGCCGCATCGCCTTCTTGGCGCGCCGTCCGCCGCTACGCCGAGCCTGCTTGCGCAGCTGACGCCGCGCCTTGCCCGTCGGCAGTGAGTCCAGAACCTCGTCGGGTACCGCGGCAAGGGTGCCGTCGGGGCGTCCGGCCGCGATGCGCTCGGTCACCCACTGACGTTCGAAGCGCAGCAACCACCACACCGGGATCAGGAACACCACCAAGGTGACGGCGATCTTGACCAACCCACCGCCGATCGGTGAGTCCCAGAAGAAATGCATGAAGGCCCCGGTGGCCATCAGCGGCAGGGCCAGCAGCACCCGGCGGGCATAGGACCACTGCGGCGGACCGGTGAAGGTGGGCAGCAGCAGCATGACGCCCACCGCGAACAGTCCCGTGTAGGCCCAGTGTGCGGGGACAGCGGTCAGTACCCGCTGGATCAGGTTCGGAATGGCGCCGGCGAGATCGGAGTCCAGACTGTAGATCGCTTCGCGCGTGGCGTAGGTCAGGTCCTCCATGACGTCGAAGCCGAACCCGACGAACATCCCGACCAGCAGGGCGTGCGAAATCCGGTGGAACACCGACGAACACAACACCAGGATGACCGCCGCACACATGCCCTTGGACGCTTCTTCGATGATCGGCGCGGTGAGAGAGGCTTCCCAGGCGGACATGGTCTCCGGCGACAGATAACGCGACCAGACGCCGGCGAGGGCGGTGTTGCCGTTGACGGCCATCACCAATGCGGTGGTTCCCCCGAGTGCGGTTCCGGCGAGCAACGCCTGCGGGTAGCGCCGCGCGCTGCGGTACGGGTCGAATTTGAACATCAACCAGAACAGCACGACGATGAAGCCGATCCACAGAGGCGCCAGCCAGAGCTGTGCGTCCATCACCATGCCGAAGGCGCTGCCGTCGGCGCTCAGCAGCAGGTAGGTGCTCACCACCAGAGTGATCACGTACAGCCAGAACACCGCCGAACGCGGCTGGTACACGATCGGCACTCGGGCCGGTCCGGTGGGTCCCGGTGCGATGTTCGGTGTCGACGTGGCGGGTGCCTCGGTCTGGGTCACTGCGGCGTCTCCCTGCTGATCAGGCCGGCGATGGTGTCGATGTCGGGGCCCTGGCTATCCGGGCCGGTGAGAGCGATCACGGATACCACGACATCGTCGTCGTAGAGGAAGGCGCAGGTCCCGGTGGTGTTGGTGGTCACCGCAACGCAGGTGTCACCGGAGAGGGTGGCGCCGTTGCCGCTGATCACCCCGCCGTCGAGCGCGGCGCTGACGCCGTCGAGGCGGTTGGCGCGCATCAGGCGCTGGGCCACCGCCGCGGGGTCGCGGTCCATCCGGTCATAGGCCTGGATCATGACGACGTTGCCGTCATCGTGCATCACCACCGATGACCCGCTGTCGATGATCTGCCAGCCATCCATGACGTCGACCGAGATCTGTTCACCACCATCGGTGGTCAACTCCACCGGAGTGACCTCCTCGGCATCGGCCGACCAGTCCCGCTGCGGCAGCACCGCATTAGCTGTCACCGGGATCAGTGGCACGGCGAGGATGCCGATGCCGAGCGCGAAAGCGGCTGGTTTCTGGGTCAGTCGCCGCCTGCGAGGCGGCGCTGTGGGATCGGCCATGCGCCAGAAGTTACGGCACACCAGCGGTTTCTGTGGGTATTTACGGTGTCGACAGTTCTAGGGTCTCGGCGCCCTCGGGGCGTTCGGCATCGCTGCAGCGAATCGTTGGCGCGGAAATGGCTTCCTTCGGCAACTAAATGCGCCCAAATGGGATTTGCTGGGCTCAGGCGGGTGTGGCCCGGCGCACCAGCGACAGCACGACGGCGGCCATGGCGAACATCGTCGAGATGGCGCGGTTGAGGAAGGTCTGCTGCCGAGCGTTGTGCAGCCAGCCGACCATTCGCCCGGCCAGTCCGGTGTAGAGGCCCATGACCACGATGTCGACGGAGAGCATCGTCACTCCGATCGCCAGATACTGCGGCAGCAGCGGCGTGGCCGGGTTGACAAACTGCGGGAGTGCGGCCAGGAAGAACACCAGCCCCTTCGGATTGGTCGCGTTGACCAGAAATCCGCGCAGCAGCAGAGTGCGCCGACTCCCCGGTGCCGCGGCCTGCATCTCGTCGCGCAGATCTCTCGGCGCGGTCCGCCATTGCCGGACTGCGAGGTAGGCCAGGTAGGCGACTCCGAGCCATTTGACGACCGTGAACGCGACCGCCGAACCCGCGACGACGGCACCGACACCGGCGGCGACCAACACCAGTTGCAGCATCAGGCCGATCTGCAGCCCGAGCACGCTGTACCAGCCGCGATGTAGCCCCTCGGACATCCCGGTGGCCATCGACTGCACCGCGCCGGGGCCGGGAACGATGCTGATCGCGATTGCGGCGCCGAGGAACGCCAGCCATACCTGCCAGGTCATGACCTGGAATTGTTCCAGGCGCGTGAAACCGGGTTCGGCCGGCGGGACTCAGGCGATATCGGCGACGAACACCCCGGTCTTGCGCAGCATCACCCGGGCCAGGAACGGCAGCGATCGGTCGACCGTCCCTGCGGGCAGGACCCGTGGGTTGACCACATGCAGATCCTTGCCGGAGACCTTGATGTCCGCCGAACCGGCGGCCAGCACGTTCTTCACCCAGTTGGTCTTGCCGTGGATCAGTCCGATGGCCAGGACATCGCCCTTGCGATAGGCGGTGACCGGCGTCTCATAGGCGGTGCCGGAGGTGCGGCCGGTATGCCGGATGACGCTCATCCCCGGCAGCTTGCGGCTCAACGGTGTCATCAGCGGGTTGATGTACTTGATCTGGAAGTTCTCCAGCGCGGGCGGCACCAGCATCGGCACGCCGACGGCATTATTGGGATGTTCTTTTCGTGACGGTGACGCGGACATGACGGCTCCCGAATTCGATTTGGCCTGCTCTGGGACAATAGTCCCGTGACGTCATCAGGATCGCTCATGTCCCGCATCGACCTGCGCGGTGCGGACCTTTCCGTGGCCCGGCTGCGCGCCACCTTGCCGCGCGGTGGGGTCGACGTCGACGCGGTGGTTCCCCGGGTCCGTCCGATCGTCGACGATGTCATGGCCCGCGGCGCCGTGGCCGCGCTCGAATACGGCCAGTCCTTCGACGGCGTGCGCCCCGACACCGTCCGGGTGCCCGCCGAGAAACTGGACGAGGCGCTTGGCGCTTTGGATGCCGACGTGCGAGCCGCGCTCGAGGTCGCCATCGAGCGCACCCGGGTCGTGCACGCCGATCAGCGCCGCACGGATACGAGGACGACGTTGGGTCCCGGGGCCGTCGTCACCGAACGCTGGGTGCCCGTCGAGCGCGTCGGGCTCTACGTTCCCGGCGGTAACGCCGTCTACCCGTCGAGCGTCGTGATGAACGTCGTGCCGGCGCAGACCGCCGGTGTCGACTCGTTGGTGATCGCGAGCCCGCCGCAGGCGTCCAATCCGCCGGCGTTCCAGGGTCTGCCGCATCCGACCATCCTGGCCGCGGCCGCGCTGCTCGGCGTGGACGAGGTGTGGGCCGTCGGCGGCGCACAGGCGGTGGCGCTGCTCGCCTACGGCGACACCTCGGGTGAAGAACTCGCCCCGGTCGACATGATCACCGGACCCGGCAACATCTACGTGACCGCCGCCAAGCGCATCTGCCGCTCCCAGGTCGGTATCGACGCCGAGGCGGGACCCACGGAGATCGCGATCCTTGCCGATCACACCGCCGACCCGCGCCATGTCGCCGCAGATCTGATCAGCCAGGCCGAGCACGACGAGATGGCCGCCAGCGTGCTGGTGACCGACAGCGTGGCGTTGGCCGACGCCGCCGATGCGGAGGTCGCCGCGCAGTTGGAGACCACCGTGCACCGCGAGCGCGTCACCGTCGCGTTGACCGGTGCGCAGTCGGCGATCGTGCTCGTCGACGATGTCGAGGCCGGGTTGAAGGTCGTCAACGCCTACGCCGCCGAGCATCTGGAGATCCAGACCGAGGATGCCGCGGCGGTCGCTGCCCGGGTGCGCTCGGCCGGTGCGATCTTCGTCGGGGCATGGTCGCCGGTGAGCCTCGGTGACTACTGCGCCGGGTCGAATCACGTGCTGCCCACCGCCGGGTGTGCCCGGCACTCCAGCGGACTGTCGGTGCAGACGTTCCTGCGGGGTATCCACGTCGTCGAATACGACGAGGCCGCTCTCAAAGATGTGGCCGGTCATGTGATCACGCTGTCCAAGGCGGAGAATCTGCCCGCCCATGGCGAGGCCGTCCGGCGGAGGTTCGAACAGTGAGTGCGGCCAGGATCACCCTCGACGACCTGCCGTTGCGCGACAGTTTGCGCGGAAAATCCCCTTACGGCGCACCGCAACTGGCGGTCCCGGTGCGGCTGAACACCAACGAGAACCCGCACCCGCCCACGCAGGCGCTCGTCGACGATGTCGCCGAATCCGTGCGTGATGCCGCCGCCGAACTGCACCGCTACCCCGATCGCGACGCGGTGGCCTTGCGCACCGATCTGGCCGGGTACCTGCGCACCCAGACCGGCGTCGAGGTCGGTGTCGACAATGTCTGGGCGGCAAACGGTTCGAATGAGATCCTGCAGCAGCTGCTGCAGGCGTTCGGTGGTCCTGGCCGGCGCGCGATCGGTTTCGTGCCGTCCTACTCGATGCACCCCATCATCTCCGACGGCACCCAGACCCGCTGGCTGGAGACGGCCCGCGCCGAGGACTTCGGCCTGGACACCGATCGTGCCGTCGCGGCGATCACCGAGCACCGCCCCGACGTGGTGTTCCTGGCGAGCCCGAACAACCCCTCCGGGCAGAGTGTCACGCCGGATGAGCTGCGCCGGGTGCTCGATGCCGCGCCCGGGGTCGTGATCGTCGACGAGGCGTATGGCGAGTTCTCCTCCCAGCCCAGCGCCATCGGGCTGATCGCGGACCATCCGGCCAAGCTCATCGTGACCCGCACCATGAGCAAGGCGTTCGCGTTCGCCGGCGGCCGGCTGGGCTACCTGATCGCCGATCCCGCCGTCATCGACGCGATCCTGTTGGTTCGGTTGCCCTATCACCTGTCCACGCTGACGCAGGCCGGTGCGCGCGCCGCGTTGCGCCATGCCGACGAAACCCTGGGCAGTGTGCAGACACTGATCGACGAGCGCGGCCGGATCGCGTCGGCGCTGACGGGCATGGGCTACCGCGTCATCCCCAGCGATGCCAACTTCGTGCTCTTCGGCGGTTTCGCCGATGCGCCGGCCGTCTGGCAGCGCTATCTCGATGCCGGCGTGCTGATCCGCGATGTCGGCGTACCCGGCTACCTGCGGACCACCGTCGGCCTCGCCGAAGAAAACGATGTCTTCCTCGATGTGAGTGCCACCATCGCCGAATCCGGCGTCCTGAAGCAGAACCAAGGAGTCTCATGAGCCGCCGGGCCAAGGTCGAACGCACGACCCGCGAATCGGACATCGTCGTCGAGATCGACCTGGACGGCACCGGCCAGGTCGACATCACCACCGGCGTGCCGTTCTTCGATCACATGCTGACCGCGCTGGGCAGCCATGCCAGCTTCGATCTCACGGTGCACGCCAAGGGCGACACCGAGATCGAGGGACATCACACCATCGAGGACACCGCGATCGTGCTGGGCCAGGCACTCGGCCAGGCCCTCGGCGACAAGCGGGGTATCCGCCGCTTCGGTGACGCCTTCATCCCGATGGACGAGACGCTGGCCCATGCCGCGGTGGATGTGTCCGGCCGACCGTATTTCGTGCACACCGGCGAGCCGGATTACATGGTGGAGTTCACCATTGCCGGATCTGGCGCCGGCTCGACCGCGCCGTATCACACCGTGATCAACCGGCACGTGTTCGAGTCGCTGGCCTTCAATGCGCGCATCGCGCTGCACGTGCGCACCCTTTACGGTCGCGATCCGCACCACATCACCGAGGCCGAATTCAAGGCGGTCGCCCGTGCGCTGCGCCAGGCCGTCGAACTCGACCCGCGGGTCACCGGTGTGCCCTCGACCAAAGGCACGTTGTAACCGTGGGACTTTCGAAGAAGGTGACGATCCTCGATTACGGCTCGGGGAACCTGCGCTCGGCGCAGCGCGCCCTGGAGCGCACCGGCGCCGAGGTCGAGGTCACCGCCGATCCCGCCGCGGCGCTGCAGGCCGATGGTCTGGTGGTGCCCGGTGTCGGCGCGTACGAGGCGTGCATGGCCGGACTGCGTGCCATCGACGGTGAGCGGCTCATCGCCGAGCGCGTGACGGCCGGGCGGCCGGTGTTGGGAATCTGCGTGGGAATGCAGATCATGTTCACCGAGGGCGTCGAGTTCGGGGTGCAGACCCGCGGCTGCGCCCAATGGCCCGGTGCGGTGACGCGCCTGGACGCGCCCGTCATCCCGCACATGGGGTGGAACACCGTCGACGCGCCATCGGAGAGCGTCCTGTTCAAGGGCCTGGACACCGACACCCGGTTCTACTTCGTGCACTCGTATGCGGCACAGACCTGGACCGGTGCCGAGGACGCGACGCTGACCTGGGCGACCCATCAGGTGCCGTTCCTGGCCGCCGTCGAGAACGGCGCGCTCTCGGCCACCCAATTCCACCCTGAGAAGAGCGGCGACGCCGGTGCGACGCTGCTGCGCAACTGGGTCGACAGCCTCGATTGAGACGACAAGTAAGGTAACCGCACGTGTCATTGATTCTTCTTCCCGCCGTCGATGTCGTCGAGGGACGGGCGGTCCGCCTCGTGCAGGGCGTGGCCGGCAGCGAGACCGAATACGGCTCGGCCCTGGACGCGGCACTGGGCTGGCAGCGCGACGGTGCCGAGTGGATCCATCTGGTCGATCTGGATGCGGCCTTCGGTCGCGGTTCCAATCGTGAACTGCTCGCCGAGGTCGTCGGGAAACTCGACGTCGCCGTGGAACTGTCCGGGGGTATCCGCGACGACGAGTCGCTGCGCGCCGCGCTGGACACCGGGTGCCGACGGGTGAACCTCGGGACCGCCGCGCTGGAGAACCCGCAGTGGTGCGCCGCGGCGATCGCCGAGCACGGCGACAAGGTCGCCGTCGGGCTGGACGTGAAACTGGAGAACGGCGAGTACCGGCTGCGCGGCCGCGGTTGGGAAACCGACGGGGGCGATCTGTGGCCGGTGTTGGATCGCCTTGTCGGCGAAGGCTGTTCGCGCTTCGTCGTCACCGATGTCACCAAGGACGGCACCCTCAACGGGCCCAACCTGGAGTTGCTGGCCGCGGTGACCGAGCGCACCGATGCCCCGGTGATCGCCTCCGGTGGCGTGTCCAGCCTCGATGACCTGCGGGCCATCGCCACCCTGACCGACCGCGGGGTCGAGGGCGCCATCGTCGGAAAGGCGCTCTACGCAGGGCGATTCACCCTTCCCGAGGCGCTCGGCGCGGTCAGCGGCTGATGCTCGAATCCGAGCGGTTGGCCGGCCTGGTCGCGACGGCCGCCGAGATCCTCGACGAGGCGTCGGGCCAGTTCGTGGCGGGCCACCGGGCCGACTCCGCGGTGCGCAAGCAGGGCAACGATTTTGCCACCGAGGTGGACCTGGCCATCGAGCGTCAGGTGGTCGCCGCGCTGTCCGAGCGCACCGGCATCGGGGTGCACGGCGAGGAGTTCGGCGGGGAGCCGCTGGATTCGGAGTTGGTCTGGGTGCTCGACCCGATCGACGGCACATTCAACTACGCGGCGGGCTCACCGATGGCCGCGATCCTGCTCGGGCTGCTGCACGAGGGAACCCCGGTCGCAGGGCTGACGTGGCTGCCGTTCGTCGGTAACCGGTACACCGCCGTCGTCGGGGCGCCGTTGCGCGACAACGGCACCGAGTTGCCCGTCCTGGGCACCACGGGGCTGGCCGAATCCATCATCGGTATCCAGACCTTCAACATCGACTCCCAAGGCCGGTTTCCCGGTCGTTACCGCGTCGAGGTGCTGGCCAACCTGAGCCGGGTGTCCTCGCGGATCCGCATGCACGGGGCCACCGGGGTAGACCTTGCCTACGTCGCGTCCGGAATCCTCGGCGGGGCCATCAGTTTCGGTCACCATGTCTGGGACCACGCCGCCGGTGTCGCGCTGGTGCGGGCGGCCGGCGGGATCGTCACCGACCTGGCAGGCCAACCGTGGACCATCGAATCGAAGTCGGCATTGGCCGCCGCGCCGGGTATCCACCAGGACATCCTGGAGTTGGTGGCCGCGGCCGGGGCACCGGAGGATTACTGACATGACCATCGCAGTCAGGGTCATCCCGTGCCTGGATGTCGATGACGGGCGGGTGGTCAAGGGTGTCAACTTCGAGAATCTGCGGGATGCCGGCGATCCGGTCGAGCTGGCGGCGGTCTATGACGCCGCCGGAGCCGACGAGCTGACGTTCCTGGATGTCACGGCGTCCTCGGCGGGACGCAGCACCATGCTGGAGGTGGTGCGCCGCACCGCCGAACAGGTTTTCATCCCGCTGACCGTCGGCGGCGGCGTCCGGTCGGTCGCCGATGTCGACGTCCTGCTGCGGGCAGGCGCGGACAAGGTGTCGGTCAACACGGCGGCCATCGCCCGGCCAGAACTGCTGGCCGAGTTGTCCCGTCAGTTCGGCTCGCAGTGCATCGTGTTGAGCGTGGATGCCAGGACGGTGCCCCTGGACCAGGAGCCGA
This sequence comes from Mycolicibacterium sp. 22603, assembly GCA_052044345.1. GTDB lineage: Bacteria > Actinomycetota > Actinomycetes > Mycobacteriales > Mycobacteriaceae > Mycobacterium. Next base: position 64,077 of record JBQEMX010000006.1, read on the forward strand.
CCCCGTCGGGCTGGGAGGTGACCACCCACGGTGGGCGCCGGGGTACCGGTATCGACGCCGTCGAATGGGCTCGCCGCGGCGCCGAGCTGGGTGTGGGGGAGATCTTGCTGAACTCGATGGATGCCGATGGCACCAAGGCGGGTTTCGACCTGCCGATGCTGCACGCGGTCCGCGAGGCCGTTTCGGTGCCGGTGATCGCCAGCGGCGGAGCCGGTGCGGTCGATCATTTCGCCCCCGCCGTGCACGCGGGTGCCGACGCGGTGCTCGCGGCCAGCGTCTTCCATTTCGGTGAGCTGACCATCGGTGAGGTGAAGGCCGCCATGGCTGCCGACGGCATCGAGGTGCGATGAGCGCTTGCGCGAAGAGCCGAGGACTGAGCTGATGAGCACCCTCGATCCCGCCATCGCATCGCGGCTCAAACGCAACGCCGACGGATTGTTCACCGCGGTCGTCCAGGAGCGGGGCAGCGGTGACGTTCTGATGGTGGCCTGGATGGACGACGACGCGTTGGCGCGCACGCTGGAAACCCGCGAGGCGACCTACTTCTCGCGTTCGCGCGGCGAGCAGTGGATCAAGGGGGCCACCTCCGGGCACACCCAGCACGTGCACTCGGTGCGGCTCGATTGTGACGGGGACAGCGTGCTGCTGGAGGTCGACCAGGTGGGCGGTGCGTGCCACACCGGTGACCACAGTTGTTTCGACGCCGACCAACTGCTCGGGGACGGCTGACCGGTTTTGTCGGTGCCATCGTTGAGAATGACGGGGTGACCGAAGACAGCGCTGCCGCACGTAAGGCGCGCGGTGCGTTCTTCACCCCGCCGTCGATCACCCGGTACCTGGCCGACTGGGCCGTCCGCGGCCCCGCGGACACGGTGTTCGAGCCCTCCGCCGGTGATGCGGCCTTCCTGGTCGCGGCCACCGAACGGCTGCGCAGCCTCGGCGTCGAAACCCCCGAGTTGCACGGTGTCGAGATCCACGCCGCCAGCGCGGCCACCGCCCGCCGCCGGGTGGCCCAGGCCGGGGGCAGGGCGACGGTTCGCACCGCCGATTTCTTCGATGTCACCCCGCGGCCCACCTACACGGCGGTGTTGGGTAATCCGCCCTATATCCGATATCAGGATTTCCGCGGTAAGCAGCGGGCCCAGTCGCGTCGCGCGGCGCTGCATGCGGGGGTGACCCTCTCGGCGTTGGCGTCCAGCTGGGCCGCGTTCACCGTGCATTCCGCGCTGTTCCTGGCCCCCGGTGGCCGGATGGCGCTGGTGCTGCCCGCCGAACTGCTCAGCGTCAACTATGCCGCCGCGGTCCGCAAGTTCCTGTTCGACCGCTTCGCCAGCGTCGAGCTGGTGATGTTCGACGAGCAGGTCTTCCCGGGGGCCGAGGCCGATGTGGTGCTGCTGCTGGCCGACGGGTTCGACGCCGGTCCCTCCGGGCACGCGGTCATCCACCGTGCCCGCAATGCGGATTCGCTGAATGCCGAACTGGTACAACGGCACTGGTCACCGGCCGATCCGTCGGACAAATGGGTCAGCGGGTTGATCGGGCAACACCCGGTCGAGGTCCTGCATGGCCTGCAGGCCGCGGGGCACTTCGATGTGTTGGAACGCTGGGGTGAGACCACGCTCGGCATGGTCACCGGTAACAACGGCTATTTCGCATTGTCGCCGGAGCGCGTCGCCGAACTCGGTCTCGGCGACGGTGATCTGCTGACGCTGTCGCCGCCGGGCAGCGCCCATCTGCGTGGGCTGGCGCTCTCGGCCCAGCACCTCGGCGCCCTGGGCGCCGAAGGGCGTGCGGTGCACCTGTTCCGGCCCGGTGACCGGCCCTCGCCCGCCGCGCGGCGATACATCGCGGCGGGACAGGCCGCCGGGGTGCACCTTGCGTACAAATGTCGGGTTCGCACACCGTGGTATCGCGTGCCGTTGCTCGCCCCGGCGGACCTGCTGTTGACCTGTATGAACGCCGACACGCCCAGGCTGGTCACCAATCGCGCGCACGCGCATCACCTGAACTCGGTGCACGGGGTGTATCTGCGCGCCGAGCACGCCGCGCTGGGCCGTGACCTGTTGCCGCTGGCGGCGTTGAACTCGGTGACGGTGTTGCACGCGGAGATGGTGGGGCGTGCCTACGGCGGTGGCGTGCTGAAAATCGAACCGCGGGAAGCGGATCGCTGGCTGGTGCCCGCACCCGAGGTGGTGGCCGACCGGGCGTCCGCCTTGCGGGCGGCGCGGCGCAGCGTGGCCGGTCTGCTCTCGCGTGGCCGACTGCTCGACGCGGTGGCGCTCGTCGACGATGCGCTGGGTCTGGACGCCGATCTGGAATCCGTTCGGGCGGCTCGTCATTCGTTGGCATCGCGCAGGGCGGTAAGGTCGCGTCGTGCCCGCTGAACCGTCCACGAAGGCCACCGCGTGGGCCATCTTCGACCGGATCGTCGCCGATGCCGCACCCGGCGGGCAGCACACCAACCCGTGGGTCCGCACCGGTGATGTGCTGAGCTTCGAGCCCGATTTCCGGGTGCTGCGCAAACTGCTGGGTGTGCCGTTGTATCTGGGCGCTCCCTCGACCACCGGCGTGCCCGCCTTGGCGCTCGATGTATGGATGTCCTACGAGCTGCGCCGTGCCGGTTTCGATCCCGACGCGGTGTGGCCGCGTGCGACCGACCCGCGCATCATGCCCGGTGCGATCTCCCATCTCCTGCAGGCGCTGCCGGTGCGGGAGCGCCAGCTGATCGAGCAGCGGTTGCGGCGCTCGATGAAGGGTGTATCTGCTTCCAGCGCCAGTGTCTTGGGCAAGCACTACATGAAGCAGGTCGATGTCATCATGTCCGACTGGGACACCGGTCCCGAACTGCTGATCAGCACCAAGCGGATGGATTCCAGCTTCGGTAAGAACGCGGCGAACCGCGTCGAGGAGAGCTACGGCGATGCCAAGAACCTGCGGCTACGCCATCCGCTGGCCGCGCTCGGGTTCGTCTACGGGTTGCGCTCGACAATTCTGACCTCCGAGCCGGACAAGGCGGAATGGATGGTCGATCTGTTGGGCAAGCTCGGTACCGAGGATGACGCGTACCACGCTGTCGCTCTGGTGATGATCGACTATGACGACGGGGTCGCCGATATCGGGGAAACCCCTGGCGACGAGGTCGACAGTGTCGAGAAGGCGGATCCGGACACCCTGTTCGAGATCGTCGACGTCGAGACGGCGGCCGTCGATCAGGCATTGGCGGCGCTGCCCACCGTGGTGATCCGCCACGAGGTGGTACCTGCCAACCTGCAGCCCGCGCGCTTCCTGGCGACGATGGCCCATCGGGTCATCGACACCGCGCCCGTGACGCGGCACCGTGAGGCGCGACGCCGCCGCAACGCCGCCACCCAGCGCTAGCTGCGTACCCGTCGGCCGGTGGCGCGCGCGCTCCAGCGGCCATCCTCGAACCCGACGGTCACCGGGTGCTGGAAGGCCGCGCTGACGTGCTCGGTGGTCACCGTCGTGACGGCAGGTCCGCTGGCTACGGTGCGCCCGTGTCCGATCAGCACGGCGTGGGTGGTGCTGATCGGCAGTTCCTCCAGGTGGTGGGTGACCAGTATCGACGCCATCTCCGGATGCGTGTGGCCCAGCGTGTCGATGGTTTCCAGCAGCTGTTCCCGCGCCGCGACATCCAAGCCGGTGCTGGGTTCGTCGAGCAGCAGGAGCTTCGGATCGGCGATCAGGGCGCGCGCGATCAAGGTGCGGCCGCGCTCACCCTGGGACAGCGTCGGCCAGACCGCATCGGCGCGGGCGGTGAGCCCGACGGTGTCGATCAGGTCGTCGGCGCGGCGGACCTGTTCGGCGCTCGGGGTCCAGCGTGCCGCGGTGTCGACGGTGGCGGTGAAACCGGTCAGCACCACCTCACGCACGGTCAGCGGGTATTGCAGCCGGTGCCGGGGGTTGACGTGACCGATCGAGCGGCGCAGGACCGTCAGATCGGTCGTGCCCATCCGCGCCCCCAGAATGGTGACCGTGCCACTGCTCGGAAACGTCACTGCCGCACAGAAACCCAGCAGGGTGCTCTTACCCGCCCCGTTCGGACCGAGCAGTGCCCAGTGCTCGCCGGCATGCACCGTCAGCGAGATGCCGTCGATGATCTGCTTGCCGTCGCGGCGGAAGGTGACATCGGCGAGCTCGAGGACGGGCGTCATGAGAAGGTCTCCTGCAGTGTGCTCAGGTGGGTACGGCTGGCCGCGGACGCGGCGGCGGCCGACCGTGCGGTGATGGCGTCGGCCAGTTCCCGGTGGCAATCGTGGTCGGCGGCCGCGCTGGCGACGGGGGCGATCTTGAGCATGTCGATCATGGCGGCGCGAAGTCGCGGTAGGAAGGCGTCGAACAGGCCGAGCAGCACCTCGTTGTGGGCGGCCGCGATGACCGCGCGGTGAAACGCCATATCGGCGTCGACGTGGTCGGGGATCGAGCGGCCCTCGACGCCGCGGGCGGCCAGGGTGCGCCGGATCTCCCGCAGATCCGCCGGTGTGCGGCGGACGGCGGCCAGCGCCGCGGCCTCGGACTCGATGGCGATGCGCGCCTCGACGACGGTCGCGATGGTGGCGCGGCGCAGGACGACATCCCAGTCCTCGGCGGTGTCCAGGGCGGTGACGAACACGCCGGCGCCCTGCCTGCTTTCCAGCACGCCGCGGCCGGCGAGTTCTCGGATGGCCTCGCGCACGGTGGAGCGCCCCACGCCCAGTTGGGCGGCCAACGTCGTCTCACCGGGTATCCGATGCCCGAGCGGCCACTCGCCATCGCGGATCCGGTTCAACAGCAATTCGGCGGCCTGCGCCGCCAGCGGATGTCGCTGCACCTGAGTCACCATGTGGCGACCTCTCTACTTGTCTGAGGAGTCGTATACAGTCTAGCCATCATGACGCGCCAGCTTCTCCTTCGCCGCCTCGACAGGGTCTGACCGACCGGCCCCTGTCGTGGGGCTTCGTCGCGCCGGTCGGAACTCAGCCCGACCGACAAAGGAAACGCTCGTGAACTGGAACCGTCAACAACCCTCTCCGATGCCCTGGCAGCGTTACACAGATATCTACGATCGTGTGGAAGTTCCACTGCGGCAACGTCACTGGCCCGATGCCAGACTCGTCGAAGCGCCGCTGTGGGTGCCCGTCGATCTGCGTGACGGCAACCAGGCACTCGCCGAACCCATGGACCCCGCGCGCAAGAAGCGGTTCTTCGAACTGCTGGTCGCCATGGGCTACAAGGAAATCGAGGTAGGGTACCCGTCCGCGTCGCAGACCGATTACGACTTCGTCCGCCTCATCGCCGAGTCCGATATCGCGCCCTCGGACGTCACCATCGTGGTGTTCACGCCGGCCAGGCGTGACCTCATCGAACGCACCGTGGAATCGGTGCGCGGTATCGGCAACGAAGTGGTCATCCACCTGTACACCGCGACCGCCCCGATGTGGCGCACCGCCGTGCTGGGCAGGGACCGTGCCGAGCTGCGTGAGCTGATCCTTTCCGGCGGTCGCGATGTGCTCGAGCTGGCCGGAGACCACCCGGGCATCCGCTTCGAGTTCTCCCCGGAGGTGTTCAACCTGACCGAGCCGGACTTCGTCCTGGAGATCTGCGATGCCATGACCGAGCTGTGGTCGGCGACCCCCGACCGACCGGTGATCCTGAACCTGCCGGCCACCGTCGAGGTCGCCTCGCCCAACGTCTATGCCGATCAGATCGAATACATGCACCGCAATATCGCCCGCCGGCACAGCGTCATCCTCTCGGTGCACCCGCACAACGATCGCGGAACCGGGGTTGCCTGTGCCGAACTCGCCGTATTGGCCGGCGCGCAGCGGGTGGAGGGGTGCGTTTTCGGCAACGGCGAACGGACCGGCAATGTCGACATCGCCACGTTGGCGCTGAACCTCTACGCCCAGGGCGTCGACCCCGAGATCGACTTCTCCGATATCGACGAGATCGCCCGCACGGTCGTCCACTGCACCCGGATGCCGATCCACGAGCGACATCCCTATGTGGGCGATCTGGTGCACACGGCGTTCTCCGGCACCCACCAGGACGCCATCAAGAAGGGGCTGGCCGAGCACCGGGACCGGGCCGCGGCAACCGGTCGGCCGGAACGTGACATCGACTGGCGGGTCCCGTATCTGCCGATCGACCCGGCCGATATCGGGCGCACCTACGAGGCGGTGATCCGGGTCAACTCACAGTCGGGCAAGGGCGGTATCGCCTATCTGCTGCAGGCCGACCACGGACTGGACCTGCCGCGCCGGCTGCAGAGGGATTTTGCCCGCCGCGTGCAGACACGCACCGAACAGAGCGGGGTCGAGATCGACTCCGCTGAACTGCTGGCCTTGTTCGAGGCTGCCTACCTGGGTACGGACGGACCGGTACAGCTGAAGGACTGGCACACCGGCGCCGACGGGAGCACCGAGATCACCCTCGTCGTCGACGGGTGCGTGCACACCGGGGTACACGACGGTATCGGGCCGGTCGAGGCGCTCACCCGGACGCTGGCCGCCGCCGGGCGGCCCGTCGAGATCCTGAGTCTCACCCAGCAGTCGATCGGCACCACGGCCGTCAGCTATCTGGAGCACCGGGCGGGCTGGTCGTGTGGGCGCAGCGACTCGGTGCTGGGCGCGTCGATGGCCGCGGTCGTGCACGCGGTCAACGCGACCTGAGCACCTCGAGGGCCTTGTCGGCGTGGGTGTCCATGCTGAGCTCGCTGGCGATGACGTCGAGGATCCGACGGTCGGTGTCGATCACGAAGGTGGTGCGCTTCACCGGCATGAACTTGCCCAGCAGACCGCGCTTGACGCCGAAGGCGGTGGCCACGGTGCCGTCGACGTCGGAGAGCAATGGGTAGTCGAAGCGCTGTTGTTCGGCGAACTTGGCCTGCTTGTCGACCGGATCGGTACTGATGCCCACCCGGGAGGCGCCGACGGCGGCGAATTCGCCGGCCAGGTCGCGGAAGTGGCAGGCCTCCTTGGTGCACCCCGGGGTCATGGCGGCGGGGTAGAAGAACAGCACGATCGGACCATCCGCCAGCAGCGCGGTCAGACTGCGGGGAGTACCGGTCTGGTCGGGCAGTTCGAACTCGGCCACCTGGTCGCCGGTCTTCAGAAGAGTCACGGCTGACCACGCTACGCCCGGTGCGGGTTCGGCGTCTGGGAGGATTGGCCGCGTGCAACGACCAACGCCCGCCGACACCCTGGCCGTCACGACCGCGCGCGCGGACTTCCGGGACCTTGCCGCCGGTCATCGGGTGGTCCCGGTGACCCGCAAGGTGCTCGCCGACAGCGAAACCCCGCTGTCGGCCTACCGGAAGCTGGCCGCCAACCGGCCGGGCACCTTCCTGCTGGAATCGGCGGAGAACGGCCGGTCCTGGTCGCGCTGGTCGTTCATCGGCGCCGGCGCCCCGTCGGCGCTGACGGTGCGCGACGGCGAGGCCGTCTGGCTGGGCACCACCCCGCAGGGGGCGCCGTCGGGTGGTGACCCGCTGGTGGCGCTGCGCACGACGCTGGATCTGCTGGCCACCGCGGCGCTGCCGGGGCTACCGCCGCTGTCCTCCGGCTTGGTCGGGTTCTTCGCCTACGACCTGGTGCGGCGGTTGGAACGGCTACCCGCGCTGGCCACCGACGATCTCGGCCTGCCGGACATGCTGCTACTGCTGGCCACCGATATCGCGGCCGTCGACCATCACGAGGGCACCATCACCCTGATCGCCAACGCGGTGAACTGGAACGGCACCGACGAGCGCGTCGACGAGGCCTATGACGATGCGGTGCGGCGCCTCGATGTGATGACCGCCGCGCTGGCCGAGCCGCTGGGATCCAGCGTCGCCACCTTCAGCAGGCCGGTCCCGCAGTACCGGGCCCAACGCAGCGTCGAGGAGTACACGGCCATCGTCGAGAAGCTGGTCGGCGATATCGAGGCCGGTGAGGCGTTCCAGGTGGTGCCCTCGCAGCGTTTCGAGATGACCACCACCGCAGATCCGCTGGACGTCTACCGGATGCTGCGTGCCACCAACCCCAGCCCGTACATGTACCTGCTCAACGTGCCCGACGCCCAAGGCGGTCTTGACTTTTCGGTGGTCGGTTCCAGTCCGGAGGCGTTGGTGACCGTCGCCGACGGCAAGGCGACCACACATCCGATCGCCGGGACCCGCTGGCGCGGGGACACCGAAGAAGAGGACCTGCTGCTGGAAAAGGAGCTGCTGGCCGACGACAAGGAACGTGCCGAGCATCTGATGCTGGTGGACCTGGGCCGCAATGACCTCGGGCGGGTGTCGGAACCGGGCACCGTGCGCGTCGAGGATTACAGCCACATCGAGCGCTACAGCCACGTGATGCACCTGGTGTCGACGGTCACCGGGCAACTGGCCGAGGGCAGCACCGCGCTCGACGCCGTCACCGCATGCTTCCCGGCGGGCACTCTCTCCGGTGCGCCCAAGGTGCGCGCCATGGAGCTCATCGAGGAGGTCGAGCTGACCCGGCGCGGCCTCTACGGCGGGGTGCTCGGGTATCTGGATTTCGCCGGTAACGCCGACTTCGCCATCGCCATCCGTACCGCGCTGATGCGCGACGGAACCGCCTACGTCCAGGCCGGCGGGGGAGTGGTCGCCGATTCCAACGGCCCCTATGAGTACAACGAGGCGACCAACAAAGCCAAGGCGGTGCTGGCCGCCGTCGCCGCCGCCGAGACGCTGCGCGAGCCGCTGCAGACCGAGTCCTCATGATCAGGGCTGCACAAGGGTTGCTGGTTTTGGGTGCCCTCGCCTTGTGGGTGGCCTCCCGGTTGCCGTGGGTGCAGATCAGTTCCGCCGACGGACTGGGGCAGCCGAAGACCACGACGCTCAACGGCGCCGCCTGGTCGACCGCGCTGGTGCCGCTGGCGCTGGTCCTGCTGGCCGCCGCCGTCGTCGCGCTGGCGGTGCGGGGGCGACTGCTGCGGGCGGTGGCGGTGTTGGTGGCGGCCTGCAGTGCGGGGATCGGCTATCTGGGGGTCAGCCAATGGGTGATCCACGACATCGCGGTGCGCGCCGCCGGGCTGGCCGGGGTGCAGGTGGCCGACCTGGTGGGATCGCAGCGCTTCTACGCCGGCGCGGGCACGGCGCTGCTCGCGGCGGTGATCACGCTGGTCGCAGCCGTGATCTTGATGCGTTCGGCGGGTACCGGCGCCACGGCCGGGGCGCGCTACGCGGCACCGGCAGCCCGGCGTGAGGCGGTACGTGGGGAGGCTGCCGATGGTGCCGCGGGCATGTCGGAGCGGACCATGTGGGACGCCATCGACGAGGGCGCCGATCCGACGGTGGAGCGGTCACCGGCACCGGTCGACGAGCACAGCGAACCGGGCGGCGAACCGGACAACAAGGGTCGGTGATGTCCGGTGCAGCCATGGCGACTAACCTTCATGGGAACGCCCCGACCGATCGCAAAGGACCAAGGCCAATGACGGCGACCGTGCTCGACTCCATCATCGAAGGAGTCCGCGCCGACGTTGCCACCCGGGAAGCAGCGGTCAGCTTCGCCGATATCAAGCAGCGGGCCAAGGATGCGCGCCCCGCGCTGGACGTCATGGCGGCGCTGCGGGCACCGGGGATCGCGGTGATCGCCGAGGTCAAGCGGGCGAGCCCGTCGCGCGGCGAGCTGGCCTCGATCGCGGATCCGGCGCAGCTGGCGACGGCCTACGAGGACGGTGGCGCCCGCATCATCAGCGTGCTGACCGAGGAGCGCCGTTTCCACGGCTCGCTCGACGACCTGGACGCGGTCCGCGCCGCGGTGTCGATCCCGGTGCTGCGTAAGGATTTCATCGTCGGGCCCTACCAGATCCACGAGGCGCGCGCCCATGGCGCGGACATGCTGCTGCTGATCGTCGCGGCGTTGGAACAGCGGGCGCTGGAGTCGATGCTCGACCGCACCGAATCGCTCGGGATGACCGCCCTTGTCGAGGTGCACACCGAGGAAGAGGCCAACCGTGCGCTCGATGCCGGGGCCACCGTCATCGGAGTCAACGCCCGCGACCTGAAGACCCTCGAGGTCGACAGGGATTGCTTTGCCCGGATCGCCCCCGGTCTGCCGACCGACGTGATCCGGATCGCCGAATCGGGTGTCCGCGGCACCGCCGACCTGCTGGCCTATGCCGGCGCGGGGGCAGACGCGGTGCTGGTCGGCGAGGGGCTGGTGACCAGTGGGGACCCGCGCGGTGCGGTTTCCGAATTGGTCACCGCGGGTGCGCACCCGTCATGCCCGAAACCTGCTCGCTGACTCAACCTATGAGCCGCTCACTCGAAGAGGCGTTGTGAACATGGGCGATATCTCCGGATTGCCGAACACCAGTGCCGCACTGGCCGAACCGACCAGCCATGACCCTGATGCCAGGGGGCATTTCGGTGCCTACGGGGGCCGGCTGGTACCCGAGGCGCTGATGGCCGTCATCGAGGAGGTCACCGCCGCCTATGAGAAGGCACGCAGCGATCAGACCTTCCTCGACGAGCTGGACCGTCTGCAGCGCCACTACAGCGGACGTCCGTCGCCGATGTACGAAGCGGAGAACCTGAGCCGTCACGTCGGTGGCGCGCGGATCTTCCTCAAGCGAGAAGACCTCAACCACACCGGATCTCACAAGATCAACAACGTGCTCGGACAGGCGCTGCTGGCCCGTCAGATGGGCAAGACCCGGGTGATCGCCGAGACCGGGGCCGGTCAGCACGGTGTCGCGACCGCGACGGCGTGTGCCCTGCTGGGGTTGGAGTGTGTCATCTACATGGGCGCGGTGGACACCGCCCGGCAGGCGTTGAACGTGGCCCGGATGCGACTGCTCGGTGCCCGGGTGGTCGCGGTGGAGTCGGGTTCGGCGACGCTCAAGGACGCCATCAACGAGACTTTCCGCGACTGGGTGGCCAACGCGGACAACACCTATTACGCCTTCGGCACCGCCGCCGGACCGCACCCGTTCCCCCTCATGGTCCGCGACTTTCAGCGGATCATCGGTTTGGAGGCCCGGGTCCAGATCCAGGAGCAGGCCGGCCGGCTGCCCGACGCGATTGCCGCGTGCGTGGGCGGCGGGTCGAATGCCATCGGCATCTTCCACGCCTTCATCGATGATCCGGGCGTGCGGCTGATCGGTTTCGAGGCCGCCGGTGACGGTGTGGAGACCGGTCGGCACGCGGCGACCTTCGCCGGCGGTTCTCCCGGCGCGTTCCAGGGATCGTTCTCCTACCTGCTGCAGGACGAGGACGGCCAGACCATCGAGTCTCACTCGATCTCGGCGGGCCTGGACTATCCGGGTGTGGGGCCCGAGCATGCGCTGCTCAAGGATGTCGGCCGCGCCGAGTACCGGCCGATCACCGATACCGAAGCGATGGACGCGTTTTCGCTGTTGTGTCGCACCGAGGGGATCATCCCGGCCATCGAGTCGGCCCATGCGGTGGCCGGTGCGGTCAAGCTGGCCGCCGAACTGGGTCCGACGGCGATCATCCTGGTGAATGTATCGGGCCGCGGTGACAAGGATGTCGAGACGGCCGCCAAGTGGTTCGGATTGCTGGGGGATGACGCGTGAGCCGGTTGTCGACGGTGTTCGAGACCTGTCGTGCCGAGGGGCGTGCGGCGCTCATCGGTTATCTCCCGACCGGTTTCCCCGATGTGGACACCTCGATCGAGGCGATGACGGCGTTGGTCGAATCTGGTTGCGATATCGTCGAAGTCGGCGTCGCCTACTCCGATCCCGGGATGGACGGACCGACCATCGCCCGCGCCACCGAGGTGGCGCTGGCCGGCGGGGTGCGGGTGCATGACGCGTTGCGGGCCGTCGAGGCCATCAGCAATGCCGGTGGTGCCGCCGTGGTGATGACCTACTGGAATCCGGTGCTGCGCAAGGGAGTCGAGACGTTTGCCCGCGATCTGGCCAGTGCCGGCGGGCTGGGGCTGATCACCCCTGACCTGATTCCCGACGAGGCCGACGACTGGATCGCGGCATCGCAGTCCAACGGCCTGGATCGCATCTTTCTCGTGGCGCCGTCCTCGACGCCGGAGCGGCTGGCCGCGACCGTGCAGGCCTCGAGTGGATTCGTCTATGCCGCCTCGACGATGGGCGTCACCGGTGCGCGGGACGCGGTGTCCAATGCCGCACCGGAGTTGGTGAGCCGGGTCAAGGCCATCTCGGATATCCCGGTGGGGGTCGGGCTCGGCGTGCGCTCGGGACAACAGGCCGCGGAGATCGCCGCCTACGCCGACGGTGTCATCGTGGGTTCGGCCTTGGTGTCGGCATTGGATGACGGTGTCGATGCGCTGCGAACGTTGACCGCCGAGTTGGCCGATGGTGTGCGGCAGGCGGTTCGGGCATGACAGTGACCACGCTGGCCTATATCCCCAGTCCGGATCAGGGCGTGTGGTTCATCGGCAGCGTGCCGCTGCGGGCGTACGCGCTGTGCATCATCGCCGGCATCGTCGCCGCGCTGGTGATCGGTGATCGCCGGTGGGCGGCGCGCGGTGGTGAACGCGGCGTCATCTACGACATCGCGCTGTGGGCGGTGCCGTTCGGCCTGGTCGGCGGGCGGCTCTATCACGTGATGACCGACTGGCCCACCTATTTCGGTGAGGGCGGCGCCGGTCTGGTCGCCGCCTTCCGCATCTGGGACGGCGGCCTGGGAATCTGGGGCGCGGTCGCGTTGGGTGCGGTGGGCGCGTGGATCGGGTGCCGTCAGCGCGGCATCCCGTTGCCGGCGTTCGGTGATGCGATCGCCCCGGGCATCATCCTGGCCCAGGCCATCGGTCGGCTCGGCAACTATTTCAACCAGGAGCTCTACGGCCGCGCGACGACCGTTCCGTGGGGCCTGGAGATCTACGAACGCCGTGATGCGGCCGGTTTCCGGGACACGCTCAACGGTGTGTCGACCGGGCAGGTCATCGGTGTGGTCCACCCGACGTTCCTGTACGAGCTGTTGTGGAACCTGCTCGTGTTCGCGCTGCTCATCTGGGCCGACCGGCGGTTCAATCTCGGCCACGGCCGGTTGTTCGCGCTGTATGTGGCCGGGTACTGCGTCGGTCGGTTCTGTGTCGAGCTGTTGCGCAGCGATACCGCGACCCTGATCGCCGGGATCCGGATCAATTCGTTCACCTCGACGTTCGTGTTCATCGGTGCGGTGGTTTACATCATGGTCGCGCCGAAGGGTCGTGAGGCGCCGGAGACGTTGGCCGGTAAACAGGCGCAGCAGGTGTCAGTGGACGACTTGGATACCGCGGTGATCGCGACGGCTGGTGCCGCAGGTGGTGCCGCAGCCGCGGTGGCGGTGGCCGATAAGCCGGACACGGACGTGATCCTCGACGAGCAGGAGACCGAGGTCGCCGAAGCGGCCGATCGTGCCGATGTCGATGAGGTGGCCGTCGAGACCGCGGACCTCGAGGTCGCCGAGTCGGACGGTGAGCCGAAGCCCGAGCCGGCCGAAGGCGAGGTCGAGCGCGAAGAGGTCGAGGGTTCTGCCGAGGCCGAGGCGGCCGATGAGTTCGCGGCCGAGTCTGCCACCGAGGACACTTCCGTCGAGGAGTCGGAGTCGGAGTCGGGGTCATCGGAGGCTGAGCCCGAGCCGACCGGTCCGGAGGCCGAGTTGTTGGCGGTGACCGATGTCGAGCCCGATACTGCGGGTGAGACCGAGGGCATCGACGGAGCGGATACTGCCGCGGAACCGGCGGAGTCCGACTCCGATGCTGATGCGGCCGCAGAACTACCGACCGGTCCGGAGGCCGAGCTGTTGGCGGTGACCGATGTCGAGCCCGATACCGCGGGTGAGACCGAGGGCATCGACGGAGCGGATACTGCCGCGGAACCGGCGGAGTCCGACTCCGATGCTGATGCGGCCGCAGAACTACCGACCGGTCCGGAGGCCGAGCTGTTGGCGGTGACCGATGTCGAGCCCGATACCGCGGATGCGGACGAGGTCGTCGACGAAGCTGACGGAGCCGAGGCTGACGCCGAAGCGGTCGAAACTGCTGAGGAGCCGAAGTCCCCGGAGTCATCCGAGGCCGAGTCGACCGAGTCTGATTCCGCCGCTGAGCCGGATGCCGTGTCTGCGGAGGGCAGCGAGCCCGCCGACGGCAGTGAGCCTGCGACCGAGGCAGCGGCATCAGCCGATGTCGCCGACGCCTTGCCGACCGGTCCGGAAGCCGAACTGGCGGTCCAAGGGATCGAGCCGTCCGCTGAGTCCGAGGAATCGGTTGACGCCGAGGAAGCCGAACACTCGGAATCCGAGAACACTGCTGAGCCCGAAGACACTGCCAAAACCGACGACAGCACCGAAACCGAAGCTGCCGCGGCGCCGGAGAACACTCCTTTTTCGACAACTCCACTGACGGCCCGCGAACCCCGCAAGAGGTTCTGGCAGCGCCGGCGTTGAGGACGCCTACGGATCCTCACCGGAGTCGTCCTCGCGGCGTCTGAGGAGTTCTTCGGGGTGGTGGTAGTGGTTGAGGGTGTCCTGGCCGGTGTCGAGTAACGGCGGCGGGTGCCAGTGCACGCGGCCGTCCGGGCCGATGCTGGTGGTCCACCCGGTATCGAACGCCAACTGATTGTCTGCGGCACAACCCAATCCGAGCCCGGTGATATCGGTCTGCCCGCCCGCGCTCCAGTCTTGTTCGGCGTGCATGCCCTGGCAACCTGCACCGCTGACCGGGCAGTTGGGCATGGTGCAACCCCGGTCACGACTGATCATGACCAGCCGTTGAGCCTTGGATGCCAGGCGTTTGGAGCGGGCGAGGTAGAGCGGTTCGGCGGTGTGCTCGCGGTAGATCAGTAGGTAGTGGTGCGCATGCGCGGCGAGACGGATGAGGTCGCGCATCGGCATCCTGGTGCCCACCGAAGTGCGGGCTATCCCTGCCGCGTTGTGTAGTTCGGCCAAGGTGGTGGACACCACCACGGTGACCGGTAGCCCATTGTGCTGACCCAATTCCTTGGACATCAACGCGTTGCGGACGACCGCCTTGAGTGCATCGTGATAGCGCTGGGAGGCGCCGCGGGTGTCACGAGCGGCTGCGCTGCCGGGCTCGACATCCAGTGCGGCGCGGCGCCGCTGCAACTCCTCGATCGGTACCGGCGCGGGGCTCGGCTCAGCCAACGCCGCGTCCAAGGCGGTACGGCGCTGCTCGAGGGGTTCGTCCGTGGCCGTAATGGTCGGCGTATCGGGCTGATCGGACACCGTGGGTGCCGGTGCGGGCAGACCGTCTGTATCGTCCAACGGGTTCGGTGAGGGATTGGAGACCGGCTCATCGTCGGCGGGATTGTTGACCCCCGGTGCGCCCCACACCTGATTCACCGTCTTGAGATAGGCACCCAGTTCCGGATCGACCCACCCCGAGATGCGAATCAACCCGTCGGCGTCCTGGCGTCCCAAGGTGATCCCGCGCTCGTGAGCAGCGATATCGGGACCATCGCCATCGGGGTTGAGCGCGCAGAGCGCGTAGTCGGCGACCTCCCGCAAGGTGCGCGGAGTGATCCCGGCCGCCGCCGCGACCAGATCTGCCTCCAGCTCTTCGCACCGGTGCCGATCTGCGTATCGGCCCGCCCGCTCGACAGCGGTCCTGATCTCCTGCACATGGTCCAGGTTGATGGTGCCCTCGGCCAGTGCCGCGGCACACGCCGGCAGGGCCGGCCCCAGCAGTTGGCCGTCCAGGCTGTGGCGGGGCCCGAGATCGGCGGCGTCGCGTAACCGGCGTCCGGCCTCGGCCTCAGAGATCCGCAGCCGGATGGTCAGGATCTGCGCCCACGTGCGGGCCCCGATGTCCTTGGGAGAGCTCTGGGCCTGCAGCGCGGCCATGATGCGGTGGTCGAGCACGGCGGTGGTGCGGGCGCGGTGCTCGCGCTGCGATTGCAGGGTCAACAGATCCGCCGGCGACAGCCGCGTGACGTCGACTGCGGCGAGTTGCGCACAGGCGGAATCGTAGGCATCGAAGGCCGCCAGCACGGCCTCTCGATCCGACACCGCATTCGCTAGCATGTTCGAAATTCTACCGCCGCGCACCGACATGAAAATGCGTTGTCCACAGGCTGCCGAGCTATCCACAGATTGAGAAAAACTACTGGCGCGCAGCCAGTTTGAGGGGTAAAAGCAAGCGTTTCGGGACATGAATCCCGCCAGTGGCAAGGCGCGCAAAATGCTCCCGGAGGCGCAGGTTGATTGTTTCCGGTCCGTTTCATCGATGCGACAGTCGTGAATCCCCGGACGCACCAGCGCCATCGGGTGCGATGTGAGTAGGTGTTGACAACCCCGACATGGTGGTGCAACCGGTGCGGAATGGCCGAGCCATACCTTTTGCCTCAACCGTTTCCATTGCTGGGAGGAATCCGTGCTCAACACACGCCGCAACCGCGATATCGCGCACTGGGATGCCGAAGATGTCGACGCCTGGGAATCCGGCGGAAAGGACATCGCCAAGCGCAACCTGATCTGGTCGATCTTCGCTGAGCACGTGGGCTTTTCGGTCTGGTCGATCTGGTCGGTGATGGTGCTGTTCATGCCGCAGGACGTCTACGGCATCGACGCCGCGGGCAAGTTCTATCTCGTGGCGATGCCCACACTGGTCGGTGCCTTCATGCGCATCCCGTACACCATCGCCCCGGCCCGCTTCGGCGGTCGCAACTGGACCATCGTCAGCGCACTGCTGTTGCTGATCCCGCTGGCGCTGACGCTGTGGGTGATGTCCCAGCCCGGTACCTCCTACACCACGTTCATGGTGGTGGCGGCGTTCGCCGGCCTGGGCGGCGGCAATTTCGCCTCGTCGATGACGAACATCAATGCGTTCTACCCGCAGCGTCTCAAGGGCTGGGCGCTCGGGCTCAACGCCGGCGGCGGCAACATCGGCGTGCCGGTCATCCAGCTGATCGGCCTGCTGATCATCGCCACCGTGAGCAATACGGCGCCCTACCTGGTCTGCGCGATCTATCTGGTGCTCGTCGGCCTCGCGGCCCTCGGTGCGGCGTTCTTCATGGACAACCTCGGCAACCAGCGCTCCAATCTGGGAGCCATGGTCGAAGCGATGCGCTTCAAGCACTCCTGGGTGATGAGCTTCCTCTACATCGGCACGTTCGGCTCGTTCATCGGATTCAGCTTCGCATTCGGCCAGGTGCTGCAGATCAACTTCCTGGCCGGCGGCGACACCCCGGCCCAGGCATCGCTGCATGCCGCGCAGATCGCCTTCCTCGGTCCGCTGCTCGGATCCATCTCGCGTCCCTTCGGCGGCAAGCTCGCCGACAAGATCGGCGGCGGCAAGATCACCCTCTACGTGTTCGTCGCCATGATCTTCGCCGCCGGGATCCTGGTCGCCGCAGGGGTTCTCGACGACAGCGCCGCCGGTGCGCCCACCGGCGGCCAGATGGTGGCCTATGTGGCCGGCTTCATCCTGCTGTTCGTTCTGTCGGGTCTTGGCAACGGCTCGACCTACAAGATGATCCCGTCGATCTTCGAGGCCAAGGCGCAGGGCCATCCCGAGTGGAACCGCGAGGAGAAGGCGGCCTGGTCGCGGAGCATGTCCGGTGCCCTCATCGGTTTCGCCGGTGCGGTCGGCGCACTGGGTGGTGTGTTCATCAACATCGTGCTGCGGATGTCCTATGTCAGCGACGCGAAGTCGGCCACCAACGCCTTCTGGGTCTTCCTGGGTTTCTACGTGATCTGCGCCGTCGTCACCTGGGCCGTGTTCCTGCGGTTGTCCTCGTCGAAAGCCGCGGTGAGCCCGACGCCGCTACCGGAATCGGTGGTCACCGCCTGACCGAAGAAAGCTCGGTCTCACGAGAGGCTCACCGCGGGGATGAGCATCGTGTGAGGTCGAGTTTTCCTTGCCATAACGTTGCCTCAAAGGAGCCGGAACAGTGCCAGCACACGATGGTGGCATGTCGGTGACCACGCGGACCGCCTGCTCGTACTGTGGGGTGGGCTGCGGTATCGAGGTCACCACCACGACCGATCAGCACACCGGACTGCCGGTGATCGCCAAGGTCACAGGCGACAAGCTGCATCCCACCAATCACGGCAGGCTGTGCACCAAGGGCGCCACCCACGCCGAGCTGATGGCCGCGACCGAGGGCCGGATGACCGCCGCGCTGGTGCGTCCCGAACGGGGTGGCGAGCCGGTGGAAACCGCGGTCGAGGAAGCCGTGGCGCAGGCCGGGAGCCGGCTGCGGGCCATCGTCGACGAACACGGGCCCGATGCGGTCGCCCTGTACGTGTCGGGCCAGATGTCGCTGGAGGCACAGTATCTGGCCACCAAGCTGGCCAAGGGCTACCTGCGCACCGTGCACATCGAATCGAACTCCCGGCTGTGCATGGCCAGCGCGGGCACCGGCTACAAACAATCCCTGGGCGCCGACGGCCCGCCCGGCTCCTACACCGATTTCGACGCGGCGAACCTGTTCTTCGTCATCGGCGCGAACATGGCCGATTGTCATCCGATCCTTTTCCTGCGCATGGCCGACCGGCTCAAGGCCGGCGCCAAGATGATCGTGGTGGACCCGCGGCGCACCGCCACCGCCGACAAGGCCGATCTCTACCTGCCGATCGCGCCGGGCACCGACCTCGCACTGCTCAACGGGTTGCTGCATCTGCTCGTCGCAGGAGGTGACATCGATGAGGAGTTCATCGCCGAACACACCGAGGGGTGGGCCGACATGCCGGCGTTCCTCGCCGAGTACCCACCCGCCCGGGTGGCCGCCATCACCGGGTTGGACGAGGCCGATATCCGCACCGCCGCAGCGATGATCGCCGACGCGGGGGAGTGGATGACCTGCTGGACCATGGGTTTGAACCAGAGCACCCACGGCACTTGGAACACCAACGCCATCTGCAACCTCCATCTGGCCACCGGTGCGATCTGCCGGCCGGGCAGCGGCCCGATGTCGCTGACCGGACAGCCCAACGCGATGGGCGGCCGCGAGATGGGTTACATGGGACCGGGTTTGCCCGGGCAGCGAGTGGTGCTCTCGGCCGAGGATCGGGCATTCTGCGAGCAACAGTGGGGCCTGGAACCGGGCACGATCCGTCCCGAGGTCGGCCCGGGCACGGTGGCCATGTTCGAACAGGCCGCCGCGGGTGAGATCAAGGCCTGTTGGATCATCTGCACCAACCCCGTTGTCTCCGTACCGAACCGGGCTACCGTCATCGCCGCCCTTGAGACGGCGGACCTCGTCATCACCCAGGACGCCTACGCCGACACGGCCACCAATCGCTACGCCGATATCGTGCTGCCGGCGGCACTATGGTCCGAGAGTGACGCGGTGATGGTCAACTCCGAGCGCAACATCACCCTGCTGCAGCAGTCCGTGGCACCGGTGGGCCAGGCGCGCCCGGACTGGGAATTGATCTGCGGTATCGCCGAGCATCTCGGCTTCGGTGACGATTTCGCCTACAAGTCCAGCGCCCAGATCTTCGACGAGATACGCCGATTCGCCAATCCCCGCACCGGATACGACCTGCGCGGCGTCAGCTACGACCGGCTGCGTGAGACTCCGGTGCAGTGGCCCTGCCCGCCCGCCGACCCCGACGATCGCCACCCCATCCGATACCTCAACGACGGTGTATCGCAGACCCTGCACGTCGACGCGGACGGGCATCGCCCCCGCTTGGCGTTTCCGACGCCATCCCGGCGGGCGCAGTTTCTCGCCCGGCCGCACATGGACCCGCGCGAACTGCCCGACGACGATTATCCGATGGTGCTCAACACCGGTCGGCTGCAGCATCAGTGGCACACCATGACCAAGACCGGTCGTGTGGACAAACTCAACAAACTCGACAGTTCGCCGTTCGTCGAAATCCACCCCGATGATGCTGTGGCGCTGGGCATCACCACCGCCCACCACGTCGAGCTCACCTCCCGGCGCGGTCGCGCCGTGCTGCCCGCAGCCATCACCGACCGCGTGCGCCGGGGCAGCGTGTGGGCGCCGTTTCACTGGAACGACGAGCACGGTGAGTACCTCGCCCTCAACGCCGTCACCAACGACGCCGTCGACGCGGACTCCCTGCAACCGGAACTGAAAGTGTGTGCCGTACGGCTACGGCCCATCGAGGTTGCCGCCCCCGATCCGCTCGGTCTGCGGACGGCCGCACCACAATTCACCGACGACGAGAAGCTCTACCTGTCCGGGTTCTTCACCGGGTTGGACGCGACACCTGGCGGCGTCCCGGTCCTGCCGCCCTCGGCGCCGGTGCGCCCCCAGGTCCGCCTGTGGGTGGATGGGATCCTTGCAGGCACCTACTCGCGCACACCCGAGCAGCCCGCCACCGGACCACTGGTGCTGTGGGCTTCCCAGACCGGCAATGCCGAGGAGTTCGCGACCAGGTTGGCCGCACGGATCACCGGTGCCCGATCCATTCCCATGGATGAGGCATCGTTGGACGACGTCGCGGCGGCAACCGAGGTGTTGGTGATCACCAGCACCTTCGGCGACGGTGGGCCACCGGACAACGGTGCGGACTTCTGGGACCGGCTGTGCCGCGCCGACGCGCCGTCGTTCACCGGCGTGCGTTACTCGGTGCTCGGTATCGGGGACAGGGCTTACGCCAACTTCTGCGGTCACGCCAAATCCCTCGATGCCCGTCTGGCCGAGCTGGGCGCGGTCCGGACACACGAGCTGGTCGAGTGCGAATCGCACGACGAGGCACCGATGGCCGCCTGGGCCGACGTGGTCACCAACGCACGTGCCGTTACCGCACCCGAACACACGCGGACAACCACACCCGCTGCACCGTTGACCCGCGGCAATCCGCTGCAGGCGAAGATGAGCCGCAATATCCGCCTCACTCCGGTGGCGGCCGCCAAGGAGGTGCGCCACATCGGGTTCGACATCACCGAACACGTCGCCGAACATGGCGTGAGCTATGCCGCCGGGGATTCCCTCGGGGTGTTCGTCGACAACGGTGCCGATTCGGTACGCGCCTGGCTGGCCGCCACGGCGCTGTCCGGCGACGAGATCGTCGAGGTCGACGGCGCGGAGGTCGACCTGCGCACCGCCCTGACGCATTCCTATGACCTGTGCAAGGTGACCCCGAACCTGCTCGGGTTCGTCACCGAACGGTGCCCGCAGGCGAAGGTGTTGCGACGGTCCGGTGCGAAACTCGACAGCTGGCTGGCCGGCCGCAACGGGCTGGACATCGTCGAGGAGTTCGCAGTCCGGGCCGATCCCGCCGAATGGCTGGACGCGCTCGTCCGGCTGACGCCGCGGCAGTACTCCATCTCGTCGAGTCCGCTGGTGAGCCCGCACGAGGTGCAGCTGACGGTGTCGGTGCTGCGGTACCGCACTGCCCGGGGCATCGGGCGCGGTGGCGTCGGCTCGACGTTCCTGGCCGACCGGGCGCAGGCAGCACCGGTGTTCGTGCAGCGCTCACCTAACTTCCGCCCGCCCGAGGACTC
Organism: Mycolicibacterium sp. 22603; assembly: GCA_052044345.1. GTDB lineage: Bacteria > Actinomycetota > Actinomycetes > Mycobacteriales > Mycobacteriaceae > Mycobacterium. The sequence goes on from JBQEMX010000006.1 coordinate 85,451, forward strand.
GACGACCCCGATGATCATGGTCGGCCCGGGCACCGGGATCGCGCCGTTCCGGGCGTTCCTGCAAGAGCGTCGCGCACTGGGCCACCGCGGCCGCAACTGGTTGTTCTTCGGTGATCAACACCGCGACCAGAACTTCTATTACCGCGAAGACGTGCAGGGCATGGTCGACGACGGGTTCCTCAGCCGATTGGACCTCGCCTTCTCGCGCGACCAGTCACGTCGGGTGTATGTCCAGCACAAGATGGCCGAACGCGGTGCCGACCTGTGGCGCTGGCTGCAGGACGGTGCGCATTTCTACGTCTGTGGCGATGCGAGCCGAATGGCCGCCGATGTCGACGCGGCGCTGCTGGCGATCATCCGCAAGCACGGATCGCTGTCCGCCGAGGCCGCCATCGACTACAAGAAGGAGCTCGTCGCCACCAAGCGATACGTTCGTGACGTGTATTGATCGATCACCGTGAATAAAAATCCACTCGCGGTCGTTGCATCTCGTGTACGAACCAGAACTTGGATCAGGAGACACGCACCATGAGTTGGCAGACCGGTGACTTTGTGACCGCCAGCCGCGAGATCGACGAGATGGATGTTCAGACCGTGCCGGAAGGCGCTGTCGGCACGGTGGCCGAGACCACGGTCTTCGGGAAGCCGAAGGTGGTGTGCTTCACCGTTCCCACGGTGTGGGGTCCCAAGCGCGCCTGTGTGCACGTGCACCGCGGCGATGTGGAACTGGCCGGCTGACGCCCGGTCAGCTGTCCTTTCTCAGGACGTCGGCGATCATCTCCACGGCGTCGACATTGCGCAGTGATGGGTCCAACGCTGTGCCGGGCACGACGACATAACGCTGTTCGCGGACGGCGGTGAGCTGACGGGCCAACGGATCGCTTTCCAGGAACGCGATCTTCGCGGCTGCGGTGTCACCGTCCTCCCCGCGGGTCAGGTCGGCCAGCACCAGCACATCGGGATCGCGGTCCAGAATCGCCTCCCAGGAGGTCTCCGGCCACAGCTGGCGGCTGTCGGCGAACGCGTTACGTGCGCCGACGGCATCGGTGATCATCCCGGGGGCGCCGCAGCAACCGGCGATATACGGTGCTCGGGTGGCCGAGTACCAGTACATCAGGCTGGTGTCCGAGGAGTTCAGACCGTCGGTGGCGGACCGCAAGCGCTCCTTCAGCGATGCCACGAGTCGGGCCGCGGCGTCGTCGGCCCCGAATATCCGTGCGATATCGCCGATCTCGGTATAGATGTCCTCGAAGGTCAAGGTGCGGTGCTGCTCTGCCTGCTGCCCGTCGCACTCGCTCGCCGATAGGTAGGTGGGAATGCCGAGTTCGGCGAACCGCTCGCGCGATGCGACACCCTGGTCGGAGAACGTGTACGCGAATGTGGCGTAGACGAAGTCGGGCTCGGTGTCCAGAACGGTCTCCAGCGACGGGAAATCGGCGCTCAGTTCGGGAACCTTCGCGTTGGCCTCGGCCAGCTGCGCCGGCACGGGTTCATTCCACGATGCGGTGCCCACCATCCGATCGGCCAACCCCAGCGTGAGCATCAGCTCGGTCGCGGGTTGATTGATTGAGATGGCGCGTGCCGGCGCAGCGGCAACCTCGACGTTGACACCGCAGTTCTGCAGTGCGACCGGGAATCCCGCGCCGGCGGTCGGTGTCGCCGATGTGCCGGCCGGGTCGGGAGTGCGGGTGCCGCACCCCGCGACCAACACCGACACCGCGCCCAGAGCGCCGATGACACGCTGCCAGGACATCACTTGACCCCCATGACCACGTAGTCGTCGAGCAGCTGCCAGACCGTGCCCACCTCGGCGAAGCCGGCCTGCGCCAATGCGGCGAGGTGGAAGTCCACGGCCGTGGTGGGTGGCGGATTTCGGTGGGCGAACCGCTCATCACGCAGCGCCGCCAGGTCGGCCACGCCGTCGCGCGCGGTCGCCGTGGCCCACCATTGATCCCAGGTGGCCGATCCCGCGGCGTGTGCCCGTGCCTGGGTGTGGGCGTCGTGTGCTTCGGCCAGCCTGCGCAGGGTCGGCTGGCGCCCGTCGAACCGAAAGTGGTCACCATTGAGCAGAATGCCGTTGTCGGACAGCATCTCTGCGGCCGCGGTGTACACGCTCAGCAAGGTCTGCGGGGCCAGCCAGTGCAGCGCGGTGGTGGAGACGAACGCCGATATCGGTGCGCCCGCCGTGGCCGCTGCCACCGCATCCGGCCACGTGTCCCCGGCAAGGTCGGCCTCGACCACACTGAAACGGTCATCGCTGCCGAGCGTTCCGGTGGCCAGATCGAGCAACAACGGATCGAAATCGAGGGCCACCACCCGGGCACCCGGGAGCGCGTCGAGGATGCGGGCGCTCAACGATCCCGGCCCGCAGGCGAGATCGACGATCACGGGTTCCGCGCCACAGGCCAGTCCGACGATGTCGGTGATGGCGCGAAAGCGGGATTCACGGCCCGCGATATAGGCCGATTGTTGGTCGTCCCAGGCCTGCACGAGGGCGGCGGGATCGGCGGGTTCGCCGTGGACAGCTGCGGACATGAGGGATTCCTTCGGCATCATGGGCCTGAATCAGCGAGACCCGGTGACAAGCCGCGACACACCGTCGCGGGTGCCAGCAGGTATTCGGACTCGGGGGTCGTCCTCGGCGGGCCGCCTTCCCGGGAGCATCCGCTCCCAGTGGCACGTGGCCCGCCTCGTCATCCCCTCACCGCTGCGCGTCAGTCCCGGATTCGCACCGGGTTCCCTACTCCCTGCGGAGGTGACTGGCCCGCACAGGCTAGCAGGGCGAGCTACACCGCATCGATGTCTCGCGCCGCGCCCTTGTCGGCCGAGAGTGCCAACGCGGCGTACGCACGCAGGGCGGCCGACACCGTGCGCCGCCGATCCCTTGGTCGGTATCCGCCGGCGGCCTCCAGGGCCATGCGCCGACGCTCCAGTTCCTCGTTCGGCACGTCGACCTCGATACTGCGGCGCGGGATGTCGATGGTGATCCGGTCACCGTCGGCCACCAACGCAATGGTGCCGCCGGCGGCCGCCTCGGGGGAGACGTGGCCGATGGACAGACCCGACGTCCCGCCGGAGAACCGACCGTCGGTGATCAGCGCGCACTGTTTACCCAGCCCGCGGCCCTTCAAATAGGCAGTCGGATAGAGCATTTCCTGCATGCCCGGCCCGCCCCTGGGCCCCTCGTAACGGATCACCACCACATCGCCGGGCTGCACCCGGCCGGACAGGATGGCGTCCACCGCGTCCTCCTGTGATTCCAGCACCACGGCCGGACCGGAGAACGTCCAGATGGATTCGTCGACGCCGGCGGTCTTGACGATGCAGCCGTCCACCGACAGGTTGCCGCGCAGCACCGCCAGCCCCCCGTCGGCGGAATAGGCGTGGGCCACATCGCGGATGCAGCCGTTCTCGGCGTCGGTGTCCAGGCTGTCCCACCGCTCGGACTGGGAGAACGCCGAGGCCGACCGCACGCACCCCGGCGCGGCGTGGAAGAGTTCGACGGCCTCGGCCGACGGGGATCCGCCGCGGATATCCCACGCGCGCAGCCACTCCGCCATCGAGCCGGAGTGCACGGTGTGCACCGTCTCGTGCAGATGACCGCCGCGCCACAGCTCGCCGAGGATGGCCGGGATACCGCCGGCGCGGTGCACATCTTCCATCAGGTAGTGACCGTTGGGGGCGACCTTGCACAGGCACGGGATCAGCCGGCTGCGCTTCTCGATGTCTTCCAGGGTGTAATCGAGCTCGGCCTCCCGGGCGGCGGCCAGCAGGTGCAGCACGGTGTTGGTGGACCCGCCCATCGCGATATCGAGGGCCATGGCGTTGTCGAAAGCGTCGCGCGTGGCGATGTTGCGGGGCAGGACGGAGGCGTCGTCGCCGTCGTAGTAGGCCCGCACGATGTCCATCACCGTGCTGCCCGCCTTTTCGTAGAGGGCGCGGCGCGCGGTGTGGGTGGCCAGCACCGAACCGTTGCCGGGCAGGGCCAGCCCGAGCGCCTCGGTGAGGCAGTTCATCGAGTTGGCGGTGAACATGCCCGAGCACGAGCCACAGGTGGGGCAGGCGGCCTCCTCGATGCGGGAGATGTCGTCATCGGAGACGTCGGTGTTCACCGCATCTGCGATGGCCGACACCAGATTGAGCCGGGTCTTGACCGTGCCGTCGACCAGGACCGCGGTGCCACCCTCCATCGGGCCGCCGGAGACGAACACGGTCGGGATGTTCAGGCGCAGTGCAGCCATCAGCATGCCGGGAGTGATCTTGTCGCAGTTCGAGATACACACCAACGCGTCGGCGCAGTGCGCATTGACCATGTATTCCACCGAGTCGGCGATGAGCTCGCGGGACGGCAGCGAGTACAGCATGCCGCCGTGACCCATCGCGATGCCGTCGTCGACTGCGATGGTGTTGAACTCGCGGGGCACCCCGCCAGCGGCCGAGATGGCCTCGGACACGATGCGGCCGACGGGCTGCAGGTGGGTATGCCCGGGCACGAACTCGGTGAAGCTGTTGGCCACCGCGACGATGGGCTTGCCGATATCGGAGCCGGCGACTCCGGCGGCCCGCAACAGTGAGCGTGCTCCCGCCATGTTGCGACCGTGGGTGACCGTCCGGGACCGCAGTTCTGCCATAACACACAGCGTGTCATCCGGGGTCTCTACGTGGGAAGACGGTACCGATACCAGTACTGGCACTACTACCATCGCAGGGTGGACACACGCAGCAGACAGCGCCGGGCGCTGGGGGAGTTCCTGCGGGCCCGCCGAGAGGGCGCCGAGCGCGCGGACCTGGGGTACGCGCCGATGCCGCGGATGCGCACCAGCGGCCTGCGGCGCGAGGAGGTCGCGATGGCGGCCGGGGTGAGCGTCACCTGGTACACGTGGCTGGAGCAGGGCCGCGAGATCAACCCCTCCCGACAGGTTCTCGATGCGGTCAGCACCGCGCTACGGCTGACCTCGGCCGAACGCGACTATGTCCGCAGCCTCGGCGGGCACGCCCCGGAACCGGCCCCGGCCGACATACCGACGCCCGCGCATGTGCAGCGCTTCCTGGACGCGCTGGCCGGCTACCCGGCGTTCGCGATCGGACCGTTCTGGGATATCACCGCATGGAACAGCGCCTACGCCGCGCTGTACCCGAACATCGCGGTGACCGCCGAGGCCGACCGCAACCTGCTCTGGCTGATGTTCATGGACCCCGCGATCCGGGAGTTGTTGCCGGACTGGGAAAACGACAGCAGCCGCTTCCTTGCCGAGTTCCGCGCCGAGGCGGGATCGCGGGCCGGCGAACCCGCCTACTCGACACTGATCGACAGGCTCCGCGCGGCCAGCGAGCATTTCGAGGCGCAGTGGCGCCGGCGAAGTGTGCAACGGTTCACCTCGCGGGAACGACGCTTCTTCCGCGCCGGGATCGGGGAGATGCGCCTGGAACACCATCAGTTGGCGCCGGTGGATGTGCCGAACATCCAGATCGTGGCCTACCTGCCGGTGCCGGACAGCGGGGCGGCCGAACGGTTGGCCGCGCTGGTTGCCGGCACCGGATGAATCGATACGGCCCCGGTTGAGCAACCGGGGCCGTATCGAGAAACTGTGTCCGAGGGGGGACTTGAACCCCCACGCCCGTTAATAGGGCACTAGCACCTCAAGCTAGCGCGTCTGCCATTCCGCCACTCGGACATTTCTCCGCGCCGTCGGCGAGGAGCGACTAAGGCTAACGGATAGGGGCGGTCGGACCCAAACCAGCCCGTCGGCCCCGGTGCGCCACCCTGTCCGGGTCGGCCCCGGCGATGGTACGAATGGGTTGTGACCGTCCAGCCCAGCGCCGCCGACGAGGTGGTCGACCTCGTCAGCACCCTGATCCGTTTCGACACCTCCAACACCGGCGACCCGGCGACCACGCGGGGCGAGGCGGACTGCGCGCAGTGGGTCGGCGACCGGCTCCGCGAGGTTGGCTACAGCACCGAGTACATCGAGGCCGCCCCCGGCCGTGGCAACCTGTTCGCTCGGCTGCCGGGTGCGGACCGCTCGCGCGGAGCGCTGCTCATCCACGGCCATCTCGACGTCGTCCCTGCCGAGCCCGCCGACTGGAGCGTGCACCCGTTCTCGGGTGCGGTGAAGGACGGCTATGTCTGGGGCCGCGGCGCGGTCGACATGAAGGACATGGTCGGCATGATGATCGCCGTCGCCCGCCACTTCAAACGTGCGGGCATCGTCCCCCCGCGTGATCTGGTCTTCGCCTTCGTCTCCGACGAGGAACACGGCGGCACCTACGGCGCTCAGTGGCTCGTCGACAACCGGCCCGATCTCTTCACCGGTGTCACCGAGGCGATCGGTGAGGTCGGCGGTTTCTCGCTGACTGTGCCGTCGCGGCACGGCGGCGAGCGCCGGCTCTATCTGGTGGAGACCGCCGAGAAGGGCATCGCCTGGATGCGGCTGTCGGCGCGGGGCCGCGCCGGGCACGGCTCGATGGTGCACCAGGACAACGCGGTCACCGCGGTTGCCGAAGCCGTCGCCAAGCTCGGCAGGCATCAGTTCCCGCTGGTGCTCACCGAACCGGTCGCGCAGTTCCTTGCCGCGGTCGCCGAGGAAACCGGCTACGAATTCGACATCGACTCACCCGATCTCGACGGCACCATCGCCAAGCTCGGTGATATCGCCCGCATCGTCGGGGCGACGCTGCGCGATACCGCCAATCCGACGATGCTCAAGGCCGGCTACAAGGCCAACGTGATCCCGGCGACGGCCGAGGCCGTCATCGACTGCCGGGTGCTGCCCGGCCGCCGGGAGGCCTTCGAACGCGAAGTCGACGAGCTCATCGGCCCCGACGTGGTGCGCACCTGGGAGCGAGACCTACCGTCCGTGGAGACCGCCTTCGACGGTGACCTCGTCGATGCGATGAACGCCGCGCTGCTGGCCGTCGATCCCGAAGCGCGGATCGTGCCCTACATGCTTTCCGGCGGTACCGATGCAAAAGCTTTCTCGCGGTTGGGCATTCGTTGTTTCGGCTTCGCCCCGCTGCGCTTGCCGCCGGATCTGGACTTCGCCGCGTTGTTCCACGGCGTCGATGAACGGGTACCCGTGGACGCACTACAGTTCGGCACCGAGGTGCTCGAGCATTTCCTCACCCACTGCTGACCAGAAAAGGGGCGATATGACCGCAACACCCGCAGATCCGTACGCCAACCTGCCGAAACTGCCGACCTTCGAGCTGACCTCGGAGACCTTCACCGACGGCCAGCCCGCCGGCAACGATCAGGTCAGCGGCATCATGGGCGCGGGCGGCAAGGATGTCTCACCCCAGCTGAGCTGGTCGGGCTTCCCCGAGGAGACCCGCAGCTTCGCGGTCACCGTGTACGACCCGGACGCCCCGACCCTGTCGGGGTTCTGGCACTGGGCCGTCGCCGATCTGCCAGCCACGGTCACCTCGCTGCCCGCCGATGCCGGTAACGGTGATCCGTTGCCCGGCAACGCGGTGACGCTGACCAACGATGCGGGAATCAAGCGCTTCCTCGGCGCGGCGCCGCCCGCCGGACACGGCCCGCATCGCTACTACGTGGCCGTGCACGCGCTCCCGGTGGAGTCACTGGAGCTGCCCGAGGGCGCCACCCCGGCCTTCCTCGGGTTCAACCTGTTCGGCCAGGCCATCGCTCGCGCCGTGCTGCACTTCACCTACGAGCAGAACTAGAAGCGGGTCTCGGCGCCGACTGCCTCCGACAGCGAGGCGAACCCGCCCTCGCGCAGTCGGCGCGCCAGACCGTCGTGGATCTGTTTGGCGTACAGCCCGCCGCCGTAGACGAACCCGGTGTAGCCCTGCAGCAGCGATGCGCCGGCCAGGATGCGCTCCCAGGCATCCTCGGCGGTTTCGATACCGCCGACGCTGATCAGCACCAGTTGATCCCCGACGCGGGCGTAGAGCCGACGCAACACCTCAAGCGCGCGCTGGGCGACCGGCGGACCGGACACCCCGCCGGCGCCGAGTTCGTCGACGCCAGGGGTGCGCAAGCCGTCCCGGGAGATCGTGGTGTTGGTCGCGACGATGCCGGCCAGGCCCAATTCGACGGCCAGATCGGCGATATCGTCGATATCGGAGTCCGACAGGTCGGGCGCTATCTTGACCAGCACCGGCACCGTGACGACCTCGCGGACGGCGGTCAGGATGGGCCGCAGCGACTCCACGGCCTGTAGGTCGCGCAGCCCCGGGGTGTTCGGTGAGCTGACGTTGACCACCAGATACGACGCCAGCGGACCGACCAGCCGCGCGCTGGTGACGTAATCGTCGACCGCCTGATCGGCGGGGGTGGCCTTGGTCTTGCCGATGTTCACCCCGATCGGTACATCGGGGCGGTGGGATCGGAGTTGCCGGGCCAGGGCCGCGGCCCCGTGATTGTTGAAACCCATCCGATTCAGCAGACCGCGGTCGGCGGGCAGCCGGAACATCCGCGGTGCCGGATTCCCCGGTTGTCCCTCGGCCGTGACCGTGCCGATCTCGGCATACCCGAAGCCCAGTGCGCCCCAGGTCTGCAGACCGTGGCCGTCCTTGTCGAAACCGGCGGCCAACCCGAGTGGCGCCGGAAAGTGCACACCGGCGACCGTGCTGGCCAAGATCGGGTCCGACGGGCCCAACGTGGCCGAGAGCGCGCGGCGGCTCCACCCGGTCGAGGTGGCGAGCCGCAGCATCGCGAACACGACAGCATGAATACGTTCGGGCGCGACCAAGAAGAACGCGCGCCGCATCAAGCGGTAGATCACAGGGCCGGCTGCTCTCCGAGCGCGGTCTTCTTGCGGCGCAACAACACGCGCCTGCTCCCGTCGGTATAGAGCCGCACCTTGGTCAACTCCCAGCCACGATACTGCGCCTCGATGGACAAGCGCACCGATGCCGACAACCGAGTGACATCGGGCGGCAGTCGCAGCGGTACCCATTCGTAGTCGTCGGACAGGTCACCGGCCCAGCCGGCGGGCATCCTGCCGCGTGCCACCGTCGTCATGACCTACTCGCCCCCTTGATCACCTGCACCCCGGCACCGGAACCGGAGACCACGTACAAGGTGTCGCCGGCATCGTCGAAGGCCAGGGTATTGGGTTGCTGCACAGTCCTATAACGCACCTTTTCAACGGGTATTCCGGTAGCCAGATCGTAGCCAATGACGGTGTTGGTCGCCGTCTGTGACACCCATGTCATTTTTGCCGACCCTGCCAGGCCGTAGGGCGCCTCGCCCACCGGGTACCGCTGACGCAGGATCAGCGGATCGGTACCGAAAACCAGCAGGGCCCCGCCCCGGGTATCGGTGACGAGCACCCGTCCGGCGGCGTCGACGGTCATCGAGGTGGCTCCCTCGCCGGCGCGCAACGCCTGCTCCGGCTTGGTGCCGCCCTCGTCGATCTCGGTGACCGAGGTCTGGCCGCGGTCCAGGACGACGACCGAATCATCTTGAGTGACAAGAGCATCGACGCGAGCGAAGTTCTTCAGGCTCGCGCCGACCTCGGTATCGGAGCGCAGCGTGAACACCGTGCCGTCGGCACTGCCGAGTACCAGGGTCCCGTCGGTAGTGCGGCCGATCGCGGTGAAATCGGTGTCGGCATGGTCTTTGATCTCCACCGGGGTGGCGGCGCCGGCGGCGACGTTCGCTCGCACATATCCACCACGGATGGACAACCAGACCTCCCCGGAACCGTCACCGGTGATCGCGGTGGCCGCCGCGGGCAGCGCGATGGTGCGCGTCCGCCCGTCGGCTGGCACCACCGTCAGGCGATCGGCAGGGCCCAACACGACCGCCGAGGAGGTGCGGATATCGAAGACGGCGGCCATTCCCGGCGCGGCCAACGGCATCACGACACCGTCGACGGCACCACTGACCTGTGGCGACACGGCCGGTGTTGCGACGGGGATGGTCGGTGGTGGCGAATCGGCAGGCGTCGACGAGCACGCCGACACGACGCCGACAACCAGTGTCAATGCCGAGAGTGAGCGCACCCGGAATGCGGGTTTCGTGGTCATGGGCCTTCAAAACTCCTGATTCCGCATTCTGCCTGCGCTTGCATTCGCGCTTTGCGCAAAGTTTGCCAATGGGGACCTAACCGTCAATTTGTGGGTATGGTGCGTGCTATGGCACTGGCTCCGGATACCGAACTGTCGGCAGACGAGTTTGCCATCGAGCACGTCTCGACCGGCGTGCACGCCAGCGGGTTCGGCACCCTGGGTGATGGCCGCAGCTTCTCCTTTCACGTCGAGGACCGCCAGAACCTGGTCGTCGAGGTGTACCGGCCCCGGCTGAGCGGTCCCGTCCCGCAGAGCGAGGACATCATCGCCCGCACGTCCCGCAGCCTGAAAGATATCGATCTCGCCGATGAGCGCAGCGTAGCGGCCACCGTGCGTGATGCCGTCGCCGGAGCGGAGCCGGTGCGCGCGACGCGCTGACCCGACCCCCACGGTACGGTCGTCCGCGTGATTAGAGATGTCCATGCCTGAGATGTCCTGGTTGCAGGTCGTCGTGCTTGCGGTCGTCCAGGGACTGACCGAGTTCCTCCCGGTGTCCTCCTCCGGCCACCTCGCGATCGTGTCCGAGGCGTTCTTCGGCGCCGACGCCGGCGCGTCGTTCACCGCCGTGGTGCAGATCGGTACCGAGGTGGCCGTCCTGCTCTATTTCGCCCGCGATATCGGGCGCATCGTGACGGCCTGGTTCGGCGGATTGCGCCACCCGGACCGGCGCACCGCGGACTACTGGCTGGGCTGGTGGGTGATCATCGGCACCATCCCGATCGGGATCTTCGGCTTCACGCTGCAACATTTCATCCGCGACGACATCCGCAACCTCTGGATCATCGCCACCGCGCTGATCGTGTTCTCCTTCGTCATCGCCGCGGCTGAGTACTTCGGAAAGCAGACCCGGCCCATCGAGCAGTTCACGCTGCGGGACAGTCTGCTCGTCGGCTCGGCCCAGGCGCTGGCGTTGATCCCGGGCGTATCGCGTTCCGGGGTGACCATCAGCACCGGCCTGTTCCTCGGCCAGAAGCGGGAGGCGGCGGCGCGCTTCGGTTTCCTGCTGGCCATCCCCGCGGTGCTGGGCTCCGGGCTCTACGAACTGCGCCACGTGTTCGAACCCGGCGACACCGGTATGAGCGCCAGCGTCGCGCAGATCGTGCTGGGTACCGTGATCGCCTTCGTGGTCGGCTATGCCGCCGTCGCCTGGTTCCTGAAGTTCCTGGTCAACCACAGCATGTACTGGTTCGTCGGATACCGGATCACCCTCGGCGTCATCGTCATGATCCTGCTGGGCACCGGGATGCTCGCCGCGAAATGACCCTGCCGACCCGGAGGATCCGCCCGTGACCGTCATCCTGCTGCGGCACGGCCGCTCCACTTCCAATACCGCGCACACCCTGGCCGGCCGTTCGGCGGGCGTCGACCTCGACGACACCGGGCGCGAGCAGGCCGAGGCGGTGGTCGAACGGATCGGAGCACTGCCGGTCAAGGCGATCGTGCGTTCACCGTTGCTGCGCTGCGCGAACACCGTGGCGCCGCTGGCCACCGCGCTGGGCATCGAGCCGGTGGTCGAGGACCGCATCACGGAGGTGGACTACGGCGCGTGGACCGGGCGCGCGATCTCCGAACTGTTCAAGGAACCGCTGTGGAAGGTGGTGCAGGCACACCCGAGCGCGGCCGTTTTTCCCGATGGAGAGGGCCTGGCTCAGGTGCAGGCACGCGCCGTCGCGGCGATCCGTGAACACGATCGGCAGCTGGCGGGAGCGCACGGCGGTGATGCGTTGTGGATCGCCTGCACCCACGGCGATGTCATCAAGTCGGTGTTGGCCGATGCGCTGGGCACCCACCTGGACAGCTTCCAGCGCATCACGGCGGACCCCGCGTCGATGAGCGTCATCCGCTACACGGAGACGCGGCCGTTCGTGCTGCACGTCAACCACACCGGTAAGGGGTTGACCGCCGCGCTGAGTGCCGCTCCGGCCGCTGCGCCCGCCGGTGACGCGGTCGTCGGTGGCTCCACTGCTTGAGTCCGGCCGCTACCGGCTATTTTGAAAGGTGCCATGCCCCGCGCAATTCACGTCTTCCGCTCACCCGACCGTTTCGTGGCCGGGACCGTCGGGCAGCCCGGGAACCGCACGTTCTACCTGCAGGCCGTTCATGACAAGCGCATCGTGTCGGTGATGCTGGAGAAACAGCAGGTGGCCGTGCTGGCCGAACGCATCACTGCGCTGTTGGTGGAGATCAATCGCCGGTTCGGCACCCCGATCCCGCCCGACACCGGCGAGATCGACGATCTGCAGCCCCTCGAGATGCCCGTGGACGCCGAGTTCCGGGTCGGCACGATGGGGCTGGGCTGGGATGCCGAGGCGCAGACCGTCGTGGTCGAACTGCTGGCGGTGTCCGACACCGAATTCGACGCCTCGGTGGTCCTCGATGATGCCGAGGACGGCCCCGACGCGGTCCGGGTCTTCTTGACCCCGGAATCGGCACGGGAGTTCGCCACCCGGTCCAACCGGGTCATCTCGGCCGGGCGGCCGCCATGCCCGCTGTGCGACGAACCGCTCGACCCCGAAGGTCACATCTGCGTGCGTACCAACGGATATCGGCGCGGCGCCTTCGGCGGGACAGATGATGAACCGCCCTTCTGATGCCGATCTCGCGGACCTGCTGAGCACCGGTGAGCTGAACGTTCTCGGGCGCATCCGCTCGGCGAGCAACGCGACGTTCCTGTGTGAGTCCACCCTCGGCGAGCGGACCGTGCACTGCGTGTACAAGCCGGTCGCCGGCGAGGCCCCGCTGTGGGACTTCCCGGACGGCACGCTGGCGGGCCGGGAGCGGGCGGCCTACCAGATCTCGGCAGCGCTCGGTTGGGATATCGTGCCGCACACGGTTATTCGTGATGGTCCCGCCGGAATCGGCATGGTGCAGGTGTGGGTCGACCAACCCGGCGACGGGTTGACCGACGATCCATCCGCAGATGACCGCGACGATGGTCCCGACCTGGTGGACCTTGTCCCCGCGGGTAAGGTGCCCGCCGGCTATCTGCCCATCCTGCAGGCCTATGACCAGACCGGTGATGCCGTCCTGCTGGTGCACGCCGATGATGACCGGCTGCGGCGGATGGCGGTCTTCGACGTCCTGATCAACAATGCCGACCGCAAGGGCGGGCACATCCTCGCCGGGGTGGACGGCCGGGTCCGCGGTGTCGACCACGGTGTGACCCTGCACACCGAGGACAAGCTGCGCACCGTGCTGTGGGGGTGGGCGGGCAAGCCCGTCCCCGACGACGAGCTGACCGCCATCGACCAGTTGCGAACACGTGTGCGCGACGGGCTGGGTGACCAGCTGCGCGAACACCTGACCGCCGCCGAAGTGGCCGCACTCGGTGCGAGAATCGCTGCGCTGCTTGACGATCCCGTGATGCCGTCTCCGGATCGGCACCGCCCGATCCCATGGCCCGCCTTCTGATCGCGGGTACCCGACCCGCCGCCCGGGCGGGTACCGCGATACTTGTCCGGTGACTCTCGCCGCGCATACCGATGCCGAGGTTGCCGCGATGGTGGCCGCCGAAGCCGGGGAGCTGCTGCTGGCCGTCCGCGAGGAGGTCGGCTTCTACGACTCCTACGAACTCGGTGACGCCGGTGACCGACGGGCCAACACCTTCATCCTGAAGCGCCTTGCCGAACTGCGTCCGGGTGACGCGGTGCTGTCCGAGGAGGCGGTCGACGACCTGTCCCGGGTGCATGCCGACCGGGTGTGGATCGTGGACCCGGTCGACGGCACCCGTGAGTACTCGATGGCGGGACACGCCGACTGGGCGGTGCACATCGCGCTGTGGCAAAGGCACGGTAGTGCTCCCGGAGCCGCCCCGGCGGCGACCGACCAGCCCGGAGCCGCCCCGGCGGCGACCGACCAGCCCGGAGCCGCCCCGGCGGCGACCGACGACCGGGGTGCCATCACCGACGCCGCCGTCGCCCTGCCCGCGTTGCGCCAGGTGTATCGCACCGACACCGTCACTCCGCCACCACCGCGACGCGACGGGCCCATCCGGATCACCGCGAGCACCTACCGTCCACCGGCGGTGCTGTGGTGGTTGCGCGAGCAGATGGACATCGAGGTCGTGCGGATCGGCTCGGCCGGTGCTAAGGCGATGGCCGTGGTGCGCGGCGATGTCGACGCCTACATCCATGCCGGCGGCCAGTGGGAGTGGGATTCGGCCGCCCCCGCCGGGGTGCTCTGGGCCGCCGGCCTGCACGCCACCCGATTGGGCGGGGCGCCGCTGGTCTACAACCGGCGCGATCCCTACCTGCCGGATCTGCTGATGTGCCGCCCGGAGCTGGCAGGGCCCTTGCTGGACACCATCCGATCGGCCTTCTGAAGGATGGGTTCGGGGAATGAACCGGCCCTGCCACTTGTCGGTTCCTGGCGAAAGGCAGATCCAACGGAGGGCACCGGTGAGTCAACAACCTAGAGTCGACGTCATGCAGTCCTGGCCGGCGCCGACCGTTCCCACGTTGCCGGGCGCCGGTGTCGCGCTGCGGCTCTACGACACCGCCGACCGCCAGGTGCGCCCGGTGTCGCCCGGACCCACGGCGACCATGTACGTCTGCGGGATCACCCCCTATGACGCCACCCACCTGGGTCACGCCGCCACCTATCTGACCTTCGACCTGGTCAACCGGGTGTGGCGGGACGGCGGCCACGACGTGCACTACGTCCAGAACATCACCGATGTCGACGATCCGCTGTTCGAGCGGGCCGAGCGCGACGGTATCGACTGGCGCGAACTCGGTGATCGCGAGACGCAGCTGTTCCGCGAGGACATGACCGCCCTGCGGGTGCTGCCGCCGCGCGACTACGTGGCGGCCACCGATGCCATCGCCGAGGTCGTCGAGCTCGTCGAGAAGATGCTGGCCTCCGGGGCCGCCTACGTCGTGGACGATCCGCAGTATCCCGATGTGTACTTCCGTGCCGATGCGACCCGGCAATTCGGCTACGAGTCCGGCTACGACCACGAGACGATGACCCGGCTGTTCGCCGAGCGCGGTGGTGATCCGGACCGCGCAGGCAAGACCGATCCGCTCGACGCCCTGTTGTGGCGTGCCGAACGCCCCGGCGAGCCGAGCTGGCCGTCACCCTTCGGGCCGGGCAGGCCCGGCTGGCACGTGGAGTGCGCCGCGATCGCGCTGACCCGCATCGGTTCCGGCCTGGATATCCAGGGCGGCGGGTCGGACCTGATCTTCCCGCACCACGAGTTCTCGGCCGCACACGCCGAATCCGTGAGCGGCGAACGACGCTTCGCCCGGCACTATGTGCACTCCGGGATGATCGGCTGGGACGGGCACAAGATGAGCAAGAGCCGCGGCAACCTGGTGCTCGTGTCGCGGTTGCGCGCCGACGGGGTGGATCCCTCCGCGGTGAGGCTTGGCCTGTTCGCCGGTCATTACCGCCAGGACCGCTTCTGGAGCGATGACGTCCTGGCCGAGGCGCAGACCCGGCTGCAGCAGTGGCGGGCGGCCACCTCCCTGCCGGCGGGTCCCGCTGCCACCGATCTGCTGAGCCGCGTCCGCGGTTACCTGGCCGATGATCTGAACACTCCCAAAACCCTTGCCGCCATTGATGGCTGGTGTACCGACGCATCGACCTACGGCGGCAGTGACCCGACGGCACCGGGTCTGGTCGCCGACCTGGTCGATGCGTTGCTGGGTGTGCGGTTGTAGCCGCCGAGTAGGTTGACGGCCATGAGCTCACTGCATGGCAAGGTCGTCGTCATCACCGGGGGAGCGCGCGGTGTGGGCGCCGAGGTGGCCCGCAGGCTGCGCCGCAAGGGCGCCAAACTGGTGCTCACCGATCTGGACGAAGCGCCGCTGGCGGAGCTGGCCGCCGAACTCGGTGGACCGGAGCACGTGCTGACCGCCCTGGCCGACGTGCGCGACCTGCCCGCCATGCAGCGGGCGGCCGACGCCGCGGTGGCCCACTTCGGTGGCATCGACATCGTGGTCGCCAACGCCGGCATCGCCAGCTTCGGCTCGGTGCTGCAGGTCGACCCCGAGGCGTTCCGCCGGGTCATCGACGTCAATATCGTCGGGGTGTTCAACACCGTCCGGGCGACCCTGCCCGCTGTGATCGAACGCCGCGGCTACGTGCTGGTGGTGTCCTCGCTGGCGGCGTTCACCTCGGCACCCGGGCTGGCCGCGTACCACGCGTCGAAGGCGGGTGCCGAGTATTTCGCCAACACCCTGCGCCTGGAGGTCGCCCATCACGGGGTGGATGTCGGGTGTGCGCACATGAGCTGGATCGACACCCCGCTGGTCCAGGACGCCAAGGCCGATCTGTCCACCTTCCGCGAGATGCTCAGGCGCATGCCGGGGCCGCTGAAGAAGACGACGACGGTCGCCGAGTGTGGCGCGGCGTTCGTCAAGGGCATCGAAGGACGCAAGAAGCGCATCTACTGCCCCAACTGGGTCGGGGCCTTCCGCTGGGTCCGCCCGGTGGTCTCCACCGCGCCCGCCGAACGCGATATCCGCAGGTTCACCTCGGAGCTGCTGCCACACCTCGACGCCGAGGTCGCCGCGCTCGGCCGATCACTGAGCGCCCGCACCGAGGCCTTGGAGGACTGAACCCCTGCCCAGTGGCCAGTTGTTGCACGCGAAAGCCGAGAACGCGTGTCACAAGTGGCCACTGGGCCGAGAGAGCTGGGCCGCTCAGCGGCCGCGCCGCCGCAGGTAGCGCTCGAACTCCGCGGCCAGCGCATCCCCGTCGATCTTGCCCAGCGCGTCGTTCATATCGACCTCGGCGTCCCCGCGTTCCTCGAGGGACTGCACGTACTCGGCGATCTCGTCGTCCTCGGCGGTCATCTCGGTGACGGCCTGTTCCCACTCCTCGGCCGCACCGGGTAGGTCGGCCAGCGGCACCTCGATATCGAGCACGTCTTCCACCCGGCGTAGCAGCGCCACGGTGGCCTTGGGGTTCGGCGGTTGTGACACGTAGTGCGGCACCGCCGCCCAGAACGTCACCGCCGGTATCCCGGCCTGCACGCAGGCGTCCTGGAACACCCCGGCGATCCCGGTGGGGCCCTCGTAGCGGGTCTCTTCCAGCCCGAAGAACTTGGCCGAGTCGGCGGAGTAGGCGGCACCGGAGACCGGCACGGGACGGGTGTGCGGGGTATCGGCCAGCAGCGCGCCCAGGATCACCACGGTGTCGACGTTCAGCTTGTCGGCGATCGCCAGCAGCTCGGCGCAGAACGTGCGCCATCGCATATTGGGTTCGACGCCGTGCATCAGCACGATATCGCGGTCGCTACCGGGTGGGCGGCAGTGCGAGATGCGCATCGACGGCCAGACGAGCTCGCGGGTCACCCCGTCGATCTGCCGGATCACCGGGCGATTGACCTGGTAGTCGTAATACGTCTCATCGTCGATCTCGACGATCGTCTCGGCCTCCCAGATGGAGTCGAGGTGTTCGAGCGCACCGCTGGCCGCATCACCGGCGTCGTTCCAGCCCTCGAAGGCCGCGACGACGACCGTGTTCTGCAGGTTCGGCAGGCGGGGTCCACTCGCATCCGACGGTGTCACTCTGCCAGCGTAAGCCCTGACCGGCGGTCATGAGTCCTGCCGGGCCGCGTGGCGAATCGGCAGCCGCCGCCGGTGTGCGCTCGGGAGGGTGTCAAACCCGCTTGACGGGCCCGATTACCCTGTCCTGATGGTTGCCGACACCGTCGTCGGCAAGCCCGTCGAGACGAAATATGTTCGGCGGCAATCGGGTTGATCATGATTGCCGCGTGGTTTCCGACAAGGCCCTGGTCAGGGTCGGTGCCGGCGACATCATGGGCGTCCTGACGTCGTTTGGGGGACGACGTAGACTTTTCTCCGTCGAGAGGCGTTGCAACGGCTGCCTGGGGGTCATGAGCCCTGGCATCCGCCACGCTCGGCAGAGTCAAGGACGCCTTCCGTCATGGAAGGAGTGCATGTGACCGCTGCGACATCTGGCACCTCAGCGACGACGACCAGCACTGGAGAGACCGAGTTCACGCCGAACATCCGGCCCGACTGCACCGCCGAACTGACGGCCGCGCTCGATCAGCGGATCCTGGTGATCGACGGCGCGATGGGCACGGCGATCCAGCGTGACCGCCCCGACGAGGCCGGATACCGCGGCGACCGGTTCACCGAATGGCCGACGGCGCTGCAGGGCAACAACGACCTGCTCAACCTGACCCAGCCGCAGATCATCGAGGGCATCCACCGCGAGTACCTCGAAGCGGGTGCGGACATCCTGGAAACCAACACGTTCAATGCGAACGCGGTCTCGCTGGCCGACTACGACATGGCCGCACTGGCCTACGAGCTCAACTACGCCGGTGCGGCGCTGGCGCGGGCGGCCGCCGACGAGTTCAGCACGCCCGAGAAACCCCGCTACGTCGCCGGCGCCATCGGACCGACCACGCGGACGGCGTCGATCTCGCCGGATGTCAACGATCCCGGTGCCCGCAACGTCTCCTACGACCAGTTGGTCGCCGCCTATCTCGAGGCCGCCAACGGTCTGGTGGACGGTGGATCCGACCTGTTGATCGTCGAGACGATCTTCGACTCGCTGAACGCCAAGGCCGCGGTGTTCGCCATCGAGACCCTGTTCGAGCAGCGTGGACGCCGCTGGCCGGTGATCATCTCCGGCACCATCACCGATGCCTCCGGACGCACCCTCTCCGGGCAGGTCACCGAGGCTTTCTGGAACGCGATCCGGCATGCCAAACCACTCGCGATCGGTCTGAACTGTGCGCTGGGTGCACCGGAGATGCGACCGTATATCGCCGAGATGGCGCGCATTGCGGACACCTATGTGTCCTGCTATCCCAATGCGGGACTGCCCAATGCCTTCGGTGAATACGACGAGTCACCGGAGCGCCAGGCCGGCTATATCGCCGAGTTCGCCGACGCCGGGCTGGTGAACCTGGTGGGTGGCTGCTGCGGCACCGCGCCGCCGCATATCGCCGAGATCGCCAAGACCGTGGACGGTAAGCGGCCGCGCGAACTGCCGAAGATCGAGGTGGCCACCCGGCTGTCGGGTCTGGAGCCGCTGAACATCACCGATGATTCGCTGTTCGTCAACATCGGCGAACGCACCAACATCACCGGATCGGCGCGGTTCCGCAACCTGATCAAGGCCGAGGATTACGACACCGCGCTCTCGGTGGCGCTACAGCAGGTCGAGGTCGGCGCCCAGGTCATCGACATCAACATGGACGAGGGCATGATCGACGGTGTCGCCGCCATGGACCGGTTCACCAAGCTGATCGCGGCCGAGCCCGATATCAGCAAGGTCCCGGTGATGATCGACTCCTCGAAGTGGGAGGTCATCGAGGCAGGCCTGAAGAACGTCCAGGGCAAGCCGATCGTGAACTCGATCTCGCTGAAAGAGGGCGAGGAGAAGTTCATCCGGGAGGCCCGGCTGTGCCGCAAATACGGCGCCGCCGTGGTCGTGATGGCCTTCGACGAGCAGGGTCAGGCCGACAATCTGGAGCGCCGCAAGGAAATCTGCGGACGCGCCTACCGGGTCCTCACCGAGGAGGTCGGCTTCCCCGCCGAGGACATCATCTTCGACCCGAACTGCTTTGCGCTGGCCACCGGTATCGAGGAGCACGCCACCTACGGGATCGACTTCATCGAGGCCTGTGCCTGGATCAAGGAGAACCTGCCCGGTGTGCACATCTCCGGGGGCATCTCCAACGTGTCCTTCTCGTTCCGCGGCAACAACCCGGTCCGCGAGGCGATCCACGCGGTGTTCCTGTTCCACGCCATCAAGGCCGGCCTGGACATGGGCATCGTCAACGCCGGCGCGCTGGTGCCCTATGACTCGATCGACCCAGAACTGCGGGACCGGATCGAAGACGTGGTCCTCAACCGGCGCGAGGACGCCGCCGAACGCCTGCTCGAGATCGCCGAACGGTTCAACAAGACCGAGAAATCCGAGGATCCCGCCGCGGCCGAGTGGCGGTCGCTGCCGGTCCGCGAGCGCATCACCCATGCGCTGGTGAAGGGTATCGACGCCAACGTCGATGCCGACACCGAGGAGCTGCGCGCCGAGATCGAGGCCGCCGGCGGGCGGCCGATCGAGGTGATCGAGGGACCGCTGATGGACGGTATGAACGTCGTCGGCGACCTGTTCGGGTCGGGCAAGATGTTCCTGCCTCAGGTGGTGAAGTCCGCACGGGTCATGAAGAAGGCCGTGGCGTACCTGCTGCCGTTCATCGAGGCCGAGAAGGAGGCCAACGGCACCTCCTCCAGCAAGGACACCAACGGCACCATCATCATGGCGACCGTCAAGGGTGATGTGCACGATATCGGCAAGAACATTGTCGGAGTTGTGTTGCAGTGCAACAACTTCGAGGTGATCGACCTCGGCGTGATGGTGCCCGCGCAGAAGATTCTCGACGCCGCCAAGGAACACGACGCGGACATCATCGGGCTGAGCGGTCTGATCACCCCGTCGTTGGACGAGATGGTCAACTTCGCCGTCGAGATGGAGCGCGAGGGCCTGGAGATTCCGCTGCTGATCGGTGGTGCGACGACCTCGCGCGCACACACCGCGGTGAAGGTGGCGCCGCGTCGCAAGGGACCGGTGGTATGGGTCAAGGACGCCTCCCGCTCGGTGCCGGTGGCCGCTGCGCTACTCGACGACAAGCAGCGTCCCGCGCTGCTGGAGGCGACCGCGGCCGACTATGCCTCGCTGCGGGAGCGGCACGCCCAGAAGAACGAACGGCCCACGTTGACCCTGGAGAAGGCGCGGGCCAACCGCACCCCGATCGAGTGGGAGGGCTACACGCCGCCGTTGCCTGCCCAGGGCCTCGGGGTTCGGGAATTTCTCGACTACGACCTGGCCGAGCTGCGCGAGTACATCGACTGGCAACCGTTCTTCAACGCCTGGGAGATGAAGGGTCGATTCCCGGACATCCTGAACAATCCGGCATCGGGTGAGGCCGCCCGCAAGCTCTACGACGATGCGCAGCAGATGCTGGACACGTTGATCAAGGAGAAATGGCTGACCGCCAACGGTGTCATCGGCTTCTTCCCGGCCAACGCGGTCGGTGACGATGTCGAGGTCTACACCGACGACACCCGCAGCGAGGTGCTCACCACGCTGCACAACCTGCGCCAGCAGGGCGAGCACCGGGACGGCATACCGAACCGCTCACTGGGCGATTTCATCGCGCCCAAGCAGACCGGACTCGCCGACCACGTCGGCGCATTCGCGGTGACGGCCGGCCTGGGCAGCGCGGACAAGATCACCGAGTTCAAGGCCGATCATGACGACTACAGCGCCATCCTGCTGGAGTCGCTGGCCGACCGGCTGGCCGAGGCGTTCGCCGAGCGCATGCACCAGCGGGTGCGCCAGGAGTTCTGGGGTTACCAGCCCGACGAGCAGCTCGACAACCAAGAGCTGATCGGGGAGAAGTATGTCGGAATCCGCCCGGCGCCCGGCTACCCGGCCTGCCCCGAGCACACCGAGAAGACGACCCTGTTCGAGCTGCTGGACGTGACGAAGCGGACCGGTATCGAACTGACCGAGTCGATGGCGATGTGGCCGGGTGCCGCGGTCAGCGGGTGGTACTTCTCGCACCCGCAGTCGCAGTACTTCGTGGTCGGACGGCTGGCACAGGACCAGGTGGCCGACTATGCCAAGCGCAAGGGCTGGACGCTGGCCGAGGCGGAGCGCTGGCTGGCGCCCAACCTCGGCTACAACCCGGAGGACTGATCCGCGAGGTCGGCACCGATCGGCCGCTCGACGTTGTCCAGTGCTGCGGGTAACGAATCAGGCTTTCGCAGGTACCCGGTGACCGCGGTCACCGAATCGGGTGGCGCGGCCTTCGCCGGGTTCACCGCCGGTGCACGGATATCGTTGGGGTCCAGGGTGGTCGACTCATCGACCACCTGCCCGCCGGTTGCGCCCGTCACGAGAATTGCCGTATCGACACCGTGTCCACGGGTCCGATGGTTCGGGCCGCGGCGGCGTCGATGAGACACTGGGTGCATGCGTGCGGTGTTGTGGGATATGGACGGAACGCTCGTCGACTCCGAAAAGCTCTGGGACATCGCAATCCAGGATCTGTACCGCAGGCACGGCCGCGAGCTGACCGCCGAGGTGCGCACCAGCACTATCGGTGGGTCGAGCGAGAACGTCTTGGCGATCGTGTACGCCGATCTGGGTTTGCCGCCCGATCCGGAGGACATGGCGCGCACCGCGGACTGGATGCACGACTACGTCGGTGAGCTCTTCGCCGAGGGTCTGCCGTGGTGCGCCGGGGCCCGGGAGATGCTCGACGCGCTCGCTGCCGCCGATGTCACGATGGCGTTGGTGACCAACACCCGCCGTGTGCTCACCGAGAAAGCCCTCGACAGCATCGGGCGGGGCTACTTCTCGGTGACCGTCTGCGGCGACGAGGTGCCCAGCGGCAAACCCGCGCCGGACCCCTATCTGCGGGCCGCCACGCTGTTGGACCTGGATCCGGCCGCGTGTCTGGCCGTGGAGGACTCCGTCACCGGCGCGGCGGCGGCCGAGGCCGCCGGATGTGCGGTGCTGGTCGTACCCAACGAGATCGCGGTGCCCGGCGGGCCGCGGCGGCGGCACGCCGAATCGCTGGCGGCCCTGGACGTCGACTCGCTGCGCGAGATCCACACCGAGTTGGGTGAGGTCAGCGGCGAACGCAGCGCCTGATCATGGCGTTCCGGACGGGAACACAGTGCGCACGGCGCGCGTCATGGTGTCCCTGGCGCCGGCGGGACCGTTGGGATCCAACGAGCTGATCGCCATCACGTACCGGCGGTCTGCACCCACGATGCCGGTGGAGACGTGCAGTTGGTTGCCACCGTTCCAGCAGCAGAACCAGCCCTGCTTGACGGCCAGCGGTGTGCCCGACAACCCGTCGGGCAGCCCGAAGCGTTGCGGGTAACCATCGGCTCCCGCAGCGGTGAAGTTGGCCAGATCGCCGACGATGATCTCGGTTTGTTCGGCCGGTAGCCCGCCCGAACCGTCGAGCAGCATGTCGTAGTAGCGCACCAGATCGCCCGCGGTGCTCTGGGTGACATCCCAACGTCCGTTGGCGGGCGGGTTGGTCGCGGGCAGCCCGTATCGTTCTTTGACACGGGCGATCACGGCATTACCACCACCGCGATCCCAGAACGTCTGGGCCGCACCATCTTCGGAAGATCGCAACATCGCGTCCAGCGCGGCGTGGTCGGATGCGGACAACGCCGACGATCCGGTTGCCTCCCGGAACAGCGCGTCGTCGGCGATGAACAGCTTCACCACCGATGCGATCGGAAAGGCGGTATTGCCGGTGGAGACCAGGCGGCCGGTTCCGCGGTCGAGTACGGCGAGCTCGAGATCGGCACCGGATTCGGCGGCCTCGGTGGTGGCCAGCCGTACCCGTGCGTCGATATCGTCCGGCTCCGCCCTTGCCGGGGTCAGCGGGACACACACCAGCGCGGCGAGTGCGACGATCGACAGTTTGCCGAGCATGGGTCTCCCTGCGAGTGAATCCGAGCCGAGCTGAGATCCGTCTGCACTACCCCCGATCCGGCACGCCCAATCGGATCTCGGCGGAGATCACCCCGGCCGGCGTGCGGCCGATTACGGCACCGGGCCGAAACACCGCGGATTAACGACCCGGCGCGGCCACGTCTGTGCCATCGTGAGCTGATACGCATCACGGTGCCGCGGAAGGACGATTCGATGACGCACGGTCCGGTCGGAGGCGATGACGCCTCGTTGTTCGAGGACGACGCGAGTTTCAACTCGGGCCGCACGGCGGTGCGGATCGCGGCGGTGGCCGCCCTCGGCGGTCTGTTGTTCGGCTACGACAGCGCGGTGATCAACGGCGCGGTGAGCTCGATCCAGGAGGATTTCGGGATCGGCAATGCCGAACTGGGATTCGCGGTCGCCTCGGCGCTCCTCGGCGCCGCGGTGGGCGCGATGACGGCCGGTCGCATCGCCGATCGGATCGGCCGGATCGCGGTCATGAAGATCGCGGCGGTCCTGTTCCTGATCAGCGCCGTCGGTACCGGCCTGGCGCACGATGTGTGGACGGTGGTGCTGTTCCGCATCGTCGGTGGTATCGGGGTGGGGGTGGCCTCGGTGATCGCTCCCGCCTATATCGCCGAGACCTCGCCGCCGCAGATCCGTGGGCGGTTGGGTTCGCTGCAGCAACTGGCCATCGTGTTGGGCATTTTCGCCTCGTTCGCCGTCAACTGGCTGTTGCAGTGGGCCGCGGGCGGACCCAACGAGGTGCTGTGGCTCGGCCTGGACGCGTGGCGCTGGATGTTCCTGGCGATGGCCGTGCCTGCGGTGCTCTACGGTGCGCTGGCCTTCACGATTCCCGAGTCGCCCCGCTATCTCGTTGCCAGCCACAAGATTCCGGAAGCGCGCCGGGTGCTCAGCATGTTGCTCGGCCAGAAGAACCTGGAGATCACCATCACCCGGATCCAGGACACCCTGGAGCGTGAGGACAAACCGTCGTGGCGCGACCTGCGCAAACCCACCGGCGGGGTCTACGGCATCGTCTGGGTGGGTCTGGGCCTGTCGATCTTCCAGCAGTTCGTCGGTATCAACGTGATCTTCTACTACTCCAACGTGCTGTGGCAGGCCGTCGGATTCAGCGCCGACGAGTCGGCGGTCTACACGGTGATCACCTCGGTGATCAACGTGCTGACGACCCTGATCGCGATTGCCCTCATCGACAAGATCGGCCGCAAACCGCTGCTGCTCATCGGGTCGGCCGGGATGGCGGTCACCCTGGCCACCATGGCGGTCATCTTCGCCAACGCGACGGTCAACCCGGACGGTACGCCCAGCCTGCCGGGAGCCTCCGGCGTGATCGCGCTCGTCGCTGCCAACCTCTTCGTCGTCGCGTTCGGCATGTCCTGGGGGCCGGTGGTCTGGGTGCTGCTCGGCGAGATGTTCCCCAACCGCATCCGTGCCGCCGCGCTGGGCCTCGCCGCCGCGGGTCAGTGGGCGGCCAACTGGGCCATCACGGTGACGTTCCCGGAGCTGCGCAACCACCTCGGGCTCGCCTACGGTTTCTATGCACTGTGCGCGGTGCTGTCCTTCGTGTTCGTCTCCAAGTGGGTGCGTGAGACCAAGGGGGTCTCGCTGGAGGACATGCACGCCGAGCTGTTGAGTACCGACGACGCGGTGGGGAAGTGACCATTCGCCGCTGACTCGGCGGGTGTGGCCGACCCCCACAGCGGAATCACTTTGGGTCTTGTGTTCGGCGCATGAAACAATCGCTGTCCGTGAAGACCTTCGATGCCCTGTTCGCCGAGCTCAGTGAGAAAGCCCAGACCCGTCCCGCCGGGAGCGGGACGGTCGCCGCACTGGATTCCGGCGTACATGGGCTGGGCAAGAAGATCCTCGAGGAGGCCGGCGAGGTGTGGTTGGCGGCCGAGCACGAGAGCGATGCGGCGCTCGCCGAGGAGATCAGCCAGCTGCTGTATTGGACCCAGGTGCTGATGCTCTCGCGCGGTCTGAAGCTCGACGACGTCTACCGGAATCTGTGACCATGCTGCGCGTCGCGGTGCCCAACAAGGGCGCACTCAGTGAATCGGCGTCGGAGATCCTCTCGGAGGCCGGCTACCGCCGCCGCACCGATCCCAAGGATCTGACCGTCGTCGACCCCGCGAACAACGTCGAGTTCTTTTTCCTGCGGCCCAAGGACATCGCGATCTACGTGGGTTCGGGGGAGTTGGACCTCGGCATCACCGGACGCGATTTGGCGGCCGACGCCGATGCGCCGGTCAAAGAACGGCTTGCGCTGGGCTTCGGCTCGTCGACGTTCCGCTACGCGGCACCGCAGGGCCAGGATTGGCAGGTCGGCGACCTTGCGGGCAAGCGGATCGCCACCGCCTATCCGAATCTGGTCCGTCGCGATCTGGCCGCCAAGGGGATCGAAGCCACGGTGATCCGGCTCGATGGTGCGGTGGAGATCTCCATCCAGCTCGGGGTGGCCGATGTGATCGCCGATATCGTCGGATCCGGACGCACGCTGCGGTTGCACAATCTGGTCGCCTTCGGTGAGTCGCTGTGCGATTCGGAGGCCATCCTGATCGAGCGGTCGGATTCCGAACCGGACCCGGCGCGCGACCAGTTGGCTGCCCGGGTGCAGGGCGTGGTCTTCGGCCAGCAATACCTGATGCTCGACTATGACTGTCCGCGCACGGTCCTGGACCAGGCGACCGCGGTCACCCCGGGACTGGAATCGCCCACCATCGCCCCGTTGGCCGACCCCGAATGGGTGGCGGTGCGCGCGCTGGTGCCCCGCCGGACGGTCAACACCATCATGGACCAGCTCGCCGCGATCGGCGCCAAGGCGATCCTGGCCTCCGATATCCGCTTCTGCCGGTTCTGATCGACTGCCGGATCACCCGGCCCACCAGTGCCATGCGTGTTAGCGTCCGGAGATCAGCTGGTCCGGCGCGGAGGTGCTCATGACGGTGGTCCTGGTTCTGCTGCTGGCGTTGTCGATCGGCGTGGTGGCCGGTCTGCGCGCTCTCACGCCACCGGCCGTGGTGGCCTGGGGCGGTCTGCTCGGCTGGATCGAGCTCGACGGCACCTGGGCACAGTGGCTGACCCACCCGATCACGGTCACGGTGCTGACCATCCTGCTGGTGGTCGAATTGGTCACCGATCAGCTGCCTGCCACACCCCCGCGCACGGTCACCATGCAGTTCGCCGCACGACTGTTCACCGGCGCCTTCACGGGCGCGGTGCTGGTCAGCGGCGTCATCGGTGACGCGTCCGCGGGCAACGTCATCTCTGGCGTCGGAGCCGGCGTCGTCGGTGCGGTGCTGGGCACGATGGGCGGCTACTCGGCCCGCAAGGCAGTGGTCGAGCGCAACGGCGGCAAGGATCTTCCGGTGGCCCTCGTCGAAGACGTCATCGCCGTGGCAGGCGGATTCGCGGTGGTCTACCTCGCGTCGCTGATCTGATGGCGCAGGCAACGGCTTTCGACGCCATCATCGTCGGTGCGGGACAGGCCGGACCGCCGCTGGCCGGGCGGCTCACCGCGGCCGGCCAACGCGTCGCGGTGATCGAACGCAAGCTGGTCGGCGGAACCTGCGTTAACTCCGGCTGTATCCCCACCAAGACGCTCGTGGCCAGCGCGCACGCGGCCCATATCGCCCGCCGCGGAGCGGATTTCGGCATCGATACCGGACCGGTGACCGTCGACATGGCCAAGGTGAAGGCGCGTAAGGACGCTATCGTCGAAGCCGACCGCCACGGGCTGGAATCCTGGATCGAGGGGATGAACGGCGCCACATTGCTGCGCGGGCACGCCCGTTTCGTCGATCCGCACACCCTCGACGTCGACGGCCGGCTCATCAGTGCCGAGCGGATCTTCCTCAATGTCGGCGGCCGCGCGGTGGTGCCCGATCTACCCGGCCTGTCCGATATCGACTATCTGACGAATGTCTCTGTGCTGGAACTCGATACCATTCCCGAACATCTGGTGGTCATCGGTGGCAGCTATATCGCGCTGGAGTTCGCGCAGATGTACCGCCGGTTCGGGGCGGCGGTCACCGTCGTGGAACGCGGACCGCGACTGACCTCGCGCGAGGACGAGGATGTGTCCGCGGCGATCCGCGGCATCCTGGAGGCCGAGGGGATCGTGGTGCACACCGGCGCCGAGGACATCCGGTTCACCAAGTGCGACAACGGCTTCGAGGTGACCCCGCGGGCAGGTGCCGAACCGATCAGGGGCAGCCATGCCTTGATCGCCGTGGGTCGGGTGCCCAACACCGACGACCTGGGTCTGGACAAGGCCGGGGTGCGCACCGACCGCCGCGGCTACATCGAGGTCGATGACCAGCTGCGCACGTCCGTCGAACACATCTGGGCAATGGGGGACTGCAACGGCAAGGGCGCGTTCACCCACACCTCGTACAACGATTTCGAGATCGTCGCGGCCAACCTGCTCGACGACGATCCGCGCCGGGTCAGTGACCGGGTGCTGACCTACGCGCTCTACATCGACCCGCCGCTGGGCCGGGCCGGGATGACCGCCGCAGAGGTACTGGGCACGGGCCGAAAGGCGTTGGTGGGCACGCGTCCGATGACCAGGGTCGGCCGGGCCGTGGAAAAGGGGGAGACCCAGGGCTTCATGAAGGTGGTGGTGGATGCCGAGACCCACCACATCCTCGGCGCCTCGATCCTCGGCGTCGGCGGTGACGAGGTGGTGCACGCGATCCTGGATGTGATGACCGCCAAACTGCCCTACACCGCGATCTCACGCACCATGCACATCCATCCCACGGTCAGTGAGTTGATTCCGACGCTGTTGCAGGACCTCAAGCCGCTGACGTAGCGGAAAGCAGTAGAATCTCGGCGTCAATGTGGGGCTGCCGAGAAGGTGTGGACCACAGCGAGGATCATGTCGAGCGTCGCCTGTTCTGCGGCGTCCCGTACTTCGGCTGACCGGTGGTCCTGGCGTTCCAGGTCGGCAAGCAGCGCGAATACGACGGTGATCAACCCGCGGACGCGAATTGAGCGATCGACGCCGGATTCCGGGGCTATAGCGGTGAGGCGCCCAACGATCAATGTCGTTGCAGCCCAGTCTGGTCGACCAACAAGCTCGACGCCGGGATAGTCGCGAACCTTTTCCATGAAGCGGGCGTGGTAACTGTTCGGCTTGGCGCGCTGGTATTCGAAGACCGGCCCCAGTAGCGCACCGAGAAGTTGGCGCGCGGTGGGGTCTGCCGTCGCCTCGAGCGCAGCGAGCCGTTCCAGGCGCCGGGGTTCGAAAACCCTTTGTCGGGCGTCGATGACCGCTGTGATCAGGTCGTCGCGAGTGCCGAAGTGATAGCGGATGGCGGCACTGTTGCGCTGGCCTGCTTCGGCGACGATCTGGCGCAACGATACTGCGGGCCCCTGTTCGGCGATCAGGCGTTCCGCCGCGTCGATGAGTGCGGACCGCCCCGATCGCTGGCTCTCGTCATCCACCGCCAGACGATACCACAATCGTATTGTTTAACTAACCCATATGTATTAGCGTCGGACGAGATTCTTTGTAAAGAGCGTGTGGAGGTGCGATGTCTGACTTGGGTGCGATACCTGCTGATGCACGGGAGCTGACTCCGGATCTGCTGGAGCGGTTGATCGGCACTCTCAACCCCGGGGTATCGGTGCGCGACGTCCACGTGCGCCGGGTGTGGCAGTGGGGTGAGGGAGATGCAGTGTCCACCGCGGGACGGGTAGATTTGGAATTGACCTACGGCACGGCTGCGAACGGGCTGCCGACAAACATCGTGCTCAAGGTAGCGCGCCCGGAGCTGCCCGCTTTCCCGCTGTACCGCAACGAAGTTGCCGCGTACAGCGGGCTGCAGCCCTGGCGATTCCTCCGGACTCCACGATGCCTCGGCGCCTGGTTCGACGAGCAGACCGGAAGCTTCGGACTGGCGCTTGACGACCTGACCACCTCGGGGGCTCGATTCGCTTCGGCCGCCGCCTCACCGTCGTTGGCAAGCATCGAGGACGCCATCGCGCAGTTGGCAGCATTGCACGCTCGAAACTGGGGTGCCCGTGCCGATTGGTCGTCGTCGGAACTGGCCTGGGCGCAAACTCATGTGGCAGGCGAGCTCCACGACCTGTTCAACCATCCCGATCTGGTGCCCGCGATGATCGCTGACGAGGTGGCCAACACGGGTCACAAGCGTGAGCTGGTGCAATCGGTCGGCGAAACCGCAGACTCCTTTCTCGACAAGGTTCGGTTGGTTCAACAGCACCAGTCCGGACTGCAGCAGACGCTCGTGCACGGAGATTGCCACGTGGGCAACACCTTTGTGCTTCCCGATCAGACGATGGGGTTCATCGACTGGCAGTTGAGCGTCCGCGGCTACTACATGCACGACCTCTCCTACCTGATCACCACCGGGCTCGACGTGACGGCGCGACGCGAGCACGAACGGCGGCTCATCGAACTGCACCGCGATGTGCTCCGCCAACAAGGTGTCGACGATCTTCCCACGCTGGCCGAGGCATTCGACGAGCATCGGCGCGCTCAAGCCTGGAACACCTATATAGGGTGGCTGACGTGTCCGGTCGAGAATTACGGCTGGGAAGTCAACGTTGCCAATCATATTCGGCTTCTGACCGCGTATCGCGACCTCGACAGTGCGGCGGCGATCGAGGAGATTGGGTGAACCTGGAAGCGCGACTCCAAGGCCTGATCGACAAAGACGAGATCCGGGATCTGGCGCTACGGTATTGCCGCGGCGTCGACCGCAAGGATCCGGCGTTGTTACGTTCTCTTTACACTCGCGATGGAATTGACAACCACGCCAACATCTTTCGTGGCAGTGCTGCTGGGTACGTCGACTTTCTGGAATCCTCGTTTCAGTTCATCCAGATCGGCGCGCACTATGTCTGCAACCATCTGATCGAGTTGAACGGCGATGAGGCCAGCGGCGAGGTCTATGCCCTCGGTTACCACATCCTGCCCAGCGCCGAGGGCCCACCGATCGAGTCGTTCGTCGGCGTGCGCTATCTGGATCGCTACCGACACGAAGATGGCGAATGGCTTTTTGCCAGTAGGGAAGTGGTCGTCGACCTGGACCGGAGTCGTACGGTCGACCACCGCGGCGCGGATTCGGTAAACCCACGGGAGGATCTGTCCTACCGAGTGCTGCACGGTGAGCGCTTTCGTCGGTGCAGCAGTGATTACAGTGAGTCCGCCCGCTTGGGGATGCCCACCGACTGAAGTGCGCCCAGCACGAGGCGTACCGACGAATCCACGAGCTCGTCATCGAGCGGGTGATTCTCCAGGAGTGCCCGCATGTACGCCGGCGCGACGAGCGCCTCGATGACCAGGTGTGGGTCTGTGTCGCCCCCGATCTCCCCGCGGTCGATGGCTCGTTCGACAATCTGCTTGGCGTCGGCGAATCGGGCGTCGAAGAACGCCGACTTTCCGGCTCTCACTGAGCCGTCCTCATCGTGATCGATAGCTGCTGCACTTCGAGCCACACGCAGCACCTCGGGCCTGTTCAGCAGTGCGACGATCTGTGTGAGTAACGCTCGAAGGTCCCCGTCCAGGGTTCCCGTGTCGGGCAACGGGTTGTCGGTCTCCGTGAGCTTGAGCAATGCGGCCGCGGTGAGGTGGTTCGTAGTGGGCCAGCGGCGGTACACCGTGGTCTCCGCTACGCCGGCGGCCTGGGCGACGCCGCGGATTGTCAGTCCCTGATATCCGACGTCGAGTAGCTGGGCCAGTGCGGCTTGGGCGACAGCATCCTGCACCCGGGCAGACCGACCGCCGGGGCGTCGCTGCAAATTTCTCGATTCGTCCACACCTGCATCCTTTCTGACTCGAGTCCGGTGTCGAAGCAACGCCGCCGATAGGCCGGGATTGACGGATTCTGCCGCCACCGTCTAATGTCTCTAACGCTAGACAGTATAGCGTTAGGAGTGTCTGCATGTCAGTACCCGAGTTGGCGATTGTCGCGAAGATCGGTGGCAGAACCTTTCCGCGAGCCGACGTGCTCGCTTGGGAGAACAAGAGAATCGACGCGGCCGCGAAGAAAATTGGAGTGGCACCGCCGTCCGTCGGCGGGGTCGCGGTCCGTCGGGAGGAATTCGTCGGTATCAAGCAGGCGCTGGGCAGCGAGGAACTCCTCCGTCGCCTTACCTGGAATGCCCGCGTCGCGGATCGAATTGGCGTCGCACAGGCCAGCGTGAGTGGACGACGCCGCATGTGTGTGACCGAATTGTTCGTTCCTGGCGGCTCGGCCAAACAGTTCACCGAATGGTTCGACGCCATCACGTTCACCTCGAACCAGTACGAGATGGAGCGTGCCTGCCCAGACCACTTCGTGCTGCGGTTCATTAACGGCAGGCAGCAGGTGCTCGAGACCAATGGTGGTAGCCCGTTCACCGCCTTGTTCGACATCAACTACGACGATGTCTCCTCGATTGCCACACCGGTGGGCCAACAGTTTCCGTACCGACTCGATGGGGTGGCCATCGGATCCAACGGGAAGCCGATCGGCGGGGTTCGCCATCAGTTCCGCGACACTCCCGACGGCATCCACGCTCGTCTCCTGGTGGAGTTTCCATTGCCCATGATCGGCCGCGTGATTCGAGGCCATCGGTGGCACCTGGCGTGTGAGTTCTCCAACTGGCTCGAAGCCGCGATCGCGGCAGACAAGGGGTGAGTGGGATGGCATTCGATATCGAGGCCGCTATCGACGGCAAACGTGTGTCGCGGGCCGGCGTGCTCGCCTGGGAGAACCGCCGCATCACCGCTTCGGCGAAGGTCCTGGGAATCCCTGTGGCACCAGACGCCGATGTGGCGAGTCGTCGCGAGGAGCTGATGCAGGCGAAGTTGTCCATCGGCGCGGAGGGACTGCTGGACCGGTTCGCCGCGCAGCTACGAATCGCTGACTGGAGCGCCCAATTGGGGAGCAGGATCACTACCCGCCGGGCGTTCGTCACTGCCGACCTCCACGTCGCCGGCGGGTCGGCCGGGCAGCTGGTCCAGTGGTTCGATGAGCAGCTCAATCTCAACAACCAAGCTGCGATGCTGCGGGCCTGCCCAGACCATTACGTGTTGCGCACCGACAGTGGTGGGCGTCAGCAGGTGGTCCAGGCAATCGGCGCCAGCCCGATGCTGAATCAGTTCTTCCTCGACTACGGCAGCGAGGAAGGATTGGCCAATCCGCGTGAACCTCAGTACCCACATCAGATCGTCGCGTCCGCCCGTCTGGTCGACGGCACCCTAATCGGAGGGGCGCGAATGCAGTTCCGCGATACAAGGACGGGCTTCTTTGCTCGCTTGATCGAAGAATTCCCGCTTCTCACACCGGGTTTCATGATCAAGCAACAGCGTTGGCATACCACGTTGGAGTTTTCGAACTGGGCTGAGGCCGCGCACGCGCAATAACGGTCCCGTGCAGACCGTCGATCCGGGCTCGGAAATCCTGTGGTTCGTGGCTCGATGACGCTGTCCGGCAATCTACTTGAAGGAGTGAAGCACATGGAACAACGCGTGGAGTTTTCCAGCAGTGGAGAGACACTGGTGGGTCGTCTCTTTCGGCCCGACAATGCGACTGGACCATTGCCCACGGTGGTTGCTGCCGGGGGATGGTGCTACACCAAGGAGATAGTGCTGCCGCACGTGGCGCGGATTGTCAACGAATCATCGGTTCAGGTTCTGACGTTCGACTACGCGGGCTTCGGTGAGAGTTCCGGCGCACGCCGTCAACACCTTGATCCGTGGCAGCAGATCTCGGACTACCGCAACGCGCTGACTCACGCCGAGTCTCGTGACGATGTGGACGCAAACAGGCTGGGCGCCTTCGGTATCTCGTACAGCGGTGGACACGCCCTGATCCTCGCGGCCATCGACCCGCGAGTGAAGGCGGTCGTCAGCGTCGTACCCGTCGTCGACGGATACGCGACCATGAAGCGAGTGCACGGTGAGGCGCGCTTCGGCGACCTCGAAGCCAAGATCCTGGATGCGCGCAGGAATGCCGTTCAGGGCGTTGACGATCGGATTGCTTTCGCTACGTTGACTCCGGCGACGGAGCTTTCGGTGTGGCCGTTCCCCCGAATTCACGAGGTGTTCCACCAGATCAAGTCGGATGAAGCGCCGCTGCATGAGCATTGGAGCACAACCGAATCGGCCGAGTTGTTGCTCAACTACAGCGTTTCGACGTTCCTGCCGAGAATCCTTGATACCAAGGTCATGACGATCGTTGCCGAGGGCGACAACATCACCGCTTGGGATCTGGAGATCGCCGCGTTCAATCAGGTTGCCTCGCCGTTCAAGAAGCTGGCTGTTCTGCCCGCCGTGAGCCATATGAGTCTGTATTCGAAGCGCAGCGACACCAACGTCGCGGCAGCGCACACCCGCGACTGGTTCGGAGAACATCTAGCGGCCGCGAAGGTCGACGCATGACATTCGCAGGCAGCGGAATCCTGATCACAGGCGCCTCCAGCGGCATAGGCCGCGAGGTGGCCACTCGCTTGGTCGGCGAAGGAGCCCGGGTGTTCATCACCGGCCTGCCACCGGAGGCTGACGTCCGCGCCGCGGCCCGGGCCGTCAGTGCCGATGGCACCCGCGTCGGCCATGCCGTGATGGACTTGCTCGATCCGGTATCAGTGCACGACGCTGTTGCTGCCGCAGAACGCTTTCTGGGCGCGATTGACATTGTGATAAACAACGCCGGCGTCGCCACGCAGGCTCTCGCCGCGGCCCAAGATATGCCCGTCGCAGTGCGGGAGTTCGACGTGAATTACTTTGGCATGTTTCGGGTTACGCAAGCCGTCCTGCCGCTGATGCTGGCTCAGGGGAGGGGCCAGATCGTCAATGTTGCGTCGACACTGGCCAAAGTACCCGGACCGACGCAGGCCAACTACTCCGCATCCAAGGCTGCTATCGTCGCGTTCTCCACCGCGCTGCGCAGCGAGGTCGAAGACCGTGGCGTTGCGGTGAAGGTGTTCATTCCCGGTCTGACTGCAACGCCGCTGACCGAACAGCTCTCGGTACGTTCACCGAAGCTGCTCACTCCCGCGGAGGTGGCCGGTCACATGCTCAAGGCGCTACGCAGCCGCCGCCCGCTGTACGTCACCGGCAGCTCGTATCGTGGGCTGATGACGCTCGGCCGACTGGCGCCCGAGACAGCGCGTCGGCTGGTCAAGCGCTACTACTGAATCACTCAGCGGGTCAGCGTATCGCGCGCGCATCCGCTGGCGTCACCGCATCGGTTGAGGAGATCGAAGGGCCCGATTCCAGGCCGCTGGATTGAGATTTCGGTACGGATCGGATTGGCGCAGTCGCTGCAGCGAGGCGAGTTCGTGCTCGAGAGCGCGCTTTGTCTGCTCCTTGACGCTGGCCTCCCATGCGCTGGCTGAGTCGCCCGTCGGAGTTGTGCTGATGGGCTGCCCGAAGCGCAGATACAGGCGCTTGGGGTCTGGAATGAGAGTGGGTCCCCAGCCGCGCATCAAGGGGATGGACACATCAGATCGTCCGAAGAGTTGCCTTCCGACGAGTTGACTCGCACGGCCCAGCATGCCGTCTCGCTCAATCGTTCCGTGAAAAATGTCGTCGCCACCGACGGACGCGGCGGGCACAATCGGATAGCCGTGTTCGATCGCCAGCCGGGCAAAGCCGCTGCGCCCCTCCCAGTTCAACTGGTACTTCTCACCTTTGAATTTGGGCATCTCGCGTCCGCCGCCGGGGAACACCAGGACGGTCTCCCCGGCGGCCATCAACGCGGCGCCATTGGCGGGCGTGCCGACGACAGCGCCGGCAGCCTCGAAGACGTCCGCGACCGGCCCCGGCATCTTTGTCATTGCCCTGT
The DNA here is from genome assembly GCA_052044345.1 of Mycolicibacterium sp. 22603. Classification (GTDB taxonomy): domain Bacteria; phylum Actinomycetota; class Actinomycetes; order Mycobacteriales; family Mycobacteriaceae; genus Mycobacterium. The sequence continues at coordinate 120,775 of JBQEMX010000006.1, forward strand.
CGGCAAGACCTCTCACACGGACCCCGAGCTCCCGATGCACGACGTACGGGATCATCACCGTCTCGGCCATGGAGCCCACCACAGTGTGGTTTCCGACGAGGAGAAAGCGGCCGTCGCGCGGAAGGTTCTCGATCCCGTCGACGTACGGGCGAGCGAAATCGATGAATGGGTTCAGGCGATCGGCAACGGAGAAGATCGCCTTCTCCAACGCGGCAACCCGTGGCGACTGATCGACCGGATTCTTGCCATCCTCGATCACGCTGGAACCCTCGGCTGTCGAGTTCTGCGAATCGTTCATCGAGCTACCTCTTCTCAGTCGCGCCTCGTATTCGCCTATGCCACAGCATAGTAGCCAAAACTGACTAGAAAACCAATCCGGTCAGTTAGTTTTGGGTAGGTGATTCCCGGAGGGCCGTTATCATCGTGGCGATGAGCTCGATGGTCTTCGATCTGCCGGAAAACAGCTCGGCAAGGGCTGCACGGCTCCTCGCCGCAGCCAACGACCTACTGCTCAGTCGAGGTGCGAGGGGATTCACCGTCGCCGACGTCGCTGCCCGCGCGCGTGTGGGAAAGGGCACCGTCTATCTCTATTGGCCGACGAAGGAAGACCTCCTGATCGGACTGATCGGCAGGGAATTCTTGAGTCAGGTTGAAAAGATGATCGAGCTCCTGGCGGAGGACAACGACCTAGCCCGACCATCGCGGTTCTGTCCGGCAATCGTCGGCCTTGCGACCAGTCAACCGCTGATCTCTGCGCTCCAGCGCAACGATCACGACTTGCTCGGCGTGCTCACCGATGATCCGCGCTCGCGCGGCCTCCATGAGGCGCTGGGGCCCGGCGCGATGCTGCGGGACATTATTCCGCTTTGGCGTGGCAACGGACTCGCTCGCAGCGATTGGAGACTCGCGGATCAAGTTTTTGCGCTGAACGGCTTGATCGGAGGGGTCACAATGTCCATTCTCGACCCTGCGTCGGTTCCGGTGGAGGTAGACGAGCCATTGGCTGTGTTGGGCGCCGCGGTGAACGCTCTGCTGGGTCCGGAGCGCGATACTCCAGGAGGGGTTCGGGCGACCGCGGATCAGATCGAGAACCACCTGCGCAACTGCGCGACGATAGCGTTTCAGATGATGAACTATTCGAATGCGCGCAAGAGCAACGGCAAAGGCGTGCCTCGAACCGTCTGATTGGAGTTCGTCGAGTGTATTTAAGAGCCTCTTTCGAACTTCTTCTTGCTTCGACCGCCGAGTCGAACGTATCGGGGGCTCGGCGCGCTTTCCCGCGTTCCGTGGAGAGGTCGGAGCCGATGGGGGCTGGCCTCAAGGTGAGGAGCGCATGGCGCGGTTTGGCGCCGTCAAAGCTGAAAGCAGTTTTCGTCTGGGGCATCTCCGGATGCGACGGGCGTCATCTTGCGCGCGCTTCACCGGTCTGGGCAGGGTGTCGTTGAGCGGATAATCCCGACGCTGTTGCAGGATCTCAAGCCGCTGACGTAACCGCACGCCCCGCGGTGAGCTGGGCGGCCACCTGCGCGACGCGCCCGCCCAGGTGGGTGAAGGTGGCCAGATCGGCGGGATGCACATCGTCGCGATCGGCGTCGACATCGGTCTGGGCGCCGGCACCCAGCCAGAATCCCAGCCGGTTGAGGTCGTGCTCGCTGCCGCCGGAGCTGTTCCACCCCGGGCCCAAGCCCAGCTTGACCCAATGCATGTGGTGTTGGGCGGCGAAGACCGACAGGGAGATCAGCGCGGCGAGTTTGTCACCGCTCTTGGCGCCGGAGTTGGTGAACCCGGCGGCCACCTTGTCGCGCCAGGCTCCGGTCACACAGCGCCGTCCGGTCTGCTCGGCGAACATCTGGAAGCCCGCCGAGATATTGCCCATATAGGTGGGTGCGCCGAAGATGATGGCATCGGCGGTGTCGAGGGCGGCCCATGCGGTGTCGGTCAGTTCGCCGAGGTCGACCATGTCGACGTGGGCACCGGCAGCGCGGGCGCCGTCGCCGACGGCGGCCGCCAACGTCGCGGTGTGGCCGAAACCGGACTGATAGGCCACCGCGACGGTGGGCGTGGTGTCAGACGTCATGGGAAACTCCTCCGTGGTAGATCGTTTGCGCCAGTTGGCGATAGCGGACGCGCCAGGACGGAAGCGGCGTTCCGTCCAGAAGCGCGGTGAGTCGGTCCAGGAACGCGTGCGTGCCCGGCCGGAAGCCGCCGGCATTGCGCACACCGAGGCCGCGGTGGGTGAGTACCAGTCGGGTGCCTGCGTTCTCGGGATGCAGTTCGTATCGCACGAATCCCGGTTCGGCGATCCGCTGGTTCCACACGTGCTCGAATACGTGCGGTGGGTCCCAGACGGTGATCCGGCCGGTCACCCGCTTGGCGCCGTCGGGGTTCGGGGGATCGGTGGGAACCATGTCGATCCGTCCGCCTACGTGCGGTTCGATGACCGTGGGGCCGATCCACCGGGCGCGCTGCGCGGGCTCGGTGAGCGCCGCCCAGACCGTCGCGGGCGGATGCGCGAGCCAGCGGTCGAAACGCAGCGTGGCGCGGTCGCCGTCGACGATCAACTCGCCAGGGGTATCGCTCATGTCTGCTCCGGATTGTCGAGGTGGCGCTCGAGCGCGTCCAGGTGGGCCGTCCAGAAGTGCCGGTAGCGGTCCAGCCACTCGTCCATTGCCACGAGGCCGTCGGCGCGCAGCGCGTAGATCCGTCGCTGAGCGTCAGAACGCACCTCGACAAGGCCGACCTCGCGCAACACCCGCAGATGGCGTGACACCGTCGGCTGGGTCAGCCCGGGCAGGGTGGCGACCAGCTCGCCCGCCGTGCGCTCACCGTCGCGCAGCACGTCCAGCAGCACGCGCCGGCTGGGCTCGGCGACCGCTTCGAAAACATCCACGCCAGCGAGTATTGCATCTCATCTATATAGATGCAATTCAATATTAGTGACGGCTCAGCGGGTTCGCTGTACCAGCAGGGTTTGTGCGGACGTGCCGATATGACCGTCGCGGTCGAAGATCTCGGCCGTCGTCACCCCGATACCGTCCGGTCCGATGGATGCCCGGGCGCGCAGGCCGAAATCGGCTCCCCGCGGGATGCGGTGCAGATAGACGGCAGTGTCAGTGTTCATGAAGGCGAAATCGACGGGATCCAACACGGCGCCGATCCCGTTGGCCGAGTCGACCACTTGGGCCATCCGTTGCAGCGGGGTCGTCGGTTCGTCGTCGACCAGCGGCACCAGCGGACTCATCCAGGCCACCGCAGCCTGGTCCGGTTCGGTGGCCTGATTGCGCCAACTCACGGTCTCCAGATAACCGGGGGCACCGAGCCACCCGTGCGAACTGTCCACGGCCACACCCTCGGTAAGTGGAGCATGCCGGTCGGTGCGTACGTCGGCGGTGTCACTGGTGGCCAGTAGCCATGCGCTCAACCGGGCCACCGGACGGTCCGGCGCGTCGGCCGGACACATCTCGGCCACCCCGAGGCTGATCCGGGCACCCGGCCGTTGCACCCAGGCGCGGACCCGAACCGGGGCGACCGGGACGGCACCGAGGATGTCCAGCAACAGCCGACCCACCCGCAGTTGGGGCCGGTCGGCGTACAGCTCCTCGACGGCCTTGGTCAGCAGGGCCAGCGGCGGCGAGCCGTGCTGGATGGCGGTACCCCAGTTGCTCGCCGTGCTGGTGGTCGACTCGAACAGTTGCACCTCACCATCGGATCCGAGCCGGCGGTAGTGCGGCGCACGCGCATCATCGGGGTGCGTCATCGTCATTCGGCCGGCACCTCCGGCCAGCCCGGGTATGGCGGTGGCGTGCCCCCGAACTCGGGACACCGCGGCTGATGCGCGCACCAGTCGCACAACTTGGACCGCTTGGCCCGGAAATCGCCGGTCTGCCCGGCCGATTGGATGGCGCGCCAGATGGCGGTGAGCGTGCGCTCGAACCGGATCAACTCCTCGGGGTCGGGGGAGTAGTCCAGCACCTGACCATCGGCCAGATAGATCAGTCGTAGCCGGGCGGGCGGCACGCCGCGGGACCGCCACAGCGCCACCGCGTAGAACTTCATCTGGAACAGCGCCTTGGCTTCGGCAAGCGCCCACAGCTCCGACGGGGCCTTGCCGGTCTTGTAATCGACCACCCGCATCTCGCCGGTGGCTGCCACGTCGATGCGGTCGACGAACCCGCGCAGCAGCGTGCCGTCGTCGAGTTCGACTTCGACGCGTTGTTCGCAGCTGTGCGGGTCGAACCGGGTCGGGTCCTCCAGCCGGTAGTACCCCGAGAGCAGCTTGCGGGCATCGCGCACAAGTGCAGGGCGCAGCTCGGCATCGAGTACCCGGCCACCGGCAGCGTGCTCGGCGACGACGCGTTCCAGCGCCGGGTCGACCAACGTCAGGGCGGTGTCGTGGTCGCGCTGGGCGGCAGGCAGGGCGTAGAGGTCCTCGAGTGCGGCGTGCACCACCGACCCGCGCAGCTGAGCCGGGGACACCGGCTCGGGCAGCCGGTCGATGGCCCGGAAGCGGTACAGCAACGGGCACTGCTTGAAATCGCCGGCGCGCGATGGGGACAGGGCAGGGCGCCGAGCGGTTGCCGTTTCCGTTGTGGTGGCGACGCTCATATCCGGAAGCCTATGTCGGGACCCCGACAATCCCTGGCGCAATCCCTCGGCGGCCGGCCGTGGCGCGTCTGGCAGGCTAGGGTTCCGTGGCAATCACTGGTCCGTTCGTCGTAGGCGATCGCGTGCAACTCACCGACGCCAAGGGGCGGCACTACACGGTGGTGCTCAGCCCCGGCGCCGAGTTCCACACCCATCGCGGCGCGATCCCGCACGATCAGGTCATCGGCCTGCCCGAGGGCAGCGTGGTGAAGTCCACCAACGGGGACCCGTTCTTGGTGCTGCGCCCGCTGTTGATCGACTACGTGCTGTCGATGCCACGGGGCGCCCAGGTGATCTATCCCAAGGATGCCGCCCAGATCGTCCACGAGGGCGATATCTTCCCCGGTGCCCGCGTGCTGGAGGCCGGTGCCGGATCCGGTGCGCTGACGTGCTCCCTGTTGCGTGCGGTCGGTCCGGCCGGGCAGGTCATCTCCTACGAGGTCCGCGACGACCACGCCGTGCACGCCATCCGCAATGTCGAGACCTTCTTCGGCGAGCGGCCGGCCAACTGGGATCTCCGCATCGCCGACCTCAACGAGTACCCGGTCGGTGACGGGCAGGCCGAGCACGACCGGGAGATCGATCGGGTGGTGCTGGACATGCTCGCGCCGTGGGAGGTGCTCGACACGGTCGCCGGTGCCCTGGTGGCCGGCGGGGTGCTGATCGTCTACGTCGCCACCGTCACCCAGCTGTCCCGCACGGTCGAGGCGCTGCGCGAACAGCAGTGCTGGACCGAGCCGCGGTCCTGGGAGACCATGCAGCGGGGCTGGAACGTCGTCGGCCTGGCCGTGCGACCGCAGCACAACATGCGCGGCCATACCGCGTTCCTGATCTCCGCGCGCAAGCTCGCCCCGGGCACCATCACCCCGACGCTGCTGAAACGGCGCAAGCAACAGGTCTAGCGCCGCCCGCGGTCATCAGCGCGGCGGTGCCGGTGGGGCCGGGGGAAGCGGGTTCTGTGCCTGCAACTCGAGCAGTTCATCGGCGGTGTCCCTGGTCAATTGCCAGGCGCCGTCGTGCAGGGTGAACTGCATCGGGAAGGTGAAGGGCGCCGCACCGGGAATCGGATCGGCCGGCGCGACCGTCACGGTCGCCACCACATCACCGGCGTCCCCGGAACCCGCACCCGCGCCGTCCGCCCACGTCAGATCGGTCGCCTGAAAGGTCAGCGGTGCCAGGCCGGCATCGACGGTGGCTTTGGCGAACCGATCGAGGGCCGCGGCGTCCTCGGGTGTGGAGAACTGCACCAGCGGTACCTTTTGCGCACCCGGAATCGAAGGGTCGGCCAGCTTGCCCAGTACCGCGGTGAGGGCCTCCGGTGCCGGCAGCGCCGCGGCGGGTGGCGGCAATGGCGTCGAGGATGTCGTTCCGAGGCCGGGGGCCGGCGACGGTGCGTCGGGCCCGGTGCCCGGCTCGGTGGCGCATCCGGACAGCAAGAGCGCCGCCACCGAGGTGACGGCGCTCAATGCCTGTTTCGTGGTGAGGCGGGTACCTCCGGTGCGGCGCATTGCCGTGCGGTCAGCCGGCCGCCGAGAGCAGCGCCAGCGCGGACTGCTTGGTGACCTGCCAGCCGGTGGGGCTCGGGCCTGCGATGAACGTCACCGGCTGGGTGGCGGTGCCGCCGGTGGCTGCGGTCGCGGTGACGTTGGCGGTGGCAACCGGTCCGTTGACGTCGATATCGGCGACGTTGAAGGTCAGCGGGAACTTGCCCTCACGCGCCGCGTTGCTGTACGCGCGGTCGGCCGCGATCGACTCGAAACGCCCGACGCCACCCTGGATGAAGGGCGCCTTGCCTGCGAACGAACCGGGGCTGGCCAACGCGGTGAGCGTCTGGGTCAACGGCGCGGCCAGATCGGGGGCGGGCAGCTGCGGCAGCGGGGTGTCCCACACCACAGGAACGATTGCCGGCGCGTTGCTCGCTGTCACCGACGACACGCCCGCAGCTGCAGCGGTAACCAGACCGGCTGCTGCGGCACTGGTCACTACGCCGGTCACGAGGGTTTTGATGAGCACAGTGGTCCTTTCCAACGGGCCAGGTATTCAGTGAGGTTAACAGCGTTGCTGGTGTGTCGAATTCCTAGACCACACACAAAGGCTGAATCGCCGGTAGCGTTGAAGTTGTTACTGCGCCAACATTCGGTGCGGGAGGGAGCGCAACATGACTGATTCCGAGCGTTCGGGCTTGTCCGCCGAGGATGCCGCCGAACTCGAGAGGTTGCGCCGCGAAGCTGCGGCACTTCGTGAACAACTCGAACAGACGGTGGGAGCGGGAAGCGGCCTGCGCAGCGCCCGTGACATCCAGCAACTCGAGGCGCGTATCGATTCGTTGGCAGCGCGCAACGCGAAACTGATGGACACCCTCAAGGAGGCCCGCCAGCAGCTGCTCGCGCTGCGTGAGGAGGTCGATCGTCTCGGCCAGCCGCCCAGCGGGTACGGGGTGCTGTTGGCCACCCACGAGGACGAGACCGTCGATGTCTTCACCTCCGGCCGCAAGATGCGGCTGACGCTGTCACCCAATATCGAGGTCGCCGGTCTGAAACAGGGGCAGACGGTCCGGTTGAACGAGGCGTTGACGGTCGTGGAGGCCGGCACTTTCGAGGCGGTCGGTGAGATCAGCACCCTGCGCGAGATCCTGGACGACGGTCACCGTGCGCTGGTCGTCGGTCACGCCGACGAAGAGCGCATCGTGTGGCTGGCCGAACCGCTGATCGCCGCGGAATTCCTTCCCGAGGGCGTGGAGGTCGACGAGAGTGCGGACCTCGACGGTGAGCAGCCGCGCAAGCTGCGCCCGGGGGATTCGCTGCTGGTGGACACCAAGGCCGGGTACGCCTTCGAACGCATTCCCAAGGCCGAGGTGGAGGATCTGGTCCTGGAGGAGGTTCCCGATGTCAGCTACGGCGATATCGGTGGCCTGACGCGCCAGATCGAGCAGATCCGCGATGCCGTCGAGCTGCCGTTCCTGCACAAGGACCTCTACCGCGAGTACGCGCTGCGCCCGCCCAAGGGCGTGTTGCTCTACGGCCCGCCCGGGTGCGGTAAGACGCTGATCGCCAAGGCGGTCGCCAATTCGTTGGCCAAGAAGATGGCCGAGCTGCGTGGCGAGGAATCCCGCGAGGCCAAGAGTTATTTCCTCAACATCAAGGGCCCGGAGCTGCTCAACAAGTTCGTCGGTGAGACCGAGCGGCATATCCGGCTGATCTTCCAGCGTGCCCGCGAGAAGGCCTCCGAGGGCACCCCGGTGATCGTGTTCTTCGACGAGATGGACTCCATCTTCCGCACCCGCGGCACCGGTGTGAGTTCGGACGTGGAGACCACGGTCGTGCCTCAGCTGCTCTCGGAGATCGACGGTGTCGAGGGCCTGGAGAACGTCATCGTCATCGGCGCCTCCAATCGCGAAGACATGATCGATCCGGCCATCCTGCGGCCCGGCCGCCTGGACGTGAAGATCAAGATCGAGCGGCCCGATGCCGAAGCGGCACAGGACATTTTCAGCAAGTACCTCACCGAAGATCTGCCGGTCAATTCCGACGACCTCGACGAGTTCGGTGGCGACCGTGCGCTCACCATCAAGTCGATGATCGAGAAGGTCGTCGACCGGATGTACGCCGAGATCGACGACAATCGGTTTTTGGAGGTCACCTATGCCAACGGTGACAAGGAAGTCATGTACTTCAAGGACTTCAACTCCGGCGCCATGATCCAGAACGTCGTGGACCGGGCCAAGAAATACGCGATCAAGTCCGTGCTGGAGACCGGCTCGAAGGGCCTGCGCATCCAGCATCTGCTGGACTCGATCGTCGACGAGTTCGCCGAGAACGAGGATCTGCCCAACACCACCAATCCGGACGACTGGGCCCGCATCTCGGGCAAGAAGGGTGAGCGGATCGTCTACATCCGCACGCTCGTCACGGGTAAGTCGTCCAGTGCCAGCAGGGCCATCGATACCGAATCGAATCTGGGTCAGTACCTGTAGCCGGCGGTTTAGGATTCTCCGTGCAGTCAACCGGTGACGACGTTTTCGGTAAGCGTTACGGCGAGGTGTTGTTGGTCGAGGCCGGCGAGGGCGGTCTACAGGCGACGGTCTACAACACCTTCGGGCTCAACGACTGTCCCGCGCATCTCTGGGATGCGCTGGACGCCACGGCTCTCGCCGCCGAGCACGGGGTCCTCGCCGCGCATCTGAACGGGCCGAGGTACTGGTTGATGAGCCGTATCGAGAAGGCCCCTGGCGAGTCCATGCCGCAAGCCACGTTCGGCGGTCTGGACATGCTGCGGCAGGCGACGGTCAGGCTGGCGGCGATGAATCCGGCGCCCTACGGCGAGAATCGGGTGGATCGGCGGGCGGTGTTCGTCTTCGACGCGGGCCGCCGGGTCTACGAACTCCTCGATCCCGACGGTCGCCGGTGGATCATGCAGACCTACAGCCAGACCGTGGACAAGGATCTGGACATGGCCGACCTCGCCGGCCTGGCGGGTAGGTTGTCCCTCCCCGCGGGCTGGCAGTACCGGTCGTATGTGCCCGATGCTCCGGTCGTGGTCGACACCACCGGCACCGAGGCCACCGTCACCCAGGACGATCTCGCCAACACCTATTCACTCGTCGGCGCCGCGAACTCTGCGGCGATCGCGCCCAACTGAGCAAGCACCAGGGCGATCGCCGGTCGCGACTCGGCGCCACTGCGGGTGATGGCCTCGATCCGCCGGGCCAGTCGGATATCGCCGATCGGCACCCGGATCAGATCGCGGGCCAGCACCACGTAGCGCGGCAGCAGGGCAATACCGACCTGGGCGGCGACGAGTTCTTCGGCAACGCGAAAGTCGTTTACGCGTTGGATTATTCGCGGGGTGGAGCCGGTCAGGGTGGCCATCGACCGGAAGGCATCGTCGACCATCAGGCCGCCCGCCACGCCAACCCATTGCTGGCCGGCGAGTTCGGATAACTCGACCGACGATCGGGTGGCCAGCGGGTGGGTCGGCCACATCAGCACATCGAGCGGTTCACGCAGAAGCACCCGCGAGCTGAACCTCGGTTCCCATGAACTCGTGTCGCGGTCGTCACGGTGCACGACCACCACGTCGAACTCCGTGAGCTGCTGGGGGGCGTGCGCCGCCGGAACATCGATATCGCGGCCGAGCACCTCGACACCTCGTGCGCCGGCGTGGGCGATCAACGGCGCCAACAACATCGCGGCGCCCGACGGGAAGAACGAGACGGTCACCTGACCGCGCGGTGTGTTGCGGTAGCTGTCCATATCGGCGTGCGCTCGCTCCAGCGCTGCCAGCACGCGATCGGCGTGGCCCACCAGGACCCGCCCGGCATCGGTGAGCCGGACGCGCCGGCCCGCCGGCTCGAGCAGGGTGACCCCGGCCTCACGCTGCAGTGTCTTCAACTGTTGGGAGACCGCGGACGGTGTCATCGACAGCACGTCGGCGACGGCGGCGACCGTGCCATGGTCGGCGAGCTCGCGCAGCATCCGGAGCCGATGAAAATCCATGTAGGGATACTACTTTTTATCTTAAGAATAAGTAGCTGGACTGCACGGTTGGGGAGCGGCCAGGCTGTGCCGGTGTCCCGGTACCGCGTCGACCTCGCCCTGCTCGCCGTGGCGGCTGTCTGGGGGTCGAGTTACCTGGCCATCAAGGAGTCCGCCGCTCCCACCGGGGTGTTCGGCTTCCTGGCGGCGCGCTTCACCCTCGCCACGGTGGTGCTGGCCGTGCTGATGGGCCGGCGATTGCGGCGCATCACGCGCGCCGAGCTCACCTCGGGCTCGTTCTTCGGGGTGATCCTGACCGTCATCTGCATCACCGAGACCTACGGCGTGACACAGACATCGGCGTCCAACGCCGGACTCATCATGGCGCTGACGGTGGTGGTCACCCCACTACTGGCGCGCGGCGGAACGCCCGCTCTGTTCTACGTGCCCGCGGCGATGGTGGTGCTCGGGTGTGTGCTGCTCACCCAGTCCGGTGGATTCGCCGCGCCTGGCTCAGGTGACGCCTTGATCGCGCTGGCCGCCGTGGTCCGCGCACTCCACATCACCGTGATGGCGCGACGTCCGGGCATCGTCGACCCGGTGGCGGTGACCCTCGTCCAGTTGTGCACCGTGTCGGTGCTGACCGCGGTACCTGCCGCGGTGCTCGGGCAGACCGATGCGGTGGTGGACATGTCGCTGCGCCAGTGGGCGCTGACCGGGTATCTCGCCATCGCATGCACGGTGTTCGCGTTCGGGCTTCAGATCTGGGCCGTGCGACGCAGCACGCCGGCCCGGGTTGCTCTGCTGCTCGGCACGGAGCCCGTGTGGGCGGTCCTGATCGCCATCAGCCTCGCGGGGGAGTCGCTTGCCGTGATCGGATTACTCGGCGCCGCAATGGTTCTCACCGGTACCCAGTGGGGGCGTGCGGTGGAGGCCCGGACTGCCGAACGCGCGCCGGCGCCGTCACGCGCGGATGCCGGCGCGCGGCGGCGCGTGCTCAGCAGAGGTGGACGATGGCGGTCTTGTAGATGAAGGTCGCATCCTCGTGGTTGACGTTCTCGTTGGTGTTCTCGTAGATCGCGTCGAGCGTTACCTGCATGGGTACCCCATTGGCGAGGTCCTTGCAGACCGAGTACCCGAGATCGAGGGCGACATCTTGTGAGGTGTCCCCGTATCCGTAATCGGTCAAGGCGGTGAAGTAGCCGGCCTCGTCGGCGTAGGCCGGAGCAGCGAATGCGAGCCCGGCTGCGAACAATCCAGCCACGGCGGGCAGCACGAATTTTGCCATGATGATCTTCCCTTCATCCCGTGTTGCGCAGTGATCGACACGCACAGGACGGTGGCCGGTGATGCGCAGCGTAGGGATTCTATGTCCGAGTCTGGGAGTCTGCAGTGCAAACCCCGAGACTCAGCTGGCAGACTCCATGTCCAGGTACGCGTCACGACCGGCGAGGCTGATGGCAACATCGGCGACCAGTGGATCGAAGAAGCGCTCGCGGTACAGCGGATCGACACTGGTGCTCACCGTGAAGTACAGCCCGGACAGGACCGCGACGAACAGCGAGGTGTGCACCACCGTCTGCGGAATCGGAATGTGGATTCCGAACCAGGTTCCCGCGCAGGGTGGTTCGCCGACTGCGCAGGTCTGCTCGCTGGCCCACAGCACCGTCACCTCATACGGCACCGCGATGATGCCCAAGGCGAGGAAGAAGGCGAACAGCCCGGCGGTGAACAACACCACCTGGATGGCCTGCGACACCACCATCACGGCCACCACGTTGACCTGTTCCGCACGCGACAGCGGCGTGCGGGCCGGTTGGTGGCCGGCGGGCGGGGCCAAGGGGGTTCCGGCAAGCAGGCGTGCCGGATCGGTCTGCCCGGCCCGGTCCTCACGCAGCGCCTTGACCTCGTCGCGAATCGTGCTGACCATGAACAGCAAGGCGACCAGAGCCAGGAAACCGATTGTCTCCCAGAGTCGTTGCCGTGTCATGCGGGCCGCCAGCTGCCACAGCTCACCGGTGAAGTACACCACCACGGTGAGCATCAGCAACGGCAGCGCACGGCTCATCAGATTGCCGAGCGCGCCGAGTTGAACCCATGCGAAGCGAAATGCCCATGACGCGATCGACCCGAAACCCAGGTAGGTCAGCCAGATCGCGATGAGCGAGATGAGCAGGAACAACGGAACTTCGGTGGCGGCCGCTGCGGTCGCGCCGTTGACGGTCACGGGCATGACGATGACGAAGATCCCCATCACCAGCCAGGCGCCCCATCGGCGCACCACCTCGCCGAGCGCGGTGTCGCGACGATGCAGCACATACAGCGCGAAGGGCGCGACCAGCAGAACCACGGCGATGATGCCCAGGCGCAGCGCATACCCGTAGTCCGGGCCCGGCCCGGTGATCTCGGCCAGCAGCATGGTCACCGCCGTCAACGCCCCCACCGAGCTGATCATCGGCGCGGAGCGTTCGATCAGGGCACGGGACCGCACCCGGCGGGTGAGCACCAGTGGCAGGCCCCGGTGCAGGAACCACTCGTGCACCTGCTCGTCGCTCGATCGTGGGCTGGAGTCGGACACCGCCATATTGTGCGGTATCGACGGCACGATGTTTGGCACAGTGGACCCATGCGACCCGTGCTGACCCGTCCCGGCGAATGGGGGATTTCGGCGCGGTCGGCATTCGTCGCGGCGAGCGTGGTACTCGGCGCGCTGGCCGTCACCGCGGTGGTCGTGTCCTGGGTGCTCTACCAATCGATGCTCACCGGCGTCGACAACGCCGCCGCCGCGCGCGTGGCCCGGGTCGCCGCCGCGGTCGCCGCCGGCGGTCCGGCCGCACTGGACGCCGAGCTCCTGTCGACCGACACCAGGATCCTGTCCGTCCAGGTCATCGACGGCCAGGCCACTGTGGTGCGTCGTTCGCCGGGCGCGCCGGATACGCCGTTGATCCCCATCGACCAGATCGGCGCCGGGCCGTTGATCGGTATGCCCGAACATGATTCGGCACTGGGGCAGATCCGGTTCAGCGCCCAGTCGGTGGTCGGCCCGGATGGCGAGCGGTACACCGTCGTGGTCGGTGAGGGCAGCCGGGTGGTCATCTCCACGGTGGCCACCGTCGTCGGTGCGCTCGCGGTGGCGGCGCCGGTGGTGATCGGAGTCTCCGCCGCCGCAACGTATCTGCTGGTACGGCGGTCGATGCGTTCCGTGGACGATATCCGGTCCCGGGTCGCCGAGATCACCACCTCCGATCTCACCGGTCGGGTCCCGGTACCCGAGGGCCGCGACGAGATCGCGGCGCTGGCGGTGACGATGAACGAGATGCTCGCGCGGGTGGAGGCCGGACACGCCGCCCAGCAGCGCTTCGTCGGTGATGCCTCGCATGAGTTGCGCAGTCCGCTGGCGACGATCATCTCGGCCCTTGAGGTCGCCCAGGCCCACCCCGAATTGCTCAACAGCGAGCTCACCGAGCACACCCTGATGCCCGAGGCGCAGCGTATGCGCTCGCTGATCGACGATCTGTTGCTGCTGGCCCGCGCCGACGAGCGTGGCTGGAATCTGCGTCGCGAGGATGTCGATCTCGATGATCTGGCCGCCGACGCGGTGCGGCGGATGCGTCGGGAGATCGTCGGGTCGGCCGAGGCGGGCGCGCGTATCGAGGTGCGGGCCAGCATCGAACCGGTACGTGTGAGCGGCGATCCGGCCGCGCTGGCCAGGGTGTTGCGCAACCTTCTCGACAATGCCGCGCGTCATGCCGTCTCCTCGATCGAGATCGAGCTGTGCAGTCGTGGTGATACCGCGGTTCTCAGCATCGGCGATGACGGGCCGGGGATCCCGGTGCCCGACCGGCAACGGGTGTTCGATCGTTTCGTGCGGCTGGACGAAGGCCGTTCACGGGATGTGGGTGGCACGGGCCTCGGGCTGGCCATCGTTTCCGAGATCGTCGCGGCGCATCGTGGCCGGGTGAGCATCGAGGACCGCCCCGGCGGCGGCACGCGCGCGGTGGTTCAGTTGTCCTCGGCGGTCAACCGGTAGCCGACGCCGCGAATCGTCTCGATGGTGCTGGTACCGAACGGGATGTCGATCTTGCGTCGGACATAGCCGATGTACACCTCGACGACGTTGTCAGGCCCGTCGTAGTGGGCGTCCCAGACGTTGTGCAAGATATCGGCCTTGGTGACCGCGACGTTCTTGTTGCGCATCAGGTACTCCAGCAGACCGAACTCGCGGGGGGTGAGCGAGAGCGCCTTGTCGCCGCGTTGCACGGTGCGCCGGCCCGGGTCGACCGACAGCGTTCCCGCGGTCAAGACCGGCGGCTGGTGCGGTGCGGCACGCCGAACAAGGGCCTTGAGCCGGGCGACCAACACGATGAACGAGAACGGCTTGGTCAGGTAGTCGTCGGCCCCGAGGTCGAAGGCATCGGTTTGGTCGTACTCACCGTCTTTGGCGGTGAGCATCAGCACCGGGGTCCACACGGCCTTCGCGCGCATCCGCCGCAGTACTTCATATCCGTTGAGGCCGGGCAACATGATGTCGAGCACCACGACGTCGAAATCGTTCTCGGTTGCCTGCCACAGACCGTCGACGCCGTTGGCGGCCTCGACGACGACGAACCCCTCGGCCCGCAGCCCGATGGCCAGGGTGGAACTCAGCCGAGGCTCGTCCTCGACGATCAGCACTCTCATAGGTCTCTATGTCTACCGGCTTCGTGGTGAACCCGGGACGTGCGGGGCGCGGTACCGGTGGCGCACGAGGTCGGCGCGTCACGTGTGTGCCGGCCCCCACACCCCTTGTCAACGATGAGCATGACGGTGTGGCCACGCGTGGCGCGCCGACGGTCTGGTGTGTCGCCGACATCTCGACCAGCTGTTTTCTCCAGCCGCTCGTGTCGACGATAGCGGTCTGCAGTGCCGTGGGTGGCGGAATGGAACACCCCACCATCCGCGCCCGTGAGCGGGGTCACATCAGCGAAATCAAGGTCACGATTGGGTAACGACATCCACTGGTCGGCGGCGCTGGGGATTGTCAGGCTTTCCCCAGGTTGGCGCGATGGCACGGCCCACGCTGTGCGGGCGGTGGTGGTTGATCGCCGCGGAGCCTTCTGATTACGTTCACATCACCGAAGATACGAAACTCCGCAATGATCGATAACTGCTCGGTGGTGACTTTTACTGAATACGAACGGCTCGACCAAAACCCAAGTCCCGCAACGCGACACCGATGGGGTACCGACGTCCCTGCTGCGTCGGCCGCGAGGTTCCGATGCCATCGCCATCAGGCGCGTGGTCGCCGAAACCGATGTGCTGGACCTCAATTCGACCTACGCATACCTGTTGCTCGCCACCGACTTCGCCGACACCACGGTCGTCGCCGAGACCGACGGTCGGGTGACGGGCGTCATCACCGGATACGTGCCGCCGCAACGGCCCGATGTGCTGTTCGTCTGGCAGGTCGCCGTTGCCCCGGCCGCGCAGGGCAGGGGAATCGCCGGCGCGATGCTCGACCACCTGGTGCGCCGCGTCGTGGGAGACCGCGGCGGCCGTCCGCTCACGGTGGAAGCCACCGTGGCCCCCGACAACGCGCCGTCGCGGGCGTTCTTCGCATCATTTGCCCGACGCCACGGTGTACCGATCTCGGAGCAGCCGCATTTCACCGCGGCCCAACTCGACCCCGATCTGACGCACGCGGACGAACCGCTGCTGCGCATCGGGCCCATCGTCACTCCGACCGCCATCTGATCGAACGCTGTAACCCGCAGTGCACCAGACCATCTCGTCGAAGATGGTTCGCTATTTCATTGGAGGATAGTTTCTTGCTGCTCGAACCGACCCTGCTTCACGACGCCTCGTCACTGAGCGAGGCCGACCTTCCCGCGGTGTACGCGTCGGTGGAGTCCGAGGTCCGCAGCTACTGTCGGGCTTGGCCGACCACTCTGGCCACGGCGCGTGACTCCTGGGTCACCGATACCGAGGGGCGCACCTTCCTCGATCTGTTCGCCGGAGCGGGTGCACTGAACTACGGACACAACAATCCGATCCTCAAGCACGCCTTGCTGGACTACCTTGCCGGTGATGGGATCGTGCACTCGCTGGATATCGCGACCACAGCCAAACAGCAGTTTCTGGAGGTGTTCGACCGGCTGATCCTGACGCCGCGCGGACTCGACTACAAGGTGCAGTTTCCTGGGCCGACCGGAACCAACGCCGTCGAGGCGGCGCTGAAACTGGCGCGCAAGGTGACCGGCCGCGAGTCGATCATCAGCTTCACGAACGCCTTTCACGGCATGACGCTGGGATCGCTGTCGGTGACCGGCAACTCGATGAAACGCGCAGGCGCCGGCATCCCACTCGTGCACGCCACGCCCATGCCCTATGACAACTATTTCGGTGGTGTCACCGAAGATTTCCACTGGTTCGAGCGGGTGCTCGACGATTCCGGCAGCGGCCTGAACCGCCCCGCCGCCGTGATCGTCGAGACCGTACAGGGTGAGGGTGGCCTCAATGTTGCTCGGCTGGAATGGCTTCAGGAACTTGCGGCGCTGTGCCGGAAGCGCGAAATCCTGCTGATCGTCGACGATGTGCAGATGGGCTGCGGGCGCACCGGTGAATTCTTCAGCTTCGAGGCGGCCGGCATCGTGCCCGATATCGTCACACTGTCCAAGTCCATCAGTGGATACGGCCTGCCCATGGCGCTCACGTTGCTGCGTCGCGATCTGGACGTCTGGTCCCCAGGCGAGCACAACGGCACCTTCCGTGGCCACAACCCGGCCTTCATCACCGCCACGAAGGCGCTCGAAACATACTGGAAGGACGACAAGTTCGCGCAGGAGACCGCCGCCAAGGGGGATCTGGTGCGCGAGCGGCTGGATCGGATCGCGACCGCACACGACGGCGTGGCGGCGCGTGGGCGCGGGATGGCCCAGGGCCTTCGCTTCGATGACGCCGAACGGGCGGAGCGGGTCTGCCGTGCGGCGTTCGAGCGGGGCGCACTGATGGAGACCAGTGGGCCCTCCGATGAAGTGGTCAAACTGCTCCCGCCGCTGACCACATCGACCGAAGACCTGGATTCCGGTTTGGCGATCCTGGCCGAATCCGTCGTCGCCACCGCTTAGAACATCGAGGAGTTGACTTTCATGATCGTGCGCACCACCGCCGAGATCACCGGCACCGAACGCGATGTCGCAGCAGGCGCCTGGCGATCCAAGCGGATTGTCCTGGCCGGCGACGGCGTCGGGTTCTCCTTCCACGAGACCGTCATCGAATCGGATTCGGTCAGCGAGTTCCACTATCAGCACCACGTCGAGGCCGTCTGGGTGATCGAAGGCCACGGCACCCTGACCAACCTGGAGACAGGGGAGGTCCACCACCTGGGACCGGGAACCATGTATCTGCTCGACGGGCACGAACGGCATCGCGTCACCTGTGCCGACCAGCTACGGATGCTCTGCGTGTTCAACCCGCCGGTGGTCGGAGACGAGGTCCACGACGACACCGGCGCCTACCCGGCGCCGCGGGAGGCGGCCCGGCAGGTGTTGAAAGCATGAGTTCGGCTGTCCTGCATACCCGGCACGACCCGTACCCGAGCAGGCTCAACCACGCGATCTCACCGATCGAGCGCCAGGATCGGACCGTGTGGAGCGACCGGGCCGCGAACTCGGGACCGCTGGGCCGCGACGATCTCGATTGCTTCGACGAGGATGGCTACCTGATCCGCCCCGGCACCGTCAGCGCCGAGAAGGTCGCTCCACTCGGTAACGAGATCGACCGGCTGGCCGCCGAACTGGCCGTCGACGAGCGGGTTATCCGAGAACCGGGTGGCGCCATCCGATCGATCTTCGCGCCCCATCTGCTGAGCCCGCTGATCGCCGAGGTGGTGCGCTCGGACACCGTCCTACCGGTGGCCCAGCAGCTGTTGGGCGGCGACGTCTACATCCACCAGGCCCGGATCAACCTGATGCCGGGGTTCACCGGGTCCGGCTTCTAGTGGCATTCCGACTTCGAGACCTGGCACGCCGAGGACGGTATGCCCCGGATGCGCGCGGTGTCCTGCTCGATCGCGCTGACCCCCAACCATCCCTACAACGGCTCGTTGATGGTCATCCCGGGGTCACATCACACCTTCTATCCCTGTGTCGGCGCCACTCCCGACAACCACCACGAGAAGTCGTTGGTGGCCCAGCAGTTCGGCGTTCCCGACGAGGACACCCTGACCAAGGCCGTCGACGCGCACGGTATCGATCAGTTCACCGGCGCGGCAGGAAGTGCGTTGTGGTTCGACTGCAACCTGCTGCACGGTTCGGGGTCCAACATCACCCCGCTGCCCAGGTCGAACGTCTTCCTGGTGTTCAACTCGGTCGAGAACCAGCTCGCGGCGCCCTACGCCGCGCAACGGTGCCGGCCCGAACACCTGGCCGCGCGCACCGCGACCGCACCCATCCGCCCGTAGACGCGCCGACGTCGCGACACGGCACGTCCCCTAGGCTTTGCCCATGCAACGGATTATCGGGACCGAGGTCGAATACGGCATCTCCTCGCCGTCGGACCCCACGGCGAATCCGATCCTGACCTCGACCCAGGCCGTGCTGGCCTATGCCGCGGCGGCCGGACTGCAGCGGGCCAAGCGCACCCGATGGGACTACGAGGTGGAATCGCCGCTGCGCGATGCGCGCGGTTTCGACCTGTCGCGCGGGACCGGCCCGGCGCCCATCGTCGACGCCGATGAGGTCGGTGCGGCCAACATGATCCTGACCAACGGTGCGCGGCTCTATGTCGACCACGCCCACCCGGAGTACTCGGCGCCCGAGGTGACCGATCCGCTGGACGCCGTCATCTGGGACAAGGCCGGCGAACGGGTCATGGAGGCGGCGGCGCGCCATGTCGCCAGCGTGCCCGGTGCGGCGAAGCTTCAGCTCTACAAGAACAACGTGGACGGTAAGGGCGCGTCCTACGGCACGCACGAGAACTATCTGATGTCGCGGCAGACACCGTTCTCCTCGGTCATCGCGGGATTCACCCCGTTCCTGGTCTCCCGCCAGGTGGTCACCGGCTCCGGGCGGGTGGGTATCGGGCCCTCCGGTGACGAGCCGGGTTTCCAGCTCTCCCAGCGCGCCGACTACATCGAGGTCGAGGTCGGCCTGGAGACCACCCTCAAGCGCGGCATCATCAACACCCGCGACGAGCCGCATGCCGATGCCGACAAGTACCGCCGGCTGCACGTCATCATCGGTGATGCCAACCTCGCCGAAACCTCGACGTACCTGAAGGTCGGCACCAGCTCACTGGTGCTCGACCTCATCGAGGAGGGACCCGCGCACGGGATCGACCTGTCCGATCTCACGCTGGCCCGTCCGGTGCACGCGGTCCATGTCATCAGCCGCGATCCCTCGCTGCGGGCGACCGTCGCACTCGCCGACGGGCGCGAGTTGACAGCGCTTGCGCTGCAACGCATCTACCTCGACCGGGTGGCCAAACTGGTCGAAGCCCGCGAGCCCGACGCCCGGGCCGACCATGTCATCGACACCTGGGCGCATGTGCTGGACCTGCTGGAGCGCGATCCGATGGAATGCGCCGAGATCCTGGACTGGCCTGCCAAGCTCAGACTGCTCGAGGGATTCCGCAACCGCGAGAACCTGACGTGGTCCGCGCCGCGGCTACAGCTGGTGGACCTGCAGTATTCCGATGTCCGGCTGGACAAGGGGCTGTACAACCGGCTGGTCGCCCGTGGATCGATGCAACGGCTGGTCAGCGAGCAACAGGTGCTCGATGCCGTGGACAATCCGCCCACCGATACCCGGGCCTACTTCCGCGGCGAATGTCTGCGCCGGTTCGGTGCCGATATCGCGGCGGCCAGTTGGGACTCGGTCATCTTCGACCTCGGCGGGGATTCGCTGGTGCGCATCCCGACCCTGGAGCCGCTGCGCGGCAGCAAGGCGCACGTGGGTGCGCTGCTGGATTCGGTGGACAGTGCGGCCGAACTGGTCGAGCAGCTCACGACGTGACGGTCGGTAACACCGGCTAACCCGAGTAATACCGGTGCCGACCGGTAATGTGAAAGAACCGGACAGAGCAATCAGGAGGCGGCGATGGCTCAGGAGCAGACCAAGCGTGGCGGTGGCGGCGGTGAGGACGATGACGTCGCCGGCGCATCCGCGGCCGGGCAGGAGCGTCGCGAGAAGCTGGCCGAGGACACCGACGATCTGCTCGACGAGATCGACGATGTCCTCGAGGAGAATGCCGAGGATTTCGTGCGTGCCTATGTCCAAAAGGGTGGCCAGTGACGGCGTGGTCGAATAAGCCGGTTCCCACCAGTCTCGATATCACCAACACGCATCTGAACCTGTCGTCGTTCTCGGACTTCCTGAGCAGGCAGGCGCCGCAGTTGCTTCCTGGTGGGCGCGATGTGTCCGGCGGACCGGGCGCGGAGCTGCCGCACGGCACGACCATCGTCGCGCTCAAATACCCCGGCGGGGTGTTGATCGCCGGTGACCGGCGGGCCACCCAGGGACACATGATCGCCAGCCGCGATGTCCAAAAGGTGCATATCGCCGACGATTACGCGGCCACCGGCATCGCCGGCACGGCGGCCATCGCGGTCGAGTTCGCCCGGCTCTACGCCGTCGAACTCGAGCATTACGAGAAGGTCGAGGGTGTTCCGCTGACCTTCCGCGGCAAGGTCAACCGGTTGGCCACCATGGTGCGCGGCAACCTCGGCGCCGCCCTGCAGGGTTTCGTGGCGCTACCCTTGCTCGTCGCCTTCGACATCGACGACCCGGATGCCCGCAATGCCGGGCGCATCGTCTCCTTCGACGCCGCCGGTGGGTGGAACATCGAGGAGGAGGGTTTCCAGTCGGTGGGCTCGGGTTCGCTGTTCGCGAAATCCTCGATCAAGAAGCTCTACCCGCAGGTCAGCGACGCCGACTCGGCGTTGATGGCCGCCATCGAGGCGCTCTACGACGCCGCCGACGACGATTCGGCCACCGGTGGCCCGGACCTGGTGCGCGGCATCTACCCGACCGCGGTGCTCATCGGCGCGGACGGGGCTGAGGAAGTGACCGAGGCCCGGATCGCCGATCTGGCCCGAAAGGTCATCGAGAAGAGGACACGCGCGGGCGGTAACGGCTGATGAGCTTTCCCTATTTCATCTCACCCGAGCAGGCGATGCGTGAGCGCTCCGAGCTTGCGCGCAAAGGTATTTCACGCGGACGCAGCGTGGTGGTCCTGACCTACGACAGCGGCGTGCTCTTCGTCGCCGAGAACCCGTCGCGCTCCCTGCAGAAGGTCAGCGAACTCTACGACCGGGTCGGGTTCGCCGCGGTCGGCCGGTTCAACGAGTTCGACAAGTTGCGGGTGGCGGGTATCCAGTTCGCCGACACCCGCGGGTATGCCTACGACCGGCGCGACGTGACCGGCAGGCAGCTGGCCAACGTCTACGCCCAGGCGCTGGGCACCATCTTCACCGAGCAGGCCAAACCCTTCGAGGTGGAACTGTGCGTGGCCGAGGTGGCGCACTACGGTGAGACGAAAGCCCCTGAGCTCTACCGCATCACCTACGACGGATCGATTGCCGACGAACCGCATTTCGTGGTCATGGGCGGCACCACCGAGCCGATCGCCACGGCGCTGGGGGAGTCCTATACCGAGAACGCCACCCTCGCCGATGCCGTCACGATCGCGGTGAACGCGCTGCGCGGCGGGGGCAATGGTTCCGAACCGCGGGTGTTGGAACCGTCGACCATGGAGGTCGCCATCCTCGACACCAACCGGCCCCGCCGGGCGTTCCGGCGGATCACCGGTGCGGCGCTGGAGGCGCTGGTGCCCAGCACCGGCGAGCGCAGCGACGGGAAAACCAGCACCGGCGAGCGCAGCGACGGGGACAACGGGGAGCCCGGTGACGGGCACGCCGAACAACCGCAAGGCTAGGTGTGGCCGGGCAATGGTCGGCCGCTCCGCAGGCGGTCGGCAGGCGAACCCATGACGAATACCGGCCAGCCTTGCCCACCGATACCCGCACCCACCCCGTAAGCTCGATCGTGTGCAGCGACGGATCATGGGAATCGAGACCGAATTCGGCGTGACCTGCACCTTTCATGGTCACCGCCGGCTCAGCCCTGACGAGGTGGCGCGCTATCTGTTCCGGCGGGTGGTGTCCTGGGGCCGCAGTTCCAACGTCTTCCTCCGCAACGGAGCCCGGCTCTACCTCGATGTCGGGTCCCATCCGGAGTACGCCACCGCCGAATGCGACAACCTCGCCCAGCTGGTCACCCACGACC
Source organism: Mycolicibacterium sp. 22603 (assembly GCA_052044345.1). Classification (GTDB taxonomy): domain Bacteria; phylum Actinomycetota; class Actinomycetes; order Mycobacteriales; family Mycobacteriaceae; genus Mycobacterium. The sequence goes on from JBQEMX010000006.1 coordinate 143,156, forward strand.
GCGCCGGCGAGCGGGTGCTCGAAGATCTGCTCATCGACGCCGAGCAGCGCTTGGCCGACGAGGGCATCGGCGGCGACATCTACCTGTTCAAGAACAACACCGACTCGGCCGGGAACTCCTACGGCTGTCACGAGAACTACCTGATCGTGCGCGCCGGCGAGTTCTCCCGTATCTCCGATGTGCTCTTGCCGTTCCTGGTCACCCGGCAGCTGATCTGCGGTGCGGGCAAGGTACTGCAGACCCCGAAATCGGCCACCTTCTGCCTGTCCCAGCGTGCCGAGCACATCTGGGAGGGCGTATCGAGTGCTACGACGCGATCCCGGCCGATCATCAACACCCGTGACGAGCCGCACGCCGACGCCGAGAAGTACCGCAGGCTGCATGTCATCGTCGGCGACTCCAACATGAGCGAGTCGACCACCATGTTGAAGGTCGGGACGGCCTCGCTGGTGCTGGAGATGATCGAGGCGGGGGTGGCGTTCCGCGACTTCTCCCTTGACAACCCAATCCGTGCCATCCGCGAGGTCAGCCACGATCTGACCGGGCGCCGCCCGGTGCGGCTGGCCGGTGGCCGGCAGGCCAGCGCGCTGGACATCCAGCGCGAGTACTACGGCCGGGCGGTGGAGTACCTGCAGACCAGGGAGCCCAACACCCAGATCGAGCAGGTCGTCGACCTGTGGGGCCGACAGCTCGACGCGGTCGAGAGCCAGGATTTCGCCAAGGTCGATACCGAGATCGACTGGGTGATCAAGCGCAAGCTGTTCCAGCGGTACCAGGATCGCTACAACATGGAGCTTTCCGATCCCAAGATCGCGCAGTTGGATCTGGCCTATCACGACATCAAGCGCGGCCGCGGGGTGTTCGACCTGCTGCAGCGCAAGGGGCTCGCGGCGCGGATCACCACCGACGAGGAGATCGAGGCCGCGGTCAACACCCCGCCGCAAACCACCCGCGCCAAGCTACGCGGCGAATTCATCAGCGCCGCACAAGAAGCGGGCCGCGACTTCACCGTCGACTGGGTACATCTCAAACTCAACGACCAGGCCCAGCGCACCGTGCTGTGCAAGGACCCGTTCCGGTCTGTCGACGAACGGGTCAAGCGGCTCATCGCCAGCATGTGATGGGCACGTCGCGCACGGTCGCGACGGGCGGTACCCCCTAAGCTGCTTCAGGTGGCGACGTCCAAGGTCGAGAGACTGATGAACCTGGTGATCGCGCTGCTGTCCACCAGTTCGTATCTGACGGCCGAGAAGATCCGCAAGAATGTGGCCGGGTATTCCGACAGCCCGTCGGACGAGGCGTTCTCGCGGATGTTCGAGCGGGACAAGAACGAATTGCGCGATCTGGGCATCCCGCTGGAGACCGGCAAGGTGTCGTCCTTCGATGCCACCGAGGGGTACCGGATCAACCGGCAGGCGTATGCGTTGCCACCGGTGGAACTGACCGCCGAGGAGTCGGCAGCCGTGGCGGTCGCGACCCAACTGTGGCAGTCCCCGGAGCTGGTCACGGCCACCCAGAGCGCGCTGCTGAAGCTGCGGGCGGGCGGTGTCGAGGTCGATTCCGAGGACGTCGGCGTGGCGATCAGCTCGACGGCGACCCTGCCCGGCCTGCGCGGTTCGGAGGAGGTGCTCGGCGTGCTGCTCGCAGCCACCAACTCGGGGCGGGTGGTGCAATTCGAGCATCGGCAGAGCCGCAACGATCCCTACCGGACCCGCACCCTGGAGCCCTGGGGAGTGGTGACCCATCGCGGCCGCTGGTACGTCGTCGGCCACGACCGGGATCGCGCCGATACCCGGACGTTCCGACTGTCGCGCATCGGACCCGGCGCCACGGCCGTCGGGCCCGCGGGGGTGGTCACCGTCCCCGCCGGGGTGAACCTGCGCGAGATAGTGGCACGGGCGGTCGCCGATGTCCCGACGGGCGAGCGGGCCCGGGTGTGGATCGCCGATGGGCGGGCCACCGCGCTACGCAGGCAGGCCACCGCCGCGCGCCCGATGACCTGGCGAGGTCGGTCGGGCGAGGAGATCACCGTCGACATCGGGATGTTCGATCGCCTCGGCCGTGAGATCGCCGGTTACGGCACCGATGCCGTCGCGCTCGACCCGCCCTCGCTACGCGAGGATGTGCTGGCCCGGCTACGTGCCCATGCGGGCTCGGCAGGCGGGGAGGCGGTATGACCACGCAGGTCTCCACCCGGCTGGTCCGGCTGTTGAACATGGTCCCGTATTTCAAGGCCAACCCGCGGGTCACCCGGGACGAGGCGGCCGCCGCGCTGGGTGTCAGCCGCAAACAACTCGACGCCGATCTCGAGCAGCTCTGGCTGTGCGGGCTGCCCGGCTACGGCCCCGGTGACCTGATCGACTTCGACTTCACCGGCGACACCATCGAGGTGACCTTCGCCGCCGGGGTCGATCACCCGTTGCGGCTGACCTCCACCGAGGCGACCGGTGTGCTGGTCGCCCTGCGCGCGCTGCTGGATGTGCCGGGCATGGTCGACCCCCAAGCGGCCCGCAGCGCCATCGCCAAGATCGAATCGGCGGCCGGGGCGGCAGCGGCGGACACGGTCGACGCCGCCGAACCCGAGAGCGTCTCGGCAACGGCGGTCCGGGAGGCGACCCGCGCCGGCCGGGCGTTGCAACTGGAATACCACTCGGCCTCCCATGACACCGTCTCCAGCCGCACGGTGGATCCGATCCGCGTCGTGCTGATCAGTGATCGCAGCTATCTGGAGGCCTGGTGCCGCAGCGCCGAGGGGGTGCGGTTGTTCCGCTTCGACCGGATCGTCTCGGCACGGGTTCTCGACGAGCCGTCCAGGCCGCCGGCCCCGGCCGTCGCCGCCGGCCCCGACACCGCGCTGTTCGACGCCGATCCGGCGCTGCCCTCGGCGACGCTGTTGATCGACAGGTCGGCGGCGTGGATGTTCGACTACTACCCGCTGCGCGTGCTGACCGAGCTCGCCGACGGCGCCTGCGAGGCGGCCATGACCTACGCTTCGCAGGACTGGATGGCGCGTTTCGTCCTCGGCTTCGGATCCGCGGTGCGCGTGCTGCACCCGCCCGAGCTGGCCGACCAGATTCGCCAGACCGCCGCAGCGGCGGTGCTTGCCTACGAAGACGAGTAGACTCGATGACAATCTCTGGAGGTGTTTGAATTGGGCGGTCTTCAACCGTGGCACTGGCTCATCGTGATTGCAGCGTTCATCCTGCTTTTCGGTGCCAAGAAGCTCCCGGACGCGGCGCGCTCGCTGGGTAAGTCGATGCGCATCTTCAAGTCCGAGATCAAGGAGATGCAGTCGGACGGCGACAAGCCGAGTACCCCGCTGCCCGAGAGCAGCGGCCCGGCGACCCCGGTCAGCTCGGAGCGGGTCGACACCGCCGAGCAGTCCAGCGACAAACGACCGGCCTAGACAGCTGCAGTCCGTCCCACCCGCGGCGCGACGTCGCCATGATGTCGCGGGCGGATCTTGCCTGCACCGACGTTAAGGCTGCCCGTGCCGACCCCCGGAATATTCAGAAGACTCAACCCGCGCAACGGCCGCATGCCGGGGCGCAACCGTGCCAATCCCGACGGCACCATGTCGTTGGTCGACCATCTCGCCGAGCTGCGTAACCGGCTGTTGATCGCCGTGGTCGCGGTGCTGCTGACGACCATCATCGGTTTCATCTGGTACACCCACGGCTTCTTCGGATTTCACAGTCTCGGTGAATGGCTGCGTGGGCCGTATTGTTCGCTGCCCGAATCGGCCCGCGCGACGATCGCCCCCGACGGACAGTGCCGGCTGCTGGCGACCGGACCTTTCGACCAGTTCATGCTGCGGTTGAAGGTGGCACTGACCGCAGGCATCGTGCTGGCCTGCCCGGTCTGGCTCTACCAACTCTGGGCGTTCATCACTCCGGGTCTGTACAAGAAGGAACGCCGTTTCGGGATCGCCTTCGTCACCGTCGGCGGTGTGTTGTTCCTCGGCGGAGCCGTGCTGGCCTATGTCGTGCTGTCCACCGCGTTGAGTTTCCTGTTGACGGTCGGTAGCGATGTCCAGGTGACGGCGCTCTCCGGTGAGCAGTACTTCGGGTTCCTGATCAATCTGCTGCTGGTGTTCGGCATCAGTTTCGAATTCCCGTTGCTGATCATCATGCTGAACCTGATCGGTGTGCTGACCTATGCACGGCTGAAGGAATGGCGGCGTGGGCTGATCTTCGCGCTGTTCGTCTTCGCCGCCTTCGCCACCCCGGGCTCGGACCCGTTCTCGATGCTGGCGCTGGCGTTGGCCTTGTCGCTGCTGCTCGAGTTCGCCATCCAGATCGCCCGCATCCACGACAAGCGCAAGGCCAAGCGGGAGGCACTGGCCGATGTACCCGAGGACGAGGCGGCGCCCATCCCCGCGGCAGAGCCGATCGACCGGCCCGCACCGGTCTCCGCCCAGACGCTGATCGATGACGACGCCACCTGAGCCGGGACCGGAGCTGACGGCGTTCGCCGCGCAGCTCCCGTTCGGACTCGACGGTTTTCAACAGCGGGCCTGTGCCGCACTGGAGAGTGGGCACGGGGTTCTGGTGTGCGCACCCACCGGAGCGGGCAAGACGGTGGTCGGGGAGTTCGCCGTGCACCTGGCGCTCGCCGCCGGCCGTAAATGCTTCTACACCACCCCGATCAAGGCACTGAGCAACCAGAAACACGCCGATCTGGTGCGTCGTTACGGCCCGGACAAGATCGGTCTGCTCACCGGTGACCAGTCCGTCAACGGTGACGCCCCCGTCGTGGTGATGACCACCGAAGTGTTGCGCAACATGCTCTACGCCAATTCCGATGCCCTCCACGGTCTTTCGCACGTGGTCATGGACGAGGTGCACTTTCTGGCCGACCGGATGCGCGGGGCGGTGTGGGAGGAGGTCATCCTGCACCTGCCCGAGGAGGTGCGGCTGGTCAGCCTCTCGGCCACGGTGAGCAACGCCGAGGAGTTCGGTGGTTGGATCCAGACCGTGCGCGGCGACACGACGGTGGTCGTCGACGAGCACCGCCCGGTGCCGCTGTCCCAGCACATGATGGTGGGCAAGCGGTTGTTCGACCTGTTCGCCGGTTCCGACCACACCCTCGTAGACCAGGATCTGATCCGGCACATCGCCCACCGGCGCGAAGCCGAGCGACTGACCGATTTCTCCCCGCGTGGCCGCGGCCGCGGTCGTCAGCAGGGCAGGCCGTCGTTGAACCGGCCGCCGTCCCGGCCGGATGTCATCACCACTCTCGATGCCGAAGGTCTCCTGCCGGCCATCACCTTCGTGTTCTCCAGGGCGGGCTGTGATGCCGCGGTCAAACAGTGCCTTCGCTCGCCGCTGCGGTTGACCACCGACGAAGACCGCGCCCGGATCGCCGAGGTGATCGACCGCCGCTGCGCCGATCTGCAGGACTCGGACCTGTCGGTGCTCGGCTACTACGAATGGCGCGAGGGGCTGCTGCGCGGGCTGGCCGCGCATCACGCAGGCATGCTGCCGGTGTTCCGGCACACCGTCGAGGAGCTGTTCACCGCGGGCCTGACCAAAGCGGTGTTCGCCACCGAGACCCTCGCGCTGGGCATCAACATGCCGGCGCGCACCGTGGTGCTCGAGCGCCTGGTCAAGTACAACGGCGAGCAGCACGCTCCGCTGACGCCGGGGGAGTACACCCAGCTGACCGGCCGCGCCGGCCGACGCGGGATCGACGTCGAGGGTCACGCGGTGGTGCTGTGGCATCCCGATGACGCTGCCGCCGATCCCGCCGAGGTGGCCGGGCTGGCCTCCACCCGCACGTTCCCGCTGAAGAGTTCGTTCGCCCCGACCTACAACATGACCATCAACCTGGTCGGCCAACTCGGACCCGATCAGGCGCGCAGCCTGCTGGAACGATCCTTTGCCCAGTTCCAGGCCAACCGCTCGGTCGTCGGGCTGGTACGCGGTCTGTCACGCGGGGAGAAGATGCTGGTTGATCTGGCCGCCGAGATGGGTGCCCAGCCCGGGAAGAAGACCGAACCGCCGGTGCTGGAGTACGCCCGCCTGCGCGCGGCGATCTCGGCGCGTGAGCGCGCCCAGTCGAGGGCCTCCCGGATGCAGCGACGGCGCGCCGCCGACGACGCCCTGACTGCGCTGCGTCGCGGCGACATCATCAACATCACGAACGGGCGCCGCGGCGGGCTGGCCGTCGTGCTGGAACCGGCCCGCGACACCGATGATCCCCGTCCGCTGGTGCTGACCGAGCACCGCTGGGCCGGGCGCATCTCCTCGGCGGACTACTCCGGTGGGTCCGCGCCGCTGGGGTCGATGCAGCTGCCCAAACGTGTCGAGCACCGCCAACCCCGGGTGCGCCGTGACCTGGCATCGGCACTGCTGTCCGCGGCGGCCGGACTGGATGTGCCGAGCAGGCACCGGGCCGGTCGTGGCGAACCCGATGTCGATCCCGAACTCGTAACACTGCGCGATCAGTTGCGCAGGCACCCGCTCCACGGTGCCGGCGACCGGGAGGACAAGGTTCGGTTGGCCGAACGCTATCTGCGCATCGAGCGGGACAACGAACAGATCCGCCAGAAGGTCGCGGCCGCCACGAACTCGTTGGCCCGCACGTTCGACCGGATCCTGGTGCTGCTGTGCGAACGCGGTTTCGTCGACCGCACCGGCGACACGCCGAAGGTCACCGAGGACGGTCGGCTGTTGGCGCGGATCTACAGCGAGAGCGACCTTTTGGTGGCCGAGTGTTTGCGCCGAGGCGTGTGGGACGGACTCGCCCCCGCCGAGCTCGCCGGGGTTCTCTCGGCGGTGCAGTTCGAGTCCCGTGGGGATGGGTCCGGCCCGCAGGGCATGCGCATCCCGACCGCGAATCTGCGCAAGGCGCTTGCCGCCACCCGCCGGTTGTCGGCCGATATCCGCAGTGATGAGCAGCGCCAACGCATCACAGCGAGCCGCGAGCCCGACGACGGCTTCGTGGCCGCCATCCATCAGTGGGCCAGCACCGGGGACCTCGCCTCCGCGCTGGCCGCCTCCGATGTGAACGGCAATGGAACAGTGTTGTCCGCCGGTGATTTCGTGCGGTGGTGCCGTCAGGTGCTCGATCTGCTCGACCAGGTTCGGATCACCGCGCCGGAACCGGCACTGCGGGCGTCGGCGAAACGCGCCATCAACGACATTCGACGGGGCGTCGTTGCAGTTGATGCAGGGTAGTGTGACGGCGTGGATCCGCGGCGGCGGGTCTCGCAGACCAGTACGAGCTCGGATCAAGGAGACACGATGAGCGGACCGCAGGGATCTGACCCCACGCAGGCGTGGTCGGGTCAGCCGCAGCAGTCCGGCGGAAACCCGCCCTCCGGTGACCAACCCGCCTGGCAGCCGCCCCCCACCCCGGAACAGCCCGGCCACGACGCTCCGGCGTGGGGTCAGCCGTCGGCTTATCAGCCACCGCAGGGTTATCCGCAGTATCAGCAGCCGGGTCAGCCCGCGTACGGTCAGCCGCAGCAGTACCCGCAGCCCGACCAGTACGGCCAGCAGCCGACGGCATACGCGCCGCAGGGCTACCCGCAGTACGGTCAGCCCGGCCAGCCCTACGGCCAGCAGCCCCAGTACGGGCAGCCCGGCCAGTACGACCCGCAGCAGCAGTACCCGCCCTACGGCCAGCCCGGTTCCGAAGAGGGTTCGAAGAAGTCGCTGGCCGTCATCGGCAGCGTGCTGGGCGGTCTCGCGCTGGTGGTCATCATCGCGGTGCTGGTACTCGGCTTCTGGAAGCCGGGATTCTTCGTGACCACCACGCTGGATGTGGACGCCGCCCAGACCGGTGTGCAGCAGATCCTGACCGATGAGGCCAACGGGTACGGCGCCAAGAACGTCAAGGACGTCACCTGTAACGGCGGCGTCAGCCCCGAGGTGAAGAAGGGCGACACCTTCACCTGCCAGGTGAGCATCGACGGCACCAAGCGCCAGGTCACCGTGACCTTCCAGGACGACAACGGCACATATGAGGTCGGCCGCCCGAAGTAACCGACGCCCGCGGGACTCAGGAAGGCAGTGTGTCCAGTGCCTTCTGCAACCGCGCGATCGAGGACTGCACACCGAACTCCTCGGCCAGCGCCACCACCCGCGCCGGGTCGGCGGCGGCCAGCGGCAGCTTGTCGCTGTCCCCGGACAGCGACACCGGCGCATCGAGTGCCACCCGGACCACCGGCTCGGCAGCGACGATGTAATCCGAGGCCGCCAGCAGCTTCTTGCGTTGTGCAGTCGGCACACTCGACGACGGATCGGCCGCCGCGGCGATGATGGACTCCAGCGAGCCGTGCTGGGCCAGTAACGTCGCCGCGGTCTTCTCACCGATGCCCGCCACCCCGGGCAATCCGTCGGACGGATCACCGCGCAGCAACGCCAGTTCGGCATAGGCGGGACCCGCCCGGTCGACCGGCACGTGATAGGTCTCGGCGACCTCGGCCGGTCCGAACAGCACCGCCTTGGCCAGGCCGCGACCGATGTAGAAGACCCGCACCGGCACCGGTTCGTCGCGCACCAGCTGCAGCAGGTCACGATCGCCACTGACCACCACCACCGGGTCCTGCTGTTCCGCGGCGGCCAGGGTGCCCAACACATCGTCGGCCTCGTATCCCGGGGCGCCGGCGGTGGCGATCCCGAACGCGTCGAGCACCGCCATGATCATGTCGACCTGCGGGGTCAGATCGTCGGGAACCTCCTCGACGTCGGGAGTGCCGTCGGGAAGCGCCTCCTCGACACGGTGCGCCTTGTACGACGGGATGCGCTCGACCCGCCACTGCGGCCGCCAGTCGAGGTCCAGGCACACCACCAGTCGACCCGGCCGGTGGGTGGTGACCAGCGCGGCGATGTTGTCGATGAACCCGCGTACGGCGTTGACTGGGCGCCCGTCGGGGGCGGTGATCGAGGACGGCACCCCGAAGAAGGACCGGAACCACATGCTGGCCCCGTCCAGCAGCAGGACGGGGCGGTCCCCCGGGGCGAGCGTCGCGGCGCGGTGAGATCCGGAATCGGGCATCGCACTAGCCTATGGGTATGGCCACCGCCGGGAACACCGCCCGTTTCAGCACCGATGTCTACGCCCACCGTCTGCGTGATGCCGCCGCGGGCGCCGCCGCAGCCGGACTGTCCGGGCTGATCATCACGCCCGGCTACGACCTGCGTTATCTGACCGGCTCCCGGGCGCAGACCTTCGAACGGCTGACCGCGCTGGTACTGCCCGCCGACGGATCGACACCCACGGTCGTGGTGCCGCGCCTGGAGCTGGCCGCGCTGCGCGAGTCCGCCGTCCCGGACCTCGGTGTGACAGTGCGGGACTGGGTCGACGGCGAGGATCCCTACGCGCTGGTGGTCGCGGCTCTCGGGCCCGGCGCGGCAGCGGATGACCCACCGGCGACGGCGGTCACCGACTCGATGCCCGCCCTGCACCTGTTGCCGTTGGCCGACATCCTGGGCCGCGTGCCGGTGCTGGCCACCGATGTGTTGCGTCGGTTGCGAATGATCAAGGACGCCAGCGAGATCGACGCACTGCGAAACGCGGGCGCGGCCATCGACCGGGTGCACGCCCGGGTGCCCGGATTCCTGATACCCGGGCGCACCGAGGCCGAGGTGGCCGCCGATATCGCCGAAGCCATTGTTGCCGAGGGTCATTCGGAGGTGGCGTTCATCATCGTCGGCTCCGGGCCCAATGGTGCCGACCCGCACCACGAATGCTCCGACCGGGTGTTATGCACCGGCGATATCGTCGTCGTCGACATCGGCGGGCCCTATGCGCCGGGCTACAACTCCGATTCCACCCGCACCTACAGCCTCGGCGAGCCCGATGCCGAGGTGGCCAGGCAATACGCGGTGCTGCAGCGCGCGCAGGCCGAGGCGGTCGCCGCGGTGCGTCCCGGTATCAGCGCCGAATCGGTGGACGCCGTCGCCCGCGAAGTGCTCGCGGCCGAGGGTCTGGCCGAGGTGTTCGTGCATCGGACCGGTCACGGTATCGGCCTGTCGGTACACGAGGAGCCCTATATCGTCACCGGAAACGACATCACCCTCGAGCCCGGTATGGCGTTCTCGGTGGAGCCCGGCATCTACTTCGCCGGGAAGTGGGGAGCCCGCATCGAGGACATCGTGATCGTCACCGAGGACGGGGTCGAGTCGGTGAACAACCGGCCGCACGAACTCATCATCGTGCCGGCGTAGCTGCTCAGCTCTCGCTGCGATCCAGCAACGACGACGAGCCGAGCACCCGTTCGACGCGCACCGTGATGACCACCCGGCGCGGATTGACCCGCGGGGTCCGGTAACGCTGCGCGTAGCGCAATTCGGCATCGCGGACGTCGTCGGGGTCACCGCTGACGGTGGCCACACCCTCCAGCGACAACCACCGCGCACCGTCGACCTGACTCAGCACGGCCACACCGCGTTCCTTGGCATTGACGGCCTTCTGGGAGCCGCCGGTGGTGATGACACGCGCCAGATGGGTCGTCGGATCGAAGGTGAATCCGACGGCCACCACATGTGGCGAGTTGTCGCCCCGCAGGGTGGTCAGCATGGCCAGATGACGCTCGGTCAGGAATGCCAGTGCGTCATTGGTGAGTCGTGTGGTTGCCTTGCCCATCGGGGTCCACGCTAGCGCAGGACATAATCACAGCCATGAAGGACACGGGGCTCGTCGTGATTTTCGGCGGGCGCAGCGAGATCGGCCTCCAGATCGCGACGCGATTGGCACCGGGCAGGACGGTGGTGCTGGCCGCTCGGCGGTCGGCCACCCTGACCACCGAGGCCGATGCAGTACGGGCGGCCGGGGCAGCGCAGGTGCACACCGTGGAGTTCGATGCCGACGATGTGGTTTCGCACTCGCGGCTGGTCGCAGCGTTGGTCGCCGATCACGGGCCCATCGATGTGGCGGTGCTGGCATTCGGCATTCTCGGCGACCAGCGCCGCGCCGAAAGCGATTCCGCGCACGCCGCGCAGATCGCCCACACCGACTATGTCGCCCAGGTCGGTCTGTTGACCGAACTCGCCGCCGGCATGCGCGCGGCCGGTACCGGGACCATCCTGACCTTCTCCTCGATAGCCGGTGTCCGGGTGCGTCGCGCGAATTACGTCTACGGCTCGGCCAAGGCCGGGCTCGACGGCTTCTGCTCCGGTCTGGCCCAGGCATTGCACGGTTCGGGAGTCCGGCTGCTGGTCATCCGTCCCGGGTTCGTCATCGGCCGGATGACCGAGGGGATGGCACCGGCACCGTTCTCCAGCACACCGGGGCAGGTTGCCGATGCCGCGGTCCGCGCGCTGGCCGGCCGGCGCCGGCGGGTCTGGGTGCCGTGGCAGGTGGGCGGTATCGCCGCGGTGTTCCGGATCCTCCCCGGCCCGATCTGGCGGAGGCTGCCACGATGAGCGCGCGAATCGTGGTGGTCGGCATCGGCGCCGACGGCATGGCCGGTCTCTCACCGGCCTCGGCGGCCGAGCTGCGCAGCGCCACAGTCGTTTACGGCGCCGGACGACAGCTTGACATGCTGGATTCGAGCATCGGCGCCCAGCGCCGACAATGGCCATCACCGCTGTTGGATGCGTTGCCCACGATGTTCGACGGGATGGACACGGTGCACGTGGTCGCCTCGGGTGACCCGATGTTGCACGGGATCGGGGCGACGTTGATCCGGGTCTTCGGCGCCGATGCCGTCCGGGTGCTGCCCCACGTGTCATCGGTGACGCTGGCCTGCGCGCGGCTCGGCTGGCCGGCCCACGAGACCGAGGTGATCAGTCTGGTCACCGCCGACCCGGTGACCGCGGTGCGCCGGGGCGGCCAGGCCGTGGTGCTCAGCCGCGACGGCGGCACACCCGCCACGCTGGCCCGGCTGTTGACCGAAACCGGCCGCGGTGACTCCGAATTCATCGTGCTCGAACGGCTCGGCGGCCCGGACGAACGCATCACCCGGTGCACGGCAGGTACCTTCTCCGGCCCCGTCGGCGACCTCAACGTGATCGCGGTGCGGTACCTGCCCGATGCGCGGCGCGCCCACGCGCTGCCCGACGAATCATTCGCCCACGATGGACAGATCACCAAGCAGTCCATCCGGGCGGTCACGTTGGCCACGCTCGGTCCGCGGCCCGGCGAACTCCTCTGGGACGTGGGATCCGGATCGGGTAGCGTCGCCGTCGAATGGTGTCGCAGCGCGCCGGGGTGCCGGGCGGTGGCCTTCGAACGAGACGCCGCCCGCCGCGATCGGATCGCAAGCAATGCCGGTGCATTCGGGGTACGGATCGACGTGCGGTCGGCGGCGCCGGATCCGTTCGATGAGGTGCCGCCCCCGGCGGCGGTCTTCGTCGGCGGCGGTGTCACCCAGCCCGGGCTCATCGAGGCGTGTGTCGACCGCTTACCGCGCGCGGGCAGGCTGGTGGTCAACGCCGTGACGGTGGAGTCCGAGGCCGCGCTGGCACAGTGGTACGCACAGAAGGGTGGCGAGTTGCGACGTTTTCAGCACTATCAGGGCGGGCCGGTGGGCGGCTTCACCGCGTGGCGCCCCGCGCTACCGGTCACCCAGTGGGCGTGGGTGAAGCCGTGACCGTCTACTTCATCGGGGCCGGTCCCGGCGCGGCCGACCTGATCACCGTGCGCGGACAACGGTTGCTCGGGCGGAGCCCGGTATGCCTGTACGCCGGGTCGATCATGCCGCCGGACCTGTTGGCGTTCTGCCCGGCGGGAGCGCGGGTGATCGACACCGGGCCCCTCACGCTCGACCAGATCATCGACGAGATCGTCGCCGCGGACGGCGCCGGTCACGATGTGGCCCGGCTGCATTCGGGTGATCCGTCGCTGTACTCCGCGCTCGCCGAGCAATGTCGCAGGCTGGATGCGCTCGGCATCGGCTACGAGGTGGTGCCTGGAGTGCCCGCGTTCGCCGCCGCCGCCGCGGCGCTCGGGCGGGAGCTGACGGTGCCCGGGGTGGCGCAGACGGTCACGTTGAGCCGGGTTGCCACGCTGTCGACCGCGATGCCGGAGGGTGAGTCGCTGGCCGCGCTGTCCGCGCCGGGCGCCACCCTGGTGCTGCACCTGGCCGCCGCCCAGGCCGAGTCCATCGTCGCCGAGCTCACCGGCCCCGGTGCCGGGTACACCGCCGGAACGCCGTGCGCGGTGGTGGCATATGCCAGCTGGCCGGCCGAGCAGGTGGTGCGCTGCGAACTCGGGGAGTTGGCCGAGAAGTTGCGTGCAGCCGGTATCACCAAGACCGCGGTGATCATCGTCGGCGATGTCCTCGGCGCGCAGGGATTCACCGACAGCTACCTGTATTCGACGGGGCGCAGGCGGGGGAGTCGGCACTAGTGCGCGTTCTGTTGCTCGGGGGGACCGGCGAGGCCCGGGCCCTGGCTGCCCGACTGCATCCCGGGGTCCCGGTCATCAGCTCGTTGGCAGGCCGGGTGCCCGACCCCGCCTTACCGGTCGGTGCGGTACGCATCGGCGGTTTCGGCGGTGCGGACGGGTTGGCCGACTGGCTGACCGACAACGGCATCACCGCGGTAGTGGACGCCACCCATCCGTTCGCGGCCACCATCACCGCGAACGCGGCGCGCGCGGCGGCGAAGGTGGGTGTACCGCATGTCGTCGTGGCCCGCCCGGGCTGGCCGCACGGTGACGCCATCGTCGTACCCGATGACGGCGCGGCGGCACAGACGGTGACCCGTCACCGATACCGGCGGGTGTTTCTCACGACCGGACGCTCGGGGACCGCAGCCTTCCGTGGCGTCGACGCATGGTTCCTGATCCGCGCCGTCACCCCGCCCGAGCCCGAGCTGCTTCCGGACCGGCACCGCCTGGTGCTCTCGCGCGGGCCCTACCGTCTTGACGACGAGCTGAAACTCCTGCGCGACAACGGTATCGACGCACTGGTCACCAAGAACAGCGGTGGTGCGATGACACAGGCCAAACTCGATGCCGCCCGCCAGGCAGGAGTGCCGGTGATCATGGTGGACCGCCCGGCCCTGCCCGACGGGGTGGCCAGCGTGCACACCGTCGACGCGGCGGTCGACTGGGTGCACGCCCGGCGCTAGATCAGTGCCAGGGTGTCCAGTTCGCGGATGGCGCGGCAGGACCGTCGGGCCATGGCCACCATCATCTCGTCGCCGCGGTCGGTGGAGGTCGCGAAGGCGACCCCGAACGCGATGATCAGCGGCGCCTGCAGCATGCCCAGACGGTAATCACGCCAACAGGTTTCGACGTCATAATCGGTGACGCCGAACTCGGTCAGCGCGGCATGGTATTCGGCGACCAGATCCTTCTCGGACGCCGCTCGGACCTCGGGATCCAGACTGGTTCCGGTGAAGTACGCCAGATCGCGGGCCGGCAGTCCCACGGCCAGGGTCTGCCAGTCGACGATCGTCACGGCCGAGCGGGCGGGGTCGAAGAGCATGTTGTCCAGCCGATAATCGCCGTGCAGCAACCCGAACCGATGCTGTTCGGTCAGCAGCCAGGGTGTCACCATCGCCAGCGCCGCCGCCAACGTGGCGCGGTCATCGGCGGTCATCCGGTCTCCGAGCCGCTCCAGGGTCGTCTCGGCGGCCATCTTCGCGAGATCGCCCATGCCCCCGGCCATCGCGCCGTCGGGCTTGGGCATCGGGATTCCGGGTAGCCCCGTCAGTTCGGTATTGCACCAGCTCGGCGCGTGCAGGCCGGCCAACGCACGCACGCCCAGCGACGCCTCCGCGGCGGTACAGCCGGCGATCTGGTCACCTTGTTCGGCGGGTGCCAGATCCGCCAGCAGCAGCACGAAATCGGCTCCGTCCGCGCCGATATCGCAGTGGTAATGGCGCGGCACGGGAACCCGCACCCGGTCGGCGATCCCGGTGTAGAACGCATGCTCGGAGCGGTAGCCTAGTGCCACCCTGTCGCGGACCGCGTCATCCTGTGCAGACAGCTTGACGGCGAAGGTGGTGGGCAGCTCGGTGGTGTCGGCGTAACCGAGCCGTACGCGATAGGTCGCTCCGGTCTGGCCCGTACCGATCGGGGTGATGTCGACACTGTCGACGGGGCTGCCCAACACACCGGTCAACCAGTCCGCCGTCACGTCATCGGGAGTCCGCGGGATCACCAGCGAAAACTAGACGTGATGCCCAGGGCTGTCAACGATGATCGGCCGAGGTCAGCTCCGGATAGGTGCGCGGGGTGAACACGATGTCACCGTGCACCCGGGTCTGCGACGATCCGATGATCAGCAGGCATCGCATGTCCACCTCGTCGGGATTCAACTCCCCGAGTGTCACCACCCGCACGCTTTCCTGCGGTCCGGCCACGTCCCGTCCGATCACCACCGGTGTGTCGGGGGAACGGTGTTCCAGCAGCAGATCCCGCATGGCTCCGACCTGCCAGGTCCGCGTCTTGGACGCGGGGTTGTACACCGCGATGGCCAGATCGGCGGCGGCCGCCGCGCTGATCCGCTTGGCGATGATGTCCCACGGCTTGAGCCGGTCGGACAGTGAGATCACGGCGTAGTCGTGGCCGAGCGGCGCGCCGACGCGGCTGGCCACTGCATTGGCCGCGGTCATGGCCGGGATCACCCGGACCGGGACATCGGGCCAGTGCACGGCCTCTTCCAGCACCGCGGTCGCCATCGCGAAGACGCCGGGGTCTCCCGAGGACACCACCACCACGGAGCGACCCTGGCTGGCCAGTTCGCANCCGAGCCCGCGCGGGCTCGTCGGTGTTGTCGCTGGCGTGGCGGGTCTGGCCGGTGCGGACGCCGACCCGGTCCAGATAGGGGAAGTAGCCGATCAGATCGGTGGCGGCGGCCAGTTCCCGGCGTGCCTGCGGGGTGATCCAATCCAGGTCGCCGGGGCCGAGGCCCACCACCGCCACGCTGCCGCCGCGGCGCTGGACCGCCGCCTCACCGGGAAGCATGACGATGGAGAAGTAGGGCACCGATTCCGCGTCGACGTCGGCGGCGGCGAGCACGCGTTCCTGATCGGTGCTGGCCCGCTCCACGTAGAACGCCCGCTCGAGGCGACCGGTCTCCGAAAGTGCCTGCCGGACTTCGGGGTAGGACTTCCCCAACTTCATGATCACCGCGGCGTCGGTATCGGCCAGCCGGCGGGCCAGCTCCGCACCGGGCAGTGTTCCCGGCAGGATCGTCAGCACCTCGTCGCCCTGCACCAGCGGCATACCGTTGGCGGCCGAGGCTGCGCTGACCGAGGTGACACCGGGCACGATCACGGCACGGAACTGCTCGGTCAACCGGGTATGCATGTGCATGTAGGAGCTGTAGAACAGCGGATCGCCCTCGGCCAGCAGTGCGACGTCGCGACCTGCCCGCAGATGGGCGGCGATGCGTTCGGCCGATTCGGCGTAGAAGTCCTCCATGGCGCCGTCGTAGCCACCGGGATGCTCGGTGGTCTCGGTGGTCACCGGATACACGAGGTGTTCTTCGATCTGCCCGGCACGCAGATAGGGTTCGGCGATCCGCCGCGCGATGCTGCGGCCGTGCCTGGCGCTGTGATAGGCCACCACATCGGCCTCGCCGATCAGCCGGGCTGCCTTGACCGTCACCAGCTCGGGATCACCGGGACCCAAGCCCACACCGTAGAGCGTTCCTTGACTCATTCGCGTTCACTCGCAATCGCATTCACCGCTGCCGCCGCCATCGCACTTCCGCCACGACGGCCCGTCACCACCAAATAGTCCATTCCGCGCGGCCGGGCTATCAGCTCGTCCTTGGACTGCGCGGAGCCGACGAAGCCGACCGGCCCGCCGAGCACCGCCGCCGGGACGGCCGCACCGTCGTCGATTAGCTCGAGAAGTCGGAACAGGGCGGTCGGTGCATTGCCGATCGCGAGCACCGCACCGCCGAGCCGGTCGGCCCAGATGTCCACCCCTGCCGCCGAGCGTGTGCTGCCCAGCCGGGCAGCCACCTCAGGGGCACGGGGATCGGCGACCAGCGATATGACCTCGTTGTCGGCGGGCAGGCGGGACCGGGTGATCCCGGAAGCCACCATCGACGAGTCGCACAGCACCGGTGCCCCCGCGGCGAGCGCGGCACTCGCCCTCGCCACGACGTCGGGGCTGAACGCGACATGATCGGTGACATCGGTCTGCCCGCAGGTGTGGATCAGGCGGACGACCACCCGGGCGACATCGTCGGGAAAGCGCGCCAGGTCGGCTTCGGCACGGATCGTCGCGAAGGACTCACGGTAGATCTCCGCGGCATCGCGGATGTATTCGAGCACCC
Organism: Mycolicibacterium sp. 22603; assembly: GCA_052044345.1. Taxonomy (GTDB): domain Bacteria; phylum Actinomycetota; class Actinomycetes; order Mycobacteriales; family Mycobacteriaceae; genus Mycobacterium. The sequence goes on from JBQEMX010000006.1 coordinate 160,350, forward strand.
GCTCACCCTACGTGTGACGCAGTCGGTATCCGTCCGGGGAGGCGACCAACACCTGCGCGCCCGCCGGCGCGCCACACCCGCGCTCGCACCCGACAAAGTGCCGATGCGCGGTCGACGGCGCATCGGGCACGTCCTCGTTCGATGCGCCGTCGACCGCGGCGACGGCATCCGCCCGGACATCCGTCGCCGAGCGTTCACAGCCCGGGCTACCTGCGCAGGCGCTGACGGTCAGCCATGGTGACGCCGCGTCGAAGATCAAGCCCAACGGCGCGAGCACGCGCAGCGCGGTGTCTGCAACCTCCTCACGCAGATCGCAGACCAGGATGGAACGCCACGGCGTCACCACCAGCGGCGCGTCGATCGCCGCCAGGAATTCCGCGGTGCGCCCGGGCAGCACACCCAAGGGCACCACGGCAGCCAGCGTGACGCGCGGTTCGGGCCCGGTCTGCTCGATCCACCCCACCGGCCCGCGGGCGGTGTCGCCGACTGCCAACCGTTGCCCGGGTGGCACTGATACCCGATGCCCGGCGATCAGCGCCGATAGGTCATCGAGTTCGGCAACCCGCCAACGCTTTCCGCGGTCGTGCTGGAATCGCGAGGCAATCTCGACGACGGCGGGTATCGCGCCGTCGGGGGACAATCGCACACCGGTGTCCGAACCCGCCAGCAACAGTGCGACACCACCATCGGTGACCTGTAGGCCCACATCGGTGTGCAGTCCGCTGACATCGCCGCGGCCGTCGTCGATGGAGAACCAGAAGCGGCCGGGCAGCTGGGACAGGGCGGCATCGGCCTGTAGCGCAGCGTCGAGTTCGTGAACCCACTCGCGCACGTCGGCCAGGCCACCGGACCGGCCGGACAGGGGGGAGGAGACGATGTTGCGGACTCGTTCGTGCGTCGGTGCGGGCAACAGGCCGGCACCGGCGATGGCATCGGCGACCCGCGCCGTGTCGGTGACCGCGCGGATCTGGACGCTGCCGCGCGAGGTCAACTCCAGCGCACCGTTACCGCATTCGATGGCCAGGTGTGCCAGCGTCTCCAAGGCGGTGGCGTCGAGAAAGCCGCCGGGCAGCCGAACCCGCACCAACGCTCCGTCGGCGGCGTGGTGCACCTGCAGGGCCCCGGGACAGGCGTCCTGATCGCGGGTTCGGCTCACCCGTCCACCGTACTGCCCGGTGCCGGATGCTCAGCCGGCCAGTGGAACCGGGGTGATCACGGCCGAGTATTTCGCGGCGTCACCGGCGATGACCCGGCTGGCGGCGCCGTGGATGTCGACGGGCACGTCCCCGGCCAGTGTGACCCTGCTGAGTCGGCGGAATTGATCGTCGTAGTCGGCGACCGCGTAATGCTGCGTCGCCCGATTGTCCCAGATGGCCAGGTCGCCGACGGCCCAGGTCCACCGAACGGTGTTCTCCAACTTGGTGATTCGCGCCTGCAGCAGGTTGAACAGGGTGGCCGACTCCGTAGATCCCAGCCCGACCAGGCGCTTCACGAAATGACCGAGCAGCAGGACCCGCTCGCCGGTTTCCGGGTGCACCCGCACCACCGGGTGCTCGGTCTCGAAGTACTCGGACTCGAACTCGGCCCGGTGTTCGCGCACGGTGTCGGCCAGCACATCGTGCCGTTGGTCGCCGGCCGGGTGGTCGGCGGCATAGTCGTAGGTGTTGGTGTGCACCGCCCAGAGGTTCTCGGCCAGCAGCCGCAGCGGACCCGGCAACTGGGCGTAGGCCGCGGCCGTATTGGCCCATACCGTGGTGCCGCCGTACTCGGGCAGGGTGACGGCCCGCAGCAGCGAGGCCTTGGGGACGCGATCGACGAAGGTGACGTCGGTGTGCCAGCTGTTGGCCTTGTCATAACGCGAGTCGATGGGCAACACCCTGGCGCCCCGCGAGAGCACCGTCGGATGCGCCGCGGTGGTGGTGCCGAGCAGTTGGGCGAATGCCAGTTGGCCCTCGTCGTCGAGATGATCCTGGCCGCGGAAGAAGATCACCTTGTGCTGCAGCAGCGCGGTGTTGATCGCCGCCACGGTGTCGGGGTCGAGGTCACCGGTCAGGCGCACGCCGTCCACACGGGCGCCCAGATGCGCGCCGAGCTTCACCACTCGTAGCGGGGGCAGCAGCTGCGCGGGGTGCGAAAGGGTCATGGCTGTATTGGGCCAGTTCCGACCGTGGCTGCCCACGGTTTTACCGACCACGATCCGAAAGCGGGTATGCCCAGTTCAGCGCCCCATCGGCGCGGGAAGTGTGTGATGGATCACATCAAGATCGCGGCTGTCGGCTCACGCACAGATCGCCCTTTTGCCCGCACCGCGGGGTTACGTTCTCGGTACCAACTGGTACCAACCGGTACCCCCTATCGAAAGGAGGCGACACATGGCATCACTGATCGCCATCGGACTGGGCGTTGCCCTCGTCGTCGCCGCCATCACCACTCCCTACCGGGGTTCCTGGTACGCCCGCTGGGGCCGCTGACCAATCTCCGGCAGAACACCGGGCGCGCCCCACGACGAGGGCGCGGTGGGGCAGGATTGAGCGGGTGCCGACCGTACTGCTGCTCTCCACGTCCGATACCGACCTGATCACCGCGCGCGCCAGCGGCGCAGAGTACCGCTGGGCGAACCCGTCCCGGCTGCTCCAGGACGAACTCGACCGGGAGCTGGCCGAGCTGCTGAGCGGGGTCGACATCATCGTGGTGCGGATCCTCGGCGGCTACCGTGCCTGGCAGGACGGCATCGACGTGCTCGTCGCCAGCGGCGTGCCGACCGTGGTGCTCTCCGGCGAGCAGGCACCCGATGCCGAGCTGATGCGGTATTCGACGGTGCCGGCCGGCGTGGCACTGGAGGCGCATGTCTATCTGGCCCAGGGCGGTGTCGAGAACCTGCGCGGGTTGCACGCCTTCCTGTCCGACACGCTGCTGATGACGGGTCAGGGTTTCGATCCACCCGTGCAGATCCCGACCTGGGGTGTGTTGGAACGCGCCGAGGCGGCCCGGCCCGGTGCGCCGACGGTTGCCGTGCTGTACTACCGGGCCCAGCACCTTGCCGGTAACACCGGTTACATCGAGGCACTCTGCGCGGCCATCGAAACCGCAGGTGGCCGGGCGTTGCCGGTGTACTGCGCCTCACTGCGCACCGCCGAGGCCGACCTGCTGGAGCTGCTGGGCACCGCGGACACGCTGATCACCACGGTGCTCGCCGCAGGTGGTGCCACTCCGGCGACCGTCACCGCGGGCGGCGCCGATGACGGCTGGAACGTGGCCCATCTGGCGGCGCTGGACGTCCCGATCCTGCAGGGCTTGTGTCTGACGAGCTCGCGGGCCACCTGGTCGGCCAACGACGACGGACTCTCGCCGCTCGACGTCGCGACCCAGGTGGCCGTGCCCGAGTTCGACGGGCGCATCATCACCGTGCCGTTCTCGTTCAAGGAGATCGACGACGAGGGGCTGATCACCTACAACGCCGACCCCGAACGGTGCGCCCGGGTGGCCGGTCTTGCGGTGCGCCACGCCCGTTTGCGCCGCATCCCGGCCGCGGAAAAGCAGGTCGCCCTGGTCTTTTCGGCCTATCCGACCAAACACGCGAGGATCGGCAACGCCGTGGGGCTCGACACTCCCGCCAGCGCCATCGCGCTGTTGCGCGCCCTGCGTGACCACGGTATCGACATCGGCGAGGTGCCCGGCGTCGACGCCGGTGACGGTGATGCCCTGATCCATGCGCTCATCGAGCGCGGCGGGCAGGATCCCGACTGGCTCACCGAGGACGCGCTGGCGCTCAATCCGATCCGAGTCAGCGCAGAGGAGTACCGGCGCTGGTTTGCGACGCTGCCCAGCGAGCTCGCCGACGCCATGGTCGAGCACTGGGGCCCGCCGCCGGGTGAACTGTTCGTCGACCGCACCCACAATCCGGACGGCGATATCGTCATCGCGGCCATGCGGTCGGGCAATGTGGTGATCCTGGTTCAGCCGCCGCGCGGGTTCGGCGAGAACCCGGTGGCGATCTACCACGACCCGGACCTGCCGCCGAGTCACCATTACCTGGCCGCCTACCGCTGGCTCGATGGCCAATTCGGTGCTGGCCCTTCGGCGTTCAAGGCCGATGTGGTCATCCACCTCGGTAAGCACGGCAACCTCGAATGGCTTCCCGGCAAAACACTGGGGATGAGCAGCGCATGCGGGACCGACGCCGCGCTCGGCGACCTGCCGCTGATCTACCCGTTCCTGGTCAACGACCCCGGCGAGGGCACCCAGGCCAAGCGACGGGCGCACGCCACCCTGGTCGACCACCTGATCCCGCCGATGGCGCGTGCCGAAACCTACGGTGACATCGCGCGTCTGGAGCAGCTGCTCGACGAACACTCCAACGTCTCGGCGCTCGACCCGGCCAAGCTGCCCGCCATCCGCCAGCAGATCTGGACGCTGATGCGCGCGGCGAAGATGGACCACGACCTGGGCCTGGAGGATCGACCCGACGAGGACTCCTTCGACGACATGCTGCTGCACGTCGACGGCTGGCTGTGCGAGATCAAGGACGTCCAGATCCGCGACGGCCTGCACATCCTCGGTCTTGCGCCGGAGGGCGACTCCGAACTGGACCTGGTGCTGGCGATCCTGCGGGCCCGCCAGCTGTTCGGTGGTGAGCAGACCGTACCCGGTCTGCGGCAGGCGCTCGGGCTCGCCGAGGACGGCGCCGACGAACGCCATGCCGTCGATGCCGCCGAAGACGCGGCGCGGCAGCTGGTGGCCGGGCTGCAGAAGAACGGGTGGGATGCCGACGCCGTCGACGCGCTGACCGACGATCCCGTGGTGGCCCAGATCCTGCGGTTCGCGGCAACCGAGGTGGTGCCGCGGTTGCGGGCCACCTCGGGTGAGATCGACGCGGTGCTCAAGGCGATCGACGGACACTACATCGCGGCCGGCCCGTCGGGATCCCCGCTGCGCGGCCTGGTGAACGTGCTGCCCACCGGCCGTAATTTCTACTCGGTGGATCCCAAGGCCGTGCCATCCAGGCTTGCCTGGGAAACCGGTGTGGCGCTGGCTGATTCGCTGGTGGAGCGGTACCGCACCGATCACGGTGAGTGGCCGAAGTCGGTCGGGCTCTCGGTGTGGGGCACCTCGGCCATGCGTACCTCGGGTGACGATATCGCCGAGGTCCTCGCGCTGCTCGGCGTCCGGCCGATCTGGGACGACGCGTCGCGGCGCGTGGTCGATCTGGAGGTCATCTCGCCTGAGGAACTCGGCAGGCCCCGCATCGACGTGACGGTGCGCATCTCGGGTTTCTTCCGCGACGCCTTCCCGCACGTGGTGACGATGCTCGACGATGCGGTGGCGCTGGTGGCCGCGCTGGAGGAGGCCCCGGAGGACAATTACGTGCGTGCCCACGCACTGGCCGACCTCGCCGAGCATGGTGATCAGCGGCGCAGCACGACAAGGATTTTCGGATCCAAACCGGGTACCTATGGGGCCGGTCTGCTGCAACTGATCGACAGCCGCAACTGGCGCGATGACGCCGACCTCGCCGAGGTCTACACCGCTTGGGGCGGATTCGCCTACGGTCGCGGCCTCGACGGCGCCCCGGCGTCGGAGGACATGAACCGCGCCTATCGCCGGATCGTGGTGGCGGCCAAGAACACCGACACGCGTGAACACGATATCGCCGACTCCGACGACTACTTCCAGTATCACGGCGGCATGATCGCCACCGTGCGGTCGTTGACCGGAAAAGACCCGGCCGCCTATATCGGCGACAACACCCGACCCGATGCCGTGCGCACCCGCACGCTCTCCGAGGAGACCACCCGGGTGTTCCGCGCCCGCGTGGTCAATCCGCGCTGGATCAACGCGATGCGCAGGCATGGCTACAAGGGCGCCTTCGAGATGGCGGCGACCGTCGACTACCTGTTCGGATACGACGCGACCGCACATGTGATGTCGGACTGGATGTATGAGCAGCTCAGTCAGACCTATGTGCTCGATGCAGAGAACCGGAAGTTCATGAACGAGTCCAATCCGTGGGCGCTGCACGGGATGGCGGAGCGACTGCTGGAGGCGGCGGGCCGTGGCATGTGGGCCCAGCCGGAGACGGCGACCCTCGATGGGCTCAAGCAGGTGATGCTGGAGACCGAGGGCGAACTGGAGGGGTGACCCGGCCGGCGCCGGACGGCGCAATCCGCATCGCGCACTAGGATTGCGCGCATGGCTCTCACCTTTGCCGATGTCGCCAAGGCCGACTATGTCCTGCTGACCACGTTCACCAAGGACGGGCGGCCCAAGCCCACCGCGATATGGGCGGTGCCCGACGGGGATCGGCTGCTGGTGGTGACCCAGGCCGGTTCGTGGAAGGTGAAGCGGATCCGCAACACCCCGCGGGTGACGGTGGCCGTGTGCGATCGCCGCGGCAAACCGAAGAGCGAACCTGTCGAGGCGGTGGCGGCGATCCTGGACGAGGCGGCGCTACGCCGGACCTATGACGGCATCAGTCGGCGTTACGGCATCGTGGGCAAGCTGTTCGGCCTTTTCTCCAAGCTTCGCGGCGGGATGAAGAACAATGTCGCGCTGGAGTTGCGCGCGGCCGACTCCTGATGACCTCGAGTTATCCGACGGGTGCGTCCAAGTCTGCCCGGTACAAGGACATCGGCAGGCTCGTGCTGCGGTGCCCGGACCGTGCCGGGATCGTCGCTGCGGTCTCGACCTTTCTCACCGAAGCCGGTGCGAACATCATCTCCCTCGATCAGCATTCCACCGAGGCCGAGGGCGGCACGTTTCTGCAGCGCACCGTGTTCCACCTCCCGGGATTGGCCGCCGCACGGCCGGAACTGGAGGCCCGGTTCGCCGAGCGGATCGCGCCGGAGTTCGATATCGACCACCGGTTCACCGACGCCGCCACCCCCAAGCGGGTGGCCATCTTCGCCTCGACCGCGGACCACTGCCTGCTCGACCTGCTCTGGCGCAATCGCCGCGGTGAACTCGACATGTCGGTGGTCATGGTCATCGCCAATCATCCGGATCTCGCCGAGCAGGTGCGGCCGTTCGGGGTGCCCTTCGTCTACATCCCCGCGACGCGAGACACGCGGGCCGAGGCCGAGGCGCGCCAGCTCGAATTGCTCAGGGGCAATGTCGACCTCGTCGTGCTGGCGCGCTATATGCAGATCGTCAGCCCTGCGTTCCTGAATGAGATCGGCTGCCCGCTGATCAACATCCACCACTCGTTCCTGCCCGCGTTCATCGGTGCCAATACCTATCGACGGGCCAAGGAGCGCGGGGTGAAGCTGGTCGGTGCCACGGCCCACTACGTCACCGAGGACCTCGACGAGGGGCCCATCATCGAACAGGACGTCGTGCGCGTCGATCACACCCACACCGTCGAGGATCTGGTGCGCCTCGGCGCCGATGTCGAGCGCGCGGTGTTGTCCAGGGCCGTGCTGTGGCATTGCCAGGACCGCGTCGTCCGCCACCATGGTGAGACCGTCATCTTCTGAGCGCCCGACCGGCCGGCGTGGTGAACTGGTGCCATGGCCCCGACATTCGACGATGTCTACCGCGAGAAGTACCTGCTGCTCACCACGTTCACCAAGGACGGCAGGCCCAAGCCGACGCCGGTGTGGGGTGTGCCGCACCAGGGCAAGCTGTTGATCAGCACCGATGACGGCTCGTGGAAGACCAAGCGGATCAACAACACGCCGCGGGTGACCATCCAGAAGTGCGGCGTCCTCGGCAAGGTCAAGGGTGAGCCCGTCGAGGCCGTCGCCCGTAACCTGCCCAAGTCCGAGACCCGCCGGGTGTTCGACATGGTGACCAGGCGGTACTGGTGGCATGCGTGGTGGTGGATCCCGCAGGCCCTGATTCGCGGTGGCGTGGACAAGGTGCACGCCGCCATCGAGGTCAGCCCGGTGGACTAGCGTTCTGTCGCCGGCCGGGCACCCGATGCGGCGAGTACGGCGGGGGCTACCCACCGGTGCAAGAACCCGCGGAGTTCCGCGCCGCGGCGGCTGGTGCCCTCGGGGTCGAGGATGAACGACTGCAGGACGCGCAGCATGAATTCGACGAGTTCGTCGAAGCGTGCGTCGGTGAAACCCGATGCGGCCCAGTCGACGTCGGAACGCTCCAGGATCGAACGCCCGAACGCGATCGCCACGTCGGCGGTGACGCCCACCGCGAACGCGCTGGCTCGCCCGGGATGCATGACCAGTCCGAGGTATCGGTCGTGGGGTAACTGTTCGAGGGTGTAGGCGATGCCCTCCACGACCGCGACGGTCGGGTCGTCGATCGCGTGCAGATCCGCGGCGAGACGGTCGAGGAAACCGCCGACGGAGGCCAGCGCGGTGGCTCGCAGCAGCGAATCCTGGGTGGCGAAGTAGCGGTAGACCGTCTGGCGCGTGATCCCCAGCGCGGTCGCGACATCGGAGATGGTGACCGACCCGCGCTCGTCGATGCAGCCGCGGGCGGCGTCGATGATCCGGCGGGCGGCCTCGTCATCGTCGGCGGGGATGTCACCGCCCCATCCGTGTCTGCGCATGCAGGCATCGTGCCATCCCGACGCGCAGGGGCGAGCTTGATGGTGGATTCAGAACATACAAATTAGATCTTGTGTATGTTCTGGGGTCATGACCGCACCGATCGGAACACCGGTGGACAACCGGGACGAGGAACTGACCCGCCGCGCCCTCGCGCACGCCATCGGCAAGACCACCGATATGGCCTCCCGTGAGCTGCGGGTGCCGCTGCACTACTACCGCGACCCCAAGGTCGCCGAGGTCGAGGAGTCCCAGATCTTGCGCAGGGTGCCGCTGGCGATCGTGCCGAGCGCGCAGGTCGCGGGCATCAACGACTACGTCGTGCGGTCGGTGCTGGGGGACTCGCTGTTGGTCACCCGCGATCGGCACGGCCACAGCCACGTCTTCCTGAACTACTGCAGGCACCGCGGTGCGATGCCCGCGTGCGGTGCGGGCAACGCATCCCGTTTCGTCTGCCCGTACCACGCCTGGAGCTACCGAAACACCGGCGAGCTGTTCGTGGTCCCCGGTCAGGCCGGATTCGACTCGATGGGCAAGGCCGACTACGGGCTGGTCGAACTGCCCAGCCAGGAGCGGCACGGTTTCATCTGGGCAGTGCTGACCGCGGACGCCGATATCGACGTCGACACCCACCTCGGCACGCTCGGTCCCGAGCTCGAATTGCTGGACTATGCCTCCTACGGCTACCACGGTGAGAAGGAATTCCAGTCCCAGGTGTCCTGGAAGGGGGCACTGGAGGCGTTCGCCGAGGGGTACCACTTCCCCTTCGTGCACGGGGAGAGCGTCATCGGCCAGAACACGCTGGCCAACACCGGCGTTTACGACGAGTTCGGCAGGCACCATCGAATCGGCTTCCCATTCAACTGGATTCGCAACCTCGTCGACGACCCGTCGGGGTCGTGGGATCCGCACATGAACATGGGGGTGATCTACTGGATCTACCCGAACCTGATCCTGGCCAACAGCCCGGTCGGCGTCGAGATCATCGACATGCTGCCCGCCGGCGAACCGACCCGGTGCACGGTGCGGCACAGTTGGATGAGTCGGGTGCCCGCCGAGAACGACGAGATGCGGGCCAACTACGACCTGATCTTCGAGGGCGTGCATGCGGCCGTGCGGGACGAAGATTTCGCCATGCTCCCGCAGTGCGGTGAGGGCGTCCGCCGCGCCCAGCACGATCACATGATCATCGGCCGCAACGAGATCGGTGTGCAGCACATGGTCACGGTCTTTGCCGCCGAGCTGGGCATCGCCTTAACGTGACAGCCTTAACGTGACAGCCTTGACCTGACAGGACCTGCACTCACAGCGGCCGAGCCACAGCGACGACCCAGGAACCCGCGCGGCACGCCATACGTTGACCGGACATGGCAATGCGGATGTTCCTGATCTACGTACTGGTCGAGCTGGCCGTGGTGGTCGGACTGATCTCCGCCATCGGTTTCGGCTGGACGGTGCTGGCGATCATGGTCACCTTCGTGGTGGGCCTGGCGCTGGCCGGTTCCCAGGTCGCCCGCCACCTCGCCCGGCTGCAGTCCGCGCTGAACTCGCGTTCGGCCTCCGGCGCGCTCGCCACCGACAGCGCGCTGGTGGCGCTCGGGGCGGTGCTGGTCGTGATCCCGGGGCTGGCCAGCTCGCTGCTCGGTGCGCTGCTGTTGCTGCCGCCGACCCGGCGCATCGCCCGGCCGGTCGCCATCGGGCTCGTCGGTCGCAAACTGGCCGCGACCCCGGTCGTGACGGTCTACCCGGGTGGTTTCGGCCAGAGTCGACGCCCCACTCCCGAGTACGTCGAGGGTGAGGTCATCGATGTCGTGGACGTCGACGGACCGTCGTCGATGCGGCCCGATCCGACCGCGCTGGAGTACCGGGTCATCCGCAACGATTAACGTGTCACCTTCGTGACGACACTGTTGATCAACGGCCGGGTGCACAGTCCCGCCGCACCCGACGCCACCGCGATCGCCTTCGGCGATGGACCGGACGGCGCCGTCATGTGGCTGGGTGCCGATGACACGGCGCGCGCGGAGTTCCCCGACGCCGAGGTGGTCGATCTGGACGGCGCGTTCGTGGCCCCCGCCTTCGTCGACAGCCACGTCCACCTGACCGCGACCGGACTGAGTCTGACCGGGCTGGACCTCCGCGCGGCCACCTCACGGGCGCACTGCCTGAGCCTCCTCGCCGCCCACGCCGCCGCGCATCCCGACGGCATCATCTGGGGTTCCGGCTGGGACGAGTCGGCCTGGCCCGATCGCACGCCACCGAGCACCGCCGACATCGACGGTGTCGTCGGCAATCGGCCTGCCTACCTCAGCCGTGTCGATGTGCACTCCGCGGTGGCCTCAACCGGTCTGCGGTCCGCGGCCACCGGGCTCGAGGTGGCTGCGGGCTTCGATCCGCAGCGTCCCTTGACCGCCGCCGCCCACCACCTCGTCCGGGCCGCCGCGCGTCGGATGCTGACACCCCGGCAGCGGCGTGACGCCCAGCACGCCGCGCTGGACGCGGCCGCCGCGCACGGCATCGCCGCCGTGCACGAATGCGGCGGCCCCGATATCGGCGGCCGCGAGGACTGGGATGCCGTGCTGTCGCTCGAACACGGCGTGCAGATCACCGGCTATTGGGGCGAGGCCGTCGACAGTGCGGCCGCCGCCCGCGACCTGATGGCGTCCACCGGCGCCGCGGGACTGGCCGGTGACCTGTTCGTCGATGGCGCACTGGGGTCACGCACGGCATGGCTGCACCAGCCCTATACCGATGCCGGCCATACCTGCGGTAATCGCTATCTCGACGGTGACCAGATCGCCGCCCACCTGCAAGCCTGCACCGAGGCCGGTATCCCGGCGGGGTTCCATGTCATCGGTGACGCCGCCGTGAGCGCGGTCACCGCGGCGGTGCGGCAGGTCGCCGAACAGTTCGGCGGTCCAGCGGTCGCCCGCTGCGGCCACCGGCTGGAGCATCTGGAGATGGTCACCGCCGAGCAGGCGGCCGATCTCGGGCGTTGGGGAGTGATCGCCAGCGTCCAGCCCGCGTTCGACGCACTCTGGGGTGGTGCCGAGGGCATGTACGCGCAGCGACTCGGCACCGATCGTGCGGCGTTGCTGAATCCGTTCGCGCTGTTAGCATCCCAAGGCGTGCCCCTCGCGTTCGGCTCGGACAGTCCGGTGACGGGCCTGGATCCTTGGGCGACGGTCCGCGCGGCCGTCCAGCACCGGACGCCGGGCAGCGGTATCTCCGCCCGAGCGGCGTTCTCGGCGGCCACCCGCGGCGCATGGCGGGCCGGGGGAGCGCGCGACGGCATCACCGGAACGCTGGTTCCCGGCGCCCCCGCCAGCTACGCCATCTGGGAGACGGGGCCGCTGGAGGTCAGCACCCCCGCCAACGATGCGGCTGCGCGATGGTCGACCGATCCGCGTTCCCGGGTGCCCGCCCTGCCGAATCTGGACGGGGTGCTGCCGCGCTGTCTTCGCACGGTGCACCGAGGCGCGGTGCTGCATGGGTGACGGCGAGCCCGGCCGGTTCGCACGCTACGCCGACGCCGCACGGCGCGCACTGATCGCGCGCTGGGCCCGCCTGTTGGCCTCGGTCGCCGGCGGGGTGTTGTTGTATCTGAGCTTTCCGCCGGTCGGCTGGTGGTGGACCGCGTTCCCGGGGTTGGCACTGCTCGGTTGGGTACTGACCCGCGCCCGGACGACGCGCGCCGGCGGGTTCGGTTACGGGCTGGTGTTCGGACTTGCCTTCGCCCTGCCGCTGCTGCCCTGGGTAGGGCTTTTCGTCGGCACCGGGCCGTGGCTGGCGCTGGCGTTGTTGGAGGCGCTGTTCCCGGGGCTGTTCGGTCTGCTCGCGGTGCTGGTGCGGGGACTGCCCGGTTGGCCGGTGTGGTTCGCCGCCGAATGGGCCGTGCAGGAGTGGCTCAAGTCGACGGTGCCGTTCGGCGGGTTCCCCTGGGGTGTCGTCGGTTTCGGTCAGACCGACGGCCCCCTGCTACCGCTTGCGCAGGTCGGCGGGGCGCCGCTGGTGTCGGTGGCCACCGCGCTCGTCGGGTTCAGCCTCACGGCGCTGACGATGGAGATCGTGCTGTGGTGGCGACACAGCCATCCGGGACGCGCCCGGCGTGCCGGGGGCGTCGATGCCGCCCGCCCGGAGGCGGTGTTGCCCGGCATGTGCATCTGTGTGGTGCTGCTGGCCACCGCTCTGGTGTGGCCGGCAGTGCGGCAATCCGGTGTCGGCGCCGGGGATCACCCCTCGGTGACCGTGGCCGCGATCCAGGGCAACGTGCCTCGCCTGGGCCTGGACTTCAACGCCCAGCGACGCGCTGTGCTGGACAACCATGTCGCCCAGACACTGCGGCTGGCCGAGGAGGTGCGGGCCGGACGGGCGCCTCAGCCCATGGTCGTCATCTGGCCGGAGAACTCCTCCGATATCGACCCGCTGCGCAACACCGATGCCTCGGCGGCGATCTCGGAGGCCGCCCGCGCCATCGGTGCCCCGATCCTGGTCGGGACCGTCCTCGCCGCGCCCGATTACACGCCCACGGAGCCGGTGACCACCAACTCCGTCCTGGTCTGGGATCAGGAGAACGGGCCGCAGGACCGCCACGACAAGCGCATCGTGCAGCCCTTCGGTGAATATCTGCCCTGGCGTGGCTTCTTCCGCAAGTTCTCGTCCTATGCCGACCGTGCCGGCTATTTCGTGCCCGGCACCGACAACGGCGTCGTGCAGGCGGCCGGGATCCCGATCGGTGTCGCCACCTGCTGGGAGGTGATCTTCGACCGAGCGGTCCGCGAATCGGTCCTCGGCGGGGCGCAGTTCCTCGCGGTGCCGAGCAACAACGCGACCTTCGACGAGACCATGAGCCGCCAACAGTTGGCGTTTGCCCGGCTGCGGGCCGTCGAACACGACAGGTATGTGGTCGTCGCGGGAACCACCGGCATCAGTGCCGTCATCGCCCCCGATGGGCAGGTCGTGGCTCGCACCGACTGGTTCGAACCCGCGTACCTGGATTCCGTGGTGAAGCTGCGCTCGGGTATCACCTTCGCCACCCGCTGGGGCCCGGTGGTGCAGGCGGTGCTGGTGGGAATCGGCCTGGCCGCTGTGCTCGCCGCAATGCTGCATAATCGGAGATTCGCAAGCGGGAGACAGCCCGCCGCCAGCAACACCGGAGACCGACGGCGGGAATCCGACGCCGCCGCATCCGGGCAGGTACGGGAACAGTCCGCCCAGAGCAGTGAGGATGAGAAGAGAGCATGAGCACGACCGACAACCAGGAGCAGGACTCCAGCTATCCCGCTTCTCCCAGTCGGCGGACGCTGGTGATCATTCCCACCTACAACGAGCGTGAGAACCTGCCACTGATCGTCGCCCGGGTGCGCGCCGCCACACCGCATGTGCACATCCTCGTGGTCGACGACGGCAGCCCGGACGGTACCGGCCAGCTCGCCGACGAACTGGCCCTTGCCGATCCGGATCGGGTGCACGTCATGCACCGCGTCAGCAAGGACGGCCTCGGAGCGGCCTATCTGGCGGGATTCGCCTGGGGGTTGGGCCGGGGCTACGCGGTCCTGGTCGAGATGGATGCCGACGGCAGCCACGCCCCGGAAGAGCTCGGCAGACTGTTGGACGCGGTGGACGCCGGCGCCGACCTGGTGATCGGTTCGCGTTATGTGCCCGGTGGCGCCATCCGCAACTGGCCGCGGCGGCGGTTCGCACTGTCCAAGACCGCGAACACCTACGCCAGGGTGCTACTCGGGGTGAGCATCAACGACATCACCGCCGGCTACCGCGCCTACCGGCGTGAGGTGTTGGAGAAGATCGACCTCTCGGCCGTCGACTCCAAGGGTTACTGCTTCCAGATCGATCTGAGCTGGCGCGCCATCAACGCGGGATTCAAGGTCGTCGAGGTCCCGATCACGTTCACCGAGCGCGAACTCGGGGTGTCGAAGATGAGCGGATCCAATATCCGCGAGGCCATGGTGAAGGTGGCCGAATGGGGTCTGCGCGGACGGATCGACCGGGCCCGCGGTGTCACCAGCAAGCCGGCACAGCTCTAGAAGAACCGTGCCGGCCCTGGCGGGCTGTCAGCCGCGACGCTTGGTCTTGATGATGTCGAGGCGCTCCTTGAGCAGTTCCTCGAGCTCTTCGACCGAACGGCGCTCCAGCAGCATGTCCCAGTGCGTACGGGGCGGCTTGACCTTTTTGGGCTCCGGAACGTCACCGTCGATCAGGGTGCCTTCCATGCCGTTCTTACACGGCCAGGTGCCCGGGATCTCGGCGTCATCGGCGAACGGAACCTCGAATTCCTCGCCGTTGTCGGTGCGGTAGCGCGCAACCTGACGCGGTGCCAGGTCGTGGTTGCGATCGGTTTCGTAGCTCACGGCACCGAGGCGGCTGCCCCGTAGGACTCGATCAGCCATCGTCAACTCTCCTTAGACACGCGCAATTGTTCCGGAGGATCAACGCAGCAGATACCCGATTGGTTCCCCGGCGTCCTCCGACTCGACTGACCAGGATACGGCAGATACTGCGATCACCCGGCCAGGCCGTCTACAGTCGCCCCCGTGACTTCAGCTACGCCGGGCAGTTCGGCCACCCGCCGGCGGGCACGGCCCCAACCGTGCCGCTGGTGTGGCCGTGAGGTGCCCGACGCCGGGATGGGCCGACGCCGCCAGTACTGCAGGCAATCCTGTCGCCAGCGGGCCTATGAACAACGCGCCCAGGTCAAGGGCACGTCGGTGGCCCCGGACGCGGTGGTGTTGTCGGCAGAGGAGGCCGCCGATCTGTCCGACCGGCTGTACCAACTGCGATGTGCTGCCGAGGATGTCACCACCGCTGTCGAGGAGGGTGCCACGGCCGCTGAGCTGCTGGCGCTGTGCCAGGACCTGCTCGGAGCGGCGAAGGCGGCCGACGGCTGGCGCTGACCGGTCAGCAGGACCACCGGATACCGACGCCCGGCGGCGGGCGATCCTGGGCGAGGCAACCGAAGCCGGTGATACCGTCGGCGGCCATCCGCACCGCCGAACGCTGCGCGTAGTTCACGCACACCAACGCGGCGGTGTCGGCACGACACCGCATATCGCCGAACGTCAACGATTCCCCGACGGGCAGGGCGGCTCCCGCTCCGCCCCGAAAGGGACCAGGGTCGCCGCGCACCGATCCGATCTCCACCGCCGAGCCGTCGAAATCCACCCAGTCGCCCCGCCACACCGTGATCGCATCCGGCGGTCGCGGTAACGGATCATCGAGGTCGACCAGGCAGGCCAGGGCGCCATTGCGGTACCGCGAGGTGCTGACGCAGTTGGTGACCGCGGTGGTGAAGGCCACCCCGTCGGCCGCCGAGGTGACCCCGGCACGAGACACCGTGGTGTACCGGTCGGCCGGCGCGGCGGTACCGCCCTCGACCCATCCGATGACCTCGGTGAGATCGGCCCCGGCCGAAGGCACTTCCCGCGTCGTTGCCCTCGTGGTCGTCGTTGCCGTCGTCGTTGCCGTCGTGGTCGGTGTGGTCGGTGTGGTCGTGGTCGTGGTCGGTGCCGCCGTGGACCCGGTGGTCCTCGGTGCCACGGTCAGCGGCGTCCGGCCGGTATCCACACCGTGGCCCGCCGAACACCCCACGACCAGCGCAGATGTCGCCGCCAACACCATCCGTCGCATGCGGTCAGGGTAGCTGGCGGCGTGGCGGCAGCCCGCAAGACGCGGTATGCACCCGGTTTTTCGCTAACGTCGGCTTCATGCACGAGCAGACGATCCGGGCCCGCATCAGCACGGGCACCGTCGAAGGGTTCACCAAAGACGGCGTGCATCGATGGCGGTCCATCCCATATGCCAAGGCCCCGGTGGGCCCGCTGCGTTTCCGGGCGCCCGTACCCGCCGACCCCTGGCCAGGGGTGCGGTACTGCCATGGATTCACCTATTGCGCTCCGCAACAGAAGATGTACACCCTGCTCGGCGTCGGCAAGTACCAGCCGATGAGCGAGGATTGCCTGACGCTCAACGTCGTCGCACCGGAGCATCCGGACAGTGATGAACCGCTGCCGGTCATGTTCTTCATCCACGGCGGTGGTTACATCCTCGGCAGCTCGGCCACCCCGATCTACGACGGTGTCGCGCTGGCCAAGCGCGGCTGCGTCTACGTATCGGTGAACTACCGGCTCGGCCCGCTGGGGTGTCTGGATCTTTCGTCGCTGTCCACGCCCGAGCATCCCATCGACGACAATCTCTTCCTGCGCGATCTGGTGCTGGCCCTGCAATGGGTACGGGACAACGCCGCGGTGTTCGGCGGTGACCCCGACAATGTGACGATTTTCGGTGAGAGCGCCGGAGCCCACGCCGTGGCGACGCTGCTGGCCACCCCGGCGGCCGCCGGGCTGTTCCGTCAGGCCATCGCCGAGAGCCCCGCCAGCGGGATGGCGGGCAGTGCGGAGGTGGCCGCGGCGTTCGCCGACGACTACGCGGCCCTGCTCGGTGTCCGGCCGTCCGACGGCGCCGCCGCGGTCATGCGGGCCAAGCCGGCGCAGCTGATCGAGGCCATGGACCAGTTGATGGTCCACGGGATGAAGGCCATGCGCGGCGCCTTCCCGGTAGGGCCGACCTTCGGCACCGAGATGCTGCCGAAGGATCCGTTGGAGGCGATGCGCGACGGTGAGGCGCATCAGGTGCCGCTCATCGTCGGGACCAATGCCGACGAGGGCAAGTTGTTCACCCGATTCCTGCAATTGCTGCCGACCACCGAGCCGGCCATCGAGATGTTGCTCGCCGACAGCGATGTCGAGGTCCGCGAGCGGATCACCAGCGCCTATCCCGGATACCCCAGCCCGTCGGCGTGTGTGCGGTTGGGCGGGGACTTCGCCTTCGGCACCGCGGCCTGGCAGATCGCCGAGGCGCACGGTGCGCACAACCCGACCTATGTCTACCGGTACGACTATGCTCCCCGTACCTTCCGGTGGTCGGGTTTGGGCGCGACCCATGCGACCGAGCTGTTCGCCGTGTTCGACATCTACCGAACGCGTTTCGGATCGGTGTTGACCGCGGCCGGGGACCGCGCGTCCGCCGCCCGGGTGAGCCGCGATGTCCAGCGGCGATGGGGCGACTTCAGCCGCACCGGCAGGCCGGGTGAGGGCTGGCCGCGTTATGACGAGGGCATGCGGGCGGTGCTGGTGTTCGACCGACACACCAGGCTCGAGTACGACCCACATGCCGACCGCCGCCAGGCCTGGGCGGGTTTCACACTGGCCGCTCGGTAGCGATTGGCGGCAACTGCGTGCGCGGCGGGCCAGGGTGTGATTGCGTGTGCCGATGACACATCCGCTGGACCCGCTGGGCCATGACGAATTCAATGCTGTCGCCGCAATCTTGGGACGCGTCCACGGTGTCGGGGAGGGCTGGCGATACGCGTCCATCGAGCTGGTCGAACCGGACAAGTCCGAGCTGCATGATTTCGAGGCAGGCGGAGCGCGACCCGCGCGGCGCGCGCAGGCGGTGTGCCTGAACCGATCCGCCAACAGCACCTATCGGGCCGTCGTCGACCTCGGCGCAGACGGGGTGGAGTCCTTCGAGCGTGTTCCCGGCATCCAGCCGAACTTCACCGTCGACGAGTTCAACGAGTGTGACGAGCTGCTGCGCACCAATCCCGAACTGCTCGCGGCGCTCGCCCGCCGCGGCATCCACGACATCGACCTCGTGTTCTTCGACACCTGGACCTATGGTGATGCCGTCGCGCCCCCGGAATTCGCAGACCGCCGGCTGGGCTGGTCGGACACCTGGCTAAAGGACGGGCCCGGAATGAATCCGTATGCCCACCTGATCAGCGGGCTGCATTGCGTGATCGACGTCAATGCGATGGAGGTGCTGCGCGTCGAGGACGGCGAGCACATCGAGATCCCGGCGGTGATGGGCGAGTACACCCCGCGGCACATCCCGGAACGGCTCCGTGCCGCACAGCACCGGGAACCGTTGGCGCCCCTGCACATCACCCAGCCCGATGGACCGTCGTTCAGTCTGGACGGAAACCTGCTGCGGTGGCAGAACTGGTCACTGCGCGTCGGGTTCAATTACCGCGAGGGCATGGTCTTGCATTCGTTGCGCTACCGCGACGGGGATCGCGAACGTTCGGTGGCCCACCGGCTGTCCTTCGCCGAGATGGTGGTGCCCTACCGGGATCCTTCGGCTGATCACTACCGGCGCACGGCCTTCGACATCGGCGAGTGGGGACTGGGATTCATGACAACCTCGCTGACATTGGGCTGCGACTGTCTCGGCGAGATCAGATATCTCGATGCGGTGCTGCACAACAGCAAGGGTGAGCCGTACACCATCGACAACGCCATCTGCATCCACGAAGAAGACAACGCGGTGCTGTGGAAGCACGTCGACCATCACGCCGGTGCCGAGGTGCGCCGCATGCGCCGGCTGACGATCTCGTTCCACGTCACCGTCGCCAACTACGAGTACCTCGTGTACTGGCGGCTCTACCAGGACGGCAACATCGAGTGCGAAGTGCGTGCCACCGGAATCATGGTGACCACACCGTTGCCCGCGGGTGCGGCGAGCCCCAACGGCACCCTTGTCGACGAGCGCACATATGCGCCGTTCCATCAGCATTTCCTGGTGGCCCGCCTCGACCTGGACGTCGACGGACCGGACAACACGGTCTACATGTCCGAATCCTTCGCCGAACCCATCGGTCCGGACAATCCGCACGGGTTGTCGCTGGTGACCCGCAACATCGCGCTGCGCACCGAGGAGGAAGGCAAGCAGGACATCGACTTCGGCACCCAGCGCGGCTGGAAGGTCGTCAACACCAACGTCCGTAACGGGCTGGGCGCCCATCCCTCGTACAAGCTGGTGCCGACGGGGGCGATACCGGCCATGTTCGACCCGTCCGCGCCGGTGTTGCAGCGCGCCAACGTGATCGGGCACGCCCTGTGGGTGACACCCAATCGCGCCGACGAGCGTTGGCCGGCAGGTGAATTCGTCAACCAATCGGCAACCGATACCGGCCTGGGGCAATGGACCAAGGCCAATCGGTCGATCGAGAACACCGACGTGGTGCTGTGGTACGTCTTCGGTATCCATCACATCACCCGGCCGGAGGACTGGCCGGTCATGCCGGTGGACGTGGTGTCGTTCTGGCTGAAACCGTTCGGTTTCTTCGACCGCAACCCGGCCCTGGATGTGCTCCCCGCACCGGCCGAGTGCCATAAGAGTTGACACCTGTCATGTGTGACCGGCGCCACTGCTAGGTTCACCTGTGTGCAGAGTCAACTCATCGAGCGCCCGACCGATCTGACCGACGAATGGCTCACCGACACCCTCGGTGTCGGCACCGTGGCCGGCCACGAATTCGAGCGCATCGGCACCGGGCAGATGAGCGAGTGCTACCGGGTCACGCTGCGGTACGCCGATGGCGTGCAGGGGCCGGGCAGCGTGATCCTCAAGGTCGCGGCGGCGGACCCCAACAGCAGGCAGACCGGGCTGGCGCTCGGCCTCTACGAGCGGGAGGTGCGGTTCTACGCCGAGATAGCACCGGGTCTGATCGCGGACGGGACCGGACCGTTCGCGCCCTGTTACCACCACGCCTACGATGCCCAGACCGGCGCGTTCGACCTGCTGCTCGGCGATGCGTCACCGGCGACGGTGGGCGACGAGATCCGCGGTGCCACCGTCGAGCAGGCGATGCTGGCGCTCTCCGAGCTGGGGCGCGTGCACGGCCCGCTGCTCGGCGAGGACGGCCTAGCCGGGGCCGCATGGCTCAACCGGGATGCGCCGGTGACGCAGGCGCTGCTGGCCACGCTGTGGGCCGGATTCGCCGAACGGTTCGCCGATCGCATCGACCCGCAGCACCGGGTGGTGTGTGAACGTCTGGTCGCCGCCTTCGACGATTACCTTGCCGACGAGGCATCGGTGCTGCAGGGTCTGGTGCACGGCGACTACCGGCTGGACAACATGCTCTTCGGCGGAGCGGGATCCGAGCGTGCCCTGACGGTGGTGGACTGGCAGACCGTCACCAGGGGCCCGGCGCAGACCGATGTGGCCTATTTCCTGGGCTGCGCACTGCCCAACGACCGGCGCCGCGCACATTACGACGAGCTGCTGCGCGCCTATCACGAGGCGCTGGGCGCCGATACCGCGTTGTCGCTGGACGATGTCCGCGCGGGTGTGCGGCGGTCCAGCTTCTTCGGGGTGATGATGGCCATCGTCTCCTCGATGCTCGTCGAGCGCACCGAGCGCGGTGACGAGATGTTCGTGACAATGCTCGACCGGCATTGCACCCATGTGCTGGACACCGGCGCGCTCGACCTGCTGCCCAGCGCGGACCCGGCCGAACCGCTGCGCCCCGAGCCCGCCGACGAGTATCCCCACACACCGGCGGAGGATGCCCTGTGGAGCGAGAGCTGGTACTTCGATTTCGTCGATGCCGCACAAGGATTGGGTGGTTGGGTGCGGTTGGGCCTGATACCCAATCAGCAGACGGCCTGGATCCAGGCGCTGGTCTGCGGACCCGGGCTGCCGACCATCGTGATCGACGACCAGGCTGCCGCGCTGCCCGCTGATCACGGCTCGTTACGGACCGAGCAGGTGACGCTGGAGCTGTCGGCGACCGTGCCGCTGCAGACCTATCGGGTGAGACTGCAGGGTCGCGCGCAGGCCTATGACGACCCGGCGGTGCTGTTGCAGCCCGGCCACGATGCCGGCCGCGCGGTGGACATCGCACTCGATCTGGAGTTCGGGTCGGTCAGCACGCCCTACCAGTACCGACTCACGCCGCGGTACGAGATCGCCTGTGCGGTATCGGGTTCGGTGTCGGTCGATGACCGGACCCATGACCTCACCGGTGTGCCCGGCCAGCGGGATCACTCCTGGGGTGTGCGGGACTGGTGGACCATGGACTGGGTGTGGAGTGCGTTGCACCTCGACGACGGCACCCACCTGCACGGGCTTGATCTGCGGGTCCCCGGTATGGGGCCGATCGGCATCGGGTACGCCCAGCGCGAAGGTGAGCCGTTGATCGAGCTCGGCGGTGTGATCGCCACCGAGGAGTTCGGCGCCGACGATCTGCCGATCTCGACCACGCTGTCGTTGGCGCCGACGGGAGTCGAGGCGGTGGCCACGATCGAGGGCCATGCCCCGGTGCTGTTGACCGCCGCCGACGGCCGGGTCAGCAGGTTCCCGCGAGCCTGGGCGCGCGTGACGACCGCCGACGGCCGCACGGGAGTCGGCTGGTTGGAGTGGAACCGCAACTGACCCCCGCACCTTCCCGGCGAGCGTGCGTTTCTGCGTAGGACACGCCGCGTAGCTACCGCATTTCGCGCACGCTCACGGCAGGGTGGTGGCCGTGCTTGTGCTCAAATCGATGGTGTTGTTCGTGCTCGCCGCCGTCCTGGAGATCGGCGGTGCGTGGCTGGTGTGGCAGGGCGTGCGTGAGCACCGCGGCTGGCTGTTCGTCGGCGCGGGCGTGATCGCCCTGGGCGCATACGGTTTCGTGGCGGCGTTCCAACCCGACGCAAACTTCGGGCGGGTGCTGGCCGCCTACGGCGGAGTGTTCGTCGCGGGGTCACTGGTGTGGGCCATGATCGCCGACGGTTTCCGGCCCGATCGCTGGGACATCTCGGGCGCGGTGGTATGTCTGCTGGGGGTCGGCCTGATCATGTACGCGCCGCGCTGACCGATTCGGATCAGAGGTCGTCGTTGTCCAGATCGGCGCGGTCGAGTCCCATGGGAGTCGCCGAGGGAACGTCGCCGCCGTCGACCACCAGCCTCGTCAGCGGGGTCAGGGTGCGAAACAGGGTGCCGAGATCGCTGTCGCTGAGAACGTCGAAGGCCGCCAGCGCCAACCGGTCGGTGGTGTCCTCGATCTCCGCCTTGAGGTCACGCCCGGCGGTGGTGAGCTCGCCGGCACCGTCCAGCAGACCGCGCCCGGCGAGCCGGTCGACCTGCTCCTGCCAGAGTGCGTCGTCGTAATCGCGGCTGCGCTTGATCATCTCGGCCGGAACCCGGCCCGCCGCCGCGTGCAACACATTGGATTCGCGGCCGCTGATACCCAATGCCTGCAGTGCCGCCACGTGTCCGTCCCCACGATGTTCACGCAGCAAGGTCGTGGCGTGCCACAACCGGGCCAGCGGTTTCTCCGGCCATGGCAACGCCCGGTTCGCCGCGAACAGCACCCGTCCGCCCAGTGCGGCGTCGCCGGCCGCCGCACCCAGCAACTGGGCCGCGGTGTCCACCTCGTCGGCGAGGCCGTACCTGCTCAGCGCAGCGACGGCTGCGCTTTCCCGCGCGGCCAGAACGGTATCCGGCGCGGCGATCTCCCAGGCTGCCGGTAACGCCTTGGCCACCCGATGCGCGGCGAAGTTGTAGAAGACCGCCGTGACGACCTCTGGGGACGCAGGCCCCAGCGGGGCCGAGCGCGCGGCGAAGTAGCCGCTCCAGAATCCCCGGAAGCCCAGACCGTCGAGTGCGCTGCGGGCTTCGGGTGCGAAATAGGTGACGGCGTGTATGGGCTCGAGTCGGTCGAACAGTCGGCGGGCGACGGTCGTTGATCTGCTCATCCTGAGAGTCAATCACCAACCGGTTCGTCGGAGACGGCCGCACTGGCCTCGTCGATGATCGCCCGCATGGCGCGTTCCGCACCGTCGGCGTCGCGCAAGCGGATCGCGCGGGCGACCTCGTCGTGCAGCGCGATGGCCTCGGGGTTGGGTGCGGCCGGCATCATGCCGTGGTGGGTGCGGCCGGTGAGGACCTCGGCGACCACCGCGTTGAGCGCCCGGAACATCTCGTTTCCACTGGCTTCCAGCAATGTCCGGTGAAACACCTTGTCCGCCTGCAGGTAGGAGTCCAGGTCGCCGGACCGGCCGTGCATCACCATGTCGGACACCGCGGCGGCCATGATGCGGCAATGGTGTGGGTCGGCGCGGTGGGCGGCCAGTGCGGCGGCGGCGGGTTCGAATCCGCGACGCAGCTCCGACAGCGACAGCAGCTGTGCGGCACGATCGCCGGAGTCCAACCGCCAGCGGATCAGCCTGGGGTCGAAGACGTTCCAGTGTTCGGGGGACTGGATGGTGATGCCCACCCGGCGCCGGGAAGCGACCATGCCCATGGATTCGAGCACGCGGACGGCCTCGCGCGCGACGCTGCGGGAGACGGCATGGTCGGCACTGACCCGTTCGAGGTTTATGACCTGTCCGGCGGGGTATGCGCCCGACACCACGGCAGTGCCGAGCGCGGTCAGCACGTTCTCGTGCAGGGCGCTGACATTGGACGGGGTTGCCACCGATACATCCTGTCATAGCCTCGCCGCGGGGCATATGAACAGATTCTTCTCGTGATCTGCTTGCAATAATCAGACGATTGATGCACGCTGTGTGAGGCCAGACACAGCGAGATCGGGTAGGGGACATGACGGCACCAATCGTGGTGATGGGCGTTTCAGGATCGGGTAAGTCAACTGTCGGCGCCGCACTCGCGCAGCGCTTGCGGGTACCGTTCGCCGACGCCGACGATTTCCATCCACCGGCCAACATCGCCAAGATGACCGCCGGCGAACCCCTCGACGACACCGACCGCCATCCCTGGCTCGAGGCGATCGGTGACTGGTTGGAAGAGCGGTGTGGCACCGGCGGCGTGATGAGTTGCTCGGCACTCAAACACCGCTACCGCGACCAATTGCGCACCCACTGCCCGAGCGTGCGGTTCCTGCATCTCAGCGGCACGCCGGAGGTCATCGGCGCGCGCCAGGCCAGCCGACCGGGACACTTCATGCCCGCATCGCTGCTGGCTTCTCAGTTCGACACCCTCGAACCACTTGCCGCGGATGAGCACGGCGAGACCATCGATGTCGGCCAGAGCATCGATTCCATTGTCGACGAATACGTTTCCCGTATCGGGCTGGAGGCCTGATGAACACCGTGCTCGCAGACGCACCGAAACTTGTCGAACCCGTCGCCTCCACCCCGCACCTGATGCTGGCCTTCCTGGCCGGTATCGCGGTCATCGTCGTGCTCATCACCGTGGTGAAGCTGAACCCGTTCCTGGGGCTGATATTCGGCGCGGTGACGGTCGGGGTGGTCGCCGGCGAGGAGTTCGCCACGGTGCTGACGTCGTTCTCCAACGGCTTCGGCAAGACCGCGGCCAGCGTCGGCATCCTCATCGCACTCGGTGCCATGTTCGCCAAACTGCTCGCCGACTCCGGCGGCGCCGACCAGATCGTCGACACCATCATCGGTCGGTCTTCACCACGGATGCTGCCATGGGCCATGGCGCTGGTCGGCGCGATCATCGGGCTGCCGATGTTCTTCGAGATCGGCCTCGTGCTGCTGATGCCGGTCATCTACCTGGTCGCCCGCCGGTCCGGGCTGTCGCTGATCACCGTCGGAATCCCGGCACTGGCCGGACTTTCGGCCATGCACGGGTTCGTCCCCCCGCACCCGGGCCCGTTGGCGGCCATCGGATACCTCGGCGCGGACCTGGGCGTGACGCTGGCGCTCGGCGTCGTGGTGGCCATCCCGACGATCATCGTCGCGGGGCCGCTGTTCGGGAAACTGGCCGGCAAGTGGGTCGTGGTCGGCGCACCGGACACCTTCGACGCCGACGAATCAGCCGAACGCGACCAGAGCAGCCGACCGTCCTTCGCGATCACGCTGTTCAGCGTGCTGCTTCCGGTCGTGCTGATGTTGGGCAAAGCCTTGGTGGACATCTTCATCGCCGATGAGCAGCAGTGGTTCCGGCAGATCTTCGACACCCTCGGCACACCGCTGATCGCCCTGCTGATCGCGGTCATCGTCGGCATGGTCACCCTGGGGCGCGGCGCCGGAATGACCCGGGGCGAGATCGCCAAGTGTGTGGAATCCGGACTGCCGCCGGTTGCCGGCATCATCCTCATCGTGGCCGCCGGCGGCGGTTTCAAGGAGGTGCTGGTCGACACCGGAATCGGTACCGCTCTGAAGAATCTCGCCGAGGGCACCAACATCTCGGTGTTGCTGTTGGCCTGGGGCCTGGCGGTGGCGATCAGACTGGCCACCGGATCGGCGACGGTCGCCACCATCACCGCATCGTCGTTGATGATCGGATTGATCGAGGGGATGAGCTCGGGCGAGGTGTCCCTGGTGGTGCTCGCCGTGGGCGCGGGCTCGCTGTTCTTCTCCCACGTCAACGATGCCGGCTTCTGGTTGGTCAAGGAGTACTTCAAGCTCAGCGTGGGGCAGACCATCAAATCCTGGTCGATCATGGAGACCGTGCTGTCGGTCTCCGGTCTGGTGGTGGTCTTGATCATCGACCTGTTCATCTGACCCCGGTACGACGGAAGCGNGGGATTCGGGCGCCTTCGTCGTCATCAGTTCTTGACGACCTGGGTCCCGCCGGCGAGCTCGTCGTGCTTGCCCTGCTTGGTGGCGCTGCTGTTGATGGTCACCGCGATCACCAGGATGGCGATCACGCCGAGCAGTCCACCGATGAGCGGAATGATCGGCAGCAACGTGAACGCGTTACGAATGGCCGATTGCCGCAAGGTCGGTTTGCCGCCCTCTCCCGCACCGTGCACGCTCAGGCCGAGCACCTTCTTGCCGGGCGTCCAGCCCTGGGTCACCTCGAAGGCGAGGTAGTAGATGAAGGTCAGCAGTCCGGTGAACAGCCCTGTCACCCAGATGCTGTCCAACGAGTCGGTGACGAAAGCCAACAGAATCGAGACGATGGCGATCAGGATGCCGTCGATGACCCGCGCGAGCCATCGAGCGAGCAGTCCGCCGGGAACGCGGCCGGATGCGGCGTAGTTGGTCGATAGGGGGTCGAATCCACCTGTGGTCATGTCGGTGAACCTACTCGGTTCCGTGTGCGCATGGGTCGGCGGACGGATCCGCCACGTCCACGCCGACCCGCCAGGACCCGTCGAGCGCAGGTTAGGGTGCGCAGATGGCAGCAGCGAGCAGTGATATCTGGGAGGTGCTTTCGACCGCGCGGACGATCCGCAGGTTCACCGACGAACCGGTCGACGACATCACCCTGACCCGTTGCTTGGAGGCCGCCAGCTGGGCTCCGTCGGGGGCCAATGCCCAAGCCTGGCGTTATATCGTGCTGCGCTCGCCCGAGCAGCGAGCGGTGGTGGCCGATGCGGCACGGCAGACACTCGCGATGCTCGAGCCGGTCTACGGGATGACCCGCCCCGCCGACCAGGAGACCGACCTGGTTGCCCGCAACAACAGGGCCACCTACGAATTGCACGACCGCGCTGCGGAGTTCACCTCGGTCTTGTTCGCGCAGAAGCGTTTTCCATCGACGTCCGAGCGTCCGCTCGCGCATGCGGTCAATCTGGACCACTGGGACGAGCCGGCCGACCACGTTCTGGCTGCCCGGCGGTGAGTGACCCGAGCCGGTCGGCGGCTGTCGGACCGCGCATGCGACGATGCGAAAATGACCGAACGGCCGTTCCATTTCCGCCAGAGCGAACACGATACCTTCGTGCCCACCGGGTACGCGCAGAGCCATTGGGGCGATGACCATCTCAACGGTCCGGCTCTGGTCGGTCTGGTTGCTTGCTGCCTCGAGACGACATTCGGTGACCCTGATTTCCTGCCGGCCCGCTTGACGGTGGATTTGTTCAAGGCGGCCCGCGGGGTACCCACCGTCGTCGAGCTGGCGATGGTGCGTGACGGTCGGCGGGTGCGCACGGCCGAGTGCGAGCTGATCCAGGACGGTGTCGCCGTGGTGCGTGCGACGCTGGTGCAGTACCGCCTATCCGGACCGCCGCACGGCGAGGAATGGGTGGGCGCAGCCGAGTTCGAGATGCCCGTCGAGCGCGACGAGGTACGTGGGCTCGGGGTCGGTAGCGATGCGATGGGGTGGACCGGTGCGATCGCCGACCACCAGAACACCTCGCGCAAGCGCATGCTGAACCGGCCGATCGACGTGGTCGAGGGTGTTCGAAATTCGCCGTTCGTGCGGGTCGCGATGGTCGCCGAGGGAACCAGCCTGGTCACCAATCTCGGCACCGCCGGGGTCGGCTACATCAACGGTGATCTCACCGTGGCGTTGGCCCGGCTACCACGCGATGAGTGGATCGGGATCCAGGCCGATTCGCATTGGGCGGCCGACGGGATCGCGGTCGGCACCTCGACCCTCTTCGACAGCCACGGACCGATCGGCTCCGGTATGGTCACCGCGATCAGCAACGCCGCAGTGCAGATCGATTTCCGCAATGATCGGTTCCCGGAGCGCACCCGCTGATCATCGCCGGCGCCAACGGCATTCGGCGAGTCCTACACCTTGACCTTGCGCCGGTATAGGGTGCCGACAGCCAGCAGGATCAGGCTGATCACCAGGATCGCGGTGGCCAGCACATTGATCTGCGGTGGTACGGCGGCCTTCACCGCGGCGTTGACGTAGAGCGGGTAGGTCACCGTCGACCCACTGACGAAGTAGGTGACGATGAAATCGTCGAGCGACAGCGCGAACGACAGCATGCCTGCCGCGACGATGCCCGGCACGATCAGCGGCAGGGTGACCTTGAAGAACGTCCGCAGCGGGCCGGCACCGAGGTCCAGTGACGCATCCTCGAGGGTCCAGTCGAACCCGCGCACCCGCGCGCGAACGGTCATCGCGATGAAGCTCACCTCGAAGGCGACATGGGCGATCAGGATCGTCGTGTAACCGGCTGCCCACCCGAGGTCGAGGAACAGCGTCAACAGCGAGGCGCCCATCACGACCTCGGGGGCGGTCAGCGGCAGGATCACGAAGGTGTCCACCGCTCGATAGCCCCGAAAACGCTGCCTCACCAATGCAATCGCCAGCAGGGAGCCCAGGACGAGGGCGATCAGGGTGGAGATGAGCGCGATCTCCAGGCTGAGCTTGAGTGCATCGGTGAGCGCGGGGTACTTGAACGGGTCGAGCCAGTTGTCCAGGGTGAAGCCCTGCCAGGTGTAGTTGAACTTGCCCGCGGGCTTGTTGAACGAGAACGCCACGATCACCGCGATCGGCAGGAAGAGGTACACCAGTACCAGCCCCGCGACGATACGCAGCGAGTAGTCGCCCCACTTCGGACGCGGCCGGACAGTTTTGGGCGGGCGCGTGTGTCCGGCCTTGTGCGCCGATGATCGCTGCACGGTGGTCATACCAGATCCTCCGTGCCCAGCGCCCTCGTGTAGAGGATCACCCCGACCAGGATCAGACCCATCAGCCCCAGACTGAGCGCGGCGGCCGCCGGATAGTCCTTGACGACCAGGAACTGTTTCTGAATCACGTTGCCGATCATCGTGGTCTGGGTGCTGCCCAGATAATCGGCGTTGATGAAGTCGCCGACCGCGGGAATGAACACCAGCATGCTGCCGGCCAGTACGCCCGGCAGGGACAGCGGCAGGATCACCTTCCGGAAGCTGCGTGTGCCACCGGAATACAGATCCCGGGATGCTTCCAGTAGCCGTGGATCGATCTTCTCCAGGCTGACGTACAGCGGAAGGATCATGAAGATGATCCAGTTGTAGGTCAGGCCACCGATCACCGCCCAGCTCGTCGAGAGCAACCGACCCTCGTCCGGGAGCAGTCCGATTGCTCCCAGCGCGCTGACCACCCAACCCTCGTCGGCCAGGATCGTCTTCCAGGCGATGGTGCGGATCAGGAAGGTCACAAAGAACGGGAGGATGACCAATCCCAGGATCAGATTCTTGAATCGGCCCGCCTTGAACGCGATCACATAGGCCAGTGGGAAGGCCAGCAGCAGGCACAACACGGTCGCGGTGGCCGCATATCCGAAGGACCGCAGGATCTGGTCCTTGTAGAGCGTGAACGCGTCGACGAAATTGCCGAAATTCCAGTCGAAGGTCAACGTCGGCAGATACACCGACCCACCTGAGGAGGACAACGAGGTGCGGGCCAGCGTCACGAACGGCACCACGAAGAAAATGGCGAGATAGGCCAACGCGGGCAAGATCATCAGATACGGGGCGATCTTGCTGCGCTGCCTGCTGCTGGCGGCGACTCCTGCCATCTATGCTCCTCGCGTCCGCCGTGTCATGGGTTGATCAGCCACCGGTGACCGCGGCGTAGAGGGTGTTGAATTCCTGGGTCTGCTCGTCGGTCAGTGCGGCCCACGACTTCAGGTTGGCCTGCACCTCGGGTGACGGGTTGATCAAGGGGTTCTTCGCCGCCGCCGGATCGACCTTCGCCAGTTCGTCGGTCATATCCGACAGGGCGGGCACGAACTGGGTGAAGGCCACCAGCTTGGCATAGTTGGCCCGGTCGTAGACGTAGTCGATCCAGGCCTCGGCACCCTTCTGGTTCTGGGTGGTGTAGGGGATGACCATGGTGTCGATGAACCAGTCGCCACCGGACTCCGGGACGATGAACTGGAGGTCCGGATTGTCGGCCTGCAACTGCACAACGTCACCGGAATACGCCTGCGCCACGGCGATGTTGCCGGCGGCGAGATCATCGGCGTAATCGTTGCCGGTGAACCGGCGGATCTGCCCACGGTCCTTCTGTTCCCGGACCAGGTCGACGGCCTTGGTGATCGACTCGGTGCTGGGATTCTCCGGCGAGTTGCCTTGCGAGAGCATGATCATCCCGAGGCCGTCCTGCACATCGGAGAACAGGCTGACCCGCCCCTTGAAGGCGGGATCCCAGAGGTCGTCTATCGAGCGGATGTCGCGGCCGGTCGCGGCCCGGTTGTAGGCCAGGCCGACCATGCCGGTCATGTAGGGGGCGGTGAACTTTCGGCCCGGGTCCACCTTGGAGTCCAGCAGATCCTGACGCAGGTTCTTGCGATTGGGGACCCCGGCATCGCTGATCTCGTTGAGCCAGTTCAATCCCTTGACCCGAGCGGCCATGAACTCGGTCGGAACCACCAGGTCGGCACCGATGTCCTGTTTGCGCGACAGCGGCTCCTTGACCTTGGCGAACCATTGCTCGTTGTCGTTGAAATCCTCTTTGTAGTCGACGGTGAGGCCGGAGGCCGTCTGGAACGCCGCGATGAACCCGTCGGCCATGTACAAGGGCCAGTTGGAAATCCGCAGCGTATCGCTGGATGTCTCGCCGGTGTCCGAAGATCCCGAGGACGAACTGCCGCTGTCGGACCCGCACGCAGCCAGGAACGACGAGCCGAGGATCGCCGCCGCCGCGGTGGCAGCACTGCCACCGATGAACCGCCGCCGGCTGGTGCGGTTGGCAGCCAGTCGAGACAGCAGTCGGGGATCGATCTCGTGGGACATGCTGGGCCTTTCGTCAGGGGGAGCAGAACGGTGAACGCGCGGGTTCAGGATTCGTCGAGCATTTCTTCGAGATCTTCGGTGGTGGGGATGTCGGCGGCAGGCAGAACCAGGGATGCTTCCGGGGACCAGCTGACGTACACCGTGTCGCCGGGGCGCAGCATCGGCAGGTCCCGTTCGGGACCGACGTGCGCGACGATGGTCGAGTCGTCGGGTGCCGCGACGGCCAATCGCACCACCGGACCCTGGAATGTCAGATCGCGCACGGTGCCTCGGACGACCGCGAGGTCACCGGTCGGCTCGTCGGTGGAGACCCGTACCCGCTCGGGTCGGATCATCAGGGTGGCGTGCCCGCCTGATTCGATCGCGGTCTCTCCCGGACGCGACTTCAATCGGGTGCCGAGCACCTCGATTTCGACGTGGTCCCGGTTGACCCGGCCCGTCTGACGTCCCGCCCACAGGTTTGCCTGCCCGATGAACCCCGCCACGAACACCGTGGCGGGACGGTCGTAGATATCGGCGGGTGTCCCGATCTGTTCCACGTTTCCCGCGTTCATGACCGCGATGCGATCACTCATCGTCAGCGCTTCCTCTTGGTCATGGGTGACGTAGATGAAGGTGATGCCGATTTCACGCTGGATGCGTTTGAGTTCGAACTGCATAGCGTGGCGCAGCTTGAGGTCCAGCGCCCCGAGCGGTTCGTCGAGCAGCAAGGCGCTGGGGTAGTTGACCAGTGCACGCGCCAGGGCGACGCGCTGTTGCTGCCCGCCGGAAAGCTGGGCGGGTTTGCGTTTGGCGAAATCGGTGAGGCGGACGATCTCGATGATCTCGTCGACGCGGCGGGCGATCTCACCTTTGCCCTTGGTCTTGTCCAGCTTCATGCTGCGCGGCCCGTAGGCGATGTTGTCCCAGACGGTCATGTGCGGGAACAGCGCGTAGTGCTGGAAGACCGTGTTGACGTTGCGTTTGTGCGGCGGAACCTTGGAGACGTCGACGCCCTCGAGCCGGATCGCGCCCTCGGTGGGTGTCTCGAAACCGGCGATCATGCGCAGCGTGGTGGTCTTGCCGCAGCCCGACGGGCCCAGCATCGAGAAGAACTCGCCGGAGGCGATGGTGAAGTCCGCGTCGGCGACGGCGACGTAGTCGTCGAAGCGCTTCACCACGTGGTCGATCTCGATGACGGGATCGCCCTTGCGCAGGGTGGCTCCGCCCTCGCCAGTGTCAGGGTCCGCGGCGGTGGTGTCTGTACCGGACAGGACTGGGCCTCCTCAGCATTGCGGTCGGTAGGTCAACAATCGCCCATCGCACTGACCTTCGCAAGCGATTCCGCAACGAATTTACATTCCGACAATGGAATCCATAGGTTCCACGGCGCAGGAGGTCAGATTCCGCTGCGGTGATGGGTTGACGGCCATCGGTGTCGGAATCGGGCCGCCTCCTGGTGGAGGACGCGGCGTGGTCGAATACTGCCATGACCGGCAACACCGCGGGGGCCACTCCGACCACGAATCGATCGCTGAACTCGCCCTCTTTCACCGGTCGCTCGCCCAGTGGCGTCGGGGATCTGTCGGTGGAGACCCACGGCATCGCCCCGGTGGCGCCGGACAAGCGATACGGTTCGCCCGCCCGCCTGTTCACGGTGTGGTTCGCCCCGCAGGTCAACATGACCGGCGTCTTCACCGGGACCCTGGCGATCATGCTGGGCCTCGGGTTGTGGTTGGGCCTGCTGGCGATGGTGATCGGCACCGTGCTCGGCGGTCTCGTCGTGGCCTACCTGTCGACGTGGGGGCCGCGCACCGGAACTGCCCAGCTGCCGAGTGCTCGGCTGGCCTTCGGGTCCGGTGTGGCGGTGCCCGCGGCTTTGCAGTGGTTGTCCTCGATCGCCTGGGACGCGCTCGTCGGCCTGTTCGGCGGCCAGGCACTGGCGCTCCTGCTGGACATCCCGTTCTGGATCGCCGTACTGATCGTGCTGACCGTGCAGGGCGCGGTCGGCTTCATCGGCTACGAGCTGATCCACCGGTTGCAGGCGGTCCTGACCGTCGTGCTCTTCGCGACCTTCGTGGTCTTCGCGATCAATCTGGTGCAGGGACACCAGATCGTCACCCCGACGACGCTGTCGGGCGCAGATCTCGCGGGCGCGTTCGTCATGGAGGTGACCATCGCGCTCAGCCTGACCATTTCCTGGGCGAGCTATGCGGCCGATTTCAGCCGGTACCTGCCGGTCGAGTCGTCGCGGGCGCGGGTGTTCGGCTACACCTTCGCCGGCATGGTGCTCGCCTACGTCTTCGTCCAGGGCATCGGCATCGCCGCGGCCGGCGTGCTGGGCGAGCACACCGCCGAGGGCGTGCGCGACGTGATGGGTGGCGGCGCGTTGGGGGCGGTGGCCCTTCTCGTCATCGCGCTGGCCTCGGTGGGATCCGGGGTGATGAACGACTACTCGGGATCGCTCGCGCTGCAGACCCTGGGAGTTAGGGTGCGCCGTCCGATCTCGGCGCTGCTGGTGACCGTGTGCGCGTTCTTTCTGATCCTGTGGTTGCAGGCCGCAGATACGGCCACCCGGTTCACCGATGTATTGCTGCTCATCGGCTACTGGATCCCGGCCTTCGTGGCGGTCATCGGCATCGACTGGATCCTGCGCACACGGTCGGCGGGCCCGCTCGTCGACGTGGCCGCCGCCCGGACCGCGCGTGGTGACGCGATCGCCGCGGTGGTCGTGTTCGTGGTGTCCTACGCCGCAGCCGTTCCGTTCATGAACACCACGTTGATCACCGGCCCGGTCGCCACGGCCTGGCACGGCGCCGATATCGCCTACTTCGTCAACTTCGTGGTCGCGGCGGTGCTGTACGGCGGCTACCGCTATCTCAGCCGCGCACGGTCCTGAAGAACGTCCGGATGTCCTCGACGAGCAGTTCGGGCTGTTCGAACGCGGCGAAATGACCGCCGCGCGGCATGGTGGTCCAGTGGGTGATGTTGTAGTGCGCCTCGCACCACGCCCGCGGTGAGCGCAGGATCTCCTTGGGGAAATCGGCGACACCGGTGGGCACCCTGACCGGCTCGCGCGGGCCGAACGCGGCGAAGCTCTCCCAGTACAGCCGCGCCGCGGAGGCGCCGGTGCCGGCGATCCAATAGAGCATCACGTTGTCGAGCAGTTCGTCACGGCTGAAGATGTTCTCGGGATGGCCGGCGCAGTCGCTCCAGGACCAGAACTTCTCCACGATCCAGGCCAACAGGGCGACCGGGGAGTCGACGAGGCCGTAGCCGATGGTCTGCGGCCGTGTCGACTGTTGCTTGGAATAGCCGGCTTCCCACTTGCGATAGTGCTTCATCGCGGCGAAGGCCCGCTGATCATCCTCGGAGGGGGAGCGCATGCTGGCCTCGGTTGGCTTCCCGATGGCCATATTGGTGTGGATGGCGCTGCAGCCCAGTCCGTTTCGTCCGATCTGGGTGGTGACGGCCGCGCCCCAGTCGCCACCCTGCGCGACGTAGGTCGGGTAACCCAGCCGCTGCATGAGGGCATCCCAGGCCAGTGCGATGCGTTCGACACCCCAGCCCGTGCTGGTGGGCTTCGCCGAAAACCCGTAACCCGGCAGCGACGGGCACACCACGTGGAAGGCGTCCTCGGCGCGGCCGCCGTGTGCGGTGGGGTCGGTCAGGGGCTCGATGATCTTGGCGAACTCGACGATCGACCCGGGCCAGCCGTGGGTGATGATCAACGGCAGCGCGCCGGCATGCGGCGAGCGGTGATGGATGAAATGGATGTCCAAGCCGTCGATGACAGTACGGAACTGCGCGAAGCGGTTCAGCGCGCGTTCGCGCGCCCGCCAGTCGTAGCCGTCGGCCCAGTAGGCGGCGAGCTCGCGGGTGTAGGCCAACGGGATGCCCTGGCTCCAGTCGTCGACGCATTCGGCATCGGGCCATCGTGTATCGGTCAGTCGCCGGCGCAGATCCTGCAGAGTTTCGTCGCTGACGTCGATCCGGAACGGGCGCACATCGGTCATGCCGGTCATCGTGGCACGGCGCGCCCAGCACTCAGCGGGCGACGTCGGTATACACCGGCAGGTAGCCGTCGGCGGAGAAGGTGAATCCTCGTGCGCTGGTCTCGCTGCCACAGGAGATACCGGTGGCCTCCTGCACGTTGCAGCGGAATCCCGCCACCATCAGCACCTGTCCGAATGGCAGTGTCGCTGCCGGGCCGGGGGAGACGGTGTAGGAGTCCGCATCGGCTGTCACGAACCGGGCGTCACCGTGTCGATCGATCAGCACGGTGTTGGGCGCGGTCGGCTCGCCGTCGGGCCCGGGGACCTGGTCGGGCGCGCCGGTGATCGACAGCGCCGATCCACCCGTCGGCTGGCACCCCGCCGAGGTGTGCGGGAAGATCGCACACTGCCACCGTCCGCTCGGGGTGGTGAAGTGATACGCCTTCTGTCCCGGCCCGGAAACATAGAACTCGGCGGCATCGGCGAGTTGATGGTTGGTCCGATGGACGGGTAATTCCGGTGTCGGCGAGGCTGTTTGCGCCGGTGTCCATGGTTCACCGGTATCGGTCACGGTGGGGGGGCCGCATCCGGCTGCTGCTAGCGTCAAAAGGGCGACCACCGCCGACCACGCCGCATGGTTGTTCGCACGTGCCACCGGCCCAGGGTACGGCCTTGAGAATCGCACTGAATACAACCGCTGACAGGCCAGGGTGCCACCGCCAGGCTGACCGGGTGACACGTGTGATCCGATTCAATGCCTTCGACATGAACTGCGTCGCCCATCAGTCCCCGGGACTGTGGAAGCACCCCGAGGACCAGTCGTGGCGATACAAGGACCTCCGGTATTGGACCGAATTGGCCGCGCTGCTCGAGCGGGGCCGCTTCGACGGTCTGTTCCTTGCCGACGTGCTGGGCACCTATGACGTCTATGGCGCGAGCGACGAGGCGGCCTTGCGCCAGGCCGCCCAGGTACCGGTCAACGATCCACTGCTGCTGGTGTCGGCCATGGCGCTGGTCACCGAGAACTTGGGCTTCGGGGTGACCACGGGCACCGGCTTCGAGCACCCGTATCCGTTTGCGCGGCGCATCAGCACCCTGGACCACCTCAGCGGGGGACGGGTCGGCTGGAACGTCGTCACCGGTTACCTGCCGGCAGCGGCACGCAACATGGGCCAGACCGATCAGCCCGCCCACGATGCCCGCTACGACCATGCCGACGAGTATCTGGAGGTGCTCTACAAGCTCTGGGAGGGTTCCTGGGAGGACGATGCGGTCGTCCGCGACACCGTCAACGGTGTGTTCACCGATCCCGACAAGGTGCACCACATCGGCCATGACGGAAGACATTTCAGCGTCCCGGGTATCCATCTGTCCGAACCGTCGCCGCAGCGCACCCCGGTCATCTTCCAGGCCGGTGCGTCCGCGCGCGGTGTCCGCTTCGCCGCCGAGAACGCCGAGGCCATCTTCACCGCGGCGCCCACCAAGGCGATCCTGCGTGAGAACGTCACGACCATTCGCCGCGAGCTCGAACTCGCGGGCCGAGATCCCTACGGGGTGAAGATCTTCAACCTCTCGACGGTCATCACCGCGGCCACTGATGAGGAGGCGCACGCCAAACATGCCGAGTACCTGTCCTATGCCGATGCCGAGGGTGCGCTGACCTTCATGTCGGGATGGATGGGCGTGGATCTCGCGCGCTATGGGTTTGACGAACCCGTCGGCAACGTCGACTCCAACGCCATCTTGTCCGCGGTGGCCGCGTTCCAGTCCGCCGATCCGGATGGCCGCGAGTGGGCGGTTCGCGACATCGCCGAGTGGGGAAAGATCGGTGGGATCGGTCCCCGATTCGTGGGATCCGGTGAACGGGTGGCCGATGCGTTACAGGAGTGGGTGCAGGAGACCGATGTCGACGGGTTCAATCTCGCCTACGCCGTGACCCCGGGTTCGTTCGCCGATTTCATCGATCATGTGGTGCCGGTCCTGACCGCCAGGGGTGCCTATCAGGACGCCTATACCCCCGGGACATTGCGACACAAGCTGCTCGGTCGGGGTGATCGGTTGCCCGACGAGCACCGGGGCGCCAGTTACCGGGTGGGCGGGCCGAATTCGACGATCATCGACCGCCCGTCGACGGTGCCGTCGTCGTCGGCATCGGTCGCCGCGCAGCCGACCAGGGGCCGGTAGCCCTCTCGGCGATCGCCCTGTCCGTCGCACGCGGTCACTGCAGCGGCACGGGGGTGAAGGTGGCGTCGACGCCGCCTACGGTCATCGTCACCTCACCTTCCATCACCATCACCTGCGCGGCGACCCGCCGCTCGACGGTCTGGGCCAGTTGCTGCACGGGTGCGTGCGGAATCTGCACCACGGACAGGTTCGACAGGCTCGCCACCTTGGCCCCCACGGTGCGCCACCAGGTGGCCACCCCGGCGGCGAACGGGAACAGCAGCACCTCGTCGGCCTGGCTGGCCGCCTTGCCGAGGACGCGTTCGTCGGGCTGGCCGACGGTGATCCACTCCAGGATCCGGCCCGTGTAGTCCGCCAGCCGTAGGTCCGGTACGCCTGGGGTGGACAGCCCCGGTCCGAATGCCAGCTCACCGTCGATATCGGCGAGTCGGTGTGCGCGTAGCCCGAACGCCAGCAGGCGCACCACCATTCGTTCGTCGTTCTCGCTGGGATGGCGGGCCACGGTCAGCGTGTGATCGGCGTAGTAACCGTGATCGACGTCGGACACACCGAGTTCGACCTTGAACACCGTTGCGGAAAGAGCCACACCACAGTGTCCACCACGGCGTTGCCGGTCAGTACACCGAGGCCCGGACCCGCTGGTGCGGGGTGGTGTACCGCACCAGCGCGTCGCCGGTGAGTTGCACCACCGCGACGGTGATCACCAGGATGAGGATGGTGGCCAGCATGACTCCCTGATCGAACCGCTGGTAGCCGTAGGTGACGGCGACGTAGCCAATGCCGCCGGCGCCGATGGTCCCGGCGATCGCCGAATACTCGATCATCGCGATGATGTTGATGGTCAACCCGCCGATGATGGACGGCACCGCCTCACCGAGTTGCGCGGAGCGGATGAC
Organism: Mycolicibacterium sp. 22603; assembly: GCA_052044345.1. Lineage (GTDB taxonomy): Bacteria > Actinomycetota > Actinomycetes > Mycobacteriales > Mycobacteriaceae > Mycobacterium. Next base: position 198,089 of record JBQEMX010000006.1, read on the forward strand.
CTGCAGCGCTGAGCCGCCCGAGGCTCGCGCCACCTGTACCACCGCCGGCGGGACCGAACGCAGGGAGTTCTCCACGATGCGGGTGAAGAAGGCGATCCCGGCCAACGACATCGGTACCACCGCGGCGGCGATACCGATATTGGTGCCGGTGATGAATCGGGTGACCGGCATGATCGCCGCCATCAGGATCAGGAACGGCAGCGACCGCCCGATGCTGATGACCCAGCTCAGCGTCGTGTGCAGGGATGGATTCTCGAACAGCCCGCCCGGCGCCAGGTTGTGAACCAGTGCCCCCAATGGGATACCGACGGCGACCACGATCGACATGACGATGCCCACCATGATAAGGGTGTCGAGCAACGCCGGAAACAGAAGTGCGGGAAGCTCGTTGAGCGGCACCTTCGAACTGGCCAGCAGCGATTCGCTCATGCCACGCCCTCCAGGGTCCGCTCGACATCGTCGTCGGTGGTGGCCGACAGGCCGTGCCGGCCCAACACGTCGACCACCTGGTCGCTCACCTCGGCGGGGATGCCCAGGGTCGCGGTGCCGATGGTCACCCCGCCCACCACTTGGACGGATGCGCCGAGCACGGCCAGCGGGACGCCCAGATCGGCAGTGGCCCGGTTGATCCAGTCCGCGGGCACGTCGGGTCGGTCGTAGACGACGCGCCAGACATGCTGATCGGCGCCGGGGGAGCCGGCGACACCACTCGGCCGCAGATCCGCGCCGAGCCGGGACTGCGGGTCGGTCAAAAGGTCGAGGAGGGAGCCTGATTCGGTGATCCGACCGTGCTCGAGCCGAGCTGCCGAGTCCGCGACCTTGAGCACCGTATCCATTTCGTGGGTGATGAAGACGATCGAAAGGTTGAGGTCGTCGCGCAGCTCGCGAAGCAGTTCCACCACCGATTGGGTCGTTGCCGGGTCCAGACCTGCGGTGGCCTCATCCGACAGCAGCACGGTCGGGCGTAGCGCCAGCGCACGGGCGATGCCGACACGCTGACGTTGCCCGCCCGAGAGCTGGAACGGGTAGTGCTGGGCCCGTTCGGAAAGACCGACCCTGTCGAGCAGCTCGGCGACCCGCTGTTTGGATTGGGTCGGGGTGACGCCCAGATAGTCCAGTGGTAGCGCGACATTCTCGGCCGCGGTGCGGCGTTCCAGCAGTCCGGACGACTGGAAGATCGTGCCGATCCGGCGTCGCGCCACCCGCAGCTCACCCGCCGACAGCGTGGTCAGATCCTCACCGTTGACCACGACGGATCCAGAGCTGGGCGGTGTGAGCAGGTTGATGCACTGCGCGAGAGTGCTTTTCCCGGCGCCGCTGGGTCCCACCACGGCGAGGATCTCTCCGGCGTCGACACGGAAGTTGATCCGATCCAGAACCACCGTATGTTGCTCGCCGTGGTCGTACACCTTGGTGACATCGGTGAGTTCGATCATGGGTGTCCACCGTGCCAGTTGTCCGTGTGGACGGATACCTTTGCGATCACCATGAGCCTGTGCGACGAATGTCCTTTGCCGCCAGCGTGATCGCAAACATTGTTCCGGTCTTCGCGTCGTCGCACAATGACCCACACTATGAGTATCGACCAGTCCGAAAGCGCCGCAGCCGATTCGCACGGCTTCACCCTGCAGTCCCGTCGCAAGTGGCCCTACATTGCCGGGGCCGTCATCGTGATCATCGCGGTGGCGGTGTATTTCATCGCGTTCCGCGGCGGCGATGCGAAGTCTGCGAACGAGACGGCCGGCGCCACGCTGCAGGTCGTGTACCTGGATTCCAACCCGGCCGAGAAGCGCATCATCGAGTACATCGGTGAACAGATCGCCCCTGACTACGGGGTCGAGGTCGCGGCCGTCGGGCTGGGGGACAGCACGCAGATCAACAGCGCCATCAACGACGGCCGTTACGCGGGAACCATCTTCCAGCACCGGCACTGGTTACAGCAGGTGCTCGACGCCAACCCAGGCTTCAAGGAGGAGGCCGGCACCGGGCCGTTCTTCCACTGGGTCTTCGGCATCTGGTCGGACAAGTACACGTCTGTCGACGACATCCCTGACGGAGCCTCGGTGTCGCTGCTGGCCGACCCGGCGAACAACTCCCAGGGCATCTGGTATCTGGCGCAGGCCGGGCTGATCACCATCCGGCCCGATGCCGACATCACGGCCCTGACCCAGAAGGACATCATCGCGAACCCGAAGAATCTGAAGTTCACCCTGCTCGACTTCGGTGCCCAACCGCGGGCGCTGGCCGATCTTGATGCCATCGTCGGATACGCGGAATCGTTTCTGGCTGCCGGTGTTTCGGAGGACAAGCTCATCTTCGCCCCGAAATCTCCTGACGAGTTCGCCTCGGTTCTCACCGTGGGCAGCAACTATGTCCAGACCGACAACATCCAGAACCTGATCAAGGCTTTCAAGGATCCGCGGGTACAGACCTTCATCGCCGATGATCCCGAGGTGAAGAAGCTGGCGTTGCCCGGCGCACCGGGATGACCGAACGCGAACTGCACTTCGGGGTGAACGTCCTGTCCGACGGGATGCATCCGGCGGCGTGGCGGCATCCCTCGGCGGACCCGAGCTGGTTCACCGATCCTGCGTACTGGATCGAACTGGCCCGGATCTCCGAACGTGGCACGCTGGATGCGTTGTTCCTGGCCGATACACCGTCGGTGTCGGTCTCCGACGATGCGCCGCTGGGCGCGCCGCCACTGGCGCTCGATCCGATCGTGCTGTTGTCGACGCTGGCATCGGTGACCACGCACCTGGGGCTGATCGGCACGGTGTCGACGTCGTTCGAAGAACCCTTCAACGTCGCGCGACGGTTCGCGACGCTGGATCACCTCAGCCGGGGTCGGGTGGCGTGGAATGTCGTGACCACCAGCGATCCCCAGACGTGGCGCAACTTCGGCCGGGTCGGGCAGCTCAACACGCAGCCGGATCGTGGTGAACGGTACCGGCGCGCAGCAGAATTCGTTGATGTGGTGCGGGCACTGTGGGATTCCTGGAATGACGATGCTGTGCTGGGGGACAAGCGCAGCGGAGCGTTCAGCAGACCCGGATCGATCAACACGATCGGGCACCGCGGCGACTACTTCGATGTCGACGGCCCGTTGACGCTGCCTCGACCTCCGCAGGGACACCCGGTGCTGTTCCAGGCCGGCGGGTCGGCCGGCGGACTGGACCTTGCGGCCCGGTATGCCGACGGCGTGTTCGCCGCGCAGGCCTCGTTGCCGGACGCACTGCGCAATGCCGACGATCTGCGTTCCCGTACCGCCGCATACGGCCGGCCGCGCGATGCGGTTCGGATCATGCCCGGATTGTCCTTCGTGCTCGGCAGCACCGAGGCCGAGGCACGCCGACGCAACGACGAACTCAACGAACTCGCGGGGGAGCGACGGTTGGCCCACCTGGCGTGGCAACTGGGTGTGGACGCCGCCGAACTGGACTGGGACAAACCGCTTCCCCCGTGGCTGATAGCCGGAGCCGAGGCGACCGGTAGCTCGCAGGGCGCTCGCGACATCGTGGTGAATCTGGCCCGCTGCGAAGAGCTGACGGTGCGCCAATTGCTGGACCGTGTGATCACCTGGCACCGGTTGGTGGTCGGTTCGCCGGAGCAGATCGCCGATGCCATCGAGGAGTGGTTCGTAGCGGGTGCGGTCGACGGGTTCAACTTGATGCCCGATGTGTTCCCGTCGGGCCTCGAGCTGTTCGTCGACCACGTGATCCCCATCCTGCGCAACCGTGGACTGTTTCGCCGCGAGTACCGACACGCGACGCTGCGCGGGCATCTGGGACTGGAACGTGTGCCAGATACCCGCACCCGCCGCGGCCGAGGTGGTGTGCCGGCGCGATGATGGTGTGTTGACACCTCGAAGGGGGAAGGTCAGTACACCGAGGCGGTGTTGGTGCGCGCCCATTCGCGTTCGGCGTCCGATCCCGCCGGCGGTGGGATCAGTCCGTTGATCATCCACAGCTCCTCGCTGGTTTCGTCCACATGGAATTCCCAATGCACGCCCTCGTGTTTGTCCACGAACGGCCGCAGAATCTCCTCGATCTTCGCGGTGATCCGCCGCCTGCCTGCGGTGTCGGCACTGTGGCGCGCGATGTGTTCGATGACCACGCGGACACCCGCGGGCGATGGTTCGCCGCCGACGTAGAAGTCCTCGGGGTGGGTTTCGTGGAACACCACGACCACATAGAACCGGGGTAATCCGATGAATTCGTAGAGTTCGGTGATGCGGCCGGCGAGCGCACGCTTGTCCTCGGCGGTGAAGACTTCCGGTGAGTGGTGAATGGTCCAGAGCGGCATATCGGTTCCTTTCTGTGTCGGGACGGCAATCAGTGCGCGAGGTCGAAGGTGAGGTCCTCCACCGGACCCGAGAGCTTCGACTTGACGGCGGCGGTCACGTCGTCGACCAGCACCTCGTGCGCGCCCGCCTCCAGCGCGTCGAGCACACGAGTCGCAACATCGGCGGGCGACGTCTTGGGTAGCGCGACATCGGCAACCATCTCGGTGTCGATGAATCCGACGTGGACACCCAGCACCTGGGTCTGTTGCCCGCGAAGTTCGACGCGCAGCGAGTTCGTCAGCGACCAGATCGCGGCCTTGGAGGCGCCGTAGGCGCCGCTGCCTGCCAACCAGGACAAGACGGAATGGACGTTGACCACCGCACCGCCGCCGCGCCGGGCCAACGCCGGCGCCAACGTCCTCACCACGCGCAGCGGACCGAAGGCGTTGATGTCGAAAGTCGTTTCGATATCCGCGAATTCACCGGTCAGCAGTGATCCGGGCAGCAGGATTCCCGCATTGTTGATCACGATGTCGACGTCGGCGGCCGCCGTCTCCAGCGTGGCGACCGAGGCGTCGTCGCGTACCTCGAGTGCAATGCCGATTACTCCCGCGCGCGGGTCTGTGTACGGCTGGCGTGCGGTCGAGTACACCTTTGCGGCTCCGCGCGCGAGCAGCTCGTCCACCAGTGCTGCCCCGAGACCGCGCCGGCCTCCGGTCACCAGAACCACTTTGCCGTCGATCGCCACCATCACGCACCTCCCTTTCTGAATAACGAACTCGTTACTCAGACGGTAGACCGGCCACCTGAGTAATGCAAGTGTTAGTTAAAATGGGTCCATGGTGATGACCTTCGAGGACCGACTCCGCGACCGCAGCCGCTGGACCATCGGTGACAACTGCTCGGTGGTGAAGGTCCTCGACCTCCTCAACACCAAGACGGCCTTTCTGGCGATCCGCGAATGCTTCTACGGCACTACCAGATTCGAGGACTTCGTCGAACGTATCGGCGCTTCGGCACCCGCCGTCTCCCGAGCGCTGCGGCAGCTCGAGAGTGCCGGCGTGGTCAGTCGGGTGCCGTATCGAGAGCCCGGGCAGCGCGCCCGTGACGAGTACCGACTCACGTCGGCGGGCGAGGACCTGCTGCCGGTCCTGCTCTCGATCATCCAATGGGGTGACACCCACCTCCAGGAGGACGGGCCACCGTTCACCTTCCGCGATGATGCGGGCCGCCCGCTCGCGGTGCGCGTGACAGCCGCCGATGACGAGCCACCGATCACCGCCGAGCACATCGAGATCCACTACAACGGCGGCCGCGGTTAGGCTGCTCGGGTGCAGGTCGCCGCGCGGTATCACTTCCCGTCGCTTCGCTTGCGGTGTCCTTTCCCGTCGCTTCGCTCGCCCAGGGGTCACTTCCCGTCGCTTCGCTCGCCCAGGGGGGCTTTCTCGACATTCGCGACGCTCTACACCGTCGCGATGCTCCTGGAGTTCTCGGAGCGCTGGCCCACACCCTGGTTCACCGGCGCATTCCTGATCGCGACGACGATCGCCGTCGCCACCGGGATGACGCGAATCGCCTTCCTGGGCTTGTTGGTCGCGGCCACCGGTTATGTCGCCTTCTTCCAGTTCCCCGAGGTGGCCAACCACGTCAACCTCATGCTGTGCCTGAACATCGCGATGATCGGACTCTTGTCGGTATCACTGCTTCGCAGGCGATACAGCGCCGACGATGACTACGCCCTCATCGCACCGGTGTTGCGCATCAGCCTGATGCTGACCTACGCGCTGGCCGGATTCCACAAGCTCAACAGCGACTATTTCGACACCGCCTCGTCCTGTGCCGCGGGCATCCTCACCTCGGTCATCCGCGCGTTGCAGACCGACCTGTTCGGCATCCCGGTCGTCGTGCCGATCGCTCTTGGCGCGGCGTACCTGGGCTACCGACTGGCGCGCCGCGGCAGGTTCGGTGTCGCCGGGAACCGACTCTTCACCATGGTCACCGCGGCCGTGGGACTGGCCGGGCTCACGGCGGTTGCCGTGGTCGTGTTCTACGCGCACCTGGGCCCCCTGCTCACCGCCATCGGACTCATCGCGGCCATCGCGGTCCTCGGCTGGGAGCTCGGGGGCGGACTGCTGCTGGCGGTGCCCCGATTACAGGCGTGCATCGTGGCGTTCGCCTTGACCATGCACGCCGCCCTCGCGCTCATCGGGTTCGTCGATTTCGGGTCCATGGCGGCAGCGTTGCTGTTCGCCTTCCTGCCCGCCTCCTACCGGCAGGTGCTGATCGACGGATTCATCCGGTTGGGCGGGCACTCCCTCTCCCGGGTGTGTGCCTACGTCGGGATGTCGATCGCGATAGCCCTGGTATCGGGCCTCAACGCGCACCTCGAGAGCGTTGCGCACTGGACACTGATCTCGGGCATCGTGTTCGACGCGGCAGTCCTCATCGTCATCTGGCCGATCCTGGCCGCGGTGTCCTCACCTTCGCAGCGTCCCGAGTGGGGCGGAGTGCGCATCATCGACGCCCGCACGCCGGTGCTGCTGTACCTGGTACCCGCTGTGCTGATCGCCATCGCGCTGACGCCCTACCTCGGGTTACGGACCGCGGGCAACTTCTCCATGTTCAGCAATCTGCGCACCGAGGGCGAGCGCTCCAATCATCTTCTGCTGGGCGGCAATCCACTCAAGATTTGGGGATACCAGGAAGACATCGTCTGGATCATCGATATCGACGATCGCTATGGTGACGTCATCCATCACTACGATGCCGGGGCGCGTGGTTACGCGCTTCCTGTCGTGGAATTCCGTAAATGGATCCACGACTGGGACCAAGCGGGATATCGGGTTCCGCTCACCTACGGTTACCGCGGGATTCGCTACACCACCGACGATATCGTGACCGATCCGATGTGGCGCACGCCGAATCGAACCCTGCCCATGGTGCTGCTGGACTTCCGGGTCATCCAGCCGGGAGAGCCCAACTACTGCCGCTGGTGATCGGTCCCGCGCACCACGATGACCGGCGCCGTCGACAATTGCGCGACCGTCGAGGCGACCGAGCCCAGCACCAGTCCGGCGAATCCACCCCGACCGCGGCTACCGACGACGACCAGTTGGGCATTGCGTGATTCCTCGGTGAGCCAATGCGCGGGTCGGTCCTGTACCAATCGGACCTGCACACGGACATCCGGGAAACGGCGCTGCCAGTCGGCGAGCCGATCGGTCAACGCAGAGCGCGCCTGACCCTCGTAGATCTGCCAATCGGTGCCGTAGAGCGGCAGCAGGCCGACATCGCTCCACGCGTGCACGGCGACCAGTTCCACGCCGCGCAACGCGGCCTCCTCGAACGCGAGGTCGGTGGCCGCATCCGATGATGCCGATCCGTCGACACCGAGGACGACGGGCGCGCTGCTGTCACCCACGTGGTCAGGGTGCACGATCACCACCGGGCAGCGTGCGTGGTGGAGCAATCCGGCCGCCACCGAACCGAGCGGCAACCGTGAGTGCCGGCCCGTACCCCTGTTGCCGACCACCAGCAACAAGGCCTGCCTGGACGCCTCGGCCAGCGTGCCGACCACCGGGGAGGGGCGACTCTCGGTACGCACACCGGGTGCATGGGCGCCACCCACTGCCGCGGCGAAGGTCCGCTCGGCGCGCCCGAGGATGCCCTGCGACGAATCCTCTTGTGCCTTGGCAATTGTCGATGCGTCACTCGGCGTCGCCCAGGTGGCTATGACCGGGGCCGCGACACTCATCAACGTCACCGGCACCGCACGCCGTACGGCCTCCGCCGCAGCCCAGGTGACCGCGGCATCCGAACCGGGTGACCCGTCGACGGCGACCACGATGCCGAGATGGTGGTGCGAGCTGGACTCTGCCGAGCTGGACATGGTGTCGTTCCTCCTTGATCGACCACCACCACCGTAGCCGCTGACGTGGTCGTCAGGCAGGGACTTAGGTCCTCGGCGACTACGGCAGTGGGGCGGACCAGTGCAGCACCGTGCCACCCCGGGAACCGGACCCGACGCTGAACGCGCCCGCCATCTGCTCGGCGCGTTGCCGAAGATTGCCCAGTCCGCTTTCGGTCATCGCCTCGGTGGCGATACCACGTCCGTCATCGGTGACGGTGATGCTCAGATCGTCACCGACGCGCACGACCACGGTCAATTCGGTTGCGCCGGAATGCCGTACCGCATTGCTGACCGCCTCCCTGACCACGGCTTCGGCGTGCTCGGCCAGCTCCGCGTCGACCACCGACAGCGGACCGACGAACTGGACTCTGACGCGCATGCTGTCCGATCCGAACTGGTCCACCGCGTCCTGCAAGCGCTGCCGTAACCGGGTCGAGCCGGCGTGCGCGCCGTGCAGATCGAAGATGGCGGTGCGGATCTCCTGGATGACCTCCTGCAGATCATCGATCGATGACGAGAGACGTTCTCGCACTTCGGCGGACTGGGCACGGGCCACCGTGCCCTGCAGGGAGAGGCCGACCGCAAAGAGTCGTTGGATGACATGATCGTGCAGATCGCGCGCTATCCGGTCGCGATCGGCCAGCACGTCGAGTTCGCGCATCCGCCGCTGAGTCATCGCCAACTGCCACGCCACGGCGGCCTGCCCGGCGAACGAGGCGGCCATATCGAGTTGATCGACCGTGAACGGCGGCGCCCCGGCGGTGCGCACGGTAATCAGGACGCCCGCCGCCGCGCCGGTTGTCCCCAGCGGAACGACGAGCGCGGGTCCGGGTGTCTGCAGTATCGGCGAGGCGAGCTCGAGGGCATCGCAACGATGCGGCACCAGACCGTGCAGCGTTGCTCCGACGATATTGTCCGCCAGAGGAATCGACGGTAATGCGTCGACGGCGACCGCCGAGCCGACGACATCGGTGATCACCAGCTCGGTTGGCTCCTCCGATTCACCGACCGGGACAGCGATGAAGGCTGCATCGGCACCCGTGAGTGAACAGGCCAGCTCGGCAATGCGTCGGAATGCCTGCGCCGGATCGGTCCCGGACAGCAGTTCTGTCGCGATATCGCGGGTTGCCTCGATCCACGATTGTCTGGCGCGGGCTTGCTCGTAGAGCCGTGCGTTGTCGATGGCTATACCCGCTGCGGCGGCGAGCGCCTGGGCGAGCACCTCATCGTCCTCACTGAACGGACCGCCGGAGTTCTTCTCGGTGAGGTAGAGGTTGCCGAACACTTCATCGCGAATCCGGACGGGCACCCCGAGGAAGCTGCGCATCGGCGGATGGTTCGCCGGGAATCCGACCGATGACGGATGGTCGGTGATGTTGTCCAACCGGATCGGGGCGGGCTCGTCGATCAACACACCGAGCACGCCCCGACCCTGCGGCAGTCGGCCGATCGTGGCACGGGTGTCCTCGTCGATACCCTCGTAGACGAATTCGACCAGATCATGTCCATCGCCGTCCCGGCCCCGCACGCCGAGCGCACCGTAACGCGCATCCATCAGTTCGATCGCCGTGTGCACGATCGTGCGTAAGGTGACGTCGAGGTCCAGGCCGGAGGTGACCGCCAACATGGCCTCCACCAAGCCGTCCACGCGACTGCCGCTCTCGACGATCTGCTCGACACGTTCCTGGACCTCGCCGAGCAGTTCGCGCAGTCGCAAGTGAGACAGTGTCTCGCGCAACGGCACCTCGCCCTGGCGCTCGGCTCGCGCCGCGCGGACGCCGTCGGACGCATCCCGATCGGTCACCGGCTCATTGTGCCATCGCGAAAGTAGTACTGCCGGTGGTACTACGCACTCATACGTATCTGCTCAGCGCCGCTGCCTGGCGTCGCAGTTGGTCGGCGGCCTCTGGGCGGTTGAGCGCGGCATAACGGTCCGCCTCGGCGCGGTACTCGGCCATCAGATCAGCCAATACAGCACGTATATCGGCATGCGTGAGATCGCGCCGGGACACCTCGCTTGATCCCAGACCCGTTGTCGCCCCGGCAATCACCGATTGCTGGGCGGCGCCGCTGTGCGCACCCTCCCGGTCGGGCACATCCACCGCTTCGGCATTGTCGATGGCCGCCAGACCCGCACGCAGCGCCGCCACCGTTTCCGCGGCCCGGGCCTTCATCGCCGTCATGAGATCGGCGCGCATCGCGTCGCGCAGCACCGTGCCCGCGTGGGTGTCGTCATCCACCATGCTCGACCTCAGCCGTTGCGAGCCAGCCCCGCCAGGATCGTCGCGGTCGGTTCATCACGGACGTGACGGTACCCGGTCCCTGCCCACAGGTGGACGAGGTCGTCGATCCCGGCCGCGGCAGCGGCCTTGCGCAGGGGGCTGGTCAGGTGGTGAATTGCCGGATACCCCAGGGGTGCGCCGGCCTCGAACCGATCGATGAAGGCGTTGCGCAGACCGCGGGCCGGTCGCCCGGTGAACGCATGCGTCAGCACGGTTTCGTTCCGGGCCGGATCGATCAGGGCGGCCTTATGGGTGGGCGATGCCGCGCTCTCGTCGGCGCGCAGCAGCACGGTGCCGACCGCCGCCGCGACTGCCCCGACGCTCAGTACCTCCGATATCGCCTCAGCGCTTGCCAGCCCACCGGCCGCGATCACCGGGATGTCCACCGTGCCGCTGACCGCGGCCACCAGATCGGCCACTGCCACAGCGGCGGGTAACCGGTCCGGGGTGAAGGTGCCCGAGTGACCGCCCGCCGTGCCGGCCTGCGCCACCACCAGGTCGGCTCCGGCCTCGGCGGCGGCGGTCGCCTCGACCGGATTGGTCACCGTCTGGACCACGATGGTGCCCGCCTTCTGCAGCTTGGCGATGGTGTCGCCACCGGGCAGGCCGAAGGTGAAGCTGACCACCGGGACCGGATCGCGCAGCAGCAGGTCGACCTTGGCGGCGAACGCGTCATCGTCCTCGATCGGATGCGCAGGCAACTCGAGCCCGAACTGGTCGGCAACCTCCTGCACCAGCTGGGCGTAGTGCCGGTACGACGCGATATCGACGGGAGTAGGGTTCGGCGCGAAGACGTTGACGCCGAAAGGGATCGACGCCTTTCGCACCTCGGCGATCTCCGCGAGCAGAACCTGCGGGGTCTTGTAGCCTGCGGCCAGAAATCCCAGGCCGCCGGCATCTGCGGCGGCGATCACCATCGCCGCGGTGGTGGCGCCGCCGGCCATCGGTGCGGCGATCAGTGGAATGTCGAGCCCGAGTGGGTCGTGGGCAGCCCTGGTGTGTGTGGTCATCGTCATTCCTCGGGTGCGGGGTAGAGCTCTTCTTCTGCCGGGCCGCGCCTCAGGCCGGGACGGCCAACTTGCCGACCGTGAAGGCGGCGGCCTGATCGGTCATGCCGTTGACGGCGTACTGCTGGTGCGGCGCACTGGATCCGGACGGCGGCGAACCCGCGCACACGGTATCGCCGGGAGCGCAGAGTTCGAGCGCCTTGGCGCTATAGGCGGACCCGACGTCGATCACCGGGGTACCGTACTTCACCGCCGACCAGCCCGCGGGCATCCCGAACAACACCACCGCCGCCACGTTGTCGATGACATCGTTGGGCAGCGGTGGGGGACCGGCCACCCCTGCGGGCACCACGCCCGAGGTCGACAGTGCCGTCACGACCGCACCCTGCGAGTAGCCACCGAGCACCATCCGGGTGTTCGGACACACCGAGGTGACACCGCGCACATGGTCGGTCTCATCGCGGACACCGTCGACGACGTTCTGCGTGAACAACGTGCCGCCGGTGAAGTTGTTGCTGGCCGGATAGTTGACGGCATGAACCCCCACGGTCCTCGGAAATGCCTGGGCACGAAGTGAATCGACGAATCGCTGCCCGACACCGCCGATACCCGGCGGCTCGGCTGTGCCCCTGGCGAATACCACGCCGATATCGGGACAGGGCTGCGGCTGCGATGACGCAGTGGGAATCAGGATCGGCAGCGCCGCCAGCGCCAGCCCCGTCGCCGCCACCGAACGGGTGAGAACCCGTAGACCGCGTAAAGCCCTAGCCAATGCCCTACCCCCAGAAATGCTCGTACCCAGACTGTGACAGACCCCCGGCGCGTCCACCAACGTTTCCGCCGACGCCACCACCGCGGTACTCATCGAGCGCCTCCGTCGGTGCGTTACAGCACCTGGTCAGTCGGTCAGACCGATGCTGCTCACCGCGCACAGCGCACCCTCGTCGTCGGGTTGTTCGAACACCACCCGCGCGCGTCGCTCCGTCATCTCAAGGGTTGCGATCGTATTCCCGAACAGCGGTCCGCTCAGGTTGCGCCAGGACATCGGCAGATCCGGTGCGCCGTGCCTGCGCGCCCAGCGGCGGGCGCGTCGAGCAACCCAGGACGACCAGCCCAACCGGAACACCGGCTTGACATAGAAGGGCACATAGTTGTGGACGGGGGAGCAGACAAGTTGGTGAACCCGGGCTCCGGGGCCATCCGGGTCTCCCGGGTCGTCGGGGTGTGCACCGAACCTGGCCCGGGCGGCGTAGGAATGGTGCACATCGCCGGACAGCACGCTGACGGTCGCCGGACCTGCAGGTGCGTGGCCCGCCGCCGCCTCGATCAGCACGCTGAGCCGCAGGAAGGATTCCGAGAACGCCGGCCAATGCTCGAAATCCGCCGCTTGCCGGATCTTCTCGGCCAGCAGGCCGCGACGGCCGGGGCGATCGGCGGCGATCTCGTTGACGGTCTGCATATCGCCGATCGCCGGCGGCAGCAACCACGGCAGTGAGGTCGCCAGGATGAGGTGGTCCAACGACTCCAGACCGTCATCGACGTGACGTTGCACCCAGCCGAACTCACGGTCACCCAACATCTTGCGGCTGCCGTCGTCCAAGATGCGCGCATTGCGCGAGTCGACCATCAGCAGCCTGCTGCGGCCCAGATCCCAGCGGAAGCTGAAGCGTAGGCCCTTCTCGCCGTCGACTTCGCGGTCGGCCCGGTCGGCAAGATCGGCAAGCAGCGGCCACCGGTCACCGCCGGCCGACAGGATCTGCTGGTAGTCGACGTCCACATCCAGCTGTTGCGGACTGAGATTGCCGATGTGCTGGTACACCCAGTAGGACGCCAGTCCGGCACGGATCCGATCGCGCCACCACGGCTTCTTGTTGACCGCCACCCGCCAAGCGGCCGAAGTGTTCCAGTCGTCACGAATATCGTGGTCATCGAAGATCATCGCGGTGGGCACCGTCGACATCACCCAGCGGATCTCCGGATCACCCCAGGTGTGGCGGTAGAGACCCACGTATTCGTCGAAGCTGACCACCTCGTCGGGCGGCCGCTTCTTGTTCGTGCGGCGTCCGGTGAGTCGTTGACGCGCATCGGGTGTGAGCTCATCGGCGTACACCTGGTCGCCGAGCAGGATCAGCACATCGGGCCACCGCTCGGGTGGCTCGGAGGTCATCCGCCCCGCATAGCAGTCCAGCGCGTCGTGGCCGAGCTTTGCGTCGATCCTGTCGTCACCGGTCTTGGGATAACGGCAAGAGCCGAAGATCACCCGCAGCCGCTCCGCGGTCGCCGGCCCGCGCGTCCGGATGACACTGGGCGGGAACCGCGAATCCGGCTCCGGCCAGACCTGCTCCCCGTCGAGGTGCACCTGGTACTCGGTGGTGCTGTCGGGGTCGAGTCCCTGCACCGCCACCAGCGCGTAATGGTGGCCCTGGACCTCGAACGTCCGGGCCGAGCAACCCAGTACGGCGACCTCGGCGGGTGCGTCGGTCTGCACCCAGACCATCGCCGTGGTTTCTCCCACGTGGCGCAGGACGGGGCCGAGCAGGAGAGTCACTGCGACAGCCTATGGGCTGACGCCGCGGGTTCGCCTCGATTCGGCGCTGCCGGGGACCGGGTCAGGCTCCGATGGGTTGGCGGGCCGCCTCGGAGACGAAGAGTTCGGCCGAAGCGATCCGCCGCGCCGCGCGGTGCAGCGTCGCCGTCGCCAGCCTGCCGTCCGCGGAGTACCCGAGGTCCACCGGCAGCACCCCGGCGGCCGTCCCGATTCGCAGCGGTGCTCCCTCGCGCAGCTCCAGCCCGGAGAGCACGCCATCGCGCACCGTGGCAGCGGCAGCGACGGCGACAGCCGATGTCAGGCCGATCGCGGGGTGCGGGGCCAGCATCGACAGCATCCGCACCGAGACGTCATAGGTGTCGGCTTGGATATCGGCACCGGAAGTCGTGCGGTAATCCCTTGCTGGGCCTACGATCCCGACCTTGGGAATGGAGTTGCTCACCGGATCGCCGAAACGGCGCAGCCCCATCTGCACGGACGCGTTCTTCCGCAGTTCCATCAACAGCGGTGTGTGGTGGGCGATTTCGGCGTTGCTCTCGGCGCCGTCCAGTCCCAGATCCGAGGCGTCGAACAACGCCGCGGGGGCGCCGGTGGCGACCAGGGTCGCGCGGTAGGTACGGCCACCGGCGTCGACCTCATCCACAGCGTGGCCGGTCGGCAGAACGGGTGCCGCATCGAGACCGGTGAAGGAGAGTCCGACCGGCACGCCCAGCGCGGTGGTGCCCGGCACGGCGGCCGTGCCTTCGGTGGGTACTTTTCCACCCGGGGTGGCGATGGTCGCTGTCAGGACGGCGCCCGAGACCAGATGCCGCAACCGCACCGCGGTCACTTCGTCGCCGACCGGGACGAGCCCCGACTGCAGTGCGTAGAGCCCGATCGCGGTGGCGCAGTTGCCGCAGTTGCTGGCCCATTCGACCCTGCGGTCGGCGATGGCGATCTGGGCGAACTGGTAGTCGATGTCGATGCCGGGGTGGCTCGACCGGCGCACGATCGCCGCTTTCGATGTCGTCGAGCTGCCGCCCCCGACGCCGTCGAGCTGACGCGGGTCGCCCGAGCCGAAGGCCGACGCCAGCAGCGCGTCGAGCCCGCCGGCGCGATCGACGATCGGGTCGACATCGACGGCGTTGAACAGCCAGCACTTGCTGGTTCCGCCCCGCATCCATGTACCTCGAAGCACGAGCATGAGTGTCGGTACCTTTCCACGCTGGACGCTCATCGGCCGTTCTGGTCGGAGGTGACCGGCGCAGGATGAGCAACCCTCTATCGTCGATTCTCGACGGCTGAAGAGTGAAGGACAATGTCGAATAGATGTAGTCGGGTCTACTTCTGCTCAAACCGACTGGTCGGCCCGTCGGCCGGCAGGTTTCGCCGCTATGCGAAACCCGGCACCAGGACCAGCAGCAACCAGCACAGGGCTGGGGCGACGGCGACCACGATGCCGGCGTTGAGCAGCAGCTGCCGGTAGAAGCGGGGCCGGTCGATGCCTTGGGCATTGGCCAGGACCAGGGCGCCGTTGGTCGAAAACGGCGACACGTCGACGACGGTGGCAGCGATGGCGAGGGCTGCCACGACACCGACCACGGGCAGGGTCCCCATCTGCAGCAGCGGGAGTGCCAGCGGGATGATCGCGGCCAACAATGCCGTCGATGAGGCGAATGCTGATGTCACACCGATGACGTAGCAGAGCACCAGCGCCACCAGCAGCGGCGCACCCACCGTGATGGCCATCTGGGCCAGGTGGTCGATGGTGCCAACCTCTTCGACGATCGATATGTAGGTCACCATCCCGGCGACCAGCAGGACGGTCGGCCAGCTGATACCGGCGATGGCCTCGCTCTGCTTGGACAGATCGGTGAACGCCAGTACCGCTCCCGCCGCGATTGCCACGAAGCTGATCGGCATGTGCAGCACCAGGACCAGCACCAGCACCGTGGCGATCAGAAGCAGGGTCAGTTTCTGCACCCTGGTCACGGCGGGTTGGATTGTCACGGCGGCCTCGGTGCGCGCCGGACGGGTCAGAACTCCCACACCGCCGGCAGGTTCACGGGTCGGTCCGGCCGCGGGCCCGGCACCGCCGAGATCGTCCGGCGCCGTCGGCTGCGAACCGAGCGCGGTGTATTCGAGGTCGCGGACGCGGGACAGGGCCGCATACCCGACGATGGTGAGTACCGAGAGCAGCAGGTTGATGGCATAGCTGGCGAAGAACAGCAACCAGGGGTTGACTGTCAGGCCGCTCTTCTCGACCAGGTCGACCACGAGCACGCCGGAAACCGAGATCGGAGAGAAGGCGCCCGCGTGCGCACCGTTGATGGTCATGATCCCCATCACCAGCGGGCTCATCCTGGTCCGCGCGGCAAACGTCATCGCAGCCGGCACGATCAGCGCGACGGCGGCCGGACTGAAGGTGCCGAGCGCGGTCAGCACCGATGCGCAGAAGAAGAACACCCAGGGCACCACCGTCACGCGCCCGCGCACGCCGCGGATACATGCGTTGACCAGCAGGTCGATGGTCCCGTTCTGCTTGGCCATGCCGAAAAAGTAGGTGACCCCGATGATCGTCAGGACGATCGAGCTCGGGAACTCGGCGAGGATCTCTTTGTCGTCGTAGCCGAGGAGGAAGGCACCGACGGCGAACGCGCCGATGAAGCCCAGGATGCCGATGTTGATCGGGCAGATGGTGGCGATGACGAACATCGCGACCAGCGCGATCAACGGCAGAAGCTCTACATAACTCATGGGCGTTCTCTCAGTTCCGGGCGCGGCGTCGTCGCCGTGGCGGCGCCGTACGTCTGCGACGGCAGCGCGGTCGGCGCGGGCCGCGCTGCGTCACACACGACGATTGTTCATTACCCAGATCACACTAGGAACGGAGTACGTTCACCACAATCGATGATTTCTCGACCCAGACGTAGGAAAACTTAAGGCTAAGAACTCTCAGTGCGGTCGGATGCGACGGACCGCGGGTGTTGTCTTGCCGTCGTGCTTGTAGGCGACCTCTTCGAACGTGTCGACGAGCGTGGCCTCGGCCGGGGTCAACCGGTGTTCGGAGAGGTGGGCCAGCAGGATCCGGCGCGAAGGTGCACCCCGCAGGGGGATGACCTTGACGTCCTCGCGAAGGTTGGACAGTGCCAACCGGGGGGCCATCGACACCCCGAGGTCGACGGCGACCATCGCCTGGGCCTCCTGGTAATCGTTGGCGGCGAAAGCGACAGTGGGGGTGAAACCAGCGTTCTGGCAGGCTTTTTCGAGCGCGGCGCCGACGGGGTGATGGTCCTCGCGGGTGATCCACTGCTCGTCGGCGAGCTCGGCCATGTCCAGATACTCGCGATGGGCGAGTCGGTGATTGACCGAGACCACCAACGTCGGCGGATCCACCAACAGCTCCCTGACGACCAGTTCCCGGTCGGTCACCGGTGCCCACTCGTAATCCCACAGCAGTGACAGTTCGACCTCGCCGTTGTCGAGCATGCCGCGCAGGGCTGCGAATCGGGAACTGCGCACCGTCAGCTTCACGGCCGGATGTCTGGCCTTGTACAGCTTGACCACCTGTGGAAGCAGACTCGACCCCACGGTGGGGAAGGTGCCGAGGCGCACAGTGCCGGATCGCAGACCGGCGATTTCGTCGAGCTCGCTGCGAGCTGCCTGCAGCTGGGTCTCGATCCGCTCGGCACGCCGCGCCAGCGCAGCGCCCGCCTCGGTCAGGCGCACCCCCCTGGCATGGCGTTCCAGCAGGGGCTGACCGGCCTCGGCCTCCAGCTTCGCGATCTGCTGCGAGATGGCCGAGGTGGTGTAGCTAAGGCGGTTGGCGGCGGCCGTCAACGAGCCGGCCCGCACCACGTCGACCAGCAACAACAACCGGCGCGGATCGAGCATGGTGAGTCTCCGTTCAGTTCAGCTGAAGGGTGATCGAGGTTTTCGTAATTGTACTCGACCCTCGTGTGAGCCACGCTGAACCCACAGCCCGGACGTGAGCGGCATCACCCTCCGCTCCGGCACATCGGCAGCGAGGAGACATCATCATGACCAGCCTGTGGGGCACGTGGATGCGCGGAGGGACCAGCAAGTGCTGGCTCTTCAACGCCGTCGATGTCGATCCATTACTGCGGAGCGATGATCTCGACGCCGTCCTGATCTCGGCTTTCGGGTCCGAGGACCCGCGACAACTGGACGGCGTGGGCGGGGGGACCTCCACGACGTCCAAGGCCGCGATCGTGCGACGCTCCCGCCTCGACGACGTCGATGTCGACTACCTGTTCGCGCAGGTGGCGATCGGCCATCGGGCCGTCGAATGGGGCAGCAACTGCGGGAACTGCGCCACGGCGATCGGCTTGTACGCCCTGCAGACCGGGCTGGTGGCGGCCGATCCGGAGGTGACCATCGTCCGGATGCGCAACCAGAACACCGGTGCCCGGCTGAGCGCCCGGATCGCCACACCGGGCGGAATCATCCCGGCCGACGGTGACGCTGCGGTGCCCGGTACCAACGCCCTCGGAGTCCCGGTGGCGCTGACTTTCACCGATGTCGCGGCCATCCCGGACAGCGTGCTTCCGACCGGCGCGGTCAGCGATGTGATCGAGGTCGGGGGCCACCGCTATCACGGCACGCTCGTCAATGCCGGTGCCCCGGCCGCGCTCTTTCGCGCCGCCGACTTCGACCTGACCGGGTCCGAGGCCAACGAACACCTGGCCGAACGGCTACCGGTTCTCATCGAACTGCGCCGGAAAGCAGCGCTGGCAATGGGTTTGGCCAATCCGGGCGATGCGGTGCAGCACGCCGTGCCGAAGGTCGGCATCATCGGCGCCGCGGGAGACTACACCGCCACCGACGGCACGTTCGTTCCCGCCGACGCCTACGACGTGGCCGTCCGCATGGTGTCCATGCTCGCACCGCACCCGGCGATCGGTCTCACCTCCGCGGTCGCTGTGGCTGCCGCTGCCGCGGTTCGCGGCAGCGTGGTGGCTGAGCAGCTCAGCGCCCACACCGGGGAGACGCTGCGCATGGGAACCGCGGCGGGGATCATCCCGGCCACGGTCACCACCACCGACAACGGTCTGCCTCGCGACGTATCGCTGCATCGGGCGGCCCGCCGGATCGCCCGGGCCGAATTGTTCCTCGCGGGATCGACACCCGCCTATGCGATGTCTGCCACCACCCGCCCCAACCACTGAAGGAAATCATGAAAGTCACCATCGAGAACCTGACGTTGGCCTACCACGGCAACACCGTGGTCAAAGACCTCGACCTGGAGATCGCCGATGGCGAATCCCTGGTCCTGCTCGGACAATCCGGTTGCGGCAAGACCAGCACCATGCGGTGCGTGGCCGGCCTCGAGACACCGAGCATCGGCCGGATCAGTATCGGCGACCGCATCGTCCACGACAGCACGACCGGACGATCTGTCCCGCCGCACAAGCGCAACGTCGGGATGGTCTTCCAGTCCTACGCCGTGTGGCCGCACCGCACCGTGGCGCAAAACGTCGGATTCGCGTTGAAGATGCAGAAGGTCGCGAAAAGTGAACTGGTGCAACGCGTCGACGAGGCGTTGCACCTGGTCGGTCTGGGCCACCTGGCCGACCGTGGTGCCAGTCAGCTCTCCGGCGGTCAGATGCAACGTGTCGCGCTGGCCCGCAGCCTCGTCATGCGCCCAAGCGTGCTGATGCTCGACGAGCCGCTGTCCAACCTCGACGCACGGCTGCGTGAGCGGTTGCGGATGGAACTTCGGGAGCTGCAGTTGCGGCTCGGGCTGACCACGGTGTACGTCACCCACGACCAGGTCGAGGCCTTCGCCCTCGCCGACCGCATCGCGTTGATGCAGAAGGGGCGGATCGTCCAGATCGGCTCCCCGGAACAGATCTACAAGAGTCCGTCGTGTGCATCGATCGCCGAATTCCTCGGTATCGGCAACATCTTCGGTGTCACCGCCTCACCCGGCGAGTTGGACTGCACGCTGACCGAGCATCCCGCCATCTCGGTGGTCGTCGACTCGGCGCGGCAGTTCGACGGACCCGCGATCGTTTGCCTACGCCCGGAAGACCTGCTGGTCACCGGCCCCGCCGAACCGGCACCCGCCGGCCAGCACTGGTTGGGTCGCGTCGAGGTCGCCAGCTACCAGGGCGCGTCGATTCGCTACCGCGTGACTTTGGACAACGGACCCGAGATCGAGGCGGTCGCCACCGGAAACGGCAGCCCGGTCCTCGGTATCGGCGAAGCAGCGGTGGTGACCGCCCGTCCCGGGGCAGCCCAGCTGCTGGTCGACGACCGCGTCGAGACCGCCTCGGCGGTGTCGGCATGAGCGCGCCGACGACGAGCCCGCCGTCCGCCGCGGCAGCCCCGCCCGAACTGCGCGGCACCGAGTCCCGCCGCCGGAAGCGGTCGGTGCGCCGTTCACTGCCGGTTCTCGTGCAACTCGCCGTCCTCACCGTCATCGTCCTGTGCCCGATGTTCTTCATCCTGGCCGGCGCATTCAGTGCGAACACCGAGCGGGACAATCTCTTCGACTTCGGTCGCTTCACGCTCGACAACTTCGCGGTGCTGGGGTCCGGAACCGCGCGGACGGCCCTGCTGAACTCGGCGGCCGTCGGAATCGGGTCCTCGGTGGTCGCCCTGGTGATCGGCTGTCTGCTCGCTTTCCTGGCTGCCCGCACCGACATCCCTGGCCGCAAGCTCATCTACGGCATCGCCATCATGCCGCTGTTCCTGCCGGCTCTGGTCGGTGCCCTGGCATGGGCGCTGCTGGCCGGTCCGGCGACCGGCTATCTCAACCTTGCCTTCGGTGCGGTCGGCCTTCCGCACCTGATGGACATCTACAGCTTCACCGGAATGATCTTCGTCCTCGGCCTCTACTACGCGCCGTATCCGTTTCTGATGGTCCATTCGGCGCTGTCGCTGATGAACCCCGACCTGGAGGATGCGGCGAGTCTGCACGGCGCGCCGGTACGGAAAATGCTGCGCGAGATCACGTTTCCGTTGGTGATGCCGGCGGTGCTCGGCTCGGCCATCCTGGTCTTCGCGCTCACCGTCGAGAACTTCCCGGTTGCCCAGGTGATCGGCGTGCCAGGGGGAGTGGACACGTTGCCCACCCTGATCTACCGGTTGATGAACGCATCCCCGGCACGCTCGAACGATGCTGCGGCGGTGGCCGTGGTGCTGACCGTGCTGCTGGTCATCGTGGTGGCGATGCAGCAGCGTGCCATGGGCGGCAAGGAGTTCACGACCGTCAGCGGTAAAGGTGTGCGGGCCCGGCAGGTGTCTCTTCGACGTTGGCGAGTGCCCGCGGCGGTATTCGCATGGAGCTATTTCGTCCTGGCCGTCTTGCTGCCCGTCGGCGCGTTGATCATCGCCGCCATGCAGACCAGCCCCTACGTCGCCGATCTAGGTCAGCTCGCTCGACCGGGCGCCCTGTCGCTGTGGAACATGGGACAGACGCTGCAGAGCGCAGACTTCCACCAGGTCGTGGTCAACAGTGTGGTGGTCGGGGTGGCCACCGCGGCAATCGGTACCGCGCTCTGCTTTGCACTCGCGTACACCCGCTATCGGACCCAGGCGCCGGGCCGCAAACTGCTGGAGTACGTGGCAATGCTGCCACTGGCGGTCCCGGCGATCGTGTTGGGCCTCGGTCTGCTGTGGACGTGGCTGGCATTACCGGTACCGGTGTACGGCACGCTGGCGGTGCTCGTCATCGCGTTCGTGGCGGTGTTCCTGCCGCAGGGCTATCGGGGGGTTTCGGCCTCGATCATCCAGCTGGACAAGGACCTCGAGGACAGCGCGGTGATGCTCGGCGCGCGTCGGCATCGCGCCATCACCTTCGTCACCGCTCCGCTGCTGCGGGTGGGTCTTTCCTCGACCTTCCTACTACTGATGATGCTGGCCATGCGCGAGCTGACCGCGGCGCTGTTCCTGTTCACCTCCGACACCCGACTGTTGTCCATCGCCATCTTCGACGCGTATGACAACGGATCATTCCAGTCTGCGGCGGAGCTGAGCCTGCTCTACTGCGCCGTCATCGGTGTGCTCGCCATCCTGGCGCGCCGCTTCGGATCCAAGGAGATCTCATGAGATCGATCACTCGCATCGCTATCGGACTCGTCTCCGCGACAACGGTATTGGCGGCCTGCACGCCTCCGCCGCCCGCACCGGACCTGACCAGGCCCGCCGAGTCGATATCGCGTGATTCCGGGCTGGTGATCGACGGTGAGCAGATCGCCGATCCAGATCTCTGGGCAGCTGCGCAAAAGGATGGCCAGATCACCCTGTACAGCGGGTGGACGGCCGACAGCGAGGCCGCATTGCTCGATCAGTTCGAGGCAGACACCGGGCTGGAGGTGAAGTTGATCCGGCTCACCCCGAATCGCCTGTACGAGCGGATCGTTGCCGAATACGGCGCCGGAAAGTTCAATGCCGACGTGGTGCGCATCTCCGATGCGGGCTTTGTTTCCGGATTGAGCCGGCGCGGGGTGTTCCAGCCCTACACCCCACCCACCGCGACCCATCTGCGCCAGGACGTCGTCTTCGACAACGGCAGCTACTACCGCACGTTCAATCCGATCTACACGTTCGGCTATAACACCGCGTTGGTGGATCCAGCTGAGGCACCGACGAGTTGGAAAGATCTTCTCGACGACCGATGGGAAGGCAAGCTCGGTATCGCCCAAGCCGGTGCCGGCGGCAGCGCCCTGGCGCTCACCCGTTTTCAGCGTGATGTCCTCGGTGACGAGTATCTGCGCGAGTATGCCGCGGACACAAGGGTGTTCGACTCCCTCGGTGCTGAGCTGGACAGTCTGGCCCGCGGCGAGATCGACGCCGGCACCGTCGTCGTCAGCAGCGTGAACATCGCGGCCAACGAGAATGCTCCGGTGACCTTCGTCGTCCCCGACGAGGGGGTGACCGCCTATGACTACTACACAGGTGTGGCCTCGACCGCCACACACCTGGCCGCGGCCAAGGTGTTCCTGAACTGGAACCTGGCCCAGCGCGGCCAGAACGTGTTGCGCGACATCGGCGAGTATTCGGTTCGCCAGGATGTGGCGGCCCCCAACGTGCGTGGTGTGCAGTTGCCGGATTTCGATGATCCGCGGGTGCACCGGATCACCCCGGCGGAGGCGACCGCGTGGTCCGAGCAGGACCAGCGGGCGTGGAATGCCGTCTTCGGATACAACGAGTGACACGGCGGCGAGTCGCCGCAAATTTGCTCCAGAGTATGTCCCGTAACCCGTAGGCTGAAAGCCCGGGTCCGCCGCGTGGGCGGACCCGGGCAGAGTTGATCGCGACGTCACCTGTTCTGGGGGGTGAGGGGTTTCACGATGGGTGTCCGACGTCTACCCGGATCGGGCAGGTGGCAGATTGCCGCCGAGCACCGAATCGCGCCATGCGCAACTTGATCGCCGCCATCAATGCGTCGATCGATCCAGCGGCGTTGACCCGCCGGATCACCGAACAGATGTGCCTTTTCACCCCGAAGGCCGACGGCGCGGCTGTCAGCATCCTGGCGCCCAGCGACGAGTTCGTCGTGGTATCCGCCTTCGGTGTCGTGGAGTCGTTGCTCGGCCTACGGTTGCCGGTCGCCGGGACGTTCCAGGGGATGGCGGTGGCCACCGGACGGCCGCAACTCAGTGACGACGCACCCAACGACCCCGCGGTGAACGCCGAGGTTCGCGCCATCGGGGCTCGACTGGGATTGCGCACCCTGGCCGTCTTTCCGCTACTTCACCGCGATGCCGCCATCGGCGCGTTGTCGATGACCTCGAAACAGACGTGCCGTTTCGACGAACGCGATATCGCGGCAATGACTGCGGCGAGCACCTTCATCTCGGGATTGATCAGTGCTCATACCGAGCTCTCTGCCCTCCTGGACGCGTTCCTGGTTAATCCGAATTCACCGAACGACTCGACCACCCAGTTCCTTGCCTCGGTGATGCTTCCCGACGTGGCCCGAGAGGACCGCCTGCATCAGCGGCTGGACGCCCTGCTGGCCGATCCCACCAACCTGGACGTCGTGTTCCAGCCCATCGTCGACCTGAACACCCAGCACGTCAGTGGGTTCGAAGGATTGTGCCGCTTTCCCACGGACCGCGAGTTGACCCCGAAACAATGGTTCGATTCCGCGCGTCGTATCGGTCGGAGCCTCAGTTTGGAACTGGCTGCGCTGCGACGCCTGCTCGTCAACGCCGAGGATCTGCCACCGACATCATTCGTGGCCGCCAATCTCAGTCCGGTGACGGCGATGAACCCTGCGGTGCAAGAACTCCTGACCTCGGTGCAGCGGCCGCTCGTGGTGGAGATCACCGAGCA
Source organism: Mycolicibacterium sp. 22603 (assembly GCA_052044345.1). Classification (GTDB taxonomy): domain Bacteria; phylum Actinomycetota; class Actinomycetes; order Mycobacteriales; family Mycobacteriaceae; genus Mycobacterium. Next base: position 222,408 of record JBQEMX010000006.1, read on the forward strand.
CGAGCCGTTCCCGGACGACCTCGCCGAAGCATTGAGACCGTTGCGAGAGGCCGGAATCCGCCTCGCCATCGACGATGCGGGAGCCGGTTTTGCGAGCTTCAACCAGTTGTTGCGCCTGCGTCCGGACATCATCAAGATCGACGGTGATCTCACCTCCGGCATCGCCACCGACCCGGTCCGGCGTGCGCTGGCATCGTCGATCGTGCGATTGGGCAACGAACTGAATGCCGTGACGGTCTCCGAAGCGGTCGAGGATCCGCAGCAATTGCGCACCCTCCGCGACCTCGGGGTGGACCTGGGGCAGGGGTACCTCTTCGGGCGTCCGGTCGCCTACCTGGCCGGCCGACCGGTGACAGTATCCGGCTGAACCGTGCTAAACCCCGCCGCGCCGCAGCATCCGGCCGTGGGGGTTCGTGAAGTCGATCTTCTTGCCACGCAGCCAGGTGCTCGTCACGACACCGGCCAGTGCCCGCCCGTCATAGGGACTGACCGGGTTCTTGTGGTGCAGCTTGTGCACGTCGACGACCTGGGCCGAGTCGGGCTCGAAGATCGCGAAGTCGGCGTCGTAGCCGAGCGCGATCTTGCCCTTGGTGTTCAGGCCGGCCAATGCCGCGGGTTTTGCGGCCATCCAGTCCACAACCTGGGTCAGCTCGATACCGCGACGCTTGGCCTCGGTCCAGATCAGCGAGAGGCCGAGCTGCAGTGAGGCGACACCACCCCATGCGATACCGAAGTCGCCGTTCTCGACATCCTTGAGATCGATTGTCGACGGCGAGTGGTCGGAGACGATGCAGTCGATCGTGCCGTCGAGCAGACCTTGCCACAGCAGTTCCCGATTCGACGCCTCGCGGATCGGCGGGCAGCACTTGAACGCTGTGGCGCCGTTCGGGATCTCTTCGGCCAGCAGCGTCAAGTAGTGGGGGCAGGTCTCGACGGTGATCTTGACGCCGTCCCGCTTCGCGGTCGCGAGCATCGGCAGCGCGTCGGAGGAGGACAGGTGCAGGATGTGCGCGCGGACGCCGGTCCAGCGGGCGCGCTCGATCACCTCGGCGATCGCGACGTTCTCGGCGCCGCGCGGACGGGAGGCGAGGAAGCGTTCGTACTTGTTGCCCTCGGCCGACGGGGCGCGGTCGATGGCGCGGGAGTCTTCGGCGTGCACGATCATCATGGAGTCGAACCCGGCCAGCACGGCCATGTCCTTTTCCATCTCGTCGGCGTCGAGGTGGGGAAACTCGTCCACACCCGAGTGCAGCAGGAAGCACTTGAAACCGAAAACACCGTCATCGTGCAGGCCGCGCAGATCGTCGGTGTTGCCGGGGATCGCTCCACCCCAGAAACCGACATCGATATGGGTCTTGCCCGATGCCGCCGCCCGCTTGGCATTGAGCGCCTCGACATTGACCGTCGGCGGAATCGAGTTCAGCGGCATGTCGATCAGGGTGGTCACGCCACCGGCCGCCGCCGCGCGGGTGGCCGAATCAAAGCCCTCCCATTCGGTGCGACCCGGTTCGTTGACGTGCACATGGGTGTCGACCAGGCCGGGGATCATCACCTGTTCCGCGGTCAGTTCGATGGTCTCCGTGGCGGCGAGGCCGCTGCCCAGCGGTTCGATGGCGACAATGCGGCCGTCGCGGATGCCGATCTCGCGCGCCACGATGCCGGCGGTCGTCAGGGTGCGTTCACCGCGGACCACCAGGTCGTAGTCGGGCCGATCCGAGGGTGTGCACGTAGCGTCAACGTTCGAAGTCATCGGCAGCTCTCCGTAGCGAGGAACATCCGTCCTCGATCAAATTCCTCATTGTGGAAGTAAGCCTCCATCGTAGTGCGAGGTTAGATGTGAGCGCCGACACAGTCAATTGCGATCGAAGGCTTGACACACGGTGTCCACATACGCGTTACTTATGAAATCTGTGGAACTTTTCTTCCGCACAGTGGAATTCTGGCGGCGGCGCCCCTGGTGTCGGCGCTCCTACCGTGACAGGCGTACCCATGAGCACAGAGTCCACCGGTCTCCTCGGCGACTCCCACCGTAATGACGCGGCAGCACTGGCCGATGTGAGTCCGCACCTGTACAACGCCGACCTCGCGCCCACCAGGCGCGCCGGTCGACGCTGGGGTGCGTACAACATCTTCACGTTGTGGGCCAACGACGTTCACAGTCTGGGCAACTACTCGTTCGCGATCGGCCTGTTCGCCCTGGGACTGGGCGGGTGGCAGATCCTGTTGGCGCTCGGACTCGGCGGGATGTTCCTTTTCCTGCTCCTCAATCTGTCCGGGTTCATGGGGGAGAAGACCGGCGTCCCGTTCCCGGTGATGAGCCGCATCGCCTTCGGCATCCGGGGTGCTCAGATCCCCGCCTTGATCCGTGGTGCGGTGGCGATCGCCTGGTTCGGCATCCAGACCTATCTGGCCTCGGTGGTGCTGCGCATCATGATCATCGCGCTGGCACCGTCGGCGGCGACCCTGGATTCGAACCGCTTCCTGGGCCTGTCGACGCTGGGCTGGATCGCGTTCGTCTCGTTGTGGGTGATCCAGGTGATCATCGTCAGCTACGGCATGGAGATGATCCGCAAGTACGAGGCGTTCGCCGGTCCGGTCATCCTGTTCACCATGATCGCCCTGGCGATCTGGATGCTGAGCAATGCCGGTTGGAGCATCGCGTGGTCGACTCCTGATTCACTGACCGGCGTCGACATGTGGCTCAAGATCATCGGCGGAGCGAGCCTGTGGGTCGCCATCTACGGCACGTTCGTGCTCAACTTCTGCGATTTCACCCGTAATGCAACATCCAAGCGGGCGATCGTGCGCGGCAACTTCTGGGGAATCCCGCTGAACATGCTGGTGTTCGGCGGCATTGTGATCACGCTTGCCGGCGCGCAATTCCGTATCGACGGACGCATCATCGAGGCGCCGGCCGATATCGTTCAGGAGGTGCCGAACACGCTGCTGCTGGTGCTCGCGGCGCTGGCTTTGCTGATCCTGACCATCGCGGTGAACCTGATGGCGAACTTCGTAGCCCCGATCTATGCGCTGAACAATCTTTTCCCCGAGCACCTCAACTTCCGCCGCGCAGCGCTCATCTCGGCGGTCATCGGCTTGGTGATCCTGCCGTGGAACCTGTACAACTCGCCTGCAGTCATCAACTACTTCCTCGGCGGTCTCGGCGCGATCCTCGGTCCGTTGTTCGGCATCATCATGGTCGACTACTGGCTCGTGCGCCGATCCAAGATCAACGTGCTGGCCCTGTTCACCGTCGACGCAGCCGGGGAGTATCACTACGCCAAGGGTGTCAACATGCGCGCCGTTGCCGCCCTTGCCATCACCGCCGTCGCCGCATTGCTGATGGCTTTCGTCCCGGCGTTCAAGGTCGTCTCGGAGTTCTCCTGGTTCATCGGGGCCGGACTCGGCGCGATCGTCTACTGGGTGCTCGCGGACCGCAAGGGGCCCTTCAACGATGTGTCCGGGGAGCCCATCGCCGTGACCAGCACCCACCACTAGGGGCCACATGAGAATTCTGGTAGCCAACGTCAACACGACAGCCTCGATGACGGAGGCGATCGCCGAGTCCGCGCGCGGAGTCGCCGCGCCCGGCACCGAGATCATCGGCATCACACCGCGGTTCGGTGCCGACTCGTGCGAAGGCAACTTCGAGAGCTACCTTGCCGCCATCGCGGTCATGGACGCCATCACCTCCTATCCCGAGCCGTTCGATGCAGTCATTCAGGCCGGCTACGGAGAACACGGTCGCGAGGGCCTGCAGGAGCTGCTGGAGGTGCCGGTCGTCGACATCACCGAGGCGGCGGCGTCGACGGCGATGTATCTGGGCCACAAGTACTCGGTGGTCACCACGCTCGACCGTACGGTGCCGCTGATCGAGGACCGCCTGAAGCTGGCTGGACTCGACGCCCGATGCGCGTCGGTGCGGGCATCGGGTCTCGGTGTGCTCGAACTCGAGTCCGATCCCGAGCGTGCCGTCGAGGCGATCGTCTCGCAGGCGCGCGAGGCCGTGGAGAAGGATCACGCCGAGGTGATCTGCCTCGGGTGCGGCGGTATGGCCGAACTGGAGGCAAAGGTGTCGGCCGCCACCGGTGTGCCGATCGTCGACGGAGTCCGCTCGGCGGTGACCATCGCCGAAGGCCTGGTCCGGATGGGACTGTCGACCTCGAAGGTGCGCACCTATGCCACTCCGCGGCAGAAGAAGGTCATCGGCTGGCCATTCCAGTTGTGAGACAACGCGTCTAACAGACAACGGGCACCCGATCGGGTGCCCGTTGTCGTTCTGTCAGAGTTGGCGTTCTGTCAGAGCATGATCTGGCGGTTGACGTCCTTGTACAACAGATAGCGGAAATTCGACGGCCCGCCGGCGTAGCACGCCTGCGGACAGAAGGCGCGCAGCGAGAGGAAGTCGCCCTCCTGAACCTCCACCCAGTCTCCGTTGAGGTGATAGACGGCCTTGCCCTCGAGCATCAACAAGCCGTGTTCCATCACGTGGGTCTCGGCGAACGGAATGCTCGCGCCCGGCTCGAACGTCACGATGTTGACGTGCATGTCGTAGGCGAGGTCTTGCGGGTCCAGCATGCGCGTCGTGCGCCATCTTCCATCTGTTCCCGGCATCGCCGACGGTTCGATGTCCCGCTCGTTGCCGAATTTCACCGACGGCGTGTGGCCTTCGATGACCTCGTAGCGCTTGCGGATCCACACGAACGTCGTATCGGCATCGCCGGCGTTGTGCGCCGACCATTCGGTGCCGGCCGGCAGATAGGCAAATCCGCCCTCCGAGAGCGTCTGCGACTGTCCCGCCGCGTCGACGGTCAGCGCACCGGAGGTGACGAACAGGAAGCTCTGGACCTCCGGTTGCGGCTCTGGTCGCTGTGCCCCACCGCCGGGCTTCACTTCGACGATCGCCTGGAAGTACGTTGTCGCACCACCGGCCACGGGGCGGTTGATGATCCACGCGCGGGTGTCCGTCCACTCCGGGAACACCGAGGTGACGATGTCGGAGAGAACCCCGCGCGGTATGACCGTGTAGGCCTCGGTGACGATGGCCCGGTCGGTCAACAGGTCGGTCTGCGGCGGTAGCCCGCCACGAGGGGTGTAGTACGACGCTGCGGTCACTGGCTGGGTCACGTGGTGCTCCTGGTTGTGCGGCCGAGCGCGATATCACGCACGGTGGACGTGGACAGGTCGGTGGCGGTTTCGATCTCGTCGCCGGTGAGCGCGCCACATACGCTGCCGCGGTGGATCACGCTCGCCAGGGCTCGGGCGGTGGCCGGCTCGTCCATCACCGTTGAGTCGAGCCGGTGGACGTAGTTGCGCAGGCGCGTGGCGGCGGGTGCGAAGGCGCGCCGGTAGAAGGCATACGTCGCGAGATATCGGGTGACCAGTTGTGCGGGGTGCATATCCCAGCCCTGGTAGATGCCCCGTTCGAGATGTCGGCGGACCAGGCGGGCGTGCAGGGTCCACGCCATCGCGATGTTGTCGGGGTCGCCGACGGGCAGGATGTTGGTCGAACCGTCGGACATGTGGACGCCGGTTCCGGCGACGGCCAGTTGCATGACGTTCTTGGCATGGTCGGCCGCCGGATGCTCCATCGACTGATAGGCGGCGGCGATGCCAAGGGCAGCCGAATAGTCGTAGGTCCCGTAGTGCAACGAGCTCACCCGCCCCTGTCCTGCGTGGATGAACTGGGCGACCGGCGCGCGGCCGTCGGCGCCGAGGATGGCCTGCGGGGTTTCGACCTGCACTTCGAAGCGGATGCGGCCCGCTGGTAATCCGTTCGCCGCCTCGAGGGCGCACGCCACCGCGACCATCGCCTCGACCTGATCGACCGAGGTCACCTTGGGCAGGGTGAGGGCCAGACCGTCGGGCAGACCGCCGGATTCGGCGAGCCCGCTGACGAACATGCCGAGCGTCCGCAATCCGCGGGCCCGGGTACCGGCTTCGAAGCACTTGAAGCGGATCCCGACGAACGGCGTCGAGCGGCCTGCATCGAGCGCGCTGCGCAGCGCCGCGAGTACCTGTTCGACATGGCCGTCCTCGGTCGCGTCGTCGAACGTGCCGTAGCCGTCCTCGAAGTCGATCCGGAGATCCTCGACCGGTTCGGTTCGCAGCTTGTTGTCCACCAGCGCGGCCAGAACCTCCGGTGCACAATCGGCTCCCTCGCCCGCGCCGACCAATGCCGCCACCGCGTCGAGTCCACCCGCGTTGCCCGCCGCGGCCAGCGCGGCGGTGCCCCAGTCAGCGGGCATCGCCTCCGAATAACGATCGGCCGGGATGTAGACGGTGTGCACAGGTTGCCGGCGGCCGTCATCACCGGGATAGCGGTCGACCAGGTGCGCATCGGCGGCCGCCAGTCGGCGGTCGACGTCGGCGAGCACCGCGTCGTCGAGACGTCGAGTCACAAATATTCCTTCCGGGCGTGGAAGAACCGGTCGGACTGAAATTCCACAATGTGGAGTTTAGCGTGCAATCAGCGCTGATACGACGGAGTCCGCGATAACGCCGGTTACGATTCCGTACTGCGGAATCATTTCTTCACCTGTTGCATGAACCGCAATTCCTCTATCGAAAGTGGGTCGCATGCCGGAACGGTCAAGCGGGGTCCAGTCGGTGGAGCGTGCCTTCGAGCTGATGGAGCTGATCGGGCGGGCGGGCGGGGAGTGCTCACTAACCGAATTGTCGGCGGAGTCGCCGCTACCGCCGCCGACGATTCATCGCCTCTTGCGCACGCTGGTCAATCTGGGCTATGTGCGGCAGCTACCCAATCGCCGCTATGCGTTGGGGCCCCGGCTGATTCGCCTCGGTGAGGTGGCCAATCGCCAGTTGGGGGCAGTCGCCGTACCCGTGTTGCAGTCGCTTGTCGACGAACTCTCCGAGACCGCGAGCCTGGCCGTGCTCGACGGCGACATGGTGATCTACACAGGGCAGGTGCTGCCGTCGACGGTGCTGCGCAACGACACCGATGTGGGCAAGCGCGTCGGCCTGCACACCTCGGGAGTCGGCAAAGCCGTGCTCGGTGAGTTGGACGATGCGCGCATCCTGAAACTCGTCACCCAGTCCGGGCTCCCAGCGCCGACGGAGAACAGCGCCTCCACTCTTTCTGCGGTGTTCGCCAAGGTCGAGCGTGTTCGCGCCGATGGTTACGCGATCGACGACGAGGAATGCGAGATGGGTGTCCGTTCGGTGGCCATGGCGGTCCCCGGCGCACCGACACCCATGGCGATCGGCATCTCCGGACCGTCGGCGCGCCTGCACAAGGACGTGATGATGCGGGCGGTGCCTGCGCTGAAGAGGGCGACCGGCGTCATCTCCGAGGCGTTGATCGGGTCGCGGGAGCTGTAGCTCCGCTCGCGACTAGAGCACGCCCAACGGGCGGCAGACGTTGGACAACGCGTTCCAGTACTGGCCGGGCGCGCAGTTCTCCGCAGGCCGTGGCATCTGGCAGGTGTTGGTGATGGGATCCCAGAATTGTCCGTTGATGCAGTTCAGCGGTTCTGCCGTGGCCGACCCGGCGAGAAACAACGATCCCGCGGCAATCGGCGCTGCGGCAAGAACGGCGATGGTCGAACGGCCGAAGATGTTTCGCATGGGTTGATCGTGCCCCACGCGGCGGCTCTTGAAACCCGGATATCCGTACCTGACGGATGGTCAGAGTGCGTCATACACGGCCGCGATCAGCCGATGGGCGCGACGATCCCCGGCCAGCCAGTCTCGGCGCATGTTGGGAATGAAGGCAAAAGCCACCCGGTGCTCGATATCTGCCATTCCGACCGAACCACCTGCGCCGGGATGTCCGAAAGCGGTTCGCCGCGCCGGTTCGGGCATCACGAAGTTCTGTGACGGAAGCATGTAGCCGAGCCCGAAGGCGCTTTCCAGCCCCAGCACGCGGTCACGGCCGCGTACCCGCTCGGCGATCGCCTCGCGCAACAGCCCGCGGGCGACCAGGCTGCCGCCGACGAGGTCGGCATAGAACATCGCCATCGCCCGCGCGGTGGTGACCAGCCCGGCCGCGGGCCAGCCTCCCGCCAGCACATCGGGATCATGGAACGACGGAGCAGGGTTCGATGCTGCGCGGACGAAGAGTGACTCGGGATCGGCGATCGCCGCGGCCATCTCGGCGACGGTGTGCTCGGGTATCGGCGGCGCATGCGCAACACTCCACACACGCTGCTCCGGCGGTGGCGAACTGATCCTGGCGATATCGGACGACGCCGACGCGGTCGCGCCGATGTGGAGCTGTTCGTTGATGTGCCGCCGGGTGAAATCGCCGACGGTCGTACCGGTGTGACGACGGACGAATTCGCCGACCAGCCATCCGAATGTCAAAGCGTGATAACCGTGTTCGGTCCCGAGCGGCCATATCGGACACTGGTGCGCCAACAGGGCGGCCATCGCTGCGGGATCCGCGGCTTCGGCCGCCGACACCGGGCGCTCCAACACCGGCAGCCCGGCGCGATGGGTCATCAGGTCGACCAAGGTGATCTCGCGTTTGCCACACTGCGCGAACTCGGGCCACCACGAACCCACGGGCTCGTCTAATCCGCCGCCACGCTGCTGGGCGACCATCAGCGCGGCCGTCGCCGTCACCCCCTTCGTGCAGGAGAAGGTGGGGCATACGGTGTCGCGTCTCCATGGTCGCCCGGTCCTGCGATCGGCGATGCCGCCCCACAGGTCCACCACGGCGCGTCCGTCGACGTACACGGCCACCGCGGCACCCAGGTCGTCACCGTCGGCCACACCGGCTTCGAAGAGCGTCTTCACGTAAGAAAATGCCGGGTCGGCGTAGCCCTCCGCGATAGTGGCCATACATCGGAGTAGACCACGTTCCCGGCGAATCAAGATCGGTATCGATCGAACTGATTGCCGCCCCGCGACGCGCCTCCATCGGGAGGAATAAGGCTGTCGGAGCACCGAGACCTTGGCGGAGCACGTCGTCAGCTGAAGAATGGGGTGCTATCAGCAGGTCGCCGTCGATGTGAGGAGCCGCATGGCGCTGAGACGTCGCAATGCGCTGCATCTGTTGTGGACACTGCCGCTCGCCACGGCCTTATCCGCCGGTCCGCTTTACTGGGGCACGTTGGCTGTGTGCGGTGTCAGCGGATGCAGCGGCGCCGGTTTCGGGCCCTCATACAGCCCGAATCAGCAGTGGATCGTCGCGTTTGTCGTGATCGGCCTCCTCTACGCATCGGCAATCATTGCGGTGCCATGGGGACGGATCGGTATCCGCCTCGTGATCGGACTGACCGCCGGCGCAATCGTCGCCGGTTATCTGATCGTGAACGCGTGGACCATGAAGTACCCGCACATGTGACGGCGTTGCCCCTGCTCAGATTCGCTCCAAGACGGAGTCGTCCGTCCGCACGGCACCGAGTGTGGCGTGCACCCGGATGTCTTGGGTGCCGGGGGAGACGGTGGCACAGACGATCCCGACCTCGTGCCGATCGATCCGTCGGGCAAGAGCAGGGGAGCGCTGCACCAGCGCCGTTGCGGTGTCGATGATGTGTGCCGAGGTCACCGACGCCACACAATCGGCAGCCGCGCCCCGCCGCACCACCGACAGCAGTGCGTTCTCCACCGCACTGCGCATCGCTCCGTCCGGCAGTTGGGCGTTCTTCCACGCCTGCAATGCGGCCTGCATGGCGGGGCAGTCGTCGTGGCCGAGGACCACCACGAGGGAAACCCCGAGCGCGTCGACCGCGTACTCGACGCTGGCCAGCACGCTGGTGTCGACCGTGTGGCCCCAGGTGCTGATATCGACGAGGGATCCGGCCGATTGGCCGAACACGGTCTCGCTGCTGAGTCCGGCGTCGGCACAGCGGAACACCGCTGCCACCGGTTGCGCACCCTGGTGCGGCCGGCCGGCCCGTAGCCCCCGCCAGATCGTCGTCGCATCGGTCGCGTTCATACTCACGTCACTGGTCATCTCGGTCATTCCTTTCGTGGGGGTTGTTCAGCTGAAGTACTCGGGGCGGCTGACGTAGGTCTCGGTCACGAACAGCACGCCCGGTGAGGCATCGAGGAGCCTGCGCAATCCGGCCAGCAATGCCTCGGCCTTGTCCTCGGGCACCACGGTGATGATCAGTTCGAGTGTCGCCTGCTGGTTGAACAGCAGGCGACCCTGGTGATATCCGTGGTGGCCGAGGCCGGATACACCGGACACACTGGTGAAACCGGTCGCACCGACTCCGGTGATCACGTCGCGCACGGCGGACACGTCTTGACCGGAGACCACAACCTCGACTTTCGTCATCCGGGTGAGGGCGGTGGTCATCAAATCATCTCCTTGTCGAAAGTGGTTGTCGGAAGAGCGTTGTCACTCCAGTCCCGCCAGCCGTTGCGGGTCCGGCGGTGCCAGCTGTGGTGGGCGTGCTCGCGGGCGGCGATGCTCACCCAGTCGTTGTCGAAAAGTTGCTTCAACAGCGGGTTGCGGTCGACGACCGTGTCGATGCGGGCCAAAGGTGCCTGGACGACCGCGAGCAACCGTTGCGGTTCGTGTATCAGTCGGTCGCCGAACCGGACCGACTGCCGTGGCAGCCCCAACCGCAGGTCGCCGACATGTCCGGCCAGCACCCCGGCATCGCCGACGACGTTGTGGATCGTCTTGCTGCCCGATCCGAAGGTGTCGGGGGCCACGGTGGAGAAGTAGTACTGGCAGTTGATCCACTGCGCCACTACCAAGGGGGCGGTCATGATGTTCTCCAGTGCTGTTCCGTCGGCGTCGACGTCAGCCTCGTAGGAGTGCAGAAACACCCTGCGCGCCAGATCGATCCCGGCGGTGACCGCCCGGGGGGCGATGATGAAGGCGGAATTGTTGGCCAGCCCCCATTCCGGATACACCTGAGCCCAATCCAGCGAACGCTTGGCCACGTGGCGGGTAGCCCTGGCAGCTGAACGCCGCCGGGGTGCGCCCGGCAGTCCGGTGCACCGCTCATCGGCAAGAGCCTCGCCGGCACGTGCGAGATGATCTGTGAGGCGTTCGATATCGGCACGGTGTCCGGCGGGGATCAGATGTTCGTCGAGCACCGTGACGCGGTCGGTGGTGGTGTCGTGCACCGCGGCAATGACAAGGGTGTCATCGGGCAGGGAGATCCCCGATGTGCGCAGCTCGGCACGCACCGCGGGATCGTTGAGGATCAGCGCGGCGGTGCGCGCGTTCGGGCCGCCGCCCTGCCCGCCGCAGGCCCCGCAATCCAGCGACGCCTGATAGGGGTTGTTCTCGGTGGTGCTGTGGTGACCGCAGAGCACCAACAGCCGTGCGAAATTGCCGGTCAGTCCTATCGATTGGAACAGGGCCTGCGCGAAGAGCACCCGCGCGGACAACGGCATACCGCTGACCGCCAGCACGGTGGGCGGCGTCGGTGCAATCCACTCCCGCAGTCGCCCGCGGATTGTGCCGCTGACCGACGGTGCGGCGGTTTTGGCCGCAGCTAGGGGACCGGCGACAAAACCGGCCGCCTCGGCGAGGGTGAAGGACCCCGTGTGCGAGTGCTTTGCGGTGTGGAACGACGATTCGGCTGCGGCCAAGCCGGTGGCTCCGGTGATATGCCGACGTGCATCACCCACCGACTTCTCGGACACCTGGTGACTGGGTGAGATCAGCACCGGGCATAGATCCATCGGATCACCGCCGAGCAGCCCGGTGAAACGGATCGGGACAGCGAAGAAGCCGGCGAACCCGAAGGTCTGATAGCCGCCGTGGCTCTCCAGATGCCTGCGTAACCCTTCCGAACGGGTGTCGATGCACGTGACCACCTGCGCATGCACGGGTACCGGAGTGTGGGCCTCGGCATCGACACCGGCCAGTTCGCTCAGTAGCTGATCCTGATAGTGGCCTTCGAAAGCCTGCTGCCACAGCATTTCCCGGGCGGCGACCGGTATCGTGGCCAAGATCCTGGCCACGGTCGCCTGTTCGGATTCCTCGGCCGTCGCACCGTGCCATACCGCGAGCAGATGTTGTGCGCGCTCGCGCGCGGTGGGCGTCAGCGTGCGTGGCGCGTCGGTCACTGCCGGCTTCGCCGTCCCTGCGACCAAGGCGGCTTCCAGGTACAACCGGACCGCCAGATACTGCAGCAGGTCGATGCTCGCCGCACGGTCGGCACCCCACTGGATATGGGCCGCCCACCCCGGCAGCCGGGTCAGATGTGCCTGTAGGTAGACGACGCGGTCCTGGTCGTCGATGTGCAGATTCTCCAGCGCATGCAGTGCGGCATCGTCTGCCCTTTCCGGTGCCGCGCGCAGCGTTCTGCGCACCGTGCGCGACAGGCTCCGGTCGTGCCGTACCGATGCCCGCCACGCGGCGTAGAACCCATGCGCACGATCCGGCATGGACCAGCTACCGCCGCCGAGAAAGGCGGCGCACCAGGTGGCGGCGTGGGCGTCGATATCGGCGGCGAGCTCACCGGAGGTCTGTTCAGCACGAGTGGTGAAGCGGCGCTGCGATTCTGGGGCACCTTGGCCGTGTAACAGGTCGGCCCGCAGGATGTCGATGGCGGCGACGTCGCGGCCGGCGAGCCGGATGTCCGGCTCGTCCGCCAGATTCGGGTGACGCCTGAGCAGTACGGCGTCGAGGTCGGCGTCGGTGATCCGGCCTTGCCGGTGTAACGCCCGAAAGACATCTTCTGGCAGGGTCCCCCGCATCCCGTACACGTCACTCGCGCGCCGGATGGCCTGTTCGAAGGGCATCGTCTGCAGACCGGCGAGCGGATTGACCGCGATGAAGGTGCCGAGTGGGTAATGGGTGGGCAGAGCCCTTGCGGCCAGCCGGATGTCACTGCGGAGCTGGGCCCGCCGCGTGGCGAGATCAGTGGATGTCATCGGTGTGCTCCTGTCGGGTGAAGGGTTCCTGCGCTGATCGCGTGGGTGTAGAGGGCGCGCTGGAGTCCGCGCGCCGGGCGCCAGGTCCGCGCGGCCGCCAGGCTGCCGAGCATCCCGAGTCCGGCGGCAACCACCGCCCAGACCGTCATCGGCGATGCGGTCGAAGCGGGTAGCGCGGGTGCCAGGTATCTGCTGATGGTGCTGATCAATGCCACATAGGCGACCGCAGCGGGAAACAGCATCGCTGTCGCACCGAGAAGCCCGACCGCGGTGGGCTGCCTGCGCAGCCAACCCCACGTCGCGGCAGCGCCGGCCAGCCAGGCGAAGACCAGCAGTGCGAGTTCGGCGGCATGACCTTCCTGCCAGGCCGGCACCAGCACCACCCCGGCGGCCAGCGCGCTCAGCGGCAGCAGCACCGCGGTCCCGGCTACACACCAGGTGGTAAGGCGGGAGAGCCCCGCCGGGGGTGTCAGCGCGTGGTGGCGCCGGTGCCGGGCGATCGCCGTGCCGGAGGACAGGAACAGGGTGGCTTTATAGAAACCGTGGCCGATCAGGTGGATCACCGCCGCTGCCCAGAGGCCGAGACCGCAGGTGAGCATCATGAAGCCCATCTGAGCCATCGTCGAATAGGTAAGTGCACCTTTGATATCCGGCCGCGCGAGCATCATCAGCACGCCGTAGCCCATGGATGCGATACCGGCGGCGATGACGATCCCGGCGGCCGGCGGGGTCGAGAAGGCGGCGAGTTTGACCAGCAGGACTCCGCCGCCGTTGACCACCCCGGCGTGCAGTAGCGCCNCGCCGCAAGCGTGGCCGGTAGCCAGCGGTGGAAGGGTATCTGCGCCGTGCGGGAAAGGGCGGCGACGGCGATCAGCACCGCGATCGCGGGTGCGAATCTGTCGGCGTCGAGATGGTGCAGTCCGACCGCCGTCCAGAGCGCGCCGTCTCCGAGGGTGAATGCCAGCGCGGTGCGGCGAACACCATCGCGCGCGGCGGGGAGCTCACGGTAGGTGGCCAACAGCAGGCAGAGCGCCAGTCCGACTGCGGTCCAGCCGACGGCCAGGGACACCAGAGTGGTCGCGGTTGCCATGACCACCGAGGACGCTGTGAGAAGCGTTGCACCACAGGTGAACCAGTGCGACCTGTTGTCACCGGCAAGGTAGCGCACGGCGTATCCCTGGGCGGTGGCGCTCACACCGAAGATCAGCACCAACAGCGCTGCCGCGAGGCGGTCGGGTGCCGACACCACTTCCACGGCCGCGACGAGTGCGCCGGCGACAGCCACCGTGGTGCCCAATCGTGCGACGAGGACCGGTGTGCGCCGGCCGACGGTGGCGGCCAGCGTGGCCACCGCCAGCAGAGCGATGAGCAGCGTCAGTACGGGGGGCTCCGATACGAACTCCAACATGCGAAACAAATTACGTGTATTACAACTCGCGTGTCAAGGTTCGCAATAAGACCGGGTCGTCGGCTCTTACGGTCACGCGTCGCTTCCAGCAGGGGATATCGGCCGACACAAAACGTGCCGATGAGCGAAGTGCGTTACGCGAATCACATATGCTGTCCGGGATGCCTACGTCCCGGAAGAGCACAGAGAAGGCGGCAGCCCCGCGCAAGGCGTCCGCGCGCGCCACCGCNGGCGCCGCCCCGCACCTGGACCTTCCTGACCAACCATGCCCACGTGCTGTTGTGCCTGGCGCAAGGGGAGTCGCTGACGGCGCGCGAACTGAGCGTGCTGATCGGCATCACCGAGCGCTCGGTGCAGGCGATTCTGGCCGATCTGATCGCCGACGGATACCTGAAGAAGTCGAAGGTCGGGCGGCGCAATCGTTACACCGTCAACCGGGCCGGGCGTCTGCGTCACCCCCTCGAGTCGGCGCACAGCGTGGGGCAGCTGATCGACGCCCTCAGCTGAGTCCTGCCCGGCGGGTGCTGGTCACCGTCAGCGCTCGGCGAGAGCGCTCTCGACGAAGGACGCGATCCGGCACCGTGCCACTGCGGCTTCCGGAACCGGTAGCAGAACGAAACCGTGGAATCCGCCCGGCACTTCCACGAGTGTGGTGTCGACTCCGGCGGCGCGCATGCGGGCAGCGACCTTGCGTGAATCGTCGAGCAGACAGTCATGGGTGCCGACGATGATCAGCGTCGGCGGAAAGCCGCCGAATGAGCCATACAGCGGTGAGATCAGGGGTGCCGTCAGCTCACGGTCTCCCGCATACGCCGCGGCACTGCGGTCCAGTCCGGCGCGGGACAGAAGATCGCGGTGTTCGTTGACCGGGAAGCTGCCGGAGACATTGGCCAGATCGGCCCAGGGGAACAACGTCACCAGACCCTTTGGCGGCTCCGCGCCCTCGTCACAGGCTCGTCGCGTCAAGGACATGGCCAGTCCACCTCCGGCGGACTCACCGATGATCACCGTGGGTCGGTTGCGCGCCACCTGTGAGTAGACCGCCCATACATCGTCGAGCGCGGCCGGAAACGCATGCTCGGGGGCGAGCCGATAGTCAACGCTCACCAGTTCTGCGTTGTTCGACCGAGCCACCTTGCTGTGCGCCCGGGCCGCCAGGGAACTGCCGGCGACGAATGCTCCACCATGTACGTGGAAGATCAAACCTTGGCCGGGGGCAACCGGCCGGAACCACCGCACAGGTACCCCGGCGACCGTACCCGTGGATTCCGCGACTCCGCGCGCACGCCGCTGGCGCATCTCCATCGATCGGGTGATCGTGCGTGTTCTGGTCACGTCATGGGGCCCGCCCGCCCGGGCTGCCGCCCACAGCGCAAGTTTCTGCAGCGCAATCAGCCGGCGGCTCGGTCGGTACGAGTCGGGTTCGGGCATGAGCGCCTCCTTCGTATCGGTGGTGGTGTGATCACGCGGCGTGCAGGAACAACATCAGACCGACCGCGACGAGTACCGCCGCCAAGATCGCGGCGTTATGTCGCTCGAGGATGATCCGGAGACGGTGCAGAGGACCGTCCATGCGCTCCCGCCAGATCGTGTAGCTCAGCACCGGCACGATCACCGTGAGACTTGCCAGCGCGGCGAACGCGGTCACATCAGCCCAGGCGTGCACGTCGGCGGTAGATCCGATACTGAAACCTGCTGCGGCGCAAATGGACAACACCTTCGGATTGACCATCGCCAGAATCGGGGCGGCAGCCAGCGCCCGCCACGCGGTGACCGAATCCAACGCGCGCAGCCATACCGGCGTCTGAGCGGGCCGCCCGCGACGCATCCAGGTGAGGACGCCGGCCAGCACAAGGAGCACCGCCAACACCATGATGGCGGGCCGTACCCATTGTGGCGCTGGACCTCCGGCCGTGGGCAGGGTCCCCGATAGCCGGACGAACAGCCCGGTCATCACGGCGAGGGAGAGCAGCCAACCCGCGGCGAACGACCACCCCGATGCCAGTGGTCGGGGCGTGTGCAGCATCAGCGTCGCGGGAACCACCGACGCCGGTGAGATGGCAATGACAAGGGCCAGGGACATCAGCTCCGCCCACATTGCGCGCTCACCGCCTTCCGGCCGCCCGACAAGTACCGAATCCTCATTCCTGTACCCCTTGCCATGGATAAGTACGATCGGTCAATGCCCACGGAGTCGAACTGCAACGGGGAGCCGGTGCGCAGACGCGGCCGCAACAGCAACGGCGAAGCGACGCGAATCAAGCTCATCACGGTCGCCGAGACGATGTTCGCCGACCGAGGGATCGCGGCCGTGAGTCTCAACGAGATCAGACTTGCTGCCGGACAAAGCAACGCCGCGGCGGTGAACTATCACTTCGGATCCAAGGATGACCTGATCAAGGCGATTCTCGAATACCGCCTCGAACGCATCGACCGAGATCGTGGGCGGATCCTCGACGATGCCCTCTCGGACCGTCGACCGGCCACGCTCAGGAGCCTGATCGAAGCCTTGGTCCTTCCTCAGATCGACAGCATCAACCGCGGTGAGCGACATGTCGAGCTGGTAGCCCAGCTGATGTTCCACGGACACGCCGAACCAGGCGGGCACGCGTGGATTCTCGCCGACCCCACCGTGACCGAGCACGGTCAACGGCTCAACCAGATTCTCTGGCAGCATCTTTCGAACCTCCCCGAAGTCGTTGCCGCAGCGCGGCTTCGATTCGTGTACACGAGTTGCCTGAACGCGGTCGCCGATCACCAGCGTCAACGCACCACCGTGGCCGGCGCGCCGCCGACAGCGGTGTTCGCCGCCGACCTCATCGATTCCCTGACTGCGGTCATGCGCGCACCGGCATCGACACACACCGTGGACGCCGCACAACCTTGACTGGGCGCATCATTCCGACTTCAACGCAGCCTCGAGAAGTTCCCTGCCCGGTAGCGATGGCAGATCGGATTCGACTGTCACCGAATGTAATCGGCCACTCCACTCGAACGGCGGTCGATAGTCGGCGCAGACCGGTAGGCCGCGATCACGACCCAGGATCAATGATGTCCCGCCATGCTGCCAGACGTGCGGCAACGTCAACGGTGTGAACACCGATCCGACGACGGTATCGTCGACCACTGCTTCCACCCGCGTCCCGCCGCCGAGGCGATGCAGCCGACAACCCGCGCTGTGCCGGCCGGCCATCAGCACTCGGTCCGAGTGCACCCGAATGTCGCCGCCGGGTGCGGCGATGGCGATATGCAGTCTGGAGTCGGTCACGTACGCCGCGAGTCCGCCGGTCCAGTTACCGATCGCGAACAGCACCCCGTGAGCGCCGTCGGTGGGAACCTCTATATCGGCGGACAACCGGCTGTACAACAGGGGGAGCGCCTCATCGACGACGGGTCCGCCCGCCGGTCGCAACACCACACGCTGGCCGGGTGGGAAGTCCGGCCACACCATATCTGCCGCCCGGGCCACCAACGAGTCGGTCAACGGCAGCACGTCGTAGCGGGCGGCTTCACGGTCCCACAGGGCGCTCAACCGCGAGACCATGGCGGGGTGGACTCCCGCGACATCGTAAGCTTCCGAAAAATCGTCGGGGTGGAACAACGACCACCGATCGGCGGCGAAGTCACGGCTGCCGTCGAGCAGCCCCTCCTCGTCCATGACGCCTTGGCTCACGTGGTCGGTCGTTGCCTTCCAGCCGTCGGCGGT
Organism: Mycolicibacterium sp. 22603; assembly: GCA_052044345.1. Taxonomy (GTDB): domain Bacteria; phylum Actinomycetota; class Actinomycetes; order Mycobacteriales; family Mycobacteriaceae; genus Mycobacterium. Next base: position 240,335 of record JBQEMX010000006.1, read on the forward strand.
GATCGATCGGGAACCGACGACCTCGAAATACTGAGTGGATCGNGCCGTCACCGAAGGTCTGCAGGAGGCTTGCGCCGTGCATGTCGCTGTCGGTCATCGTGGCAGTAGACGCCGCCAGCCGGACTCCGCACGCCTCCAGAACTGTGGGCATGATGTCGATGGCGTGTGCGAACTGAGTGCGGACCGCGCCTCTGTCGCGGATGCCATGCGGCCAATGTGCGATGAGCGGTACGCGCGTGCCGCCGAGCCATGCGTACCGTTTCCACAGGCGAAATGGCGTGTTCCCCGCCCACGCCCAGCCCCACGCGTAGTGCGGGTATCCCGCCGTTCCGCCCCAGTCGGACAGCCGATCGAGGTTGTCGACCGTCGATTCCGGCACCCGATGAGTGAACCGGTGTTCATTGCTGGTTCCCGCCACACCTCCCTCCGCGCTGGCGCCGTTGTCACTCATGACCAGGACGAGAGTGTCGTCGAGGACATCGAGATCGTGTAGGGCCCCGAGCAATCGGTCGATCTGCCTGTCGGTATGGCCGAGAAATCCCGCGTACACCTCGTGCATCCGCGCGAACACGGCGCGCTCGTCGCCGGTGAGGGAACTCCAGGCGGGGACCCAGGCGGGTCGCTCGGTCAGCGTGCTGCCCGCGGGCACCACGCCCTCGGCGAGCTGCCGCGCGAACACCCGGTCCCGCCAGGCATCCCACCCGATGTCGAATTGCCCTGCATAACTGTCGGACCAGTCCTTGTGCACGTGGTGTGGCGAATGCATGGCGCCGGTCGCGAAGTAGAGGAAGAACGGTTTGCCGGGCGCGGCCTGCTGTTGACTGGTCACCATTCTGATCGCCTCGTCGGTGAGGTCCTCGGTCAAGTGATAACCCGGTGGTCGCACATCGGGCCCGTCGATGTAGGCGTTGTCGCGTACCAGCTGTGGGTCCCAATGGTTGGCGTCGCCGAGCAGGAAACCGTAGTAACGCTCGAACCCGAGTCCCAACGGCCAGCGGCCGAACGGACCGGCGCTCGTCCGCTCGCCGCGCGGCGCCAGATGCCATTTTCCGACGGCCATGGTGCTCCAGCCGGCATCCCGGAGTAGGCGTGGCAGGGTGGGCGTGGAGGCCGGGATCTTGCCGGTGTAGCCCGCGTGAGCGGTCGGGATGTCGGCGAGGAAGCCCATGCCGACCGAATGGTGGTTTCGGCCGGTCAGCACTGCGGCCCGAGTCGGCGAACACAGTCCGGTGACGTGAAACCGGTTGTACCTGAGGCCATTTCTGGCCAGACGATCGATGGCTGGAGTCCGGATATCGGAGCCGTAACACCCCAGCTGGGCGAAACCGAGATCGTCCAGAACGATCATCACCACATTGGGGCGTCCAGATCGTGCGTCTACACCGTGTCCGTCCATCCGCCACCTCTGCTCGCCGCGAAATAATTAATGTCACCTCATTACTATCATGGCATCGCGATGCGGGCACACCTCAACTTGCGATCACTGCGCGATCGCTGGCCGATACCTGCACGAGGCTTCCGGCTCGACACTGCCTCGTATGCTGACGATCACAGAGTGAAGACCAAGCCGTCTGGATCGCATACCCGTTGAGGAGGACCGGCACTGTGCCGTTGGACCGAACCCGCCCCATCGTCACCGTGTGCCGGGGGTGCTGCTGCGGCACGACAAAGAAGCATCCGCGCATCGACCACGAGGCCCAGCTTGCCGAACTTCGCGATCTGGTTCGAGACGTCGCCGACCTGCGGGTGACAGACTGCCTTGGCCCGTGCGAGCGTTCGAACGTCCTGGTGGTTTCGCCATCGAGCGGTGGGCGCCGGCGGGGCGGGCGCGCGACCTGGCTCGGGCACGTATTGGACGAGCAAACGGGATCGGCCATCGCAGACTGGCTGCGCGACGGTGGTCCCGGTGTCGTCGACCTCCCGGCCGGCCTGCGACGCCATCGCTTCAATAGGCCGAAGAACGCGTGAGGCATGGTGATTGGCGCGCATCGCGTGCGAAGCGCAACGGAGCGCCCACCACGGAGCTGCAGAGTGTGAAGGCCGGTAGGGGCCCGGCCGGAGACGACATGGCCTGAAGGCCGACGACGAGTTTTCCCTGGCCGGTCAGTTCGAGGCGTACCCCATTGGTCAGCCCCCATTCGGCGGACTTGGCCGCTGCGTAGGCGGTGTTGACCTCGACCGCGAGCCATGCCGCGACGGACAGCGCGTTGACGATGGCGCTGCCTCCGTTGCGACCCAGAACCGGAGCGAAAGCACGCCTGGGCAGATTCATTCTTGCCCGGTCACGCATGCACCCCGGTGTCATCCGATCGGCCGTCGAGTCGGCGACCGGCGCCACAACCGCATCGCCATCGACTTCAGTGTTCGCACATCTTGACCGCAAGCCGTGCAACACACTACCTTGTCGGTTAATCGAGATTAAAAAATGTGGTGATTACCTGTCGCTCACACGATTTCAGAGGGGTGGTGGCTCGTGAATCCTCGCGTGCTCAATCTTTGCGCACTCGGCGGGCCGGCCGCGGTTCTCGTCACGCTGACCGGCTGGTTGATCGCAGGAATGCTGCCCCTACCCCTGGGGCCAGGTGCGCCCATGTCAGAGGTGCGTGCGTTCTATCTCGAGCATCCCACCCAGACCGGTGCCGGATTCGTCATCGCATCCATGGGCATCGTCCTCTACGCCCCGCTCGTTGCGGCCATCAGCGTGCATCTGTTCCGGATGGAAGGGCGGCACCCCGTTCTCGCCTTTACCCAGTTGGCGACCGGAGCCGCAACACTGCTGCTCAATCTGTTACCGATGCTGTTGTGGGCGATGGCCACTTTCCGCACCGACAGGTCCGACGACACCGTGCTGTTGCTCCACGACATGGGCTGGCTCATCCTGTTCCCCGCCATCATGCTGTTCTGTTTGCAAAACGTGTCCATAGGCATCGCGGTGCTCAGCAATCAGACGGCCTTCCCGCGGTGGGTCGGGTATGTGAACTTGTTCGTCGCCGTGTCGTTCATACCCGATGTCTTCGCGTTCTTCTTCCATAGCGGCCCGCTCGCCTGGAACGGCGTTCTGGTGTTCTGGCTTGCGCTGACGACGTACTGCGTTTTCCAGTTCACGATGGCGTGGGCGTGTGTGCGCGCCAACAAGTCCGCCGCGCGCGAGCTCGTTCCAGCCTGACTTCGCCGTGTCAGCCCGCTTCGACAGCCATCGTCCGGAAGCTGCCGCAGCCCGCACCTGAGATTCCAGGGCGTTGAACCCGGCAGGTCCGCGTCTGGTTTGCCCGGTTTCACACCGCCGCTGTCCCGCCTATCGGAAGGTGCGGGCGCAGGGCCGCGGCGAAGATGCGATCGAGGAGTCGGTCGGGAAGCAACCGTGTGATCGAGAGCAGCGCGGCTTCGCGGCCGACGGTGTATCGCGTGCGCGGTCTACGGGCGGTAATTGCTTTGGCGATAACCACGGCCGCGGCCGCTGCAGGCAGTCCGGACTTGGTCGACGCTTCGGCCTGCGCGTTCACCGCCTGGACCAGCCCGCCATACCGGCGGCGCTGCTCTGCCGTCATGGCCGAGACCGTGTCGTGCGCGTTGACGATCGCCCTGCCGAGCATCTCGGTACGTACGGCGCCGGGTTCGATGACGACCACGTCCACCCCATGGGGGCCTACCTCTCGGCGCAAGGAGTCGCTGACGGCTTCGAGCGCGAACTTCGTGCCCGCGTACGGACCGTAGGTGGCCATCGCAATCCTCCCTCCCACCGAGCTGATGTTCACCACCCGCCCTCGGCTGTCGATCAGGGATGGCAGCAGCGCCTGGATCACCGCAACGTGGCCGAAGAGGTTGACTTCGAACATGTTTCGCCATCGGTCGATCGCAAAGGCTTCAACTGGAACGTTGGCCTGCACGGCAGCGTTGTTGACCACCGCCCGCAGCGGACGGTGGTGCGGATCGTCGCGCACTCTCTCGGCGAGCGCGCGGACGTGCCCGGGACGGGTGATGTCGAGAATCAGAGGTTCGACATTGGCCGCTCGGATGCGGTCGGCGTCGCGTTCCTGTCGCACCCCGGCGAGCACGTGAAACCCTCGTTGCGCCATCTCTCGGGCGGTGGCGGCACCGATTCCGGTTGACGCGCCGGTGATCACGATGAGCTCTTTTCGAGTTGACAGTGTCATCTTATGGATCGTACGGAAACAGTTGACATTGTCAACTAAAGTAGTCGAGTGATGACTCGCAAGGAATCGGCCGCCGCCACCCGCGAAGCCCTCATCGATCAGGCCGCCCAACTGCTCGACAGTGGGGGACTTGAAGCAGTGACGCTTCGTGAGGTCGGCGCCCGCGCGGGCGTGAGTCGAGGTGCCCCGTATCGACACTTCGCCGACAAGGATGGCCTCCTCACGGCGGTGGCCGCCGACGGCTGGGAACGCCTCGCGGACGCGATGGTGAAATTGCGCGCCGATGACAGCCTTTCACCCCTCGAGGCGGCCCGGGCTGCACTGACGGCCGTCGTCACCATGAGCCGACGACAGCCGCATCTGTATCGCCTGATGTTCCGCCCACCAGAGGGAGATCCGTCTGCCGTGTTTGTTTCCGCGCAGCGCATGTGCGACGAGTTCCAGGGCATTGTCGACTGCATCGCTGACCACGGCAACGCCGAGCGCTATGCCGCCATGCTGCTGACTGGTGTGCATGGCGCGGTTGGCGTCGAGATGAGCGGGCTTCTACAGACCGACAAATGGCAGACCACGGCCGAGGAACTCACAGAAAGCCTGCTTGCCCTCGTGCACGACGCCGCCCGCCGCAACCGGGATTAGACCAACCGACGTACGCCAGATCACGGGGCGCATCGAACTGGCGATCACCCGGTGGCGGGCGATCCGTTTGACCGAGGGACCGGTGAGACGTACCGTCGAAGCGCAAGTAAGTAACCAGATAGTTACTGGAGGTTCCTCGTGGCGAAGACCTGGCTCATCACCGGCACGTCGTCGGGCCTGGGCCGAGAACTGACCGAGCAGCTCCTGAAGCGCGGCGACCGGGTCGCTGCGACCCTGCGTCGTCCCGAGCGGCTCGCCGAACTGGCCGGCGATTATCCGGATACGTTGTGGGTGGGTGAGCTTGACGTCACCAACGGCGAGCAGGCCCGCACCGTTGTCGACCGGGCGTGGCTCGATCTGGGCCATATCGATGTCGTGGTGTCCAATGCCGGCTACGGCCTGTTCGGTGCCGTCGAAGAAGTCTCCGATGCAGACATCCGCCGCCAGATCGATACCAACGTCGTCGGCGCCGTGGCCTTCATCAAGGCGGCCGTGCCCCACTTACGCGCCCAGGGCGGCGGCCGCGTCATCCAGGTGTCCAGCATGGCCGGCCAGATGGCGGCAGCCGGGATGTCGTTGTACCACCTGAGCAAGTGGGCGGTCGAGGGTTTCGTCGAGGCGCTGCACGAGGAACTCGAGCCCTTTGACATTCACACGTGCCTGGTCGAACCGGGCTCTGCACGAACAGAATTCGGTGGGGGATCGATGGTCATCGGCGAACGCCTGGCCGCCTACGACGACACTCCAGCCGCGAAGATTCGCGGTCGACGCGAGCGCAGCCGTGAGTCCATTCCTGGCGATCCGAGCAAGATGGCGACGGCAATCATCTCCGCGGCCGAGGCTCCTACACTGCCGCGACGTCTCATCCTCGGCTCTGATGCCCACCGACTCATCGTGAATTCGATTCACGCCCGACTCGACGAGGCGTACGCACAACAACACACCGCCGCTTTGACCGACGCCGACGATTACGCGCCTGCCGCCTCTCACTGACTGCACACACCTGTTGCCGGCGGCTGGGTTCAACGTTCGGTTGTCAGGGCGCGGCACACCACCGCCCGCAGAGCCTTCCGGTGGTCTGAGAGCCGGCGGTCCGAGTCCGGATCCTGCGAAGCCTCGGCACGCAGCGCATCGGCCGCACTCAACCAGCTGCGCGCGAGGCTGAAGAGCATGGCCAACACATCGGCCGGATCGAGATCGGGAACGACGAAACCGTCCCGTTGCGCCGAACGTATGGCGTCGAGTTTGCGAGCGTAGGAGAGCCGCTCCTCAGGGAGTGCCGGTCCACCTTCGACGCTGCGCCACAAGGTCAGTCGCAGAGCAATGGGGTCGGCCAAGAGCTGATCGAAATACGCCACCGCGTAGCCGCCCAGATCTGTGGCATCGAACGGAACTTCCTCGAGAAGAGCGGCGATATTGGCTTCGATCACCGCGTTGAACAGGCCGGTCTTCGAGTCGAAGTAGGCATAGATCATGCGTTTGTTCGCCTGCGCCGCCTCGGCAATACTGTCGATCCGGGCGCCAGCCAGCCCTCGGCGCGCGAACTCGGCCCGACCCGCCGCGAGTAGGCGCATGCGGGTCGCCTCGGCGTCGCGCACACGGTTCCCGGGAAGATGCGTGTCGACCATCTGTCGAGCCTATGACGTCGCAGCCTGCGGTCGGCGGTAGGTGTGGCCGGGCCCGCCGGGGGAATCGTTGCGGGGGACAGCGGGTTGGTCAGGTCATGTCGAAGATGACGAGCGCGGAACGCGAGGCCTACCTGGCAGATCTGCATGTTGGCGTCATCGGTGTCGAACGCCCTGGTCGCGCACCGCTGACGGTCCCGATCTGGTACACCTACGAGCCCGGCGGAGAGGTTCTCGTCTCCAGTTTGGCGGGGTCGCTCAAGGCTCGCCTCATCACCGCGGCCGGCCGATTCTCGATCACTGCGCAAGACGAGACCTACCCGTACCGCTACGTGACTGCCGAGGGGTCGTTGACCTCGATCGAGACGGCCGACACCGCCACCATGAGGGCGATCGCCGTTCGCTATCTCGGGGAGCGGGGTGGCCAAGCCTTCGTGGAGTCCTTCGCCAAAGACCATCCCGAGGCTGAATCGCTGTTGTTCCGGATGCGACCCGAGCACTGGCTCAGCGTCGACTACTCCAAAGATTCCTGATCTCGCCTCAGGCGGCGATCCGCTTCCGCCAGACTGACCAGCACGGGCAACCAGCGGGTCCGGAAACAATTGCGTCCATAAGCTGTTCACAGCCGAGACCCGTGGACCGCACAGGATCGCCGGGAAGCATGAACAGGTGCCGCCCTCGCCGACGCCGACTCCGGTGCCAAGCCCCGTCGAACTCCCCAAAGATCTCCTGGAGATGAGGAACGGCATCTCGTTGCTGGAGGGTTGGTTGCCGGTGACCATCGAGATCGTCGTCATCGCCGTACTGATCGTGGCCATCGGGTGGCGGACCAGGCGATGGCGGCTGATCTGGCTTCCGGTGTCCGCGGCGGTGGGCGTGCTGGTGGCGCTGGCGGCCCGCACCTATATGAACGATCAAGGCCTGGCCTCGGCCCCGGCGCCATTCGGACTCTGGGTGTGGATCGCGATCTTTGGCCTGGCCGTCGCGGTCGGTGTATTCGGCTGGCGCAGTGCACGCTGGTGGCGACGGACCATCTCGGTGGTGGCGGTCCCGCTGACGCTGTTGACCTCGGCGCTGGCCCTCAACCAGTGGGTTGGCTACTACCCATCGCTACAGTCCGCGTGGGGAGCCCTGACCGCAGGCCCACTGCCCAACGAAGTCCAGGCGTCGGACTTGCCGTCACTGCGCAACACCGCTCCCACCACCGGCAAGCTGGTCAAGGTCGACATTTCCGACGCCTCCAGTGGATTCACACACCGGAGCGAATACGTGTATCTGCCGCCGGCCTGGTTCGCCGGCGACACGCCGCCGACCCTGCCGGTGGTGATGATGATCGGTGGCGAGTTCAACACTCCCGCAGACTGGATACGCAGCGGCAATTTCGTGCCCACGGTGGAAGGCTACGGCGCCGCCCACGGCGGACAGCTGCCGATCTTCGTGTTCGTCGACACCGGCGGGACTTTCAACAACGACACAGAATGTGTCAACGGTCCTCGCGGCAACTCGGCAGATCATCTGACCAAGGACGTCCGCCCCTATGTCATCTCCACATTCGGGGCGTCCGCGGCCGCCGCGAATTGGGGAGTGGTCGGGTGGTCGATGGGCGGAACATGTGCCGTCGACCTGGCTGTCATGCATCCCGACCTTTTCTCGGCGTTCGTCGACATCGGAGGTGACGCGGGCCCCGTCTCGGGTACCGAGGCGCAGACCGTCCAGCGACTCTACGGTGGGGACAGGACCGCCTACGATGCCTTCGACCCGCGGACCGTAATGGCCAAACACGGCCCCTACCAAAATGTTTCGGGGTACTTCGCGGCCACCATAAAACCGGCCAACGCCGGGGCCGTGATGAAAGGGCTGGGGACAGGCGGTCACCACTCGGGCGGCGAGGGTCTCGGGGGACGCGATGAGATGGGGCCGCAAGGTCCCGAAGCCGAGGCGGCCGCCGACATCCTGTGCGACGCTGCCCAGAAGGCCGCCATCACCTGCACCGTGCACAAAACCGTCGGCTTCCACTCGTGGCAGTTTGCTGCCACAGCATTCGCCGACTCTTTGCCCTGGTTGGTCGAGCGGATCACGACCAGCACGCACGCCGTCGACGGCTCGCAGGCGTGACCTCGTGCGCTTAGCACCAGGGCAGGTTCTGGTGGACCACAAGCCGTTGACGAGTCTGGTCCAGAACGCCTGCGACGCTTCATCACTTGAGAGCGCATGGGCCGTTCCCTCACTGTCCGCCTGCGACCGCCTTCATGATTCGAAGATCTGTGCGCGGCCCGCCTACGCCCGGGTGCGGCGTTCCAACAGCTTTCGCGTGATGACGAAGAAGATACCGCTGAGGGCGATGTGGACGAGGACGAGCGCAATCGCGTCGGGTTCGACGAAGTCGACGTGCACACCGGACTCGACCCATCCCAGTCCACCCAGAATGACGCGGTTGACGGTGAGCTGGGTGAGATGGAAAGCGATCGCGGCGAACAGTGCCCCTTGCAGCGGGACACGCCGTGCGGCAATGAGCGCCAGCCCGAAGATGAGGATCTGCAGGAGGTAAGCCGTGGGGTCGATTCCCGGCGGTACGAGGGCGATTCCGTTTGTCTCGGCTCCGAAGATGAGCGCGGAGGCCGTCTGGAAGAGACTGATGAGCGCCGAGCTGAGGCAAAACAGCACGGAGACCGTGATCGTCGCCACGAACGGAACCCAGCTATCGCGCACGGTAGTCCATCCATAGCCTCGGAGCGCCAACTCTTCAGGGACTGCCTCGTAGAGGAGCAACACGAAAGTGTTGACCGCGAGGAACGCGAGAAGGGTGGCCGTGTCGATGCGTTCGATCCGTATCCACCCGAACCCTGCCGCCGGCACCCAGACGAGGAGCCCGACGCCCACCCCGATGACCACACCAACGAGAGCTGCGGGCGCCCATCGATGCGAGACTCCCATACCCGCGAGTGCTTGGCGGTCAAATTTCGTTCGCAGGGCGACGATCGCGGGAACGACGATGCTCGCCGCAAGGACGGCCTGAAGTATCGGAATGAAAGCCGATCCGCGGTCGATCCACCGGCCCGCGAGCCGGGCAAGCGTGATCGACAAGCCAACTCCGGCGCATAGGACCATCCATGCCATGACGGCCCGAGCGAAGGCTGCACCGTGGGCTCTGATGGCAGGCGATCGCTCTGGACCCACAAGGTTATGGTAGCACGACTGAGTTAACATAAATCGATGCCACGGAAGATCGACCATGCCGCACGCAAGGCGGAACTCGTTGATGCGCTCTGGTCGGTGATTCACCATCAGGGGGTCTCCGCCGTTTCGCTCCGCTCAGTGGCTGCCGAGGCAGGCATCTCAGTCGGCTCACTCCGACACATCTTCCCCACACGCAGCGCTCTGCTCACATCAGCATCCGAGCTGATGATCGACAACGTCACTCGGCGCGTCAGGTCGGTTCCCACCGATCTGCCCGCTTTGAGCTATGCGACCACTGTCCTGTTACACCTGATTCCGACAGATGCCGTCAGTCACGCGGAGATGGAGATCAACCTCGCGTTGATCTCCGAGGCAGGCGCAGACCCAGAACTCGTTCGCCTTCGCGATCACACCCGAGCCGAGCTTTTCGGACTCTGCCGAAGACTTCTCACCGTCCTTCGCCCCGACGCGCCCGCCACAGCGCTGACAGCCGCCGCGCGAAGGCTTCACGTACTGATCGACGGACTCGCCTTTCAGCTCGTTCAGATGAAGTCTGCCAGGTCCCGTTCGTGGGCACGCGCCCTGATCGAAGATGAGCTTTCGACATGGCTTGCGTCGTGACAGATAGCATTCCGAGGATGGCGTGCTTCGGCGCACAAGGCTGCATGACGTCCGAGGTATCACCCTTTCAGCATCGGTAGACGCTGGAACGGGGTGGCGATCCGCCAATTTCGATCGCGTCGCATTTCGCATTGTGCGCACCGATACGTCGGTTGCGGTGCGACAGGGGAGAAGCCTTGATTGCCGGCCTGACTGGCGTCCGGTCTTCCGACATGTTCCTGGCCGATATCGGAGTCCGCTTGATGGTTGTCCTGGCGCGCTACGCCAGTGGCGGGCGTCTTCGGTCGGCGACTTCCATGTGACGCGGCGGCAACAACTGCAAGACTGGACGCATGAGCACCACACCACAGTGCTGGCTGACCGACATGGATGGCGTCTTGGTCCGGGAGGAGCACGCCCTGCCAGGGGCCGCGGAGTTCCTCCAGGCGCTCAGCGAGCGGCAGCGGCCCTTCCTGGTACTCACCAACAACTCGATCTTCACGCCACGTGACCTGGCGGCCCGGTTGGCGCGGTCTGGCCTGATCGTGCCCGAGGAGTCGATCTGGACGTCGGCCCTTGCGACGGCGGCCTTCCTGAACGACCAGCTGCCGGGCGGCTCGGCCTATGTGATCGGTGAGGCCGGCCTGACCACGGCGCTGCACCACGTGGGTTATACGTTGACCGACGTCGGTCCTGACTTCGTCGTGCTGGGAGAGACGCGGACCTACTCGTTCGAGGCCATCACCAAGGCAATCCGCCTGATTCTCGGTGGGGCGCGATTCATCGCCACCAACCCCGACGTGAGCGGTCCGTCGGCGGAGGGTCCGCTGCCTGCCACGGGCTCGGTCGCCGCCCTGATAACCAAGGCGACCGGCCGGGAGCCCTACTTCGTCGGCAAGCCGAATCCGATGATGTTCCGCAGCGCGATGAACCGCATCGACGCCCATTCGGAAGGCACCGTCATGATTGGCGACCGGATGGACACCGATGTGGTTGCGGGCATCGAGGCCGGGCTGGAGACGATCCTGGTGCTCACCGGCTCGACGACACGCGAGGAGATCGAGCGCTATCCGTTCCGACCCAGCCGGGTGTTCGAATCCATCGCCGACGTCATCGAACTCGTCTGACGCGAAGGGCGCGGTCGCGGTGAGTTACTGGCAAACCGCCATATTCGATTCGTCCGAATTCTTCGCCACTCGAAGCGTCGTCGTCTATCGAAATCGGCTCACGGAGGTTCGGCGCAGATCGTCGCGCCCCACTAGACGAGATTGATCGACGCGCTAGAGCCGTATTCAGACATTTGTTTCCCGGCCCCGACAGGTCAGACCTATTTCTGCTGCCAAAGCGGTGCGTTACATGTAACATTGATACATGGCAGTACGGGAACGGGTTGGCGAGTATCGCCGGCGGATGCGGGAGCGGGGCTTGCGACCTCTGCAGGTCTGGGTGCCCGATGTGCGGACCGAGGCCTTCGCGGCCGAGGCCCAACGCCAGGCGTCGTTCGTCGCGCAAGCCGAGGACGGCCGCGACGACCAGGATTTCGTTGAGGCGATCTCGGCGCCGTGGGACGAGGAGTGAACCGAGGGGAGATCTGGACCGTAGCGGGGGTCGTCTATGCGGCGAAGCCGCGTCCAGCGGTGATCGTTCAGGATGACCTCTTCGGCGCCACGAGTTCGGTGACTGTGGCGCCCATGACCAGCACGCTGCTGGATGCACCATTGATGCGCATTCGGATAGCCGGTGGAGAAGGCCTGCTGTCCGGACTTGACCACGACAGTGATGTGATGATCGACAAGATCACCACCGTGAGAAAGTCGAACGTCCATGCTCGCGTCGGTCGTCTGACTGCCGAGCAAGTGGTCGAAGTCGAGCGGGCGATGATGGCATTTCTCGGCCTTGCACGATAGCTGAGCGCAATGGGGCAGCAGAGCAATACAACGTACTTTACTGGTAACCCTGCATATTCGATTCCTGCATATTGTCCAAAATTACATCCGCCGGCGGGCTAGTAGCCGAGCAGAGATCGGCGGGTCGCGCACCTGCCGACGAGACGGCGCGAACCCGACCAGCTCAACTCGTAACTTCGGCGTTTGTCAGACACCTCAACGGAACACACTCCGCGTGCTGACCGCATGCGCCAGGCGCGAACCGAGTGTCGGTGATAGCTGGGACAATGGTTTCATGGCACCCGTTGAGAATGTTTGGCTACCTGCGGGAAACGATCCTGCTGAAATTGTGCGGTGGATTGGGCAGAACGTGAGCGACGCCGAGTACAGGCGTCGCGTGCTGCTCATTGCCAACAAGAATCACTTCGACGCGCGCCAAGATGCTGTGAAGAAATACGGCGGCAACGGCAACATCGGCACGAACCGTAGCCCAAGCGTCACGCGTGGCGGACCGGTGTTCGCCTACGCGCCTGATCTCCAGCTACTCGACTATGCGAGGCAGGCCGCTGACGGCCAGCTTCTCGCCGTTGCGGCCCACAACGACGAAGAAATATCGGGTTGGGTCGCGGCGACGCACGCACTGAATGTGCTGACCGGCGAGCGCCACCCCGGCGTACCCGACGACATTCGCGAAGCACTCGAAGACCTAGACGACGCGGGGTACAACGGCTACCACCAGCGGGGTGCGTTCTTCAAGGCGAAGCGTGAAGAGCCGATTGCGACACTCCGCGGTGCTGGATACAGCTATTCATTCGTGGCGGGGTATCTGCTCGCCCTCGGAGCGCCTGCGCGTCGCGTCGGTGAAGACTTGAAGAAGGTCTACCTGTAGCAGCCCCGGTACCGCTGACGGTCCGACGCGGCGCGGTCCCTGTAATCGGTCGGTGGTCGATGGGACGATGGCTGCGTGAACGATGAGGACGCCGATCCTGACGCTGGAGCCGATGACACGGCAGCCGAAGAGACCCCGACCTTTAAGACCCGATTCGGCACCGACTACGACAAACGCAAGGCCGAATTGCACGCGATGCCTGGCTTCCGGCTGAAAAACGACATTGACTCGCTCAGGCGCGCTGGGCACGTTATGTCCAAGAACGCCGATGAGCTGAACAGGCACGCCGCGAAGTTCCTGCAGCGGCGCGCGATGGCTCGCGACACCACCGACGAATACGCAGACGAGCTGGTTCGGTATCTGCACAACTACCTCACGTCGGTCACGTCGCTGATCGACTCGCAGCGGGTTGTGATGCGGCATTGCTGGGGTAAAGGTTCGGAGTTCGAGACGGGCGCGTACAAGGAACACGTCAAGACGTCATTCGGCACTGGTGAAGCAGAGTTCATGAAGGATCTGCGGAATTACTGCACGCATCGCTCAATTCCGTTGCCAGGCATCAGCACTAAGGTCTCCTGGGTTCAAGGTGGACCAACAATCATGGAGAACAAGCTGACGCTGGACCGCGACAAGCTGCTTGATTGGGACGGTTGGACAGCGCCCGCGAAGGGTTACCTGCGAGCCAAAGACGACAGGTTCGACCTTCTACCGGTTCTGTATAGCTACGTCAAAACAGCAGCGGAGTTCTACGACTGGTTCGTGAACGAGATCAGGGAGCGTAACGCCGACGAGATTGCTGAGTTCAACAAGGCGGTGGACGACTATAACGAGTGGTATAGGGACGAAATGGGGATGAACACCGAGAACTACCGCAATCTGTTCGGTCCGCCGCCGGGTGAGGGCAACAGATCGCAGCGGCGCGGGCAACGCCGACAGCCGAAGCGCACGACGAAGAGCCAGCGCCGCAAGTAGTGGCGGCCAACACGAGAGGGCGTTGAATGGTCTTCAACCTCGGCAGTCAGGGCGTGCCGCTGTGGACATGGCTTGTGCCGCTCGGGTCAGCGGTCTTGTTATTCATTGCGTCGATGATCACGTTGGCGTTCACGATTCGCTCGACCAACAGGCGCGCGAAGGCCGACCGGGACGATGCCCGAGAGCGCGACTATCACGCCTGGCGCCGAGATACGTTGCTGCGGTTGGGCGCTGACGCGATGGCAGCTGCCGTGGAAGCGGTTGGGTTGTACACGAACTTCCGGCAACGCGCACGTCCCGTCAAGCTCGGCGGCTCAGGAATAGACTTTGTCAGGGCCATCGACAATGCGGCTGAGCGTGTAATGGTCTGTTCCACAACGCTTTCATTAATAGGAGCGAAAGAAGCCGCAGCAGAGTGTATGCATCTCCGCCACGCAATCGCGGAGACACGGCTGCGTGAAGTCGCGGTCGAGGTAGCGGGAAGTGGGGTCGGCTTGGGCTACGACGATGCTCAACTCGAAGAGCTCCGGGGTGATATCAACCACCGGGCCACGATTTTTGCCGCCGTTCTTGAGAACGAATTGCATACCGTTATGCCCGTCGACCCGTCTACATTCAGATTTGTCGTGCGGCCGGGACGGTAGTTCGCATGTCGATGGGAAATCCGGCCTCCCAAGTCGTCTCATCTGACACCAGCCGAAGACGATGGGAGAAGCGGCGGCTGGCGGGTAGGCGAGTGATGATTCATCTGGTGCAATAAGCAGAGCTGGTGACCCTCCGTATTCGTTGCCGCCGTATTTCCGACATGCAGCAGTGCATCGTTCGAAATGGGCAGGGGAGAGGCACCGATTGCCGGGATGGCCAACAGGCGAACTAACCGCTACATGCGGTTCATACACCGGACCGGGTCCGCCGGTCACGGTCTCCAACCGACCGGAGCCCCCCAACTCACCGGCAGCCGAAGACACGACTTGTCGGGCTGGGCCGAAGCCCCGTTAGCAATGCAAGGAATTTGCCGAGGCCGTCGACCTCGGATGGTTCAATTTCCCAATGCGAAGCCGTCGTCCCAGAGAAGAAGATCAAGCGGACAAGCCGAGACGCGGAAGTGGCGAGGGGTTGAACGTCCCCTGGAGCGGCCTGTCCATAGCTCTGGCGATTGTTGCCCTTGCTTCACTCGGCACGCTCGCCGTCACAACAAGCGTCAAGAATGTGGATACGCTGTCCACTGTTGCACTCGCCTTGGCCGTTCTGTCTTTCGCCGCTCAACTCATCGTAACTATGGCCCAAGGGCATCAATCTGCACAAGTTAACGCTGACACAAAGGCTGCGCTCACTGAGATGCGTGCGACAACCTCGTCGCTGCTGACTAACCAGCGAGACCAATTTAACTCCGTGCTGAAAGCGCTGCTCCGCCAAGCGATACCAGCGGCCGTGCAAGACGTGGCAGCGATAGAAGAGGGTAGCGAAACCGAACTTGGCGCGCGGATCAAGGAAGACGCTGAGCGTGCGGCGGAGTTAGAGAGTGCTCTGCAGAAGAGGGTCCTGGAGCTCTTCACCGCTGATACAGACGTAATGCGTCCAATCATTCATTCCGAATCGCATGAGCGACTGATGCGTAAGGAAGATGCTGCACAGGATGAGCAGTTGGAGCACCAGAAGCTGCGCATAGAAAACGCTGAGCGTGAAAAAGAAGAGCGGATCAGGAAGGCACGCCGAAAGCGCAGGACCGAGTGGAGCGAAAGACTTTCGACATACCCGTCTGAGGAAGTGGCGGAGCCTGTCGCCTCAATTATTCGTCAGCTTCCGCCCCGTGCGATCGCGCAACTTGGCCGGTTCGTTGGCGATGTCATGGATGCGGCCAGAGAGGATGAAACGGTGACCTACCGTAAGGCCGATGAGACTCCGCATGGCAAGGGAAATCAGCAGTTAATTGACGCAGGTCTCGTGGAAGTTGTCAAAGAACTCCCCTTCACCGTCAACTTGCGTTTGACTGCTGACGGGCTCATCGCTGCCCGTCTTCTTCGCGCCGATCAAGAATCGCCTGAATGGTTAGCCGGCCTGTTCTAGACGGAAACGCCCCCAGTCCCTACAAGCGACTCACGTACCGGATTCGAGTAGGCGCGCTTCGCTAGAAGCTTTTCTTCGATGCCAAAGGGACAAGAAGGATGACAGCAGTAATGAGACCGGACACCTCGCAGTGAAAGACATTGGTGCACAGCACGATAATGGCGAGTACTGGTAACCCGCCGTATTCGATTTCGTCGTATTGTCGGCCTGTGCCTGCAGCGACGTACTCGGCCATCGGGGCAACGGGCCCTCGCAACTGGCTCGGTATTGGTGGGGTCGCGCGGCCCTAGTCGTATCCGTCTGTGGCCGCCCACCGATTTGCTGGCGGCATCAGCCAGCAGTTGATTGAAATCACGAACGGGACTGCCCCGGTTTCAGTTGACTCGCGGGGTGTGAATTTCAGGCCGCGGTTGCGACCGGTGTGTGGAGCAGTTCGAACTCTATCGGGGTGAGCCTGCCGAGGG
>JBQEMX010000007.1:0-204999 GCA_052044345.1 Mycolicibacterium sp. 22603
GCGGTGTGGCCGCGGTGGTGATTGTAGGTGTGGAGCCAGCGGGGGTATTCGGCGCAGCGTTCAGCGTCGCTGGTGTAGAGCCGTGCGTAGGCCCATTCATCGGCCAGGGTGCGGTGAAAGCGTTCAACCTTGCCGTTGGTCTGGGGCCGGTAGGGGCGGGTGCGGCGGTGCTCGATATCACCGAGTGCGTCCCGGAAGGCGTGTGATCTGTAGCAGGATCCGTTGTCGGTCAACACTTTCTGTACGGTTATGCCGCATTCGGTGAACCAAGCTTGGGCGCGGGCCCAGAACGCGGCCGCGGTCTCCTTGCGTTCATCGGCAAGTAGCTCGCTGTAGGCCAGTCGTGAGTGTGCATCGATGGCGGTGTGCAGAAAGTGATGCCCGCGTAGCGGATGGGCGTACTTGCTGCGCTGCCCGGAGCTTTTGTCGGCTTGCGCGTTGCGGGTGCCCTTGGCGCGACCCAGCATCCGCCAGCCCCCGCCGGCGGGGATCTTGCCAAGCTTTTTGACATCCACGTGGACCAGCTCGCCCACAGCCGAGGTCTCGATGCGGCGAATGATCCGGCCGGTAGAGCGGTCCAGCCAGCGCAGCCGAGCCACGCCGTAGCGGGTCAGCACCCGGTGAACGGTCGAGGGATGAAGACCCAACAAGTACCCGATTTGGGCTGGGCCCCACCGTCGGATCACCCGTACCTTGATGATGCGGCGTTCGGTGCGGGTCGGTGTCTGGTTAGGGCTTCGATGTGGTCGTGAGCTGCGGTCGGCCATGCCGGCTTCACCCAGTTCGCGGTAGCGGCCGGCCCAGCGTGCAGCCGTACTCACCGCGACTTGAAAGCGTTCAGCAGCTCGACGCAACGGCCAGCCATCCTCGACCACGCAGCGAGCCAGGCGCAGACGACCGGTTTCTGACAAAGGGGCATTACGGTGGGACACGAAGACCTCCGAGGTGGTTGGTGCGTTCCTAGACAGCTCGCACTTCACTCGGAGGTCTTCTTCATGTCACCACGCCACGCCGTACTTAACGTCCGTGGTCAGTACAGCTAGGGAACTCCAGGGGGGGGACTTACCTGATCGGTGTGACGGCGGCCGGCTTGCGCCCCTTCACGAAATACACGATCGGCAGCACGCCCGACGACGTCACCAGCCCGAGAGCGGCACGCCAGAGCCAGCGCGGCCCGTTGACCTGCTGAGCCTCGCGGGCGGAGAGGTCCCGCAGGGCCAAGGCCCGCAGTCCCGCATCGAGCACCGTCAGGACAACGATCACCGCCTTGCCCGCCGGATGAATGTCCTTCCACATCTTGCCCGCCACGCCGACCCACCTTTCCGTTGACGACTCGGCTCCCAACCTACCAACGGCGGACGCCGCCGATCTCACAGCTCGTCGATCCAGCTGTGCCCGGGATGTACACGAGTCAGCCAGCCGCGCAACCGGTCTCGTCTCCAGGAGCTCAGTTCCGGCAGTACCCGCGCGAAATCGGCTTCGTCCTTGTCGCGTCGGTGCTTGGCCTTGAACAGCAGCACCACCTCGGGAATGACATAGGGCACGCCGGTGGGGCTCCGGTGAATCAACTCCGCATACTCGAGGGTGATGCGCGCATCGCGTCGGCATACCCATCGCCCCTCGGTGTGCGGCTCACGAAAGACATCGAGCCGAAAGCAACCCTGCTCGGCATCCCACAGCCACGTCTGGAAGTGCCGGTCGAGATGTTGCGGGTGCGGCCAGATCCGCCCGTCCCCTGCCACTTTCCACTGAAACCCGGGCAGAGCCGCCACGATCTCGTGGAACCGAGCCGCCGGAACGGCGATCTCCAGGTCGTCGTGTGGGCGCGTGACCGCACCGAGAAACAGGTCTATCGCCCAGCCCGCCGCGACGGCCCATGGCGCCTCGACGGCGGCCAGCCTCCGAGCAACCTCGTCGGGCGTCCAGGGCACCCAATCACCCTGTGCCCGCACGCCGTCATCCTGCACACCCACCGGACGCTCCCCCGAAGACATGACATGCGGTGCGCCCCTCGCCACCGCCCACAACACTATTGGGCAGTCTTCCGCCCGGCTCGAGGCGAGAGCTCGGGGGCGCACTGCTGAAGTGCGGGTAGCATTACACCAACGGTTGCCACACGGATGGAAAACTCTCGACAACGGCAATTCATGGCAATCACGCATCGTTGGGGGGAATTGCGCACATGGTGGCCGTGATGCATGTGGAGCGAGTATGACCGAGACGATCAGTCCGATATACGCAATGGCCGGCCAGTTCAGCAATGCCCTCCACGTCAAGGGCGAGTCGACGGCGTCGTTAACTGGGTGTCATCTGATCCAGGCGCTACGCCGGTGACGCGGTCGCCGCGCAGCGCGTCGCGCGTGAGCCGCACCACGCAGTTGGGTAAGGTGGCCGCCCGACAGGCGGCACGCCAGGCCGTCGACGCAGCGCGTCGGCCTTTTCAATCCGAGGAGGAGCAGGCTCGGGCACGAGACGAACAAATGCTGCGGCTCGCCGATGATCTCGTCGACACGTTGGGCAGCATGCGCGGGGCGGCGATGAAGTTGGGACAGATCATCTCCGTGCTCAACTTCGGACTGAGTTCGAAGGATGCACGCGCCGAGTTCACCCGCCGCCTGGAACCCCTCTTCAACGCCGCACCCCCGGTTTCCAACGCGACCATGTTCAAGCTCCTCGACAAGGAGTTCGGGCCGGTCGGCAGGCGGTTGCTCGCAGACATCGACGAGGTTCCGGTGGCCACGGCATCGCTCGGGCAGGTGTACCGGGGCACCCTGAGCGATGGACGTCCCGTGGCGATCAAAATCCAGTACCCGTTCGCACGGGACGCCGTCCGGGCCGATTTGAAGAACATGGCAATGCTCGTCCGCTTGCGCAGACCCTTCTATCCCGTGCCCGGCCTCGACGAGGTGATGGAGGAGGTCCGCGAGCAGATCGAGGCCGAACTGGACTATCGGCTGGAGTTGGATAATCATCGCTCGGTCTACGAAGCACACCGGGGGCATCCGGTCTTTGCCATACCGGCACCGATAGACGAGTTGTGTTCGGCGCGCATTCTGGTGACCGAGTATGTCGAAGGAACGGCGCTGCACAACTTCTCACCGGTCGACCAGGCCGATCGCGATCGCCTGGGTGAGGCGATCTACCGCTTCTACGCCGGCAATATCTACACCACCGGACGGTTCTGCGCCGACCCACACCCGGGCAACATCTTGGTCCGCGACGACGGTCGTCTCGCGTTTCTGGACTTCGGCTTGTTCGTTCGCATGTCCCCTGCCGATCTGGAATGTCAGCGGGCGATTCTGGCCGCCGCGATGAAGGGCGACGCCGACACCACGCATTCCTTGACCCGCCAGGCCGGGTTCATCACCGATGCCGAGGTGATGCCGCCGGAGATGACGATGGACTACATGCGCGCCGTCGCCGGCTGGTATCTGCTGCCCGGCGTCGTCCAGATCACGGATAAAGTTGCATATAAGGCTCTGTCACAGGCGATGCTGCCGCGCTCCGACTTCCGGGACGGCATCTTCGCCCAACGGATGCTCGGCCCGCATGCCTTCGCCCGACGCACCGAGATGAGTGTCTGCGCGCTGTTGGGAAGTCTCGAATCCACCAACAATTGGCATGACATCGCGGCCGAGTGGGCGTTCGGGCATCCGCCGGCCACCGAGATGGGCCGGGCGATAGCAGAGTACGAGACGCACAACGCGCCGAACCGGTCCTAGTCAGCGGGCAAGACCGCGCGGATTCCGCCCAACAGATAGTTGGTGACGAAGTCGGTGATCTCGTCGACGTCGAACGGCTCACCGGAGCCCAACAGCGCGGGCGTCGCCGCCTGAGCCAGAGTCGACATGACGAGTTGACCAGCCCACACCAGGTCCACTGGCACGTCGGACCGCAACCATCCACGTTCGGCGGCAATCTCGAGGATGTCGGCCATCCGCGCGCTGATCTCCCGGTAACGGCTGATCATCATCCCCAGAGCATCCGCATCCACTCCCGGCGCAGCCAGAATGACGAAAGCCAAGAGTTGCGCATGGTCATGAATGTGTTGCAGCGCGCGTCCGACCAACGCGTGGAACTCGGCGATAAAGGCGTCACGATCAGCCACCTCGGACCAATCACGATCGGCGAAGACAGCCAGCGCAAGATCATCCGAGGCTCGGATCATGATCTGGTCGAGGAGATGACGCTTGTTGCGGAAGGATCCGTAGAACGTTCCGCGACTCACCCCGCATTCGGCGACGATATCGTCGACATCGACGTCTCGATAGCCACGGTCGAGAAACAGCGCAACCCCGGCCTCGTAGAGTTGCCGTGCACGTTCAGGCACCGTCAGGCTCCTGCCCGTCTTCATCAGCCTTACCCAGAAGCCCATCGGCAGCAATCGATCTCATCATCGACAGGAACTCGGCCCGCTTGGCTGCCGACCCGTCACCGACCAGCGACATCGCCATCCCTGGGCCCGCCATACCCACGATGGTGCGACCCACGAGCTTCCATACGTCATTGCCCACATCGTCTCTCGGCACGAAACGCTCGAACATCTGCCCGATGCCTGCGTCCAACATGCCGAGCAAACCAATTACTCGCCAACGCAATTCAGCGTCAATGGCACTGCTTTCGACCGTCAACACGCGGATGATCGCCGGGTCTTCATCCACCAGCGCGAACAAACGGGATCCGAAAGCGGTGATCAGCTCCATGGGATCTCGGTCTGCGGCGGCAACCTCGTCGACCACGGTGTCGACGCTGAGCGCCTTCAGCGCCTTGGCCACGGCATAGTCGAAGATGCGATCGACCAGTTCGCGCTTGCTCTCGAAGTACCGATAGAGGGTCCCGTTCGAGACGTGCGCGTGGCGAGCCACGTCGGACATCAGCGTGCGTTCGTAACCCTTTTCGGTCAGCACCGCGTACGCGGACTCGATGATGGCGTTGCGTCGTTCCTCTTGGAGCTGCGGGTTCGGGGGACGGCCACGAACGCGTCGCCCGTCTCGCACGGTTCCGCTTGATCGAGGCATCGGCAAAGAGTACACGCTGGACTATCCATACCGACGAACATGGCGCATAATGCGGCCCGGGGACTATCCGGCTTGCGCCCGGGTCGACGCGCCATCTGCAGGAACGGCCACCGCTTCGACCTCTGCCGCTCCCAAAAGTTCGTCTTGAGCCTCGGCAGGCAGATCGATCAGTCCGGACACGATGCGGCGGACGAGAGGGTCACACCCCACGCCGAGCCAGTAGAGATCCTCGTCCACCCGACGTTGATAGCCGCCGCTCTCCAGAAAATACTCAGGCCGCACGCCGAAGAAATCGGCGATGGCATCGATCGTCGCACGTGAAGGATTTGTCCGACGCCCCAGGCGAAGCTGAGACAAGTAGGGCGCCGAGAGCACGCGGCCTCGTGATGCCAGCTGCTGCAGCATTTCTCGGCTGGTATATGGCTCACGCCAGGGCGGGTACACCACCTCGAAAAGGAGGTTCAATCGGTCGGCGAAATCCTCGAGCACATCGCCGGCCTCTTCTTGCTGCCGCCCCTGCCATGTGGACGAGCGGACAACGGTCCCGATGCGCGCACTCAACGTACTCCCCTTGCTCTGACAATCAACCGGAGTTTCTGTCGGCGGCCTTCAGTCGCGCCGATGTGACCGCCGTCGGATGACAGCACAGGCGAGAAACCCGGACGGACCGGTTGGCGCCGCATCTGAAGCGGCTGAGCGGGTAGACATGCGCTTCGCGCGCAATGCTCCAACGCCTGGACCACCGCGGCCGAACGCAGCATCACCGGGCTTTCACTCCACCCGCAGGTACACGACGCGGACCAATGGAATGTGTCCAATCGCGCTACCGAGGCGAGTGGCCGTTGCGGTTCCTGCTCCACCGCCGGGTCGGCGATCCGGCGCAGCGGCAATGCGATCACCGGACAGGGTGCGCAATCATCGCCCACCTCCGGCACCAGCGCTACCACGGTGCGCCGAAATATTCTGCGAGACAGAGCGTTTCACATCCCGCGAGGGTCAACAAAGGCACGTGGCCGTCCTTTCCAGGCAAGCGAACAACAAGATCCCGGACGGCGGTCTCCCGATTTCCTATCGAATCGGCTCACCGCCGCCGACGAATGACTCAGAGCACGTGGCGGTTCAGGCAATGCTCGGGGTGTTGTTCACGGCATGCACAATCGCGAGAAAAGCCCTGCGGTCGTGTCTTTGGCGGCCGTGCCACACCCCCCAANCGCAGGCGCACAGCAGCACAACACCCGCGGTCATCATGTGGTCGCACCGCAGCACGGCCGCCACTGCGGCGGTCGACCATCAGCCGTCTCGACCATCGCGCCCCCCTGACACGAACCCCAACCCCCGGCACAGACGGTTCTCGACCGTCGGCACCGCCGACAGCATCAGCCTGACATATAGGTGACTGACCTGTCAATCTTTGAATGTAGAAGTAGCCCGAAGCGTGGCGAACTGTGACGCCACCTGTCCAGCCGGTAACTAGTGTCCCGATCCCGGTCCGGTCGGCGGATACGGCGGCAGACCTTGTGGCCACGGCGAACCGGGATGCTGTGGGTACTGCGGCTGTGGGTACTGCCATGCTTGACCGTCCCAATAAGGCTGCGGCTGCTGCCCCTGTTGGGGTTGACGCCAGGCGCTGCCGTCCCAGTACGGCTGCGGGGATCGAGCGAGCTGCCCACGCCGGCGTCGCTTGCGGATCAGGTGCACGATTCCCCAGATGATGAGACCGAGGATCAGTAACCGGCCGATGACCAGGCCGATCACACGCCCGGGATCGGAAGCATCCGCCAGCAGCGTCGCAAACTCGGTCGTCACGGTGTCCCCCTCACCGGTGCAGCTGATGTTGGCACCGCACGTGGTGTCAGCCTAGCCGCCGCAACGCACCGGTGATGTCGGCAATTTTTCGTGTGGCCGGGGTGAGTTGCCCGAAAACGAAAGGCGGGTCGGGGNATCTCCCCCGACCCGCCGATCAGTCGACTCGGACTAGAGCATGCAGGACACGCAACCCTCTACCTCGGTGCCCTCCAGCGCCATCTGGCGGAGTCGGATGTAGTACAGCGTCTTGATCCCCTTACGCCATGCGTAGATCTGCGCCTTGTTCACATCGCGGGTGGTCGCGGTGTCCTTGAAGAACAGCGTCAGCGAAAGCCCTTGATCCACATGCTGAGTCGCCGCGGCGTAGGTATCGATGATCTTTTCGTACCCGATCTCATAGGCATCCTGGTAGTACTCCAGGTTGTCATTGGTCAGGTACGGCGCCGGGTAGTAGACGCGACCGATCTTGCCTTCTTTGCGGATCTCGATCTTCGACGCGACCGGGTGGATCGACGATGTCGAATGGTTGATATAGCTGATCGAGCCCGTCGGCGGGACCGCCTGCAGGTTCTGGTTATAGATGCCGTGCGTCTGCACCGACTCCTTCAGCCGCTTCCAGTCGTCCTGGGTCGGGATGCGGATACCGGCGTCGGCGAAGAGCGTGCGCACCTTGTCGGTGGCGGGCTCCCAGACCCGATCGGTGTACTTATCGAAGAACTCCCCCGACTTGTACTTGGACCTCTCGAATCCACCGAAGGCCCGGCCACGTTCGATCGCCAGCCGGTTCGAGGCACGAAGCGCGTGGTAGAGCACCGTGTAGAAGTAGATGTTGGTGAAGTCCACACCTTCTTCGGAGCCGTACATGATCCGCTCGCGCGCCAGGTACCCGTGCAGGTTCATCTGGCCGAGGCCGATGGCGTGGGACTCGTTGTTGCCCTGCTCGATCGAGGGCACCGACCAGATGTGGGTCTGATCGCTCACTGCGGTCAGTGCCCGGATGGACACCTCGATGGTCTGAGCGAAATCCGGCGAGTCCATCGCCTTGGCGATGTTGAGCGAACCGAGATTGCACGAGATGTCCTTGCCCACCTTGGCGTAGGACAGGTCCTCGTTGAACAGCGATGGCGTCGAAACCTGCAGAATTTCCGAGCACAGGTTGGAGTGGGTGATCTTGCCGTCGACGGGGTTGGCACGATTGACCGTATCCTCGTACATGATGTACGGGTAGCCGGACTCGAATTGCAGTTCGGCCAGCGTCTGGAAGAACTCGCGCGCCTTGATCTTGGTCTTGCGGATCCGGCCGTCGTTGACCATCTCGTGGTACTTCTCGGTCACCGAGATGTCGGCAAAGGCAACGCCGTACACCTTCTCGACGTCGTACGGCGAGAACAGGTACATGTCCTCGTTCTTCTTCGCCAGCTCGAAGGTGATGTCCGGGATCACCACACCCAGCGAGAGCGTCTTGATTCGGATCTTCTCGTCGGCGTTTTCTCGCTTGGTGTCGAGGAAGCGGTAGATGTCGGGATGGTGCGCATGCAGGTACACGGCACCGGCACCCTGCCGAGCGCCGAGCTGATTGGCATAGGAGAACGAGTCCTCCAGCAGCTTCATGATCGGGATGACACCCGAGGACTGGTTCTCGATGTTCTTGATCGGTGCGCCGTGCTCGCGAATATTGCTCAGCAGCAGCGCGACTCCGCCACCCCGCTTGGACAACTGCAGGGCCGAGTTGATGGAGCGCCCGATGGACTCCATGTTGTCCTCGATGCGCAGCAGGAAGCAGGAGACGGGCTCTCCGCGCTGCTTCTTGCCCGAGTTCAGGAATGTCGGGGTGGCAGGCTGGAAGCGGCCGTCGATGATCTCGTCGACCAGCTTCTCGGCCAGCGTGGTGTCGCCGGCGGCCAACGTCAGCGCCACCATCACCACGCGGTCCTCGAAGCGCTCCAGGTAACGCTTACCGTCGAACGTCTTCAAGGTGTACGAGGTGTAGTACTTGAAGGCGCCGAGGAAGGTCGGGAAGCGGAACTTCTTGGCGTACGCCCTATCCAGCAGACTCTTGACGAAGTTGCGGCTGTACTGGTCGAGCACCTCGCGCTCGTAGTACTCCTTCTCGATCAGATAATCGAGCTTCTCATCCTGGCTGTGGAAGAACACCGTGTTCTGGTTGACGTGCTGCAGGAAGTACTCCCGCGCGGCCTGGACATCTTTGTCGAACTGAATCTTGCCGTCGGCGTCGTACAGATTCAGCATCGCGTTGAGCGCGTGGTAGTCCGTCTCCCCCGGGAGCGCGTGGGCGCCGGTGGTTACCGGTTCTGCAGCTGTGACGGTTGGTGGCACGTCTGGTCCTTCCAGAAGTCTTGTAATCCAGCGCGGACGGCGAAGACGTCGTCCGTCGTTCCCATAAGTTCGAAACGGTAGAGAAATGGAACGCCGCACTTACGAGACACGACGACCCCCGCGTAGCCGAATTCGGCGCCGAAGTTGGTGTTGCCCGCGGCGATGACGCCGCGGATCAACGACCGGTTGTGTTCATTGTTCAGGAAGGCGATCACCTGCTTGGGGACATAACCCCCGCGGTCAGGATCCGGGCCGTTGGCGTGTCCGCCGCCGTAGGTGGGCAGGACCAGCACATAGGGCTCGTCGACCTGGATCCGTTCCTTGAGGGGTATCCGGATGGCAGGCAATTCGAGCTTCTGCACAAAACGATGGGTGTTCTCCGAGACGCTGGAGAAGTAGACGAGGTTGCTCACGTCTGCACTCCTCTCGGTCGGCTGGGTGGTCTAGGCGGTGACGGCGGATGCTCCGGCCAGCGCCTTGATGCGGTCGGGCCGGAACCCCGACCAGTGCTCGTTGCCCGAGACGACGACGGGTGCCTGCAGGTAGCCCAGCGCCATCACGTAGTCGCGGGCCTCGTTGTCGAGGGTGATGTCGACGACGTCATACGCGACGCCCGCCTTGTCCAACGCCTTGTAGGTGGCATTGCACTGCACGCAAGCGGGCTTGGTGTACACGGTGACGTTCATCTAGCGGCTCCTACGCTCGTGCATGTCTGGGACGGGCAACTGCTCTGGTTATGCAATTCACTTCAATTCAGCGGTCCGAAGAGCCCGGAAATTCCGGTTTCCCCGGAGCCGGATCCGCGGTGTCCGGCGTGGCCGGTACCGGGTGGATCACGCTCCGCCGGGCCCCTGTGGCGTTGGGGCCTCGCGGTCCGTCAGACACTACACCTAGTGTCCGACAAACCGAAGAGATACAAGATGTTCTGAACCACATTCGTGAAATTCCCAGGTCGTAAGCCCCGGGGCGTGTCGTCGACCGGCGTGTCGCAGATCACATCCGGGCGCGTGTCGCACCGTATCGGCAGGGTCCGACAACCGCGCCTCCCCGACACGCTCACCCCAACGACAGAACCGCCCGGGAGCAACGCTCCCGGGCGGTTCTTGTCAAATCGGTTCAGCCGACCTCGGCGACCAGTTTGCCGACCACCTCGCGCACCTGACCGGCGACCTCGGCATGCTCGCGCGGATGCTTTCCGTCGAGGGTTGCCGACGGGATGGACAGCTTGAGGTCCTCGACCGCCCGCGGCCCGGCGATCGCCAACGACTTGCGCGTCTCGTCGTGCGCCCAGACGCCACCGTACTGACCCAACGCGGTGCCGATCACGGCGAACGGCTTGCCCTGCAGAGCGCCGTTGCCATACGGACGCGAAAGCCAGTCGATGGCGTTCTTGAGCACACCGGGGATCGATCCGTTGTATTCCGGGGTGACCACCAGCGCGGCGTCGGCGGCACCGGCCGCCTCGCGGAGCGTCCGTACCGGCTCGGCCACCTCGTCGTTGTCGATGTCCTCGTCGTAGAACGGCAGTTCGCCGAGTCGGTCGAAGATCTGCAGTGTCACGCCGTCGGGCGCGGATTCGACGGCGAGCTCGGCGAGCTGCCGATTGATCGACGCCTTCCGCAGGCTTCCGATGAGTACCAGCACGTTGGTCATGTTCGAGGTTCCTTCCGTCGTCGGGTGATCCTTGCACAGGATAACCGGACCGCAGTCCGAATAATTCCGGCTGAGTTAAAGTGCAGGTGTGGGCGCACCCGAACCTCTCAGCGTGCTGCCGCTCTCGTCCGCCGCACCGGCCGAGCGCGGCGATGCGGCGCGCAACCGCGCCCTGCTCCTGGACGCCGCGCGCCGCCTCATCGCCGAACGCGGAGCCGACGCCGTCTCGATGGACGATGTCGCCGCGGCCGCCGGTGTCGGCAAGGGCACCCTGTTCCGCCGGTTCGGCAGCAGGTCCGGGCTGATGATCGTGCTGCTCGACGAAGACGAGATCGCCGAGCAGCAGGCATTCATGTTCGGCCCTCCCCCGCTGGGACCCGGCGCCGCACCACTGCAACGATTACAGGCCTACGGACGCAGCCGACTGCATTTCGTCCACACCCACCGGGCGCTGCTCTCCGATGCCGCACGCGACCCACATACCCGATACAACTCACCGGCAACCCTGCACCGCCGCCATGTCCGGATGTTGCTCGAATCCGCAGGGACGACAGGTGATCTCGACGCCCAGACCGATGCACTGTTCGGTCTTCTCGATGCCGACCGGGTGGCCCACGAGATGACAGACCGCGGCAAGACACTCGAGGAACTCGCCGCAGGCTGGGACGATGTGGCCCGCAAACTCTGCGGCACGTGACAGCGGACCTGCGCTGGATCCTTCATATAGACCTCGACCAGTTCCTGGCCTCGGTGGAACTGCGACGTCACCCCGAACTCGTCGGGAAGCCGGTGATCGTCGGTGGAAACGGTGACCCGCACGAGCCGCGAAAGGTGGTGGCCTGCGCCTCCTATGAGGCGCGGGAGTTCGGCGTGCATGCCGGCATGCCGTTGCGAGCGGCGGCCCGCAAATGCCCCGAGGCGACATTCCTGCCCTCGGATCCGCAGGCCTACGACGCGGCCTCCGAACAGGTGATGGGCCTGCTGCGTGATCTCGGCCATCCACTGGAGGTGTGGGGTTGGGACGAGGCCTACCTCGGGGCAGATGTGGCCGACCCGTTCGAGCTGGCCGAACGCATCCGGACCGTCGTCACCGCCGAGACCGGGCTGAGGTGTTCGGTAGGGATCAGCGACAACAAACAGCGGGCGAAGGTCGCCACCGGATTCGCCAAACCCGATGGTGTGTACGCACTCACCTCGGCGAACTGGATGGCACAGATGGGCGACCGACCCGTCGACGCTCTGTGGGGCGTCGGACCCAAGACCACCAAAAAGCTTGCTGCCATGGGGATATCGACCGTCGCGGATCTGGCCGCCACCGACGCCACGACCCTCACCGCAGCCCTCGGGCCCGGTACCGGCCTGCAACTGCTGCTGCTGGCCAAGGGCGGTGGCGACACCGAGGTCAGCGCACAGGCTTGGGTGCCGCGGTCACGTAGCCACGTGGTCACCTTTGCGCACGACCTCACGGATCGGACCGATATGGACTCGGCCGTCATCGATCTGGCATCCCGGGCCCTGACGGAGGTCAGCGCCGACGGTCGCACCGTCATCCGCGTGGCCGTCACCGTGCGCACCGCCACCTTCTTCACCCGCACCAAGATCCGCAAGCTGCCCGCGCCCGGCAACGACCCTGCCGAGATCCAGCGAGTCGCCTTGGCGTTGCTCGACGATTTCGATCTGGACCGTCCCATTCGCTTGCTCGGTGTCCGCTTGGAACTGGAGATGCCATGCTGAACACGATCGCCGTCCGCGGCTACCGCTCACTGCGCGAAGTTCTCCTGCCGCTGGAACAGTTGACCGTGATCACCGGAGCCAACGGCACCGGCAAATCCTCGCTGTACCGCGCCCTCATGCTGCTGGCGGATTGCGGCCGCGGGGAGGTCATCGCGTCGCTGGCCCGCGAAGGGGGCCTGCAATCGGTGCTGTGGGCCGGCCCCGAACAGACCTCGGGTGCCCGTCGGACCGGAAGCGCCCAGGGCACCGTGCGTACCCGCCCGGTATCACTGGAACTCGGCTTCGCCTCGGACGAATTCGGCTATCTCGTCGATCTCGGCATGCCCCAGCACGCCGGGCCCGCCTCGCTGTTCGGCCGCGATCCGGAGATCAAACGCGAGGCCATCTTCGCCGGACCACGATTACGGCCGTCCTCGGCGCTGGTCCGCCGCAACGGCCCGCACGCCGACGTCGCCGACGAGACCGGGCGCGGGTTCACCGACCTGTCCCGCGCATTGCCGTCGTACCGCAGCGTCCTCGCCGAATACGCCGGGGCGCTTCCCGAGATCAACGCCGTCCGCAACCGCCTGCGCGACTGGCGTTTCTACGACGGCTTCCGCTCCGACGCCACCGCACCGGCCCGCCAGCCCAGGGTGGGCACCCGAACGCCGGTGCTCGCCGACGACGGTGCCGACCTGGCCGCCGCGCTGCAGACCATCATCGAGCTCGGCGACGGAAAACTGCAGGGCGCCATAGCCGATGCCTTCGACGGCGCAGGCGTATCGGTGGTCGCCAACGACGGGCTCTTCGAAGTGCAGCTCCATCAGCGCGGAATGCTGCGCCCGCTGCGAGCCGCGGAGCTCTCCGACGGCACATTGCGTTTCCTGTTGTGGGCTGCGGCGCTGCTCAGTCCCCGACCGCCATCGCTGATGGTGCTCAACGAGCCCGAAACCTCCCTGCACCCGGAGCTGATCCCGGCTCTGGTGGCCATGATCGGCGATGCCGCCGCGGCCACCCAGGTCATCGTCGTCACGCATTCGACCGTCATGCGTGACCGGCTCGGTGCGGATGGCGCATCGACCGTGGAACTGGTCAAGGAATGGGGTGAAACCCTCATCGACGGCCAGACCATGCTGACCGCTCCGGCATGGGACTGGGGCAAGCGCTGACCCGACATCGGCACCATCACCCACCATCGACCACCTACCATCGACACTCATGAACGAGCGCCCGGGCGACCCGAACGAGTACCCGCACGACGACCCCACCCTGTACGCCGACTACAGCGAGCTGGCCGACCCGTACGCGGCGGCCGAACCGGCACAGCCCTGGTACCAGAAGCCGGCAGCCCTTGTCGGCCTCGGTGCGGTCACCGCCGCGATCCTGGCGCTGGCCGGGTACGGGATCTTCAGTGCCGTGTCCTCCGATGACTCCGACTCCGGTCCGGTGACCACGACCACGACCACCAGCACCACCACGACCACGGCCGGCGCTCCGGTCGTACCAGGCACGATCACCGAGACGGTGCCGCCCACGACAGCCACCACGACCTCGACCACCGATCCGACCACCACCACCACCACGACAACGACGACCACCACGACGACCACACCGAGCACGACCACCACGACGACGACGGTCCCGCCGAGCACGGTCACCGAAACACGGACCGAAACGC
This sequence comes from Mycolicibacterium sp. 22603, assembly GCA_052044345.1. GTDB lineage: Bacteria > Actinomycetota > Actinomycetes > Mycobacteriales > Mycobacteriaceae > Mycobacterium. The sequence goes on from JBQEMX010000007.1 coordinate 14,206, forward strand.
AGACCGTGACCGATTTCGCGCCGCCGCCCGGTGGCGAACTGTCCCCGCCCTGACCTGACGAGGAGCCCGCGGGCCTCTCGTCGTTCGCTCAGTACACGTCGCGGACGTAACGCTTCTCGCGCTTGAGCGAATTCACGTAATCGGTGGCGGCATCGGCGCTCATCGCACCGTGGGTGGCGACGATCTCGTGCAGCGCCTTGTCGACATCCTTGGCCATCCTGGTCGCGTCACCGCAGACATAGAAGTGGCCGCCCTCTTCGAGCCAGGCGTACACGTCGGCGCCGTGCTCGACCATCCGGTTCTGCACGTAGATCTTCTCCGATTGATCGCGCGAGAACGCGAGATCCAGGCGGGTCAGCAGGCCGCTGGACTGCCAGCCGAGCAGTTCGTTCTCGTAGGCGAAATCGTGGGCGCGGTGCTGATCGCCGAAGAACAGCCAGTTTCGTCCGGCCGCGCCGCTGTGTTCGCGCTCCTGCAGGAAGGCCCGGAACGGCGCCACCCCGGTACCGGGTCCGACCATGATCATCGGAACGTCACCATCGCCGGGGACCCGGAAAGACTTGTTGGGCTGCAGGAAGATCTTCGCCGTGCCTGCCCGGTCGGCCAGGAACGTCGAGCACACGCCGCCCCTGGCGCGCCCGTTGCCCTGATAGCGCACCACGGCGACGGTCAGATGAATCCGGTCGGGATGCGCCAGCGCACTCGACGATATCGAATATGCCCGGTGCGTAAGGGGTTTGAGCAACCCGATGAACTCTTCGAGGCTCAGGTCGTCACCGGCGATCCGCAGGACGTCCAAGATGTCCTTGCCGTACAGCCAGCGCTCCAGGGTCTCCTTGACCCCACCGCGCAGCACATGGGACAGCTCCTCGTTGTCAGCGCGCTTCTCCACCTCGCCGAGCAGATCCTTCGACGGTGCACTGATCTCGTAGCGGCGACCGAGCAGCTCACCGAGCGGCCGGTCATCGACCAGCGTGTCCGGGGACACCCGGAAGTGGTCGGCGATCGCCTCCACCAACGCCGGATCGTTCTCCGGGATGACCGCCAACGCGTCACCGGCCTCGTACTCGATACCACTGTCGGCAAGCGCGAATTCGATATGCCGGATCTCCTTGTCCGACCCGGGCCCGGACAGCAGCCGGTTGACCGCGATATCGGACACGAACGGGTTCTTGCGCGTCCACCCCGATCGGGCCACCGCACTCGGGGGCGGGGTGCTCGGCGTTCCGCTGGCTCCGGATGTCGGCACCAGCGCGGTGAGTGCGCCCTGAATCCATTCGGCGGCGTGCGCCTCGTACTCGACATCGCAATCGGTGCGGGTGACCACGCGAGTGGCGCCGAGCTGTTCCAACCGGATGTCGAAAAGCTTGCCCGCCTGGCAGAACTCGTCATAGCTGGTGTCGCCGAGCGCGAGCACGCCATAGGACACACCCTCCAGGCGGGGGGCGGTCGTGGCCGACAGCGCCTCCCAGAAGAGTTCGGCATTGTCGGGCATCTCGCCCTCGCCGTAGGTCGACGTCACGATCAGCACGTACTTGCACCCGGCGAACTCGTCGAGCTCGATCTCGTCGAGACCACTGACCTTGACGTCGAAACCCTGCAACTTGGCCGCGGCAGCAGCATCATTGGCCACGCCCTCGGCGTTACCGGTCTGCGTGCCGTAGAGGATCCGCAGGGCCGGGCGTGCCGCGGGCGCATCGGCCACCGCAGCCGGCGGCGGGACCATGTTCATGGCCAACCGCGAGTGCAGCCCGGCCAGGAAGCCCGACAGCCAGGCCCGCTGATCCTCGTTGAACGGGGCGTCGGTGGGGATGTAGGCAATCTTCACGAAGCGCTCTCCAAAGTGGTCAATGAGGCCACGACGTCCGGAACCGATTGGGCGGCAAACAATTCCTCGAAGGAGGGCAGCCGACCGATGCGTTCGACGTTCTTGGCGCTCTGGAACAGGATCCAGCCGTAGGTACCGGGACTGTCCATCGACAGCACGTTGCGCTGCGACAGCGCGTCCTTGTAGTCGCTGATCCGCTTGTTGGCGATCAACACGGCCAGGTCCTCGTCGCTGAACCCGTCGATGGCCTCGCGCGCATACCGCTGAAGCTTCTGGATCAGGAAGAAGTCCTCGGTCAGCACCAGGTTGCGGACGGTACGGCCGACCGCCGGGTCGGCGACGTCGGTCACCCCAGGCAGCCGGGTCAGCGCCAGTTGCTGAGCGAGATTGAGCACGGTGTAGGTATTCAACAGCGCGTACATCTCTTCGGTGTCGGTGTCGCCATATCCGGGCACCGCACCCCCGAGTACCGTGTCACCGTCCCGATAAGACCGCTTGAACTTGGCGACCTGATGACCCGCGAGCGCCGAAGCCAGCTCGTCGAGCAGTTCCTTGCGGGTCTTGGCCGCCAGTATCGCGTCGGCATCCTGGTACTGCAGCAGCGCCCGGGGCATCGCGTACCTCACGTGTTCCCGGGTGGTATCCCAATCGTCGAGAAGCGCAGCGGCTTTGGCCGATCCGGTCGCCTCGACATGCCACTGCAGCATCGTCTTGGCCGCAACCTCGTGGAAGGGCGCCTCGGTCAGCGGCGCGACCAGGACGGAGTCGGCACTCACCTTGGCCGCCAACGCACCGGCCGGGTCGTACTGGTAGAGGAATCCGCCGCTCATGCCGTTGGCAACGCCCTTGCCGAATCCCCCGATGTTGAACACCGCACCATTGGTCATGTACTCGCACAGGAACTCGCCGACACCCTCGACGACGGCGGTGGCACCGGAGTTACGGACCGCGAACCGGTCACCCGCCTCGCCGGCGACGAAAAGCCGTCCGCCTGAGGCACCGAACAGCGCGAAGTTGCCGATCAACACGTTGCCTCCCGGCAGGTCCGAACCCCCGCCGGGCGAGTGGACGGTGATCGTGCCACCGCACTGGCTCTTGCCGACCCCGTCGTTGCAGGTTCCGGTGTGCGACATGGTCATACCGTCGTTGCAGAAAGCGCCGTAACTCTGTCCCGCCGAACCATCGGTGGTGATCAGCACGCTGTCGGGTGTGAGGAACCGTCGCCCGCGAGCGTCACGGGCCACCGCGCGGCCGTGCTGCGGCCCGGTTGGTCCCGGGTGATTCAGCATCCGCTCGATATCGATGGCGAGCTGGCCACCCACGCTCTTGTTGCCGTTGGTCAGCGTCACCGGCGTCATCGCCACCCCATCGAGGTCGAGCTGATCCAGGAAGGCATCGTCGACGGCGTAGTCCTTCTCCATGTAGATCGGATCGTCGGGCACGAATCCCTCGGCGACGGTGAGCATGGCCCGCAGATCCAGCCTGCCGATGCTGGACGGGTGGTCCAGCAGATGCAGAAGGTCACTTCGCCCCCTCGCGTGGCGCAGCGACTGCAGACCGAGCATGGCCAGTATCTCGCGCACCTCGTGGGAGATGTTGAGCAGATACTGCGCCAAGGCTCGCGGATCACCTTCGAACGCTTCGGAATTGGTGGTCAGGCCGGCCGGACACTTGATATTGCAGTTCTTGGCCATCACACACTTGAGCATCATCAGGGCTGTGGTCCCGAACTCATAGCTGTCGGCGCCCAGCAATGCCGATTTGACCACGTCGCTGGCGGTCTGGTGAGCGCCGGACGCACGCAACACGACTTTCTGTCGAATACCGTTGGCGACCAGGGCCTGATGCACTTCGGCGACGCCGATCTCCGCCGAGCGCCCGGCGTACTTCAGGCTGGTGACGGCCGCGGCACCGGTGCCTCCGGTGTTGCCGGCGACGTTGATGACATCGGCACCGGCCTTGGCGACACCGGCGGCAATGATCCCGATTCCCTCGGAGCTGACCAGCTTCACGATCACCCGGACACGGGCGGCCTTGCAATCGTGGATCAGCTGCGCGAGGTCCTCGATGGAATAGGTGTCATGGTGCGGCGGCGGGGACACCAGTTCGACCCCCGGTGTTCCGCCGCGTGCCGCCGCGATCTGGACCGTCACCTTCGGCGCGGGCAACTGGCCGCCCTCACCGGGTTTGGCCCCCTGCCCGATCTTGATCTCCAGCTCACGCAGCATCGGGTCCGCGAGATAGCCGGCCCACACCCCGAACCGGCCGGAGGCGAACTGCTTGATCCGCGATCCGCGAATGGTGCCGTAGCGGGTGATGTGCTCGCCGCCCTCACCGCAGTTGGACAGACCACCGACCATGTTGGTGCCGTGCGCGACCGCTTCGTGCGCGGCGGCCACCAGCGCGCCGTGGCTCATCGCACCGGAGGCCAGCGTCGCCGCGATCTCGTCGGCGGGTTGTACCGCGGACAATGGGATGGAGTCCGGTGCCGTGCGCACCTGGGACAGGTAATGCAAGGCGTCACCGGATGCCCGCAGCCACAACCGGTCGCCGACGATATCGTAGTCGACGATCTGCGTGCCGAACCGCTGTCGCAGCGATTGCGCCAACTCGGTGAGCCGGCCCGCGGAATGGGCCAACTTGAGGGTGAACTCATCACCGGTCCCGGAGATGGTCAGACCGCGCACCAGGTAACCGTTGTTACCCCAGAGGGCGAATTGACCCATCTCGGCGCGGAATTCGTCGGCGGTGTGCAGGAAGTTGACGTCGGCTGGGAAGGCCAGCACATCACGCAGTGCAGCAGGTCGCCGGGCACGTTCGGTGTTCATCGCCATCACGAAGTTCCGGTAGCCCGGCGTGATGTCGAAGTTGTTGATCGCGCGCGGAGACATCTCCTCGAAGCTGTTGTTGCGGTACGCCTGGTCGTCCAGGCCGAACGCGCCCTCGAGCTGGTGCAGCGGCAGCCGGCGCAGGTACAGCGGATCGGCCATGTCCGGATTCTCCGGGCGGGCGTCGTCACCGAAGGAGATCTCCTCCTCGGTCATGTCCACGAAGCCGCGCACGGCGGTCGTGCCGTAGGAGTGTCCCGCCCCCTCGGCGCGTTCCTTGAACAACCCGAGCAGCGGGACGTCCTTCTCCCCGCTGACAGCGAGCGCGCGGGCATGCCATTCGGCGGCGGTCTCGGCCAGCGTGCTGAACCCGACACCGCCCACCGGGGACACCACATTGGGGAAGTACTTGCGCAGTACCGGCTCACCGGTGTCGAGATAGCTGGGCTCGAAGAACTCGCCACCGATATAGCTTTCGGCGGTGCACAGCCCGACCCGTCCCATGGTCTTCATCAGTGACTTCTCGGCCGCCTTGGCGAACCGCTTGAACGCCGCGGCGACCTGGGTCTCGTCGGGCCCGAACTTCTCCTCGGCACGCATCTGGACACCCAGCGGATACACCGCGGAGGCGCCGAAACCCAGGGCGGTGGCGACATGATGCGATGAGCAGATCTGCCCGCTCTCGGCGATCACCGAAACCCGCAGCCGCATACCCTCTTCGATGAGCCGCTGGTTGATCGCCGACACCGCGATGATCAACGGTATTGCGGCCATGCCACTTTCGACGTGCCGGTCGGAGATGACGGCGATACCGCCAGTCTCCCTTGCGAACTCCTCGACCTCGTCGCACAGCTTGTCGATGCCGCGGACAAGAGCCTGGGCATTGGCTGCTGAATCAGCGAGGTCGATCCGGTAGAACATGCCGAACCGCTCGACGGGTGTGTGCTTCTGATCCCGGATCCTGAGCATCTCCAGGTGGGTGAGGATCGGTGTCGGCACCACGATCTGCGGTGCGGGCTTCCCGCCGCTGTTCGGCTTGGCACCGAGCGCCACCCGCAATGTCATGCCATCGGCTTCGCGAATACTGTCCAGCGGGGGATTGGTCACCTGGGCGAACCGCTGGGTGAAGTAGCGGGCGATACCGCCCTCGTGGTTGGACAGCGCGTTGATGGCCGCGCCGTACCCCATCGCCGAGATCTTCTCCTGGCCGGTGGCCAGCATCGGGTCCATCAGGAATTTGAAGCTCTCCTGATTCAACGAATACGCGACATAGCGCTGATGCCTGGACAGATCGCCGTTGTAGCGGGCCGGGGAGAGTTGGCCCTCCGGGGCCACCGCGGGCAGATCGGCGAGGTTCACCCGCGCCTCGTCGAGCATGCGTTGGTAATCATGCTGTCGAGCAAGCTTTTCCAACGCCTCGACGGTGTCGTAGGACCGTCGTTCACGGTGGTCGTAGTACAGCATGCCGCCGGCCTCGATACGCCCGCGCTTGAGCACCTCCTCGGGCGGGAAGTACACCTGACCGGCCTCGGACATCACCCCGAGATACTCGGCGGTCTCCACCGAGCGCAACGGGCGCAGTCCCAGCCGGTCCAGCCGCGCACCGATGTAGGTGCCGTCGCCGAAGATCAGCGCTGCCGGCCCGTCGTTCTTCTCTTCGTAGAGGCTGAAGAACTCCAGCATCGCCCGCACCTGCGGGGACAGCGTCTCGTCGTTCTCCCAGGCCGGCGGCATCATCGCCACGACCGCGGTGATCAAGTCCAGGTCGTCTTCGAGAACCCGGTTCTGCAGGGTCTGGTCCAGTCGACAGCTGTCGGACTGTCCGACGGGCCGCACGATCGCGCGGTTGCGGGCGCGTGCGACGGCGTTGTCGGACAACCGGTTCTTCTTGTCGGTGTTGAGCTCGCCGTTGTGGGCCATCAGCCGGAAGGGTTGGGCCATCGTGGCATTCGGGACCGTGTTGGTGGAGAAACGGGTGTGGAAGAACATCGAGTGCACTTCCATGCGCGGATCCGACAGGTCGCTGAAGTACGGGACGACCTCATTGGAGTTCAGGCGGCCCTTGAGCACCTGGGTGCGGGCGCTGATGGAGAGCGGGTACAGACCCAGCAACGCCGGTTCGGTGTAGGCGACGGCCTCGATGTCCATCAGCGCGTCGTGGATCCTGCGATCGAAACGCGCGCTGTCCGCTGTGGTGAACACCCATTGCCGGATGGGCAGCTGATACGTGACCGCCGCCGGGCGGATGGCCGTGTTGTCCACCGGCACATCACGTTTGGCGATGATGTCGAACCCGTGCTCGCGCAGTGTCCGCTCGATCACCGCCTCGGCCTCGCCGTGGAATGCGGTGTCGTTGGGCAGGAAGAAGTTGCCCACGCCGAACTGACCGAGCTCCAGGTCCGGCCGGCCGGTGACCTCGCGGAAGAACCGCAGGGAGAGATCCAGATTGACCCCCGCGCCGTCGCCGACGCCCTCTGAGGACATGCCGCCGCGGTGCGGGACCGCGCACAGCGCCTCATGCAGTTTCTGGATGACCTCGTGGGTTTGACGGCCGTCCTTACGCGTCAGGAATCCGACGCCACAACTGCTCTTTTCCTGATTCGGATCAAAAAGTCCCGACAACCGGCGATCTCCTCTGGCGATGCACAACACCCAGCGCACCGCGTGGGCCTCTCGACGTTGAGCCGTCCCGCACGAGGCCTTCGATTACCGCAGGCTCCGGCGCGCGCAAATGACTTAGCCTAACCTAAAACCCCTGGTAGCGCGGTTTCAAGGGGTGTGATATTTCCAACGGCAGAAACCGTCAGTTCCGCGGTTTGGGCCGCAGCGCGCGGGTGAACAGGACGTTGACCTGTCGCATCGCCACGCTGTAGGGCCACCACGCCACCCGCTTGAAGGCGTACAGAGCGCGGATGTCTGTCGAGGTGTAGATCAGGAACCGGTTGCGCCGCACACCGGCCAGGATCTTGTCGGCAGCGTGCTCGGGCGACACGGCGTGCCCGGCGAATCGGTCGACCCACCTGGCCACCCGCGGGTCCTCACGATCGACCCCGGCGATCTGCACGGTCTGGACCAGTCCGGTCTTCACCGCGCCGGGCACCACGACCGACACCCCGATGCGGTGCCGGGCCAGGTCGAACCGGAGGACCTCGCTGAGCCCGCGCAGGCCGTACTTGCTGGCGCTGTAGGCGGCGTGCCAGGGCAGTGCGACGATTCCTGCCGCCGAAGAGACGTTCACCAGGTGACCACCCCGACCCGCGGCGACCATCGGCGGCACGAATGTCTCGATGACGTGGATCGGACCCATCAGGTTGACGTCGATCATCGACTTCCAGTGCTGGTGTGACAGCGTCGACACCGTGCCCCAGGCGGAGATCCCCGCGATGTTCATGATGATGTCGAGCGCACCGTGGGCGGCATGCACGTCGTCGGCGAAGGCGCTGACCGCCTCGAAATCGGAAACGTCCAGCGCCCGGTGGGCCGCCACGGTGGCGCCGAGGGCTTCGGCGTCGGCGACGACGGTGGCCAGTCCCTCGTCGTCCCGGTCGGTCAGATACAGCTCGGCACCGAGCTCGGCCAGCTTGAGCGCGGTCGCGCGGCCTATACCGCTGGCCGCACCGGTCAACAGAATCCGTTTCCCGGCAAAACCATCAGGCTGACCCATCTGCCCGACATTACCCAGTGCGGGCAGCTCACTCGTCCCAGGAGGCGGCGGTTCCCCACAGCGCGTTGAGCCAGAGCCGTTCCAGCACGTCGACCGCCCGCGCGGGATCGGTGCCGCGACCGACGAAGGCCGCATCGTTGGACAGCGTCATGGCGGTGGTGGCGGTGAGCATCCGGACCAGCGCGGGAATATCGTCGGAGATGGGCCGGGTGCCCTTGCTCACCTCGTCCTCGACAACGCCGACGATCTTGTCGATCACCATGTCCTCGAAGTCGTTCATGATGGCGGCGATCTGTTTGTCGGTGGTTTGTGCCGCCGTGCAGGCGGCCATGATCGGATCGTTGGTCGCGAACACGGCCGCGGCGCTGCCGACCATCCGCTTGGCGAAGGCCGCGGGCGATTCGCCGGGATCGCGCGGCGCGAAGTTGTGGGTCAGCACGTCCAGTTCGGCGAGCGCCTCACGGACGATCAGCGCCAACACGTCGTACTTGGAGTCGAAGTAGAAATAGAAGCCCGAGCGCGCCACACCCGCCCGTTCACTGATCATGCTCACCGACAGATCGGCGAAGGGCTTGACGCCGAGCAACTCGCGCACCGCGGCGACGATCGCGTCGCGTTGGCGGTCTCCGCGGCTGCGCCGCGTCTCGGTTTGCGCTTCGGGAATGGCGCTCATGGCCTTAGACCTTTGCACCGTGCCACGCCAGAACAAAACTTGACATGTGTCAAGCCTGACACACACCCCGACCTGCCGCGCGGTATCCGTTGCGCGAAAGCAGGCCCCGAGCCGATCGGCGCGACCGGCGACCGCGCCCTACACAAACTTGACAGCCGTCAAGTCGGCCGTGAAGATGGTCGACGAAGTGACGTCGACCACAGGTCTGTCCGCACGAAGGAGCTCCGTCCATGGCGACAACCATCAGCACGCCGGCCTATCTGCTGGACCAGGCCAAGCGCCGGTTCACCCCGACGCTGAACAACATGCCCGGTCTCGGCGCGGTCGAGCAGCGGCTGCGCAGGCACGATTTCAAGCAGTTCGTGCTCGCCGAGCCGCCGGCCGGGAGCGGGCTGAAGCCGGTCCTCGGCGATTCGGGCGTGCCGATCCTCGGCCACATGATCGAGACGTTCCGCTCCGGCCCGGAGTACCTGCTCGAGGTGTACAAGAAGTACGGGCCGGTCCACTACGCCTACTCCCCCGCGCTCTCCAGCGTCGCGGCACTGGGTCCGGACGCGACCCAGGCGGTGTTCTCCAACCGCAACAAGGATTTCTCGCAGAAGGGCTGGGACCCGGTCATCGGTCCGTTCTTCAACCGCGGGCTCATGATGCTCGATTTCGAGGAGCACATGTTCCACCGCCGCATCATGCAGGAGGCCTTCACCCGGTCGCGGCTGACCGGTTACGTGGAGCACATCGACAAGGTCGCCTCGGCCGTCATCGCCAACGACTGGGTCGAGAACGATCCGCGCTTCCTGTTCTATCCCGCGGTCAAGGAGCTGACGCTCGATATCGCCTCGGTCGTGTTCATGGGTCACGAGCCGGGCTCGGACAAGGAATTGGTCACCAAGGTCAACGACGCCTTCACCATGACCACACGCGCGGGCGGCGCCATCATCCGCACCGGTGTGCCCCCGTTCAAGTGGTGGCGCGGACTGCAGGCCCGCAAGGTGCTCGACGACTACTTCGAGGCCCGGGTGAAGGAGAAGCGCGACTCGCACGGCACCGACATGCTGACCGTGCTGTGTCACACCGCCGACGAAGACGGCAACACCTTCAGCGACCAGGACATCGTCAACCACATGATCTTCCTGATGATGGCTGCTCACGACACGTCGACATCGACCCTGACGACGATGGCCTACTACCTGGCCGCCAATCCCGAGTGGCAGGAACGCTGCCGAGAAGAGTCGGAGCGGATCGGCGACGGCCCGCTGGACATCGAGGCGCTCGACAAGCTCGAGACCTACGACCTGGTGATCAACGAATCACTGCGACTGGTGACGCCGCTGCCGTTCAATGTGCGCTCCGCCGTGCGCGACACCGATCTACTGGGCCACTTCATCCCGGCAGGCACGAGCATCGTCACCTGGCCGTCGATCAACCACCACCTGCCGGAACTGTGGACCGACCCGGAGAAATTCGACCCGAGCCGGTTCGCCGAACCCCGTAACGAGCACAAGCGTCACCGCTACGCGTTCGCCCCGTTCGGCGGCGGCGCCCACAAGTGCATCGGCATGGTCTTCGGTCAGCTGGAGATCAAGACCGTCATGCACCGGCTGCTGCGCAAGTACCGGCTGGAGCCGCCCTACCCGGGTTACAAGTCCAAGCTGGACTACGCGGGAATGCCCGTGCCGATGGACGGTATGCCCGTCACCTTGCGCCCACTCTGATCGAGTAGTCGTCCCAGCGGCCACTTGTCGCACGCAAGAAGCCATTTCGCGTGCGATAAGTGGCCGTTCGCGTCAGGCGGCCAGCCGGTTCGCCGACGCGACCACGGCGCGCAGCGCGGACTGATGTGGGCATTCGGACCAGGCGATCGCCCACTGCGCATCGACTCCGGCCGTGCTGCGGATGAAGGTGGCGGTCTGGCCGCCGGCCCGCATCTGGTGGAAGTTCAGCATCTCGATCCTGACGCCACATTCGTGCAGCATCGCGGTCAGCGCACCGAGCGGACCTGCGGACGTGGCCGTGCACGCGGTGATCCGATCCCCGACGGCGATGGTGGCCGTGTAGGTGTGAGTGTGCCTGCCGTAGGCCCGGTCGGCCCGGTCCCAGGACAACAACCGGACGGGTCCGGCGCTGGAGCCGAAGGTCGCCGCCACGTCATCCCACGTCATCTCGGCGGCCAGGTCGCGAAGTCCGCGCGGCAAGGGGGCGTCGAAGAAATCGGCGAAGCGGGGGCTCGCGATGAGGGTGGTTGAGTTCATGTGTGTCGGCCTTCGCACTCGTTAGGGAGCGACCGACGGGTAGTAGCATCCGACCCACAGCGGGGGGTCGGTCTGGATCAGACCCCGCTGCGGGTGCTGGCTACTACGAGAATGCGATGCACGTCAGCGAGGTTAGACCCGACGACCCGATCGGCGCAACCCGGTTTGGGCAACTCACCCGCTCTGGTCGACGATGGCCCGGTGACCTGGTGGGAGATGGTGCTGCTGTTCGTCGCCGGCATCGGCGGCGGTTTGATCGGCAGCATTGCCGGGCTGGCGTCCCTTTCGACGTACCCCGCCCTGTTGCTGATCGGTCTGCCGCCGGTCGCGGCCAATGTCACCAACACCGTGAGCCTGGTCTTCAACGGGGTCGGTTCGGTGGCGGGCTCGTTACCCGAACTCGCCGGGCAGCGCCGCCGCCTGCTGCGGCTCATGCCGATGGCCGTGCTCGGCGGGGCCGCCGGCGCGTGGCTGCTGCTCTCGATACCCGCGGAAGGTTTCGAGAACGTGGTCCCGGTGCTGCTGTTGGTCGCTTCGGTCGCGATCGCATTGCCTCGCCGCAGCGGACCGGTCGCCGAACCGACCCGCGCGCGTGGCGCGGCCCAGGCGGTGGCCGTCGCCGTGATCTGCGTCTACGGCGGGTTCTTCGGCGCCGCGGCGGGCGTCTTGCTGCTGGCGCTGTTCCTGCGGACCGGAGCCGAGAGTCTGCCCGAAGCCAACGCCACCAAGAATGTCGTGTTGGGGATCGCCAATGCCGTTGCCGCCATGGGCTTCGTGATCTTTGCACCGGTGTACTGGCCCGCCGTGGGAGCGATGGGCGTCGGCTGTCTCATCGGCGCGCGGCTCGGACCCGTGGTGGTGCGGCGAGCACCGCCGACCCCGCTGCGGCTGGGCATCGCGATCGCCGGTATCGCATTGGCGGTCAGACTCGGGTACGACACCTACCGGTAGAACTTCGGCCCCAGTGGCGCCCGCTCGCCGAGAGCACCTCCGGTGACGCCTCGGCTAGCGTGGTCTGGTGGCATCCATCGCAGTCGGTACGCGTGTCCTGTCCGGTGTCGCCGCGGCCGCGGTGACCCTCGGCGTGAGCGCCCTCGTCGCGGTACCACTCGGGGCATCCGCCGATCCCCGCTCCGCCATCGGATCGACGATCATCGACCGCACCCCTGGTCCGGTGAAGGAATGGGCGATCCAGACCTTCGGCACCGCGGACAAGCTGTTCCTGACGGTCGCGGTGCTCGTGGCGATCGCGGTGTTGGCGGCCCTGGCCGGAGTGTTGGAGCGCCGGCGGATACCGATCGGCAGCGTCATGTTCGCCGCGGCCACCGTTGCCGGCTGCGCCGCCATCCTGTCGCGGACCGGCGCCCGTCCCCTGGACATGGTGCCGACGGTGGTCGGCGGGCTCGCCGGCATCATCGCGCTGCGATTTCTGACCTCCGGCCGACTGCAGGATGGGTCGGCACACGAATCCGCGGCCGCCGATCCCGGGCGCCGACTCTCGCTGGCCGCGCTCGGGCTGCTGGGCCTCGGCGTACTGGGCACTGCCGTCGGATCGGCGTGGGCTCGGCGGGTGCACTCGGCTGCCGGCGACCGACAGGCATACACACCACCGCCGGTGGCCAAGCCTGCGCCCCCGATTCCACCCGACGTGCAGCCCACCGGCGTCGACGTGACCACGTTCGTCACCGACAACGACGAGTTCTACCGGATCGACACCGCGCTGTCGGTCCCCCAGCTCGACCGCGACTCCTGGGCGTTGCGCATCCACGGCATGGTCGACCGTGAGGTGACCTACACCTTCGCCGACCTGGAGAAGTTCGAGCTCATCGAGAAGGTCGTCACGCTGGCCTGTGTGTCGAATCCGGTGGGCGGTGACCTGATCGGCAACGCTGTCTGGACCGGTTACCGGGTGCGTGACCTTCTGGCGGCGGCTGGGGTGCATTCCGACGCCGATATGGTGCTGTCCACTTCAAGTGACGGTTTCACCGCGGGCACACCCACCGAGGCGATGACCGATGACCGCGATTCCCTGTTGGCCATCACGATGAACGGTCAACCGCTGCCCATCGAACACGGCTACCCGGCCCGGCTCGTCGTCCCCGGCCTGTACGGGTATGTCTCGGCCACCAAGTGGGTGGTCGATCTGGAGTTGACCAGATTCGATCGGGCGCAGGGCTATTGGACGCCGCTGGGATGGTCCGAGCGAGGTCCGATCAAGACCCAGTCGCGGATCGATGTGCCCCGCGTCGGCCAGGACGTCGCACCGGGTCCGGTCCGCTTCGGCGGAGTGGCATGGGCCCAGCACCGCGGGGTGCGCGGCGTCGAGGTCCGGATCGACGACGGCCCTTGGCAGCAGGCGACGCTGGGTGCGGCGTACTCGAATGACACGTGGCGGTTGTGGAGCTTCGACTGGCAGGCCGAAAAGCCCGGTCTGCACCGCATCACCGTGCGCGCCACCGACAACACCGGGGCAGTACAGACCGAGGACGTCGCCGGCGTCGTCCCCGACGGCGCGACCGGTTGGCCCAGCGTCGAATTCGCGGTGACCTGACAACTTCCCGATGGGGACTTTCGGCACTACCACCGCCGGCCCCGCGCGGGCAGTCTTGCCGGATGGACCCCAACACTCCGGACCGCCGAACCATCGAAACGGTGTTGTCCCTGGCGACGAGGGCCCCGTCGATCCACAATTCGCAGCCGTGGCGCTGGCGGGTACGACCGGACCGGTTGCTGTTGTTCGCCGACGCCGATCGCGCTCTGCCACACGCTGATCCGGACTCCCGAGACCTGTTGCTCAGCTGCGGCGCCGCGCTTCACCACGCGGTCGTGGGACTGGCCTCGCTGGGCTGGCGCGCCCAGGTGCACCGCTTTCCCGACCCCGCTCAGCCCGGTCTGCTGGCAGCGGTGACGGTGCGGCCCGGCGTCGCCGCGGGATCGGACGTACCACTGGCCGCGGCCATCCCGTGCCGGCGCACCGACCGTCGCATGTTCAGCCCGTGGACCGTGCCGGACGCCGATATAGCCCTGATGGGTGCCAGGGCCGCCCGCGCGGGAGTGATGCTCCGACAGGTCCAGCGGCTGCCCGAACTAGAACAGATCGTCACGCGCGCCGTCCGCCAGCACGCCACCGACCACGCATACCTGGCCGAATTATCCACCTGGAGTGGACGTTACGCGTCCTTGGCAGGCGTACCGGCCCGCAACACCCCTCGCTCGGATCCGCGGGCGACACTTCCGGGTCGAGTGTTCGCCGGCCCGATGCTCGCCCAGTCCGACGCCGAGGCGGCCGACGACGCCGCCGTCGTCCTGGCCTTGGGCACCAAGGAGGACAACCCGCTGTCTCGGTTGCGGGCCGGGGAGGCCACCAGCCTGGTCTTGTTGACCGCGACCACGCTCGGTCTGGCCAGCTGCCCGGTGACCGAACCACTCGAGATCGACGCCACCAGGAATGCGGTGCGCGATGACGTCTTCGGCGACCATGGCTACCCGCAGATGTTGTTGCGCGTCGGCTGGGCACCGGTCAATGCCGACCCCTTGCCCGCCACCCCGCGGATGCCGGTGTCAGCGGTCGTCGAGTGGCAGTGCTGAATCGCCGCGACTGCTCTGTCCCCATTCCAGCTTCGACGCGAAAACAGCTGCCTGCGTGCGGCGTTCCATGCCGAGCTTGGCCAGCAGCCTGGACACGTAGTTCTTCACCGTCTTCTCGGCCAGGAACATCCGGGCGGCGATCTGGCGGTTGGTGAGACCCTCGGACAACAGATGCAAAAGGGTGCGCTCCTGCTCGGTGAGCCCGGTCAGCGGGTCATCACGCTCGGCGGCGCCGCGCAGATTGGCCATCAGCGCCGCGGCGGCCCGATTGTCGAGCAACGAGCGGCCTGCCCCGACTTCCTTGATGGCGTTGGCCAGTTCGAGGCCCTTGATGTCCTTGACGACGTATCCACTGGCGCCGGCCAGGATGGCGTCGAGCATGGCTTCGTCGGAGGTGAACGAGGTCAGCATCAGGCACCGCAGGTCGGGCAGCTCGGAGAGCAGATCGCGACACAGCTCGATGCCGTTGCCGTCGGGCAACCGGACATCGAGTACGGCGACCTGCGGCTGCGCGACCGGAATTCGGGCCAACGCCTCGGCGACCGTGCCGGCTTCCCCGACGACCTGCAGATCAGGATCGGCTCCGAGCAGGTCGATCAGTCCACGCCGGACGACCTCATGGTCGTCGACCAGAAACACCTTCACCACGGGCATGAGTCCATCATGGCCGGTAATGCGGAACGGCGTCGTCGAAGATCTGCCTTCCGGTGATCCGCTCGGTCCGGATCCGGACGAAGTGGTCACGCCGCCCCTGCACCCATGGCTCGACGAAGGTGCCGGCCACCTCCACCAGGTCGTCGACCGCGGTGATCGGTTCCGCGGTGCCGACCACCGTGACACTCCACCCGCTGCGCAGATCCGGATCGAGTTCGTCGGCCTCGAACGCCACCACCTGATGGTCGGTGGCGGCCGCCAGCTTTGCCCCGCCCGCGACCCGGATGACGACGTCCTCCCGCCACAGCCGGAAGTTGACCGGCTGGATCGCCGGAAGCGCGTCCTCGGTGAACACCAATCGACCGACACGGACCTGTTGCAACCGGTCCAGGCATTGCCTGCGATTGAGCGCTTCGAGTTGTTGGGTGTGAGACTGACTGCGCGACATCGTGGCCACCTCTCATGTGGCAGCCGCCCGGCCGCCACGAGCATTGTCCCGCGGCGGCACCGGCCACGAACAGGGCCTTATGTCACCGGTTCGACCGCCGCAGCCGATCGGCTCGCTGACATGTCGGTACCGGATGGCAGCCTGAGATCGTGCAGTTGGCAGAGATCGTCACCGCGTCGGCCGATATCGGTGCGACATCGTCACGGCTGGCAAAGGTGGAACGGGTCGCCACTGTACTAGGCCTCGCGGACCACGAGGAGATCGCCGTGGTGGTGGCCTGGTTATCCGGTGAGCTGCCCCAACGCCAGATCGGCGTCGGCTGGGCGGGGCTGCGCGATCTACCGCCGCCCGCGGGCGACGCGACACTGACCGTCGGCGTGGTGCACGCCATCCTGACCGAGATCAAGGGCATCACGGGCAAGGGGTCCAAGGAGCGACGCGCCCAGCGGGTGTGCGACCTCTTCGGCGCCGCCACCGAAGCCGAACAGCGATTCCTGCGACGGTTGTTGTCCGGGGAACTGCGCCAGGGTGCGCTCACCGGGGTGATGGCCGATGCGGTGGCCAAGGCCGCCGACCTCTCGCCCGCCGCGGTCCGCCGCGCCGCAATGCTGGCCGGGGATCTTTCCGAGGTCGCGGTCTCGGCCATCGTCGACGGCGATATCGGCCGGTTCACCCTGCGCGTCGGGCGCCCGGTATCGCCCATGCTGGCCCAGACCGCGATCGGTGTCGCCGAAGCTCTGGACAAACTGGGTGGCGAGGCCGCGTTCGAGACGAAGCTGGACGGCGCGCGCGTGCAGGTCCACCGCGCCGGGGACCGCGTCACGATCTACACCCGGACGCTCGACGATGTCACCGCGCGCCTGCCCGAGGTGGTCGAGGCCGTGCTCGCCCTGCCGGTCACCCACCTGATCGCCGACGCCGAGGCGATCGCGCTGCGGCCCGACGGGCGTCCGCACCGCTTCCAGGTGACCGCATCGCGCTTCGGCAGCCGCTCACCCACCGCGCGAACCGAGCCGCTGTCGGTGTTCTTCTTCGATCTGCTGCACCGTGACGGTGTCGATCTGCTGGACCTGCCGCTCACCGACCGGATGGCCGTGCTGGACGCGGTGGTACCCGCGGCGCAGCGGGTGGACCGGCTGGTCACCACCGACCCCGACGCCGCGCATGAGTTCCTGGAGACGACGCTGGCCGCGGGCCATGAGGGGGTGATGGCCAAGGCGCCGCGCGTACCGTACGAGGCGGGCCGCCGTGGTGCCGGCTGGCTGAAGGTCAAACCGGTGCACACCCTCGATCTGGTGGTGCTGGCGGTCGAATGGGGCTCCGGGCGGCGCACCGGTCTGCTGTCCAATATCCATCTCGGAGCTCGCGACCCGGACACCGGCGGATTCGTGATGCTGGGCAAGACATTCAAGGGGATGACCGACGAGATGCTGGCATGGCAGACCAGGCGCTTCACCGAGCTGGCGGTCGACGGTACCGACGGCGGTGGCCCGATTGCCGGCTCCGCCGGCGGCACGGTGCGGGTGCGGCCCGAGCAGGTCGTCGAGATCGCCATCGATGGTGTGCAGGCGTCCTCGCGCTATCCGGCAGGGATGGCCTTGCGTTTCGCGCGCGTCGTGCGTTATCGGCACGACAAGCCCGCCGCGCAGGCCGACACGGTGGACACCGTGCGTGCCATCTTCGACCGACATTAGTGTCCGGACCACGGTTCCCAATGCGACATCATGGGATGTGCACAGCAGCACAGGGGGACATCTTTGAACTGGAGCAACGACCCGTTCGGTTCGGCGCCGAACCCGTTCGACGCACACGCGTCGAACCTCGCGTCTGCATTCGGCACCTCGCCGCCACCGAAAGCCAACACACTGGCGACGTTATCGTTGGCCTTCGCGTTCGTTCTGGCGCCGGTGGGGGCATTACTCGGGCACCTCGGTCTGGCTCAGATCCGGCGCACCGGTCAGCCCGGCCGGGATCGCGCGATCATCGGAATCGCCTTGTCATACTCGGTGATCACCCTGACGGTCGGCGCCCTCGTGATCTGGGCCGTCACGGGAGGCGCCGAGCCGCCGGCACCCACGATCGCTGCCCCGACCGATCCGGCAACGCTGGACAAACAACCGAGCACGTCGATCTCAGCGGTGCTCGACGAGCCGACCTGCGGCAAGCTGGCGACGATCACCCGCACGGTATCGAGCGACGTGCCAGGACTCGAGAACGTCCAAAAGCAGAGCACTGCCGAGTGGACCACCGAACAACGCCGCCTCATCGAAGCCGACGCCGACGCCTTCAAAAGAGCTGCCGACGCCGCGGTACCGCTCATCACACAGACACCGAACATGGTGGTGCGACAACTGTATGGGCAGTACGTCGCTCGCGGCCGAGCCTATGCCGCAGCGGTCCGCAACCCTGCCCCCAATCTGGACCATCTGGTGAACCTGAGGGTCTCGGTCGGTCTGATCGACGAAGCGGTCGAAGCCCTGTGTACCGCGATAGACACCGGCAGGCCCGCCGTGTTCGCTCGCCTTGTTGCATCTATCGACATCGACTCGGCTTCCCCGCAGCCGGTGGACCCGGCCGATCCCACCGTGCTGGTCACGGTCTCCGATGATGATTGCGGCGCCTGGGCCAATCCGGTGGATACCCATATGTCAGCTCAGATGGTTGAACGCGATCCCGCGGTCGGCAATCAGCAAGCCGACACAATGCTCGAACTCGGACGGACCAGCGCCAACCCACTGACATACTACTTTGCCGCGTACGGCGCACTTTACTTCCGGATCGCAGCCGTCACGACGTCCGCAGGGCCCGACGAACAGCTGGGGTATCGCGAGTTCGGCATGACGATGCGAAACTTCATCGCCCGCACCTGCCGGCCGGACTGAGAGCCGAGACGCAATCTGCCCGATCGACCCAAGGTCCTGAATTACCCGAGTGTCGGATGCAAGGATCGACCCCATGGGATCACCGACCGCCCCCGATCTGACCGAGGACACCCGCGGCGACATCACCTACGTCCGAACCGACAAGGACCTGCCGCCGGTGGCGATCGTCGACCGCTCACCGATCACCACCAAGCACAAGATCATCTTCGCCGTGGTGGCGGTGCTCGGTGCCGTCGCGTGGGCGATCATCGCGTTCTTCCGCGGCGAGACCATCAACGCGGTGTGGTTCGTCATCGCCGCGATCTGCACCTACGTCATCGGCTTCCGTTTCTACGCCCGGCTGATCGAGATGAAGATCGTCAAGCCGCGCGATGATCACGCCACCCCGGCCGAGGTGTTCGAGAACGGCACCGACTACATGCCCACCGACCGGCGGGTGCTGTTCGGTCACCACTTCGCCGCCATCGCCGGCGCCGGTCCGCTGGTCGGTCCGGTGCTGGCCATGCAGATGGGGTATCTGCCCGGCACCATCTGGATCATCATCGGCGCCTTGGTCGCCGGTTGTGTTCAGGACTACCTGGTGCTGTCGATCTCGGTGCGCAGACGCGGCCGGTCCCTTGGGCAGATGGCCAAGGACGAACTCGGCGTGGTGGGCGGAGCCGCCGCGATCGTCGGCGTGCTCGTCATCATGGTGATCCTGCTGGCGGTGCTGGCGCTGGTCGTGGTGAACGCGCTCGCCGAGAGCCCCTGGGGCGTGTTCTCCATAGCGATGACGATCCCGATCGCGATCTTCATGGGTCTTTACCTGCGCTTCCTCCGGCCCGGCCGGGTGTCGGAGGTATCGCTGATCGGTGTGGCACTGTTGCTGCTCGCGGTCGCCTCCGGCGGCTGGGTGGCCGAAACCCAGTGGGGCACCGACTGGTTCACGCTGTCCAAGGTGACGTTGTCATGGTGCATCATCATCTACGGCCTGGCCGCCTCGGTGCTGCCGGTCTGGTTGCTGCTGGCTCCGCGCGACTACCTCTCGACGTTCATGAAGGTCGGCACCATCGCCCTGCTCGCCGTGGGCATCCTGGTGGCCCGGCCGATCATGGAGGCACCCGCGATCTCGTCGTTCGCCACCAGCGGTACCGGGCCCGTGTTCGCCGGCTCCCTGTTCCCGTTCCTGTTCATCACGATCGCCTGTGGTGCACTGTCGGGCTTCCACGCGCTGATCTCCTCGGGCACCACGCCGAAGCTGCTCGAGAAGGAAAGCCAGATGCGCCTGATCGGGTACGGCGGCATGCTCACCGAGTCGTTCGTCGCGATCATGGCGCTGATCACGGCCGCAATCCTCAACCAGCATCTGTACTTCGTCATGAACGCGCCGACCGCTGCCACCGGCACCACCGCCCAGACCGCGGCCGATTACGTCAACGGACTCGGATTGTCCGGGGCCGATATCACCGCCGACGAGATCACCGGTGCCGCTCAGAGCGTCGGTGAGGAGTCGATCGTGTCCCGCACGGGCGGCGCCCCGACGCTGGCCTTCGGTATGTCGGAGGTGCTGCACCAGGTCTTCGGCGGCGCGGGCCTGAAGGCGTTCTGGTATCACTTCGCGATCATGTTCGAGGCGTTGTTCATCCTGACGACGGTCGACGCCGGGACCCGGGTTGCCCGCTTCATGCTGTCGGACGCGCTCGGAAACCTCGGGGGGCCGCTCAAGAAGCTGCAGAATCCGAGCTGGCGCGTGGGCGCCTGGATCTGCAGCGTCACCGTCGTGGTCGCGTGGGGCAGCATTCTGCTGATGGGCGTCACCGACCCACTCGGCGGCATCAACACACTGTTCCCACTGTTCGGCATTGCCAACCAGTTGTTGGCCGCGATCGCACTGACCGTCGTCACCGTGGTGATCATCAAGCGCGGACTGTTGAAATGGGCATGGATACCCGGCATTCCGCTGGCCTGGGATCTCGTGGTGACCATGACGGCGTCCTGGCAGAAGATCTTCTCCGGTGACCCGAAGGTCGGCTACTGGACGCAGCACTTCCAGTACCGCGACGCCAAAGACGCAGGCAAGACGGCATTCGGCGCGGCGAAGGACTCCGGTCAGATCGACGCCGTCATCCGCAACACGTTCATCCAGGGCACGTTGTCGATCGTGTTCGCGGTGCTGGTGATCATCGTGGTCGCCGCCGGTGTCATCATGGCGCTCAAGGCGATCCGTGGCACGGGTCGTCCGCTCACCGAAGACGAGCCGGTGCCCTCGCGCATCTTCGCGCCGTCGGGACTCCTTGCCACTGATGCCGAGAAGGAGGTGCAGAAGCAATGGGACGAGCTCGGACGCTCGCGCGCCAGATCGGTTGGTACTGGTCATCATTGATGGGTGACAACCACTATCGCCGCTACCTCGAGCACCTCGCGCGTCGGCATCCGGACGCGCCGGCGCCGACCGAGCGGGAATACTGGCGGATGCGGCACGCCGCGACCGAGTCCAATCCACAGTCGCGCTGCTGCTGAATCCCGCGATGTGAGGAGTGTCAGCCGCAATGAGTCCGGCCGACACTCCGCACATCACGACGTCGTGACGCGATAGGCCTGCACGATCGGGGCGAGCTCATCGGGTGTGGCGCCGTGCATGATCACCGCATCGGCACCGTAGTCGAACTCCTTGCGGACCCGCTCGACGCATTGTTCCGCCGTTCCGGTTGCCGACGGCTCCAGCCACTCATCGGGAATCAAGGTGGCGATGTGTTCGATCTGCTCGGTCGTCGCCTTGTGATCGATACCGCCGCCGATGGACTGCACCACGGTGTCCTCGCGAAAGCGCTTCAGTACAGCGGGATCCCAGCCATTGGTGCTGACCATCAGGTCACCGTAGCCCTGCAGATAGGTGGCCAATCGCGCCACCGTCTTCTTCAGCCGAAGCTCTTCGGGCAGGTGATCGCCGACGGTCGCGAAACACGACCACACCCGGACACTCGCCGGGTCTCGACCAGCCTGTTCGGCGGCGTCCTTGACCGTCTTGACCGCGCGCTGCAGCGTCTCCGGCGTGAAGTACGTATGCAGGATGACATCGTCGAAGGCGCGCCCGCCCAGTGCCAGGGTCTGCGGCCCGAAGGCCACGATGGCCAGCCGGATATCCTCGCGGAAGTCCGAGTCGAGGAACAGCAGCGGATACCGTCCTATCGGCCCGTCATGGTCGAAGATCAGCTCGCCGCGCCAGAGTCGGCGCATCACCTTGGCGAAATCCTCCATCTGCGCAGTGGTCACCGCGGGCACCCCGAAGGCGCCGTACAACGCCGCGATTCCCCGGCCAAGGCCCAGCGTGAACCGGCCGCCGGACAACCGGTGCATGGTCGTGGCCCACGATCCGGTGATCAGCGGATGCCTGGTGTTGTGATTGGTCGCCGCGGTGGCGATTCGCATCCGACTCGTCACCGCCAGCGCTGCGCCGGTCAGCGACGACGCCTCCTTGACGTTCCAGCGCTCGGAGATGAAGCCGGTACCGAATCCGAGTTCCTCACCGCGCCGGGCTTCGTCCACCAGGGTGGCGGGGCCCTCACCGCCGGCACCGGCCAGCAAGTAGTAGCCGAGTTCGTCCAATGGCTCACTCATGCCCTGGTCACACCCATCGTCACACCGAACCTCCTTGTCGGTAAACACAATTCCACACCTCGGGGATCGGTCCGCCGACAACGCGAAAGATCCTCCTTCGGCGGCAGAAATGGCGGCCTCAGCCGCCTTCGTCCTCTTCGGCGATGACGCCGCGAGCGATCAGGTGCTCGGTCAATGGAGCCACACCCACGGTGAAGTGCTCCACGATCGCCCGCCGCGCAGCATCGGGGTCACGACGCTCCAGCGCATCGATCAGCCGGCGGTGGTCCCTGATCGACTGGGCCGGCCAACCCGCCAGGGTCGGGAACACCGATTCGGGCTGATACCGCGTGATCCCGGACATGAACTGGGTCAGCTTCGGCGAGTCGGCGGAGATGTTGATCAGGCGGTGATACTCGTGATTGAGGCGCACGGCGCGGTCGGGGTCGGCGTCCTGGTAAGCACGTTCCAGGTCATCCTGAATGGCCTTGAGGTCCGAAAGCTGTTGGGCACTGATGTTCTGGGCCGCCCGCGCCGCCAGCTCACCCCCGATGTAGGCCTGCACGTCGGCGACATCGGCGAGATCACGGGCGGTGAACTCCAGCACCATGAACCCGCGTCGCGGATGCTGGACCAGCAGTCCCTCGGCACGCAGATTCAGCAGCGCCTCCCGCACCGGTGTGACGCTGATGCCGAGGTCGACGGCCACCTGGTCCAGCCGCAGATACTGGCCAGCCGGGTAGGTACCCTCGAAGATCCGCCGTCGCACCACCCGCGCGACATCGTCCGACAGCTGCGGCCGGGCAACGAAATCCGGTTCTTCCCGTCGCTGCGCTCGCCCCGGTACCGCTTCCCGTCGCTGCGCTCGCCCCGGTACCGCTTCCCGTCGCTGCGCTCGCCCCGGTACCGCTTTCCGTCGCTGCGCTCGCCCCGAGGGCTCAGAGCCGATACTCATCGAGCAGATTCTTACTGATGATGGTCTTCTGGATTTCGCTGGTGCCCTCGCCGATCAGCAGGAACGGAGCGTCGCGCATCAGCCGTTCGATCTCGTACTCCTTGGAATAGCCGTAACCGCCGTGGATGCGGAAACTCTGCTGGGTCACCTCGGCGCACAACTCGCTGGCCAGATACTTGGCCATCCCGGCGGCCACATCGTTGCGCTCCCCCGAGTCCTTGAGCCGAGCGGCATTGACCATCATCAAGTGCGCCGCCTCGACCTTGGTCGCCATCTCGGCGAGTTGGAAGGCGATGGCCTGGTGCCCGGCGATCGGCTTGCCGAACGTCTCCCGTTGCTGTGCATAGCGGATCGCCAGTTCGAACGCCCGGATCCCGACACCGCAGGCCCGCGCCGATACGTTCACCCGGCCGACCTCGATACCGTCCATCATCTGGACGAAACCCTTGCCGGGCGCCGCTCCCAGCACATCGTCGACCGAAGCCCGGTAGCCGTCGAAGATCAGCTCGGTGGTGTCAATGCCCTTGTAGCCGAGCTTGTCGATCTTGCCCGGGATGGTCAGGCCGGGAGCCACCTCGCCGAACCCGGCCGGTTTCTCGATCAGGAAGGCCGTCAGGTTGCGGTGCGGTTTGTCGGCTCCCTCATCGGTTTTCACCAGTGCGGCCACCAGTGTCGAGCTACCGCCATTGGTCAGCCACATCTTCTGCCCGGTGATGACGTAGTCGTCCCCGTCGCGCGCACCCCTGGTGCGGATGGCGGCCACATCCGAACCCAGCTCGGGCTCGGACATCGAGAATGCCCCGCGGACCTCTCCGGTCGCCATCCGTGGCAGATACCGCTGCTTCTGGGCATCGGTGCCGTGCTGACGGATCATGTAGGCGACGATGAAATGTGTGTTGATGACCCCGGACACACTCATCCAGCCGCGGGCCAGCTCTTCGACACACAGCGCGTAGGTCAGCAGCGACTCCCCCAGCCCGCCGTACTCCTCGGGGATCATCAGCCCGAAAAGGCCCATCTCGCGCATCTGGTCGACGATGTGTTGCGGATAGGTATCGGCGTGCTCGAGTTCCTGCGCGTTCGGGATGATCTCCCTGTCGACGAATTGCCGTACGGTGGCGATGATCTCGGCCTGGACATCGGTCAGCCCGGCGGTCTGTGCAAGCCTAGTCATGGGTATTCTCGCTCTCGCCGGTCATCGGACCGTCCGTTCGAATACGGCGGCCAGGCCCTGACCGCCCCCGATACACATGGTCTCCAGCCCGTAGCGGCCATCTCGTAGCTGGAGTTCGCGGGCCAACGTGGCCAGCATCCGGCCGCCGGTCGCGCC
The DNA here is from genome assembly GCA_052044345.1 of Mycolicibacterium sp. 22603. Lineage (GTDB taxonomy): Bacteria > Actinomycetota > Actinomycetes > Mycobacteriales > Mycobacteriaceae > Mycobacterium. Next base: position 38,881 of record JBQEMX010000007.1, read on the forward strand.
CACCGGATGTCCTAGTGAGATCCCGGAGCCGCGCACATTGGTGCGCTCGAAATCGGTTTCGCCGAAATCCCACTCCCGCGTGCAAGCCAGCGCCTGCGCGGCGAATGCCTCGTTGAGTTCGATCACATCCATCTGGGCAAGTGACAGTCCGGCGCCGGCAAGGGCGCGCGCCGTCGCCGGGACGGGACCTATCCCCATGATGTCCGGCCCGACGCCTGCCACAGCCCAGGACACCAATCGCACCAGCGGTGTGAGTCCCAGATCTGCGGCACGTTCGGGGGTGGTGACGACGCACATGGACGCGGCGTCGTTCTGTCCGCTGGAGTTGCCGGCGGTGACGGTGGCATCAGGATCGCTCTTGCCGAGCACGGGGCGTAGCGTGCTCAGCTTCTCCAGCGAGGTGTCGGCGCGCGGGTGCTCGTCGACGGAGATGATCTTCTCACCGGATCGATCGGCAACGGTCACCGGAATGATCTCGTCGGCCAGCACCCCGCTGGCCTGGGCGGCAATCGCCTTCTGGTGTGAGCGGACGGCGAGTTCGTCCTGCTCGGTCCGCGAGATGCCGTAGCGGCGGCGCAGATTCTCGGCCGTTTCGAGCATGCCGCCGGGCACGGGGTGGAACTTGCCGCCTGCGGTGGTCCGGCCGCGAGCCAAGCCATCGTGCACGGCGATACCACCCCGGGATCCGCCCCAGCGCATATCTGTGGAATAGAACGCCACGTTGCTCATCGACTCGGTTCCGCCGGCGACCACCAGATCGCTGCCGCCACTTCCGACTTGCAGCGCTGCCTGGATGACAGCCTGGAGGCCGGAGCCACAGCGGCGGTCGATCTGCATACCCGGCGCGGCCGTCGGCAGACCGGCGTCGAGGACCACCACGCGACCGATCGCCGGTGCCTCGCTGGACGGATAGCAGTGCCCCAACACGACATCGTCGATATCGTCGGGACTGATCCCGGTGCGTTCCAGCAGGCCCTGCAGCGCGGCGACACCGAGATCCACCGCCGTCAGCGCCGCGAACATCCCGCCGTACCGGCCGATCGGTGTACGTACCGGCTCGCAGATGACGGTGTCGCGCACTAGATGTGCCGCCCGCCGGTCACTTCCAGCACCGTGCCGGTCATGTACGACGACAGATCCGAGGCCAAGAACAGCGCCACGGAGGCGACCTCACTGGGTTCGGCGGCGCGGCCCATCGGGATCTCGGCGAGCTTCTGATCCCAGATCCGCTGCGGCATGGCCTCGGTCATCGCCGACCGGATCAGTCCGGGCTGGATGGCGTTGACCCGCACACCGAGGTGCGCCACTTCCTTGGCGGCCGCCTTGGTCAAACCGACGATCCCGGCTTTCGCCGCCGAGTAGTTGGTCTGCCCCACCAGCCCGACCTTGCCGGAGATCGACGAGATGTTGACGATGGCACCGCTTTTCGCCTCACGCATGATGTTCGCAGCCAACCGGGTGCCGTTCCAGGACCCCTTCAGGTGGACCGAGATGACCTGGTCGAACTGCTCCTCGGTCATCTTGCGCATGGTGGCATCGCGGGTGATGCCGGCATTGTTGACCATGACATCGAGGCTGCCGAAAGTGTCGACGGCCGCGTCGACGAGCGCACCGACCTGGCCGGCATCGGTGACATCGCAGCGGACCGCCTTGGCGACCGCATCACCACCCAGACGCTGCACCGCGGCCTCGGTGGCCTCCGGGTCCAGGTCGCCGAGCACCACCCGGGCACCTTCGGACACGAACCGCTCGGCGATGGCGAATCCGATTCCCTGGGCACCACCGGTGATCACCGCGGTCCGGCCGTCCAACAGAGCCATGAAGCCACCCTCCTCAGGTACGAGCTGTAAAAAACATAAAATATGATATTTCTGGGATCAAACCACATCCGGACGTACAGGAGGGCCCCCGATGGCCGAGAGCGTCACGCCAGCACCATCACCAGAGACCATCTCGGATGCCGACTTCGCCGATATCCTCACGGCCACCAAGCAGTTCATCCGCACTCAGGTGGTGCCCCGGGAGCTTGAGATCATGTCAGCCGACCGGGTACCCGACGACCTGCGAGAACAAGCCAGGAGCATGGGCCTGTTCGGCTACGCGATTCCCCAGGATTGGGGTGGGCTGGGACTGAATCTCGTCCAGGACGTCGAGCTCGCATTCGAGTTCGGCTACACCAGCCTCGCGTTGCGGTCGATGTTCGGCACGAACAACGGGATCGCCGGACAGGTCCTCGTCGGCTTCGGCACCGACGAGCAGAAGACCCGCTGGTTGGAGGGAATCGCCTCCGGCGCGGTGGTCGCGTCCTTCGCGCTCACCGAACCAGGGGCCGGTTCGAACCCGGCCGGGTTGCGCACCAAGGCCGTTCGCGATGGCGACGAATGGGTGATCACCGGCCAGAAGCAGTACATCACCAACGCTCCGGACGCCGATCTGTTCATCGTTTTCGCCCGTACCCGACCCGCGGATGACGACGGTCCCGGTATCGCGGTCTTCCTGGTGCCCGCGGACGCGGCGGGAGTCACCGTCGGCGCCAAGGACGCCAAGATGGGCCAGGAGGGTGCCTGGACCGCCGATGTGAACTTCGACGAGGTGCGCGTCGGCAACGACACCCTCATCGGCGGCAGCGAAGACATCGGCTACCGGGCGGCGATGACCTCGCTGGCACGCGGTCGGGTACACATCGCCGCGCTGGCCGTGGGCAGCGCACAACGTGCGCTCGACGAGTCGGTCTCCTATGCCGCGACCGCCACCCAGGGCGGCACGCCGATCGGCAGCTTCCAACTGGTGCAGGCGATGCTCGCCGATCAGCAGACCGGGGTGATGGCCGGTCGGGCGATGGTTCGCGAGGCAGCACGGCTGTGGGTCACCGGGGAGGACCGCCGCATCGCACCGTCGTCGGCCAAGCTGTTCTGCACCGAGATGGCAGGCAAGGTCGCCGATCTCGCCGTTCAGATCCACGGCGGCAGCGGTTACATGCGCGAGGTTCCCGTGGAGCGCATCTACCGCGAGGTTCGGTTGCTGCGGCTCTACGAGGGCACCAGCGAGATCCAGCGGCTCATCATCGGCGGCGGGCTGGTCAAGAATGCCCAGCGCCGGATGACGAGCTGATCCCCGCTAGGCGATGTAACGGATGATGGACTCCGCCACGGCGGCCGGCTTCTCGGACCCTTCGATCTCCACGGTGATGGTGACCGTCGACTGGGCGGCACCCGAGAGCTGGGCCACGTCGGTGATGACCGCGCGCGCCCGGATGCGCGCGCCGACCTTGACCGGGGTGATGAACCGGACCTTGTTGTAGCCATAGTTCACGGCCAGCGAAATGCCCTTCACACCATAGAGCTGATGCGAGAAGTAGGGCAGCAGCGACAGCGTCAGCAGTCCGTGGGCGATCGTCCCGCCGAACGGTCCGGTCGCCGCACGTTCGGGATCGACGTGGATCCACTGCCGATCCTCGGTGGCCTCGGCAAATTGGTCCACGCGCGCCTGATCGATCTCCAGCCAGTCGGTCGGTCCGAGCTCGGTGCCCGCCGCGCCCACCAGCTCGTCCAGACTCTCGAAAACCTTCATCTTCGCTCCTCCACTCGACAACGGTTGCCGTGTCATGCATAGCCTCCCGGCCACGCCTCATCGTCACCGGGTAGGCCCGGGCGACACGCTACGTTCACGTGCAAAGGCAGCGAATTGACCGAACGCCGCCACTTTCACCCGCGTCGTAGAAAACTCAGCGGGGTCATGATCAAATTTGCCCTGTCTTACGCACGCGATAATTTTGCCAGAGTCAGACCCATTTCAATTGTCGAACGATGAATTGCTGCTATCCGCGAATGGCGATTCTGGCAACAACTGTCAGTCCATGACACTTATTTAAATCTGGCATTTGCGCAGGATATAGCGATACTTAACCCGACTATTTGAAATTATCCAGGGACCATACGCCCGCGTGGCAACGTCCCTGTACCGATCGGTGGGTCAAGTTTATGAGCGTGTCAATCGCCGAAGCCAGCGTTAGCGCACTGCCGAACAATGCGTCGGTTCAGTGGTGGGATCGCGATACCGAGTGCACCCTCGTGCTCGCCACACCGACGGCCGAGCCCGAACTCTGGGACGACTTCCTCGACGGCGCGCTGCGCAGTTACCGCAAACACGGGGTCGAACAGGCGATTGAGCCCAGCGCGGTGGCCGATCCCGCGACGACCTCGCTGTTCCTGACCGCGATCGATGACGCGGGCCGGGTGATCGGCGGCGTGCGCGCCCAGGGGCCCTACCGCCACGCCGACGAATCGCACGCCATCGTGGAGTGGGCCGGCCAGAACGCCCTGCCCAGGGTGCGCAAGATGATCGCCGACCGCATCCCCTTCGGTGTCGTCGAGATCAAGACCGCATGGACGGCCGACGACCGTCATGGCGACCGCGACCGCAGTCGTCTGCTCACCCCGGCACTCGCGCGCATGCCACTGCACTCCACGCTGGTACTGGGAGCTAAATTCGCCATGGCCACCGCCGCGGCGCATGTCCTGGCGCGCTGGGAGTCCTCAGGTGGAGTGGTTGCCACCCGCATCCCGGCCACGCCTTACCCCGACGAGAGATATGAGACGAAGATGATGTGGTGGGACCACGCGGAATTCACCCGCACCGCCGACCCTGACCAGATCGTTGCGATCCGCGCCGAGGCGCGCGCGCTCGCCCCGATGCTCGACGGGACCGACACGGTCCCGGCAATGTTGACCGGCCTATGACCGACGCGCATGCCGCCATCGTTCTCGACGAGGACCATCCCGAAGACGCAAAACTGTTATGGGAGTTGCGCGCCCGGGCCGATGTCGAATTCGTCGACAACAGCGGCAGGCAGCACGGCGCACTGGCCACCCTGACACCCGCGGTCGACGCCGATGTGCTCGCCGAACCGCATCGTTGGGTCTACTACCCGTGGCGGCGATCGGTGGTGGGCATGTTGGGCCCGCGCGCCTACCGCCGGTTGCGCCTGGACCGCAATCGAAACCTGATCACCGACTCCGAGCAGCACACCCTGGCCACGCTGCGCATCGGTGTCATCGGCCTGAGCGTCGGACACGTGATCGCCCATACCCTGGCCGCGCAGGGGATCTGCGGTGAGCTACACCTGGCGGACTTCGACGAGCTCGAAGCCGCGAATCTCAACCGCGTTCCCGCCACCGTCTTCGACGAAGGGGTCAACAAGGCGATCATCGCGGCTCGCCGTATCGCCGAACTGGATCCGTATGTGCGCGTGCAGGTATACCCCGACGGTGTCTCCGCCGACACCATCGATACCTTCTTCGACGGTCTGGACATCGTCGTCGAGGAGTGCGACTCGCTGGACACCAAGGCACTGGTCCGCGAGGCGGCCCGGCGCAGGCAGATCCCGGTCTTGATGACCACCAGCGACCGCGGGCTGATCGATATCGAGCGTTTCGATCTCGACCCCGAACGCCCGATCCTGCACGGAATGCTGGGCGCGGTGAACACCACGGATCTGGCCGGACTGAGCAGCACAGACAAGGTGCCCTACGTGCTCGGCTTGTTGGATGCCAAGTCACTGTCCCCGCGCATGGCGGCTTCCCTGTGTGAAGTCGGCGAAACACTGTCGACCTGGCCACAATTGGCCGGTGAGGTGGTACTGGGGGCCGCCCTGATCGCCGAATCCGTGCGCCGGATCGGCCTCGGCGAGCCGTTGACGTCCGGTCGCACACGGTTGGATGTGGCGGCCGCGCTCGCCGACGTGGACGATCCGCTTGGCACACCGCCGGCTACGGCCGACGACGACGTCGACACCGACGCCGAACAGCCCGAATTCGAATCGGTTCTCGACGCGATGGCCTATGCCGCGCACCGGGCGCCCTCGGGCGGCAACTCCCAGCCGTGGTCGATCGCGATCAGCGAGAACCGCCTGGATCTACACATCGATCCACTGCGTACCAGCCAGATGGATGTCCAATTCCGCGGTAGTGCAGTCGCACTCGGCGCCGCCGCGCTCAACGCCAGGATCGCCGCGGCGGCCCACGGGCACGGGACACGACTGCACACCGGCCGCGGTGACCACACCCCGCTGCAGATTTCGGTCGAGCTGGGCGGACCCGCCGATCCAGAGCTGGCGCAGATGTACGTGCCGATGCTCGAACGCAACACCAACCGACACCTCGGGCAACCGGTCACCTTCGGCGCCGAGTTGCGGGAGGCGCTGCACGCTGCGGCACTCGCCCACGGCGGCCGGCTCCGGCTGATCACCGAGCGGGACGAAATTCGGGAATGCGCTGAGGTTCTCGCCGCGGCAGACCGGATTCGCTATCTGACCAATCGACTCCACTCGGAGATGTTTGCTGAGATCTGGTCACCCGGCGATCCGGCGCCCGAGTACGGGATCGACGTGCGCACGTTGGAGTTGGCGCCATCCGATCTGGCGGTCCTCGACGTCTTGCGCCGCTCGGATGTGATGGACGAATTGGCCCGTTGGGACGCGGGTTCGGCGCTGGGAAACAATACACGTGACCGGGTCGGTGGCGCGTCGGCCGTGGCGGTCATCACCACCCACGGCCAGGACCTTGCCGACTACGCGCGGGCTGGGGCGGCGGTCGAAGCCGTGTGGATCACTGCCCAGACAGCGGGTTTGGCCACTCAACCGGTATCGCCGGCCTTCCTCTACGCCCACACTGATCACGAATTGGCAGAGTTGGCCCCGGCATATCCCGAACAACTGCGGCACCTGCAATACACTCTCCGCAGGCTCACCGGAACACCGCCGGAAGAAGCGCAGGCACTGGTCATGAAGATGACCAGTGCACCGCGCCCATCCCTGCGGAGTCGCCGGAGCCCACTGCTCCACACAACGTCGCCCACCGCGACACCACACCGAGAGGTCTAGGTGCCCCGCAGCCTCGAACTGGTCGTCACGGCGGCCGCGACGCGACTCAGCGCCGTCAACGCCGCGACCGCCGCGAGTGTGAGCCAGCAGGTGCTTGCCGAACTGGTCACCTACTTCAACGTCGATTTCAGCTTTCTGCGCCACAACGACCACGCGATCCATGCGACGCGGTTGATCGCCGACTGGCCGCCACGTCCGGCCGACCTCGATCCCGATCCACTCGAGCTGATCTATTTCGCCGACGCAGACCCGGTGTTCGCGATGGCCGAGCACCTCAAGGAACCGATGGTGTTCCGGCCCGAAGCCACCGATGACTATCAGCACACCATCGAGGCCGGACGCCAGATCCCGACCACCTCGATGGCCTGTGTGCCCCTGCTGTCCGGCGATGTGACGACCGGGGTGCTGGGCTTCGTCAAGATCGGCGTCCGGGAGTGGAGCGCAGAGGAGCTCAACGCACTGGTGGCGATCGCGACCCTGTTCGCCCATGTGCAGGCGCGGGTGGAAGCCGAGGATCGCCTACGGTTCCTGGCCGAGCACGACGACCTCACCGGACTGCACAACCGGCGCGCACTGGTGGCCCATCTGGACTGCAGGCTTGCCGACGATCAGCCGGGACCCGTCGCGGCTCTCTACATCGATATCGACCGACTCAAGGCGATCAACGACTACCTCGGACATACCGCCGGCGACTCGTTCATCCGGGTGATCGCCGATCGTCTCACCGACGCCTTGGGCATCGGCATGATCGCGCGCCTCGGCGGCGACGAGTTCGTGGTCGTACCCGACTCCCCCACCACCATCGACAAGGCCGAGGACCTGGCCCGCCAGATCCAGGACGTACTTTCCCAGCGGGTACCCGTCGACGGCGAGATGGTGACCCGGTCGGTGAGTATCGGTGTCGCAGTGGGCATTGCGGGCCACCATTCGACCTCCGACCTCCTGCGCCGGGCGGATCAGGCCATGCTGACAGCAAAGAGCACCGGCGGCAACGAGGTGGCGGTGTACTCGGATGCGATCGCCTCCGAGAGCGAGTTCCGCAACGATATCGAATTACATCTGCAGAACGTCATCGAGACCGGCGCCCTGTTCCTGCGCTTCCTCCCCGAGATCGACATGCGCACCGGCAAGGTGCTCGCCACCGAAGCGCTGGTCCGCTGGCAGCATCCCACCCGTGGCCTGCTGTCGCCCGACGCATTCATCGGGGTTGCCGAATCGATCAACCTGGCCGGCGAACTGGGACGCTGGGTGATGCGCACCGCGTGTGCGGAGTTCGCGCGCTGGCGGGCGGCCGGCGTGGGGCACGATATCGTCCTGCGCGTCAACGTGTCACCGGTGCAGCTGGTGGCCGACGGTTTCGTCGAGTCGGTCGCGGCCATCCTCGCCGAGTACGACATCGATGCCGGATCGGTGTGCCTGGAGATCACCGAGAGCGTCGTCGTCCAGGACATCGACACCACGCGCATCACCCTTGCCGGCCTGCACAAGGTCGGTGTGCAGGTGGCCATCGATGACTTCGGCACCGGGTACAGCGTGCTGTCGCTGCTCAAATCCCTTCCGGTAGAGGCACTGAAGATCGACAAGAGCTTCGTTCGTGACCTCGGATCCAGCCCGGGAGATCTGGCCATCGTGCGCGCGATCGTCGCGCTGGCCGAGGCCTTCGGATTGCAACTGGTCGCCGAGGGGGTGGAAACCGAGGTCGCTGCCGTGACGCTGTTGCGCCACGGTTGCCATCGCGCCCAGGGTTTTCTGCTCTCGCGACCCATTCCCGGTGAGGAGATGGAAGCGTTGCTGCGGCGAGGCCATGTGCCGGTGGATTTCACACCGGGACTTCGGCCCTGACGCACCGCCGCCCGTTCAGGTAGCCACCGGCGGCTCGACCTCGCGCAGCACCTCCAGCCTGCCGAACCTGCCGGCTCGCCGGCCGACGAGGCCGATGTGGTCACCCGCATCGAGACGTTGCTCGACCGGGACGGTCTGCGTACCCGTGATCGCCACGCCGATCCGGGCACGCACCGCCCAGGCACCCTCGGGGGTATCGAGAACGACACCGTCGACCCAGCCGTCATCTCCGAACACCAGGCGTTGCAGAGTGCTGCGCTCGGAGACCTCGATCCCCCTGTCGGCGGCCGATTCGTCGAGCCAATCTCCGAGGGTCCGGCCCGGCCCGGTCACCTCACCCAGTACCGCGACATCGACGGCCGTCCCGTCGATGCCGTGCATCGGCACCGTCGGCCAGTAGTCGACCCTGGTGAACAGGACGCCGAAAGGTGACCCCAGGCAGGTTGCTGCCCAATCCCACAATCGGGTCCCCACGAACGTCTCGATGGGGCGACGTCGGTTGGTATCGGGGCGTTCGGCACGGTAGACCACCTGCCGCGCCAGCTCGGGCGCGTCGGCGGCAGGCAGTTCGGCGCTGAGCGCTTCGAAGTAGCCCTCGGTCGCCGAGTCGTCGAGGCGGGGCAACCAGCCGCGGGCACCGCCGTCGGGGCCGTCCTGGAGTACCGGAGCGGGCCTGGCCACGACCACCTCGAGGTCGGCCGCCGCCGCGGCGATCGCGCACGCCAGGCCGGCCGGGCCAGCACCGACAGCAACGACGTCGACCTCGTCATCCCAGTCGTGGCTATCGCCATTGCCATAGCTGAACTCGTCATGGGAGTCGCCGCCGTTGGCGTGAGATTCACGGGCAGTCATGCCTGTCCCACCCCGATGTCATGGCGACTTCGCTCCCAAGGACGACTCGGACGCGGATGCGGCGCACTCCGCACGGGGACACGGAGGCGTTTGCCAGGGCGGCCCGGGGCAACGTCATGAAGACAGAACTCGGCACGTCGGCCCCGTTGCCGGCCGGTCGCCTCCGCTGTTCTCCGGGGCTGCAGACAGATCAATCGCACGAGCCACCCTATGTCGCCGTGGCCGCCGAACAATCACGGCCGGGGTTTCCCAACACCATGTCGGGCTGCTACTTATATAGCTAGGTTAGATAGCCCGAAGCAAGGAGAGTCATGGACCTGAGCTGGTCGGAGGCGGACAACGCGTTCCGCGATGAGGTGCGCCAGTTCATGGCGGAGAAGATGACGCCGGAGATTTCCCGGGCCGGCCGGCTGATGACGAGTGTGTACAGCGATCACGAGGCCAGCCTGGCGTGGCAGGCCATCCTGCACGAACGCGGCTGGGCCGCGCCGGCGTGGCCGGTCGAGTACGGCGGCTGCGACTGGAGCCTGACCCAGCACTACATCTTCAGCCGCGAATCCCAGCTGGCCGGCGCGCCGTCGCTCTCACCGATGGGCATCCGGATGGTCGCCCACGCGATCGTGAAGTTCGGCACAACCGAACAAAAAGAGTTCTTCTTGCCGCGCATCCTCACCGCCGAGGTCTTCTTCTGCCAGGGCTATTCCGAGCCCGAGGCCGGATCCGACCTGGCCTCGCTGAGCATGGCTGCCGTGGACGACGGCGACCACCTCGTCTGCACCGGCAGCAAGATCTGGACCACCCACGCCACCGAGGCCAACTGGATGTTCGCGCTGGTGCGAACCTCCCGCACCGGGAAGAAGCAGCACGGCATCACCTTCGTCCTCGTCGACATGACCACCCCGGGCATCGAGGTGCGCCCGCTCGTCATGACCTCCGGCGAATTAGTACAGAGCCAGGTCTTCTTCGACGCGGTCCGCATTCCGAAGGCCAACATCCTCGGCAACATCGACGAGGGTTGGACCGTCGCCAAGTACCTGCTCGAATTCGAGCGCGGCGGCGGCGCCACCGCGCCGGCGCTACAGGTGATGGCCGAGGATGTCGCGCGGGTTGCGGCGACACAACCGGGTCCCGGTGGCGGCGCCCTGATCGACGACCCGTCCTTTGCCAGGAAACTCGCCGACGCGCGCATCCGTACCGAGGTCCTCGAGATTCTCGAATACCGCGTGCTGGCAGCACTTGCCGGCGGCGGGAATCCCGGTGCGGCCTCCTCGATGCTGAAGGTGATCTCCACAGAACTGAGTCAGACGCTGACCGAACTCGCCTTGGAGGCAGCCGGGCCGCGCGGGCGGGTCTACCAGCCGCACGCAACGTGCCCCGGCGGGCCGATCGCCGATTTCGAACCTCCCGCCGACGGCTATGTGTCCGGCGAACCGTGGCAGGCCGTCGCCCCGCTGCGCTACTTCAACGACCGCGCGGGCTCGATCTACGCCGGTAGCAACGAGATTCAACGCAACATCCTCGCCAAAGCAGAGTTGGGACTGTAAATGGACTTCACCCTGACCGACGAACAGGACCTGCTACGCGACGGGCTGGCCAAGTTTCTCTCATCGCGTTACGGTCTCGAATCCAGCCGCGCGGCAGCAAAACTCGGTCCCGGCTGGCAGCCGGCGATCTGGCGGGCCTTCGCCGACGAACTCGGCATCCTGGGTGCGGCCCTGCCCGAGCGGGTCGGCGGTAGCGGTGGCGGACCGGTCGAGGTGATGGTGATCGCCGAGGAGCTGGGCCGGGCACTGGTCGTCGAGCCTTACGTCGACACCGTGGTGGTCGCCGGAGGGCTGCTGCAGCGCGCCGGCGGCGATGACGCCGACGCACTACTGGAGCGAATCGCACGCGGCGAAGCCATCGTGTCGCTGGCCGCGACCGAAGCCTCATCAGGGGATCGCTGGCAGGACGCGGCAACCACCGCCGTCGCCGACGGTCCGGGCTGGGTGCTCCACGGCGCCAAGATCGCCGTGCCCGACGCACCGGTGGCCACCCATCTGCTGGTGACGGCCGGCACGCCGTCGGGGCTGTCACTGTTCCTCGTCGACCTGGCCGACCCGCCCGCGGGCCTGACCATGCACGCATATCGCACCATCGACGATCGCCGCGCCGCCGATCTGGAACTCGTCGGTGTCCCGGCGATCCTGCTCGGCGCGGAAGGACAGGCCTGGGACTCGCTGACCCGCGCACGGGACGAGGGCGCGGCTGCGGTGGCCGCGGAGACGGTGGGCTGCATGCACAAGGTATTGGCCGACACCGTCGAATACTGCAAACAACGCCAGCAGTTCGGCACATCCATCGGCAGTTTCCAAGCGCTGCAGCACCGGATGGTGGACATGCACATGGAAGTGGAGCAATCGGTGGCCGCGGTGTACCTCGCCGTGCTCAATCTCGACGCAGACGCTGCCCAGCGGGCACGAGCGGTGTCCGCGGCGAAGGCCACCGTCGGCCGGGCGGCCAGGTTCGTCGGCCAGAACGCGGTGCAACTGCACGGCGGCATGGGCATGACCGAGGAACTGGCGATCGGCCATTACTTCAAGCGCTTGACGGCCGTGCAGTACGAGTTCGGTTCGACCGACAGCCACATCATGCGATACGCGGAGCTCACCCGGCCCTGAGGCCAGGGCCGGGAAATCTTTGCTGCCATCGTCGCCCGACGGTGGGTACGCTGATCTTGTTATGCAGATCTCGGCGCTCACGATTGCTGCCTACCTGGTGGTGGGCGTGGCGAGTGGCGCCTGGTTCTGGCGCGTCATCCGACTCAGCGGGCATCGGGTCAACCTGGCATTGGTCCTGGTGAGCGCGGTTTTCGGCGGACTCTGGCCGATCATGATGCCCGGGGTGACGCTCTACCGGTACGCGCTCGCCCGGCCCGGCGGACAGGCCTGCGAAGCCCCGGCGACCGCGCGGCGTTGAGCCCGGCCAGCACCACTGGACAGTTGTCCGACCCAGGTGCGCCATAACACACCCAGCAGGACATCCCAACCGTTGCCTTGTCCGATAATCGCCTGCCGCAGCCGCATATTGCGATCTATTCGACACCACCCTATCTTGGACACATGTCCAGCACCGCGGGGGCTGATGTCACCTATCTGTGGGATCCGGCGTCCCGGCGCAAACGCACCCGCCGCCAGGTGTTCGGCGCCGCGACGGCAATCCTGGACGCCCGTACCGAACTATCCCTGGCCAAGGTGGCCGGGCGGGCGCGGATGGCGCCGGCCGCCGTTGCGGCCCACTTCCCCACCCTCGATACCGTCTTCGCCGAGCTGTATCTGTCCCGGGTGCACGATCTGCCGCTGGTCATCGACCCGGCCGCCCCGGTGCGCACCCAACTGGGCGACCAACTGCGCGCGATCACGCTGGTGGTGGCCGACGAGCCGCTGCTCGCCGCCGCATGCGCCCGGGCACTGCTGTGTGAGGATGACGATTCGGTCGCCGGGGTCCGCGCACGAGTGGCCGCCGAAGTGCGCAGGCGCACCGCTGCCGCACTCGGTGTGGGAGCCTGGCCAGAGGTTCTCGACACCGTGGCGACCCTGTTCTGGGGCGCCCTGCTGCAGGTGCGCGCCGGAGTGCTGAGCTACCACGACATGGCCGACCGGCTGGACACCATGCTCGAACTGGTCTTGCCCGATATAGACTGAGCACCCGCGTAACGTCATCGGCGATGACCATCGACCTGATCCACGACCTTGTGTCGGCCGCGGCCGCAGTGGACCCGGAGCGGGCCGCCGTCATCGGCGTCGACGGTGAATCGATCAGCTTCGCACAGTTCGACTCTCAGATCGGTCGGCTCGCATCCTGGGTGGCCGCGCACAGCGCGCCCGGCGAGCGCATCGCGGTGATCGCCGACAACAGTCCCGACTATGCCCGGCTCTACTATGCCGTCCCGCGCAGCGGCCGCATCCTCACCCTGATCAACCAACGCCTCAGCACCGCGGAGCAGCTCTGGGCGCTCAAGTCGGTCGACCCGACCATGGTGCTCGGCGACCGCGACCATCTGGATGCGCTGCCCCACCCCTCGGTGGCCTTCGAAAACGTTGACTGGCAACGCTTTCCCGCCGACCGAGCCACCGATATCAGTTCCCCCGACGATCCGGCCTGGCTGCTGTTCACCAGCGGTTCGACCGGTACCCCCAAGGGTGTGCTGCACACCCACAGGTCGATCACCACGGCGGTGCGCGGCACGGTGGCAGGCCGGGCGGTGCAGCCCGGTGGGGTTTATCTGCTGCCGTTCCCGATGTGCCATATCGCCGGCTACAACATGCTGGTCCACCACTCTCGCGCGTCGACGGTGCTGCCGGTACCGTCTTTTCGGCCCGATGAGTTCGTCGCTGCGGTGCAGGCGCACCGCGTCACATCGTGTTCGTTGGCCCCGACCATGTTGCACAGCCTGCTGGCCCACCTCGAGGCGACCGGGCAGTCACTGCCGACCCTGCGCGATATCGGCTACGGTTCGGCGGCCATCCCCGCCGATCTGCTGCGTCGTGCCGTCGAGGCGCTGGGAGTGGGATTTCACCAGGGCTACGGCATGACCGAAACCGGCGGCAATGTCACGTTCCTGGGCCCGGCCGACCATCGCAGCGCCGATCCGACCATCCTGCGCAGTGCGGGCCGACCACACGCCGAGGTCGATATACGCATCGCGGCGAACGGGGAGATCCTCGTCCGCGGGGCACAGGTCGCCACGCGCTACTGGCCAGATGACCCGGTGACGGTCGACGGCTGGTTGCACACCGGCGATATCGGGGTCATCGACGAGAGCGGCAGGCTGGTGGTCACCGACCGGCTCAAAGACGTCATCATCACCGGTGGTGAAAACGTGTCCTCTCGGGAGGTCGAGGATGTGCTGTCCCTGCACCCCGGTGTCGGGCAGGTCGCGGTGGTCGGCGTCCCGGATCCCTACTGGGGCGAGGCGATCTGCGCCGTCGTCGTGGCGGCGGCTCCGGTGAGCGCCGACGAACTGATCACCCATGTGCGGACCCGGCTGGCGGCGTTCAAACGGCCACGGCACGTGCTCTTCGTGGACCAGTTGCCGTTGACCAGTAATGGCAAGGTGGCCAAGGAGGCCGTGCGCCATCTGGCCCGGGCAACAATGTGATCAGGAACCGTTCAGGCCGGCACGCTCGACGCTGAGCAGGCTCTCGGTGTGATGCTCGGCGCGGTAGGCAACGCCCCCACCGTTGAGGCCGAAAAGCCGCTTGCTCCACAGCAACCAGACCACCGCCACGATGTTGATCAGCACCGCGAGCACCCGCAGTGCGGTGACCTTCTCGGTCAGCTCGTAGATCTCCAGCGGCAGGAAGGCGCTGGTGGCGATGACCGCGAAATACTCGCCCCACCGTTTCATCGACCACAGCCCGACGGCCTCGATCAGTTCGATCAGGGCATAGCCGATCAGGCCGACGCCGATCCACCACAGGGTGGTCTCCGACATGGTGAAGGCTTCCCCGATGTGCTGCACGATCTTCGAGTCGTCGATGTTCCAACCGATCTGATCGCTCAGTGGCTTGATCAGTGGCAGCTCGGCCTCGAACTTCTGCTGATACTCCGCTCGGGCGCCGCGAAGTTTGAACACGGCCGCGGCCACCAGCAGGACGATCAGCGCCCGGACGACTCGCTCGACGGCCAGCACCCGCATCAGGGTGCGGTCGCGCAACAATCGGCCGCGCGGTACCTCGGGAGCGGTGTCGGCGGGGCCGCGTCCGCGCGGCGAACCCACCACGAAGGTCTCGCACCGCAGGCAACGCCACGCCTCCCCCACCGGGGTATCCACCCGTAGCCGGTCGCGGAGCTCGGGCTCGTCGGGCGCGTATGTCGCATGCCCGTGCAGACCGCACGATCGTAGGGCGAAATCGATCCGCATCGCATCCTCCCGGCGCCGGCCCGCCCGCGTCGGCGCGCATCCTCACCGTCAGCGTACGAGGACGCCGATGACGCTTGGCGGGCCGGTCACCGGCGCGATCGGTTCACGTTTCGTCTGCTGCCGTGTGGTGAGCCGTCCAGGCCCGCCACAGCTGCGCGTAACTGCCCTGGGCCGCCACGAGTTCGTCGTGCGTGCCCTCCTCGATGATCACGCCGTGCTCCATCACCACGATCCGGTCGGCGGTGGCCGCCTGGGTCAACCGATGCGCCACCACCAGGGTGGTGCGGTCGGCGGTGACGGCTGCCGCGGCCCGTTCCAGGTCCCGAGCGCCGAGGCTGCCCGCCTCGGCCGTTGCTTCATCGAGGATTGCCACGGCCGGGTCCAGCAACAGCAGCCGCGCCAGTGCAACCTGCTGGGCCTGGGCGGCGGTGAGTTCCTGCCCACCTTCACCGACAGTGGTGTGCACACCGTCGGTGAGCGCGGCAACCCACTCCCCGGCCCCGACGGTGTGCAGCGCCGCGGCGATCTCGTCGTCGGAGGCATCCGGTTTCGCGAGCCGCAGATCGTCGGCGAGCGGACCGGCGAACACGTGGACGTCTTGGCTGATGATGGCAACGTGCCGACGACGCTGTTCGGCGGTCATCTCCTCCAGCGCCACCCCGCCGATGCGAACCTGACCGCGCTGCGGGTGCAACACCCCGGCCGCGATCCCGGCCACGGTCGATTTGCCTGCCCCGGTAGAACCGACCAGCGCCACCCGTTGTCCGGGGGTCAGCCGGACGCTGACATCACGCAGGACCGGATGTGCTCCGTCATAGCTGAATTCGAGGTTGGTCAGCTCCAGTGAGGCATCGCGCGGTGGGGCACCGGCGCCGCTGCCCGCCGGTGGTTGCGGAATGCTCACCAGCCCGACCAGCCTGGCCAGGCTGGCGCCCGCGGACTGGGCCTCGTCGGCGGTGAACAGCAGCATGCTGATCGGATTGAAGAGTCGGTGGAACAGCAAGGCCGCGGCGGTGGTCTGGCCGACGGTGACTGCGCCGTCGGCCACCAACCAGTAGCCGGTCACCAGAATGACGGACAGACCGATGAATTCGGCACGGTTGACGCGCCCGACGAACCGGGTGAAGAAGGTGAACACCCCGATGGAGATGTCGCGCACCCGGGCCGAGGCGTCCTCGATATCGCGCTGATGGGAGGCGTGCGCGTGGTAGGCGTGCACGGTGGGCGCGCCGAGCATGCTTTCCATCAGCACCTGCGAACGCTCGGCGATGACGCGCCGCTCCTCGGCGTACCGCGGTGCCGAACGCGGCAGATACCAGCGCAAAGCCAACACGTAGAACGGAATCGAAAAAGCCCCGGCGATCGCCAGTCGCCAATCCACACCGAGCATCGAGGCCAGTGTCAACGCGGTCAACATCAGCGCCGAGAACATCGTCGGGATGACCTCGTTGACGCCCTTGGCGATGGTCGCCACGTCGGTACTGACCCGCGACAGCAGATCTCCTCGTCCGACCCGCTCCACGGTCGTCGTCGGCAATGCGAGGGCGCGGTCCACACCCGCTTCACGCAGATCGGCCAGCATCACCGAACCGAGCCGGGCGATCAGATAATTCGACGCGCCCGTGGCCGCCCCGCCGATGAGCGCCGCGATCACCAGCACGGCCGCGATGACGACGATGACCGAGGACGGTGATCCGTCGATGATCCGGTCGACGAGCGCGCCGAGCACATACACCGGCAATACGGCCGCCCCTGCCGCGAGGATGCCGACGAGCATCGTGCCGACGAGTACCCCTGGGCGACCACGGAGTTCGCGACGCAGCCATCGCCACGTCTCGCGGCCGCTCGCGACCGGCAGGATGTCCGTGCTCATCGCAGCACCGCCGAGCGATACTCCGCGCGCTGCATCAGATCGTCGTGGGTGCCCTGCAGGGTCACCCGCCCTTCGTCGATGAGCACCACGCGCTTGGACACTGCCAACAGCGCCGGACTACACGTCACGATGACGGTCGTGAAGCTTCCTGCGGGTGGTCCGTGACGCAGTTGCGCGATCCCGTGTGCCACGGCGTCTTCGGTGACGGCGTCGACCGCCGTCGTGGGTTCGTGCAGCACGAGCACCGGAGCTGCCCGCGACAACGCACGTGCCAGTGTGAGTCGCTGACGCTGACCGCCGGACAGGCTCGAGCCGCGCTCGGACACGATGTGGTCGAGGCCGTCGGGGTGTGCGTCGACGACATCGACCGCATTGGAAGCATGGAGCGCCCGGGCCAGGGCCTGCGGGTCGTCTCCGCGGCCGAGGTTGTGGCGCACCGAACCGGTGAACAGGTCGGCACGATGTGGTTCGACCAGCAGGGCACTCCGCGCCTCGTCGAGGGCGAGTTCCTCCAACGGTGTATCGGACAGCCTGATTTCACCGGTGTACTCCTCGCGTGCGACCCGCCCGGACAGCACACCGACCAACGCCTCGGCGTCACTCAGTCTGGTCGTGACCACACCGACGAACTCGCCCGGTGCCACCGTCATGCTGAGATCCCGGAGCCCGCGGTATCCGATCCGGTCGAGCGCGATGCCGTGCGGCGGGGCGTCACGCAGCGTCGCCGCACCGGGTGTCACCGCGAATGTCGCGTCCTCGATCCAACCGACGCGTTCGGCCGAGGCGCGTGCCTCGGCAATCCAACTCGGGGCCTCGGCCATCGTGCCGAACGGCTCGAGCAGGAACTGGGCAAGCCCGATCACGGTGATGAGCTGTCCGACGGTGATGCTCCCGCGCAGCGCCAACCAGCCCGCCAGCACCGCGACCCCGACCGCCAACAACGAGCTCAGCACGCTGGAGAAGCCGAGGTATACACCCTGTGCGCGCGCTGCGCTGATGCTGGCACGCAACGCATCCCGGCTGACGCTGCGGTAGCGCGCGGCAGCGGCACGCTCGGCACCGATACCGCGCAGCGGGCGCAGGCCGGCAACCAGATCGGCCGACATCGCGGTGGCCTCACCGGCCGCCTCCTGTTGCTCGGCGACCCGACGGGTGATCACCGGTCCGCCGAAGTGCAACGCGAACAGGATCAACGGCGTGCCTATCAACACCGCGAGGCCGAGCGGCACATCGATGGTCAACAGCACCGTGGCGCATACCGCGATGGCGGTGAGGGCACCGGCGATGCGCGGGATGTAGTCGAGCAAATACGACACGTTGTCGGCATCGGTGCTGGCGATCGACAGCAGTTCACCGGAGCGCTGCGAGGTCCGCAGCCGCCGCGGGTCCAGGATCCTGGCCGCGAGGTCGACGCGCAGCTGATGCCCCTCGGTGGCGATGGCGCGCATCAGGTGCCGAGAACCGAAGCGGTAGCACGAGCTCAGCGTGGCGAACAGCGCCGCAAGCACGCCGATCCAGATGACCAATTGAGTGGCGTCACCGGGTTTGACGGCTCGATCGACGAGCACGCCGATGAGTACCGGAACCATCGCCTCGCAGAGTTGGTGACCACAGATCAGCAGTGATCCGCTGGTCAGCAGGCGCGCATTGCGAGTGACGGTGCGCCAGAGGATGGCGGCTCCGGTCCGGGTTCGTCCGGCACCGTTCTCGGGGGTGACACCGGAGCTCGAATCGTCCAAAGGCATGCCCGACACTGAAACTCCTAGGCGGTGGCGTGGTTTCCGGAGCGCCTGCCGCGTGCCCGGTCGAACGTCCCGACACTAGCAAAGCCGCACAGCAGCAACGCAACCCATAGGTCTGACCGATCGGCGCGGGTCACCTCAGTGGCCGACCGCCAGTTCGGGGGTCCGCTCGGCCAGTCCCACGCGTTCGGCGATGGAGTCCACGATCTCACCGGTGCGTACCGCGATGTTGGACAGCAGCGACGAACTGAGCCCGTGCGTGTGTTCGGTGCCGCCCTGAAGGTAGATGGCACCGGAGATCTGCCTGCTCACTTCGAGCCGGTAGTCGCGGGTCAGTTCGGGTCGATCCGGGCCGAATCGTGTGAGGTCGTACAGTTCACCGAGCATGTCCGGAAGCGGCATCGGGATGAAGCCGGTGGCGTAGACCACCGCGTCGCAATCCACGACATCGAGCGAGCGGGTGGGGAGATGCTCGATCGTCACCTGCACACCGGTGTCGCTTTCGACGGCTTGTCGCACCTCCGACGCGCCCCGGAAGAACAATCGGCGTCGACCGGCGACGCGCTCGGCATACTCCTTGGTGTACAGATCCTCGATCAGGGGCAGATCGACGCAGGAGTAGTTGGTTGATCGGTGATAGTCGATCAGTCGTTGCCGCACAGACGATTCCGCGGAATAGAAGTCGTCGACTGCGGCGGGATCGAAGATCCGGTTGGCGTAGGGGCTGTCGTCGGCCGGACTGTATCCGTACTTGGCAAAGACGCCGTGTACTTCCGCCTCGGGATAGCTGGCGTGCAGGTAGTCGGTGACTTCCGCGGCGCTCTGGCCCGCACCCACGACGACGAATCGCTTGTGGGTGGTCGACGGGACGTTCTTGATCCTGGTCAGCAATTCGTTGTTGTGGAACTGGCGCGCGGTCTCGGTGACACCGCGCGGCAATTGCGGCTTCAGGCCACCTGCCAGCACGACCGTCCTGGCCAGCAGGGTCTCCCGGCGCGACGTCTCGACATTCTCGACATCGATTGCCAGACAATGTCCCTCATCGCGTACGGCCACCGCCCTGGTGCCGTAGCGCACTGTTGCCGCCACCCGTTCAGCAGCCCATTCCAGGTAGTCGTGGAACTCCAGCCGTGTCGGAAAAAAGGTCTGATGGTTGATGAAGTCGTTCAGGCGCCCGCGATCGGTCACGTAGCTCAGGAACGTATATCGGCTCTGCACGTTGCGCTGGCTGGCGAGATCCTTGAGGAAGGAGATCTGCATCGTGGTGCCGGGAATGAGCATCCCGGTATGCCAACCGAATTGAGGTTTGGCCTCCACGTACTCGGCGGTGATCCGCCCGGACGCGGGACGTCGTTCGTTGAACTCCTCGATCGCGATGGCCAGGCCCAGGTTGGACGGACCGAAGCCCACGCCGACGACATCGAGGACCGGCCGGTGACCGTTGGCGCGGTTACCGTTGACGGCGGTGCTGGACATCAGGCTCCCGTGAGCTGGTCGGCAGCTCCGGGCACCGGCTCGGACGGATCGGCACCCAGCGCGACGATCCTGTTGTCACCATCGACGTGGACAACTCGCGGAATGTGTTCGCCGAGCTTGCCTTCCTCGACGGTGCGGTAGGTGAGGATGATCACAAGATCGCCCGGATGCACCAGATGTGCTGCGGCACCGTTGATTCCGATCACACCCGAACCGGCGGCACCTGTGATCGCATAGGTGGTCAGCCGCGCCCCGTTGGTGATATCGACGACGTCGACCTGCTCGCCGTCGAGAATGTCCGCCGCCCGCATGAGATCCTGGTCGATGGTGATCGAACCGACATAGTGCAGGTCAGCTTGGGTGACAGTGGCGCGATGCACCTTGCCCCCCAACATGGTTCGGAACACAAGTCCCTCCATCACGTATTGAGTTCGACTCCCCGCAGACCTGAAGATCTGCGTCCAAAGCGTAGGTTAACCTACCCTTATATCGGCCACAACGCTACATCCCGCCGAGCGTCGCGGCCGGTACCTTCAGGTACCGCCTGCGATGGGCGATGACCGCACGGCACCCAGGGCGCGATGGGCGCGTAATGACAGAAGATGCCATCTTTCGGCTCGCGCGCTCGCGCACCGACTGGATGAGAAATCTTCGCCCGCGTCAGTAAAGCCTCGAGGTCAGGCGACCTGCACCACGTGCGAGGCGGAATCGCCGATTCGGGCCGGAGCATCGCCGATCATCGTGTGAAGCAACGCCTTCTGCTCTCGATCACCCCGGGCCGCATCGGCATCGGCCAGTGCGGGCTGCGCGAGCACCCGCAGACTGCGCAGCACATTGACAGGCAGGCGCAACATCGGATACCACGGCAGCACATAAGCCGGCAGGCCGAGCGCGCGCATCGCCCGCGGACCCAGGAAGGCACTCGTCACCGACAGGTGCTGCGCCCTGGCCAGCCTGCGGCGGATACCGCTGAGATTCTCGAAATGCCAGCCCATCGGATCCTGGGCCATCGGCACCGCCAGCGCCCTGGTGGACTCGTCGGGTTGCGCCAGCGCCGTCAACGTGTGGAACAGCACCCGGATGCCGTCGCGGTAATCGCGTGGCAACCATTCGTCGTCGACCCCGATCAGCCATCCGACGTAGCGGGTCAGGTGCGCGATGCCGGCATAGTCGCCCGGGGCCAACAGCAGGCCCATACCGATTCCGCCCGCAGAGGGCGCGATCAGTGCGCCGACCAATGTCGCCGCCATATCGGTCTGGTTGATGGGCAGACCCCATTCCGCGCTGCGCCAGTCCGGCATGGCCGCCACGTGGCGCCGCACCATCGCATGGATCAGACGCACCCGCAGGGTCGATCGGTAGCCGACACCGCCGGGGTCCATACCGTTTTCGGAGATGACGTCCATCGCCCACTGCATCGTCTCGGCGAATCGCTTGTTCGACCCCTTCTCCAGCGCACCCGTGCGCACCAGGGTCTTGTTGAATCCGGAGAACTGGTATCCGCCCAGTAGCGAGACGTCACGCGCGATGTACATGCCGTCGGCACCGCCGCGGCGCATGGCCCGTTCGCCGCGCCGGATCAGATCCCAGTCGACCCACTCGGGCACCGCCTCCACGATCTCGAAGAATTCGCGCAGCGGCGCAGGCGCATCCGGGACCCCGGCGATCCCCTGGGCCAGCGCACGCTCGAACAGCGGCCGCGTTTCCGCCATACCGGCTTGCAGCATCCACTCCACCAGCCGGTCGGCGGCCTCGTCACCGACGGTCAGCCGTTCACCCAGCCTGCGCCATTGGTCGTCATCGGGTTGGCCGAGACCGAGGAGGCCGGCCAGCAGTCGGATGGCACCGGGTACCGCACCCGGACGCTGCGGGTGACGCGTCGGCACGCTCATCTCGGCACCTTCTCCCCACTTTGGATTACATGCGTCGTCCAAATTTAGGGCGCGGGTAGGGTGCTGTCAATGAACCGCGCGAAGGTGGAGCGGGATTACGGCGGGGTCAGCGCAACCGACCGTCGCGCCGATCGCCGACGCCGCCTGCTCGCCGCGGGCCGCAACCTCTGGGGCGAGTCGGGTGTGGCGGAAGTCACCGTTCGCGGCGTCTGTGCGCAGGCCGGGCTGATCACCCGGTATTTCTACGAGCAGTTCGACAATCGTGAGGCATTGATCTTCGCGGTGGCCGATGATGTCCGGGATCAGCTGTTGTCCGCGATGGTCGCCGCAGGCGTGGGCGATCCGGGCACACTGGCCGACAAATTGCGCTCAGCCCTGACGGCGTTCCTGGAGATCATCGCCGCCGATCCGCATGTGCATCGGATCTCCACCGGAGACGCCAGCACCGTCCCCGGTCTCACCGAACACCGCGGCAAGATCCTCGATCTCATCACCGACGAGGTGACCCGGCGCGCACCCGACGTCCTCGACGGTGTGGTGCCCGGTCCGACCGAGTTGCGCCGCGGCGCGCTGTTCATCGTCGGCGGGGTCAACCAACTCATCGAGGACTGGTTGTCCGATCCGCAATTGGCTCCTGCGGAGTTGGCCGCGGTGGCCGCCGAGATGTGTGTGGCGTTGTTCCGCGGGCTCGCACACTCCCCCGCCTCCCCCACCCAGTGATTTCGGCGCGCTGACGATCGCTGCGCGAGCGCGAGCGCGCCGAAATCGTCGGGGTCAGCGGGCGACGGGCCAGGCCCACACGGACATGTCACCGCGCGGGTAGTTCATGCAGACCGCGGCGGCCTTGGCCACCACACCCTTGTTGTTGAAGAACACCTTGGCCCAGTTGCCCCAACGGGTGGCCACCTGCTCGTAGTAGATGTTGGTGGCGGTGTCCTCGGAGTACTGGCGGCGGCCCGCAGCATCGAGTGAATAGAACCAGTGGATGCGGTCGACGGCCATCTGCTGCACATCCAGGGGCCGGTTGCTCTTGTCCAGCATGTACCGCTCGAAGTAGATCGGGCTGGTGTCGCGCGCGGCGGCCAGGTACTGCTCTGCATCGCACTGGGTTTCGATCTGCTTGCTGGGGATGGGGTACTCGTCGGTGGCATCGGCCTGGGCCGACGGCGAGCCGAGCAGCGCCGCCGTCAACGCGGTGACGGCCAGCATGAACGTTGCCCGGACGGGCCTGCTGGTGTGGGTGTTCATGACTGCTCCTGATCGGCCGTCAACTTGTCCAGGTGCACCGGGCAGTACATGCGCAGTGCGGTGCCGAGGAATTGGTACACCTGCGCGGTGCTGTTCGTCCGCGCCAGGTTCTGCGCCAGGAAATGCGCCGAATCCGTTGCGGTGGCGTCGACTCCGGTGTCGATTCGCTTACAGGTGATCTTGGCCATCCACGCGTTGAAATCCCGCTGACCGTAGATCCCGAAACCGTGCAGTTCGTTGGCGAAGTCGGTGTCCCGATCGGCGACCGCGGTGGCGGTTCCGATCGGCAACACCATCGTCAACGCCGCGGCCGCCGCGATCACGAATCGTTTCATGAGAGCACCTCTTCCGGGCTGCGCTGCAACGGTTTCGGCCACGGTTGCGGCTTCGGGCGTGGCCGCACCTGCAGTGGCCACCAGAACCACCGGCCCATCAGCGCCGCGATCGACGGTGTCATCAACGACCGCACGATCAGGGTGTCGAAGAGCAGGCCCAACCCGATGGTGCTGCCCACCTGACCGATCACGATCATGTCGGACACCAGCATGCCGATCATGGTGAAGGCGAACACGAAGCCCGCCGCGGTGACCACCGAGCCCGTACCGGCCATCGACCGGATGATCCCGGTGTGGATGCCGGCGTGCACCTCTTCCTTCATCCGCGAGACCAGCAGCAGGTTGTAGTCCGCGCCGACGGCCAGCAGCACGATCACCGACATCGGTAGCACCATCCAGCCCAACGGGATACCGACGATGTGTTGCCACACCAGGACCGAGAGGCCGAATGCGGAACCGAGACTGAGCACGACGGTGCCGACGATCACGGCGGCCGCCGCAACGGCCCGGGTCAGGATCACCATGATCAGGAAGATCAGGATCAGCGAGGCGACCGCCGCGATCAGCAGGTCGTAGTCGGCACCCTGCTGCATGTCCTTGTACATCGCGGCACTGCCGCCGACATAGATCGTCGATCCCTCGAGCGGGGTGCCCTTGATGGCGTCGGCCACCGCGATCCGCATCGGATCGATGCGCTCGGTGCCGTCCTCGGTCAGCGGGTCACCCTGATGGAAGACCGTGAAACGCACGGCCTTTCCGTCCGGCGACATCATCAGCTTCATACCGCGCTGGAAGTCCGCGGTCTGGAAGGCCTCGGGCGGCAGGTAGAACGTGTCGTCGTTGCGGGCGGCGTCGAAGGCCTCCCCCATCGCGGTGTTGTCGTCCAGGTTGGCCATGTTCTGGTCCTGCTGCATACGCTGCGCCTGGTACTGGTTCAGCATCATCTGCTTCTGGTTCTTCAGCGTCTGGATCTGTGCCGGCAGTACCGCAGCCATCTGTGGCGTGAGCCGAGCCATCTCCTGCAGATCGGGGACGATTTCGGTGAAATCGTCACTCATGGTGCTGATGCCGTCCAGGCTGTCGAACACCGACCGCATCGACCAGCACAGCGGGATGTCGAAGCAGTGCGGTTCCCAGTAGAAGTAGTTGCGCAGCGGCCGGAACTGATCGTCGAAGTCCGCCAGGTGATCACGCACCTCGTTGAGATTGTCCGAGGTGTCGGACATCTTGTCAGCCATCCGCCGGGTCACCTCGGCGAGTTGCAGCGTGACGCTGTACATGGTTTCCATCGAGTCGATGCTCACCTGCAGGTCGTTGGCCTGCTTCAACGTGTTGTCCAGCACCGTCTGCTGGAAATCGTTGTTCATGATCTGGCCGTTGCCGCTCTGGGACACGGTGTAGGCCAGCGTCGAATGCTTGATCGGCTTGCCGTCGGGCCGGGTGATGGTGGTGACCGAGGCGATACCGTGCACCTTGATCAACGCCTTGGCGATCTTGTCGATCACCAAGAAGTCGGCCGGATTACGCAGATCGTGGTCGGCCTCGACCATCACCAGATCGGGATTCATCTTGGCGTCCGAGAAGTGCCGGTCCGCGGCGGCGTAGCCGACGTTGGCGGGCACGGTGTCGGGAAGATAGATCCGATCGTTGTAGGTGGTGTGGTAGCCGGGCAGGGTCAGCAGGCCGACCAGGCACAGGACCATCGCACCGACCAGGATGGCGCCGGGCCAGCGCACTGTGGCGGTGCCGAGCTTGCGCCACCCCCGGGCCCGCGCAGTGCCCTTGGGCTCCAGCACCTTGCCGAACCGCGTCACGATCGAGATCAGCGCGGGCCCCATCGTCAGCGCGGCGGCCACCACGATCGTCATACCGACGGCCAGCGGGAAGCCCATGCTCTGGAAGTAGGGCAGCCGGGTGAAGTGCAGGCACAAGGTGGCGCCGGCGATCGTCATACCCGAGGCCAGCACCACGTGTGCCGTGCCGTGGAACATGTCGTAGTAGGCGTCCTCGCGGTCCAGGCCCGACCGGCGCGCCTCCTGATATCGACCGATCAGGAAGATCGCGTAGTCGGTGGCCGCGGCGATGGCCAACGTCACCACCATGCTGGTGGCGAACGTCGTCAGCCCGAACACCTCGTAGAAGCCGAGGAATGAGACGATTCCGCGCGCGGACAGCAGACCGACGAAGACCATCGACATGATCACCGCCGTCGTGACGACCGACCGGTAGATGATCAACAGCATCACGATGATGATGCCGATCGTCACGCTCTCGATGGTTTTCATGCTGGCGTCACCGACGATGTTCTGATCGGTGGTCAGCGCGGCGGGACCGGTGACATAGGCGGCGACACCGGGTGGCGCCTCGGTGCTGTCGACGAGGTCGCGCACCGTCTGCACCGACTCGTTGGCCAGCGCCTCGCCCTGGTCACCGGCGATGTAGACCTGTACATAGGCGGCCTTGCCGTCGATGCTCTGCGCACCGGCCGCGGTCAGGCTGTCACCCCAGAAGTCCTGGACGTGCTGGACGTGTTTGGTGTCGGCGTTGAGCTTTCGGACGATCTCGTCGTAGAAGGCGTGCGCGTCGGCGCCGAGGGGTTGGTCGCCTTCGAGCACGATCATCACCGAGCTGGAGGTGTCGTACTCCTGGAACTTCTCGCCGACGTGTTTGGTGGCGATCAGCGCGGGCGCGTCGTTCGGGCTCATCGAGACCGCGCGGAGCTTACCGACCTCTTCGAGCTGCGGGACGACGGTGTTCAGGATCGCGACGATGGCGATCCAGATGAGCACGATCGGCACGGCGAAGGCGCGGATGAAGCGCGGCAGCTTCGGCCGGCTGGCGGCGGCATGGCGGGCCGGCGGGATGGGGCCGGTGGGCGCATCCTCGGTAAACGTTGTCATGCGATCTCCTCGCAGGCTCGGATTTCGCCTGTGGTCCGTCGATTCGCTCCGCAAGCGTCGCTCATGCGGCCTTCACCAGGCAGTAGGTGGCGGCGTTCATACCTTCAGCCGTCCTTTCGTCTTTCACCTCGTCGTCGACGGTGACGCGGCAGCTGATGGAGGAACCGTCGCCCTGAGCCATGATGTTGGGCATCACCGAGGGCAGCGTCGTTTCCAGGGTCAGGGTCCACGGCAGGCTGACTTCGCCTGTGCGCTGGGGTTTCCCATCCAGGTCGGCGTAGTTGATCTTGGCGTAGGAACCGGTGCCGAAGATCTCGTACTTCACGACCTTCGGGTTGAAGTTCTCGGCGGTGTCGGCGTCGATCGGGGTGACGATGGCGCCGTCAGAACCGAACACCGAGCGCAGTTGCGAGACCGTCAGACCGCCGATCACGATCGCGCCCACGATCAGGACGGGCAGCCATACCCGCTTGACGACGTTCACCGGTCGACTCGAGGCGTGCCGGAACCGCTGCTGCGCAACGCGTTCACCGATCCTGAAATCCCCACGACTGATACAAGCCTTTCCATCGGGTGGCACCGCGCAACGATGGGCGGCGAGCGATCCTGAGAGAATCTAAGCTTCTGAAGTGGATAGAGTCAATCCGTTTCTAGCCAACGGTAAGCCTCATCACTAAAGTGGGCCGCGTGATTGACAAACCATGCCGCGGCCTGCGCAAGGACGCCGAACGCAACAGGCAGCGTGTGCTGACGGCCGCGCGCGAACTGTTCGCAGTCAAGGGCATGGAGGCCACCCTCAACGATGTCGCCCACCACGCCGGCGTCGGTGTCGGGACGGTGTACCGGCGCTTCGCGACCAAAGAGGAACTCGTCGAGGCGATCTTCGAGGACGGTATCGCCGAGGTCGTCGAGTTGGCCGAAAAGGCGCTGCAGCACGAGAATTCGTGGGAGGGGTTCGTCTGGTTCGTCGAGCGGCAATGTGAACTCGCGGCCACCGACCGCGGCCTGCGGCAGATGATCTACAGCCGGGCCTACGGCGGTGACCGCGTCGACTGCGCTCGCGAGGAGTTGGTGCCGCGGGTCTATCAGCTCGTGGAACGAGCCCGCCGCGACGGCTACCTGCGACCCGATATCCAGCACCCCGACACGCCGATCATCGGGCTGCTCGCCGGCACCGTGAGCGAGTGGGCGGGCGATGTCGAGCCCGATCTGTGGCGGCGCTATGTCGCCCTGCTGCTGGAGGGCATGCGCAACCGGCCCGATATCAAACCCCTCGGCGTGGAACCGCTCAACGAGGAACAGATGCACGAGGCGATGCACGGTTGGGATCCGGCCAGCTGAGGCATAGACGAGAGAAGGCCCCAGGCGCGATGCCTGGGACCTTCTCGAACGTGGAGCTAAGGGGATTCGAACCCCTGACCCCCACACTGCCAGTGTGGTGCGCTACCAACTGCGCCATAGCCCCGTTTGTTGTGCTGTAGAAACGTACACCACTGCCCCGCAGAGGTTCAAAACGCCTGGTCAGGGCACCTCTCCGCCGGCCTCCGGGCCCAATGGACGGGCCGGGGTGTGCCCGGCGGGCGGCCGCCGGTGGGTCTCGGGGGCGAAAACCCAGGCCAGCGCGGCCAGCAGCATGATCGCCCCGCTGATGACGAAAGCCCACGAAAAGGACAGGTACTGGGCGATCAAGCCGACCAGCAGCGAGCCGCCGATCGACCCGACATCGGCCATCATCTGGAACGTCGCCACCGCGGTCCCGCCCCGCGCCCTGCTGCCCACCACATCGGCGACGGCGGCCTGCTGCGGCGAGACGAAGATGCCCGTCGCCGCACCCGCGATATAGGCGGCCACCAGGAACACCGGCAGCGAGGTGGTGAACCCGACCGCCCCGGTGGACACCGCCGCCAGGGTCAGCCCGACGATCAGCAGCGTGCGCCGCCCCAGCCGGTCCGACAGATACCCGCTGGGGATCACGACGGAGATGTTGCCCACCGCGAACGCGGTGAGCGCCAGCCCGGCCACACCCGGGCTGCCGCCCAACACCTCCACGACAAACAGCGGGACCAGGGCCACCCGCAGCCCGAAGGAGGCCCAACCGGTCGCGAAATTGGACAGCAGCGCCGCCCTATAGGCCCGGTGGGCGAACACCGTGCGGAACGGCACCGGCGGGCCGTCGTCGCCATCGGAGGAGGCGATCACCGCCGAATTGCGCAGGCTGACGAACACGACCGCCGCGGCCACCAGCAAGGCGGCACCGTAGATCAGGAACGGCGCCGACAGGCCCAGGCCGGCGGTCAGCGCACCGAGGATCGGTCCGCCCACCGACCCGATCATGAACCCCGATGAGAAGAGCCCGGAGACCCGTCCGCGGGCGTCGGGCGGCGAGATCCTGATCATCAGCCCCAGCGAGGACACCGTGAACATCGCCGAACCGACCCCGCCGAGGGACCGGAACAGCAGCAACTGCCAGTAGGTGTCGGCCAGCGCGCAGGCGCCGGTGGACAGCGCGACGATGATCAGCCCGCTGATGTAGACGCGTCGCTCCCCCAGTCGCTGCACCAGGAATCCCGCGGGCGGCGCGCCGGCCAACCGCATGATCGCGAACGCAGTGATGACGAAGGTGGCCGCGGCGATGCTGACACCGAAGTGCCGGGCGTACTGCGGCAGGACCGGGGCGACCACCCCGTAGCCGAGGGCGACCACGAAGTTCGCGGCGGCCAGTACCCAGACCTCACGCGGTAGCCGCGGCTTGGGTCCGGTCGGACAGTCGTCCTCCGTTCGAGAGCTCACCCGATGACTGTATTGACCACCGACTTGGCGGCCTCCTGCACCTCCGCCAGGTGCTCGGGGCCTTTGAACGACTCGGCGTAGATCTTGTACACGTCCTCGGTGCCCGACGGCCGGGCGGCGAACCAGGCGTTCTCGGTGGTCACCTTCAACCCGCCCAGGGCCGCCCCGTTGCCCGGCGCCGCGGTCAGTTTGGCGGTGATGGGCTCGCCGGCGAGCTCGGTGGCGGTGACCTGATCGGCCGACAGTTTGGCCAACCGCGCCTTCTGCTCCCGGTCGGCGGGGGCGTCGATGCGGGCATAGGTCGGCGCACCGTACCGCTCGGCGAGTTCGGAGTAGCGCTGCGACGGCGTCGACCCGGTGACCGCCAGGATCTCCGAGGCCAACAGCGCCAGGATGATGCCGTCCTTGTCGGTGGTCCACGTCGTCCCGTCGGTGCGCAGGAAGGACGCGCCCGCGCTCTCCTCACCGCCGAAACCGATTGTGCCGGTGACCAATCCGTCGACGAACCATTTGAATCCCACCGGCACCTCGACCAGCGTGCGGCCCAGCCCGCCGACCACCCGGTCGATGATCGAACTGCTCACCGCGGTCTTGCCGACGGCGGTGTCCGGCGACCAACCGGTCCGGTGGGTGTAGAGGTAGTCGATGGCCACGGCCAGATAGTGGTTGGGGTTGAGCAGACCACCGTCGGGGGTGACGATGCCGTGCCGGTCGGAGTCGGCATCGTTACCCGTGGCGATCTGATAGCGGTCCCGGTTGGCGATCAGCGAGGCCATGGCGTTCGGAGAGCTGCAGTCCATCCGGATCTTGCCGTCGGTGTCCAGCGTCATGAATCGCCACGTCGCGTCGACAAGCGGGTTGACCACCGTCAGGTCCAGCTTGTGGGTCTCGGCGATCGCCGCCCAATAGTCGACGCTGGCCCCGCCCAGCGGATCGGCCCCGATGCGCACACCCTCGGCGCGGATCGCGTGCAGGTTCACCACATTGGGCAGATTCGCGACGTAGGCGTTCAGGTAGTCGTGGCGCTGCGCGGTCTGCAGGGCCCGCGCCAGCGGTACACGCCGCACATCCTTCAGACCGCCACGCAGGATCTCGTTGGCGCGCTTGGCGATCACCGAGGTGGCATCGCTGTCGGCGGGCCCGCCGTTGGGTGGGTTGTACTTGAAACCGCCGTCGCGGGGCGGGTTGTGCGACGGGGTGACGACGATCCCGTCGGCCAGATCGGCATCTCTGCCGCGGTTGAACGTCAGGATGGCGTGGCTGACGGCCGGGGTCGGGGTGTAGCGATCGGCGGCGTCGATCATGGCGACCACCTCGTTGCCGGCCAGCACCTCCAGCGCCGACACCCAGGCCGGCTCGCTCAGCGCGTGGGTGTCGCGGCCGATGAACAGCGGTCCGGTGGTGCCCTGCGCGGCGCGGTACTCGACGATGGCCTGCGTGGTCGCCAGGATGTGCGCCTCGTTGAACGCACCGTCGAGTGCCGAACCGCGGTGCCCCGAGGTGCCGAACACCACCTGTTGGGCGACATCATCGGGATCGGGTGCCACGGTGTAATACGCGGTGACCAGATGCGGCAGGTCGACGAGATCTTCTGGCTGTGCCGGCTGCCCGGCTCGCGGATTGGCCACCATGGGTCCATCCTTGCCTACCCGCGGGGCGTGTGTCTCCCCGTCCTCGCAAGCCCGTCACAAGTTCTCCGCAAGTGGACACCGACAAGGTGATCACCATGAACAGCTCCGAACAAAAAGCCCAACTCAGCACCGTCGAGCCCGACCTCAGCGGGATCCTGCTCGCCCACCGCGCCATGGTCACCGATATCGGTCGGCTCGCCGAGCTGACCACCGCCATCGCCCAGCGCCGGATCCCGTGCAATGTCACCCGAGCCCGCGCGATCACCCGCTACATCGCGTTGATGTGCGAGTCGATCCATCACCACCACACCATGGAGGACGATGTGCTGTGGCCGATCATCGAGTCCTCGGCGGCCGGTCTGGTCGACCTGACCGAGCTCACCGATGATCACGCCACCCTCGATCCCCGGTTGGACCGCCTGCGTGCGGCCGCGACGGCCTTCGCCCGTTCCGGGGACGCCGAGCTGGCCCGGCCGTTGGCCGCGGGGCTGGCCGATCTGCATCGGCTGCTGCACGCCCATATCGCCGACGAGGAGCGCGAGCTGTTCCCGGTGATCCGCAGGCACGTCTCGGTGGCGGATTGGAACGCCGTGGAGACCGCGGCCCGCAAGACCGGACGGTTGTCCTTCGAGGGGCCGCGGGTGCTGGCGGTCGCCACCGATGCCGAACGCGCCACCATCGCCGCCGAGCTGCCCGCCCCACTGCTGCTGCTCCTGCGTTTCCTGACCTGGCGGCACCACCGCTTCGAGCGCACCGTCTTCGGCTGATCCGATGCCGAAAGTGACGCAATGGCAGCTCCGCTCAGGCGGTTATGTGCCATTACGTCACTCTCGGCGGACAGAGGGGTCTCATTCGAGCAGCGCCTGGGCCGCCGCGCGGAGTCGGTCGGTCAGTTCGGCGGCCGTCCGCCGGTGGTCCGCTGCGCGCTGGTGATCACCGGTGGCCTCGGCGACGGCGGCCAGCGCGTCGTCGACCGGACCGGTCAGCAGTGTGCCGTTGTCCAGCCCCGCGTACCGGCCGGTGTAGGGCCGCAATTCCTCGGNCCACCTCGAGGTCGCCGACCAGAACCGCGGCGTGGGCGCGCAGGGTCGCCATCGCCACGAAATAGAACGATCGCTCGTTGGGTATCCGCTCGGCCCAGATCTGGGCTGCCTCATCCGGTCGGCCGGCCTGGTGCAGGGCGATCACGGCGCCGTCGGCGATCATCCTGGACACGTGGCGATGTACCGCGACCAGTTCGTCGGCCATCGGCGCCAGGCTGCCCCGGACCAGGTTCGCGCTGACCCGCCCGACGATCCCGATATGGGCGCCGTTGGCGACGCCGTACTCGGCCAGTTTCGCCGATACCGCGACATAACCGCGCTCTCCCTCGTCGGTGTGCCCGGCCAGCACCGCCAACTGGGCGCCGAAGGCATCGAGGACGCCGAGCAGGAAGCCGAGCTGTCCGGTACCCGCCCGCGCGACGGCCTGGTCGACGTGTGCGGCGGCGCGCGCCAGATCCGATCGCCCGGAGGCATCCAGGAAGGCGAACCAGTGCGCGACCGCCTGGTAGTCCACGGCGTCGAGCTCCTCGGACACCGAAAGCATCTCGGCGAGAACGCTTTCCCGTTCATGGGCGAGATCGGGTCCTAGGCACGCGAAGGCCCGCACGTTGAGCACCGCAAGCAGCAGCCGCCGGTCATCGAGGCCGCGCACCAGTTCCAGCGCCTCGGCACTGGCTGTCAGCGCGGCCTCGTGCTCGACACCCTCCAGTTCGGTGAACAGGGTCAGCAGCAAGCGGATCCTGGTCGGGGTGTGCCGCTCACGTTCGAGCACCCGGCGCAGCGGATCGACGATGGCCGGGGCGATCTGGTCCCCGACCCGCACCCGCCAGACCAGTGGGCTGGTCGACGCGGTAAGCGCCCGTACCGCCGACGCGTCATCGTGCCCGAGCGCCGTCATGGTGCGGTGCAGCTCCTCGCGGGAGCCGAGCGCATCGCCGGCCTGGGCCAGTGCGGCGATCAGCCCACAGCGTGCCGGGATCGCGGTCGCCTCGTCGGCGCCGGCAAGCTCGAACATCCGCACGGCGCTGCGCCATCGCCTGGCGGCCTCGGCCGGGGCGCCCACGGCATCGGCCTCGGCCGCCGCACTCATCGCGAAATCCGCGGCCTCCGTTGCGGTGTCGGCGGTGGCCGCGGCGACGGCATGATATGCCAGCGAGGCGGTGTCGGCGCTGCGCCCGCGCAACATCTGCAGCGCCGCGGCGTGCAGCCGGGACCGCCGCAGCACCGACATATCGTCGTACAGGGTGTCGCGAATGAGGTTGTGCGCAAATCGGATACGATCCGGTGCCGGTTCCTCCACCAGACCGGCGAGGACGGCGGGTTCCAGCGCGTCGAGCAGCTCGTCATCATCACTGCGGGCGAGTTCGGCGAGCAGGGTGATATCGACCTCGCGTCCCAGCACCGCGGCCTGGCGCAACGCGGTGGCGGTCTGCGGTGGCAACCGGGCCAGCCTGCGGCGCACCACATCACCGACACCAGCCGGTATCCCGCCATGCGCGGCGTCGACGCCCTCGGCGACCATCAGCCGGACGAGTTCCCGTGCGAACAAGGGATTGCCGCCGGTGCGCTCGCGCAGCAACCGCAGCGTCTCGCGCGTCACCGCAACCAGGCCGGAGTCGGTGGCCAGCTGGGTGAGCGCCGCGTCGTCGAGGCCGTCGAGCAGCACATGCGCCGCGGTGTGGTTGGCAAGCGCTGCCCTGGCCTGTCCGAGTTCAGCACCGGCCTCAGATGGTCGATACGTGCCGATGACGAGCACCGGGTGGGTGGCCAGCCGGTCGGCGGCCAACCGCAGCAATTCCAGGGTCAGGCCGTCGGTGCGGTGTAGGTCATCGAGCACGACCAGCAGCGGCGCCCGTCCGGCCGCTTGTTCCAGCACGTCGGCGAGCGCGTGCGCGGTCCAGAACGCGCCGATCTCCCCGGCCGGCCCACCGGTGTGCAGCAGCGGTGCCAGCGCATCGGCCTGCTCGGCGGACAACGATCCCGCGAACACCCGCAGCACCTCGGTCCACGCCCAGCCCGGTGGGGCACCGTCGACTTCGGGGCTTCGCCCGGCCGCCACCGCCCACCCGGCCTCGCGGAGCCGGTTCGCGGCCGCATCGACCAACGTCGTCTTGCCCGACCCGGCCTCCCCACCGATCCACACCACCTTCAGACCACCGGCGGCCGCGGTCGCGGCGCCGACGAGCTCGGCCAGCTCCGCCGAGCGCCCGCGCAGCGCGGTGGTCGTCGGGATCTCGTGCTGCGGTGCCGGCGCGAGGGGTTCCAGCTCGACCGGGTCGAGATGGTCGGCCTGGCGCAAGATGTCGCGTTCCAGGTCCCGTACCGCCCGGCCGGGTTCCAGGCCGAGTTCGTCGACGAGGTAGCCCGTGGTGCGGCGCAACACGTCCAGGGCCGCCACCTGACGGCCGCTGCGATAGTGCGCCGAGGCCAGCAGACAGGCCGCCGCCTCTCGGGCCGGATGCTCGCGGACGACGGGTTCGAGCGCGCGCACCACGGCCGCGTGATTGTCCAGTGCCGCTTGGGCGGCGGCGTGCGCCTCGAGCATCGCCAGCCGCAGCTCGGCCAGGCGGGTGACCTCGGGAGCGGCCCACAGCGCGTCGCGCACTTCGGCATAGGGATCGCCGGTCCAGGCCAGCACCAGATCCTGCAAGCGCTCGGCCTGTTCATCGGGTGGCGCGGGCGACCGTTCGGCGGTGCCGAAGCCGACCTCCAGCGCCCAGATGTCGACGGCACCCTCGGGCACCCGCAGGCAGTAGCCGGGCGCGGCACTGACGATCACCTGCGCCGGCGCCCGGCGTTCCCGGCCGGGCTCAAGTACCCGGCGCAGGTGCGAGATATAGGCCTGCAGCGCGGCCAAGGCCTTCGGCGGTGGCTCCCCCGCCCAGAGATCCTCGATCAGCCGGTCGACCGAGACCACCTCGCCGTGGGCCAACACCAGCCGCAGCAGCACCGACCGTTGTTTCGGGCCTCCCAGATCCACCGGTGCGCCGTTCACCCACGCCTGCAGCGGCCCCATGACACTGACCCGGACCGGGAAAGGAACCTGCACTGTCATGGTGTGCCGACCTTATCGGTCGGGCGAGCACGCCACATACTTTGTCAATGGTGTTCACCGTGCGACGAGAACCGGCCGCCGCGCATCGCGACTCGCAGTCCGCGGATGACTCCGATACTCTCGTCCACGGCGATGGATCTCCGCCGAGGCACCCGGTGACAGGTGTCTGAACCGCCTCGTAGGGAGGCTGATGGCTCCTTTCCACCGGGAAGGAGCATGCCCATGGCCGATCACAACGATCCGATTACCGCTTCGTCGGTCGACCCCGACGCCGTCGAGCCCTCCCCGAGTCCCCTGCACGTACGGCCGTCGGCGATCGCCGCGGTGGCCCTGGGCGGCTTGCTGGGGGCCCCGGCACGCTACGGCCTCGAGGTGGCGTTCCCCCAGGTTGCAGGCCAATGGCCGGTCACGACCTTCGCCATCAACGTGGCGGGGGCGTTCCTGCTGGGTGTGTTGCTGGAAGGTCTCAGCCGACTGGGACCCGACACCGGTTGGCGTCAACGGCTGCGCCTGGGCGTGGGCACCGGCGTGCTGGGATCGTTCACCACGTACAGCACCCTGGCCGTGGACACCGATGAGCTGCTGCGTCGCAGTGAGTGGTGGGCCGCCGGGTCCTATGCGGTGGGCACGGTGCTCGTCGGTGCGCTGGCCACGGTGATCGGGATTGCAGTAGGCGCTCGTGTGCCCCGCCGCGGCAGGGAGGCGGGTCGATGATGGTGTTCTGGGTGGCGTGCGCGGGCAGCCTCGGGGCGGTATCGCGGTTCGTCGTCGACGGGGCCGTCCGGCATCGGCGGAGCACGGAATTCCCCTGGGCCACCGTGCTCATCAATGTCACGGGATCGCTGTTGCTCGGATTCATCGTCGGCATGGTGCTGTTCCACGGGGTTCCCCGGGAGCTGCAGCTGATTCTCGGCGTGGGATTCTGCGGCGGCTACACCACCTTCAGCACCGCCAGCGTCGAGACGATCCGACTCATGCAGCGCGGCAAATACTGGGCAGGTGCCCTCAATGCCATCGGCACGCTGGTGATCACCGTCGCCGCCGCAGCGGCAGGACTAGCCCTGGCCGCGCTCTGAAAAGGTCCCGACGAGGACACCGCGACGGATAGCACATCAGGTAAGCCTACCCTGAGTAAAATCTCAGGTGTAGGGTCGCCGGACATGGAAATCTCACAGTCCGACGCAGTGGATCCCCAGCTCCTGGCAATCCTGCGGGAAGATCTGAACATCGACGTCAGTCGGCTCAGCCGGGACTCTCGACTGGTGGACGACGCGGGTATGGACTCGGTGGCTTTCGCGGTCGGCATGGTCGCGATCGAGGACCGTCTCGGCGCGGCACTGGACGAGGAGGACCTGCTCAACTGTGAGACCCTCGGCGACCTGGAGAAGGTCGTCCTGGCGAAAATCCCTTCTGCGCAGGCCAACCCGTGAGCACAGCGCCATCGATCCTGGCGCAGGCGCTACGCGAGTCGATGACCTCGGCCGAAAGCGCACTCGCCGTACTGGACACCGCCACCGGCACCTGGAACCGCCACCCGTGGGGTGAAATCCACGCACGCGCGGAGAATGTGGCTGCCCGGATCTGCGATGACGAGGCATCCGCCGTCGGACTGGTGGGCGATCCCACCGCCGAGTTCATCTCGGCCATCCCCGGGGCCTTCCTGGCCGGGGCCGCGGTGTCGCTCCTTCCCGGCCCGGTTCGCGGCGCAGACCCGAAGCGTTGGGCGCGGGCC
Organism: Mycolicibacterium sp. 22603; assembly: GCA_052044345.1. GTDB lineage: Bacteria > Actinomycetota > Actinomycetes > Mycobacteriales > Mycobacteriaceae > Mycobacterium. The sequence goes on from JBQEMX010000007.1 coordinate 76,077, forward strand.
ACTTTGGACCGATTCGCCGGTATCGGGGTGCGGACCGTCTTCAGCCACGGTGCACCGCTGCGCGAGCTGAGCGCGGCCGACAGCCACATCACCGTGCATGATGTTGCCGCCGTCGCGCACGCGCAGCGCTCCCACACACATCACGGCACCGTCGGCGATGCCGATATCGCGGTGCTGCAGGGCACCGCCGGATCGACCGGCACACCGCGAACCGCCGCACTGTCCCCGGCCGCGGTGCTGGCCAACCTGCGGGCGCTGGTCGCCAGGGTCGAGGTCACCGAAAACGACTGTGGCCACTCCTGGTTGCCGCTCTATCACGATATGGGGCTGTCCTTCGTCCTCACCACGGCGCTGGCGGGCGCCGAGCTGTGGCAGGCGCCCACCACAGCGTTCTCCGCCCAGCCGTTCGGCTGGCTGAAGTGGATCACCGAATCCCGGGCCACCCTGACCGCGGCGCCGAACATGGCCTACAACATCATCGGCAAGTATTCCGGCCTGGTCAGCGATGCGGACTTCTCGGCGTTGCGGTTCGCGCTCAATGGCGGTGAGGCCGTCGACTGTGCCGGTAGCCGGCGTTTCGCCGAGGAGATGGCCAGGTTCGGACTCGCCCCCGGTGTGCTTGCGCCGTCCTATGGTCTGGCCGAATCCAATTGCGCGGTGGCCGTTCCCGCCCCCGGTCGCGGTCTGCGGGTCGACGAGATCCAGGTCGTCACCGATGACGGCGGATACCGGCGCAGCCATGCCGTGCTGGGGCCCGCCATCCCCGGCATGGAGATCAGGATCGTGTCCGGCGACCAGTATTCAGGCGAAGTCGCCGACCGCGAGGTCGGCGAGGTTCAGATCCGCGGCTCCTCGATGATGCACGGCTACCTCGGTGAATCGCCATTGACGCAGGGAAGCTGGTTCCCGACGGGCGATATCGGCTATCTGCTCGACGGTGATCTGGTGATCTGCGGACGCGCCAAGGAGATCATCACCGTCGCCGGACGCAACATCTTCCCCACCGAGATCGAGAATGTCGCCGCGCGGGTGGACGGTGTGCGGGCCGGCGCGGTGGTCGCCGTCGGCACCGACGGCCCGGCCACCAGGTCGGGTCTGGTGATCGCCGCGGAGTTCAAGGGTGCCGACGAACCGGCCGCCCGCACCGCCATGGTGTCGCTGATCGCCTCCGAATGTGGCGTCGTCCCGGCCGATATCGTCTTCCTGGCACCCGGATCACTGCCGCGAACGTCCTCGGGCAAGCTTCGACGGCTGGAAGTCAAACGCAATCTGGAAGGCGCCGAACAGTGACCATGATCGACGAATCATCGGCGGCCACGACCCTCGAGGCGTTCGAGCGACTGCTGGACAGGGTGTTCGACGATCGGGTGCGTCGCTGGACCGCCGAGGCCGAGCGCACGGACACCTTTCCCCGGGAACTCATCGAATATCTCGGGCGTGAAGGCGTTTTCCAGGCCAAGTGGGGCACCGACCAACAGCCCGATGTGGCGAAGGTGATCGCGCTGGCACTGCACCTGGGCAAACTGGGGTCCGCAGGTATCGCGGTCGGGCTGAGCCTGCACGATTCGGCCATCGCCCTGTTACGCCGATTCGGTCGTACGCCGCACCTGAAGTCCATCTGCGAGAGGGCAATTCGCGGCGAGGTGGTGCTGTGCGTCGGCGCCTCCGAAGAATCGGGCGGCTCCGACCTGCAGATCGTCGGCACCACCGTGCGGTCGGTGGACGACGGCTTCCAGGTGACCGGCATCAAGAAGTTCGTCTCGCTGTCCCCCATCGCCGATTACGTCATGACGGTGGCACGCAATGTCGACAACGATCCCGACAGCAGGCACGGCAATGTCGTGGTGATCGCGGTCCCGCTGCGTGACCCGGGCGTCCAGGTGCAACGGCCGTACAAAAAGGTCGGCGCAGGCCCACTGGACACCGCCGCCGTGCACATCGACACCTGGGTGCCCGCCGATGCGCTGATCGCCCGTGCGGGCACCGGACTGGCCGCCATCTCCTGGGGTCTGGCGCATGAACGGATGTCGGTGGCCGGGCAGATCGCCGGTAGCTGCCAACGGTTGCTGGGAATCACATTGGCGCGCATGATGAGTCGCCGCCAGTTCGGGCACACCCTCTACGAGCATCAGGCGCTGCGGATGCGGGTGGCCGACCTGCAGGCCCGTGTCGACATGCTGCGGCACGCGTTGAACGGGATCGCCGCCGGCGGCAAGCTCGACCTGCGCACCGCGGCCGCGATGAAAGTGTGTGCGGCCCGCCTCGGCGAAGAGGTGGTCTCCGAATGCATGCACATCTTCGGTGGCACCGGATACCTGGTCGACGAGACACCATTGGGTCGGTGGTGGCGCGATATGAAGCTGGCCCGCGTCGGCGGTGGGACCGACGAGGTGCTCTGGGAACTGGTGGCTGCCGCGATGAAACCGGACCATGACGGCTACGCCGAGATGATGGACGCCGCAGCGCGCTAGCCCGAAAGCTCAGAGCTCAGCGCAGATCCGGAATATCTTCCGGAGTGCGGGGAAACACGTACAGGGCCATTCTGCGGTTCGACATCTGGTGCTCGCCGAGGAACGTGGATCCCACGTACTCCACCAGGCGGCGGGCACCGGCGTTGCGGTGGTCGGGGTCGAACATGACCCGCCGACACTGCGGTTCCTGAGCGAAGATATCGGCCATCAGCTTGGGCAGGATCAACGGCGCGATCCCCCGGTTGACCAGTCTGGTGTCGGCGATCGCCGCGTGCACGCCGAGGTCAAAGGGGTCGGCCGCGTACCGCGTGGCGATGGAATCCTTTGCGGCCCGGTATATCTCGACGTAACCGATGTCCTCGCCCTTGCGGCTGGCCAGGAACGGACGGGAGAACGTGCCCGCCAGCTGGGCCCTCAGGTACCCCCGCCAGCGCTCCGGTGGCCAGGCGTACTCCCAGGCCTCGGCCAGGTGCGGCAGGTTCATCCACCGCGAGATCAACTCGGCATCGGTGTCCGGATCGACAAGGCGCACTGCGTAGGGCGGCGCGACGGTGGGCGTCAGCGGAGGTCCGACCAGCCGCACGTCCTCGGGTATGTCGGTCAGCTCGCGCGGCAGAATCGGCAGCGGCTCGTCAATCTCGATCATTTGACATACGAGCCTACCGAACACCGCGCTTCCGGGGTCGGCTACATACCTGGCCGGGGACCGTTTCGCCGGTGGTGCAAGGGGTGGGGGCATGATCCGTGACCACGTCGAAGAGCTGCGCCGGTGGGAGGTTCGCGACGCGGCACTGCTCGCCTACGTCGGTTCACGCGACGGTTCGGCCTAGAGTCACGTCGTGCAGATACCGTTCCTCGACCGGCGTGGCCCGGAACCGGCGCCCGTCGCCGACGCCATCGCCGACTCGGCCGAGGAACTGGAGAACGTCGAGGCCCAGGACGCGGATCTGCCCACCGATGACCCGGCGCTGGTGTTGCAGAAGATGGAGAACCGGCTGGTGCGGCTGCACCTGGCCACCCCGGGCGTGCTGAGTGACGAACAGCTGCGCCGGTTGCGCTACCTGCTGAACTTCGCGAAACTGTCCGATTTCGAGCCCGGCGCCGCAGGTCCCGGCGGTACACGGGGCCGCGGGGACGTCTCGGTGGGCGCCGAGCTGGCGAACTGGCGCGCCAGGGTGGCCAACACCCTGCACGGTCCGCTGCGCGAAGACCGCGATGCCACCCGCGCGCTGACCGACGCCCGCCACATTCTCGACGCCCTGTCCGACGACCAGGACGAGCAGCGCGGCGGGCTCAGCGAACGCCACGGCGCCCGGTTCTCCCAGCGCGAACTCGACGCCGAGATCGGCCACAAGAAGTTGGTGACGGTGCTGGGCGGCGGTGGCGGCGCGGGCTTCGTCTACATCGGCGGGATGCAGCGGCTGCTGGAGGCCGGCCAGGTCCCCGATTACATGATCGGTTCGTCGATCGGGTCCGTCATCGGCGCGGTGATGGCCAGGTCGCTGCCCGTGCCCATCGACGAGTACGTGGCGTGGGCGAAGACGGTGTCCTACCGCGCCATCCTGGGCTCCGAGGAGCTGCGCAGGCGGCACGGCCTGACCGGCATGTTCGCCCTGCGATTCGACGAGTTCGCGCACGGGTTGTTCACCCGTGAGGATGGCGAGCAGATGCGGATGTGCGATCTCGGCATCCCCTACGAGGCCGTGGTGGCCGGGGTACGCAGGCAGCCGTTCGCGGCGCTGCCCGCCAAGTTCCGCCATCAGGAGCTGGCCGTGCTGCGGATGCGCACGCTGCCGTTCCTGCCCATCGGCATGGGTCCGGAGGTGGCGGCCAGGATGTGGCAGGCGGCGGCGTTCATCGACTCCCGGGTGGTCAAGGCGATCGTCGTCGGTGGTGACGAGTTGACCCGCGAGCTCAACGTCGTCGACGCCGCGTCGTTCTCCTCGGCCATTCCCGGTGTGCTGCACCACGAAACGCGGGATCCGGCGATGGTGCCGATCCTCGACGAGATGTTGGCCGCCCATGACGTGGGCGCGATCGTCGACGGTGGGACCGCGAGCAATGTGCCGGTGGAGTTGGCGTGGAAGCGCATCCGCGACGGCCGCCTCGGCACCCGCAATGCCTGTTATCTCGCCTTCGACAGTTTCCATCCGCAATGGGATCCGCGGCATCTGTGGCTCGCGCCGATCGCGCAGGCGATACAGCTGCAGATGGTGCGCAACCTGCCCTACTCCGATCACATCGTCCGGTTCGCCCCGACCCTGTCGCCGCTGAACCTGGCGCCGTCGACGGCCTCGATCGACCGGGCCTGCGGGTGGGGGCACAAGCGGGTGGACAAGGCCATTCCCATCACTTCGGCACTGCTGCAGCCGATCTGGTGGGAGGACGTGCCCGAGCCGGAGGTGCGCGCGCCGCCAAGGACACCGCGACCCCGATGAGCACCGTGTTGTCGGAGGCCCAGCGTCCGCGCAACCGGTTCGAACGCTGGCGGGACCGCTACCTCACCTAGGTATCACCTAGAGGTCGCTGGCATCGTCGGGCACATCGACGGCATGCTCGGCGAGCACCTCGATCGGCACGATGCTCAGCGTGCGCTCATGGGTGCACGCCATCACCACGGGTGCGGCGAATCCGTCCTGGTAGGCGCGCAGCCAGTTGACCGCCGTGACGCACCAACGGTCGCCGGGCACCAGACCGGGAAACCGGTACTGCGGCATGGGTGTGCTCAGATCGTTGCCGATGGACCGCTGATGTTCCAGGAATTCGGTGGTCACCACGGCGCAGATGGTGTGCATCCCGGCATCTTCCGGACCGGTGGAACAGCAGCCGTCGCGGTAGAAGCCGGTGACCGGATCGCTGCCGCACGGTTCCAGTGGGCCGCCCAGCACGTTCAGTTCGGGGTGTTCGGGCATGCCCCCATCATGCATCCCCGCCCGCCGGATCGAGCACCCAACCGCCGCGCCGCAGCACCCCGGTCACCGCGAGGTCGGCGTCGAGCACCACCAGATCCGCCGCCGCTCCGGCCACCAACCGCGCGTCGGGCAGCCCGAGCGCACGCGCCGGATTCACCGATGCCTGGGCCACCGCCGCGCACAATGCCGCATCGCGCGCCAACCCGCTGTGGGCCACCGCGAACCGGAACACCCGGTCCATCGTCGCCGTGCTGCCCGCGATGGTCTCGGTGCCTGCGACCCGGGCCACCCCGTCGCGCACCTGCACCCCCAGCGGGCCGAGTTCGTACCAGCCGTCGGCCATCCCGGTGGCGGCCATCGCATCGGTGATCAGCGAGACCCGTTGCGGCCCTGCGCTGCGCGTGATGTGCCGGTAGATCGCCGGGTCGACGTGCACCCCGTCGGTGATGACCTCGACGGTGACCCGGTCGTCCTCCAGCAGCGCGATGATCGGGCCGGGTTCGCGGCGGTCGATGGGCCGCATCGCGTTGAACAGATGGGTGCCGACTCCTGCGCCGGCGTCGATGGCCGCGCGGGTCTGCGCGTAGGTGGCCTCGGTGTGGCCGACGGCCACCACGACGCCCGCCGACCGGAGTTGGGCGACCGCGGCGAGCGCGCCATGGCGTTCCGGCGCCAGCGTCACCATCCGGATACAGCCCGCACCGGCGTCGAGCACGCGGGCCACCTCGTCGCGGTCCGGATCGCGCATCAAAGCGGGTTCGTGTGCACCGCAACGCAACTCGGAAAGCCACGGGCCCTCCAGGTGGATACCGTCGAGCAGGCCGGTCCGGACATCGCCGGCCAGCGCGCCGACCTGGCGCAGCAGCTCATCGGGCGCCGCGGTGACCAGCGAGGCGACGATCCTGGTGCTGCCGTGCCTGCGGTGCAGGTCAACCGCGGCGGCCGTCTGCTCGGTCCTGCCCGCGGTGAAGTTGGCACCGGCCCCGCCATGGACGTGGGTGTCGACGAATCCCGGCACCACGGTGAGCGCGCCCAACACCCGGTCGGGCGGGCCGGGCGGTGCACCGGATCCGGTGGCGCGCACCGTCTCCCCGGTGATCTCGATCCATCCCGGCCGCAGCAGTTGCGCACCGGTCAGCAGGGTGTCGGCGACCAGTAGCACTCAGATGCCCTGCCAGTCGGGCTTGGATCGGTAGGTCTCGCGGTAGTACTCGGCGAGCTGCAGTCGGCGGGCGGCGCCGTCGTCGAGCAGCACCGTCACGTGCGGATGGTGCTGCAGCACGGTGGCCGGCCACATCGCGCTGACCGCCCCCTCCACCAGGTGGTGCACGGCCTCGGCCTTGCTGCGCCCAATGGCCACCAGCACGATGTGTCGGGCCTCGAGAATGGTGCCCAGCCCCTGGGTGAGGCAGTGGGTGGGCACGGCGTCGATATCCTCGCCGAAGAAGCGGGCGTTGTCGCGGCGGGTCTGTTCGGTCAGCGTCTTGATCCGGGTGCGCGAGGCCAGCGAGGAGCCGGGTTCGTTGAACCCGATGTGCCCGTCGGTGCCGATCCCGAGGATCTGCAGGTCCACTCCCCCCGCGGCGGCGATGGCCGCCTCGTACGCCGCGCAGGCCGCCGGGATGTCCTGGGCCAGGCCGTCGGGTCCCTGTACGGCACCATCGGCGAAGTCCACCCGGTCGACGAAGACGGTGTCGATGACGTTGCGGTAGCGCTCGGGGTGATCGGCGGGCAGGCCGACGTACTCGTCGAGGGTGAACGCGCGGACTTGCCGAAACGACAGCCCACCCGCGGCATGGCGGGTGGCCAGTTCGTCGTAGATGGACAGCGGTGAGGACCCGGTGGCCAACCCCAGCACCGCATCGGGGGTGCGATCCAGCAGCGCACCGATGGCGTCGGCGGCGACGCTGCCGATCGCGGCGGCGTCGGGCAGGATGACAACCTCCATCAGCTGTTCGCCACGAACAGTCCGGCCCCGGCGCTCAGGTGGGCGCCCAACGGCGGGGTCACCGCGATATTGCCCGGTTCGCGCTCGTCCATGATCACCACCGGCACGATCGGGTTGAGCCCCTTGGCCACCACCGCCGGGATGTCGTAGGTGATGACGACCTCACCGGCGGTGACCTGCGCGCCCTCCTGCAGCACGGTGGTGAAGCCCTCCCCGTTGAGCGCCACGGTGTCCAGGCCCAGATGTACCAGCACGCCGACGTTGTCCGAAGTCAGCACGATGAAGGCGTGCGGCATGAGCTTGAGCAGCTTGCCGGAGACCGGCGCGACGGCATCGACGATCTCGTGCGGCGGGTCGATCGCGGCGCCGACACCGACCATGCCTTGGGAGAACACCGGATCGGGCACCTCGGCGAGGGCGACGGCGCGACCCGCGACCGGCGCCAGCACGTTTGTGGTCATGACTGCAACACTACGAGCGGCGCACCGCGGGCGTTGCCGAACACGGTCTTGGGTAGCGGTCTTTGGGGCTAAGCTGCCGCGAATGGGTGGGTCGACCAAACCGCAGAACAGTCCCCGCATCCCGGGGTTCGCACAACTTCAGCGGCTCGGCAAGAGTCTGATGCTGCCGATCGCCGTGCTCCCCGCGGCGGGCATCCTGTTGCGGCTGGGCCAGCCGGATCTGCTGGGCCGCATCGAGGCGCCGGTGGTCGGGCCGTTCTTCCAGGCCATGAGCGCGGCCGGCGGCGCATTGTTCGACAACCTGGCGTTGTTGTTCGCCGTCGGTGTCGCGATCGGTTTCGCAAGGAAGGCCGACGGGTCGACCGCGTTGGCGGCCGTGGTCGGCTATCTGGTGATGGACAAGGTCTTCGAGACCATGTCGCCGTTCGTCCTCGCCGGCGTGCTCGACAAGGCCGGCGAACAGGCGCAGATCAACTACAGCGTCTTCGGCGGCATCGTCATCGGTCTGCTGACCGCCTGGCTGTTCGACAAGTACCACACCATCGAATTGCCCTCGTATCTCGGCTTCTTCGGCGGCCGCCGGTTCGTGCCGATCGTGGTGTCACTGGCCAGCCTCTTCGTGGCGTTCGCGATGAGTTACTTCTATCCGCTCTTCGACTCCGGGTTGACCAGTCTGGGTCAGTTCATCGGCGGCTCCGGCGCCATCGGCGCGTTCGTCTACGGATTCGCCAATCGGATGCTCATCCCGGTGGGCCTGCACCACATCCCGAACTCCTATATCTGGTTCCTCTACGGCGATTACGACACCCCGAACGGGGTCGTCACCGGCGAGCTCACCCGGTTCGCCGCGGGCGATCCCACCGGCGGGCACCTCACGGCGGGCTTCTACCCGATCCTGATGTTCGGTCTGCCTGCCGCGGCGCTGGCGATGATCCATGTCGCCGACAAGAAGCAGCGCAAGGTCGCCGTCGGCATCCTGTCCGCGGCGGCGCTGACGGCGTTTCTCACCGGCGTCACCGAACCGCTCGAATTCGCGTTCATGTTCGTCGCGTTCCCGCTGTATGTCATCCACGCGGTGCTGACCGGTCTGTCGTTGGCAATCGCCTACGCCCTGGACATCCATCTGGGCTTCTCGTTCTCGGCGGGCCTGATCGATCTCCTGCTCTACGGCGGTGCCCCGGCGGCCAAGAACATCCCGCTGCTGGTGGGCATGGGCCTGGTGTTCTTCGTCGTCTACTACCTGTTGTTCCGGTTCGCCATCACCCGGTGGAATCTGCGCACACCGGGTCGCGAGCCCGAAGCGGAGTTCGTCGCCGAGGAGGCCGCCAACATCGGCGCCGGGTCCACCACCGCGGTCGTCGCCGGTGCCGATTCCGATGCCGGCTCTCAGGCATCGCGCGCAGAGCAGGTCATCGCCGCATTCGGCGGCCGGGACAACCTGGTCAATGTCGACGCCTGCATCACCCGCCTGCGGATGGAGGTCGCCGATCCGTCGAAGGTGGATCAGGCCCGGTTGAAGAGTCTCGGCGCGGCCGGCGTCATCGAGGTCGGCAACAACGTGCAGGCCGTGTTCGGGACCGAGGCCGAGGCGCTCAAGAACGACGTCAACAGCGCACGCTGACCATCAGCGGCAGTAGTCGTGTGTCGCGTACTCCAGCGCGCGGCGGAACACCGGGTCCAGCCCGCGGTCGCGTGCGGCCTCGTCGACCGCGGCCGCCAGTTCGGCCGGACACGAAGGGTTGTGCAGTTCCTGCCATCGGTGCCCGATCTCGGCGACCATGGTCTGGTTCAGCGTGTCGATCTTCGCGCGGGTGTCCGCCAGGTCGGGCGCGGTGACCGGGGCGGCCGCGGGATCGATCTTCCAGTACGCGAACAGGCTGTGCTGCAAAGAGACCGAGGCGTCGATCTGGTCGCGGAAGACCTCGCGCACATAGCCGGGGTCGGTGCCCTGCTGCTGCGCGGTGGCGGCGACACCGTCGAGGACCTGCTGTTCGCGCGGTGGGTCCGAGATCGCACCGCCGGTCAGGTATTTGGAAGCCGCGACGGGGTCGGCGGTCTGCAGCCGCTGCGCGGCGGCATCGACCAACGGCAGCAGCGGGCTCGGCACATCGGCGCCGGCGGCCGGGGCGATCGTCGCGAACGCCAGCGCGGCGGCGATCAGGGGTGTCCGCATCAGCGGGTCCCGCGCAGCAGCCGGCCGGGTCGCTTGCCGGTGTCCACCCCGTCGCGCCGGGTGATCACACCGTTGACGATCGTGGCGGTGTAGCCGGACGCGCCCTGGACCAGCCGGTGCCCGCCGGCGGGCAGGTCGAAAGCCATCCGCGGTGCGTGCAGCGTCAGTGCGTCGAGGTCGATCACGTTGATATCGGCCTTCTTTCCGGTCTGGATCACGCCGCGGTCGGTGAGCCCGAACAGCTGCGCGGTGTCATGGGACTGTTTGCGAACAACGTACTCCAGCGGCAGCTTCTCACCGCGGTGTCGATCGCGCGCCCAATGCGTCAGCAGGAAGGTCGGATAGGACGCATCGCAGATCATGCTGCAGTGCGCGCCGCCGTCGGAGAGCCCCAGCACCCCGGCGGGATGGGTCATCATCTCCCGGATGGCGTCGTGATTGCCGTCGGCGTAATTGAACATCGGCAGCATCAGCATGTTCGATGCGTCGGCCTCCAGCATCAGGTCGTACATGGCGGCCAGCACATCCTGGCCGCGGTCGGCGGCGATGGCGGCCACCGTCTTGTCGCGGGTCGGCTCGTAGTCGGGCGGTTCACCCAGCGAGTACAACCGGTCACCGGAGTACTGCGCCAGCGCGAACATCCCGTCGAACAACACGTTCGGATCGATCGGTAGGTCTTCTTCGGACAGAATGGCCTGCCGCACAGCCGGTTCGGCCAACCTGGCGGCCAGCTCATCACGGCCGCACGATGCCTTCAACGCACGGTAGGTGGGGCGATGGGTGAAGGCGTGGTGACCGGGAAAGCCCAGCAGCATGCCGAACGGGCGGGCCGCGACCTGGGGATAGAGCCGGCTGCCCGCCTGATGCGCGGCGGCCGACAGGTCGAGCTGCTCACGCCACAACTGCGGGTCGGCGTCGACCTGGATGAGGGCGAAGCTCAGCGCACAGTCGATCTCCTCACCCAATCTGCGCATCCACTCCAGCTCCCTGCGCGGGGCGACGATGTCCTCACCGGCGGCACCCTGCGGGGCCAGTTCGAAGACCGCCCCGCCGCCGGCCGCGGTGGCCCGGCCGAGGGCGAACAGTTCGTCCTCGGCGGCGAAGGTTCCCGGCACCGGTTCGCCGTCCATGGCCCGGTGCGCCAGCGTGCGCGATGACGAAAAGCCCAGCGCCCCGGCCTCGATCGCCTCCCGGACGATACGGCTCATCGCCGCGATGTCCTCGGGTGTCGCCGGTTCGTTGCGGGCACCGCGCTCACCCATCGCGTAGGCGCGCACCGTCCCGTGCGCGATCTGGCTGCCCATGTCCACGGCGAGCTCGCGTCGTCCGATGACATCGAGATACTCGGCGTAGGTCTCCCAGCCCCAGGTGATGCCCTCGGTGAGCGCGGTGCCGGGTATATCCTCGACACCCTCCATGAGTTCGATGAGCCACTGTTCCTGCCCGGGCCGCACCGGTGCGAACCCCACCCCGCAGTTGCCCGCGACGACGGTTGTCACGCCATGGCTGCTCGACGGTTCGAGCACATCGTCCCAGCTGACCTGTCCGTCGTAGTGGGTGTGGATGTCGACGAAGCCGGGCGCGACGATCTTGCCGGTCGCCTCGATGGTTTCGGCCGCCTCGGCGGCAAGTGGCGGGTCGCCAGGGCCACGACGGCGCACCTCGACGATGCGGCCGTCCTTGACTGCCACGTCGGCGGTGAACCGGTCCGCACCGGTGCCGTCGACAACTGTTCCGCCGGTGATCAACAGATCGAACACAGGTCACTCCTTCGGTCCCCCGCATCGTGTGTAGCACCGCTGGCCGCGCGGACCAGGCAGATTTGAAAAAGTGTTCACTGCCGGTGTCGGGGGCAGGTATGCGTCACGAACGCTCGGGCGAGATCGGCGGGAGGGTCGTGGATACGGCGTGGTAACGGCAGAACCGCAACCCTCAGCCCGATCTCGCCCGAGCAGGTTCACACGGTTCCCGCCCGGGCCGGTGGTTATCCACAGCGTGGAAGCGCGCGAACGCGGGTTTGTCGGTGGCGGCGCGCACCATCGCGTCATGGAGCCGTTCGTGGGCAGCGAGGCGCTCGCCGGCGGGGTGATGACGCGTGGTGTCCTGCGGGCCCGGTACACCGCAATCCTGCCGAACATCTATGTCGCCAAAGGCACCGAGCTGACGCTGGAGGTCCGCGCACGCGCGGCCTGGTTGTGGAGCGGCCGAGCCGGAATCCTCGCCGGCCGCACGGCCGCGGTCATGTACAGCACGCCGTGGGCTGTCACGACCGACCCCATCGAACTCATCGCCCGTCGCACCGAACATCCGGGCGGGCTGATCATCCGCAATGAGCGCATCGCGATCGACGAGATCGGGATGTGGAGCGGACTCCCGCACACCACGCCGGCGCGCACGGCGCTGGATGTGGCACGCCACCAGCCCCGGGATGCCGCGGTCATGTTGTTGGATCGGTTCTGCGCGGCATCCGACACCAGCTGGGAGGACATCGCGCAGCTGGCGGAACGTTACCGGGGCGCACGCGGCATCAGAACCGCACTTGTGACCGCCGCCGAGATCGATCCCGGCGCCCTGACACCGGAAGAGACGCGGGTCCGGCTGATGCTCTCGGATACGGGACTTCGACCGCCGCACAGCAGGATTCACGTGACAGATGGTTTCGATGAAGCCGTGCTCGACATGGGATGGCGCAACCTGAGGATCGGCATCGACTGCGAACGAGCCGGCGCCCGCGACAGGTCCGACTTCCTGCAGAGCCTGGGCTGGATCTACCTGGCGATCGCATCCGGCGAGAACCTCGCCTCGGTGCACTCCCGGGTTCGTCGGGCGATGCGGGCCAGGAGACGGCACCTGCCGGTGTGGCGCTGAGGTCAGAGATCGGCGAAACAGGCGTCGCTATCGCCCGACGGGATGCGAGCATCGGTACTGGAGAAGGTGCCGTCGACGCCGGTCTTGGTGACCTTCACCGTATCGGCCTTGATACCGAGCGGATAGTTCTCGTTGAGTTTGGTGGTCAGCTCGCTCAGCGCGGTCTGCACCGTGGCCTTGTCGAAGGCACCGGTGACGTCTTGCACGGTGAGTTCCAGATTGCCATCCCGGACTTCGGGTTTGGCGGTGATCGTAGTTCCCCCGGCGGCCTCCATGATCAGAGTGCCTGCGCTCGCATCGGTCCGCACCGCGGTCACCAGATTGCCGACGACCGGCAGGCTCTCCTGCACGGTCTGCTTGATGCCTTGGGCGGTCCAGGAGAGGTGGGCCGTCACCTTGCCGATGGTGCCCTTCGAGTCGGCCGAATCCGCAAGCTCGATATCGCTGAGTGTCACGTCGGCGGTCATGCCCTTGGCGGCCTGGACGCGGTCACCGGTGGTGACCACCGAGATGTCGGTGTAGTGATCGGTCAGGTACTGCCACAGGAAGGGCGGTGTCACCGAGTACGAGACATCGGCGGTGTCCTCGACCAGGCAGTCGGTGATGCCGGACAGCACGGTGCCCGCGCGGTACCTGGCGAAGAGTTCTGCACCGGCCAGGACGGCCACCAAGGCGGCGATCACGATGACCGCGGTCAGCACAATGGTCTGACGGTTGCGGGCGGGCTTCGGCTCGGGCGGCTGTGGTCCGGGCGGCAGCTTCTGGATGGGTGGCGGCGGGATCGGCGGCGGTGGCGGGACCGGGATCTTGCGGGTCGCGGGTTCGGGTATCCGGTGCTGCGTGGGCGGCTCGGATCGCGGTATCCGCTGCGTGGGCGGCTCCGGCCGGGGGATGCGCTGGGTGGGGCTGTGCGGGTCACCGGGGCGCACCGGCCTGGGAATACGCCGCGTCGCCGGGTCGCGCGGCTGGTCGGGCGGCAGCTGTCCTGGCGGCATCTGACGATTCTGCCAGGACACTCTGCCAAAGCACCGCCGACCGTGGTCACAACTGCCGCGGGACCCGTACTTCGATGCGCTTGCACTACCGAACCCGAGAATTCGGGTGTTGGATATCGTCATGAACCGGCCCGACATCGTCATCCTGATGACCGACGAGGAACGCGCGATCCCGCCGTACGAGGCGGACGATGTCCTGGACTGGCGGCGGCGGGTGCTGCCCGGTCGGCGCTGGTTCGATGAGAACGGCGTCAGCTTCAGCAGGCACTACACCGGTTCACTGGCCTGCGTGCCCAGCCGTCCGACACTGTTCACCGGGCACTACCCCGACCTGCACGGCGTCACCCAGACGGACGGGCTGGGCAAGCGTTACGACGACTCGCGGTTGCGCTGGCTGCGCCGCGGGGAGGTCCCAACGCTGGGAAACTGGTTCCGGGCGGCCGGGTATGACACCCACTACGACGGCAAATGGCATATCTCCCACGCCGATCTGACCGATCCGGCCACCGGGAAGATACTGGCGACCAATGATGACGACGGCGCCATCGACGATGCCGCGGTGCGGGCCTACCTGGATGCCGACCCGCTGCAGCCGTACGGCTTCTCGGGCTGGGTGGGTCCCGAGCCGCACGGAGCGGCCATGGCCAACAGCGGTTTTCGGCGCGATCCGTTGGTCGCCGACCGTATCGTGGCGTGGCTCGACGACCGCTACGCCCGTCGGCGGGCCGGCGATCCGGCCGCGTTGACGCCCTTCCTGCTGGTGGCGAGCTTCGTCAATCCGCATGACATCGTGCTGTTCCCGGCGTGGTCGCGACGCAACCCGCTCGCGGCGTCACCGGCGGACCCGCCGCACGTCCCGGCGGCGCCCACCGCATCGGAGGACCTGTCGGCCAAACCGGCGGCTCAGGCCGCGTTCCGCGACGCCTATTTCTCCGGGTACGGACCGTCGCGCGCAGTGCGGCGCACCTATCGCACCAAGGCCCAGCAGTACCGCGATCTGTACTACCGGCTGCATGCCGAGGTGGACGGCCCGCTGGACCGGGTTCGCCGAGCCGTCACCGAAGGCTCGGCCGAGGCCGTCCTGGTGCGTACCTCCGATCATGGCGAGCTGTTGGGCGCGCACGGCGGGCTGCACCAGAAGTGGTTCAACCTCTACGACGAGGCGACGCGGGTGCCATTCGTGATCGCCCGCACCGGTGCCGGCGCCACCGCGGCGCGCACCGTGGCGGCACCCACCTCACATGTGGATCTGGTGCCCACATTGCTCGGCGCCGCCGGGGTGGATGCCGCATCGGTGGCCGCCCAGCTCGCCCGCACCTTCAGCGAGGTGCATCCGCTACCCGGTCGGGATCTGATGCCGGTGGTCGACGGTGCGCCCGCCGACGAGGACCGCGCGGTGTATCTGCTGACCCGCGACAATGTGCTCGAAGGTGATTCGGGCGCGTCGGGCCTGGCGCGCCAATTGGGCCGCGATGTCAATCCGCCTGCGCCGCTGCGCATCCGGGTTCCTGTCGACGTGGCGGGCAACTTCGAGGGGCTGGTGGCTCGGGTCGACGGTCGGTTGTGGAAGCTGGTGCGCACTTTCGACGACCCGGGGACGTGGACCGAGCCCGGTGTGCGCCAGCTGGCCTACACCGGCCGCGGTGCGCAGCGTTACCGCAGCGATGTCCTCGACGATCAGTGGGAGCTCTACGACCTGTCCGGAGATCCGGGCGAGGCCGTCAATCGGTGGGATGACCCGTCGCTCGACGGTGTGCGGGCGGCGCTGCGCACCCGGCTCAAGCAAGTGCGCGCCGAAGCGGTCCCCGAGCGCAACAACCCCTGGCCCTATGTCCGGCGGCGCGACACCCAGGCGCCGAAACGCTGGTGGGCGCGGCTGCTCGGCTGACCTCAGCTCTTGGCCAGGTACACCAAAAACTCGATGACGGCCATCGGTTGTACCTCCAACAGCGAGGCGAACGGCTTCGGCGGTGTGACGTTGAAGTCGGGCAGCCGCACCGGGACGGTGCCGACCGCCTCTACGCGGTCGGCGTTGCGCCGCGCATCGACCTGCGCGGTCGCCGGGCGGGTGACCCCCTTGATGGTCAGCTGAACCGGGACCTCCAGTCGGACTGAGCTTCCGTCGGCCGGTATCGCGGACACATCGGTGGGGACATTGCCGACCAGCTCGGCGGTGGGGAACGTATCGGTCTCCAGCGCGTCGGCGCTGCGGAACTTCTCGTCGCGCCCCGAGCTTCCCGTTTCCAGGCCGGCCACGTCGACGGTGAACTTCAACGACCGCACATGGGAGTCCTCGATCTGGACGCTACCGGTGACCGTGTCGCCACGCCCGGCGACATCGACTGTCTCCCAGAGCAATTGCTGCTGCACCCGATAGCCAACCTGGGATCCGGGCTGGACGGCCCACGTGCCGTCCAGTGCGCCGCCGCCCGGCTGGGCTGCGGCAGCGAAGGCCAGCTCCGGCTCGGGCGGGCCCTGGACGTAGTTCTTGTAGGCCCACGGCGTGGCCGCGACCACCGCCACGAGCAAGACCACCAGCACACCCGCGACGACCGACGCGACCCTTTTCTTCACCGGCTCATGGTGACAAAGGCGACGAGCCCGCGGGGCGATCTTGATCTAATTCACACCGCCGCAGATGGTCGAGGACGTCGGTACCGTCGGCGGTGACGTAGACCAGTTCGTCGAGCGGCAGCGGCAAAAAGCCGTCGCTCTCCATCCGGCGCAGCTGCATCACCAGCCCGTCGTAGAACCCGGCGGTGTTCAACAGCACCACCGGTTTGGTGTGGTGCCCGTGCTTGCGCAGCTCCAGGATCTCGGTGGCCTCGTCGAGCGTGCCAAGACCCCCGGCCAGGATCACCAGGGCATCGGCGCGGGCCAGCAGCTGGGCCTTGCGGTCGGCGAGGTCGCGGGCGAACACCATCTCGTCGGCGTCGGCGCGGGCCTTCGCTCGCAGGAACTCCACGGATATGCCGCACAGCCGGCCACCGGCCTGCTGCACACCGTCGGCGATCACCTTCATCAGCCCGGTGTTCGAACCACCCCACACCAGGGTGTGCCCGGCCGCCCCGAGCGCGGTGGCGAACTCGCGGGCCGGGACGGTGTAGCGGGCATCGAGGTCGGCGGCCGAGAGGAACACGCAGATGTGCATGCCTGCGATTATCGGTTTACCGACCTGGGCAAATATCATCGACACCGAGATGACCGAGAATGCCGTGACCACCGCCGACACCAAATCCGCCGCCCGGATCAGCCAGGAGGCCGTCCGTCGGCGCACCTTCGCGGTGATCAGCCACCCCGATGCCGGTAAGTCGACGCTGACCGAGGCGCTGGCGCTGCACGCCAGGGTGATCAACGAGGCCGGCGCCATCCACGGCAAGGCAGGCCGCAAGTCCACCGTCTCGGACTGGATGGAGATGGAGAAGGCCCGCGGTATCTCGATCACCTCGACCGCGCTGCAGTTCCCCTACCGCGACTGCGTCATCAACCTGCTCGACACCCCGGGGCACGCCGATTTCTCCGAGGACACCTACCGGGTGCTCACCGCCGTCGATGCCGCGGTCATGCTGATCGATGCCGCCAAAGGCCTTGAGCCGCAGACTCTGAAGCTGTTCCAGGTGTGTAAGCACCGCGGCATCCCGATCATCACGGTGATCAACAAGTGGGACCGCCCCGGCCGGCACGCGCTGGAGCTGATGGACGAGATCCACGAGCGCATCGGGTTGCGTACCACCCCGCTGACCTGGCCGGTGGGTATCGCCGGCGACTTCAAGGGTGTGATGGACCGCCGCAAGGGTCACTACATCCGCTTCACCCGCACCGCCGGTGGCGCGACCGCCGCCCCGGAGGAGCACATCCCGGCCGACCAGGCCTACGCCGCGGCCGAGGGCGACTGGGACACCGCGGTCGAGGAATCCGAGCTGCTGTCGATGGATGGCTCGGATTATGACCGTGACACGTTCCTGTCCGGCGAGTCCTCCCCCGTGCTGTTCACCTCGGCGGCGCTGAACTTCGGGGTCAACCAGCTGCTCGACGTGCTGGTCGACCTGGCGCCCCCGCCGGGCCCGATCGTCGACGTCGAGGGGAACCCGCGCCCGGTGGACGCGCCGTTCAGCG
Source organism: Mycolicibacterium sp. 22603 (assembly GCA_052044345.1). Lineage (GTDB taxonomy): Bacteria > Actinomycetota > Actinomycetes > Mycobacteriales > Mycobacteriaceae > Mycobacterium. The sequence goes on from JBQEMX010000007.1 coordinate 94,021, forward strand.
CGTTCGTGTTCAAGGTGCAGGCCGGGATGGATTCCTCACACCGTGACCGGATCGCCTACGCCCGGGTGTGCTCGGGCACCTTCGAGCGCGGTGATGTGCTGACCCACGCCGGCACCGGCAAACCGTTCGTCACGAAGTACGCGCAGTCGGTGTTCGGCCGGGAACGCTCCACGCTGGACGATGCGTGGCCAGGTGATGTGATCGGGCTGGCCAACGCGGCGGCGCTGCGTCCCGGCGACACGCTGTATCGCGATCTGCCGGTGGCGTTCCCGCCGATCCCGAGCTTCTCCCCCGAGTACTTCTCGGTGGTGCGGGGCAAGGATCCCAGCAAGCACAAGCAGTTCCGCAAGGGTATCGAGCAGCTCGATCAAGAGGGTGTGGTGCAGGTGCTGCGCTCGGATAAGCGCGGTGAGCAGGCGCCGGTGTTCGCCGCCGTCGGCCCCATGCAGTTCGAGGTGGCCGCGCACCGCATGGAAACCGAGATCGGCGCCGCCATCACCCTGGAGTCACTGCCCTACCAGGTGGCACGCATCGTGGATCCCGAGGACGCGGAGTTCATGAACAAGCAGGTCTCGGCCGAGGTGCTGACCCGCTCCGACGGCGTCATGCTGGTCCTGTTCTCCACACCGTGGCGGCTGGAGGGCTTCCTGCGGGACAACCCGACGATCACGCTGCGATCGCTGGTGGCCGCGGCCGACGGGTGAGTTTCGGCCCGTCGGCGGCGTCGGGCGCGCTTGACTATTCGGCCTCGCCGTTGACCGAGACCGGCGTCCGCAGATGCGGGTAGGGCAGGTCGATTCCGTTCTCGTCGTAGGCGCGCAAGATCTCGCGGCGCAGCCGGCGCTGAACCGACCACTGCGCGTTGGGCTTCGTCTTGATGGTGAGTCGCAGGGTCACCTGATCCGATGACATCGTCTGCACGCCCAACATTTCCGGTTCGCCGAGCACCTTCGCCGCGATGGCCTCGTCCTTGACGGCTTCGCGGGCGGCATCGAGTGCCACCCGTTCGGCTTGCTGCAGGTCTGCACTGAGCGCCACCGGCACCTCGATGCGTGCGACGGCGTAATCCTGACTCATGTTGCCCACCCTGGCGATCTCGCCGTTGCGGACGTACCAGAGGGTGCCGTCGATATCGCGGACGGTGGTGATGCGCAGGCCCACGCTTTCGACCTCACCGCTGGCCTCACCCAGGTCGACGGTGTCCCCGACGCCGTACTGGTCTTCCAGGAGCATGAAGACACCGGTGACGAAATCGCGGACCAGGTTCTGCGCGCCGAAGCCGATGGCCAGGCCGACCACACCGGCCGAGGCGATGAACGGTGCGATGTTGACCCCGAAGACGTTGAGCACGCTGAGCACCAGCCAGACAAGCAGCACGATCGACACCGTTGATTTCAGGACCGAACCGATGGTCTGGGCGCGCTGCTGACGGCGCGCGGCGGCCTTGGCGGCGCTGGCCGCGTTGCCGCGCTCACGCAGGCCGCGCAGGCGTCCGGCCCGCTTGGGTTCGGCATCGTCGATGATCTTGGGGTTGCGGCCGGTGGTGGCGCGGTCGATCATGCGATGCAGCACGAAACGTGCGATCAACGCGACCAGCAGGTACACCACGACGCGGATGGGAACTTCGATCAGCCAGTGCTTGTTCGTATCCGTCCATTCGAAGGCAAGGTTGACCACATCCATGGTTTCGACCGTACCCAGAGGGGCTGAGGGTCAATCAAGTTCTGCGGTCACCGCGTCGAATGTCCGCTCGTCGAACGCGATGATGCGCGCTCGGCATTGGACCACTATGCCTGTGACAGCGCCAGCACCTCGTCGGCCGACGGCGGGCTGGCCGGGTGGTACGAGAGACACCAGGGCGCGCTGACGCGGTGGAACGACTTGCCCTCGGTGGCGAGGTAGAAGTTGCCCGCCCGCAGCCGGCTGATATCGCTGATCAGCCCGCCCTTGGCGCGGGCCATCTCCTCGGCCGTGGCGATCTGCACCGGCGAGTTGAGCAGACCGTAGAACTGGGTGGCCGCGTTGCCGGGGATGTGATTGTGCAGGCCCTTGGGCGCCTGGGTGGCGAAGATGAGGCCGAGGCCGTACTTGCGGGCCTGCGAGGCCAGCGCCAGCGTGCTTCGGGTGCTGGCGGTCAGACCGCGGGCCGGCGCCAGGGTCTGCGCCTCATCCATCACCAGCAGGCCACTCAGCGGCCTGTCGGCGGCCGGGTGGCGTTTGATCCACGCGAACAGCGCCATCTGCAGCTGGCTGACGAAGCCCTGCCGCTGTTCGTCGCTGGGCAGGCCGATCATGCTGATCACCGAGACCCGCGCGCGTTTGCCCGCGGCGGGAGTCAGCAGCTCTCCCGGGTCCAACGCCGTTCCGGCGCCACCGAACAGCGGGTCGTTGACGGTGGCGGCACGCAGATTCTGCGCCATCTCGGCGGCCATCTTGGGCGCGTCGGCGAGCTCGCTGACATCCTCGGGCAGGTCGGCCAGCATCCCGATGAACCCGGGCAGCGTCGGGTCGGGTTGACGGCCGTAGTGCTGCAACGCTTCTCGCAGCACGGCGCGTGAGCGGGCGGCCTTGGCGGTCTGTCCGCTGATCTGGGCGCGCGGTTCCAACGCGGCGACGGCGGATTCGACGGCCTCGGTGAACTCGTCGTGGTCGTCGACCACGCTGGCGAAATCGGGTAGCGGCTGGAAGGCCAGCGGGCGGCCGCTGCTGCGGCGCGGGGTCCAGATGACGACCTCGGTGTGGTCCAGGTAGTCCGTGGCGCGGGCGTCGGCGGCTTGCTGCCAGCCGGCCGGCTTCTCGGGCCACCCGGTGCCCAGACGCGCCAGATCGTTGTTGGGGTCCAACACGATCGAGGAGACCCCGCGCAACGCGGCCTCTTCGACCAGGCGGCGGATCAGCACGGTCTTACCCGACCCGGAGCCGGCGAAGATGGCAACGTGCTTACGCAGCGCGGCCAGGTCGACCGCGACGGTGGTGTCGGTGCGTACGTCGATACCCAGCGGCATCTTCGACTCGGCGGCAACGAATTCGGGCCCGTCATCGACGGTATGGGCCGGTTCGTCGATGACGGTGGCGGAGTCGTCACCGTCGAAGCCGAGGGCCTCGCGCAGCACGGTGATGCCGTGCGCGGGACGGCGGGCGCGCAGCCAGGCGGTCAAGCCGGCTACATCATCGTCGATGAGGTCGCGCAGCGCGGTCATGGTGCGGATGTCATCGTCGGACAGGGCCAGGGTGCGGCCACCCTGATTCTCGAAGTCCTTGATCAGGGCCTCGGTCTTCGGCCCGGACGGCCATGGCGTGTTGCGCAGGAAGAATACGTTGCGCCGGTCGGTGTGTGCGTTCAAACCCGTTGCGCTGAGCGTCTTCTTGATGCGGTTCTGGGCGGCGACGGCGTTGGTGGCACCGATCGCCCGGAAAGCCCAGTGCCGTTCGTCGTCGGTGGCGGCATTCAGTGTCTGGCGCAGCCGGGCGTGCAGCACGACGTGCGAGCCGGGCGGTGGGTCGCAGACATAGGTCCGGTCGTCGCCGTGTTCGGCGATCCATGCGGTCAGCGCGGCGCCGAGCAGCGCCGGGACGGCGGTGTCCTCCCCGTCGGCGTCCAGCGCGGCAGCAGGGACGGCTCGCGAGCGGTACTGGGCGAACAGCCGATCGATGGGTGAGGTGTCGGCAGTGTCGTTGTCGGACTGCTCTTCTGGGGGCAGCTCATCGGACAGATGCGCCAGTTCGATGACTTCCTTGCGGCGCAGGCAGTCCCGCACGTGGGCGTCGGCGCGGATCAGTAGCTGGCGCGGGGTGTAGCCGGCGGCGTCGTCGAAGGCCGAGGGCTTGATGGGCCAGCTCGGGTAGGGCGGGGTGAAGCCGACGGTCAGGTAGGCGGCCTCGAAGCGCCGTTCCAGGATGGCGCGACCGATATCGGCGCTCGGCAGCGGGGACAGCGGTGCGGTAACGCGGAACCGGTCGGACACGCTGGCGGTGGCGCGGTCGCGGATGCTCTCCCACGCCGAGGGCAGACAAGCCACCACGGGCACGGTGCGCCGCATGGTCTGGCGCACCGACATCAGGCCGTGCGCAACCTGTTCCAGCACACCGTCGCCCGCTCCCCTGGATTCGTCGGTGCGCGTGGAGGACTGTGCGAGCAGGGTGTCGATCTGGTCCAGCGCCAGCACCGACGGTCCGGCCAGGGCGGTCAGCCGGGCGATATCGCGCACGCAGTGCTGGGCCGAGGGCGCGGTGCCGCGCAGCCGCCAGTGCAACCGGTCATCGGAGCCGACCTCATCGCTGCCTTGTAGGTAGGAGTCGCCGATATCGCGGGCGATAAGATCGTTGGCGGACAACAGAACCAGTGCGCGTAGGGTCTGGTGGCAGTCGCGGACATCGCGGCGGGCCTTGGCCAGATCGTTGACGAAGGCATCCAGGGTTTCGCGGTCCAGGTCCTCGTCGCCGATGATGGCGCGCCGGTCGGCGCGCGAAACGTGCGCGATGGAGGACAGTTCCCACAGCAGGTCTTTGAGCTGGGTCTCGCGATTCGCGCCCCGGCGACCGAAACTTTCCAACACCCCGGCGCGCACCGATTCCCAGAAGCTGGCGGAGTCGAGGAGTTCGACGACGAAGAAGTAACCGCCACCGGCCTGCACGCGTTCGCGGATCTGGCCGAGCAGGTGGGTTTTGCCGGAGCCGGCCTGGCCGCGGATGGTGACCCCGAGCGGCGCCGATTCGGGGTCGCGCTGGGCGTCGGCAAACGCCTCCATGACATCGTCGACGGCGCGTTCGTTGAGCCCGCTGACGTGGGTGGGTGCCTGCGGGCGCCACAGGTCATCGCTGGTGGGCGCCCAGGTCAGCCGGAGGGCGGCGAGTGCTTCGCGGTGTGCGTCCTGCATCAAACCTCAATTGCGATCAGGTGTTTGGCCTGTCCACCGATGGTGATGGCGGCGGCACGGTCCTCGTCGGTGAGGACCTTCTGGTTTTCTTCGGGGATCAGGCTGATGGCGCCGGTGCGGTACAGCTCGGCCAGCGTGTCGTCCAGGTCGGCGACGCCGGCGAGTTGTTCGCGCAGCGTTCTCAAGCCGACCCAGGCGCCGGGTCGCTCGGCCAGCTCGGTGTAGGCCTGCGTGATCCGGTCGGCGGCGCTCGGGGCTTGCTTGGGCCAGAACAGCTCGGCCAGGCTGAGGTCGGCGGCGTCCAGGTAGCGGTCGAGTCCGGCCAGCACGGTGTAAAGGGTCTTGGCGGGGCCAGTGGAGCGCGGTGGGGCGCCGGCGGTGATGATGTCGCGGCAGAGCCGCCAGCCGCGGTCGGTGAGCTCGTGGACGTAGCGGCCGCCGCTGCGCTCGGATTCGATGAGGTCCAGCTCGTTCAGCTTGTCCCGGCTGCGTTTGTCCAGCTTGGGGCCATATGCCAGCAGGTCGGCGTTGGGCACCGGTCGCGCCTGCGCCATCAGGACGAGCAGCACGGCGCGTTCGGTCCCGGTCAGGTCGGTGGGCGTGGCACTCACGCGTTACAACGTAGCGGCATGGGCGCGGAGGCGTCCGCGCTAGCGGATGCGGTCGATGAACGGGACGCGGTCGAGCACAGGGTTGTCCCGGATTCTGGGGGCAGGTGGCGGCGGTGGTGCTTGGACGGGCGGCGGCGGGGGCGCAAGGGCGGGCGGCGGCAGGTTGAGCAGCTTCGCTCGCTCCCGCGGCTTGGGTGCCTTCGGCGGCGTAACGGGCTGCACGGTCTGGGCCGACTGCGGTTGCGGGTCGGGCTTCGGGGCCGGATCCGGCGTGGAAGGCCAAGTGAGCGTGAGGGATACGGAGACGACGAAGACGATGATCGCGGCGATCAGGGTGGCCGTGAGCGCGGGGACTGCGATGTTGTGCGGCGGGTGATCGGGTTCGTCGGGGATGTTCGCTATGTGTGCGGAGGCCAGGGCCGCGCCGCGGGTCAGGGCGAAATCGGCCTCGGTGGCGGTGATGACCGGGCGGTCGGCGTCCGCGCGCAGGGCGGCGACGAGGTCATCGGTGTCGGCGGAGCCCAGCACGTAGACCACTTCGGGGCTGGGCTTGGCGGCGCGGACCACCGCGAGGACGCGGTCGGTGAGGGTGGCGGCATCGGCGTGGTCGACACTTTCGACGTGCATGTCGAAGCCGTCGACGGTGGCGACGACGGAGCTGTCGGGTTCGACGACGCAGACGACCAGGAAGTCGTGGCCGGTGAGATCGGCGATGCCGCGAGCAAGCGCCTGCGCGGCGTCGACATCGCGGACCGGGACGACCGGCGCTCCCCCGCTGTAGGTGTCGAGCGCCTCGCGGACTTTGACGGCTTCGTCCTCGGCGTCGTGCGTCCAGGTGAGTCCGACGGCGTGCAGGTCGGCGTCGACGGGCAGTTCGGCTAGGTAGTCCTCGATCTCGTCGACGTCGAGGACGCGGCGGTCCAGGTGCTCGCCCTGGCCGGTAACGCCGTCGACCAGCTCGCCGTGGACGTCCTTCGAGGTGACCGAAAGACCCAGTACGAGGCTCACGTCGTTATCCCCCTGATGTGGTTCTGTGATCTTGAGGTTACCTAAGTGAATGTGGGGCGGCTCGTCGTGGTGGATGGCACGAGGCCGCTGAGGTGGTGATCGTCTGCGCAAACGCGGGAACGCACTGATGAACAGGCCGCGAAGTTGTCATGCCCGGTTCGGAGCAACAACACCTGGCGACTTGTAGTACTGCCAGCAGTACTACAAGAAAAGTGATACTGCGGGTAGTACCAACTTTTGCATCGCGTTATGGCGTCGGCCGGATAGTTGTCACGCGCGATTCTTGCGCTGGGCGCCTCGGTCGGTCGATGTAGCAGCCGATGGCACATGCAAGCGGCGGTAGCAGGAATGTCGGAATAGACACGACGAAGATCAGCGCTGTTTGTACCCACTGCCCGCGGGCGATCGGAAAGCCGCCGTACTGAGTATCCGAAGCCGGCGAGCAACACGATCGGCAACACCGCAATGCCGAGCGTTGGATATCGGGTTCGCCCCGGGGTGGAAGCATTCGTGCCGTGCACGCGTCCCGGTCGTTGGCCTTCAACGATTCGGCGAGCAGGTCGTTTCTGGTCGCGCGCAGCTGCCTGGAACGGCGGCAGAGATCGTTGTGCCGGCTTACTCGTAGCGCATCGCGCTGTCGATCGCGCCGCCGGCCTCGTGGTCCTGTTGGTCATGGACATCGGCGGCTGCCCGCAACGAATCTCCCAGTGCCGTCAGCTCGGAACGCAACCGCGCCGCCTGCGCTTCCAGCACATCGATGAACTTCTCGAACCCGGGTGTGCCCTTCTCCTTCCATGCTTGTCTACGCCTCAGCGGACCTGGCGCAGCGCATCAGATACTGCGAGCTCGATCATGCGCCACGGATGGCGGGCGAGACCGACCATTCGGGCCTCATCGCAACGGTGCAGGGCTGACAGTGGCAATCCGCAGTTATTGCGGACACCGCACTTTGGTGCGGTACCGGTCGGTCATGTCCGACCGGTACGAACGCATCCGCACCGATTTTACGCAAGCCGAGACTGCGGGATCCGCCGACGACGCATTGCGGCATCTCCGGTCGGTCCTGACACAGGTCGGTCAGCTCTGCTCGACGAGCAGTTGGCCCGGGCCGTCGTCGACGACGAGATGTCGATCGCGGCGGCCGGAAAGAGCGCCGGCCTCAACGAGAATGCGATCGGCCCCCGCCTGGCCAGCACGGCCCGCCTCAACCCGTACGTCATCAGCGGTGAACGGATCACCGCCTAAGACGTCAAACGCGCCCGCAACGACAAGCACGCCCGCACCCCCTGCCACCGGCCGATCCGGCAGAGCCGATGCGGTTCAAGCCGCGACGAAACAGCAAGCTCCGCTATTCATTTGTCGAGAGGAACAAGCTCATGCCCAACCAGAATCTCACCCTGATTGCGTTCCTGCTCGACCGGTCCGGGTCGATGCAGTCGATCACATCCGACCTGATCGGCGGCTTCGACGCCTTCATCACCGAGCAGCGCGCCGGTGACGGCGAGTGCCGGGTCGCCCTCGCACAGTTCGACAACGAGTACGAGGTCGTCTACCACGCCGTGCCGGCCGCGGATATTCCGCCTTTGGAGCTGCACCCGCGCAACAGCACCGCGCTGCTGGGCTCGGCGGGCAAGTTGATCACCGATACCGCGGCCGAGATCGCCGCGTCGAGTGAGGACGACAAGCCGGGCACCGTGATCATCGCGATCATGACCGACGGTCTGGAGAACGCCAGCCAGGAATGGGGTCGGCCAGCGATCAAGTCACTCGTCGCGCAGCAGACCAACCAATTCGGTTGGGAGTTCATGTATATGGGTGCCGATCAGGATGCTGTTGAGGTCGGTCGCGATCTCGGTGTCAGCGCCGAGAAGGCCGTCACCTACGGGCGCGGGAAGTCCCGAGAAGCGATGGCCGCGATGTCGGCGGACGTGCGGGGGTATCGGACGGCGAAGTTGGTGGGTATGGACGTGGCGATGCCGGGTTTCAGTGAGGCGCAGCGGTCGGAGTTGGCGGACGAGTGAGTCAGATCGAGATGCGCCGATCGCCGTGAGTAGACCGGAGAAGCACCCACGGTTTGATGCGCATAAACCCGGGGCAGCCCATTTGCGTCTTCGGCACCCACGCCGGCGGTACCGTGGGACATCCTGTCCGACCTATTGCGCCGCCGGGCTATCGAGGCGGGAAGTGTTGGCGGGAGCCAAGGATCGCTGGCATCCGAGGTACATCAAAGGGTTGCACAACGTGGACAGCAAGCCGCTTCTCGTATCAGCTGCCGCATGTTCCGGTGTCGGCGGTTGTCGGGAGCATGTTTCCGGTCGTCAACTCACGGACGCTCTCGCTGGCGTCACTTCAGCGGCGCTCTTATCGGATCGGATTCGCGTCTGCCCTGGATTGCTCTTCATGACCACCTTGGACAGGTGGCCGTAGAACCTGTTTCTTGATCATCGTCTGTGCCGCTGCAACAGGCGCCATCGCGTACTTTCGGACATCAGGCATAAAGATCAACCGTCGCATCTGGGCGGCATACTCAGAGCTCCGGCGACCTGACCCGCCTCCGGCGCTGCAGGAGCACCTCTAGGACGTATGCCGAGGAGGGTCGAGCTCGACTGACGCTCCCTCCGTTGCGGTCAGCGTTGACGGTCCCACCGCTCCGCGGTAGTAGCGAGCGAAGAAAAGGCGCAGTGCCGGCCAAACGACAGCCGTTACAATGGTGAATGCTCACGGGGATTAGCATCGGGCACATCTAGGGCACTCCCTTGAGCGTCATCAGACAGGCTGGTCAACATTCAGGGGGGTCGATGTCAGATCCTTTGCGCGTCAGCCCCGACGGGCTGCACTCGGCGTCGGTTGAACTCGGGTTCGGCGCGGCGCAGTTATCCGATGCCACGACCACCAGCGGCCCAACGAGCGGAAAGCCCTCTGGCGAGGGCATTCGCCGGGCCGCGGCAGCGGTCGCCGCGCTGGGGTCGGCGTATCACGCCAGGATAGACCGTCACGCCCAAGCGGCACTGGCGGCCGCCGCGAACTACACGCGCACCGACTCCTTCGAATCCGACGCTGTCGCGAGAACGCTGTGAGCGTCAAGCCCGTGGAGCTCGACCTGCGACGAGTTCCCGCGGTTGCGCCCAACGCAGTCGCACCGTCGGGACTGCCCACAAGGGCGGATATTGACCAGTGGACCGATGCGATCACCGACCTGTCCAGAGCCGCCGCAGAATATCGACAATGCGCGCAGGGCATCGACGCCGTCGCCGATGCTCACTGTCAATCGCTGTCAGCGCCGGGCGGAACCGAATGGGACGGTGACAGTGCTGATGCAGCGAGAGAAGCAGCCTACGGCGATCGAGGCGTCATCTGGCAAGCAACCGACCATATGCGAAACGGCCTGGCAAGGGCGGCGGACGCCGGTGCGCAAGACCTCCATGCCGCACGCAGTCGGGTGCAGGACGCGATCGAACTTGCGGAGAGCGACGGATACACGGTCGGTAACGACCTTTCAGTCGTCGACAACAACACCTACACCGCGGCGTCGGATTACGACGCCAGGCAGGCCAAGGCATTAGAACATCGCGAAGAAATAACTCGGCTTGCGGTCGCACTTGTCGCCGAGGACTCTCAAGTCGGCGAGAAACTCAGCACGGAAGCCGCTGCTCTCGACGCCATCATTCCAGCAAGCTGGGGCGCCCAAAGATTCCCTGCTGAAGCACCTAGGTTCGACGCGGTGGACAACGGAGTCGACGAGCCACACGCGCAGTTTGGCAGCGAAGTGCGGCAGGAGGTGCCGCCAAATCGGTTTATCGGCGACCAAAGGTTTGGGCATTGGGAAAGTGTGATCGCACCGCCGTACGTCGGGGACCGACCGCCACCGCTGAGTTCCCAGTACCGACCACTTCCTGACGGTGATGACCCGACGAAGTTGGGTGGTACGACGGGAATGTACACACCGGGAAAACATTGGATCCAGGATGCCTCCGCACCGTACGTTGAGTTCCGAGAGGAATACAAGTTTCGCATCGTCGGCCAAGAAGCGACAACCCACACTCGGATGGTCAACGATAACGGCGTGTGGAAGCAGGAACGCTGGGTACAGAATGTGTACGAATATCAACGCAATACTCAACTGACATTCAATGGTGACGTCAGTAGGAACGGCACGAAGGGTAGCTTGGACGGCCTGCCTGATCTCACGAATTTCGACAACAATTGGAAGCCAATTATTCCGCAGGAGATCGTGTCCCTGTCTGCTCGGAATCCAACTGTTGACTACTATCTACCTGACGGGTGCGGCGGTCAGTTCACCATCCAGGAAGGCGTCCCCGTCGGCGGCTACAGTGGCCTCCCGCCCGTATCCATGACACCGACTCCCGGTACAGGCGAAGTGCCTCCGAGTATGCATCGGCCGCGGTAGTGGCTCTCCTCAACACGACACCGACACGATCGATGTGGCGTCTGGTCACCGGAATCGGCTCAGTCTCAGTTCTAGCTATATCCCTTGTTGGGTGCCAAACGTCAGATCATCCGACCTCAGATTGCGGAACCGCGCGTCTGATGATCGACTACAACAACGAATTCAACGAAGACGTTCGTGAGCGAACCCAAGAGCAGATGGATACCAGCGTTGACGACTACAAAATGTGGTCATCACGGCTTCACGAGCTTGCCGACCAAATCAACGACGATGCGGCGCTGGCGGAGCGAGCCGACGAACTGGCCGATCTGGCAGGCCAGACGTCCGCCCTGATCCCGCGATATCGAGCCGAATCGTCTGCTATGTCTCCGCTGGATCCGTCGCCTCCTGCATCTGTAGATGAATACTCCCGAATTGGTGAAGAATTCCAGCGTAATTTGATTGCACTCGACCAAGCTTGCCCTATCTAGGCGGTGACCGGCGATTGTCGTCATCGTCGTCGTCATCAGACCAATACGCCCACTCCGGGAGTGGAGTGGGCGGAACTCCGATCGTCGATAACGACCCTAGGTTCGGGTCAGGTTCGGCACGAAATTTCACTTTCGGGCTCCTACGAACATAAGCAATCAACAGCATCGCAACGCCGACAGCGATGAATGCCACCAGACCGCACTTAAAAACTGTCAACCACACGCGTGCCCTCCACCTGACTCGAAATCACGTTGGTCTCGTGCGCTCCCATTCAGCGAGGACTGAATTCTTGCACCCGCAGGTCCCTCTACCAACACTCGTGCTGATCCAGCGCGGCCGTTCCCGCGAGGCTTGCGCGCACCTCACGGCCGCATCCCCACTGTTCGTCCCAGGTGGTCTGCCACTCGCCGTTGCCATCGGAGAAGCCCAGCTCCATGATTTTGATGATTGCATGCCTCAGGTGTCCCCGCGAACGGTCGGCAAGATCGCCACGTCACGGAGCCTCCAGCGGCCTCGTCGTAAGTCTGTCCTCGATCAGCAGCGCCACAGTGCTTTTCGATGACCGCTCTTTGATACTGACGGGACTGCCCCCGGTTTGGTCGACTCCTTGTTGTGCCCTGGGTTTGTGCCCAACTACGTTCTTGGCGGGCTAGGTGGTGCCAGACGCGCCACCATCAGCCAGCATCCATACGCGCTTCAGTGGTAGACGGCTACGAATCTCACCACCGAGGCGCTCATAGTGAGCTAACACCGATCCGACCACGTCGGCGGCCTGCCATACACGCTTTGGCAACTGACTCGCCATCTAAGTGTCCTGCGCCGGCTTCGACAAACCGCCTCAGGCGACGAGGAGACCTTGGCGAGCTCGGGTCCTCCCCCGTTCGCTGGCCCAATTCTAGCGGCGGTCACCCGATAGCTTGTGCATCAGTTTTCTAGCTGAGGTTGAACTGGTACTGCTCGAGACCTCGCAACGCGGCAGAACTGGAACTCTCGACAACAAAGACCCATGTCCGGCCGTCGCCGTCGACCCTGGTTGCGTAGCCACGTTGCCCCTGCAGCTTGGCCAGGTCGGCCCTCGCGGCAGCAGCCTGTTCGTAAACTCCAACTAACACCCCGTCCTGCCCCGCAGGCGTGATGCACAGGGCCACCGGGGATGCCCCTGGCAGCCATGTATTGGGTGCTGCATCGACGACCGACGGACTGCCGCATGCGGCGGTCAACCAGACGAGAGCGTCTCCTGACTCCAGCGGCGCGTCGGCTTCGACCGTTTGCGACACCGAGGCGGCCGCCGAAGCTGAACCTGACGACGATCGGGTAGTGGGCTCCGTCGCTGCGCAGCCCACGCTCATAGCGGCAACGGCGAACAGCGATAGCGTGGTGCGGATACATGTGTCGCGCCCGGCTGATGGCATGTTGTCGTTCCTACCCCAGAAGAAGTTCCGAACCCAAGCGCCCTCGACGTTTGACGGCACCACGACACATGAGTAGTGCCTGAGGACCCACGACAATCAGCTAACCAGCCGCATCCCAGTACTCCGTCAACACGCCGCGAATCCGTTCCTCGAGGCCCTGCTGCACCTCGTCGATCATCGCCAGCGTTTGGGCTGTCGCTTCCGCACCAATGCCGCTGCGTTCGTGGGCAAACGGGACAAAGGCACGTAGCAGGGCGGGCAGACGAAGCACCGTCTCCAATGGTTCGTTCCTCCCGTCCGGCAGGTCCCCTATTGCGTAGATGACCCGGAACGCGCTCCAGTGCTGCGGGTCTCCGCTACGCATGGCGATCATTTCCTCCAGCACCTCACCGAACTCGTCGAAGTCGAAGCACGTTCCTGCCGGGGAAGCGAAGAACGCCTCGATCACGTCCGCCGCGCTCTGATCCGCGTCACCGCCCTGGTATTGCCGCCCGCCTTCGGGCAGCCGAGCAGCCAGCCACTTGACCACGGCCGAGAACCCCGGACGCCTTTCCCTGACCGGGCGGCCGATGAACTTGCAGAACGCCTGCTCGATCCAGGCGCGCGCATCGGCCGTCGTCATCTCCATCTGGCGGCCCACCCACTCCCAGGACTCCAGTAGGACGAGCACGGCATTCAGCGGCTTGTCCCAGATCCCGACATCCTTGACCGTCGAGTACTTCAGATGGTCGATCAGCACCCCGCAGGTGATCGCACGACCGTCGGCCAACCGCACCTCGAAGAGGACCTCATCAAGATCCCCGAACGCATCGATCAACCGGATCGCTCGACCGACCGTCAGGTCCGGCAGATCGGTGATCCAGCGCGGCAACGCATCGGTACACGCCGCGACCTCGTCTCGGCACCACTGCTGGAAGTGCTCGTCTCCGACCGCCATCTCGCCGAGCAATGTGACCACTGAGGTGTAGTCCGGTGGCCGCGCCGCGCCGGACCCGTCGATAAGTTGCACCGGATCGAAGCACTCCTTATTAAGGCTCGCGTGGTAGGAAAACTCATGCGGTAGAAGCATTTCGATCATCCGCCCCACGAAGAGCAGCATGTCCAGCGGATGCTCCACATCCGATGTGTTCCGTACATGGTCGATCGTGCTCTGTTCCGCTACCGGGCGCACCGCCCGCCGTCGCGCGCCTCGGCGAGCCTGCTTGGCCTGTCGTCGCTTCCGTCCCTCGTTCATGCGGCGGAAGCTACGCCCGCGCCCCGACAGATCGGCGCCACAAGAGGCGCGCAAGGGGCCAGGGCTGTGGATAACTGCAACGCCTTCAGGCGACGGCAGCCACCGCAGTAGCACATGAACGGCATGGTCGAATCAAGTCGACATCCCTTGCCGGCTTGTTCGTATAGATCCGTATACATGCGGGCGATCTATACCGCGTCCTGCCGAGGTGGTGCGCCTATGGAGCCGAACCCGTACGCACCCTGTTCGCTGCCGGAGGCGAGCTGCGGTTCACAATTCCCGGGTCACCGCCACTTTCGCGCAAAGAGCTGGCGCTCGGTTGGCCGGCCGATACAGGTGGCCGTAACGGTCGTACCGAACTGAAGAATCGCGGCGCCGACCGAGTTGTCGCTAGTTCGTCACTACCAGGCGGGCAGCGTTCTACTCACGCTCGCGCGGCCGCGACCGTCATGCGTGACGACGCCGCCCCAGCCGCGTCACCCACCCCGGCATCGCCAACCCGTGAATGATCCGCTGCGTCCGGAACAGCTGCCGCGGCAACGACGCCGAGTTGTACGGCAGGTCGTACTTCTCACACAGCAGCCGCACCCGCTCGCTCACCTCGGGCAACCGGACGCTAGGCAGATCCGGGAACAGGTGATGCTCGATCTGGTAGCACAGATGCCCGCCCGAGATCGCCAGCACGGGACCGGCTTTGAAGTTCGCAGTACCCAGTAGCTGCCGCAGATACCACTCCCCCTGGGTCTCGTCCTTGACCACGGCGGGATCGAATGTCTCAGCGCCGTCAGGGATATGCCCGCAGATGATGTTGACGTACACCCACAGGTTACGGATGGTGTTCGCGGTGAAGTTGGCCGCGAACGTCCGACGCCATCGCCGCCCGCTCAGTGCAGGCAGGAAGACGTAGTCCTTGCCCAACTGCCGGGCGACCTTGCCGAGAAACTTGCGCCTCTCCCCCGCCATCACCGCCGGGTCGTCGCGCAGCTTCTCCGAATGCAGGCCATGCAAAGCGATGCCCCACTCGAACATGGCCGCCAGCACGAAGTTTCGCACCGGCGTCGCCATATACCACAGCCGCCACGGCTGATCCTCGGTCACCCGCAGCAGCCGGTAGCCGATGTCCTCATCCATGCCAAGCACATTGCTGAACACGTGGTGCCGGTAGTTGTGCGAGTACCGCCACTGCGCCGACGCCCCGACCATGTCCCACTCCCAGGTGTTGGAGTGGATCTCGGGGTCGTTCATCCAGTCCCACTGGCCGTGGGAAATGTTGTGGCCGAGCTCCATGTTCTCGATGGACTTCGCATACGCCAGCGCGCCGGTGCCGAGCACCCAGCCGGTCTTGGACTTGCTACAGGCGATCACCAGCCGCGCGGCGACATCGAGTGCCCGTTGAAAGTGGATCACGCGCCGGATGTACGCCGCGTCCTTGGCTCCGAGTGAATCCTCGATATCGCGGCGGATGACGTCGAGTTCGAAGGCGATCTCCTCGACATCCGCGCTTGTCAGATGCAGGTAGGCAGGCACATCGGCGATCGCCATGGGAGGTGTCCTCGTGTGAGTGCGGCGTGAGCGGCACATACCGGGCCACTTGTCAGGGTCAGACAGCAGTTTAGGACGTCAGCCTGAACGGCAGGTAATCGACATCCGCCACCTCAGCAAACTTTGCCCCTGACCTGCAGAAGATCAGCTGAAGACGTTCTCAGCGAGAACCTCGCAAAGCCGTCGCCTGCGCCGGCTGACTCCCGCTCTCCGGCGATCCGATCACTCTGCGAAGAAGAACGGCTCCCAGTAGCCCATATCAGCAATGGCGACGACCCCGAACTCACGGGCGCGTGGCGGCTGCCCTTCGCACAGCTCGTCGACCATTGCGTCGAAACGATACGTCGACACGGGTGTCGAGAGCCCGGGAACGTCTTGCTGCCGTTGTTCCCCACGATCTTCGACGCCCACGAGTTGGTACATACATCCACGAGCAGGCACGACCTCCTTGATGGAGGACCGCTGTTCGGACGTCAACTGACCGTTAACCCTATGAACCGGAACCTGTTCCGGTTCACGCGTATTCAACCCGGCAACAAGACGCGCTGCCCATTCCTGCTGCTTGTCAGGTCCGTACTTGCCGAGTGAGAGACCGTGAGGCTCTGACGAACGCCACAGCCACGACGCAACGGCCAACAACACGACAACGAGCATCGTGACAATCGCGGCCCAGAATGCGCGGGGATTCGCCCGATACCGCTGCATCAGGCGCTCACACCCCGCCGCGATCCGNATCCCCCGAGTGCTCCGCGGATCGCGTCGAATGCCGGTCCGTGCGTACCCCTCGAACGCGGACCGGCCCGGCCGCATCTAGTCCGACGCGCCCGGCACGAACTGACCCCGGCGGATCAACGACGCGACCGCTTTGTCCCAGCGCAGCAATTGCTCGGGCGTATAGAACGGTGCAGGGATGTGTCGCTCGATGTGGTTACGCAGTATCATGGCGCCCACCCGCAGGATCAGCGGGTTGATGGCACCCCAGATGGAGTCGAGGTCGGGCCGGACGAGCCCCTGGGCAGAGAAGCCCTCACCCTGCGCGATGCTGATCTGCAACAGCCCGTCGAAGATGACGTTGCCGATCTCGTCGCCCTGGCTCAGTGCATGTGCGACGTAGTCGGTGACGTCTGGATACTTGTGGAAGAGTTCCGCGAATCGCCCGCGGAGCGCCTCGGATTGCTCCCCGGGCGGTTCTGGGAGCGGGTCAGCCTCGAGAACCTCGCCGAACACCTTGAGCACGTGTTCGTCGACTGCCGAAATCAACCCGGCCTTGTTGCCGAAGTAGTGCTGGACCAGCCCGACGCTCACACCCGCCGAATCGGCGACCGTCCGCAGCGGTGTGCTCGAAACACCATGCTGAGCAAACGATTTCACGGCAGCGCTGACGATGCGCTCCCGGGTGGATGGCTCGACCGGGGCGGACGGACGAAGAAACACGGTGCCTGCCACCGGCCGACAATACAGCAGTGTGGCTAAACCATACAAGTGTCCAGTCTTGCAATATCAACATGGGGTACTGCAATATGCACGTATGGTTCATCGCGGGGGCGATTCGGACGTATCCGAAGACACGGTTCATAAGCAGGCAATTGCTCACATCGAGCGCAACTCGGCAAATCTCATCCCGAGTCGGCCATGAATGCCGCTCTGCGCGAGCAGATCCAGTCGATATGTGACGACCTGTACCGCGACCCGCACAACACCGATGCGTTCGATCGGCTGCGCACTGCCCTGGGCATCAACGACCATCACCGCGTGGTGCCGCAGGACACGTGGCAGCGGATGGTTCAGAAGGCCTGCGACCGACTCTTCGACGAGCCCGATGACGCCGACGCTCGCGACCTGTTGCTGTTGCTGCTGACTGCGGGCAACGCACTGACCGGTTGAGACTTCCTTTGGGTCGATCCGCCGGTGCCGGCCATCCGGCCGCCGCACCGATCAGACCGAGGGTGGGGGCGCCTCGCGAGATTGACGTGAGGATTGCCCACATCGCGAACATGGAGCCGGTGATCTCCAGTGCAGTCTCGCGGAGAAACTGCACTGGTTGTGCGCCCTGAACAGTGCTTACTTGCCGCCCAACACCAACGACACGCCACTCGACTTCAGTTCCGCGAACGAAAAGCTGAGTTCTCCACGCCGCCCGACATTCACCACATACCGGTCCTGTCCCTCGGTCACTTCGAAAGTGATCCCGAAAGTGCACATGTAACGACCGCCTCTACCTACCTCTAAGTACGTGGTTGTGAGGATCTCACCCTTGCCGTTCTTCACCGTTACGGGTGTGCCGGCGTTGACGTCGTTGTAGCCGCCCGCGCCCTCACAGGTGGAGCCGTCCACATCGATCGACGGAGAATACGCGCTCGGCGAATCGTCGTTCAGTGTGAAAGTCCCGGTGATGGTAGCGGTTTCCAGTACGTGAAACCCCTCGCTGAACTCTGGGCAGAAATGCTGCACCGCCACCTCATCGGCGGGCATCCCCTGTTGCGGGCCGCCGTCAGACAGCGCGCGGCACACCTGCCTGCCGTGCGCGACCGCGTTGGCATCGGAATTGAACGCACCCGCAAGGTCAGCCTGCTTCAAAGCCGTCAGATACTCCTTGTCTGGATCCACCTGCTCACGATTCACGTATAGGTACGCCCCAACCCCGCCCGCGATCGCCACAGCCGTGAGCAGAACCGTCGAGGCCACCAGCCAGGTGCGCCGCAGGCTCCGCTCACTCTGCTTGGATCCCACGGAAACATGTTCCGCAACTACACCTTCCAATTGCCGCTTGCCTGCCGGATCGAGAATCTCGACGCCACCGTCACGGCAAAGATCGGTCGGCTGACCGCTGACGTAGTAACGACCCTCATGCCGACCCGTCGGATCAGGACGCCAGCCGGTTCCACCGGCATCACCGGCGGCAGGGAGCGATGCCTCATGCCAGTTCTCGCCAACCTTGATTGCACCGCAGGTCCCGCATCGCGACGAGTCCGTCAACGTCGCTCCACAGAAAACGCAGAATCCCATGGCGCTCAATCACTTTCTGTAGACAGTCGTACGTTCCGGACCGAACAGGTCACTGACGAACTTGGCGAAGCAGTCGTCGACACCGAAGTCCTGCTGGTCACACCAGCGATTCGCGTCGTCCGGATAGAACCAGGCCGGTCCGACGATCGTCACCCACCAGTCATCGTCATTGAAGGTCGACCACTGACCGGAGTACACGAGCCGAGCGCCGCTGAATCGCTCCCGGAAGTCCAGATGGTCGCGCAGCACATCGGCGTCGGTGAGAGTTCGGCCCCCGACCACAAGACCGGCTCGCTTCGAACTCACCTGCGGTACCCATCGGTTGGCCGCCGCGCTCCGCAATAGTGGGAGGTCGGCATCCCGCAGCTCGCCCAGCACCGCCTTGGCGACTCCGACGATGCTGCCGTGTTCCGGTTCTGCGACTGCGGCAGCCACCACTCGATCGACTACCGACTTCCCGGCATCGGGCGTTGCCGTACGTCGCTCGTCGCGGTGTGCGACAAGCTGCGGCTGGCCGCCTACCATGTCCGGCGTCCGCCAATACATCCCGTCCGGAAACACCAAGGTGCGTCGCGCGGGAGCGTTCGGCTTCATCTCCATCGGGGAACCGGAGAAGTCGAACTCCCCCGCCGCGATATCACGCTGTCCGTCGGCGACGGTGACTCGGAGTGCCTTTCCCGCCTCGACATCGCTACCCGGACATCCCGGGTAGAACAGCGCGCTGACCGTCAGACCGTCGACAGTCTTCTCCAGCGACTCAGCCTCCAGAATTGGCGGTTCGTTACACACCATCGCTGCTGGTGCCGCACTGGGTGCCCCGCTGCCAAACCCAGTGTCGGTGCCTACGGCAGGATCCTCCGTGGGAGTTTTGGCGAGCAGATAGGCAGTTGTGCCGCCTGCGACCAGCACGACGACGGCGGCAATGATCCCGACCGCCAGCGCGATCTTCCGCGTCTTCTGTGCCGGCTCGTCGGGCACGTCGTCGTCTGGCCCGTCGTCTGGCCCGTCGTCGTCAGCAGGGAACGGCACCAACCCGATCGGCGAACCGCAGTGGCTGCAGAACCGGTAATTCGGCGAGTTCATATGCCCCTGCGAGCAGAGCACCGTCCCGGCCAGTTCGCCTGACTGACCCCACGCATCGGTCATCGCCACGTCCCCCTACAACGATCAAGGGACAAACTACGCTGACCTGGCAAAACGCGTGCCTTTTTGCCAGATCCACTTTGCGCGGGCATGACGACCGCCGCGGCTTCGAAGCAACTGTGCTTGCCACATCCGGCACCCACACACGATTCTGCGGCCAGGGCGTCACTCACTGGAGCGAGTGCGCCCGGGCCGCAGAGCCAAAGGGAAACTAGCGAGGGATCGCGTCGCTGTAGGGTGCGGTGCTCTTGTCATGCAAAGGATGAATGGTCATGTACACCAACCCGATTCCGATCACCACCACTGCCGATAGCGCGACGATCCAGTTGTCGTACCACGGCGCATCCGGGGTCCGCGGCCACGCCATGTTGACCATGGCGATCACGCCGTACGCCAGGGCCGCGATGTTGACCGGCAGACCCCACCTACCCAGCGAGTACTTCCCGGACGGCACCCAGCCCTTCAGCCGGGCTCGCAGCGCGGCCAAGACCACCATCTGGAACGCGATGTAGATGCCCAACGCCGCAAAGCTGATGATCTTGGTGATGGCGTCGGTGGAGAATCGCGACCCGATGACGATCACCGCGGGCACGACGGCCGCCAACACCAATGCGTACGGCGGCACGTGGCGCGTGGTCGAGAACTTCGACAGCAGAGACGATCCCATGATCATCCCGTCACGGCCATAGGAGTATGCCAACCTGCTTGCCGCGGCCTGCAGGCTCATCGCACACGACAAGAAGGAGATCAGCACGATCACCAGGATCACCTTGGAACCGACCGGCCCGAATGCCTCGGTGAGCACGGTGCTCACCGGATCGACATCTTCCCCGGCGATCACGGCGGGGATGTCGGCGACTGCCAGCACCAGGGCAAGGCACACAAAAGTGGCTGCAGCGCCTCCGATGTAGATCGTGCGACGCATGGCCTTGGGGATCAGCCGGCCCGGATCGGGCACCTCCTCGGCGACGTCACCGCACGCCTCGAAACCGTAATACTGGTAAACACCGATCAGCGCAGCGGCCGCGAACGCGAACATGTAGTTGCCATCGCCGCCGGTCCCGAAGCTGTCGAACAGCACACCGAAGTTGTGTTCCCGATGCGCGATCAGCAGCCAACCACCGACCACCAAGGCTCCGATGATCTCGGCAGTGAAACCGATGATCGCCGCCTTGGCAAGGACTTTCGTTCCGAGGAAGTTGATGAACGTAGCCAACGCGATCAGCCCCAGCGAGAAGAGGATCACGTTGTCCACGGTGGCCTCGATGCCGAAAGTTGCCGCCACAAACGGCCCACCGCCGTAGGTCACCGAGGCGATCGTGACCAGCAACGCCACCAGATACACCCACCCGGTCATCCACGCGTATCTGCGCCCCCACAAGCGCCGGGCCCACGGATACACCCCGCCTGCGACCGGGAACTGGGCGACGATCTCACTGAAGATCAGCGCAACCAACAGCTGTCCGATGCCGACTATCAGAAAACTCCAGATCATCGGCGGCCCACCGGTGGCCAAGGCGAATGCGAACAACGTGTACACGCCGACGACTGGCGAGAGGTAGGTGAATCCGAGGCTGAAGTTGGCCCACGGGCTCATGTCCCGTTTGAACTCCGATTTGTAGCCGAGCGCATCGAGTTGGGCGGCATCGTCCATACCGCCGGGATCACGAGAGGTAGTTGTCATTGGCCTGCTCTCCTTTTGGACAAGAATCCAAGTGAGCGGAAAACTACATTCCTATTGTTTAACCCGCTACTCGAAAGGCAGAATTGGTCGATAATCCGGTAGATTGCCGGCACCGGACCAACGGGAGGAAGGACCCCAGGTGGTGTCGTCGCTATCCCCGCTGGTCGCGCCCGAAGCGCCGGTGGGCCGTGCCGACGAGATCGTGCAGCGCATCACCGAGGCCATCCAGCTCGGCCTGCTCGACGACGGTGAGCGCCTTCCCGTCGAGGTAGACCTCGCCGCCCAGTTCGGCGTCGCCCCGATGACCGTCCGTGATGCCCTGTCCACCCTGCGCGAGCAGGGCTTGGTGCTCACCCGTCGCGGCCGAAGCGGTGGCTCGTTCATCAAGCGCCCCGAGGGCCCACCGATCGAGCAACTGCGACAACGGCTGGCCGCGATGAGTGCGTCCGACGTGCGCGATCTGTTCGACGAGCACGCCGCCATCGCCGGCCAGGCCGCCAAGCTTGCCGCCGAACGCGCCGCCCCGTACGCCGTGCGTCGCCTTTTCGCGCTCACCGACCAACTCGGCACGGCCGCGACCCTGGGTGACCGGATTCGCGCCGACAGCCGCTTCCACATTCAGGTCGCCGTCGCCTCGCAGTCCTCGCGGTTGGCCCGACGCGAAGCGAACCTGCAGGCGGAATCCGCCGGTTTGGTCTGGTTGCCTATCGACCCCGAGATCGACGTCGTTGCCCATGTCGAGCAGCAGCACGCCATCGCGACCGCCGTCGCCTCCGAAAATGCCTCGGACGCACGTCGATTGGCCGAAGATCACGTGATGACCCAACTGGCCCGTCTCACCCGGGTCCACCTTGACCTCACCGGATCGGACTCATGACCGCCGACGAACTCGCTGCGCTGGCCTCTGCAACCCTGGAGCCGATCTACGACGCGCTGCATCGGGTCGCCGCGGAGGTGCTCCGCAGCCGACCGCCGCGGACATCGCTTACCGAGGCACACTTCTCCGCATTGCAGCGGCTGCTGGCCGATCTGATCACCGCCGACGAGGGCCTGTGGGGCATGGGATTCGTAGCCGCGCCGTCCGTCGTCGATGGCCGCGAACGCTACATGGCCTGGTGGCAGCGACACGACCAGCGAGTCGCGCGGCTGCGCCTGAATTTCGACCCCGACAGCATCGACGTCTACGACTACCTGCAGATGGACTGGTACCAGCTGGCACAGCGCGGCCAGCAAGTCGTCGCCTACGGCCCCTATGTCGACTACAGCGGTTCGGACATGTACACCATCACCGCGACTGTGCCGGTGATGGCCGACGACACCTTCCTCGGCGTCGCGGGTGCGGACCTGGTTGTCGGTGACGTCGAGCGTCGGCTCATCGAAGTCCTGCGGCACACCGCCCGCGATGCGGTCGTGGTCAACACCGAACGTCGCGTGATCGCGGCGAACACCCCGCGCTGGTATGTCGGCTCCCGCCTCCCCGCCATTCCCGCGCACGACGAGACCTTCACCGACGTCGCCGAGTTGCCGTTGGGCATGGGCTGGACCGTCGCGCTCGCGCGGCCCTGACAGGCGGTTACGCGCATTTAACGTAAACCGCATCGCGGATAACAATCTAGTTTTAGAGTCTTTATCACCCAACTGGTCATGCATTCCGGAGGTGATTGCGATGCCGCCCGTCCCGACCGACCACATCCCACATTTCGATGTCAGTGATCCCGCCTTCGCCCTTACCTCGGACGACGTACACGACGCCCGCGAACGCAGCTGGTACGCCACCACCCCTTACGGCATCGCCGTACTGCGCTACACAGAGATGAACAGATTGCTCAAGAGCCGCCAGATGCGCCAGGGCAGCATCATGTGGCCCGCCCACAACGGCGTCACAGAAGGCCCCTTCGCCAGGTGGTGGGCAAGTTGGGTGCTCAACAAGGAGGGCGAGGAACACCGTCGCCTACGCAAGCTCATGACCCCGGCTTTCACGCAGAAGCTCATCGCAGGCCAGGTGCCCCGATTCCAGTCGCTGGCAGGCGAACTCGTCGACGCATTCACTGAGCCGGGCCGTTGCGAGTTCATGTCCGAATTCGCCGAACCCTACTCAGCCCGTGTCACCGCCATCATGCTCGGAACCCCAGAAGAGGACTGGCAGATCCTGGCCAAGGAATCGACCGCTCTTGGCCTGGCGATGGCCGTGACCCTGCGGGACGACCTGCCCGTCATCGAGGCCGCGCTGACCCGACTCTACGACTACTGCGACGTCCAGATCGCCGACCGCCGAGCGCATCCCCGCGACGACTTCATCACCACCCTCGTCAACGCGGCAGACCCGGAGGACGGTCGACTGTCCGACATCGAACTGCGCGACGGGCTGACCATGTTGATTTTCGCCGCCTTCGACACCACCAGAAACCAGCTCGGCCTGGCCATGCAAACCTTCCTGGCCCAACCCGAGCAGTGGCGCCTCCTCGGGCAGCGTCCAGACCTCGGTGCCAAGGCCGTCGAAGAGGTGATGCGGCTGAATCCCACCACCCGCTGGGTCACCCGCGAGGTTATCGAGGATTTCGAGTTCGAGGGTCTCGAACTCCGCGCCGGTACGACGGTGCACCTCTACACCGAGTCCGCCGGCACCGACCCGCGTATCTATACCCCCGGGATGGACATCACCGCGGAGTGTAAGCCGCACTTCGGCTTCGGCGGTGGATTGCACTATTGCCTCGGCCATTTCGTCGCCCGGGCCGATATGAGCGAAGCGCTGCCACTGCTCGCGCGGCGCATGCGCGACCCATACGAACTGCCCGGCTCATCCTGGCTGCCCGACTCCGGCAACACCGGTCCCATCACCTACCCCATCGGCTTCACCCCAGCCCCGTGATCAGGAGACACCGATGACCACCACCCCGCTCGACTCCCACCGGCAGTCCAACGCCACCAGCGAGCACTTGGCCGCTGCGCTGCAGACCATCGCCGATCGCGGCGTACAGTTCGTCTACTTCCAGGCCGTCACCATCACCGGCCGCGTCGTCGGAAAAGTC
The DNA here is from genome assembly GCA_052044345.1 of Mycolicibacterium sp. 22603. Taxonomy (GTDB): domain Bacteria; phylum Actinomycetota; class Actinomycetes; order Mycobacteriales; family Mycobacteriaceae; genus Mycobacterium. Next base: position 118,446 of record JBQEMX010000007.1, read on the forward strand.
GCGCCCGCCAAGCACTTCGAACGGTTGTCTGTCAAAGGTGTCCAGCAGCACCAGACTGCGATCGCCAACCTGCAGAGCACCCGTGACGGGGTGCTTCTTGCCGGCGGGGTGAACGCACCCGAATACACCGCCATCCCCGACCTGGAAACCTTCGCGGTGCTGCCCTGGGACAACAGCTTCGCCAGGGTCTTCTGTCGACTCTACGAACCCGACCACCTGGCCGTCGATGCCGGTATCGAGTTGGCGTGCGACTCCCGTGCGCTGCTGCGGCGCGCGCATGACGGCTTCACCGATCGCACCGGGCTGGTGATGCGAACCGGATGTGAACCCGAAATGACCTGGCAAGGTGAAGGTCTGGAGGCTCAGTTCCGGCCCGGCGCAAGTCCCGCCTATCACATCGAACATCTGGAGCGAAACCGCCCGATCGTCAAGAAGGTCATCCAGTACGCCCAGGCGCTCGGCCTCGACATGATCGAGGGCGACTACGAGGACGAGTTCCAGGTTGAACTCAACTTCATGTACGACAACGCCAACCTGACCGCCGACCGGCTGACCACCTACCGCCAGATCTGCAAACAGGTCGCCCGAGAATTGGGCATCCAGGCCAGCTTCATGCCCAAACCGGCGACCGGGATGATGGGTAACGGCTGCCACCACAACTTCAGCCTTTGGCGCGATGATGTCAACGTTCTGGTCGACCCCGGCGTCACCGAGCTGCATCTTTCCGAGATCGGCAAGCATGCACTCGGCGGGCTGCTGTCCCATTCAGCCGGAGCCATGCTGGTCAACGGTTCCACTGTGAACTCCTACAAAAGGTATTGGGACGCCGGACAATTCGCCCCGTCACGAATAAACTGGGGTCTGGACAACAAGACCTGCACCGTGCGCTTATCGGCCAACGGCCGCCTGGAGTACAAACTTCCCGACGCTGCCGTCAACCCCTACCTTTCCCACACGATCCTGCTGGCGGCGTGCGAGGACGGCATGAAGAACGCCACCGACCCCGGCAGGCCCTGCCAGGGATCGTCGTATGACGCCGCGCAGGACGACCGCTTTCCGATGCTTCCGATGACCCTCGGCGACGCGATCACCGCGTTCCGGCAGGACACCGTCATCACCGAGACCTTCGGACCCAAGCTTTCCGAGCTGCTCATCGACTTCCACACCGATGAGTGGGCGCGATTCTGTGGATACGTCACCGATTGGGAGCGCGACATGTACTGGACGGATTGCCCATGACCCACTCACAAACCGCAGCCGAGTCGAATCCCCCACTGAGGTTGGCCTGCCTGGATGCCGAGGCGCCTCCGCTGTTCTCGCTCTGGACAGCCGAGAATGGCCGAAAGGGTTTCGAGCCCGGTGTCGCCGAGGCCCTCGGTGACGAACTCGGGCGAGCGATCGAATGGATACGGGTGCCGTGGGTCGACATGATCCCGGCGGTGCAGCGCGGCGACGCCGACGCCGTGCTCTGCGGGCAGGGAATCACCGCCGAACGTCGGGCCCAGGTCGACTTCACCAGGCCCTATGCCGTCTTTCACGAGGGCATCCTGATCCGGCGCGGCGATGACATCGCATCGCCGGAGGATCTGGTCGGCCGCAAGGTCGCAGCCATCGAGAACAGCACCAATATGGCGCTGGCACAGACATTCACCGGTGCCGAGCCGGTGGCCTTCGGTGCCGGATCCGAGGACGTCTACGCCGACATGCTCGCCGCGCTGCTCAACGGAGACGTCGATGCAGTTATCGATGACGACGTGGTGTTCGTCCCGTTGGGTGCCACCCACCCCGATTACGAGCTGGCATTCACGGTGCAGACCGCGAACAAATGGGGTATCGCCATCTCCAAGGACTGCCCCGCCACATTGGCCGAGATCGACGGTGCTCTCGGCAGGCTCATCTCATCGGGACGACTTGAGCAGGTGTGGACAGAGCATCTGCCGACGCTGGACTACCCGTTCCGAGAATGACGCGTCCGCTGGTGGCGGTGATCGGCCGTCGAGCCGCGCAGGTCGGCATCTTGCGCTTCTCGGCGACAGTCGCCGCCGAGGCGATCTGCGAGGGCGTCTGGGCTGCCGGTGGCGAACCCGTCATCCTCCACGGTCCCGCCGCGGATCCACTCGGTGATCTCCCGTCACGGCTGGACAACTTCGACGCATTACTCCTGCCGGGTGGGGCCGACGTGGATCCGAACCGCTATGGCGCTGTCCCGGCACCTGAGACCGTCGACACCGTGGCTTTCCAGGACGAACTGGATATCGAAGCCGCCCGGTCGGCAATGGTCGCCGGAATCCCGATGCTGGCGATCTGCCGCGGTATGCAGGTCCTCAACATCGCGTTGGGCGGCACCCTCATCCAGCACCTGGGTGAACCCATGCATCACAACAGCATTCACCCGGTCTGGATCCGAGAGAACTCCCGGCTGCACGGTATCGTCGGCGCAAAGACCGTCGAGGTTTCGTCGTACCACCATCAAGCGATCGATCGACTCGGCGCCCACCTCACCGTCGCCGCCACGTCCGCCGACGGTGTCGTCGAGGCCGTCGAACACACGGAAGCCGATGTCGTGGCTGTGCAATGGCACCCCGAAGACCGGCACACCACAAGCCACCACGACTCCGCGCTGTTCGCCGATCTGGTGGAGCGCGCCGAGAAACGAAGGGGAACACGATGACTGCCCGGGTTCTACGCGAGGACGTCCTGCCCGATCTGCCGATGCCGACCGCACCCCGCGCCCGCGTCTGTGTGCTGACCTCGCTGAACTACCCGGACATCAGCGACGCCGACGTCACGCTGATCCGACGGTTCACCAAGGTTGCGCTCACCACGCTGGTCGAGCTCGGCGCCGCGTTCGAGCTGCTGGATACCACCGAGCCACTTGGCAATCCCTCGACAGCAGCCGATTTCGACGGATTGCTGCTGCTCGGTGGCGGCGATATCGACAACTCATGCTACGGCGCACCCACCCGACATCCCACATCCTACGGAGTCGACGCCCGCGCCGACCGGGATGCGTTTGCGGCAATCGCCGCCGCTGAGGCCGCCGACCGACCCATCTTCGGGATCTGTCGCGGGTCACAGCTGCTCAACGTCCATCGCGGCGGCACCATCATCGGTGACATCGAGGACTACGCCCTGCACCACGGCGCCCCCGGTGAACCCGAGTTCGTCGATGAACCGATCGACATCATGCCCGACACGAGACTGGCCGGGATTCTGGGAACCGGCCGGGTGATCGGCCGATCCGGGCACCATCAAGCCGTCGACGCCATCGGTTCCGGTCTGGTGGTGGCTGCCCGAGCACTGGACGGGATCACCGAAGGGATCGAAGATCCGTCGCGCTACTACCTCGGCGTGCAATGGCATCCCGAAGACGATGACGGCCCGTACGCGGACCGATTGGCGCTGTTCGGTGCCTTCGTCGATGCCGCCGCCACGATGCGCGGGAACCGCCGGGCCACGGCTACAGGTCCAGCGTGAGCCGCTCACCGGGGAACCGCGCCCGCGATACACAGACCAACATGTCGCCGGCGGCTCGCTGAGCCTCGGTGAGAATCACATCGCGGTGCTCCACCTCGCCGGCCGTCACCCGCTGCACGCAGGTTCCGCAAAAACCCTGCTGGCATGAGTAGCTGACATCCGGTCGACTCTGTCGCAACGCCGCCAGCGTGCTCTGATTCGCCGGCACCGCAACGACGTCGCCGCTACGCAACGCCAGCTCGAAGGGCGCCCCGTCCACCACCGGCAGCGGAGAGAACCGTTCCACATGCAATTCGGTGCCGATCGGCAACGCCAACCCAACCATCTCCATCATCGGCGGCGGGCCACATGCGTAGACCGCTGTCGACAAGTCCACACCGTCGAGAAGATCTGCAGCCGTGGGCAATCCGGCGTCATCGGTGCGCACCACCACCTTGTCACCGTACGCGGCCAGCTCATCGAGGAACGGCAGACTGTCAAGGGACCGCCCGGTATAGCGCAGCGTCCACGGCACCCCCTGCTGCTCGGCCAACCGGACCATCGGCAGGATCGGGGTGATGCCGATGCCGCCGGCGATGAAGCGCAGCCGCGCGGCACGCGATCCGGAGCCGGGCAGCGGCATCAGGAAGGCGTTGCGCGGGACGCTGACCTCAAGCTCCTGCCCCACCGTCAGCTGGTGCACCTCCGCCGATCCACCGAGACCACTCACGTTGTGCCGCACCGCGATCCGGTACTCGCCCACCTGTTCGGGGTCACCGCACAGCGAGTACTGCCTGGTCCGTCCCGACGGGAGATACACATCGATGTGGGCTCCGGCATGCCATCCGCGCAACGGCCCACCGTCGGCCGATGCCAACGTCAGCGCCACCACCTCGGGGTCGCGGGCGACGACGTCGCGTGCGGTCACCCGCATGGTCCGGCGGTTCACCGCCGCGGGAAGCTCGGGCAGATCATCGTCGGCGGTCAGCCGCATGACCACCGACAGAAAATGCGGTACCGCCGCACCGGCGATGCGGATCAATCGATCCGAGGCCGGTCGGTACAGACCCGGCGGCGGTTCCCCACTGTACGGTCGCAGCAGCCGCGACACCCTGCTCATGAAAAGGCGCGCGCTGCCGGAGAACTGGCCAGATACGCCACGGCCTGCGCCGTGCTGCCCTCGTCGGCCGGGTTGTAGTCGCGTTTGAGCAGCGTCAGACCCGACCGCACCCAAAAGCCCAACCCGGGGACGGCACCGGCCTTGGCCGACTTCCGCAGTTTCCAGATGATGCGGGCATATCCGAGATTGGGCAGGGACGGATCGGCCCGCACGATGAACTTCAGGCCGCGCAGCAGCACGATCGGCAGCGCCGCACTGACCATCAGCCCGGCCGCGGCCTGGGCGATGTAGTCCATGCCGAAATACTTGGCCACGTTGTAGGACACGTGGCGATGCTCGACCTCTTCGGCGCCATGCCAGCGGTAGAGATCCGACAGGATCGGATCGACGTCGAGATCATCCCAATTGTTGTTCAGCGCCCACGAACCCAGCACACCGGTGAAGTGTTCGGCCGCGCTCAGGGCGTGCGTGCCCGACGCGATCGCCTTGCGACGGTCGGCCGCACTGGCGCGGGCCAGCCGCTGGTCGTATTGCGAGACCACCCACTCCAGCTGGACCAGGAAAGGCTCCGGATCGATCCCGTGCCGGCGCAGGTATTCGACGAGCACCTCGTCGTGGGTCTTGGCGTGCACCGCCTCCTGCCCGATGAAGCCGATGATCTCCTCGCGGAGCTGATCATCGCGGACATACTCCAGCGCATCGGCCAGCAGTTTGCTGAACCAACGCTCGGCCACCGGCAGCAGCAGGTTGAGCGCCGTGGCGGAGTGCGAGGCGTAGGGGTCACCGGGTATCCAGTGCAGCGGAGGCGTCGACCAATCGAACTGGACGTTTCGCGGACGCAACGCGATCTCATCCGGGGCAAACGCATCGGCCGCGCGCACGCTGGCGCGGATTTCAGACATTACTCCATGATGCCCGTTGATCGTGTCGCTGAAACATCGGCGAGCAAACGCTGCGCGTTCCGGATACCCGCGAACCGGTGCCGGGCGCGGCATACTCTGCGGCGTGGCGACGAAGCGGGACACATCACGAAACAGCCGGTCGACATGGCTGACTCCGGAACAACAACGCGCCTGGGTCGCCTTCATGCGCGTCCAGCTGCGGATGGACTACGAGATGAACCGGCAGCTGCAGGCCGATTCCGGGCTGTCGCTGTCGGATTATCACGTGCTGGTGGCTCTCAGCGGCGCCGAGGACGGCATGCGGGTAGGCGACCTGGCCGCCCACATCGGCTGGGAGCGCAGCCGGGTGTCCCACCAGCTGCGCCGGATGGAACAGCGCGGATTGACCCGCCGCGAAACCGGCGCCGAAGATGCCCGCACCACAAACGTCGTGCTGACCGCCCAAGGCCGCGCAGCCATCGAGGCAGCCGCACCCGCGCATGTCGACCTGGTCCGCAGGCTGTTCTTCGATGCGTTGCCCGCTCCCCTGCTGGCGCCGTTCACCACCGCTTTGGAACATATCCACGTCAATCTCAATCTGAACAGCTCGCTGCCACCCTCGCCGCAATAGAATGGTGATTTGTCACCCAATGAGGAGGCCCCGATGTGCGAAACCGTCAGCGACCTGATGCAGGCGAACCTGCTCGCTGTCTTCAACCAGCGTGACCCACAGGCGCGCGCCGATGCCATCGCCGCCACCTACGCCGACGATATCCGCTGGACCGATGACGAGGGCATCGTCACCGGACGCAAAGCCCTGAATGACAAAGCAGCCCAGCTACAGGCAGGCCTGAACGGTATGCATTTCGCGGCGGCCGGTCCGGTCCGCCAAACCCGCGGCTTCGGTTTCCTGGCCTGGGAGGTGCGCCGCGACGAGGACGACAGCGCGGTGATGACCGGATTCGACGTCGCCCTGATCGCCGACGAGCGCATCACCGACCTATGGACGGTGTTGACCGGACCACCCGTGGAATAGGTGACATATCACTTAACGTTCCAGTCGTCGTAACACTTCGACGAAAGGAACGATCATGGGACAGCTCGACGGCAAGACAGCCCTGGTGACCGGCGGCACCTCCGGCATCGGCCTGGCCGGCGCCAAGCGATTCGCCACCGAGGGCGCCGAAGTCTTCGTCACCGGGCGCGATCGCACCCGTCTCGACGAGGCCGTCGCCGCCATCGGTCCGCACGCCCACGCGGTACAGGGCGATATCAGCAAGATCGCCGACCTGGACGTTCTCGCCGATGCCATCACCGCCGCCGGACGCGGGCTGGACGTCCTCTACGCCAATGCCGGTGGTGGCGACTTCGCGACACTGGCCGAGGTGACCGAACAGCACTACCGCGACAACTTCGATCGCAACGTCGCCGGCACGGTGTTCACCGTCCAGAAGATGCTCCCCCTGCTCAACGACGGCGCATCGGTCATCCTGACCGGATCGACCGCCGCCTCCGAGGCCACCCCCAGCTTCGGCCTCTACGCGGCATCCAAGGCGGCCATCCGCTCGCTGGGCCGCACCTGGGCCGCCGAACTGGCCGACCGCAACATCCGGGTCAACACCATCGTCCCCGGGCCCATCCAGACGCCCGGACTGACCGGGCTGGCCGGCGACGCCGCGCAGGAGAAGGCGCTGCTGGACGGTCTGGCCGCCGGTGTGGTGTTGCACCGCCTCGGTCATGTCGACGAGATCGCCTCGGCCGTAATGTTTCTGGCCTCGGAGCAGAGCAGCTATATGACCGGCGCCGAACTGGCGGTGCACGGTGGGAAGCTGCAGATCTGAGTCACCAGTCGGCTTTGGCGTAATCCTTGAGGAAGCAACCGTAGAGGTCCTCGCCGGCCTCGCCCCGCACGATCGGGTCGTACACCCGTGCGGCACCGTCGACCAGATCGAGTGGGGCGTGGAAGCCCTCCTCGGCCAGCCGGAGCTTGGTCGGGTGCGGACGCTCGTCGGTGATCCAGCCGGTGTCGACCGCGGTCATCAGGATGCCGTCGGTCTCCAGCATCTCGGCGGCGCTGGTACGGGTGAGCATGTTCAGCGCGGCCTTGGCCATATTGGTGTGCGGGTGGCCCGGCCCCTTGTATTTGCGGCCGAACTGACCTTCCATCGCCGAGACGTTGACGACGTACTTACGCCGCGCCGCGGCCGCCGCCATCGCCGGGCGCAACCGGCTGACCAGGATGAACGGCGCGGCCTGATTGCACAGCTGCACCTCGAGCAGTTCCATCGCGTCGATCTCGTCGACATGCTGGGTCCAGCTGTTGACCGACGCGGTGTCCGGCAGCAACCCGCCGGCGTCGATGGCGGTGCCCGCGGCGATGCGCTCCGGGGAGGCGCTACGGGCCGCCAACGCCAGCTGGGTGAGTGCATGCGGGGTCTGGTGCTCGCCGAGGCTGCCGGTCAGGGCGGCCGGGTGCGCGTCGCTGACCCGGTCGAAGGAGATCACGTCAACCAGCTTCGAGACCAGCTCCGGCGGCGGGGTGCGCTCGGCCTCGACCAGGGCAGAGTACGAGCCCGGCGAGCGGCGCACGGTCTGGGCGGCATTGTTGATCAGGATGTCCAGCGGCCCGGCGGCGGCGACGGTGTCGGCCAGCGCGACGACCTGGGCCGGGTCACGCAGGTCGATGCCGATGACCCGCAGCCGGTGCAGCCAGTCCGCGCTGTCCTCCATCGCCGCGAAACGGCGCACCGCATCGTTGGGAAAACGGGTGGTGATGGTGGTGTGCGCACCGTCGCGGAGCAGCCGCAACGCGATGTACATGCCGATCTTGGCGCGTCCGCCGGTGAGCAGCGCCCGCCGCCCCGTCAGATCGGTGCGGGCATCGCGCTTGGCGTGGTTGAACGCCGCGCAGTCAGGACAGAGCTGGTGGTAGAAGGCGTCGACGACGGTGTGGTGCTTCTTGCAGACGTAGCAGGCACGGCTGCGCAGCAGGGTGCCCGCCGAGGCGCCGACAGTGGCGGAGACCAGCGGAAGGCCGGCGGTCTCGTCGTCGATGCGCCCGGGCGCCCCGGTGGCGGTGGCGGCGATGACGGCACGGTCAGCGGCGGCCACCTCATCGCGCTTGGCCGCCCGGCGAGCCTTACGCACCGATTTGAAGATCCCGGCGGTGGCGCGGCGCACGGCCACGGCATCGGGGTGCTCAGGGGGTAATCCCTCGACGTCGGCGAGCACCTGCAGGCAGGTGGCCAGCTTGTCGGGGTCGATCGCGTTCACCGAGGTAGCGTACGGGCTGAGCCCGGCGGAGCGGGAATCGTCAGACGCCGATGCCGCTGTCGGCCAGCCGGCGGCGGGAGGCTTCCGACCGGATGATCTTGGGCCACCAGAACCACCGTCCCAGCAGCGCGGCCACCGCGGGCGTCATGAACGAGCGCACCACCAGGGTGTCGAACAACAGCCCCAGCGCGATCGTCGTGCCGACCTGGGCCATCACCGTCAGGTCGCTGAAGGCGAACGAGGCCATGGTGAACGCGAACACCAGACCGGCCGAGGTGACCACCGACCCGGTGCCCGCCATCGCGCGGATGATGCCGGTCTTCAGCCCGCCGCGCAGTTCCTCCTTGAACCGGCTCACCAACAGCAGGTTGTAGTCCGAGCCGACGGCGAGCAGCAGGATCACCGACATCGGCAGCACCATCCAGTGCAGTTCGAGGCCGAGCAGGTGCTGCCACAGCAGCACCGACATGCCGAATGATGCCCCGAGGGACAACAGCACCGTGCCGACGATGACGGCCGCCGCCACGAGGCTGCGGGTGATCAGCAGCATGATCACGAAAATCAGTGCCGAAGCGGCGATTCCGGCGATGACCAGATCCCACTGGGCACCGTCGTGCATGTCCTTGTAGGTGGCCGCGGTCCCGGCAAGGAAAACCTTCGATCCCTCCAACGGCGTGCCCTTGATGGCCTCGCGGGCCGCCTGTTTGATCGGGTCGACATGGGCGATGCCCTCCGGCGTGGCCGGATCACCGTCGTGACTGATGATGAACCGCACCGACTTTCCGTCCGGTGAGATGAAATTGTCCATCCCGCGCTTGAAGTCCTCATTGTCGAAGGCCTCCGGCGGCAGGTAGAACGTGTCGTCGTTGCGGGCATCGTCGAACGCCTCCCCCATGGCGCTCGAATTCTCCTGCATGGCCGAACCCTGGTCCTGCATACCCTTCTGGGTCTGATACATCAGCAGCATCGACTCTCGGGTGCTCTTCAGCACTTCGATGTTCTGCGGCATGATCTCGACCAACTGCGGCATCAGGGTGTCCAGATGCTGGAGGTCCGGGAGCACGGTCTCGATATCGGTTGTCAGCACGTCGATTCCGTCGAGCGTGTCGAACACCGAGCGCAGTGCATAGCAGGCCGGGATGTCGTAACAGTGCGGCTCCCAGTAGAAGTAGTTGCGCAGCGGACGCATGAAATCGTCGAAATTGGCGATGTAGTCGCGCAGATCGGCCGTATCGGCGGTCAGGTTTTCGGTCTTCTCGACCATCGAGTGGGTGACGTCGGCCATCTGTTGGGTGACGGCGGCCATCTGCTCCATCGTCTCGATATTGGTCTGCATATCGTCGGCCTGGCGCAGCATGTCCGCGAACTGGTCCTCGCGGTACTTCTCGTTCATGGTCTGCGTGGCGCCCTGCTGGCTGAGCATGAACGGGATCGTTGTGTGTTCGATCGGTTTGCCGTTGGGCCGGGTGATGGTCTGGACCCGCGCGACACCGGGCACAGCCAGGATCGACTTGGCGATCTTGTTGATGACCAGGAAGTCCGCCGGGTTGCGCAGGTCCCGGTCGCTCTCCACCATCAGCAGTTCGGGGTTCATCCGGGCGGCGCTGAAATGCCGCTCGGCGGCGGCATATCCGACGTTCGCCGTCAGATCGGCGGGCAGGTAGCGACGGGCATCGTAATTGGTCTTGTAGCCGGGCAGGGTGACCAGACCGATCAGCGCGAGCGCCAGCGTCGCCGCCAACACCGGTCCTGGCCAGCGCACCACCGTCACCCCGATGCGTCGCCAGCCCCGCGACCGGATGGCCCGCTTGGGCTCGAAACGCCCGAACCGGCCGCCGCTCGCGATGACCGCGGGCCCCAGCGTCAACGCGGCGAACACCGCGACCAGGGTGCCGATCGCACAGGGCACACCCATGGTCTGGAAGTAGGGCAACCGGGTGAACGACAGGCACAACATGGCCCCGGCGATGGTCAGCCCGGAGCCCAGCACCACATGCGCGGTCCCGCCGAACATGCTGTAGTACGCCGACTCTCGGTCCTCGCCTGCGCCGCGGGCCTCCTGGTAGCGCCCGACGGCGAAGATCGCATAGTCGGTGCCCGCGGCGATGACCATCAGCGTCAGTAGGTTCACCGCGAAGGTCGACAACCCGATGAACCCGGCGTTGGCCAGGAAGGCGACGATGCCTCGGGCGGCGCCGAGCTCGACGAACACCATCAGCAGGATCAGGATGGTCGTGCCGATGGATCGGTACACGATCAGCAGCATCGCCAGGATGACCCCGAGGGTGATCATGGTGACCAGGAAGATGCTCTTGTCCCCGGCATGGTGCTGATCCGAGATCAGCGGTGCGCCACCGGTGACGAACACGTGCAGACCCGGCGGCGGCGGGTTCTGCGCGACGATATCGCGGACGGCGGCCACCGATTCGTTGGCCAGCGTCTGGCCCTGGTTGCCGCGCAGGTAGAGCTGGACGTAGGCGGACTTGCCGTCGGCGCTCTGCGCACCCGCCGCGGTGAGGGTGTCACCCCAGAAGTCGGCCACGTGCTGGATGTGCGCGGGGTCGGATTCGAACCTGTCGATCAGGCCGTCGTAATAGCGATGCGCCTCGTCACCGAGGGGCTGGTCTCCCTCCAGCACCACCATGGCGTTGGAGTCGGAGTCGAACTCCTCGAAGTTGGCGCCGATGCGCTTCATCGCGATCATCGACGGCGCATCCTGGGCGCTCAGGCCCACGGTGTTGGCCTCGCCGACCTCTTCCAGCGACGGAACGAGCACATTGGTGGCCACCACGATGGCGAGCCAGGCCAGCACGATCGGCACGGCGAGCGTGCGGATCAGCTGGGCAATTCTCGATCGCTGGCCATTACTGGCGTTCATCCGATGGCCCCGTCACTGTTACAGAATCGCTACTGCGCGTAACTTACGTAGCCCGTTTAACCATGACAACTCGTGGACCAAACTGACAGCAAACTCACAGCTTCATTCGACGAGCTCGTCGAGAGCGCGGACCCTGCTCCGATCCTGTGGTGGAGTGGAGCGATGACCGCGGACGAGCAGCGTGCCGGCGTCGAGCTGACCAACCTGGATCAGCCGCTCGGACCCGACGCCGCAGCCACCAAGCGCGACCTGGTGGACTATCTGGACGCGGTCGCCGACCGGATTCTGCCGGTACTGACGGGCAGGCCGCTGACCGTGCTGCGGGTGTTGCGCGGCCGGGCCCCGTTCATGCAGAAGAACGTTCCCAAATACACACCGGACTGGGTGAAGACGGTGCCGGTGTGGGCCGCGGCGTCCCACCGCGAGATCCACTACGCGCTGTGCGACGACCGGCGCACGCTGCTGTGGCTGGCCAACCAGCGGGCGATCGAGTACCACCCGGCGCTGGGGTTGGCCGCCGATATCTACCGCCCCACCCATCTCATCCTGGATCTCGATCCGCCCGACGGTGCGGACTTCGCCGCGGTGGTGGCGGTAGCGTTGCTGGTCCGCCAGGCGCTCGCCGATGCGGGTTTGGCCGGCGCCGTGAAAACCAGCGGGTCGCGCGGCGTGCACATCTTCGTGCCGCTCACCGAGGACGCGGCCGGAGACGATGTTGCCGCCGCGACGCGGGCTTTGGCGGCGCGCACCGAGGCACTCGATCCGTCCATCGCGACAACGGCTTTCATCGTCGAGGACCGGGCGGGCAAGGTGTTCGTCGACGCCACCCGATCGGGTGGGGCGACGGTGGCGGCGGCCTACAGCCCCCGGTTCAAACCGAGCACCCCGGTGTCGTTTCCGGTGTCCTGGTCGGAGCTGCCCGAGGTGCACCCGTCCGATTTCACCGTGCACACCGCACTCGAACGCCTCGGCGACGGCGATCCCTGGGCGGCCGGGATGCCCGCGCCGCAGCGATTGCCTGCCGATCTGATCGCGCAGGGCCATACCATCCCGGTGGCCCGGGTCGCTGCCATGCACGAGGGCAAGCGGCGGGCCAGGGCGCGACGCGAGCAGGGCTCGGTTTGATCACAGGCATTGCCCCGCGGTGCCTGCCGCTGTTGCACTGGGCGGGTGTGGACACTGGCGCTGATCGTGGTGGTCGCCGTCGCGGCCGCGGCGGGCGGTTACGCCGCCGGCAGGCGGAGCCGGACGCGCACCCGCCGGGTGTTCGTGGTCGGCTTCCTCTGCGGGTCGGTGGTGGGCGCTCCGGTGGGGCGTCGGCTGATGCGCCTGTTCGCGGTACCCCGTTCGGTCAGACCGCTGATTGCTGCGCAGCGCCGATGAAGTCGACGCCGGCGTTGATCGCCGCGCGGTGCCGCAGAATTCGGTAGTGCGCCAGCCGGCCGAGACCGCGGGTGGTGACCAGTTGCGAGTCCGGCCAGTCGTCGATGAGCGCCTTGCTGTAGTGGTACGGCGCGTCCGGGTCATCGGGGTCGTGGATCACCAGCAGCGGTGTCGGGGTCTTCAGGTTCGACCCGATGACCCCGAGATCGGTGTCGAACAAAGGCATTTCGATGCGCTTGCTGAGCCGGCGGTGCAGACCATCGCGGATGCGCGGCCCGAATCCGTGCCGCTCGGCGAACAGGTCCAGATAGAACCCGAAGTCACCCATCGGCGCCAGGAACACCATGCGCTCGATCTCGGTGCCGCGGGCCAACGCCAACGCGGCGGCCTTGGCGCCCAGCGAGTGCGCGATCACCGCACGGGCCGGGCCGTGTGTGCGGACGACGGCGCGGAACGCCTCGGTGCACTCCACCAGGTGTGTGCGTCCCTCGGCCAGCGAACCGGTCTCGGAGTCGTTGTGCGCGGGCAGGTCGAAGGCGATGACGCGGTACCCCGCATTGACCAATGGCTTCACGAAGACGCCGAGGTGGGCGCGGCAGCCACCCCAGCCGTGCACCAGGTACACCGCGGGCCCCTCGCCCCAGGCCTCCCCCGCGATGCGGTGCCCGTCCCAGAAGGCGTCGATCGGCTCGCTGGCCGGCACCCCCGGCGGCATCCGCAGGCTGGCGTCGACCTGCGGCGGGGTGCACCACAACTCGGTGGCCCACTTGGCGCCGATCGCCGGTGCGAACCGTTCCAGCAGGCCCAGGGCCCGCCGGATGCGCGGTTCGACCGGCGGCTCGATACCCGAACCGGCCTGCCCCTCGGACTGTGCGCTGTCGCCGACCATCAGATATCCCCTCGCCCCATGCCGCCGATCCTAATTGTGGAGGCCCACGCGCTGGCAAACTGTGCGTCATCGAACCGAGCACTGCGCTGCGCGTGTGGCGATGCCCCACCCGGGTTCCCCGAAAACGCTGACGCGTTGCGCGAATCTGATCCAGATCGCGGCCACGGCGTGATTTTGTCGGCATCTTCTTCAGATTGGACGTCCGGCCAGCACGAAAAAGGCCCGGACCTCGCGGTCCGGGCCTTCCTGGTGGAGCTGCCGGGAATTGAAGCCGCATATATTGCAGTTGACCTGCGTAAACGGGCGACGAGTCAACACGGTCCCAAATGGGTGTTTACGGATTGTGACGGACGTTGTGTTGACCCACGTCAACACCCAGCGCTCGAAGATGTGTTCGAGAAATTTTCGCGACACGCCGTAGTCCTCTTGCTCGCGCAGGCACAGTTCCCTATCTTGACTCGTGGCACGGCAGGTAGCGGTGACCGTCTGAGGAGGCGGGCCGTGTCGGATGCGCCCCAGAGTGAGGACGTACCTGAGATACACCGAGAAACAACTCAACAATGGATCTCATTGGAGTTGATGAACTCGCGTCAATGATAGGCGTGAGCACCAGCACCGTCAGGTGGTGGAAGCAGACGGGCAAGGGTCCCCGTTCAGCAAAGTTCGGCAAGTACGTCAAGTACCAGCGGAAAGATGTCGAGGCATGGATCGAGTCGCTCTTTGAGGCCCAGCCCGAGTCGAATGCGGTGGACTACCAGTTGAACCCACTTGGTCGGCGTCGGGCTGCGGATGTCGCCCATGACTGAGATGCAGTTGCACCGGGCCTCTGAGATGACAGAGTCCCAGCCGGTGATGTGGTTGCTCAGCCCCGGCTATTTGGCGAAGGGGAAGCCTAACCTGCTTGTTGGTGCCGAAGGTATCGGCAAGTCGCTGTGGACGATTCGCGCTATGGCGACCGTTACCACCGGCAAGCCCTGGGGTCCGTTCACGATTGCCGAAGATCCCGCCGATGTCGTTCTTATCGCGACGGAGGATGGTTGGTCTGACACCATCCGCCCTCGCCTGGAAGCGGCAGGCGCTGACCTCTCACGGCTTTTCGTCCTGTCTGCTGAACGCGACGGGACCGGCCCGGCCACTGCCGACGACATCGGCGTGCTTAAGAGCCAAGCGATCAAGCCTGCACTTATCGTGCTGGACGCTTGGATTGACACTGTGCCGGGCGGCATCAATGTCAAAGACCCGCAACAGTGTCGCGCCGCCGTGAAGCCTTGGAAGGACTATGCAGCCGACGTCGGTGCGGCGGTCCTGCTCGTGACTCACACCAACCGGCTTGGTACCGGCTCATCGCGCGATACTTACGGGCTGTCAGTGGCACTTCGCCAGGTTGGGCGGTCCGCGTTGTACGCCGTTGAGGACCCGGAAACCTCGGCCCTCATCGTGGGTCCCGAGAAATCGAACCTGTCAAGCAAAGCGGTTGCTGAGCGGTTCGAGAAGACTACCGTCCCGATGTTTGAGCCGACCGCCAGCAGCGACGGGCTTGTCCCTGTACTGGATTACATCGGCCCTGACAATCGGACGGTCGGCGACATCGTGTCGGCCCAGCACGGAAACTCCGGGCGAGGGAACCACACCAATTCTGGCCAGATTGACCAGATGGTGCGTGACGCGCTGGAAGGTGGTCCGGTGCCGTCGAAGGACCTCCAAGAGCTTGCCGAGGCATACGGATTCAGTAACGACCAACTCGACCGGTCCAAGGTTCGTCTCGGTGTCAGGTCCTACCGGGATGGCAACCGGTGGCATTCAGAACTGAAATCTGAGCAGCCGGCTACGGCCTAAAACACCGCAAGACCGCACGTCGCACCTAACGTAGCGGCGTGCGGTCTTGTTCTGCGCCTGCGCGGATTTTGCGCAACATCGCTGGCACATGCACGTTACGGTCTGCGGTCTTACGGCGTTGCGCCCGGAATAGACGAATGGTTGAACCTCAGTCCCGGTCCGAGAAATGCGTACTCCCCCGCTTCGGCGTCGCGTGTACTGGAGAGAGAGGTGTCGCTGGTCGTCCGAGGCGACGCTGCCGAGTCGCTAGGGGCGACCCCCCACGGGGGTCGTCCACAAGTTGCCAGAAGAACCGGTGGTGGTGCCGTGGCCGAGGAGGATAAACGTACCCAACGGCACAGGTTGCGTAGCAGGACACCGTCAGTTCCGGGAACATCAATTGTGAAAAACAATGCCTGCCAACCGACCGCAAAGCTCTTAGAACCTCCACATAGCTAAGAAGCGAGGGCCTTCTGTAGCGACGTGCGATAGTGATCTGACCACGAATCCGCAAAGTCAATCGTTGTCAGCAGTAGATGAGTTACGAGCGTCTCAAAAGCACTGCTATCGACAACACGACCTGCAAATAGAGGCTTCAATCTCCACAACAGATAATGTGGCAGCAATTTTCCCTTTACCAAAGCTTCTTGCTCGGCTCGTCGATACACTCCAGCCACCCGTGCGCGAACCCAGACCTCTTTCGTGTCTGGCACTCCTTCGCCCATCGTGTCCCTGATATCGCTCTCGGCCTGCGCCAGCTTATCGACATCCACTGTGCCATATCGATCACGATTTATCGCAGAATGTCGTGATGGCCGAACACTGCACCGGGCCCGCACACCGACACTCAGAACGCACAATTCGATCCACTCACGCCAGACCGCTGCTAATTCAGCTACATAATCGCCGACTGCCGCAGCCCACACTTCTGCATCATCTTGAGTTACTGATAGAGCAGCGGATAAAGCTTTGGGCAGGTTGCCAGCAAGATGAATGTCAGCCTCTACGTCAGCGCCCCGAGTGCGAATTACGTGTTGAGATCTTCTACCCGTGGACAACACATCGTCATAATCTTTATCAACGGCAAAAACGAGGCGTCGTTCAAAGGAATTACCCTGATACACGAGCTGATTATTACGCCTAAGCATGTCCAACAGTTTGTAGATCGAATCCTTGCCGCCCGCGGAAGACATTGCAATTTCTTCGATCAGGATCACCTCGTGCCCACGGGGGATTAAATCCTGATTGGCGAAAAGAAGACCATCATAGAAGGGTCGGTCAAACCTGCGCCCCTCAACAACTAGGTAGAGTTGTCGGCTACCCATCATTATTCTGCGCGCAAATGCTTCCGCAGACCAGCGCGGCCTGGGCGACAGTGGGGTCATAATTCGAAAATGTTCTCTGACGGCACAAGCGCCATTACCTCAGGAGAATGGGTTGCAAGAATCATTTGACAGTGCGGATTAACGACGCGCATAGCATGCACTAGTTCGCGCTGCCAATCCACATGCATTGAAAGCTCTGGCTCGTCTATGATCACGGCACTCGAATCCGCGATCATTATCTCCAATAGGATTCTTAGTAGTTGACGTTCACCAGCCGACAATTTCTCGAGAGGTATCTTTTCACTACGCCCTTCGTCGCCAACAAAAACGCTGATACCATCAGTTCCTCCGAGATCCAAACGCTTGCGCCCAGAGTAAAGTCGCTCAATTACACTCTTAAATTCACGTTGCGGACGTAAGGCCAATTCGCGGTCTTGAAAAACTGCCTCGATCTGGCCAACAATTTGCCTAAGTTTGGCATCCTGGCGATACTGCGAGGCAAAGGAGTCCTCGCTGAAATTCAAGGGCAAGCTTTGATCTGCCATGAATTTCCGAACCAGATCGAAAGCCTCATCAACTGGAGGCGCGTCTGCGGTCTTTTTGCCCGATTTCGGTACATCCCCGAAAAGTAGGCCCAATATCTTTCCGATGCCCCGCTGCTGAATCGACTGAATTTTGTCGAGAGCAGATGCCTGATATGCCTGCCATCGCATTTGAACTTGGCGCGCAAACATCATGTCAAAAAAGTCGTCGCCTATGACTCGATTTGTTGCGTTCCGCTTATCCGCAGGGCTATTGACCAGGCGTGATATATCTAGGTATCCATGCTTCATACGGTTCGGAATACGGTTCAGGCTAGCGTCATGCGAACGCTTTCCTGAGCGCGTCAGGCGAACGGTTTTCCATTCTGCCTTTCTGACACGTTCATAAAATATCTCGGATTCGCCTTCGCTCCAGAAAGAAAGGACTGCCTGCTTATCATCACTTTCACTTTCGCTAAGATTCACCCCATTATCGATAGACCTCGCATAGTAGGACTGTAATGCCTCCGAGTAAAACTCGACCCTGGCTGAGGTGAAAGTTACCTTCTCAAGTATTAGCGCGTCGTTGTTTAGAGCCGCATGGAGAATCTTAAGGAGCGACGTCTTGCCGCAACCATTGAGACCCCAGAATATATTCAACTCTCGGTCAAGTTCGAAGGAGACCGGAGTATCCCTACCAGCAAGCCCGGTCACTGAGAACGCAGTTATGAACGCCACGGATGAATACTGACACACTACTGGCGGATTCGACTCCGTTAGGCTGACGCGCCACGCTCAGCCAGCACTCGATAAACCGTAGCCCTACTCACCCCTAGGGCGGTTGCGATTATCATCGCCGATTCGCCGCTGGCATGCATTCGATGGGCCAGTGCAGTCTTCTGCGGGTCAAGCGCCTTGGGGCGTCCAATGGCTTGTCCGCGCGCCTTGCGCGCCTCGCGTGCTGCGGTACGGCGCTCACGTCCGAGTTCCAGTTCCAGTTCCGCCAGACTGGCTAGAACGCCCGCGACCATGCGACCGGCAGCATTGGAGGTGTCGATGCCTTCGCGCAGGGAACGCAGGACGATGCCACGCTCGCCGAGTTCCCTAATCGTCGTCATCACCTCAGCAGCGTTACGGCCCAGGCGGTCAATCCCGACGACCACGATGACATCACCCTCACGGGCATAGTCGAGCAGCGCGGCCAGACCGGGACGCTGCTCCCGCGTGGAAGTTCCCGACAACTTGTCTTTGTAGATCCGCGCCCCGTCCACTCCGGCAGCAGTGAGTACATCGATCTGCTGATCCAAGGACTGATGCCCTGTGCTCACACGGGCATAACCCAGGACGGTCTCAGTAGCGGTGGGGA
Source organism: Mycolicibacterium sp. 22603 (assembly GCA_052044345.1). Lineage (GTDB taxonomy): Bacteria > Actinomycetota > Actinomycetes > Mycobacteriales > Mycobacteriaceae > Mycobacterium. The sequence continues at coordinate 137,353 of JBQEMX010000007.1, forward strand.
CGGATGTAGCTGCCATGAACCCAGTGTCTCAAAAGTTGCAAAACACGTCAATATGCGACACTGCTTCTGAGTCAACTTTTGAGACGACCCCACCTGGAAGTTGTTGTCGTCCTGATGGATATAGAGGCCATGTCTCAGTTCTTTAGTTCTGCAACACATCTACTGGGCCGTGGCCACGGGAAAAGGGCGAGCACCGACCGGGCGTGTTCAGCGTATTTGTCGCCGCTAGCTGGGACGATGGACGGCAAGCAATCAACGGACCCCCAAAGGAGTGCCGTGCTATCTGTTCGTGATCTTGCATATGAGCTCAGGTGCACGCCGGGTGAGGTTCTCACCCAACTCGCCGTGATGCATATCCTGGCTCTCGGCGCGGACAGTCGCGTGCGTGACGAAGACGCAGAGGCGGTGCGTCAGGCCTTGCGGAAACGGTCCGGCACACCGCTGTCTGAAACCGACGAGACCGCAACTGACGCTCAATTGCGCGCCTTACGTGAGAAGTTGGGTGGTTCAGCTAGCAACCAGTCGTCACCTACAGCGTCAACTAACGAAATCTCCTTTAGCGAAGACTTGAGACGTGTGCGAGCTAAGCACGCCGGGCGAAAATCGAAATCTAAGAACAAGCATTGGTATCCCGACAACGAGCCGCTCACTCCTCTCGTTGCGACCATCGCAGACCGGGTGGTGCCTGTGTACCAGAGGTCAACTCGCAAACCACCAGGAATGATCTACAACAGCGAACTCGAAACCATCAACCGAGTGCATATGGACTGGGTACGAGCTCGCGTAGTCAGCGGCTGCCTCATGGAGGACGATGAGATCATCTCGTGGTTGAAGAAGTTCCCTGACCAACCTCTGGATCCCGACACTGTTATCGCCCTCGCCCAAGAGGGCATCACCCCGTGGGATGCGGCGCTACGCCTTTGGTACGGAAAAATCAACGAGAACCGACCAACAGTATTTGACCGCATTTGCTTCAAAGACATCACGGTCCGACAAGCGAAGGCAGAAATCGAACAATACAAGCACGCCGGGTAGCGGCACTAGTCCCCTTTGATCAGCTAGACGCTGAGGTGCAAGCCGAGGATCAGCCTTACGTTGACGCCATTGTCGTAGTAGCGCGGCAACTTAGGATGGGCACCGGATCCGTAAAAGAGTCTGCTAGTTCAGCATTCTGCTGATCGCTTCGGCTGCGGCCTCATGATTCCGCCGGTCCAAGTGCGCATAGTGACGCCGTGTCGTCTCATACGAATCGTGCCCCAGGTGATCCTGCACGACGGCCAAGTCAATCCCGTTCTGAACCATCCACGATCCACATGTTGTCCTGAGATCGCGGATGCAAGGCGTCCGTTCCAGACCATTTGCTTGGGCCTTCTTGAGAGACTTGTACCAGACGTTCGCGCGCCAGCTATAGAGCCTGATCGGCTTGCCGTTTGTACCCAAGAATAGCCAATCTCCGGAGTAGTCGAGTTGTTCTAGAACCTCGATAGGAACGTTGATTGTCCTGACTGATTTCTGAGTCTTCGGCGGGCCAAGGTAGTAACCGTCTGGACCGCCCTTGTGCCATGCGCGCGTGATCGACACTGTCCCCCGCTCTCGATCTACGTCCGAAGGGCGCAACGCTACTGCTTCCGAGAATCTGCAACCCGAAGCCACCAGGAACTCCACGAGTGGTTGATAGTGCTCACTGAACGCTGCCTTGAGAATCCGAAACTCGTCACGCGTGAGATATAGGTACGGACGATTCTCCGTACGTGGCATCTTCATTCGGTGACAGGGGTTGGCTGACAGCTCCCCTGCTTCCACAGCTCGGCTAAGCGCCCCCGACAGGAAGCCGTGCTTGTTCTGAATCGTCTTCCCCGACGCGCCGTCCTCTTCCATGCCATTCACCCACCCCGCGACGTCATCACGCGTCAGCTTCTTCAACGGGATAGCTCCGAGCGCTGGGCCAATGTCGTTTCGCAGATACCGCCGGTATTCGCCAACGGTCTTCTTCTCGACTCCTGTCAGGCTCGCGATGTGTCGTTCCAAGAACTCCGCAACCGTCAGCGACGACATCGCGCGAGACGCAGTTTCCGCGATACCGGCGACTTCCATCGCTCGTGCGGAACCAACCGCTCCAACCAGATCACGGAATCGTTGAGCTTGCTTCTCATCGGGGAAGGACGTACTCGTCTGTTTGCCAGCATGGCGGTACAGGACCGCGTAGTAAGTCGAGCCGTCCTTACGGGTGCGCATACGAACAGAGGCCACGCCGGGCATCCTAGCGCCAACGTAGTGTTGACGTGGTGTTGACGTGACCTCTGCGTGAGCAGTTTACCTGCTCTGACCTGCTATTCAATTGTGGAGCTGCCGGGAATTGAACCCGGGTCCTACGGCATTCCCTCAAGACTTCTCCGTGCGCAGTTCGCTATGTCTCTACTCGGATCTCCCGGTCACGCGAACAAGCCGAGATGACGATCCCAGTCGCTGTTTGATGTCCCCACGGGTCCCGCGACCGAACCCGTGGGTGGGTCCCTCTAGCTGATGCCAGGGTCCGGGCCGAGGGCGCTCCCGGTCTGACAGACACACCGTCGCTTAGGCAGCGAGGGCGTAGTCGCGCTGATTGGAATCGGCGCTTAATTGGTTGCAACGACGCTTACGGTGGTCTCTTGCCTGCACCGGCACGCTTCCCTTGATTCGATGCGCGAAGTCGAAACCGTTCAGCCCCTCGCACCCCCGCCGAGGTTCGGCAGGACTTTCCATACTAACGGTTATTACAACCGAGGCCAGCCATTAAATAGTCCGCACGGCACGGCGCTGCATCTCGGCCAGCTCCGACATGGGCACCGGGCGCCCGAAGAGGTATCCCTGACCGAACCGGCCGCCGGCGCGGCAGACCATATCGGCCTGTTCGCCGGTCTCGATACCCTCGGCGATCACCTCGAAGCCCAGCTCGCCACACAGGTTGATCACCGAGCGGTACAACGTCAGGTCACGCCCGGCGTCCATATCCGAGGCCAATGTCCGATCCAACTTCACGATGTCCACCGGCAGGCAGTGCAGGTAGAGCAGCGAGTTGAAACCCGACCCGAAGTCGTCGAGGGCGACCTTCACGCCGAACTCCCCGAACCGGGTGATCTGCGTCGCGGCCTTGTCCAGGTCGACGATCGGTTCGGTCTCGGTGATCTCCAGGATCAACCGCCCGCGCGGGATCTCATGACGTTGCAGCACCTCGCGGACCTCCTGGTCGAAGCCAGGGGTGCCCAGTCTGGCTCCGCCGATGTTCACGTGGATGTCCAGGTCGATCCCGGCCGCGCGCGCCTCGCCGCACGCCATGTCCAGCACCAGCGCATCGAGTTCGGCTCCCATCCCCGCGGCTTCGGCATCGGCGACGAACGTCTCCGGCGATATCTCGACACCGTTTCCCGCCGTCCAGCGCGCCAACGCCTCCACGGCCACCAACTCCCCGCCCGGCAAGGCCACCACCGGCTGGTAGACCAGACGGAACCCAGCCGGCGGAGCGCCGAGCGCCTCGCGCAGCATCGTCGGGAAGTCGACGACCGCCCCGGCCAGCGGGTTGTAGACCACGGCGGTGTTCTTCCCCATCCGCTTGCCGGCATACATCGCGACATCGGCCTGGCGCAGCAGGCTGTCCGAGGTCTGCGACAGGCCGTCGGCATCCGGGCGCACCAGTCCCATGCTGGCCTTCACCCGCACCGACGAGCCGTGCACGGGAAACGGGTCACGCAAGGCGATGCGCAACCGGTCGGCGGCGCCCTCCAACTGGCCGTCGGCCTCACCATCGCTAACGATGAGCACCGCGAACTCGTCGCCGCCCACCCTGGCCAGGGTGTCGCGGTCGCCGATACCGCGCGATAGCCGCTCCCCCACCGCACGCAACAACTCGTCGCCGGCGGCGTGGCCGAATCGGTCGTTGACCTCTTTGAAGTCGTCGAGGTCCAGGAAGATCAATACGAATTTGCCGCGGGCCATCGCCTCGTCGAGACGCTTGGCGAACAGGGTCCGGTTCGGTAACCCGGTGAGCGGATCATGATGCACCTGGTGTGCCAGCCCGCGCTGCGCCCAGAACAGCCATTGGGTCAGTGAACGCTCGGCACGTGTCGCAACCACCTGGCGACTGGCCACCAGCACGACCATGGCGATGGTCAGGAAGGCCGCGAGTGCAGACACCTCACGCTCGATATAGAGGTGGTAGGCGAACAGCACCGCGACCCCGAGGAAGCCCATATAGGGCAACAGCAGGTGCGGCCAGTCCTGGCGGCGCAGCACGTCGACGTCGCGTGCGGGCGTGGTCGGCAGGAACGCGAACGCGGTGAGCACCGGGCCGACGATCAGGCCGATACCGACCCACAGTTCGGCATCGATGCGGTCCACCGAGCGCACGTAGGCGAGCATGCGGTTGGACACGCCCATCAGCAGCAGTCCAGCGGCCAGCAGCATGTAATTGGTCCGGTTGGGCCGGCCCGCATCATAGATCATCGCGATCAGGACGATGACGCCGATGACGCCGATCTCTGCGCCGATGAAGACGATGTCGAGCACTCTCATGGCCGGACTGGCGGCCTCGAATCGGGTTCCCAGGTCGCTCATCGCGGCCAGGATGAGGAAGGCGATCGCAGCGATCACCCCGTCGAGCACATTGGTGACCAGCGATTGCCGCAGCGGGCTGGCCGCAGGCGCCCGAATTCCGCCGCTGGATCGCGCCAGCAGGATCACCGAGGTGAAGACCAGCACCGGTAGGGCCAGGTAGACCAGCCGCGCCAAGGTGGGCGCCCAGTCGGCAACGCGCAGCTGCCACAGTGTTTGACCGACCACCCAGGTGAACAGTGCAAGCACGAAGGACACCCGCCACCAGCGTTCGAGACCGCGTTGGCTGGCGGCGGTCAGAATTCCGACGACCATGGCCCCGACACCGGTACTCACCTGCAGGGTCAACTCGACACGACCGGCCACGGTGGCGCCCAGCGGCGCGCAGGCATTGATGGCCGCGACGACGATGAAGCCACCGAGGACGAGGGCACACAGACGCGAGCGTCGCACCGTCACCCGTCCTCCCGTGCGTCCTAACGCGTGGGCGAACTATATCGCTGTATTGCCCGCGAACCCGGGAAATGCGCGCACGCCGACAACACCGCGCGTCATATGGCGGGAGGGGTGGGCGTCAGCGCATTCCCTTGGCGCGGCGGCCCAGTTCGCGGATCACCTCGCGGTCGGCATCGCGTTTGGCGAGGTCCTGTCGCTTGTCGCGGGCCTCCTTACCGCGGGCCAGCGCCAGTTCGACCTTCACCTTGCCGTCGACGAAATACAGCGACAACGGCACCAGGGTCAGGTTGCCATCGCGGATCTTGCCGACCAGCGTGTCGATCTGACGGCGGTGCAGCAGCAGCTTGCGGTTGCGCCGCGGTGCGTGGTTGGTCCAACTGCCGTGGTGATATTCGGCGATGTGCAGGTTGCGCAACCAGATCTCACCGTCGTCGACGGTGGCGAACGCATCGACCAGGGAGGCCTGGCCCTCGCGCAGGCTCTTGACCTCGGTGCCCACCAGCACGACACCGGCCTCGAAGGTCTCCAGGATCGAATAGTTGTGCCGGGCCTTGCGATTGGTCGCAATGACGAAGTTGTTCGCCTTCTCGGCTTTGTCCGGTTTCTTGCTCTTGGTAGCCATCTTCTATCTTCGTACGTAGAGGCGCAGCGTCACGTACGCAGTGAGCCCGGCCATCGCCACACCCACGAACAGCAGGATCGGCGAGATATAAAGTATGTCGGCGAAGTCCAGCGGCGCAATCAAATTAGCCTGGGTGAACTGCGACAGCGCCTTCTCCAGGAACAGCGACCGCACCGTCAGCAGGCCGAGCAACGCCAGCACCACGCCGATGAACGCGGCCAGCATCGCCTCCACGAGGAACGGCAGCTGGGTGTACCAGCGGGTCGCACCGACCAGGCGCATGATGCCGATCTCGGTACGGCGGGTGTACGCCGCGACCTGAACCATGTTGGCGATCAACAGGATCGCACCGATCGCCTGCACCAGTGCCACCGCAAAGGCCGCGCTGGACATGCCGTCGAGCAGCGCAAACAGCCGGTCGATCAGATCCTTCTGATTCAGCACATTGAGCACGCCGGGCTGGCCCTGCATCGCGCTGTCGAAATCGAGGTGCTGCTCCGGGTTTTCCAGCTTGACGATGAACGAGGCCGGGAACGCGTCCTTGCTGGCCACATCCTTGAACGCCGGGATCTTCTTGATCGCGTCCTCGTAGGCGTCGGCCTGGTTCAGATAGCGCACCGAGCGGACGTCGTCGCGGGCGTCGATCTGGGCCCGCAGCGCCTTGCACGGATCCTGGTCACACGTCGGGTCGTTGGCCGAGACGTCGTTGGTGAGGAAGACCTGGCTCTCGACGCGGTCCAGATAGATGTCGCGAGACTGGTCGGCGACACGCATCACCAGCAGACCCCCACCGAACAGGCCGATGGAAATGGCCGTGGTGAGGATCATGGCCACCGTCATGGTGACGTTGCGGCGAAGCCCGGTCCAGACCTCGTTGACCAAAAAGCCGAAGCGCACTAGCGATCCATTCCGTAGACACCGCGCTGTTCGTCGCGGATGAGCCGGCCCAGTTCCAGTTCGATGACGCGCTGACGCATCGAGTCCACGATGTGGTGATCGTGCGTGGCCATCAGAACGGTGGTGCCGGTGCGATTGATCCGCTCAAGCAGATCCATGATGTCCTTGCTGGTTTCCGGGTCCAGGTTTCCGGTCGGCTCGTCGGCGATCAGCAGCAGGGGCCGGTTGACGAACGCCCTGGCGATCGCGACGCGCTGCTGTTCGCCACCGGAAAGTTCGTGCGGTAGCCGGGCGGCCTTGCCGGACAGGCCGACCATCTCCAGCACGTCGGGCACCACCCGGTTGATCACGTCACCGCGCTTGCCGATCACCTCCAGCGCGAAGGCCACGTTCTCGAAGACCGTCTTCTGCTGCAGCAGCCGGAAGTCCTGGAAGACGCAACCGATCACCTGCCGCAGCTGTGGGATGTGCCGGTCGGCGAGCTTGTTGACGTGGAACTTGGAAACCCGGATATCGCCCTTGGACGGGTGCTCGGCGCCGAGCAATAGGCGCATGAACGTCGACTTGCCCGAGCCGGACGGCCCGATCAGGAAGACGAACTCACCCTTGTCGATTTTGAGCGAGACGTCATCCAGCGCCGGGCGGGCAGAGGATTTGTACTGCTTGCTCACTTTGTCGAGGGTGATCATCACGGCACGCCAGTGTAGCGGGATGTCGACGTATGTCAGTTCGCGCTGGGTGCGGGCGGCGGCGGTGTCGTCCCCGGAGCAGGTGCCGGACCGGGCAGCACCGGCAGCGTGATCGGCGGCAACAGGCCACCGGGACCGTCCGGATCGATCACCGTCGTGGTGGGTTGTTGGTCGGTGGTCGGCTCGCCGCTCGGCGCGGCCGGGTCGTCGGGTCCCGGGGTGCCCGACGTCGTCGTCGGCGTCGTCGTGGTCGTCGTGGGCTCCGGCGGCTCGGTGGTCGTCGGCGTCGTGGTGGTCGGATAGGTCGTCCGCGGCCGTTCGTAGACCTGTGTGCGCGGCACCCAGGTGTATTCCGGGTCGGGGACGAACCCCGGCGGCACGGTCTGCGTGATCGGGGGCGGCTCGGGCGGCGGCTGATAGGTCTCGTAGAGCCAGGCGGTGAAGAAGAACGCGACGATCAGTCCCACCGTCGAGGTGCGCATCCGACCGCCGAACATGTACGTCGGCCAGCGCTTGTTGTCGTCACCGGTGGACCGGGTTACCAGTTTCACTGACTGCGGACCTCCGAGTTCGCCGCCAGCGGGGTGGACTCCGGCTTGGAGACGATCCCGGCCCGGGCCAGCGCCGCGATGACCAGCAACCGCAGCTGCCTGCCGACCTCGAACTGCTTACCGGGCAGGGTGCGCGCGACCATCCGCAGGTTCACGGTGTCCAGTTCCAGGCTTTCCACACCCATCAGCTGGGGCCTGTCCAGCAACAACTCGCTCATGTGCGGGTCTTTCATGGCGTTCTCGCAGACCGCGTGCAGCAGTTCGTTGACCGCGTTGAGGTCGGCGGTGGTCGGCACCGGGATGTCGACGACGGCGCGCGCCCAGTCCTTGGACAGGTTGAGCGATTTCATGATCTGACCGTTGGGGATGGTGAAGACCTCACCGTCGCTGGTGCGCAGCTTGGTCACCCGCAGGGTGACATCCTCGACGGTGCCGGTGGCGTCGTTGGATGCGCCCAGGGTCAGCGTCACCAGGTCACCGAAGCCGTACTGCTTCTCGGTGATGATGAAGAAACCCGACAGCAGGTCCTGCACGATGCGCTGCGCCCCGAAACCGAGCGCCGCGCCGAGCACGGCGGCGGGCGCCACCAGGGACCCGACCGGGATGGCCAGGATGTCGGTGATCTGCAGCAACACCACCACGCAGATCAGCGCGATGGTGACCCAGGAGATGACCGACGCGACCGCCTGCCGGTGCTTGGCCGTCTCGGTGCGTACCAGCGCGTCGCTCTCCCGGAAGTCGGCGTCGATCCGGCGGGTGATGCGCTGGGCGGCCCAGTTGACGAACCGCGCGATCAGGATCGCGGCGATGACCAACATCACGATGCGCAGACCGCGGGTGATGATCCACTCCCCGATCTCGCCGCGCCAGAAGTCATGCCAGCGGTCGGCCACTGACATAGCGAGAACGGTGCCGTTAGTCGTCGTCATCTTTCCTATTGCGCCATCGGATACCGGCTTCCAGGAAACCGTCGATATCGCCGTCGAGCACCGCGGCCGGACTTCCGACCTCGTATTCGGTGCGGAGGTCTTTCACCATTTGGTAGGGATGCAGAACATAGGACCGCATCTGGTTACCCCAGGAACTGCCGCTGTCACTCTTGAGCGCGTCCATCTCGGCGCGCTCTTCCTGACGCTTACGTTCCAGCAGCTTGGCCTGCAACACGCGCATGGCCGACACCTTGTTCTGCAGCTGGGACTTCTCATTCTGACAGGTGACGACGATGCCGGTCGGGATGTGGGTCAACCGGACCGCCGAGTCGGTGGTGTTGACCGACTGCCCGCCGGGCCCGCTGGAGCGGTACACGTCGACGCGGATATCGCCCTCAGGGATGTCGATGTGGTCGGTGGTTTCCGTGACGGGCAGCACCTCGACCTCGGCGAAGGACGTCTGCCGACGGCCCTGGTTGTCGAACGGGCTGATCCGCACCAGGCGGTGGGTGCCCTGCTCTACCGAGAGCGTCCCGTAGGCGTACGGCGCGTGCACCGCGAAGGTGGCGCTTTTGATGCCGGCCTCTTCGGCGTAGGAGGTGTCGAACACCTCGACCGGGTACTTGTGCGCCTCGGCCCATCGGATGTACATCCGCATCAGCATCTCTGCCCAGTCGGCGGCGTCGACGCCACCGGCCCCGGAGCGGATGTTGACCAGCGCCTCACGCTCGTCGTACTCGCCGGACAGCAGGGTCCGGACCTCCATGGCCTCGATGTCCTCACGCAGCTTGGCCAGCTCCGCGTCCGCCTCGGCTTTCTCGTCCTCGCCACCTTCCTCGGCGGCCAGTTCGTAGAGCACCGGCAGGTCCTCGACACGCTGACGCAGCTCCTCGACGCGGCGCAATTCGTTCTGCGCGTGCGACAGCTCGCTGGTCACTTTCTGCGCGTGGGACTGGTCGTTCCACAGGGTGGGGTCGGCGGCCTCTGCTTCGAGTGTGGCGATGCGGGCGCGCAGACCCTCGACATCGAGCACCCGCTCCACGGTCGTCAACGTGGTGTCGAGGGCGGCGATATCGGCAAGACGGTCTGGATCCACGATTGTTGAGGTTACCGGTCGGCTTCTCCGGACTCGGCCCTCGATCGGTGCTGCGCGGCTAGGCTCGGGTGCGCAAACCCCCTCCGGCGTCGACGCGACAGCCCCTTGCGCGGTGCCGGTCAGCCTCACGAAAAGGCCATGCATGCGCCCGTACCACGTGGCGATCGTCGGCTCTGGACCGTCCGGGTTCTTTGCCGCCGCATCGCTGTTGAAAGCCGGCCACGACGACCGCGACTTCCGTGTCGACATGATCGAGATGCTGCCGACCCCGTGGGGGCTGGTCCGCTCCGGTGTCGCGCCGGACCACCCGAAGATCAAGTCGATCAGCGCACAGTTCGCGAAGACAGCCGAGGATCCGCGCTTCCGCTTCTTCGGCAATGTCGGCGTCGGCGAACAGGTGCATGCCGCCGAGTTGGCCGAACGCTACGACGCGGTGATCTACGCCATCGGCGCACAGTCCGACCGCGTGCTCGGTATCCCCGGCGAGGATCTGCCGGGCAGCATCTCGGCGGTCGATTTCGTCGGTTGGTACAACGGGCACCCGCATTTCGAGGAGACCGCGCCCGATGTGAACGTCGAGCGCGCGGTGGTCATCGGCAACGGCAACGTCGCACTGGATGTGGCAAGGATCCTGATCAGCGAGCCGCAGATCCTGGCCCAGACCGATATCGCCGACCACGCGCTGGATCAGCTGGGCACCAGGGCGGTGCAGGAGGTGATCGTGGTGGGCCGGCGCGGTCCGCTGCAGGCGCCGTTCACGACGATGGAGTTGCGCGAACTCGGGCACATGGAGCAGATGGCCGAGGTGGACGTCATCGTCGAGCGCGCCGATTTCGACAGCATCACCGAGGCGGACCTGGCGGCCGCCGACAGGACCGTGCGCACCAATATCAAGGTGTTGCGCGAGTACGCCGAGCTGCAGCCCGAAGGGGCACAGCGACGGGTGGTGTTCCGCTTCGCGACCTCTCCGGTGGAGATCCGCGGCACCGACAAGGTGGAGTCGATCGTGCTGGGCCGCAACGAACTGGTCGACGAGGGCGGCCGGGTAGTGGCCAAGGACACCGGTGAGCGCGAGGAGCTGCCGGTGCAGCTGGTGGTGCGCGCCGTCGGCTACCGCGGGGTCGCCGTCGACGGCCTGCCCTTCGACGAGCGTTCCGGGACCATCCCGCACGAGAACGGCCGCATCGAAGGCCGCAAGCACGAGTATGTGGTCGGCTGGATCAAGCGCGGACCGTCCGGGGTGATCGGCTCGAATAAGAAGGACTCCGCCGATACCGTCGAGACACTGTTGGCCGATCTCGGGGAGCCGCGGTTCGACGACGGGCACGCCCAGGAGTTGCACGACTGGCTGCTTTCGCGCCAGCCCCGACTGGTCACCGATGCGCACTGGGAGCGCATCGACGCCCACGAGCGCGCCATCGGCGAGGCGCAGCACCGGCCCCGGGTCAAGGTCGCCAACGTCGAGAAGCTGCTGGGGATAGCGCACGGCTGACGCGCGCGCTGTTCGAGGCTGCCTGCGCACCCGAGGGGCACCCGGTGCAACGCCTAGGACGAGATTCTGCTGACGGTTGCGCTCAGCCCTCGCCGGCGCCGTGACGACAATCCTGAGGCCAATCTCGCCCGAGGTGTCTTATCGGACTGTCGGGCCTCATCCTCACCATCGCCGCGGGCCAAGGTCGCCAACGTCGAGAAGCTACTGGGGATCGCGCGGTGTTCGAGGCTGCCTGGGCACCCGAGGGTTACCCGGTGCAACGCCTAGGACGAGATTCTGCTGACGGTTGCGCTCAGCCCTCGCCGGCGCCGTGACGACAACCCTGAGGCCAATCTCGCCCGAGGCGCTTTATCGGACTGTCACGGCTCGGCCCGCCGAGCCGCCGTTCACTCCCCCGGCGGCGGGGTGATCTTCTCGGCGGCGATGGTGAGGATGAGCCGCGTCTCGTCGGGATTACCGCTGAAGTAGGGGTAGGGAATGCCCAGGTACTTCTGCGAGATCTCGTGGATGCTCTCGTGTCCGCCCTCGGCCGTCGTGGCCTCGACGCGACCTCGGATGGCATAGAAGCGCCGGATGTCGTCGGGATCGGCGACGTTGATCGCGATCCGCGGGTCGCGGGCGAGGTTACGGTCCTTCTGCGAGCCGCCGACGATGTTGAGGACGATGTGTTCGCCGTCGGTGTGCACCCACGTCTCGGTCAACTGCGGCGCGCCGTCGGGCATCAGCGTGGCCACGAAGCAAGGGCTGGGTTTACCCAGCAGGTCGAGCAGACCCTGCGGAAGCTGTTGGGACATCGGCACTCTCAATTGGAGTTCGGATAATTGGGTGGCGGTGGCGGCTGGTTGGGCGGCGGTGGCGGCGGGTACTGCGGCGGCGGGGCGTCCAACGGCGCGAAACCCCACTTGTCCGGATTCTTGGGCGAGTAGACGACATCGATGAGTTGACCGATGGTCGGCCATTGATCGACGTCGACGACCATCCGTTGGTAGACCACATGTTCGTTGACCGTGGGTCCGTTGATCACCCCGCTGATCGTCACGAACTGCTCGCCGACCTCGTCGGGTCGCGGGCTGACGCCGGTGACCAGCAGCGTGCCCGGCGCCATGTTCGCCGCCCGTCCAGCACCGAATCCGCCCGTGCCACCGCCGGCGGCGGCACGCTTCCGGAACCACGGACGCGCTATCAGGACCAGGGCACCGACCAACAGCAGGATCATCGCGAATTCGACCACACCACCATGGTAGGCATGCGGGCATGACCGACGTCGCCGATGATCTCGCCCTCGCCCTGCAACTCGCCGATCAGGCCGACGCCCTGACCATGGACCGGTTCGGCGCGCTGGATCTCACCGTCGAGACCAAGCCGGATCTGACACCGGTCACCGATGCCGACAGGGGCGCCGAGCAAGCACTGAGCGCCACTCTTGCCCAGGCTCGCCCCGGTGATGGAATTTTCGGTGAAGAGTTCGGTGGCGCAACGGTTTCCACGGGCCGGGTGTGGGTTCTGGATCCCATCGACGGGACCAAGAACTTCGTAAGGGGGGTGCCGGTGTGGTGCACCTTGATCGCGCTGATCGACGACGGCGTACCCGTCGTCGGTGTCATCAGCGCGCCGGCGTTGGGCAGGCGGTGGTGGGCCGCGCACGGACTGGGCGCATTCACCTCCTTCGGCGGCAGGCAGCGGCGCATCCAGGTATCCGGGGTCAGCGAGCTGTCCGCGGCGAGCCTGTCCTACTCGGATCTGACGACCGGTTGGGACGACCGACGGGAGCGGTTCGTCGCACTGACCGACGAGGTTTGGCGGGTGCGCGCCTACGGGGATTTCTGGTCCTACTGCCTGCTCGCCGAGGGCGCGGTCGACATCGCCTGCGAACCCGAGGTGAAGGTCTGGGACATCGCCCCGCTGGACATCCTGATCCGGGAGGCCGGGGGCACGTTCAGCAGCCTGGACGGTGAGCCGGGACCGCACGGCGGCAGCGCCCTGGCCACCAACGGTCACCTGCACGAGGCGGTGCGTGCACGCCTTTCCATGTGACGTTGATAACAGCCATACGCTATCTTACTCTGGAGTAAGATAGCGTCCGACGCACGTTGCCCCAACCACGTGAGGCTGTGATGACAAATCTCGAATCCCGACCCAAGCGGACCGGCCCGGAAAGCGCCGTCGGACTCCAGAAGCACAAGCGCACCGCGACCGATATCGGGATCGCCCTGCTCACCCCGCTGATGGGCCAGGAGTTCCTGGACCGCTACGGTCTGCGCGATCCGCTCAACAAGGGCCTGCGCTACGGCGTGAAGACGGCATTCTCGGCCGCCGGCGCCGGATCCCGCCAGTTCAAGCGCATCCAGAACATCGGCGGCTCCCCTACCCGGCTGACAGCCAAGGAGTCGGACTACTTCGACCTGACCCCCGATGACGACCAGAAGATGATCGTCGAGACGGTGGCCGAGTTCGCCGAGGAGATCCTGCGACCGGCGGCCCACGACGCCGACGCCGCGGCCAACTATCCCCCCGATCTGATCGCCAAGGCGGCCGAGATCGGCGTGACGTCGTTGAGCATCCCGGAGAGTTTCGACGGGATTGCCGAGCACCGCAGCACCGTCACCGCGGCACTGGTCGCCGAGGCCCTGGCCTACGGCGACATGGGACTGGCCCTGCCCATCCTGGCTCCGGCCGGCGTCGCGTCGGCCCTGACACATTGGGGCAGCGCCGACCAGCAAGCGACCTACCTGCCCGAATTCGCCGGCGAGAAGGTGCCCCAGGCGTGCCTGGCCATCGCCGAACCACACGCTCTCTTCGATCCCACCGCACTGAAGACGACGGCGGTACGGACACCTGGCGGCTACCGGTTGTCCGGGGTGAAATCCTTGGTCCCCGCCGCCGCCGATGCCGAGCTGTTCATCATCGCGGCCGCGCTGAACGGTAAGCCCGCGCTGTTCATCGTCGAATCCTCCAGCGAGGGATTGACGGTCGAGGCCGACCCGTCGATGGGCATCCGGGCCGCGGCGCTGGGCCGTATCGCACTCGACGATGTCGCCGTACCGCTGCACCACCGTCTCGGTGAGGACGGCGCAACCGATCAGGACTACTCGGAAGCCATCGCATACTCGCGGTTGGGTTGGGCCGCACTGGCTGTGGGCACCTCGCACGCGGTGCTCGACTACGTCATCCCGTACATCAAGGAGCGCGAAGCATTCGGCGAGCCGATCGCCCACCGGCAGGCCGTCGCCTTCATGACCGCCAACATCGCCATCGAGCTCGACGGTCTGCGCCTGATCACCTGGCGCGGTGCCGCACGGGCCGAACAGGGACTGACCTTTGCCCGAGAAGCCGCCCTGGCCAAGCGGATTGCCACCGACAAGGGCATGCAGATCGGCCTGGACGGCGTGCAGTTGCTCGGCGGTCACGGCTACACCAAGGAACACCCGGTCGAACGCTGGTACCGCGATCTGCGGGCACTCGGCGTCGCCGAGGGTGTCGTCGTCCTGTAGTAGCCGGGTCCTCTAGAAAGGTCTTGTCATGGCAATCAATCTGGAAATGCCGCGCAAACTGCGGGCAGTCATCGAAAAGGGACATCAGGGTGCCGCCGAGATGCTGCGCCCCATCTCCCGCAAGTACGACCTCGCCGAGCACGCCTACCCGGTGGAGCTCGACACGTTGGCCACATTGTTCGAGGGCATCTCGGCGGCCAAGACCATCTCCTTCGCCGGTGCCGACGGTGTCGGCGGCGGTGACGTCGACGGCAAGTCGAATATCAACGGCGCCAACATGTCCGCGCTGGTGAACGCCCTCGAGGTGTCCTGGGGCGACGTCGCGCTGCTGCTGTCGATCCCCTTCCAGGGACTGGGCAATGCCGCGATCTCCAGTGTGGCGACCAAGGAGCAGCTCGAGCGCCTCGGCAAAGTGTGGGCCGCCATGGCGATCACCGAACCGGGCTTCGGCTCCGATTCGGCCGCGGTGACCACCACCGCAGTGCTCGACGGTGACGAGTACGTCATCAACGGCGAGAAGATCTACGTCACTGCCGGATCGCGGGCCAGCCACATCGTGGTGTGGGCAACGGTCGACAAGTCGTTGGGCCGTGCCGCCATCAAGTCGTTCATCGTCCCCCGTGAACATCCCGGCGTCACCGTCGAACGGCTGGAGCACAAGCTCGGCATCAAGGCCTCCGACACCGCGGCGATCCGCTTCGAGAATGCCCGGATCCCCAAGGAGAACCTGCTGGGCGATCCGGAAGTGAAGGTGGACAAGGGTTTCGGCGGGGTCATGGAGACCTTCGACAACACCCGGCCGATCGTGGCGGCGATGGCTGTCGGCGTGGCGCGCGCCGCGCTGGAGGAACTGCGGGTCATTCTCACCGAGGCGGGAATCGAGATCTCCTACGACAAGCCCGCACACGCCCAGAGCGCACCGGCCGCCGAGTTCCTCCGTATGGAGGCCGAGTGGGAGTCCGGCTACCTGCTGACCGTGCGGTCGGCATGGCAGGCCGACAACAAGATCCCGAACTCCAAAGAGGCCTCCATGGGTAAGGCCAAAGCCGCCCGGGTTGGCAGCGATATCACCTTGAAGGCTGTCGAGATGGCCGGCACAGTCGGCTACTCCGAACAGTCGCTGTTGGAGAAGTGGGCCCGCGACTCGAAGATCCTGGACATCTTCGAGGGCACCCAGCAGATCCAACAACTGGTGGTGGCCCGCCGTCTGCTGGGACTTTCCTCTGCCGAGTTGAAGTAGTCCGTCGGGCAAATATGAGTAGCGCACTACTCTAAGCGGCGGCACCGGAGTCACACAGACTTCAGGTATGGCAATCGTGGGCGAGCGGGCGGTGGTGCTGGGAGGGAGCATCGCCGGCCTGCTCGCCGCCAAGGTCCTCGCCGAGCACTACCGGAGCGTCACCATCGTCGAACGCGATGACCTGACCGAGGACCCGGACGCGCGCCGCGGCGTGGCGCATTTTCGCCACGGCCGGGTATTGCCACCCGCTGCCACCGTGCTTCTGGCCCAGCTGTTTCCGGGCTTCGAGGATGACCTCGCCGCCGAGGGTGTCCCCTCGTTGCGGGGCGACAGCCTCACCCGGCTGCACATCCGCTTCGGCGGTCACCGGCTGACCCAGGACCGTGATGTCCACCGGCCCGACGCGGCCACCATGTACTTCCCGAGGTCAGGATTGGTCGAGCGCACCATCCGCCGGCGCGTGCAGGCGATGGGAAATGTGGCGATCCTGGACGACCGCCTTGTCGTCGGGCTGGCCGGTACCGTCGACGCTTCCGGCATCACCGGTGTCGAGGTCGCACATGGGCAGACGACGTCGGTGCTGGACGCCGATCTGGTCGTCGACGCCACCGGTCGGGCGTCGCGCACACCGATGCTCCTCGAACAGCTGGGTTACAGCCGCCCGCCCGAGGATGACGTCGTCGTCAAACTTGCCTACGCCAGCCAGCGCCTGCAGATGCCCTCCGACAGCGTCCCCGAGCAGCTGGTGGCGTTCTTCCCCGAGCCGGGGCGACCATCGATGTGGTCCCTGGTCGGCCATGAGAGGGACACCTGGACGCTCACGGTGGGCTCGATGGCCGGTCACCCACCACCGGCGAGCCGCCCCGACATGCTCGCCCTTGGTGACGGTCTGGTACCCGATCGCGTGCTGGCGGCGGTGCGCGCCGCGACGCCCGTCGGGGAGGCCGTGCACTTCCGGGTGCCCTCGAACCGGTGGCGTCGCTACGACAAGCTCAAGCGCCTCCCGCGCGGCTTGCTGGTGATCGGTGACGCTCTCTGCAGCGTCAACCCGATATATGGACAGGGGCTGACCTTGTCGGCCATCGAGGCAACCACCCTGCAAGACTGCCTGCGCGACGGCGATGCTGATCTGGGCCGGCGCTTCTTCCGAGCCTGCAGCCCGAGACTGCAGAGCGCATGGCGTATCGCCGTCGGCTCGGATCTCGCGCTGCCGGAGGTGCAGGGGCACCGACGACTCTGGGTGCGAGTGACCCAGCCCTATCTGGCTGCGGTCACCGCGGCCGCCGAAAGCGATCCGCACGTCGCCGTCGGACTGATCAAGGTCACCGGGATGCTGGATTCGCCAACCCAACTCATGCGGCCGGCGTTCGTGCGCCGGGTCGTGCGCGCCAACCGAACTCGGCGCGGGTCGCGATCTGAGGGGNAATCGCGATCCGCGCCGCACTCAGCTCGTCCCACACGGGAGATAAGACGGGGGTACCGGGGGGAACCCCCTGGGGGGGAAAGAAGATCCCCCCGAGGCCGCCAGGGCCTCGGGGGGATTTTCGCTTCTCAGTTACCTGGTTCAGGCGCCCAGGACGCGCTGCAGATCAGGCTTCATGGCCTGCAGCTCCCGGCCCCAGTACGCCCAGTTGTGCGTGCCGTTGTCCGGGAAGTTGAACACACCGTTGGAACCGCCCGCGGCCAGGTAGTTGTCGCGGAAGGTGATGTTGGTGCGGATGGTCAGGTCCTCGAGGAAGGTTGCGGGCAGATCGCCGCCGCCGAGCTCGTTGGGCTTGCCGTTACCGCAGTAGACCCACAGCCGGGTGTTGTTGGCCACCAGGGTCGGGATGTTGACCATCGGGTCGTTGCGCTTCCAACCGCTGTTGGGATCCTGGGTCTTGCCCCACATGTCGTCGGCCTTGAAGCCGCCGGCGTCACCCATAGCGATGTTGATCAGGAACGGCCACCAGCCCTCGGAGGGGTTCAGGAAGCCCGACATCGAACCGGCGTAGATGAACTGCTGGGGGTGCCAGGTCGCCAGGTTCAGCGCGGCCGAGCCGGCCATCGACAGACCGATCGCGGCACTGCCGGTGGGCTTGACGGCCTTGTTGGCCTGCAGGTAGGCCGGGAGCTCCTGAGTCAGGAAGGTCTCCCACTTGTAGGTGACGGTCGGACCCTTGTTACGGGCCGGCGCGTACCAGTCGGCGTAGAAGCTGGACTGGCCACCGACGGGCATGATGACCGACAGACCGGAGTCCAGGAACCATTCGAAGGCCTGGGTGTTGATGTCCCAGCCGCTGAAGTCCTCCTGCGCACGCAGGCCGTCCAGCAGGTACACCGCGGGCGAGTTCTCCCCGCCGCTCTGGAACTGGATCTTGATGTCGCGGCCCATTCCGGCCGACGGCACCATCAGGTACTCGACCGGCAGTCCGGGGCGGGAGAAGGCACCGGCGGTGGCCGTCTCACCCGCTACAGCGATCGCGCCAGGCACGACCAGCGCGGCCGCAGCTGCGGCCCCGATCCGGCGCATCCACCGGCCAACAACGTTCTGCATGTATTTCTTCCCAACTCTAATTGTTCACGGTCCCGCCCGACCCTCGGTGCTGTGTGCCCAACACCCAGAGATACCGCAGTGCTCCCTTGCACTGCGGTATCCGTGTCCGCTCGCATTGACTCCGATTGGATTGCGGAGCGGACCGAGAATTCAGTTGTCGCGAGTTGCAGTAAAACATGCAGCCAGCACGTACAGAAAGTCAGGTGCGCGGCGCGCCGTCGTAGGCTGCCGGTCATGACGCCCGCTCCGAAGCCGTCCGGCAGCCGCCTGACCACGGATGACTGGCTCCAGGCCGGCTACACGATCCTCGCTGAGGACGGTCTCAAATCTCTGAAAATCGATGCGCTGTGTCGACGCCTCGGCGTGACAAAGGGCAGCTTCTATTGGCACTTCCACGACATGGCGGGCTACCGGACGGCGCTCATCGAATCCTGGGGCGATCTGCGTGACGACGACCGGAGCCGGATCGAGGCCGTCGACGAGCTACCCCCGCGCGACCGGCTGATCCAGATGATGACCTCCCTGGTGAGTCCGCGGCACTGGACGCTGGAGCGGGCCATGCGCGAATGGGCCCGCACCGACGAGGCCGTGGCCGCCAGTGTGCGCACCGCCGACCAACGCATCCTGGCCGCGGTGCACCGGGCGTTCGAAGACCTCGGGTTCGACGCCGAGGACGCCGACCTACGCGCCAACGCCACCTTCGCCGCAGGAATCGGCTTCCTGCACCTACTGGGCGAGGCCCCCGACAGCCGACTTTCCGAGCAGAGCGCGCGGTTCCTGGACCTGATGCTTGCCCACTGACCCGTTTCCATACCAAAAGGTATGTTACGGTTCGGGTCATGACGACGATCGAGGCACGTGGCGTGATCACCGATGAGTTCGTGGCGGCGCTTGCCGAGCGCGCCGAGGAGGCCGAGACCCTGCGCCGGCTGCCCGATGCCACGGTCGCCGACCTGACCGGCAGCGGGTTCACCGAACTGCTGGTCCCGGCGGCCTACGGCGGCCAGCAGGCGCCGTTTCCCGCGCTATTCGACCCGGTACGCCGGATGGCCCACGGGTGCACCTCCAGCGCGTGGACCATCGGCTTCCTGACCCTGCACAACTGGATGCTCGCGCTGTTCGGCGAGCAGGCCCAGCAGGAGGCCTTCGCCGACCGCCCGTTCCTGGCTCCCGCCCCGCTCGCGCCGACCGGTCGGGGCCTTTCCGTGGACGGCGGCATCCGACTGACCGGCCGCTGGTCCTGGGCCACCGGCGTGATGCACGCCAACTGGATCATCGTGTCCGCGCTGTGCGGCCCGGACGACGCCCTGTTCCCCGCCCTGGCACTGCTGCCGGCCGGAGATATCACCGTCGAGGACGTCTGGCACACCGACGGCATGCGTGCGACCGGCTCCAACGACGCCGTCGTCACCGATGTGTTCGTCCCCGAGCACCGACTGGTGCGGGTCACCGATATCTACGCCGGCACCGCACCCGGCGCCGGACTGCACGACAGCCCCACCTACCGCTGGCCGATGGTGCCGGCCCTGGCCCTGCTGTCGGCGATGCCCGCCCTCGGCAGCGCCGAACGCGTGACCGAGATCTACGCCCAGCGCCTGGCCGAGCGCGTGCTGGCCTACGAGGGCGTCATGCAGAAGGACAAACCGATCGCCCAGGCCCGCCTCGCGGGCGCACAGGTGCGCCTGCGCGCCCTGCGCGGACTGCTCGCCGACACCGTCGGAGAGATCGAGACGATCGTGGCGGCCGGTGACACTGTCGACAAGCCGGTGCGCGCCCAGGCTCGCTTGGCGGCGGCGCACATCGTGGCGGAGTCCAAGACCGTCATCGCCGATCTGATGGGCGCGGGCGGGGCGAGCATCCACTTCCTGTCCAACCCCATGCAGCGCTTCAAGCGCGATGTGGATGTGCTGTCCGGGCACGTCGTCTTCGACTACGACACCGCAAGGGAGCTGGCCGGAGCCCTGAGCCTCGGCATGAGGATCCCCCGAACCTCGATGATCTAGGCAGCGGTGGTCTACAGCATGAACACACTCTGGATCGAGGGCAGCCCGAAGGGCGATGATGCACTGTCCTCTCAGCTTGCCAAAGCCTTCCTGGAAGGCGCTCGTTACCAACGCCTCTCGGTATGGGACGAGGATCTGCTGAGGTTCGGCCGTGATGCCGCGGTGGCCAAGTTCGCCCCTCTGTTCGGTGACACCGTCACCGACCGACAGCAGGACATCTGGCAGCAGGTACTCGACGAGATCGAGCGGATACGCGCTTTCGACCGGCTGGTGATCTCGACGCCGAAGGAAAGCATGTCGGCACCCTTGGCGACGGGAAGCCCGCCCAGCTCATCCTGACCCGCAGCAGTGCCTATGACGGACGACATCCCGAGCTGCAGGATTTCCAGCGCCCGTATCTCGAATTTGTATTCGGCATGCTCGGCTACCGGGTTCAGACACTCGTGATCGAGCCCACAACCCGGTGGACGCCCGAAGAGCGGGCACAGATGCGCACCGAGGCAATCGAATTGGTTCGCCAGGCGGCAGTGGCGACGGGCTGATCGCCGATTCCACTGCGCTCGGCCCGCAAGACCTGCGGGCCGTGCCGACCCGAGGCGTGCCGGCGGACACCACCACTGACCAGTATCGATCGTTGCGAACCTGAGCCCCCTCCCGTCGGCACGTAGCATTGCCGCGACCCTGGCGATACTCGGCGGACGACAACGACGCGCCGATCGACGGCACCGATATGAGATAGCAACATGAGCGACGAGACATCTGCGGGCGAGGCCATCGCACTCGCCGACCCGCAGGAGCCACCGAAGCCGCGAGCACCGGCAACCCCAGCCGGAGAGGATGGCGCGACGACCCCGGGTGGACCCGTCATGGTTCTGGTGGGCCTGAGCGCGTTCATCACGTACAAGGTGTGGCGATATCGTCGCCGGCGGGCGCTGCGCCGCTAGCCGAACGCTCGCATCCGAAGCGCAAGCGGCCGAATTCCCGGTCACCGGCGAGATCGACTCCCCTGACCCTTGCATCAGACCAAAACCAAAAGTAATGTCACTTTCAGTTTCTGGACCGACATCCGAGGAGCGCCATGGAATCCTTTGTCCACCTTCGAAAAGGCAAGACGCCCAAGCGTGTGCATGCCGATCTGGACGGCCTCAAAGACGATGAACTCGGCCGCGGCGGTTTCGTCGGGCGCACCGCCAACATGTACCGGCGCAATGATCCGACCGCGTACCGCACGGTGGGGCCCCTGCGCCCCACCGATGTGCTGTCCTCGGAGCTCAAGCCCGGCGATGCCACCGATGCACATGGCGGTCCGCTGCTGATGTTCAGCAATGCCGACTGCCAGGTGCTGCTGAGCAGGCGCACCGAGCCGATGCCGTTCTTTGTGCGTTACGTCGACGGCGATCTGTTGCTGTTCGTGCACAAGGGCGCCGGACTGCTGGAGACCGAGTTCGGACCGCTGCGCTACCGCGAGGGCGACTGGGTCTACATCCCCAAGGCCTGTACGTTCCGCCAGGTTCCCGATGAAGAATCGACCTGGCTCATGATTCAGGCCACCGACGACTTCCGGGTGCCGCCGGCCGGGACGCTGGGCCGGCACTTCCCGTTCGATCCCGCACAGGTGACCATTCCCGAGCCCTCCCCCATCGACGATGACGGCAGGGACGAATACGAGGTGCGGCTCATCCACTCACCCGTCCAGGGGGTGGACTCCACTTCATTGTTCTATCAACACAATCCGCTCGACGTGGAGGGGTGGCGCGGGGACAACTTCCCCTTCACGTTCAACATCGAGGACTACACCGTCATCACATCCGAAAGCGTGCACCTGCCCCCGACGGTGCATCTGTTCATGCAGGCGACCGGCGTATACGTGATGAACTTCCTGCCCAAACCCGCCGAAAGCGTCCCGGGCACCGAACGCACCCCGTGGTATCACCGCAACGTCGACTATGACGAGATCGCGTTCTTCCACTCCGGTTCGTTGTACGGCATCCCG
The DNA here is from genome assembly GCA_052044345.1 of Mycolicibacterium sp. 22603. Classification (GTDB taxonomy): domain Bacteria; phylum Actinomycetota; class Actinomycetes; order Mycobacteriales; family Mycobacteriaceae; genus Mycobacterium. The sequence continues at coordinate 159,935 of JBQEMX010000007.1, forward strand.
ATGCCGCCGGGACTGGTTTCGCATGCGCCGCAAGGGATTCACCACGGCGCACCGGAAAAGGCACGCGAGCGCGCCCGCCGCAAATTCGACGACTACGACCGGGTGGACTGGTCGGTGATCGCCATCGACACCCGGCGGCGGCTCATCCCGTCGGCCGAGATTCTCGCCAACGACCTGGGGCAGCACTGATGAGCGCCTGCGCGAAGAAGAAACAACACTGACGAGCGCCCGCGCGAAGAAGGAACAACACTGATGACGACCACCGAGGCACCCGTGAAGCACGAGTACGACCGGATCCCGTATCTGGTTGCCTACCAGAATAATTCCGGTGTCCGCGATGTCTACGGCGGCGTCGCCGAACTCGTGGTCCTGGAAAGCTATCTGCTCAAGCCGAAGCACAAGCCGTCCGATACGGTGCTGGTCTTCATGCACCCGATCGGCGGCGGCGCCTACCTGCCGATGATCAATGCGCTGGCCCGCGCGGGTCACCATGTCATCTACTGCAACAGCCGCTTCCGCGGCACCGACTCGGCGCTGCTCATGGAGAAGGTCGTCGAAGACCTCGGCGAGTGCATCAAGGATGCCAAGAACCGCCTGGGTTACGACAAGGTCGTGCTGGCCGGATGGAGTGGCGGCGGTTCGCTGTCGGTGTTCTACCAACAGCAGGCACAGCACCCGACCGTGACCTCCAGCCCGTCCGGTGACGGACCGGACCTCACCACGCTCGGGCTGATCCCCGCCGACGCCCTCATGCTGCTGGCGGCCCACATCAGCAGGCACGGCACCATGACCGAGTGGATGGACGCCGCGATCCTCGACGAGAACGACCCCACCCAACGGGATCCCGAACTGGATCTCTACAACCCGGACAATCCGAATCAGCCGCCCTACACACCTGAATTCCTGGACCGCTACCACGCGGCACAGATCGCGAGGAATCGCCGGATCACGACGTGGGTCAAGGAAAAGCTGGCGGAGTTGAGGGCCGCCGGACGCCCCGACGACGAGTACGCGTTCGTCGTACACGGCACCATGGCCGACCCGCGCTGGCTGGACCCGACGGTGGATCCCAACGAACGCACCCCGGGGCAGTGCTATCTGGGCGATCCTCAGGTGGTGAACATGAGCCCGGTGGGACTGGCCCGGTTCTGCACGCTGCGCAGCTGGCTGTCACAGTGGAGCTATGACGACGCCAACGGCGATGCGGTCAAGGCCGGACCCGATATCGCGGTGCCGACATTGGTGATCGGCAACCTGGCCGATGATGCCTGCACGCCCAGCCACACCAGAAGGCTGTTCGACGCGATCGGGCACCCGGACAAGGAGATGCACGAAATCCACGGCGCCAACCACTACTACTCCGGCCCCGATCAGCGCGGAACCCTGCGCGAGGCGGTCGGCATCTGCACGGATTGGCTACACCGGCACGGGCTGTCCACCTGATGGTCACCGGACCGCTGGACGGTATCCGGGTGCTCGAACTGGGCACCCTGATCTCGGGTCCGTTCGCCGCCCGCCTGCTCGGCGACATGGGTGCCGAGGTCATCAAGATCGAATTGCCCACCACCCCGGACCCGTTGCGCACCTGGGGGCAGGCCGAGCTCGACGGACACCATTTCTTCTGGACGGTGCACGCCCGCAACAAGAAGGCCGTCACCCTCGACCTGCGCACCGGCCGCGGCCGAGAACTCTTCCTGCAACTGGTCGACCGCACCGATGTGATCGTCGAGAACTTCCGGCCCGGAACCCTGGAGAAATGGGACCTCGGCTACGAGGTGCTCAAGGACCGCAACAAGGGCATCATCCTGGTACGGGTCTCCGGCTACGGCCAGACCGGGCCGGATGCCGGCAAGGCGGGCTACGCCTCGGTGGCCGAGGCGGCAAGCGGGCTGCGCCATATGAACGGCTTCCCGGGTGGACCGCCACCGCGGCTGGCCCTGTCCCTCGGCGACAGCCTGGCCGGGATGTTCGCCGCTCAGGGCGCCCTGGCCGCGCTGTATCGGCGCACGGTCACCGGTGAGGGCCAGATCGTCGACACCGCGCTCACCGAAAGTTGCTTGGCCGTCCAGGAATCCACCATCCCCGACTACGACGTGGGCGGCGTCGTGCGCGGCCCGTCGGGAACCCGGCTGGAAGGTATTGCGCCGTCGAACATCTACCAGAGCGCCAACGGCAGCTGGGTGGTGATCGCCGCCAACCAGGACACCGTCTTCCGCCGCCTGTGTGCCGCGATGGGTCAACCGGAGCTGGCCACCGATGCCCGCTTCGTCGACCACGTCGCGCGCGGCCGCAACCAGGATGAACTCGATGCCATCATCGGCGCCTGGGCCGCACGCCGCGAGCCCGACGACATCATCGCCACCCTGTCGGCGGCCGGGGTGATCAGCGGCCCCATCAACACCGTCGCCGAGGTGGTCGAGGATCCGCAACTGCGGGCCCGCGGCATGATCGCCGACCATTGGGATGAACGGATCGGGCGCTTCGTCAAGGGTCCGGGCATCGTGCCGGTCCTCTCGGAATCGCCGGGCTCGATCCGCAACGCCGGGTCGTCGCGTCCCGGTCAACACAACGACGAGGTCTACACCGGCCTGCTGGGACTCAGCGCCGAGGAACTCGACGCATTACGCACCGAGGGGGTGCTGTGACGATGAACCTGCCCACCACGGTCGATATCCGCGAGGTCTGCCTGCGCGACGGCCTGCAGATCGAAGCGCCGATCTCGTTGTCGGCCAAGGTCGAATTGCTGGAGGCCATCGTCGCCACCGGAGTTCGGGAAGTGGAGGCGACGGCATTCGTCTCCCCGTCGAAGGTCCCCGCTCTCGCCGACGCGGCCGAACTGGCCCAGGAATTACACCGGTACCGGGCATCTCACGATATCGAGTTCTCGGCACTGGTGGCCAGCCCGAACGGGGCCACGCGTGCCATCGCGGCCGGACTCGACTCCATCGAATACGTGGTGTCGGCCTCCGACGCGCACAGCCGGGCCAATGTGGGACGCGACACCGCCGAGGCGACCGCAGCGATCGCCGATGTAACCCGGATCGCCCACGACCACGAGGCGCGCGTCGAAGTCATCATCGCGACGGCCTGGGACTGCCCGTTCGACGGGCCGACGGATCCGCGCCGGGTACTCGACATCGCCTCGGCTGCGGTCGAACTCGGGGTGGACCGCATCGCCATCGCCGACACCATCGGTACCACCACCCCGCTGCGGGTGAGCGCCCTGGTGGAAGCCATCCGTCCGATCGTCGGCGAACTGCCACTGGGTGCACACTTCCACAACACCCGCGGGGCGGGACTTGCCAGTGCGTTCGCCGCCGTGCAGGCCGGCATCACCCGCCTCGACGCGTCTATCGGCGGGCTCGGCGGATGCCCGTTCGCGCCGGGGGCCAGCGGCAACATTGCCACCGAGGATCTGGTCTATCTGCTTCGCGACAGCGGTATCGGCACCGATGTCGATCTCGACGCCGCCATCGCCGCGGCGCGGATCGCCCAGCGTGCCGTCGGCCACGACCTGCCCAGCGCGCTGCTGCGCGCCGGTGATCGAATCGCGGGCTGAGATGGCGCATCCGTCCGCGACATCGGACTCATCCTCCGCCCTGACAGCCAAGGGCCGCCAGACCAGGGAGGCCATCGAGCTGGCGGCGCGGAAACTGTTCGCCGAACGCGGTTTCCACGGCACCACCTTGGCCGATATCACCTCAGCCGCCGGTAAGTCCGCGGCGGTGTTCTACCGATACTTCGACGACAAGGAAGACCTGCTGGCCTCGCTGGCCCAGTCCTTCCTGCACGATATCGTCGAACCGTCCGGAACCAAGGTCCCGCTGCCGGAGTCCCCCGCCGACACCGACTACTTCCACACCGTGGTCACCGGATACTGGAACCTGTTCAAACGCAATATCGGCATCATGATCGCCGTTGCGCAACTGGCCGCTACGCAGCCGCGATTTGCCCAGGTGCAGTACGAGTTCCGCCGCTTCGGGATGGATCTGGTGGCCGAATCGGTGCGCCGCGCCCGGGAGCAGGGTTATGCCAAGGATCTCGAACCCGAACACATCGCGGCGGCGATCGCGCTGCTGTTCGAGAACTTCACCGTCGTCGTGGTCGGAAATCCCGGCACCGCGCTGCAGATCAGCGATGACGATGCCATCACCACCCTGTCGACGATCTGGAAGAAAACCCTGTACGGCAACTGAACCGAAAGAGATCAACGTGGATTTCGCGCTACCGGAACATCTTCCCGCCCTGCTCCAGGAGATGGACGCCTTCATCGAGGCCGAGATCAAGCCGCTGGAACGCGAGAACATGCAGTACTTCGACCGCCGGCGCGAGTTCGCCCGCACCGATCTGGACAACGGTGGCGTTCCCCGCCGCGAGTGGGAAGATCTGCTCGACGAGATGCGCCGGCGCGCCGATGCCGCGGGCTGGCTGCGCTACGGGCTGCCCGAGGAATTCGGTGGGCGTGGCGGCTCCAACCTCGACATGGCCGTCATCCGGGAGCACCTGGCGCACAAGGGATTGGGACTGCACAACGACCTGCAGGACGAGTCCTCGATCGTCGGCAACTTCCCGCAGGTCATCATGATGAGTCGGTTCGGCACCGAGGCGCAGAAGGCCGAGTGGATCGAAGCGCTGCTGACCGGCACCCGCTCGATGGCCTTCGGGTTGACCGAACCCGACCACGGCAGCGACGCGACCTGGCTGGAGACCACCGCCGTCCGAGACGGAGACGACTGGGTGATCAACGGCGCCAAGCGGTGGAACACCGGCGTGCACCGGGCGACCCACGACCTGATCTTCGCCCGCACGTCGGGCGAGTCGGGGTCGGCGGTGGGTATCACCGCGTTCCTGGTACCGACCGATACCCCGGGCTTCCGCGTGCCGTACTACTGGTGGACGTTCAACATGCCCAGTGACCACGGCGAGGTCGAACTCGATGATGTCCGGGTGCCGTCCGATGCGGTACTCGGCGAGGTCGACCACGGCCTGGAGGTAGGTCAGACCTTCCTGCACGAGAACAGGATTCGGCAAGCCGCCAGTAGCCTCGGGGCGGCCCAGTACTGCATCGACCGCGCCGCCGCCTACGCCGGGGAACGTATCGTGTTCGGTAAGCCGCTGTCGGTGAATCAGGCGGTGCAGTGGCCGCTGGCCGAACTGCAGACCGAGGCCCAAATGGTGCGTCTGCTGGTGTATTACGCCGCCTGGCACCTGGATCGCGACCACCACATGGAGGTCTCGGACAAGGTCTCGATGGCGAACTACCGCGCCAACCGCCTGGTCTGCGAGGCGGCCGACCGCGCCATGCAGATCCACGGCGGTATCGGCTACAGCCGTCACGAGCCGTTCGAACACATCTATCGCCACCACCGCCGATACCGGATCACCGAGGGGGCCGAGGAGATCCAGATCCGCCGGGTTGCCCAGCGGATGCTGAAATTCGGCCGCAAGTGAGCGCGCAGTCCGATGAACTGCTGGCCGACCGACTGGCCACGGTGCTCGGCGCGGACCGCGTCACCGACCTACGGGTGCTCACCGGCGGTGCGAGCCGCGCGACCTGGGCTTTCCACGCCGACGACCGAGCCCTCATCCTGCGCACCGGTCCACCCGACGATGTGCACGCCGGCATGGAACTGGAGGCGGCCGCGCTGCGGCGTGCCGCGGAGGCCGGCGCGCCCGTCCCGGCGGTCCTCGCCGCCGACGATGCCGGTGCGGTACTGGGGACTCCCTATCTGATCTGCGATTTCATCGGCGGTGAGACGATCGTGCGCAAGATCGCGCGCACCCTGGACGCGCGGGCCCGCGCGCAGCTGTTGGATCAGTGCGCGCAGGCACTTGCCGCCATCCACCGCGCGGACCCGGACGGAATAGGGCTGCCGGTCACCGACCCACTCGACGAATGGCGGGCCCAGCTCGACGAGATGGGCGATACCACTGCGGTATTCGAGTACGCCTTCCGGTGGCTCGAACGAAACCGCCCGGCCCGTACGCCCCCGGTGCTGGTGCACGGGGATTTCCGGATGGGCAACCTCATCGTCGACGACAGCGGACTGGCCGCGGTGCTGGATTGGGAACTCACCCATATCGGCGAGGCACTCGACGATCTCGCCTGGTTCTGCATCCGGGCCTGGCGCTTCGGGGCCCCGCGCGAGCTCGCCGCCGGCGGGCTCGGCAGCATCGAGGACTTCGTCACCGCCTATGAGGCCGCCGGCGGTGCGGCGGTCGACCGGACGGCGCTGCGCTGGTGGCTGATCGCCGCCACGCTGCGCTGGGGGGTCATCTGCCGCTATCAGTTCGAGCGGCACCGGTCCGGGCAGACCCGATCGGTCGAGCTCGCGGCGATCGGGCGTCGGGTGTGTGAAACCGAGTACGACCTGCTCACCCTGTTGGAGTCAGCATGACCGATCTGCACTACCGGCCCACCGCCGCCGAGCTCGTCGCCGCGGTCGCGGAGTTCCTGGAGGGTGAGGTACGCGCGGCGACCGGGCCGGATGGTCCGCTCGCCGACGCGGGTGCGCTCAACTTCCACGCCCGGGTCGCGGCCAATGTCCTGCGCACCGTCGAACGGGAGTTGCTCGACACCGGGCCCGCACCCGATCTGCTGGGTTTCGCAGATGAGGTGACGCTCGCGGCAGCCATCCGGGCCGGAGATCTCGACGGCCGTGACGCCGACGTGCTGCCCGTGCTACACGCCCTGGTGGCACGGCGGGTGGCCGTGGCCCATCCGGGCTACGACGCCGAATGACGACACCGGATGGGCCTGCGGTGCGTTCAGGGCCGTCGAATTCCGAATCGCCGGCACAGCGCCGGTGTTCAACCTGACGATCAGTTGAGGTGAAGAGAGATGAGCGCAGCCGTGGCGGACCGACTGTTCGACGCCATCGAACGCGGTGACTACCCGGATATCGAGGCGTTGTGGGCCGATGACGTCCTGGTGTGGCACAGCGGCGATACCGCGGACAACGATCGCGTGCAGGCCCTGAAAGTCATCCGCTGGTTCCTGCGGGCGACGACTTCCCGGCGTTACGAGATCCTCGATCGCCAGTTCTTCGATGGCGGTTTCGTGCAGCAGCACGTCCTGCACGCCGACGCCAGCGATGGCGCTTCGATCCATTTGCGGGTATGCATCGTTATCAAGGTGGGTACCGCCGGGCTGATCACCCGGATCGACGAGTACTTCGACCCCGCAGAGATCGCGCCGTTGCTGGGCAACTGAGGGAGCACAGATGGACCTGCAGGACTGGGCTGGTCGTTGGCAGTTGGATGCCGAGCGCACCACCATCACCACGCACAGCCCCACCTTCTGGGGATTTGTCCATGTCAAGAGTGAGTTCGACGCACGGGACGGCCACGCGCAGGTCGACGGCGACAAGCTCACCGGCACGCTGCGCATCGATGCGGCGTCGGTGCGCACCGGGATCAAGCGCCGCGACGCCCATCTGCGGTCGGCCGATTTCTTCGACGTGGAGGCATTCCCCACCGTGGAGGTCGTGGCGGAGTCCGGTGAGGTCACCTCGCCGTCCTGGGTCACCCTGCACGTGCGCCTGACGGTCAAGGGCCATGAATCCGAACTCGACCTTCCGGTTCACGTCCGCAATCTCGGTGGCGGCGCGGTACAGCTGAGCACGACGGCGACGCTCAACCGGCGCGATCTCGGAGTGGACGGCAATCTGCTGGGCATGATGGGTGACGCGGCAGGCGTCGAAGCGGCCGCGGTGTTCGTCCGGCAGCCGTAGCATCGGCGGTGTGGCCGACCCCGATGCCCAGCTGCGGATTCTGGTGTACAGCTCGAACAACCGGACCAGAGAGCAGGTGCGCTCTGCGCTGGGGCGGCGGATCCACCCGGACCTGCCCGAACTGAGCTATCTGGAGGTGGCGACCGCTCCGATGGTGCTCACCCGGGTTGCCGAGGGTGGTCTGCACTTGCTGATTCTCGACGGTGAGGCGACCCCGACCGGCGGGATGGGGCTTGCCAAGCAGCTGAAGGACGAGATCGAGGCATGCCCGCCGGTTCTGGTGCTGACCGGGCGCCGCGATGATGCCTGGCTGGCGTCCTGGTCACGCGCCGAAGCGGCGGTGTCCCATCCGATCGATCCGATCAGGCTTGGCGAAGCGGCCGCCGACCTGCTGCGGTCAGCGTCGTAGATCCATCACGAAACACGCTGCGGCCGTTGCGTGTTCACAATCCTCGCCGATGAGGACGGGCGGCCGTAGCTGATGGGCGAAATCCTATCGGAAATGCGGCGCCTCGACCGTTGACGTGTCTAAGCTGTGTTCTAGCTCACATCGACACTTCCCCGAGAGAGCGGCGCAGACATGAACGTCTACACACCGATTCTGGTGCTCGGGACGATCGCGGCGGTATTCGCCATCGTCTCGGTGGGTATCGCCACGTTCATCGGCCCACGCCGCTACAACCGGGCGAAGCTCGAGGCCTACGAGTGCGGGATCGAACCGCTGCTGCCCGCCGCTGACGCCAAGATCGCGACGGGACAGCGATTCCCGATCAAGTACTACCTGACGGCCATGCTGTTCATCATCTTCGATATCGAGATCGTGTTCCTGTACCCCTGGGCGGTGACCTTCGACTCGTTGGGCATGTTCGCAGTCGTCGAGATGCTGCTGTTCATGCTCACGGTCTTCGTGGCCTACGCCTACGTCTGGCGGCGAGGTGGTCTGTCATGGGATTAGAAGAACAGCTGCCGGGCGGCATCCTGTTGTCCACCGTGGAGAAGGTGGCCGGTTATGTCCGCAAGGGCTCGTTGTGGCCGGCCACCTTCGGTCTGGCGTGCTGCGCCATCGAGATGATGGCGACCGCGGGTCCGCGCTTCGACATCGCCCGGTTCGGCATGGAGCGGTTCTCGGCGACCCCGCGGCAGGCCGACCTGATGATCGTCGCAGGCCGGGTCAGCCAGAAGATGGCTCCGGTCCTGCGCCAGGTGTACGACCAGATGGCCGAACCGAAATGGGTTCTGGCGATGGGCGTCTGCGCGTCCTCGGGCGGGATGTTCAACAACTACGCGGTCGTCCAGGGCGTCGACCACGTGGTCCCGGTGGACATCTATCTGCCGGGGTGCCCGCCCCGGCCGGAGATGCTGCTCAACGCGATCCTGAAACTGCACGCCAAGATCGCCGAGATGCCGCTCGGGGTGAATCGCGCCGAGGCGGTGGCCGCCGCCGAGCAGGCCGCGCTGGCATCGCCGACGACCATCGAACTGACGGGGTTGTTGCGATGAGCGACGCTTGCGGAGCGAACAAACAGATGACATGCGAGACCCGAGCCTGCGAGGGAATCGCATGAGCGACGCTTGCGGAGCGAACAGACAGATGACATGCGAGACCCGAGCCTGCGAGGGAATCGCATGACCGAGCAGCAGGACCGGGAGGTGATCGGCACCCGCCGGGGCATGTTCGGTGTCAGCGGCACCGGCGACACCTCCGGTTACGGTCGGCTGGTCCGCGAGGTCGCGCTGCCGGGCAGTTCCCCGCGCCCCTACGGTGGCTACTTCGACGAGGTGGTCGACACCCTGATCGCGATACTGGGCCGCGACAGGTTCACCGATGCCGTCGAACGCGTCGTGGTATTCCGCGATGAGCTCACCATCGACGTGCGCCGCGCGCACCTGCTGACCGTCGCCCAGACCCTGCGTGATGACGCTGCCCTGCGATTCGAACTCTGTCTCGGGGTGTCGGGGGTGCACTTTCCCGATGAGCAGGACCGCGAACTGCACACCGTCTATCCGCTGATGTCCATCACCCACAACCGCAGGATCCGGCTGGAGGTCACCGCACCCGACGCCGATCCCCATGTGCCGTCGCTGTTCTCGGTCTACCCGACGACCGACTGGCATGAACGCGAGACCTACGACTTCTTCGGCATCATCTTCGACGGGCACCCAGCGCTGACCCGCATCGAGATGCCCGATGACTGGGTGGGGCATCCGCAGCGCAAGGACTATCCGTTGGGCGGCATCCCCGTCGAATACCACGGGGCGCAGATACCGCCGCCCGACCAGCGGAGGTACTACAACTGATGACGATAGAGACAGACCCGCCCGTCGTGATGGTCGGCGGCCAGGACTGGGATGCGGTCGTCGCCGCGGCGCGTGAGCACGCCGGCGAGCGCATCGTGGTCAACATGGGTCCGCAACACCCGTCCACGCACGGGGTGCTGCGCCTGATCCTGGAGATCGAGGGCGAAACCATCACCGAGGCCCGCTGCGGTATCGGATATCTGCACACCGGGATCGAGAAGAATCTCGAATACCGCACCTGGACACAGGGTGTCACCTTCGTGACCCGGATGGACTATCTGTCCCCCTTCTTCAACGAGACGGCCTATTGCCTGGGGGTGGAAAAACTCCTCGGCGTCACCGACGACATCCCCGAACGCGCCAGCATCATCCGGGTGATGCTCATGGAGCTCAACCGGATCTCCAGCCATCTCGTCGCACTGGCCACCGGCGGCATGGAACTGGGCGCGATGTCGGCCATGTTCTTCGGTTTCCGCGGGCGCGAGGAGATCCTGTCGCTGTTCGAGACCATCACCGGGTTGCGGATGAACCACGCCTATATCCGGCCCGGCGGATTGGCCGCCGATCTGCCCGACGAGGCCATTCCACAGCTGCGCCGCCTACTGGAGGTGCTGCCGGAGCAGCTGCGCGACCTGGAAAAGATGCTGCGCGAGAACTACATCTGGAAGGCCCGCAGCAAGGGCATCGGCTACCTGGACCTGACCGGCTGCATGGCGCTGGGCATCACCGGACCCGTGCTGCGCTCCACCGGGTTACCGCACGATCTGCGCCGCGCCCAGCCGTACTGCGGTTACGAGACCTACGATTTCGACATCTGCACCGACGACGGCTGCGATGCATACGGACGCTATCTGATCCGGGTCGACGAGATGAAACAGTCGCTGCGCATCGTCGAGCAGTGCGTGTCGCGGCTGCGGCCCGGGCCGGTGATGCTCACCGACAAGAAGCTCGCCTGGCCCGCCGACCTGGAGCTCGGCCCGGACGGCCTCGGTAACTCACCCGTTCACATCGCCAAGATCATGGGCTCGTCCATGGAGGCGCTGATCCACCATTTCAAACTGGTGACCGAGGGTATCCGGGTGCCGGCCGGCCAGGTGTACGTCGCGGTCGAATCACCACGCGGTGAGCTGGGTGTGCACATGGTCAGCGACGGCGGAACCCGGCCCTACCGGGTGCACTACCGCGACCCGTCGTTCACCAATCTGCAGGCGGTGGCCGCGATGTGCGAGGGCGGCATGGTCGCCGACGCGATATCCGCGGTGGCCTCGATCGACCCGGTGATGGGAGGCGTGGACAGGTGATCCTCAGGTGACAGCCATCGATCTCACGCTCGGTCAGCGACCCGACGAGGCCGGACCCCCGATCAGCGCTGGGCCCCAATCGTATTCCGAGGAGGTGACGGCCCGACTGGCCGCCGATGCCGCCCAGATCATCGCGCGGTACCCGGTGGCCCGGTCGGCGCTGCTGCCCCTGCTGCATCTGGTGCAATCCGAGGACGGATACCTCACCCCCGCCGGTATCGCCTTCTGCGCCTGGCAACTCGCGCTGACCCCGGCCGAGGTGACCGCGGTGGCCACGTTCTATTCGATGTACCGGCGCACCCCCACCGGGAAATATCTGGTCGGGGTGTGCACCAACACGTTGTGCGCGGTCATGGGCGGTGACGCGATCCTGGAGGTCCTGCAGGATCACCTCGGCGTACACGCCGGGCAGAGCACCGCGGACGGGTCCATCACCCTGGAGCACATCGAGTGCAACGCGGCATGTGATTTCGCGCCGGTCATCATGGTGAATTGGGAGTTCTTCTACAACCAAACACCCTCTACGGCACGCGATCTCGTTGATGCTCTCCGCTCCGGCGCCCAGGTGACACCCAGCCGCGGCGCACCGCTGTGCACGTTCACCGACACCGCCCGCATCCTGGCCGGATTTTCCGACGAGCGTCCCGGCGCCAACGACGGTGCCCCGGGACAGGCAACGCTGGCGGGTCTGCGCGTCGCGCGCGAACGCGGTATGACCGCACCGGAGTCCGGCACTCCGGCCGAGGTGCAGAAGCCGGACGATGAACGTCTCACCGAGGAATCGGTGCGCGATCAGCCCGCACCGGCACCGTCGGAAGACGTGCCACCGAGGAACGGGGAGCGGCGGTGACCCTGACTCCGGTACTCAGCGCGCATTGGGATGACGCCGACTCCTGGACGCTGGCCGGCTACCGGCGCCGCGGCGGCTACGAGGCCATGCGCAGGGCGCTGTCGATGGATCCCGACGCGCTCATCGCGCTGGTCAAGGAGGCCGGGCTGCGCGGTCGCGGTGGCGCCGGGTTCCCCACCGGACAGAAATGGTCGTTCATCAACCAGAACGACCCCAAGCCGAAGTACCTGGTGATCAACGCCGACGAGTCCGAACCCGGTACCTGCAAGGACATCCCGCTGCTGATGGCCAACCCGCACGCACTGGTCGAGGGCGCGATCATCGCCGCACACGCCATCCGCGCCGAACATGCGTTCATCTATCTGCGCGGTGAGGTGGTGCCGGTATTGCGCCGGCTACAGGGTGCCGTCGCGGAGGCGTACGACGCCGGTTACCTGGGAGCCGGATTCGACCTCGTGGTGCATGCCGGGGCGGGTGCCTACATCTGCGGTGAGGAGACCGCCCTGCTGGACTCGCTGGAGGGCCGGCGCGGCCAGCCACGGCTGCGGCCGCCGTTCCCCGCCGTCGCGGGTCTGTACGCCTGCCCGACGGTGGTCAACAATGTCGAGTCGATCGCCAGCGTGCCCGCCGTCGTCGCGGGCGGGGTCGACTGGTTCCGTTCGATGGGTTCGGACAAGTCCCCGGGTTTCACGCTGTACTCGTTGTCCGGACACGTCACGCAACCGGGTCAATACGAGGCGCCGCTGGGGATCACGCTGCGCGAACTGCTCGAGTACGCGGGCGGGGTGCGCGCCGGCCACGAACTGAAATTCTGGACCCCCGGCGGGTCGTCGACCCCGCTGCTGACCGCCGAACACCTGGACGTACCACTGGATTACGAGGGGGTGGCCGGTGTCGGGTCGATGCTGGGCACCAAGGCCTTGCAGATCTTCGACGAGACCACCTGTGTGGTGCGCGCGGTCCGGCGGTGGACGCAGTTCTACGCCCACGAGTCCTGCGGCAAGTGCACACCGTGCCGGGAGGGCACGTACTGGCTGACCCAGATCTACGAACGGCTGGAGACCGGGCGCGCCACGGCCGCCGATATCGACACGCTGCTCGACATCTCCGATGCCATTCTCGGCAAGTCGTTCTGCGCTCTCGGTGACGGTGCCGCAAGCCCGATCATCTCCTCGATCAAATACTTCCGCGACGAGTACCTGGCCCACCTGGGGTCGGGGTGCCCGTTCGACCCGCACGCGTCGACGGTGTTCGCCACGGCGGAGGCCGGCCGGTGACCATGACCCCGCGAGCAGACGCATGTACCCCCGAATTTGCCGACTTTCGGGGGCATACGCGTCTCCTCGCCGAGAGAAGGGGGGCACCCGCATGACGCTCGCCGGACCTGCCAACGACACCACCGCCGTGGAGATGGTGTCGCTGACGATCGACGGCCATCAGATCAGCGTGCCTAAGGGCACCCTGCTGATCCGGGCCGCCGAGCTGATGGGCATCCAGATCCCCCGCTTCTGCGATCACCCGCTGCTGGATCCTGTCGGGGCGTGCCGGCAATGCCTCGTGGAGGTCGAGGGACAACGCAAACCGTTGGCGTCCTGTACCGCGACCGTCACCCCCGATATGGTGGTCCGCACCCAGCTGACCTCCGAGATCGCCGACAAGGCGCAGCACGGCGTGATGGAACTGCTGCTGATCAACCATCCGCTGGACTGCCCGGTGTGCGATAAGGGCGGCGAGTGCCCGCTGCAGAACCAGGCGATGGCGCACGGGCGGGCCGACTCCCGCTTCACCGATGTGAAGCGGACCTATCCGAAACCCATCAACCTCTCGGCACAGGTGCTGCTGGACCGCGAGCGTTGTGTGCTCTGCGCACGGTGCACCCGGTTTTCCGACCAGATCGCCGGTGACCCGTTCATCGAGTTGTTGGAACGCGGTGCGCTGCAACAGGTCGGCATCGCCGAGGGTGAGGCGTTCGACTCGTATTTCTCCGGCAACACCGTGCAGATCTGCCCGGTCGGTGCGCTCACCGGGACCGCGTACCGCTTCCGCGCCCGGCCGTTCGACCTGGTGTCCTCGGCCAGCGTCTGTGAACACTGCGCCTCGGGATGTGCGCAGCGCACCGATCATCGCCGCGGAAAGGTGCTGCGCCGGTTGGCCGGTGACGATCCCGAGGTCAACGAGGAGTGGAACTGCGACAAGGGCCGCTGGGCCTTCACCTACGCCACCCAGGGTGATCGGATCAACACCCCGCTGCTGCGTGACCCCGACGGCAGCCAAAGTCCGGCCTCCTGGTCGGAGGCGATCGCCGTGGCGGTGCGCGGCCTGACCGCCGCCGCCGGCAACGCCGGGGTGCTGGTCGGCGGTCGGTCCACCATGGAGGACGCCTGGGCCTACGCAAAGTTCGCCCGGATCATGCTGGGCACCAACGATATCGACTTCCGGATCCGCCAGCACTCGACCGAGGAGGCCGACTTCCTGGCCTACTCCGTCGCCGGCCGGCAGCAGGCGGTCGGCTACGCCGATATCGAGTCGGCACCGGCGGTGCTGCTGGTCGGGTTCGAACCCGAAGAAGAGTCACCGATCGTCTTCCTTCGGCTGCGAAAGGCATACCGCAAGCGGGGACTGCCGGTGACCGCGATCGCACCGTTCGCCACCCGCGGGCTCACCAAGATGGGCGGCACGCTCGTCATGGCGGTGCCGGGTACCGAGGCCGCCGCACTGGCCGGACTGCACGACGCCCTGCCCGCGGGCACCCTCATCCTCGCCGGCGAGCGGCTGGCGACCTCGCCGGGAGCCTGTTCGGCACTCTGTGCGCTGGCCGAGGCCACCGGCGCGCGGGTCGCGTGGATCCCGCGCCGCGCCGGGGATCGTGGCGCACTGGAGGTCGGCGCGGCGCCGAATCTGCTGCCGGGCGGGCGGCCCGTCACCGATGACCGGGCCCGCGCCGAAGTGGCCGCCGCATGGAATGTCGAGAACCTGCCCGCCGGCGTGGGCCGCGACACCGACGCCATCCTGGCCGCCGCTGCCTCGGGCGCGCTGCAGGCCCTGCTGATCGGCGGTGTCGATATCGACGATCTGCCCGACCCGATCGGAGCGGCCGCCGCGATCGACGCCGCGCCGTTCGTCGTCAGCCTCGAACTGCGGCACTCCCCCGTCACCGACCGCGCCGATGTGGTCTTCCCCGTCGCGCCGGTCGCCGAGAAATCGGGCACCTTCGTCAACTGGGAGGGCAGGCAGCGGCCGTTCGAGGCGGCGTTACCGCCGTCGGCCACCGCGGACATGCGCGTGCTGGCGGCGCTGGCCGACGAGGTCGGTGTCGACCTGAACCTGGCCGATACCGCGACCGTCCGCGCCGACATCGACCGGTTGGGCCCATGGGCCGGAACCCGGCCGCCCGCTCCGCAGGTGGCCCAGCCGCATGCGATCCAGCCAGGTCCCGGGCAGGCGGTACTGACCGGCTGGCGAATGCTGCTCGACGGCGGCCGGCTGCAGGTCGGTGAACCCCATCTGGCGGGCACCGCCCGCCCGGCCGTGGCCCGGCTGTCGGCAGCCACTGCCGCCGAGATCGGCTGCACCGAAGGCGATCCGGTGCGGATCTCCACCGACCGGGGCACCGTGGACCTGCCGGTCACGATCACCGAGATGCCCGACCGGGTGGTGTGGATGCCCCTGAACGCGGCGGGCGCGGCGGTCTACCGCACCCTCGAAGCGCCACTGGGCACCATCGTCGGGATCGAGGCGGTATGACCTACCCGACGCTGGATTCCTTCGGCCACGACCCATGGTGGTTGATGCTCGCGAAATGCCTGGCGATCTTCGTCTTCCTGCTGCTCACCGTGCTGGTGGCCATCTTGGTCGAACGAAAGGTGCTCGGCCGCATGCAAATGCGGTTCGGGCCCAACCGGGTCGGTCCGTTCGGGCTGCTACAGAGCCTGGCCGACGGTATCAAGCTGGCCCTCAAGGAGGGGCTGATCCCGGCCGGTGTGGACAAGCCGATCTATCTGATGGCACCGGTCATCTCGGTGATCCCGGCGATCATGGCCTTCGCCGTCATCCCGATGGGCGGCGAGGTGTCGGTCTTCGGGCACACCACCGCATTACAGCTGACCGATCTGCCGGTGGCGGTGCTCTACGTGCTGGCCGTCACCTCGATCGGTGTCTACGGCATCGTGCTGGCCGGCTGGGCTTCCGGGTCGACCTACCCGCTGCTGGGCGGACTGCGCTCCAGCGCCCAGGTGGTGTCCTATGAGATCGCCATGGCGCTGTCCTTCGTCGCGGTGTTCCTCTACGCCGGCACGATGTCCACCTCGGGAATCGTTGCCGCCCAGCACAGCACCTGGTTCGTCGTGTTGTTGCTGCCGTCGTTCCTGATCTACGTGACCTCGATGGTCGGCGAGACCAACCGGGCCCCGTTCGACCTGCCCGAGGCCGAGGGGGAACTGGTCGGCGGCTTCCACACCGAGTACTCCTCACTGAAGTTCGCGATGTTCATGCTGGCCGAGTACGTCAACATGACGACCGTGTCGGCACTGGCCGCCACGATGTTCCTCGGCGGGTGGCAGGCACCGCTGCCGTTCAGCCTGATCGAGGGTGCCAACACCGGGTGGTGGCCGCTGCTGTGGTTCATCGCAAAGGTGTGGGGCTTCCTGTTCCTGTTCATGTGGCTGCGGGCCACCCTGCCCCGGATGCGCTACGACCAGTTCATGACGCTCGGCTGGAAGGTGCTCATCCCGCTGTCGCTGGCCTGGATCGTCGTCGTCTCGGTCACCAAGACCCTGCGCAACCAGGGCGCCCCGGCCTGGACGACGGCCGCGGTCAGCGGTGCGGCGATCGCCGTAATGGCCATCGTGGTGATGATCCGGCGCGCTGTGCGTCGGCGCGCCATCCCCCACTTCACGCTGCCCACCGATCCCGAAGCCGTGAGTTCCTTCCCGATTCCCCCCATTCCGAGTCCGCCGCGCACGCAACCGAAGGAGTACTCCGATGTCCAAGGTCGGTGACGCACTTGCCGGATTCGGTGTCACGTTCAAGGCGATGCTGCACAAGCCGATCACCGAGCAGTATCCGGAGAATCCCGGGCCGGTCGCGCCGCGTTATCACGGCCGGCATCAGCTGAACCGATACGCCGACGGCTTGGAGAAGTGCATCGGCTGCGAGCTGTGCGCCTGGGCATGTCCGGCCGACGCCATCTTCGTCGAGGGGGCCGACAACACCGCCGCGGAACGCTTCTCCCCCGGTGAGCGATACGGACGCGTCTATCAGATCAACTATCTGCGCTGCATCGGTTGCGGGTTGTGCATCGAGGCCTGCCCCACTCGGGCGCTGACCATGACCAACGATTACGAGATGGCCGATGACAATCGCGCCGACCTGATCTACGGCAAGGACAAACTGCTGGCGCCGCTGACCGCGGACATGACCGCACCGCCGCACGCCATGGCCGAAGGCAGCACCGACGAGGACTACTACCGCGGCAACATCCGTTCCGACGGACTCACCCGGCAATCGGAGACGACCCGATGACGGTGACCTCGACCGGTGAGGCAGTGGTGTTCTGGGTGCTCGGCGCCCTGGCGCTGGCGGCGGCGATCGGCGTGGTGGCGGCGCCGAAGGCGGTGTACTCCGCATTGTTCCTTGCCGTCACCATGATCAACCTGGCGGTGCTCTACATCGCTCAGGACGCGGTGTTCCTCGGCGTCGTGCAGATCGTCGTCTACACCGGCGCGGTGATGATGCTCTTCCTGTTCGTGCTGATGCTCATCGGCGTGGACTCCTCGGAGTCACTGGTGGAAACCCTGCGCGGCCAGCGGGTTGCGGCCATCGTCGCCGCGCTGGGGTTCGGGATCCTGTTGGTCGGTAGCATCGGCAGCGCTTTCGCCGGCGGGACCGTGGGCGGCTTCACCGGACTCGCGCAGGCAAACAGCGAAGGCAATGTCGAGGGACTGGCCGTGCTGATCTTCACCCGCTACGTCTGGGCCTTCGAGCTGACCAGCGCGCTGCTCATCACCGCCGCCGTCGGCGCGATGCTGCTGGCACACCGGGAACGCTTCGACCGGCGCAAGACGCAACGCGAATTGGCCATCGAGCGGTTCGCACCCGGCGGGCATCCGACACCGCGACCGAATCCCGGTGTCTACGCCCGGCACAACGCCGTCGACATGCCCGCGCGGCTTCCCGACGGCACCGCCGCACCCAGTTCGGTCAGTTCGGTCCTCATCCCGCGCAACAGCGCATCACGGGGGCGCGAATCATGAACCCGACGAACTACCTGTATCTGTCCGCGCTGATCTTCACCATCGGAGCCGCCGGAGTCTTGCTGCGCCGCAACGCCATCGTGATGTTCATGTGTGTCGAGCTGATGCTGAATGCTGCCAACCTGGCCTTCGTCACCTTCGCCAGGATGCACGGCAACCTCGACGGTCAGGTCGTCGCCTTTTTCGTGATGGTCGTCGCCGCCTGCGAGGTGGTCGTCGGTCTGGCGATCATCATGGCGATCTTCCGGGCCCGGCAGTCCGCCTCGGTGGACGCGGCCAGTCTGTTGAAGAACTGATATGGGCACCCTGAGCTGGCTGCTGATCGCGCTGCCGTTGGCGGGGTCGGCGGTGCTGCTGCTCGGCGGCCGCGCCACCGACCGGTGGGGCCACCTGCTCGGATGTGCCACCGCAATGGGGTCTTTCGTGCTGGGTATCCTGCTGTTCGTCGACCTGCTCGGGCGCGCCGCCGAGGAGCGCACCGTGACGCAGACGCTGTTCACGTGGGTGCCGGTCGGGCAGTTACGGGTGGATTTCGGGTTACAGGTCGACGCGCTCTCGATCTGTTTCGTGCTGTTGATCACCGGGGTCGGTTCGTTGATCCACCTGTATTCGGTGGGCTATATGCGGGCGGATGCCGGTCGTCGACGTTTTTTTGCCTACCTCAACCTGTTTCTGGCGGCGATGCTGCTGCTGGTGCTCGCCGACAACTTCTTGGGGCTCTACATGGGCTGGGAGGGCGTCGGGCTGGCCTCCTATCTACTGATCGGCTTCTGGTCACACAAGCCGAGTGCCGCGACGGCGGCGAAGAAGGCATTCGTGGTCAACCGGGTCGGCGATATCGGGCTGGCGGTCGCGCTGATGGTGATGTTCTCCTCGACCGGAACCGTCTCCTACGCCGGGGTGTTCGATGCGGCCGGCCGGCTGCCCGAGAGCACACTGACCGCCATCGGATTACTGTTGCTGCTCGCGGCGTGCGGCAAATCGGCCCAGGTGCCGCTGCAGTCCTGGCTCGGTGATGCGATGGAGGGTCCGACGCCGGTGTCGGCGCTCATCCATGCCGCCACGATGGTCACCGCCGGGGTGTACCTGATCGTGCGCTCGGGACCGGTGTTCGACCTGGCGCCGGGCGCGCAGGTCGCGGTCACGATCGTCGGCGCGGTCACGCTGCTGTTCGGCGCGGTGATCGGTTGTGCCAAGGACGATATCAAGAAGGCCCTGGCCGCCTCGACGATGAGCCAGATCGGTTACATGGTGCTGGCCGCCGGTCTCGGTCCGGCCGGGTACGCCGTGGCGATCATGCACCTCATCACCCACGGCTTCTTCAAGGCCGGGTTGTTCCTCGGCGCCGGGTCGGTGATGCACGGGATGAACGACGAGACCGATATGCGCCGGTTCGGGGGGCTTCGCTCGGTCATGCCGATCACCTTTGTCACCTTCGGTCTCGGATATCTGGCGATCATCGGTGTGCCCCCGTTCGCCGGCTTCTTCTCCAAGGACGCCATCATCGAAACCGCGTTCGGGGCAGGCGGAGTAAAAGGCATCCTGCTCGGCGGCGCCGCCCTGCTGGGCGCCGGGGTCACCGCCTTCTACATGACCCGGGTGATGTTGATGACGTTCTTCGGCGAGCGGCGCTGGAATGAGCACACCACCCACCCGCACGAGTCGCC
The DNA here is from genome assembly GCA_052044345.1 of Mycolicibacterium sp. 22603. GTDB lineage: Bacteria > Actinomycetota > Actinomycetes > Mycobacteriales > Mycobacteriaceae > Mycobacterium. Next base: position 180,035 of record JBQEMX010000007.1, read on the forward strand.
GGCGGTCATGACCGCGCCCATGGTGATCCTGGCCCTCGGATCTGTCGGCGCCGGTGCGGTGCTGGCCGTCGGCGGTGGGCTCGCGCACTGGCTGGAACCCGTGGTCGGGGTGCACGAGGTGCACCACATCATGCCGGTTTGGGCGATGACCGCCGTCATCCTGGCGGTGGTGGCGATCGGCATCGGGCTCGCCTACCGCATGTACGCCACCCGGCCCGTACCCGAGATCGCGCCGGCCGGTTCGGCGTTGACCGTGGCCGCCCGCAATGACCTCTACGGCGACGCATTCAACGAACGGGTCCTGATGCGTTCCGGTCAACGGGTGACCGCGGGTCTGGTCGAGATCGACGAGGACGTCGTCGAGGGCGCCACCCGTGGGTTGGCCACCGTCATCGCCGATGCCTCACAACGATTGCGGAGATGGCAGACCGGGTTCGCCCGGTCGTACGCACTGTCCATGCTGGCCGGCACGGTGCTGGTGATCGGGGCGATACTGATGGTGAGGATCTGGTGACCGGGCTCGGCTGGCTGACCGCACTGTGGGTGGTGCCGATGGCCGGGGCCGCGATCGTGATCCTGTTGCCCTCCAAGGTGTTCGCGCGGTGGACCGCGCTCGCGGTTTCCCTGGCCGTCCTGGCCGTCGCGGTGCTGCTGGCCGTGCGGTTCGACCCGGCCGGGCCGCAGTTCCAGTTCGTCGAGGACCATCCGTGGATCCCGAGCTTCGGCACCGGCTACATCCTGGGCCTGGACGGTATCGCGCTGGCCCTGGTGGTGCTCACCGCGGTGCTGGTACCGCTGCTGATCGTGGCGGGCTGGAACGACGGTCATGCCGATCGCGCCCGCTCCACCCAGTCCTATCTGGCGCTGACGCTCGCCGTCGAGGGCATGGTGTTGATCTCGTTGGTGGCGCTCGACGTGCTGCTGTTCTACGTGTTCTTCGAGGCCATGCTGATCCCGATGTACTTCCTGATCGGCGGGTTCGGCGGGGCACACCGCGGTGCCGCCGCGGTGAAGTTCCTGTTGTACAACCTGTTCGGCGGACTCATCATGCTGGCCGCGGTGATCGGGCTCTACGTCGTCACCCTCGACGAGCTCGGTGGCACCTTCGATTTCCGGGCGATCGTGGCCGCCGTGCAGAGCGGTCAGCTCGCCGTCGATCCCGCATTGCTCAACGCACTGTTCCTCGGCTTCATGTTCGCCTTTGCCGTCAAGGCGCCACTGTGGCCGTTCCACCGGTGGCTGCCCGATGCCGCCGTCGAATCCACCCCGGCGACCGCGGTGCTGATGATGGCGATCGTCGACAAGGTCGGCACCTTCGGCATGCTGCGCTACTGCCTGCAGCTGTTTCCGGATGCCACGAAGACGTTTCAACCGGTGATCATCACGCTGGCCGTCATCGGCATCATCTACGGTGCCGTCGTCGCGATCGGACAGACCGATGTGATGCGGCTGATCGCCTACACGTCGATATCGCACTTCGGTTTCATCATCCTCGGCATCTTCGTGCTGACCAGCCAGGGCCAGGCGGGCTCCACGCTGTACATGGTCAACCACGGCATCTCCACCGCCGCCCTCTTCCTCATCGCCGGGTTCCTGGTGTCGCGCAGGGGTTCCCGGTTCATCGCCGACTACGGCGGAATTCAGAAGGTGGCCCCGGTGCTGGCGGGCACATTCCTGGTCGCGGGCCTGGCCACCCTGTCGCTACCGGGGCTCGGCCCGTTCATCAGTGAGTTCCTGGTGCTGATCGGCACATTCGGCCGGTTCCCGGTGTTGGCGGTCATCGCCGCGCTGGCGCTGGTGTTGTCGGCGATCTACATACTGTGGGCCTACCAGCGGATGATGACCGGGCCGGTGGCACGCGGTAACGAGGCACTGCCTGACCTGGTCCCCCGCGAGGTGATCGTGGTGGCACCGCTGATCGTCCTGCTGCTCGTGCTGGGCATTTATCCCAAGCCCGCGCTCGATGTCATCAATCCCGCTGTCACGCACACGCTGACCACGATCGACGTACAGGATCCGAGGCCCGCCACCGCGGAAGGATACGGCCGATGAACGTCGAGGCGCCGCATATCGAATACGGTCAGCTCGCGCCGCTTCTGATCGTCCTCGGCGTGGCGGTGGCGGGCATCCTGGTGGAAGCCTTCGTCCCGCGCCGCCACCGCTACGGCACCCAACTCGTGCTGGCGCTCGGTGGGCAGATCGCCGCGCTGGTCGCGGTGGTATCGGTGACGGCGGGGTTGGGATCCTCGCCGGGTAACGGTGCCGCGGTCGGCTCGCTGGCCGTCGACCGGCCGGCCCTGTTCTTGCAGGGACTGTTGCTGTTGATCGGTATTCTCGGTGTGCTGCTGGCCGCCGAACGCCGCATCCCCGCCTCGGCGGGCGGCGGACTGGATGGTTTCACCCCGCAGGCCGCCGCGGTACCGGGAAGTGTGGCCGAGAAGATCGCTGCCAAAGCCGTTGTGGCGCAGACCGAGATCTTCCCGCTGATGATGTTGGCGTTGGCGGGCATGATGATCTTCGGCGCCGCCGATGACCTGTTGACGATGTTCGTGGCCCTCGAGGTGCTATCGCTGCCGCTGTACCTGATGTGTGGGCTGGCCCGACGGCGGCGACTGGTGTCCCAGGAGGCTGCGCTAAAGTACTTCCTGCTCGGCGCGTTCGCCTCGGCGTTCTTCCTGTACGGGATCGCGCTGCTGTACGGCTACGCCGGCGGGTTCCGACTCGACGATATCGCCACGGCCATCGCCGGCGACGGCCCGCAACCCGCGGGCGGACCGGCGTTGGCGCTGACGGGTGCCGGACTGTTGGCGGTCGGCATCCTGTTCAAAGTCGGTGCCGTTCCTTTTCATTCGTGGATCCCGGACGTGTACCAGGGCGCCCCGACGCCGGTGACGGCATTCATGGCGGCGGCGACGAAGATCGCGGCCTTCGGTGCGATGTTGCGCATCTTCTACGTCGCGCTGCCGGGTTTGGCGGCCGACTGGCGGCCGATGATGTGGATCATCGCCATCGTCACCATGGTCGTCGGCACGCTCACCGCCGTCACCCAAAGCGATGTCAAGCGCATGTTGGCCTACTCCGCGGTGGCCCACACCGGATTCATCCTCACCGGTGTCATCGCGCTTGATGATGCCGGGGTATCGGCGACACTGTTCTATTTGTTCGCTTACGGTTTCAGCACCCTCGGCGCGTTCGCGCTGGCCGGATTGGTGCGCCGGGCCGACGGTGAGGAGGAGACTTCGCTGGCGCAATGGGCCGGGTTGGGTCGGCGGTATCCGGTGGTGGGCGTGGTGTTCTCGCTGTTCTTGTTGGCCTTCGCAGGTATCCCACTGACCAGTGGTTTCGTCAGTAAGTTCGCGGTGTTCAAGGCCGCGGCCCAGGGCGGGGCCGGCGCGTTGGTGGTCGTCGGCGTGATCGCCAGCGCGGTGGCCGCCTATTTCTATGTGCGGGTGATCGTGCTGATGTTCTTCACCGATCCGCCTGCGGATGCGCCAGAGGTGGTGACACCGAGTCTGTTCACCACTGGAGCGGTGACGGTGACCGCTGCGGTCACGTTCGCCCTCGGTGCGCTCCCGCAGCCGCTGCTGGACGTGGTGAACGACGCGCAACAGTTCGTGCGCTAACCCACCGCGTCGCGCACCCGCCCGGCGATCAACTCGTACATGCCGCGCGTCACGTCGGCGGCGTCGCTCATGATGTTGTACCCGTGGTCGACATCGGGCACCTCCACGTAGTCGACCAGCGCTGCGACCGCGTCGAGGCTCTTGGCGTATTCCGCGGCTTCGTCCCGCAACCGGTCGTACTCGCATGCGATCACCAGTGCCGGTGCGATACCGGCGATCTCGTCGGCATTGTCGCCCCATGCCGGCGAGGCCAGCGGGTCGCGGCGGCGTTGCCGGTCCGGGATGTAGGCGGTGTCGAAGACCTCACCCATCCACGGTTTCATGATCGCCTGCGCACCCCGTGGGGATCTTTTGTGCCCCGTCGCGGTCACCAGGTCCAGTGGGGCGTAGTGCAACACCTGCAGGGCGATGGGCGGACCGCCGTGGCTGAGACTCAGCCGCGATACCGACGCTGACAGATTGCCCCCCGCACTCTGGCCACCTACGCACAATCGCTCTCCCGGCCAGTCCCGTTCGTCGGCAGCGGCCCAGGCGACGACGTCGTAGAGCTGCTCGACGGCGACCGGGAAACGGTGATCGGGGGCCAGCAGGTAGTCGGTGTTGACGACGACGACGTTGGCACGGGCGGCCAGGAACCGGCACCACGGATCATCCTGCTCGCGGTGTCCCACGACGAAGCCGCCGCCGTGGATGTTGACGTACACGCCGTCCGGGTCACCCTCGGGGAGGTAGATGTCGGCCTCGGTATCGCCGTGGCGGGTCGGGATGCCGACCGTATGGACCCGGGCCGGGATATCGGCAAAGCGCACCGCCTGCTTGGGGCTCGGATTCACCAACCGGGAGAACAACCGGGCCAGGGTGTCGGCGATCAAGGGGGTCGACAACACGGACACGACGAGGCACACCTTTCGACAGATGACGCGAGACAGCCTTTACGTCTCGACCATACGCATGCCGCCGGCGGCGTGGTCGTCGCGGTTTCCGACCCGTCGGTGTGGTCGGTCTCGGATCACAGGACGATGCCGTAGACCACGATGGCCGTGGTCTGCTGCACCCATTGATCGTCGAGCTCCTGGCCAGGGGTGAGTAGCATGCGCAACAACGTGGCGCCGCCGATCAATTCGATGAGCCGCTGCGGATCCACACTCTCGACCACCTCGCCGCGCTCCACGGCATGCATCAAACGCAGCCGGACCACCTCGAACAGTCCGGTGAACCGACTCATCACCCGGTCGTTGAGGTCGGGATCGGCGGCCATGTCCGCGATCAGTCCGGGCAGCGCCGCCCGCACCACCGGACTGGTGAACACCGCGCCTGCGGCCGCGATCATCGCTCGCACATCGGAGGCGATATCGCCCTCGGGCATGTTCAGGGCGGTGGGCGCCGTCGGGAACGCGGCCTCGTGCACCAGTTCGGCCTTGCTCGACCACCGGCGGTATAACGCCGTCTTGGTGGTGCCCGCCCGCTCGGCCACCGCCGCCATGGTCAGGTTGGCGTAGCCGATCTCGACGAGCAGGTCCACTGTCGCCGACAGGATGGCGGCATCGATGCGCGGATCACGCGGCCGCCCGGCACCCTTGTCAACCGATGGCAAGTCTGATTTCATAACGCTACCCACCGTATCGTAATTCAGATCGGAAGGAAGCACCGTGGCCAATGATCCGGCTGTCGAGGACGTCAGCCGCCTGCAGCGCTCCACCCGCGACACCAGCACGCTGCCCGACGTCCTGTCGCGCTGGCTGGCGACCCAGGTACCCGAGCGCCCGGCGCCGCAGGTGTTTCTCGAAAGTGGCGTGGACGCCAACGGCATGTCGTCGGAGACCATCCTGTTGACCGCACGCTGGGGCGAGGACGAGCATCCGCTGGTCGCCCGCGTGGCCCCCACCGCGGCCGATGTCCCCGTCTTCTCCTCCTACCGCCTGGACCATCAGTTCGACCTCATGCGACTCGTCGGCGAACTCACCGACGTCCCGGTGCCCGCGGTGCGATGGATCGACATCGGCGGCGAGGTGCTGGGCACCCCGTTCTTCCTGATGGACCGCGTGCCCGGCGATGTCCCACCCGATGTCATGCCCTACACCTTCGGAGGAAACTGGTTCGCCGACGCGCCGCAGGCACGTCGCCGGGAACTACAGGACGCCACGGTCGAGGTACTGGCGAAACTGCATGCGATACCGGATGCCGCACAGTGCTTCTCCTTCCTCTCCGAGGCCGACCCACCGGCAGATTCGCCGCTACGTCGCCATTTCGGCTGGCTCAGGCAATGGTACGAGTTCGCCGTCGCCGATATCGGCCGCTCCCCCCTCGTCGAGCAGGCGCTGACGTGGCTCGACGAGAACTTCCCGACCGATGCCGCATCCGGCACACCGGTACTGGTGTGGGGCGATTCACGGGTCGGCAATGTGCTGTATGCGGACTTCCGGCCGGTCGCCGTGCTCGATTGGGAGATGGCGACCGTCGGCCCGCGCGAACTCGACGTCGCGTGGCTGATCTTCGCGCACATGGTCTTCCAGGAGCTCGCCGGGCTTGCCGGTCTGCCCGGCTTACCGGATGTCCTACGCGAGGACGATGTGCGCGCCACCTACGAGCAGCTGACCGGTATGACGCTAGGTGATCTGCGCTGGTTCTACATCTACTCGGGGGTGATCTGGTGCTGCGTGTTCATGCGGACCACCGCGCGCCGCGTGCATTTCGGGGAGATGGACGCCCCCGAGGACGTGGAGTCGACGTTCTACCACGCTTCCCTGCTACGACGACTGCTTGAGGAGAACTGATGCTCGGACCGATGGATGAGTTCCCGATTCACCAAGTGCCGCAACCGATCGCCTGGCCGGGATCATCGGACCGCAACTTCTACGATCGGTCCTATTTCAATGCACACGACCGGACCGGGGACATCTTCCTCATCTCCGGCATCGGCTACTACCCGAATCTCGGCGTCAAGGACGCGTTCGTCCTGATCCGCCGCGGCGACACCCAGACCGCGGTGCACCTGTCCGATGCCATCGACCAGGATCGGCTGCACCAGCATGTCAACTCCTACCGGGTCGACGTCGCCGAACCGTTGCAGCAGCTGCGGATCACCATGGACGAAACCGAAGGAATTGCCGCCGATCTCACCTGGAACGGCCTGTGTGACGTGGTGCAGGAACAACCGCACCTGATGCGCCAGGGCAACCGGGTGACCTTGAACGCCCAACGTTTTGCCCAGTTGGGTTCGTGGAGTGGGCATCTCGATATCGACGGCGAGCGCATCACGGTCGATCCGGCCACCTGGATAGGTTCCCGCGACCGATCCTGGGGCATCCGTCCGATCGGTGAGGCCGAACCCGCGGGCCGGCCTGCCGACCCGCCGTTCGAGGGCATGTGGTGGCTCTACGTACCGATGGCCTTTGACGAGTTCTCCATCGTCATGATCATCCAGGAGGCACCGGACGGTTTCCGCTCCCTCAATGATTGCACCAGGGTGTTCAAGGACGGTCGTGTCGAGCAGCTCGGCTGGCCACAGGTGCGGATCCACTACCGTTCCGGCACACGCATCCCCACCGGGGCCACCATCTCCACAACGACGGCCACCGGCGCGGAACTACGTTTCGACGTGGAATCCAAACTGCCGGTGCCCATTCACGTCGGCGGTGGCTACGGCGGTGATCCGGACTGGATCCACGGCGTGTGGAAGGGCGAGAACTTCTCCGAGCGCCGCACCTACGATATGACCGATCCCGCGATCATCGGCCGGTCGGGTTTCGGTGTCATCGACCACGTCGGACGGGCGTTGTGCACCGAAGGCGGAACGACCAGCGAGGGCTGGGGTCTGTTCGAACACGGCGCATTGGGCCGTCACGATCCCTCCGGATTCGCCGACTGGCTCACCGTCGCCCCGTAGATCCTCGGCGTTTCAGGCCGCCCAGAACAACGCCGCGGCCGCGACCGCCTCGACCACACAGTAGAACCAGTTGGGGTAGAACGATGTCCGGTCGCCGACCGCTGCGGAGATGAGCCGACCGAGGGCCATTCCGGCCAGCGCCACGCCCACGGTCAGCAGAATGCCCGTACCGACGGCATCGGGCGCGGACAACGCATAGCCCAGCACGCCCGCGATCGCGATGCCGAACCCGCCGTACACGGCGCGCACCTCGGCCCGCTGGACATCGGTGTTGACGGCAAAACCGAAGGGGCGCAACAATGCCGCGGGGGCGGCCAGCGCATACAGCCCCATTCCGGCCATGAACACCCCGGCCGACACGACGACGACAGCTGCCACGGTAACCTCCTGATCGATGGTGAGGAGTCCAGCATGTCAGCGACGGAGGGGACCGAGCTTCCACAAACCTGCTATCCGGCGGTGTGGATCTGGCCGGGACAGGCGCTGTACTCCGGTCCCGCGTTGGGCCTCGACCCGCATTCGGGGTCGGTGTGGTGTCTGGCCGTCGGCGTGGATGCGCCACTGACCGTCGAGATCGGTGGACATCGGGTCAGCGCGCGCACCGTGCTCATCCCGCCGCGGCGGTCCCACCATCTGACGATGACGGGACCGCTGGTGTCCTGTTATCTGGATCCGGCCGCTCGACGAAGCGCGGCCTGCCGAAGCCAGTTTCGTGATGTCGTCCACGGCATCGGCATCGGGCACGGATCAGAACAGCTCCTGCTCTCCCCACCCCGTAACGACCGCGATGCCCAACGCTGGCTCGACAACGCCGCTCCGGAGGAACTGCGCACGGTGGATCCGCGGATGGAACTGGCCGCCAAGCAGATCCGCGATGATCCGGTCGACGCGGCACGGGCCGCGGAGCTCGCCGCCGAAGCCGGCCTCTCCGAATCCCGCTTCCTGCATCTGTTCTCGGCCGAGATGGGCACCAGCCTGCGCCGGTACCGGATGTGGTGCCGGCTGATGCGGGCGGGGGCAGAACTGGCAGCCGGGGCCAACCTCACCACCGCTGCCGTCGAGGCCGGTTTCGCCGGCTCGTCACACCTGTCCGATCGCTTCAAATCCACGTTCGGCCTGTCGGCCACCCGGCTGCTGGCGACCGGCCTGACGATTCGGACCCCGTGAGTCAGGCACTCACTTCGGCGGGAGTGACAGCGGCGGCGGGACGTGAACCCGACTGCACCCGACCGAAAGTCATCGACTCCTCGATCCGGTCGAACCGGTGCTCGAAGGTGTCCAGCGCATAGTTGTGCCGCACCTTCCACGGCCGGCGGGTGCCCGACTTCGGCAGCGCGTGCAGGGCGCGGGTCACGTAACCCGCGGCCAGATCGAACGTCGGCTTCTCGGGCATGGGCACCGAACCCAGGTGCGGATAGGCATGCGTATAGCCCTTCTCGTCCATGTAGGCGAGCAGCCTGGCCACCGCACGCGCGGTCATATCGGCCCGCAACGTCCACGACGCGTTGGTGTAGCCGATACACCACGCCATGTTCGGGACGTCCTCGAGCAGATATTCCTTGTAGACGAACCGGTCGGTGGGATCGATGGGCGCACCGTCGATGCTGATCTGGATACCACCGAGTGCCAGGAGCTGCAGCCCGGTGGCGGTCACGATGATGTCGGCGTCGATGCGGTCGCCGGACTTCAGCACGATCCCGTCGGCATCGACATGGTCGATGTGGTCGGTCACCACATCGGCCCGGCCCGCGCTGATGTCCTCGAACAGATCACCATCGCGCACCAGGCACATCCGCTGATCCCACGGGTTGTAGCGCGGCTTGAAGTGCACATCGACCGGATAGCCACTCGGCAGCGCATTGATCGTGGTCTGCCGGATCAGCTTGCGTCCGATCTTGGGCATGCTGCGGAAGAACACGTAGATGAAGTAGTGCATCCACGCATTGCGGAAGCGCACCACTTGATGGGCGATCTTGCGCGGCAACATCCGCCGGACCGCTTCGGTGGGCTTGGGCACCGCGGGCATGGACATCATGTAGGTCGGCGATCGCTGCAGCATCGTGACGTGACCCGCGGTGGCGGACAGCGCGGGCACCAGACTGATGGCGGTGGCGCCGCTGCCGATCACCACGATGCGCTTACCGGTGTAATCGAGATCCTCCGGCCAGAACTGCGGGTGCACCACCGTGCCACCGAAGTTCTCGATGCCGGGGAACTCCGGGGTGTAGGGCTCGTCGTAGTTGTAGTAACCGGTGCCGAAGAACACGAACCGGCATCGATACGTGGTCGCGACGCCGTCGTGATCGGTGTGCACCGTCCAGGTGTCGGTCGAGGAATCCCAGTCGACCGAGGACACCTGCGTGCCGAACCGGATGTGCCGGTCGATGCCGAACTTTCGCGCCGTGGCGACCAGGTAGTCGCGGATATCGGCGCCCTCGGCAACGTGGTCGCGGCCGGTCCACGGCTCGTACGGGAAGCTCAGGGTGAAGATATCGCTGTCGGAACGAATCCCCGGATAACGGAACAGGTCCCAGGTGCCACCGATGCGTTCGCGCCGCTCCAGGATGGTGTAGCTCAGGTTCGGGTTGCGCTCGCGGATGCGGTAGGCCGCGTTGATCCCGGAGATGCCCGCCCCGATGATCAGGACATCGCTGAACTCGGCTTCGTCAGCCTCGGCACGCTCGGCCATCGGACAACCTCCTCGTGGTCCTCTCCCGTACCAACCACCATAGGACCTCAGGTGCGCAATGCGTCAACGATCTGAGCCAACGAGTCGGTCTCGATGGGTCCCGGCTGGTAGATGCAGATCCGGTCGGAGATGCCCGCGACCCGGTCTCGGATATGGTCGGCAATCTCGGCCGGCGTGCCGCATGCCGCGATGGTGTGCAGCACCTCGTCATCGATCAGCGATCCCATCTCGGCCCATTTGCCCTGCTTGGACAGGGCGTTGAGCTCGGGCTGCAAATCTCCCCAACCGTGGATGTCCAGGACGGGTCGGTAGGCCGGCGTCGATCCGTAGAACGCCAGCAACTGCCGCGTCGCCCGGTGGTCGTCGTCGGTGTCGGAGGCCACCGAGACGATGATCTCGGGGACCACCGCCAGATCGGCACGGGTGCGCCCGGCGTCGGCCAGACCCTTGTCGACCGCGGCCATGGTGACCTCGTGCAGAAACTTCTTGTTGCCGAAGGGCATCACCAGCAGTCCGTCGGCGTGCTGGGCGGTGGCCCTGGTCAGCCGGGGCCCGAGCGCGCCGACATAGATCGGCGGGGGTCCGTACGGGTTGTCCCGGGGGGTGAAGGTCGGCGTCATCAGCGTGTGCCGGTAGAACTCGCCGCGGAAATCCAGCCGCTCACCGGTCTGCCAGGTGTTGAAGATCGCGCGGAGTGCACCGACGAGTTCGACCATCCGTTCCACCGGCCGGTCGAAATCCGCACCGAATCGCTTCTCGATCTGGGTGCGGATCTGGGTGCCCAGCCCGAGGGTGAACCGCCCCTCGGTCAGAATCTGGTGATCGATGGCCTGATGAGCCAGATGAATAGGATTGCGGGGAAAGGCGATTGCCACATTTGTCATCAGGTCCAGCCCGCCGACCGTCGACGCGAGGGTCAACGGGGCGAATACATCGTGGGGCCCCTCGAAGGTGAACACACCGTTGGCCCCGGCGTCGCGCAATTCGCGAGCGCGCTCGGCGGCTCCGGACAGTCCATGCAGTGCAGTCATCACCTTCACAGGCCGTCACCCTAATGCGATCTCGGTGCGAAAATGCAGGCAACGCCCACCTTGGCGCGCCGAGACGGCACACTGGGAGCCGTGACCGATGTGATCGTGGTGGGGGCTGGGTTTGCTGGTCTGTCGGCAGCGCGCGAGTTGACCGGACTCGGCCACGACGTGCTGGTGCTGGAGGGCCGCGACCGGGTTGGCGGGCGTTCCTACACCGCGACCGTGGCCGGCGTGCCGGTCGATCTGGGTGCCACCTTCGTCGGGCCCACCCAGGACGCGGTGCGGGACCTGGCCGCCGAACTGGGATGTGCGACGGTGCCGACCTACAGCCGCGGTAAGAACCTGATCCACTGGCACGGAAAGGTGCGGTCCTACCGCAGCACCATCCCGAAACTGTCGCTGATCGAGCTTCTCGACGTGTCCCGGATCCAATGGCGTTTCGACCGGTTGTCCCGGCTCATTCCGGTCACCGACACCTGGTCGGCGCCGGCGGCGGCGCGCCTGGACCAGAAGAGCCTGGAGGGCTGGCTGCGCGCCGTGCACGCAAGCGCCTCGACACGCAACCTGATGGCCATCATGTCCCGCGTCACCTGGGGCTGTGAGCCCGACGAGGTGTCCATGCTGCACGCCGTACGCTATGTCAAGGCCGCCGGAGGGTTGGCCAGGATGCTCGATGTCAAGGGTGGCGCGCAACAGGACCACTTCCCGGCCGGAACCCAACCGATCGCCGCACGGATGGCCGCGGACTTGGGTGAAAGGGTTCTGACATCGGCTCCGGTACATGGTGTTTCGCGCACCGATGACGGATACGTTGTCGAGTCCGGCCGCGGCAGGCACACGGCTCGGGCTGTGGTCATCGCGATTCCACCCGCACATCGCGGCGCGATCGACTTCGAGCCGGCATTGCCTGCCGGGCATGCCGAGCTCATCCCGAATTGGCCGCAGGGCAATCTGAGCAAGGCGTACGCCGCCTACGACACCCCGTTCTGGCGCACCGCCGGGTGCTCGGGAGAGTCACTGTCCGATGACGGACCGGTGTTCATCACCTTCGATGTCAGCCCCGGCGATCACGGCCCCGGCGTGCTGTTGGGTTTCGCCTCGGCACGCACGTTCGACCCGCTCTCCCCCGCCGCTCGCCGCGAGCAGGCCCTGCGGTGCTTCGTGACGTTGTTCGGCGACCAGGCCGCCCGCCCCATCGATTATCTCGACCACTGTTGGAGCGCAGAACCGTTCGCACCGGGCGGCCCCACCGCAGCCGTACCGCCAGGATCGTGGACCGCGCACGGTGTGCATCTGCGCACACCGGTCGGCGGGATCTTCTGGGCCGGCACCGAAACCGCCGACCAATGGACCGGATTCCTCGACGGCGCCGTCCGCTCGGGCAGGCGCGCCGCCGGCGAGGCCGCCGCCTACCTCACGAGCTGATGCGTTGCCGGCCGACGCTTTCGGCGAGTGAGCGCAGCCTACGGTTCACCTCTGCCGGGCATTCCAGGATGGCGCAGTGTCCGCCGGGCAGCTCGACGAACTCGGCAAGCCGGGGTGCGTTGTCGGCAATGTGACGCGAGGCATTGATGGGCAGCAACCGGTCCTTGGTGCTGCCGATGACCAACGCCGGCACAGACAGGTTTGCCAGCGAGATGTGTTGGGCGCCAAGACCGTCGACCAGCACCCGGGCCCATCCGCCCCGACCGGCGGGTGACGTGGTGGCGAACAGCCGGTAGACCAGCTCGCCCACCTCCGGCTCGGCGTCGGCACCGACCGCCAGATAGCCGACAAAACGCCGGTTGGCCCGATCGGCGAGTTTGGGTACGGGTGTGGCGCCGAAGGTCTTCAGCAACGAGCCCGCGGTGCGAACACGGGTGGCGGCGAGCGCGGCAGGCACCCTGGCCAGCTGGACGTCCCGCAGCAGATCCCCGGTGCTGGTGTTGATCAAGGCCACCGCGTCGGCGCACTGAGCGACGCGGCGCGGATAGCGTTGCGACCACGAGGTGATCGCGATCCCGCCCATGGAGTGCCCGGCGATGATGGCGCGCTCGCCGGGCGCTAGCGCGGCGTCCAGCACCGAGTCCAGATCAGCGGCCAGGTGATTGAGGCTGTAACCGTTGCGCCGGCGCGGGGTCTCACTTCGACCGTGTCCGCGGTGGTCATAGGCGATGACGCGATACTCACCTGCCAGGTCGGCAATCTGATGGGCCCACACCTCGATGGCACAGGTGATCCCGTGTGCCAGCACGATCGGATAGCCGTCATCGGGACCGAACACCTGGGCGTGCAGGCGTGTTCCGTCGGTCGAGCGCACCGACAGGGGGCGTCCCTCGGGGAGGTCGGGCAGCGTCACGGTTACTCCAATCCTCGGCATCGTTGCCTGAAACGGGAGCGTAGCCCCCTCTCGGTGGGTACCGACCCCTAAGTGACCAGTACCGGTTTGACGACGGCCGCGGACTTGGCCGCCGACCACGCGGACGCGAAATCGTCGAACGCGAAACTGCTCACCAGCGCCTCCAGCGGCAGCCGGCCCTCGTGATACCAGCGCACGAGCTGCGGGATGAACACCTGCGGGTCGCTGTCACCCTCGACCACCCCGCGCACCGTCAGCCCCTTGCCCATGATCAGCGTCACCGGCAGCTCGGCAGTCGGGGCGCCCAGACCGACAAGGGCCAAGGTGCCACGCGCGGCGAGCACTCCGACCGCCGCGGCGATCACCTCCGGCCGGGCGGTGGTGTCGACCGCGCCGGCGACCCCGCCGGTCATCGCGATGATCTCGGCGGCGGCATCGGTGGACGTCGGATCGATGGTCGCGGTGGCCCCGAGTCCGGCGGCCAGTGCCCGTCGCTCGTGCACCGGGTCGACGGCGATGATCGTCTCGGCGCCGGCGATCCGTGCGCCCATGATCGCGGACAGCCCTACCGCGCCCGCCCCGAACACCGCCACGCTGGGCACGGGTCCGATGACGTTCACCACCGCACCGACACCGGTCTGCACACTGCAGCCCAGCGGCGCGGCCAGGGCCGGATCCATCCCGGCAGCCACCGCGACGGTGTTGCGGCTGCCCGCGATCGCGTGGGAGGCGAAGCTGGACTGACCGAAGAATCCCGCGGTGATGGGTGCCCCGTTCAGTCGCAGCGGGCTCGTCTCGTCGCGACGGCTCCCCCGCATGTTGAGGTTGGCCGACTGATCGCAGTAGGCGGGGCGGTCGGCCACACAGTTGCCGCACTGCCCACAACTGGCGAAGGTCAGCACCACCTGCTCGCCGGGGCGCGCCGTGGCCTGCGGACCGGCGGCGAGCACGGTGCCTGCACCCTCGTGACCGAACACCATCGGCGTCTTGGTGCACCAGGAAGCCATCGTGATATCGGTATGGCAGATGCCGACGGCATCGATGCGTACCAGCACCTCGTCGCCCACCGGATCACGTAGTTCGATATCGGTGAGCTGCGGTTCCTGGCCCGGTTCCAGAAGCACCGCGGCTCGTGCCTTGATCACTTGACGCATGTTAAATGGTCAGTCATGCGCGCAATACAGATACCCCGACTGGACGGGCCCGAGGCCGCCGAACTGGTGGAGATCGCCGAACCGGACTCCGCAGGGGTGGTGATCGACGTGCACGCCGCGGGAGTGGCGTTTCCCGACGCATTGCAGACCCGCGGGCTCTACCAGCACAAGGCGGAGCTGCCCTACATCCCCGGCGCCGAGGTCGCCGGGGTGGTGCGCAGCGCACCGCGGGAATCCGGGTTCGGCGCCGGGGACCGGGTGGCGGGGCTGTGCATGCTGACCGGCGGGATGGCCGAGGTGGTGACGTTGCCTGCCGACCGGGTGTTCGCGCTGCCGGACACCGTGAGCTTCGAGTCCGGCGCCGGCATCCTGTTCAACGATCTGACGGTGCACTGCGCCCTGCGCACCAGGGGCAGACTCGCCGAGGGCGAGACGGTGCTGGTGCACGGTGCCGCCGGCGGGATCGGCACTTCGGCGCTGCGGCTGGCCCCCGCGTTCGGCGCCGCCCGCACCATCGCGGTCGTCAGCACCGAGGCCAAGGCCGATATCGCCCGTGCCGCCGGGGCGACCGATGTCGTGCCGGTCGACGGTTTCAAGGATGCGGTCAAGGAACTCACCGGTGGTCGCGGTGTCGATATCGTGCTCGATCCGGTCGGCGGAGATCGGTTCACCGACTCCTTGCGGTCGCTGGCACCCGCGGGCCGACTGCTGGTGGTCGGATTCACCGGCGGTGAGATTCCTACCATCCGGGTCAACCGGTTGCTGCTCAACAACGTCGACGCCATCGGAGTCGGCTGGGGCGCCTGGGCGGCAACCCATCCGGGTTATCTCGCCGAGCAGTGGACCGAACTGGCTCCGTTGTTGGCCTCCGGGGCGATCAGCGCTCCCGACCCCGTCGTGTTCCCCTTCGAGCAGGCCGGTGCGGCGATCGCCTCGCTGGAGAACCGGACCGCCGTCGGCAAGGTGGTACTCAAGATCCGCTGAGGGGCTGTCCGTTCACGGTGCACCCTTCACGATGGGCCCTTCGCGATGGGCCCTTGCCGATGAGCCCTCGACGATTGAGCCCTCGACGATGGGCAGGAGCAACCGGGACCGCGTCCCGATCTCGTGGGTGGTGGGTACCAGCCGCGATGCCGTCCACACCGGCTCACCGGTGCCCGGGTTGCGGGCAAACCGCGGATAAGACCCACCGGCGATGGCCAGCCGGATCCGCGACCCCGCCGCGAACCGGTGCGCGATCGGGTCGAGATCCAGCCTGAGCACCCCCGTGTCGGCGGGAGTCCGGGTGATGTATCCGTCGCTGACATTGCGGGAGCGGCCGTCGGCGCCGACCTCGCTGATCCGCACGGCCACATCGCACCAGCCGGTGTCGGTTCGGTGCACCAACTCGACAGACGGGGTGCCGATCACCTCCACCGGCCGGTCGAGCACCGCTCCGGTGAAGGTGATGACGTCATTGCGGGCGGCCAACGCCGAATCGTCGCGGTAACCGCGGGGCGCGAACAGCAACCGGCCCCCGATCGTCGGCGTCGGGTCCGCCGGCTCGTAGACGAACCGGGCGGGCGGACCGTCCACCGGCTGCGGTGTCAGCGCGGCTCGCGGGCTCAGGTACCACCGCTGCTGTTCGGACGGTGGAGGCCAGGATGGCAGGTCGCGCCAGCCGTCTCCGGTGACGAAGACCCGGACGCCGTCGAATCGCTCACCGGCCAACCAGCTCAACGACTCTCGCAGGACATCCCCACCACCGTCACCGTGGGTCCACGGACCGACGATCAGCGCCGGCCCGGCACCACCGTCGCGAAGTCGGCGATACTGCTCGAAGGTCTGGGTCAGGAAAACGTCCTGCCAGCCGGTCACCAACAACACCGGGGTCCGGGTGCGCTGCAGGGCGCGGCCGAGCCGGGCGGGCCGCCAGTACGGATCGGCGGAGTCCGGGGTGCGCAGCCATGACTCGTGCCAGGGCGCCCGACCCTTGAGGATCTTCGCGCCGGCGTCGCGCAGTGGCACCATCCGCAGCGGTCGGCGCAACCGGCGCGGCATCGTGAGCATCCGGACGACCGTGCGCAGGGTCCCGCCGTCCTCCTGGGTGGCCACCTGGTAGCTCCAGGTGAGGAAATCGGCGAGCGCGAATGCTCCTGTGCCCCAGCCCGATTTGGCGAAATCGTGGGGAGCCATGCCGATCACCGAGGTGTCCAGCTCCGGGGGCGGGTCCACCAGCAGCGCCCACTGGGTATAGCCGAGATAGGAGGAGCCGACGGTGACCAGTCGCCCACCGAACCACGGCTGCTCGCGTAACCAGGTCAGCGTGTCGGCGGCATCCTCGGATTCGGCATATCCGGGGTGGAAATCACCCCCGGAACCGAAAGTGCCTCGGACGCTTTGCATCACCACCTGATACCCGCGTTCGGCGTAGACCGCGGCCGTCACGGCCGCCGGCAGGTTGGTGCGCCCGTAGGGGGTGCGGATGAGCACCGTGGCTGTGGGTTCTGCGCCAGGGGTGTAGGGGACGTAGACGTCGGTCAGCAGGTCGACACCGTCACGCATGGGAACCGCGATATCGCGATCCACGCGGAAGCCCGTCGTCTTCCGCGGCAGTCGCAATCGCGCACCCACCACGCGGGTGGCCAGCCGGACGAGTGGACCGGGTGGGGTTGGTCGAGTGGAAGCCATCGCCGACCATTGTGTCCGAATCGTCGCCATAATCGTTCGTGCCGCCCCCGATCAGTGACTACCGTCGAGGTATGCGCAGCAGTCTGTCCCGTGGGGTCCTCGCCATCTCCGTGGCGGGGGCGGCCGCACTGCTGGGCGCGCCCGCCGCCGGCGCGGACGACAACACCGAACGCGCTTACCTCAACGCGTTGCACAACGCGGGCATCATCCCGGGCTTCTACACCGCCGACGGCGCCCTGGCCAGTGGCCACAAGCTGTGCACCACCATGGACGGCGGGGTCGATCAACTCGATGTCGTCGACGTCGTGATCAATGCCGACAAGGTCCCCGAAAACGTGGCGACGTTCATGGTCGGCACCGCGACCATCGCGTTCTGCCCGTGGAACTCGATGAACGGTTAGGTTGCGGCGACCTCGAGCCCGCGCTTGACCTCCAGCCGTCGCAGCTTGCCCGACGAGGTGCGCGGCAGCGTGCCGGGTTTGACGAACACGACCTCGGCAGGCACGACACCGCAGCCCGAGGCCACCTCTCTCATGAGTTCGGCTCGGGCGCCCGCCTCGTCCGGACCGCGGAACTCGGCGGTGACCACCAGGCCGGGACGCACCGAACCTTCGCCGATGCCGACCGCCACCACCGCGCCCTCCCGCACGCCCGACACCCGGGCGGCAATGCGTTCGACCTCGGCGGGGAAGATGTTGCGCCCGGCCATGGTGATGATTTCCTTGGCCCGGCCGCAGACCACCAGACCACCGTCGACCAGGTAGCCCAGATCCCCGGTGCGGAACCAGTCGTCGCCCACGCGTGGGAGGTCGCCGAGGTAACCGGACATCATCGAGGTGCCCCGGATGGCGACCTCGCCGACCTGCCTGCCGGCGACGTCGGTATCCATCCCGTCGTAGGGGTCGATGCGTATTTCCATGCCCTCGATCGGTGTGCCGAGCACGGCGTGCCTGCGCACCGCGGTGCCCTCCTCGGTGGTGACGGTGGTCTCGTCGACACGCAAACCCTCACCAGGGACCGGAACCGTTACCGCACAGGTGGATTCGGCAAGACCGTAGGACGGCGACAGGGCTCCCGCGGAGAACCCGAATCGGGCCATCTCGACGGCGAACCGCTCGGTGAGCTCACAGTCGACGGGCTCACCGCCGTTGAGGGCGAACCGCAGCGCGGACAGGTCGACATCGGCGACGCGACGGGAGTACTTGCCGATCATGCCGTAGGCCATGTTGGGTGCTGCGGTCACCGAAGCCCGGCTCTCGGACAGCCAGTTCAGCCAACGGAACGGCGAGGCCTGAAAGGCCGTCGTCGGGGCCTGCCATACCTCGTTCCCGGCCAGCGCGCCGGCGAGCAGGAAGCTCAGCCCCATGTCGTGGTAGAGCGGTAGCCAGGAGCACCCCACATCGCCGGGCTGCAGACCGATCCGCTTGCCGAGACCGGTGAGATTGGCCAGCACTGCTGCGGGCGGCAGCTGCACCGTCCGCGGGGTGCCCGTCGACCCCGCCGTGCCCTGCAGGATCGCCGTCGGCGCGTCGACCGTGACATGCGGTGTGACGCCCGATCGGCCGGCGGGTGCCAGGTCCGAGAGGTCGACGGTGAGCGGCGCCGGGCCGGCGGTACAGATCTTCTCCAGGTACGCGCCCTGGCCGGCGAGCAGCTCTACGCCGATGCCACGGAATCGATCCTGGGTGGCCTGCGCCCATTGGGTGGCGTCGGCACCCCGGATCGGTCCGGGCAGGATAGACACGGCGGCCCCGGCGTAAAAGGCGCCGATGACGGTCGAGACGAGTTCCGCGGTCGGCGCACCGACCAGTCCCACCCGGCGGATGTCCTGGTCGCGCAACCGCTCGGCGACACTTCCGGCCCTGGAATGAACCTCCTGCCAGGGATGGCGGGTCCATTCCTTGTCGGCGAGTAGGACCAGGTCCCGCGGGCTGCGAGACAGGGTCTCGGCCAGCGCTGCCGCGAGCACGTTCACCGTCGGCTCCGACGGCCGCCCGGCACGGTGGCGACGCGCGCGCTGCGCATCGTGATGCGATCCATGAGCGGAAACTATAGGACCTTTGCCAAAATCGGGTTCCTACGCTGACGCTTACGACAATTCAGCGCCTACGAGCTGGTGACCACGACCCGTCGCTACGTGGACCGATAGCCGATCTGACCCGACAGGGTGGCTGAGCAGCCTCTCAGCAATGGCATGCGTCGGGCGGCATCGAACCGAGGGGGCTCCGTCAGTTCCCGGGTTCGCCGGAGGCCGGAGCACCCGGTGGCGCGGGAGCAGCCGGCGCGGGCGGAGGCGCGGACTCCGTCGGCGGATTGCAGATTTGATCGAGCTTGGTGTTCTGCTCGTCGGCGTCCTTCAGGCGCTGCTGTTGCGCAGGATCGTTGGTCGGAACCTCCGCGATCGCCGCGGCTCCGACGTCCATCAACGTGTTGCCGAAGTCACGGGCCGCGTCGGCAAGCTCGTCGGGGGTGGCGGGCTCGACGCGGTTGAGCAGAAACTGGCCGCCGCCGAGCAGCGCGAGTCGCGCATTGGCCGCGACGGCGATGGCCGCACCGAAGTTGCCCTGGTTGGCCGCGGGTTGTTGCATCGCACTGCTGTTGGCGACGCCGACGCTGACGAGCGCGAAGGCATCACACACCTGGGCCTGTGACTGTGCGCGCTGCTCCGCGGTGAACGTTTCGGCCACGGGCGCGGCGGCGGCCGCCGGCCCACTGTTGATCGGATTGCGCCACATGTAGGCCGATGCCCCCAGTGTGGCGATGGCCACCAGCATCGCGCTGACCGCGATCACCGCGGGTCCGCGAGTCGATCTGGTCTCGTCCTCGTCCAGTTCGTCGTCGGAGGCCGCGGTGTCGGCTGCCTTACGGCCAGCCTTCTTGCCGGACGCCGTGTCGCCATCGGTCTCGTCGACCTCGGTGCTGTCGACCTCGGTGCTGTCGACTTCGGTGTCGTTGACCTCGGATTCGTTATCGTCTGGCACGCCGGCAATCGTAGCAACGGGGCGCACCCCCACCCGCGTAGCTCATGGCTGCCTCACCGGCTGCGTAGCGCGCTGTCCAGGGCGGATATCAGCTGCGCCGTCCGACCGGAGGCGGGCGTCGGCGGTGGGTATCTGCGCAGGACATCGACAAGCCCGGGTCCGGCGCGACGGCAAGCCGACTCGAGTACCCGCGCAGCGGCCGAGGGACCGTCGACGATCTCGGCGATCCGCGCGGCGTTGGCGTCCGCCCGCAAGATGTGGCCGAGCTGGTGTGAGGCGGCGATGGGGTGTAGGTATGCCGCGGAGGCCGCATCGCCGGCGGCCTGGGCGGCCAGTCGCGCCGATTCGGTATCGGCCTCGGCCGCCGCGCGGTGGGCATCCATCGACGCCGAGCGCTGCCGCCGACTGCGCGGATCCCCGGCAACGAAGGCCCGGGCCGCCGCCACCGCCGCACGCGGACGCGGGTCGTCGGGGTGGGCGCTTTCGTAATACGGGATCAACGGCTCGGCCGCGTCGGCGACGAAGCACGCCACCAGGCGCAGTTCCTCGACGGACAGGTCGAAGTCGGCCATGCCGGTGATTGTCGCGCGGGTCGAGCATGGACGTCCAATACCTGTCACTTGACAGAAACATTGGCCACTCGTTGTTAACAGTCCCCGAATCATCGGTTACATCGCCGCAACCACGACATCGCGCTCACCGCGAAAACTGTCACCTGACAGAAAGTCCGCCCCGACGGACTCCCGACTGCGCGAGAGTGATCAGTGAGCACCACTGTGTCGAGCACATCCGAAACGGCCACCACCGCCGGCGCCAGGGCCCATGCGCGTGCCCAACACGGCAGGACCGCCGAGTTCATGCGCCACCACCCGGCATCGACCTCACCCACGGCTCCGGCCGGTGTCGCCGCCGCCGAGCTGGTCTGGTCGGAAACCGTTGCCCCCGGCGGATATACCAGCGCGGTGCTGGCCCGCGGCACCCGTATCCGTCTCACCGACACCGACGGCGACGCCTGCGCACATCTGCTGCTGCACCGCGCCGATGCACCGCACGAGCGGCTCAATGTCGCCGATACGGTGAAGGTGCCCTGGCAGGCATACCTGGGCACCGGTCATCCGTTGCTCAGCGGCTTCGGTCGTGTCCTGGCCACCGTCGTCGACGACACCTCTGGGAATCACGATGCGCTGACCGGAACATCCACCCGCGCAGGCAATATGGATCGTTACGGCGCGTCGGCTCCGGAATCCATCTCCCCCGCCGGCCGCGATCTGTTCACCCTCGCCGCGCTCAAGCACGGATTAAACCGCCGCGACCTGCCGCCCTCGGTCTCGTTCTTCCAGGGCGTTCGGGTCGACGGTGACGGCAGCCTGCGGTGGTTGGGCTCCGCCGGCGCCGCCACCACGGTGGACCTGATTGTGCACGTGGACGCCATCATCCTGCTGGCCAACACTGCCCACCCGTTGGATCCGCGACCGCAGTTCACCTGCTCACCGCTGCAGGTGCACGCCTGGCCGGCCACGACCGATCTGGACCGCCTGGTCAGCGGAGAACTGTTGGGGCCGTTGGGTCCCGAGCACACCCAGGCCATCGCCAACACCGACGCCGACCTCACCGCAAGGGGGCAGCTGTGACCACCGTCGAGAATCCCGCTCTGATTCCTGGCACCGTCGTGCTCGACGAGCACGTCGCCGCCCGCGCCTCGTGGTCGGCGATCGTGCGGGCCGGCGATGTACTGACCATCGTCGACCTGGCCGGAAACCAGGCCGTCGACTGCCTGCTGTACTCGGCCACCGATACCGGCGTCCGGTACTCGGCACCGGAAACGATTCGGCGCCAAGGGCGCATCACGCTGACGACAGGATCGATACTGCGGGCCGACACCGGCGACGCACTGATGACGGTCGTCGCCGACGAGGTCGGCGTGCACGACACCCTCGGTGGCGCGTGCTCCAAGGAGTCGAACACGCTGCGCTACGGTCAGCACACCCGCGCCCAGCACGGCTGTCTGGACAACTTCCTGCTCGAAGGGTCCCGGCACGGTCTCGATGCGCGCGATATGGCCAGCAACATCAACTGGTTCATGAACGTGCCGGTGGATCCCGACGGCGCGCTCGGAATCGTCGACGGACTGTCCGGGCCCGGCAAGCGCGTGGCGCTGCGCGCCGACATCGACACCCTGGTGCTGGTCTCGAACTGCCCGCAGATCAACAACCCCTGCAACGCATTCGACCCCACACCGGTGCGGATGATCGTCACCTCGCCGGACCGTACGGGAAATGGAGAGCAGGCATGACCGACCACACCGTCCTGATCGCCAATCGCGGCGAGATCGCGGTGCGACTGCTGACAGCCGCGAAGACGCTGGGCATGGGCACCGTCGCGGTGTTCTCCGACGCCGACCGTGGTGCACCGCATGTGAGCCTGGCCGATCGGGCCGTGCGGATCGGACCCGCCGCACCCCGCGACAGCTATCTGCGCGTCGACGCCATCCTAGACGCCGCGGCGGCCACGGGTACCACGATCGTGCACCCCGGTTACGGATTCCTCTCCGAGGATGCCGATTTCGCGGCCGCCGTGGAGCACGCCGGTATCTGCTTCGCCGGACCGAGCCCCGCGCAGTTGCGTGAATTCGGCACGAAACACACCGCTCGGGCGGCCGCGCGCGCCGCCGGCGTCCCCATCTTCCCCGGTTCGGATCTGCTCGGTGACCTCGACGCCGCGGTGGCCGCGTCCGAGGGCATCGGCTATCCGGTGATGCTCAAGGCCACCGGCGGCGGAGGCGGCATCGGCATGCAGGTGTGTCACAACGCCGACGATCTGCGCACGGCCTATCAGCGCGTGGTCGCGCAGGCCGAGCGCAGCTTCGGTTCTGCCGGGGTGTTCGTCGAGCGCTACGTCGAGAATGCCCGGCATGTCGAGGTGCAGATCTTCGGTGACGGCACGGGCCGGGTGCTGTCCCTCGGGGACCGGGACTGTTCGCTGCAACGCAGGCATCAGAAGGTCATCGAGGAGGCCCCGGCCCCCGCCCTGCCCGACACCGTGCGGCAGCAGTTGCACGCAACGTCGCGAGCGCTGGCCGCCTCGGTGCGATACCGCTCCGCGGGCACCGTCGAGTTCGTCTACGACGCCGCCCGGCGGGAGGCATCGTTCCTTGAGGTGAATGCCCGTCTGCAGGTGGAACATCCGGTGACCGAGGCCGTCACGGGTGTCGACCTGGCCGGTTGGATGCTGAGGTTGGCCACCGGCGACACGGCAATGTTCGACGAGCACCCGTCCGGTACCGTCCCCGTCACCGGTCATGCCGTCGAGGCGCGCATCTACGCCGAGGACCCCACCCGCGACTACCGGCCCAGCACCGGCACCATCACCGCCGTCAGCTTTCCCCAGGACGTGCGCGTGGACGGCTGGATCGCCGACGGCACCGAGGTCACCGCCTCCTACGATCCATTGCTGGCCAAGGTGATCACCGTCGCCGACGACCGCGACACCGCCCTGGACCGGCTCGCCGAGGCGCTGACCGAGACCGTATTGCACGGTATCGAGGTCAACATCGGCATGCTCGGAGCCGCCATCGCCGACCCCGATGTGCGGGCGGCGCGGCACAGCACTGCCACGCTGGCAGCCGTATGCGACCCACGGCCGCGGATCACCGTCGAGCGGCCCGGCCTGTTGACCACCGTGCAGGATATCCCGGGACGGGTCGGATTGTGGCAGGTGGGCGTGCCGCCGAGCGGCCCGATGGACGATCTGTCCTTCCGGCTCGGCAACCGCGCGCTGGGCAACCCGGAGCAGGCCGCCGGTCTGGAGTGCACGGCGTCCGGTCCGGCCCTGCGGTTCAGCCACCCCACCACGGTGTGCGTCACCGGTGCCGAATGTCTGGTCACCGTCGACGGTGTGCCCGCGCCGATGTGGGAACCGATCGACATCCCCGCCGACGGCGTCCTCGATATCGGCGCCGCCGAAACCCTGGGTCTGCGCACCTATCTGCTGCTGGCCGGCGGATTGGACATGCCCACCTATCTCGGCAGCGCCGCCACCTTCACCCTTGGCCGTTTCGGTGGCCACGGCGGCCGTGAGCTGCACGCCGGCGATGTGTTGCGCACCCACCCTGCCGCAACCGAAGCCGCGGCCCCGATCCCGCCGGAATGTCGCCCCGTATTCGCCCGTGAATGGGAACTGGCCGTTACCGAGGGTCCGCACGGGGCCCCGGAGTTCTTCACCCGCAACGATATCGACACCCTGTTCGGCGCGTCGTATCGCGTGCATTTCAACTCCGCGCGCACCGGGGTGAGACTTGAGGGCCCGAAACCGCAATGGGCTCGCCCCGATGGCGGTGAGGCCGGCCTGCATCCGTCCAACATCCACGACAACGCGTATTCGGTGGGCGCGCTGGACTTCACCGGGGACACCCCGATCCTGCTCGGGCCGGACGGGCCGAGCCTGGGCGGATTCGTCTGTCCCGTCACGGTGATCGCCGCGCAACGCTGGAAGCTCGGACAGCTGCGCCCGGGTGACACGGTCCGGTTCGTACCGGTGCGCGCGGCGGATGCACCGTCGCGCGCCGACCTGAGCCCCCGCCGGGTCGCCGCCCTC
>JBQEMX010000007.1:205011-219494 GCA_052044345.1 Mycolicibacterium sp. 22603
CGGTGACCTACCGGCGCAGTGGTGACGACAACGTGCTCGTCGAATACGGCGATATAGTCCTGGATCTCGCGCTGCGAGCTCGGGTACACGCGCTACATACCCGGCTGGACGGCAGCTGTGCCGGCATCCTGGACCTGACGCCGGGTATCCGGTCGCTGCAGGTCCATGTCGATCCCGACGTGCTGCCGATATCACGACTCCTGGGTCTGCTGTCCGAGATCGAGAACGAGCTGCCGGCCTCCTCGGAACTCGTCGTGCCCAGCCGGCGGGTCCGGCTGCCGCTCAGCTGGGACGATCCGGCCACCCGGGAGGCGATCGCCAGATACACCTCCGGCGTGCGTGACGATGCGCCGTGGTGCCCGTCGAACATCGAATTCATCCGTCGCATCAACGGATTGGACGGCCAGGCCGATGTCTACGACACCGTCTTCGCCGCCGAATACCTGACGCTGGGTCTGGGTGACGTGTATCTCGGTGCTCCGGTGGCCACACCGCTGGACCCGCGGCACCGGTTGGTCACCACCAAGTACAACCCGGCCCGCACCTGGACCGCGGAGAACTCCGTCGGTATCGGTGGCGCCTACCTGTGCATCTACGGTATGGAGGGCCCGGGCGGCTACCAGTTCGTCGGGCGCACCACCCAGGTGTGGAGCCGTTACCGGCATACCGCACCGTTCGAGCCCGGTAGCCCATGGCTGCTGCGGTTCTTCGACCGGATCTCCTGGTACCCGGTGTCGGCGGAGGAACTGCTGGAGCTGCGTGCCGACATGGCGGCCGGCCGAGGCGATGTCGACATCACCGAAGGCACCTTTTCCCTGGCCGAACACGATCGTTTCCTGGCCGACAACGCCGCCGATATCACCGCATTCCGTGACCGGCAGGCGGCGGCGTTCGCCGCGGAGCGCACCGCCTGGGAGCGGGCCGGTGAGTTCGACCGCGCCGAGCGGGCCGCCGCGAACGCCCCGGTCGCCACCGACGACCTCGTCCTCAACGACGGTGATCACCGCATCGACGCTCCGTTCTCCTCCAGCGTCTGGAAGGTCGACGTCGCCGTCGGCGAGCAGGTCGTCAGTGGTCAACCGCTGCTGGCGCTGGAGGCGATGAAGATGGAGACGGTGCTGCGCGCACCGTCGGACGGTGTGGTGACCCAGATCCTGGTTTCCGCAGGACATCTGGTCGACCCGGGCACCCCGCTGGTGGTCGTCGGGACCGGAGCAGGAGCATGAGCGCCGTCGAACGGGTACGCGCCGCCTACGCTGCCATCGACGCGGCGCGGCGCCCGGAGATCTGGATAACGCTGCGGCCGTTGGACGATGCGCTTGCCGACGCCCGGGCCGTGGATGCGGCCGGTCCCGGCCTGCCGTTGGCGGGCCTGGTGGCCGCGGTGAAGAACAACATCGACGTCGCGGGCATCCCGACGACCGCGGGTTGCCCGAGCTACGCCGACCGGGCGGCGGATACCGATGCCACCGCGGTGGCCAGGTTGCGGGCGGCGGGTGCAGTCATCATCGGAGCCACCAATCTCGACCAATTCGCCACCGGTCTGGTCGGCACCCGCAGCCCCTACGGGCCGGTACGTGATTCCCGTCGGCCCGAATACATTTCGGGCGGGTCCAGTTCCGGCTCCGCCGTGGCCGTCGCCCTCGGTCTGGTGGACATCGCCCTCGGCACCGACACCGCGGGATCCGGTCGGGTGCCGGCCGCCCTGCAAGGCATCGTCGGCATCAAGCCGACCCTCGGTGTCGTGCCCACCGACGGTGTGGTGCCCGCCTGCCGGTCCTATGACTGTGTGACGGTGTTCGCCGCAGATCTCGATACCGCCGATGCCGCCATGGCCGTGATCGCCGGTGGGGCCAGGGCGTTCCCGTCGGACGCACGACTGGCCGCATCACCGGCGACCCGCGTCGCGGTGCCACGGGAGCTGCCCGGACTGTCGCAAGAATGGGCACAATTGTTCCGGTCCGCCTGTGCCGAGCTCGCCTCGCGCGGTGCCGAACTCGTCGATATCGACCTGGCCCCCTTCCTGGCCGCGGCACGGCTGCTCTACGACGGCGGTCTGGTCGCCGAGCGCTACGAGGCGGTCGGGGATTTCGTCGAAACCCACCATGGCTCCCCCGATCTGGACCCGACCGTCGCCGGCATCATCGAGTCCGCGGGCACCGTTGCGGCCAACCGGTTGCTGCGTGACCGGGGGCGGTTGGCCGAGCTGACCGCCGAGGCGATGGCCGAACTCGATGGTTGCGATGCCCTGCTCGTGCCCACCACGACCGGGCACCCGACGATCGCCGAGGTCAACGCCGATCCGGTGGCGGTCAACTCACGGATGGGTGTCTACACCAACTTCTGCAATCTGATGGACCTGTGCGCCGTCGCGGTACCCGCCGGAAGCGATTCGGCGGGAGCCCAATTCGGGGTCAGCGTGGTCGCGCGCGCGGGCGCGGATGCGGTGGCGCTCGATATCGCGCGACTGTTGACGGACACCCCGGCGGCGGTCGATCCCTGGCCGGCACGGGCCGGGCTGGACACCACCGTGCTGCTGGTGGTGGGTGCCCATCTGCGCGGCCAGCCGCTGGCCTGGCAGCTCGACGACCGCGGTGCACGTTGGATCGGACCTGCCCGGACCGCACCGCATTACCGGTTGGCCCGACTGGACACCGAGCCGCCCAAACCCGGCCTGGTGCGGGTCGCACCCGGTGCGGGCACGACGATCGCCGGCGAGCTGTGGTCGATCGGCACCGCCATGCTCGGTGGCTTCCTTGCCGCACTGCCGGCGCCGATGTCACTCGGGCGGGTCGAGCTCGCCGACGGCAGCGAGGTCGTCGGTTTCGGGTGCAGCCTGCAGGCCTGGGAATCCGGTGTCGACATCACCCACCACGGCGATTGGCCCGGTTATCTGCGTAGGACACTGCCCGGCACCACCGCCACCCGGTCCGATCTGGCGCACCGCTGCTGGCGGCGAGCGGCGATGGTCCGGCCCGACAACGAGATCGACACGACCACCGAGGTGTACTGGTTACAGGCCGGTGAGCTCTACATCGACCTGCGGACCCCGACCGACATGGCGCCGATCACCGGCACCTCGTTGAACACCCTCACCCGCGACGACCTGGTGACCCTGTGCCGTCACCAGGCGTTCGCGGGCCGGCTCGCCGAGGACGACGGGGTGTGGACCTGGCATCGGGAACTCGATCTGCATCCTGCCGAGGATCTGCCCGACCGGGGGCGATTGCACCTGGCCGATCACGTCTTGGTCGAGACCGGCATCGGGCGCGACTACCACGAGGACTGGGTCGCCGACGACCCCGCCGCCGACAGCGTCGAACTGCGGCTGCGGGATGCCTCCGGCCGACTCGGCATGCTGCTGCGGGTCGGCAACCGGTTCGGGTTCGTCCGCGGTCGCGATGCCGACCTGGACGCCGGCGCACTGGCCGACGCCGTCGTCGACGCCGACCTGGAGGTGGGCCGGACGCTTCTGGACATCGAGGTCTCCCTGGGGACGGTCGACCAATCCGGCTGGCACATCACCCGTTCGACGCTCCCGTTCCGGATCGGCGACAACCTGGCACCCGATCTCGGTGTCGCCGAGGTCACCACCGCCGAACGCGATTGTTCCGGTGCGGCCATTCGGCGCCGCTGGAGCGTCGTGGCCTTCGACCGCTCCGACGACCTGCTCCCCCTCTAGCCCACCGAGGAAAGATATGACCGCCGATTTCACCGAGGTGCCGGTGCTCGACATCGCCGCCCTGCTCGACGAGAACGATCCCGGTTATGCAAAGGCGGTCGCCGACCTGGGCGATGCCGCTCGACGGGTGGGGTTCGCCCAGATCGTGGGCCACGGAATCAGTTCGGAGATTTTCCACGATCTACTCAACTCCACTCGCACCTTCTTCGCCCTGCCCGAAGAGGAGAAACTCAAGGTCCATATCGGTCGTTCGAGCAATCACCGGGGTTATGTGCCACCCGGTGAAGAGGTGTTCGCTGCGGGCACCGTGGATGCCAAGGAGGCCTTCGACCTATCGGTCGATCTGCCCGGTGACGACCCGCGCTATCTGGCGGGTCACCCGCTGTTGGGGCCCAACCAATGGCCCGAGCTGCCCGGCTTCCGAGAGGCCGTGACCGCCTGGTACGAGGCGGTATTCGCGCTGTCGCGCCGACTGCTGCGCGCCTTCGCGGTCGCACTCGGCGAGCCGGCCGATCGGTTCGACCGCCATGTCACCGCGCCGCCGTCACAACTACGGTTGATCCACTACCCATTCGACCCGGCCGCGGCCGACCGGCCGGGTATCGGCGCGCATACCGATTACGAATGCTTCACGCTGCTGCGTCCGACGGCGCCCGGTCTGGAAGTTCTCAACGCCGCCGGAACGTGGATCGACGTACCACTGATCGAGGACGCATTCGTACTCAACATCGGTGATCTGCTGGAGATCTGGAGCAACGGCGAGTTCGTCGCCACGACCCACCGCGTCCGCAAGGTGGCAGAGGAGCGTTACTCCTTTCCGCTGTTCGTCAACGTCGACGATGACACCGAGGTGGCGCCGCTGCCGGCCTTCGCCGCCAACGGCAAGCCCGCACGCACACCCGTGATCGCCGGTGAGCATCTGTTCGCACAGACCGCCCAGAGTTTCCGCTATCTCCAGGAGCGCCTTGCCCGAGGGGAGGTGACCCTGCCCGAGGGCGCCCATCCGCTGGCGACATTCGGCCGCAAGGCACTCACCAGCCACTGACCACCTGCACACACCCAGAGCTGTCCCGGCAACGTCGCCGAACCACCAAACCCCTACTCCCTGTTGGAGTTCGCCATGATCATTGCCGGCGTTGCCGTCTTCCTGCTCATCCTCACCGTCAGCGGTGTCATCTCCGCCCGCCGTGTCCGCGGCGACTGTTCGAACTACCTGGTCGCCGGTCGGGCCCTGCCCGCGGTCCTGGTGACCGCCGTGCTGATCGCACAGCCCGTCGACTCCAACGCCACCATCGGCAATGCCGATCTTTCGGCAGCTTTCGGGTTCTGGGCCGGCGCCGCGCTGCCCATCGGGCTGGCCATCTGTCTGCTGCTGATGGGTCTGTTCTTCGCCAAACGGATGCGCGCCGCGGATGTGGTGACGCTGCCCGAGTACTTCCGTAACCGTTTCGGCCGCAGCACCGAGGTCGCGTCGTCGTTTCTCACCATCGCCAGCTTCATCATCCTGTTGGCCGGAAATCTGGTCGCGGTCGGCTTCCTGCTGGAACGCTTCCTGGGCCTCTCGTATGCCTACGCCATCATCCTCACCATTCCACTGGCGTTGCTGTACACCATCAGCGGTGGCATGTTCGCCTCGGTGTACACCGGCGTCGCCTGCGTCATCGTCAATGTCATCGGCGTTGCCGCACTGGTGACCTGGGTGGCCACCACCCACGGCTTCAGCGCGCCCGAAGGCATGGGTGCCGGTGATCTCGCGCAGCTGACCTCCAGCGATTCCGGAGCGGTGATCAACTGGGCCACCATCATCGCGCTGGGCCTGGGCAACCTGGTGGCCATCGACCTCATGCAGCGCGTCTTCTCCGCCCGCACGCCCGGCGGCGCGCAGAAGGCATGCTTCGCCGCGGCCGCCGGACTGCTGATGCTCTGCATCCCCTTGTCCTTCGTGGCCCTGGCCGCCGTGAGCATCGTCGGGGACAACGC
Source organism: Mycolicibacterium sp. 22603 (assembly GCA_052044345.1). Taxonomy (GTDB): domain Bacteria; phylum Actinomycetota; class Actinomycetes; order Mycobacteriales; family Mycobacteriaceae; genus Mycobacterium. The sequence goes on from JBQEMX010000007.1 coordinate 210,674, forward strand.
CACGGATGGTCCCATCCTGTACACACTGCTGGGCGGGTACACACCGGCCTGGTTGGCCATCATCGTCATCTCGGGCCTGCTGGCCGCGACGTTGACCACCATCAGCGGCATTCTGCTGTCCACCGCAGCGGTGCTGATCCGCAACATTCTGCGCATCGACGCGGAGGCGGTCACGATGACGCCGCGGGTGCTGACCGCCACCCGCTGGGCCACCCTGCCGATGGCGGTACTGGCGGGCATCGTGGCCCTGCGGGTCCCCCAGACCGGCATCCTGCTGACGCTGGCCTTCGACCTGCTGCTGGCCAGCCTGGTGGTCCCGTTCATCCTCGGCCTGTACTGGGCGCGCGGCGGCGCCGCGGCGGCGTGGGCAGCCATCGTGGTGGGCATCGGTGTGCGGATGACGTTCTTCGTTCTCACCCCGACCATCTACGGGGTCGACAACACGCTGTTCTACATCCCCAACGATCTGGTGACGACCACAGCCGACGGCTGGAGCACGTTGCTGGCCGGGGCTGCGTCGTTGGCGGCGTATCTGGTTGTCACTGCGCTGACACCGGCTCGCGTGGAAGCGAACGTGCCGGCCGAGCCGGCCCCCGTCCCCGAGGTGTTGACGGCGGCCAGGTCCTGACCCGGGACACATCGGCGGTGGCGCACGTGTCGCGCCTGTCGGACNACACGTGCGCACCACCGCAAGCGGCCGCCCCCGACTGGAGGGGCGCAAGCGTCCCGGCCAGACCGCCAGGGACGAGGTGCTGGATGCGGCCGCCGAACTGTTCACCACCTCAGGGGTGGCCGCGACCTCGACGCGCCAGATCGCCGAGGCCGTCGGGATCCGGCAGGCCTCGCTGTATCACCACTTCCGCACCAAGAACGACATCCTGGCGGCACTGTTGAGCGGTACCGTGCTGTCATCGCTGCGGGCGGCCGAACAGCTGCGCGACCGCACCGAGCCGCCGGTGGTGTTGTTGCACGCGCTCAGCCTGCTGGACTGCCGCCTCCTGTGGGACAGCCCGTGGAACCTGGGCATCCTCTATCTGCTGCCCGAGGTGCGAGACCCGCATTTCGTCGAATTCCACCGGCAGCGAACCGAATTGCGTCGCGCCTACCGCGAGCTGTCGACGCGGGTGATCGCCGGTATCGAACCGGCGGACGGCGCCCTGGATGTCAGCGGCGATGCCGATACCGTGTTCCGACTGGTCGAGAGCCTGCCCAACCTGCGTGCCGACGGATTGGGCGAGCCCGATCAGCCGCAGCGGACCGCGGATCTGGCGGTGCACCTGTTGGGCTGGCGGGGTGACTGGGTGGCGCTGCGAACCGCTTCCCAGGTGGTCGTCGACGAGGTAACAGCCCCCGCCGCACCGTAAAGACGTTGGCTTCGGCGGGACGATCGCGTTGAATGCGGGCATGCGCTCGATCGAGGATTGGCCATCACTGGCGCCTGAATTCGACCTGGCGGAAGGACTGTTCGGTGTGCCCGGTCACCGTCATGTGGCGGCGTGGCTTGCCGAGGAACAGGCCCGCACCACCGATGACGCCTTCGCCCGCTCGTTTTCCGATCACATCGACCTACCCGGGGTGTCATCGTCGGACTACCTGCACCGCGTTGTCCGCACTGAGCGAGGAGATCTGCTGGGCGGTATACGGTTTCGAGGGCGCAATATCGACAGACCGTTCATCGAGATCATCGCGCACACCTTCGGCGACGTCGGCGACCTGGCGCGCTGCGTGGCGGCGGAGTGGTCGATGTTCGCGCCGAAGGCACTGCGCTTACGGACCCGGCCCGGGGCCATCGACGGGCCCGATATCGTCGTGGATCAGACCGTACACGCCGCACGGTGCACGGACCTTGGCGAACCGGACCCCGGCGTTCGGCTGGTTCCGTTCGAACGCGTAAGGGACGCCGTCGAACTGGTGCAGGCCCGCTATCGCACACTCAGTCCGGTACTGGCCCAGAACGTGGCCGCTGCCGATTCCGAAGATCTTCGCGCCTGGCACGCCGCCGGACAGCTGCACGCGATCACCGTGGCCGATGTAGCGGTCGGGGCGTTCGCCGTCCGGCCGGGCCGCATCTACTGGATTCCCGGATCCGAAATCCACGAGGAGGTGGTGGACACCGCTCATGCCGGCCACCATTACGCCAGCCACGCACAGCGCAGGTGGGCCGCCGATATCAGCGCCGACCGCGATGAGCATCTGATCGGCACCATCCACGGGCTGAACAACGCGTCACGTCGGACCGCCGAGGAGGCCGGCCGACCACGGGTGCTCGACCTCGTCTTCGTCGCACTCACGGATAGCCGCAAAGGCGGTTGATCTATCCTTCCTTGACCGCATAATCGGACCAGGGAGGCTTCAGTGCCCGCAATTCGGATCAAGGACGCCGCCGCGCTGCTCGGTGTCAGCGATGACACGGTGCGCCGGTGGACGGACAGCGGCGCGCTGGCCTCCTATAAAGACGACGCCGGACGCAAGGTCATCGCCGGCGACGTGCTCGCTTCCTTTGTCCGCGACCAGGCCAGCCCACCCGCCGACCCGACAGGCACCAGCAGTTCGGCCCGCAATCGGCTCGTCGGACTGGTCACGAATGTGACCTCCGATCAGGTGATGAGCGAGGTCGAGGTGCAGTGCGGACCCTTCACCGTCGTCTCGCTGATGTCCACCGCATCGGTCCGACAGCTCGGGCTGGAGCCCGGCGCGCTTGCCGTCGCCGTCGTCAAGGCCACCAACGTCATCGTCGAAACTCCAGGAGGAACCTCGTGAAACCGCTAGCGGGACTGTTGGCCCTAACCCTGCTGCTCGCCGGATGCTCGTCGTCGCAGAGCGATTCAGCACAGCCGGACACACAGCTCACGGTATTCGCCGCGGCATCGTTGAAAAAATCGTTCACCGAGCTGGGCGCCCGATTCGAAAAGGACCATCCCGGAACGAAGGTCGCCTTCAACTTCGCCGGCTCCTCCGATCTGGTCACCCAGATCACCCAGGGGGCGCCGGCCGATGTGTTCGCTTCCGCGGATACCGCGAACATGACCAAGGCAGTGGACGCCGGCGTCGTCGCCGGAGAGCCGGTCAACTTCGCCAGCAATACCTTGACGATCGTCACGCCATTCGGCAATCCCACGAAGATCACGACTTTCGCCGACCTGGCGCGGCCGGGAACCCAGGTGGTGGTGTGCGCACCTCAGGTTCCGTGCGGGTCGGCGACCGAGAAGGTCGAGAAGGCCACCGGAGTGACCCTGACGCCGGTGAGTGAGGAGTCTGCGGTCACGGATGTGCTGGGCAAGGTCATCTCGGGCCAGGCCGATGCCGGACTGGTGTACGTCACCGACGCGGCGGGCGCCGCGGACGACGTGACTGCGGTGTCGTTCCCCGAGTCCGCCGACGCGGTGAACACCTACCCGATCGCCGTGCTCCAGGAGGCCGCCAACTCACAAGCCGCACAAGACTTCGTCGGCCTCGTGACCAGCCCGGCCGGACAGGACGTCCTCACCGCAGCGGGTTTCGCCACACCGTGACCGCGGTGCGTCGCCCCGGCGGGCTGGTCCAGGTAGGCCTCCCGGCCTGGATCTACCTGCCTGCCGCCGCGGGCGCACTGTTCGTGATCACACCGCTGATCGCGGTCTTGTCGAGGATTGACTGGTCGCACTTCATCCCACTCGTCACCTCCGAATCATCGCGCGCCGCACTTCTGTTGAGTCTCAAGACCGCGAGCGCCAGCACGCTGGTCTGTGTACTGCTCGGCACTCCGATGGCGCTGGCGCTGGCGCGCGGACACGTCCCCGGTCAACAGATCCTGCGCTCGCTGATATTGCTGCCGTTGGTGCTGCCACCGGTAGTCGGCGGTATCGCGCTGCTCTACACATTCGGCCGTCAAGGGCTGCTCGGCGAGTACCTCGAACTGTGGGGCCTGCGCATCGCGTTCTCCACCACCGCCGTGGTGCTCGCACAATCCTTTGTCTCGCTGCCGTTCCTGGTGGTCAGCCTGGAAGGCGCGCTGCGCTCGGCGGGCAACGGCTATGAACACATCGCGGCGACCCTGGGCGCCCGCCCCACCACCGTGCTGCGCACGGTGACTCTGCCGCTGGCGTTACCCGGCCTGTTATCGGGCGCGGTGTTGGCCTTCGCACGCGCTCTCGGCGAGTTCGGGGCGACGTTGACCTTCGCGGGATCGCTGCAGGGGGTGACCCGCACCCTGCCATTGGAGATTTATCTGCAGCGCGAAACGGATCCCGATGCGGCCGTGGCATTGTCGCTGTTGCTCATCGTCGTCGCCGCGGCCATCGTGATCGCCTCGGGCACCCGTCGGCTGCGGGCTGCACTGTGAGCGCGGTGCGGGTCACGGCCCGCTTGAGGCAGCGCGATATCGACTTCGACATATCCCTCGCCGATGGCGAGGTGCTGGCTGTGCTGGGCCCCAACGGCGCCGGTAAGTCGACGCTGCTACTGATGATCGCCGGGCTGCTGCACCCGGACACCGGACGCATCACCCTCGGCGACACCGTCCTCACCGATACCGCCGCGGGGACCTTCCGTCCGCCGCACGCCCGGGGCGTTGCCATGTTGTCCCAGCAGGCAATGCTTTTTCCGCATATGACGGCCGAGGCCAACGTCGCCTACGCCCCGCGCTGCCGGGGATTGTCGCGCTCGGCCGCCCGTGCGCGGGCTCGGCACTGGTTGACGGCCGTCGACGCCACGGAGCTGGCAGCACGTAGGCCGGCGGAGCTGTCCGGCGGCCAGGCGCAGCGCATCGCGGTCGCCCGAGCGCTGGCCGCCGAACCGCGGCTGCTGTTACTCGATGAACCGATGGCCGCCCTCGATGTCACGGCAGCACCCGCAATGCGTCGACTGCTGCGTGAGGTCCTGCGGGAAACCGGACGCACGGCGATCATCGTCACCCACGATCTGCTCGACGCATTGGCCCTGGCCGACAAGGTGGTCGTCATCGACGGTGGACGCGTGGTGGAGAGTGGAAAGGTCCGCGAGGTGCTGACGGCGCCGCGAAGTGACTTCGCTGCGCGCATCGCCGGGGTGAATCTGGTCTCGGGCGTCCTCTCCGAACCCGGTGTGCTGCGCACCGCTTGGGGCCAAATCATCTCGGGTCTCGGCGATCTGGAGGTCGGCTCGGCCGGTGTCGCACTTTTTCGCCCCTCCGCGGTCGCGGTCCACCTCAGCGCGCCGCACGCCAGCCCGCGCAATATCGTGGAGGTTCAGATCGCCGAACTCGACACCCACGGTGCCACGGTGCGGGTTCGCGGTGTCGAACAACCCGACGGTGGCACGGGTCTGGCGGCCGATATCACCCCCGCGGCAGCCGCCGAGCTGGATCTGGAGGTCGGGCAGCGGGTGTACTTCGTCATGAAAACCCAGGAAGTGCAGCTTCACCCCGCGCTGATACCGATGATGTAGGGATGCCAGACCAACCCGCACAGCCACAGCAGTCCGCGCCACCGCTGCGGCTGGCGATCATCATCGGAGCGCTAGGCGTCGTGTTCGGCGATATCGGCACCAGTCCCATCTACACGTTGCAAACGGTCTTCAACCCCGCCGACCCGCACCCGGTGCCGTTGACCGAGGCCAATGTCTACGGCGTTGTCTCCCTGATCTTCTGGTCGGTCATGGTGATCGTCACCCTGACCTACGTCACCCTGGTCATGCGCGCCGACAACCACGGCGAGGGTGGCATCATGGCGCTGATCACGCTGCTGCGTCGCGGTGCGAGCACACGTGGTCACCGCACGGCGATCGCACTGGGATTCCTGGGCTTGTTCGGGGCCGCCCTGTTCTTCGGCGATTCGATGATCACACCGGCGATATCGGTGTTGTCGGCGGTCGAGGGGCTCAAGACCATCGAACCCGGCCTCAAGGACTGGGTCGTCCCGATCACCGCGGTGATCATCGTCGCGTTGTTCAGCGTGCAACGGCAGGGCACCGCGGTGGTGGGACGATTCTTCGGGCCGGTCATGATCGTCTGGTTCGCTGCAATCGGCGCGTGCGGCGTCATCGGCATCGCGGAAAACCCGGGGATCCTGGCCGCGCTGTCACCGACCTATGCCATCGCGTTCATCGGCGGACACTTCCACATTGCCTTCTTTGCGCTGGCCGCGATCGTGCTGGCGGTCACCGGCGCCGAGGCGCTCTACGCCGATATGGGGCACTTCGGACGACGAGCGATCGTCATCGGCTGGTTGGGCCTGGTGTTGCCGGCCTGCACGCTCAACTACGTCGGGCAGGGTGCCTTGCTGCTCCGCGATGACGACGTACACAGTGCGCCGTTCTTCCTTCTCGCTCCCGAGTGGGCGCGGCTGCCACTGGTCCTGCTGGCCACGGCTGCCACCGTGATCGCCTCGCAGGCGGTGATCACCGGCGCCTTCTCCGTGGTGTCTCAGGCAGTCCAGCTCGGCTATCTGCCGCGTCTGCGCATCACGCACACCTCGGCCAAGTCGATGGGGCAGATCTACGTCCCATGGATCAACTGGATGTTGATGATGTCGGTGATCACCCTGGTCTTCGCCTTCCGGTCATCGGCCGCGCTGGCCTACGCCTTCGGTATGGCGGTCAGCGGCACGATCACCATCACGACGTTGTTGTTCCTCTACTACGCCAGACAGCAGTGGAAGTGGCCGCTCTGGGCGTTGGCTGCGGGCGGTGGCGCCCTGCTGTTCGTCGATGTGATGTTCTTTGCGGCCAACCTCACCAAGCTGGTCCACGGGGCATGGCTGCCCCTGGTCATCGCGATCTGCGCCTTCGTCGTGATGACCACCTGGCAGCGCGGCCGGCATCTGGTGACCGCTGCGCGACGTCAGATCGAGGGACCGCTGCGCCCATTCATCGACGAACTGGCCGACCGGCAGCCGCCGCTGGTACGCGTTCCCGGGACCGCGGTCTTCTTGAACCGCTCCGACGACACCACACCGCTGGCAATGCGAACCAATGTCGAGCACAACCACGTTCTGCATGAACACGCCGTCATCGTCGCCGTCGAAACGGTCCCGGTCCCCCGGCTGACCGACGATCAACGCATCTCCGTGGACTCCCTCGGCTACCGCGATGACGGGATCGTGCATGTGACCGTGCACGCCGGCTACATGGAACGCCCGGACGTACCGGCGGCCCTGCGAATGTTGCCCAGCGAGGTCACCGAAGGTGGTATCGACCTGGACACGGCGTCCTACTTCCTGTCCCATCTGGAGCTGGTCCCCGGCGACAATCCGGATATGAGCGGTTGGCGCAAAAGGCTTTTCGTCGCCACGTCGTTCCTCACCGCTGACGCAGTCGGGTACTTCCACCTGCCGCCGGACCGGACGATATTGGTCGGGTCACGATTGGATGTCTGATTGCTACCCGCCGTGTGATCCGCATCACAAACAGGTTAGTATCGTCGCACGCCCCGGGTACTGGGGCGGCAACGATCTTTACGGAGCGGGTTGCTCCAGGCCCACGGAACGGCCCCGGTGTGTTTCCCGGGGCCGTTCCAATGTTTCATCAGCGACTTGTCGGTGCACCAATGTCTTGAGTCAAGAAATTGGCAGGTTTTCTTGGTTAATGGGGTTTAGGTACGCCTGCTTTGGAGTCCGGTCTTGGATGGCTTGATGGGGTCGGATGGTGTTGTAGATGATGCGGAAGTGGTGGGCTTCCATGTCGAGGGCATCGCCGTCGCAAATGTAGCCGCGGAAGAGGTGCTCATATTTCAGCGTTTCGAAGAATCGCTCGATGACACCGTTGGTCTGTGGGGTCTTGACGCGGGTACGGATGTGTCGAAGTAGTGGGTCCTGGCCGGTGAACAGTGTTTGGAAGTCTTTGCCGCGGTAGCAGGGGCCGTTGTCGGAGACGATGGCGATGGGGGCGGGTGTGCGTCCGATGATCTCGTCGTGGTCGTTGTAGACATCCATGACGCCGCGGTCTTGGCGAAGGTCTGCCAGGTTCAGTAGGTGGGTGGCCTCGGCGACGGCCTGGCGGATGCAGTTGACTGCGTCGCGGCCTCGTGAGGTGGGTGTCACGGTGATGGCCAGGCAGTATTTGGTGACGTAGTCGATGACGGCGCTGATGCGCCAGATGCCGCCGTTGGCGGTTTCGAATTCTGAGAAGTCGGTCTGCCATACCCGGTTGCGTTCGGTGGGCGGGTCGTGGAAAACGCGGCGCCGCAATACTGCCCAGGATTTCCGGTCGGCTCGGAAGCCTTGCGGTAACAGCAGTCCTCGACGCCGTAATGCCCGCTGCACTGAGGAGTTGGTGACGTCGTGGCCGTCAGCGCGCATCAGTGCGGCGATTTTGCGGTAGCCCCAGGCGGGCCATTCCTGGGCGTACTTGGCGGCCAGTTCTTCGATGCGGTCAACGACGGGGGCCGGCCAGGGGCCTTTGGGTGGGTCACCGGCGCGGAGCCGAGCCAGGCGGCGCCGGTAGGTCCGCTCAGGGATATCGGCTAGGAAAGCGAACCTCGAAACCGGCAGACCGGCTGCTTCTCTTAGGGTTTCGAGGTATTGGAAGGGACCTGGTCGGCCATCTGAGCGCCACGCTGCCAGATCCGCAGTTGAACCGTGGCTTCGGCCAAAGCGAGTTTGAGCTCCTGGTTTTCCAGTTTCAGCCGACGTTGCTCGGGGCTGCCGGCGCGGCCGGCTGGGCCGCTGGGAACCTCCTGCATCCGCGCCGATCCAGCTTCGAGGAACTGATGCTTCCACTTGGTCACCTGCACCGCCGACACACCACACCGACGCGCAGCCTCAGCTCCGGTCATTTCCCCGGCCAAGATCGCCAACACGATCCGAGCCTTGTCCTCAGCCGATACTTTCGACCGCCGCGACCTTGTCATCTGACACTCCTTCTGACA
>JBQEMX010000008.1:0-218120 GCA_052044345.1 Mycolicibacterium sp. 22603
ACCTGGAAAGCGCAGAAACGTCACTCTCACGGTTGTGTGCCGGCGAAAAATCGGTTGCTTTCGCCACCGGGTAACGCGTTGAGTGGCACCCATGAGACACCAGCAGCATCAGGGTGGCAGCTGGGATAACCTGCGCGCCAACGCAATAAGTTCAATGTGGGGAAGGCCTCCGCACACTCATCACGACGTGGCCCACTGCGATGACGAGAAACCCCGGCATTTCGAGCTCGGCGTTGACAGCTGATCGTCAGCATCGACACCTAGCATCGGTCCGTGACCCCGGTTCTGCGCGGCATACTGCTGGACGTCGCCCCGCCACTGGTCGCCTACTACGGGTTGCGATCCGCGGGGGTGTCCGAATACCTGGCCCTGCTCACCGCGACGGTGCTGGCCGGTGTCAAGGTCGGCTACGACGCGATCAAGGCGCGCCGACTCGATCCGTTCGCCGGCTATCTGATGGTGAACTTCGGCCTCAGCCTGGCGGTCGGCCTGGCCACCCACGACGCCCGGATGTTGATGGTGGGCGACACGCTGGTCGGCGGGATCGGGGCGCTGATCTTCCTGGGCAGCTGCGTGATCGGGAAGCCACTGACGCAGGTGGTCGCCGAGCGCGTCCAGCACGATGGCGGCTCCCCCGAACCCGGCGAGGCGGCCTTCAAGCACCGGGTGCACGTTCTGCTCTCCGCAATATGGGGAGTCGGTCTTCTCGTCGGCACGTTCGTCAGCTTGGGCATCATCTTCTCCTTCTCGGTCGATGTCGGGAAGGGACTGAACACCGCCGTGTCGCTGGCCGTGATCGCCTTGCTGATCCTGGTGACGATCATCGTCGCCAAGCGGGCGCGGGCGCGGTGGCAGCACAGGAGCGAGACGGTGACCCCATCCGGCGATCCCCCGGCACACCCGCCCCGGTGTTCGCCCTCAGCGCACTGATCGCGCGGCGGGAACAACCGCAGACCATCCCGGGTTGAGTGCATCAGAATCAACTTTGGAGGTTTGATGTCTGAAGCCATCGCAGTCCCGGTCCTGTTCGTCAGCGAGCCCATCGTGCTGCCCGGCATGGTGGTGCCCGTCGAGCTCGACGTCGATGCGAACGGCGCTGCCCGTGCCGCGGTCGACGCCGCTCAGGCCAGCGAGACCGGCAAGCTGCTCATCGCACCGCGCCTGGATGACCGCTACCCCACCCACGGCGTGCTCGCCTCGATCGTGCAGGTGGGTCGCGTTCCCGGCGGTGGCGCGGCCGCCGTCGTCAAGGGTGAGATCCGCGCACACATCGGCTCCGGTACCACCGGACCCGGCGCCGCACTGTGGGTCGAGGTCGAGCCGATCGCCGAGGCGGAGGTCTCCGCCGCGACCAAGGCTCTGGCCGCCGAATACAAGAAACTGCTGTTGGCGATGCTGCAGCGCCGCGAGGCCTGGCAGATCGTCGACGTCGTCAACAAGATCAGCGACCCGTCCGCCCTGGCCGATACGGCCGGCTACGCCTCATACCTGAGCGATGTGCAGAAGCGTGAGCTGCTGGAGACCTCCGATGTCGAGCGTCGGCTGCGTCTGTTGATCGATTGGACCGGCGAGCACCTGGCCGAGGTCGAGGTCAACGACAAGATCGCCGAGGACGTCCGAGCCGGGATGGACAAGCAGCAGAAGGAATTCCTGTTGCGCCAACAGTTGGCGGCGATCCGCAAGGAACTGGGCGAACTGGGCCCGGATGGCCAGGAGGGTGAGGACGACTACCGGGCCCGCGTGGAGGCCGCCGAGCTGCCCGAGAAGGTCCGCGAGGCCGCGCTGCGTGAGGTCGGCAAGCTGGAACGCTCCAGCGACCAGAGCCCCGAGGGCGGCTGGATCCGCACCTGGCTGGACACCGTGCTGGACCTGCCGTGGAACATCACGACCGAGGACTCGGCCGACCTGAAATCCGCCCGCGAGATCCTGGACGCCGATCACCACGGGCTGGACGACGTCAAGGACCGCATCGTCGAATACCTGGCGGTGCGTGCCCGCCGTGCCCAACACAACATGTCCGTCGTGGGCGGGCGTGGCTCCGGCGCGGTCATGGTGCTGGCCGGTCCGCCCGGGGTGGGCAAGACCTCGTTGGGCGAGTCCGTCGCACGCGCCTTGGGCCGCAAGTTCGTTCGCGTCGCTCTCGGCGGCGTGCGCGACGAGGCCGAGATCCGCGGGCACCGGCGCACCTACGTCGGTGCACTACCTGGCCGCATCGTGCGGGCCATCGGCGAGGCAGGCTCGATGAACCCCGTCGTGCTGCTCGACGAGATCGACAAGGTCGGCTCCGACTATCGGGGCGACCCATCCTCGGCACTACTGGAGGTGCTGGATCCCGCGCAGAACCACACGTTCCGCGACCACTACCTGGAGCTGGACCTGGATCTGAGCGATGTGGTGTTCCTGGCGACGGCCAACGTCATCGAGAACATCCCGTCGGCGTTGCTGGACCGCATGGAGCTGATCCAGATCGACGGGTACACCGAGGACGACAAGGTGGCCATCGCCCGGGACTACCTGCTGCCACGGCAGGCCGAGCGAGCCGCCCTGGCCGATGGTGAGGTCACGGTGACCGATGCCGCGCTGCGCAAGATCGCCGCCGACTACACCCGCGAACCGGGCGTGCGCCAGTTCGAGCGGCTGCTGGCCAAGGCGCTGCGCAAGGTCACGACCAAGCTGGCTGGAGGGATCACCGGCCTCATCATCGATGAGCCGGATCTCGTTGAGTACCTGGGCCGTCCGCGGTTCACTCCGGACTCCGACGAGCGCACCGCGGTGCCCGGAGTGGCCACCGGTCTGGCCGTGACGGGACTCGGCGGCGATGTGCTCTACATCGAGGCCGGGTCGGTCGAGGCAGAGCCGGGATTGAAGTTGACCGGTCAGCTCGGTGACGTGATGAAGGAGTCGGCGCAGATCGCGCTGTCCTACGTGCGGGCCCATGCCGAACAGCTCGGCGTCGACCCGAGGGCACTGGACCGGCAGATCCACGTGCACGTGCCCGCGGGTGCGGTGCCCAAGGACGGCCCGTCGGCCGGCGTGACGATGGTGACCGCGCTGGTCTCCATGGCCACCGGACGGCAGGTCCGCGGTGACGTGGGTATGACCGGCGAGGTCACGCTGAACGGTCGGGTGCTGCCCATCGGCGGTGTGAAGCAGAAACTGCTTGCCGCCCAACGGGCCGGGTTGAAGACCGTCTTCATCCCGCAGCGCAACGAACCCGATCTCGACGAGGTCCCCGAGGAAGTTCTTGCCGCACTCGACGTCCGGCCGATGACCGATGTCGCCGAGATCGTCGCGCTGGCGTTGGAGCCGGCCGCCGAGAGCGCGGTGACCGCGACGGCGGCATAACCCGACGAGCGTGCGTGTTCGCAGGTCCTGAGACCGGGCCAGCGGGCACGCACGCTCGGCGTCGTCCGGACCACCTGGGACGTGGGTCGAGCGGCACGCCTACCGTGTGATCATGACCGGCAAGACACACCGCTACGAATTGGACATCACCTGGACCGGGAACACCGGAACCGGCACCAGCGGTTACCGCGCATACGAGCGCGCCCATGAGATCAGCGCGGCCGGCAAGCCGACGATCGCCGGCAGCGCGGATCCGTCCTTCCGTGGCGATCCGCAGCGGTGGAACCCCGAGGAGCTGCTGGTCGCATCGCTGTCCCAGTGCCACATGCTGTGGTTTCTCGGGCTGTGCGCCCAGGAGGGCATCGTCGTCACCGAATACACAGACCATCCGGCGGGCACGATGGCCGAAACGGCCGATGGTGGCGGGCATTTCACAGAGGTGCTGCTGCGGCCGCAGGTGCGCGTCGACGATCCCGAGCACGTCGCGGCGTTGGCCGCCATCCATGAGCGTGCACATCACCTGTGCTTCATCGCGAACTCGGTGAAATTCGACGTCCGCTGTGCGCCCGGCAACGCCTAGAATCTGGACATGACGGACCTGCTGACCACCGCGGTGGACCCGGACTGAGATGGCCTACGACCTGGATCTGGCAGAGCGCGTGCGGGAACTGGTCGGCGGAGCCGATGAGCGACGGATGTTCGGCGGGCTGGCCTTCCTGGTGAACGGGCACATGGCCGTCTGCGTGTCCGGTCACGGCGGCCTGATGGTTCGGGTGCCCGCCGAAGTGACCGGCGTCCTACTCGGGCGCGACCATGTCGAGCCGATGGTGATGTCGGGGCGGGAGGTTCGCGGCTGGATCCGGGTGTCGGCAGCCGGGATTTCCGATAAACGCAGGCTGCGATCCTGGGTGGATCGTGGGGTCGCACATGCGAGATCGCTGCCTCCGAAGTAGCCCCCAGGTAGCCGACGTTTGTGCTGGGCCACCCTGGGTACCTCAACACCGATGTCCGATTCTGATTCGCAGCACAGGGCCGAGCGGCTGATCCAGCACGCGGGCACGACGTATGCCGAACAAGCCGGCATCACACTCAAGGACACCCCCGCCCCGCTGTTTCAGCTGCTGACGCTGGCGATGCTCGCCAGTAAACCCATCGGCGCCGATATCGCCACCGCCGCTGCCCGCGAACTCCACGAGGCAGGACTACGCACCCCGGATTCGGTGCTGGATGCCGACCGACGGACGATGATCGACTGCTTCGGCCGGGCGCATTACGCCCGCTACGACGAGAGCTCAGCGACCCGGTTGACCGAGCTCGCGGCCCGGGTCCGCGAGCACTACTCCGGTGACCTCCGCAGACTCGCCGAAGCCTCGGAACACGACGTCGCAGCGGCGAAACGGGCTCTGCAGGAGTTCAAAGGGATCGGACCCACGGGCGCGGACATCTTCCTGCGCGAGGTGCAGGACGTGTGGCCCTGGGTACGGCCCTATTTCGACGATCGGGCGATCGAGGCCGCCCGCGCAATGGGTCTGCCCGACGACCCGGAGGCGCTGCACCGGCTGGCCCCGCGCAGGGCCGCCCGGTTGGCCGCCGCCCTGGTGCGGATATCCCTCGACGACGCGTTACGCGAAACCCTCAGCCCCCCAACCACGGAGCAGACATGACCACACCGAGCTATCTGATCATCGGCGGCGGACTGGCGGGTGCCAAGGCCGCTGAAGCGTTGCGCGACAACGACTTCAATGGCAGCATTATTCTTTTCGGCGCCGAATCCGCACTGCCCTACGAACGGCCGCCGCTGTCCAAGGACTACCTGCTCGGCAAGGCCACACCGCCCGATCTCACGGTGCAGGACGCGGACTGGTATCGCGCTCACGACGTGGAGCTGCGGCTGGGCACGGCGGTGACCACCATCGACACGGGTGCGCACGCGGTCGCCTTCGACGAGGGCCGACATGAGCACTACGACAAACTGTTGTTGGCCACCGGATCACGGCCGCGTCGGTTGGACATCCCGGGTGCCGATGCCGACGGAGTGCACGTGCTGCGCACGGTCGCCGACGCCGATGCCCTGCTGTCGGCGCTGCAACCCGGGCAGCGGTTGGCCATCATCGGCGCCGGCTGGATAGGCCTGGAGGTCGCCGCCGCCGCACGGTCCCGGGATCTCGCCGTCACCGTCATCGAGAGTGCGGAGTTGCCACTACTGGGGGCGCTCGGCCGGGAGAATGCCGAGGTATTCGCCGGGCTGCACACCGGCCACGGTGTCGAATTCAGATTCGGCGCCACCGTCGAGGGCATCACCACCACCGCAGGTGGGCCGGCCTCCGGCGTGCGCCTCGCCGACGGCTCCACGGTGCCCGCCGATACCGTGTTGATCGCGGTGGGCGCGCAGCCGAATCTCGAACTGGCCGAACGCGCAGGCCTGGACATGGCCGACGGGGGGATCGCCGTCGACGCGTCACTGCGGACCAGCGACGCGGACATCTTTGCCGTCGGCGATATCGTTGCGGCCCAACATCCGCTGTACGGCATCAGGATTCGCACCGAACACTGGGCCAATGCCAAGAAACAACCCGCGGTGGCCGTCGCCGGGATGCTGGGCAACCCGGGCGTGTACGACGAACTGCCCTACTTCTACACCGACCAATACGACCTGGGCATGGAGTACGTGGGTCACGCACCGGACTACGACGCCGTCGTCTTCCGCGGCGATGTGGACGGCCGCGAGTACACGTCGTTCTGGCTGGACAAGAAGGACCGTGTGCTGGCCGGGATGAACGTCAACATCTGGGAGGGCCTCGATGACATCAAGGCGCTCATCCGATCCGGTAGGAAGATCGACCGGCAGAAGCTGGCCGATCCGACGGTGCCGCTCGCGCAGTTGCTCGGCTGACCGCCGATAGGCACGGTTAGGGTGGTCGACATGTCCCCCACCGCCGTCACCGTCGTCGTCACCGGCGCCGCGGGCCAGATCGGCTACGCGGCGCTCTTCCGGATCGCCGCGGGCGCGATGCTCGGCCGCGAGACCCCGGTCACGTTGCGGCTGCTCGAGGTGCCCGATGCGGTGCGCGCCGCCGAAGGCGTCGTGATGGAACTCGATGACGGGGCGTTCCCGCTGCTGGTGGGCACCGAGATCTACGATGACCCGATGCGGGCCTTCGACGGCGTGGATATCGCGCTGTTGATCGGTGCCCGGCCCCGGTCGAAGGGGATGGAACGCGCCGACCTGCTCGGTGCCAACGCGCAGATCTTCGCCACCGCCGGCGCCGCGCTCAATGCCGGCGCGTCCAGCGATGTGCGGGTGCTCGTCGTCGGGAACCCGGCCAACACCAATGCCCTGGTGGCATCGGCGCATGCACCCGATATCCCGCGTGACCGGTTCACCGCGCTGACCCGCCTGGACCACAACCGGGCCGTCGCCGCGATGGCTCGCCACGCGCAGGTGCCGGTCACCCAGATCAGCCGGATGACCATCTGGGGCAACCACTCCCCGACGCAGTATCCCGATATCTTCCACGCCGTCGTAGCCGGCCGGTCCGGGGCCGACTACGCCGCCGATACCCATTGGCTCGCCGATGATTTCATTCCGACGGTGGCTCGTCGCGGCACCGCGATCATCGAGGCGCGCGGCGCCAGTTCGGCGGCCTCGGCTGCCAACGGGGCCATCGACCACATCGACGACTGGGTGCACGGCACACCGGCCGACGACTGGACCTCGGTGGCGCTCCCCTCGCCCGGCGTCTACGGCGTCGACGAGGGTCTGGTGTCCTCGTTCCCGTGCCGATCGGTCGGGGGCCGCTGGGAGATCGTTGAGGGCCTCGATATCAACGCGTTCTCCCGCGCCCGGATCGACGCGTCGGTGTCCGAACTGCGCGAGGAACGCGACGCCGTCGCGGCACTGGGCCTGCTGTAGGTCAGCCCAGTGTCGCCGTGCCGTCGGCGTGCACGGTGACCTTCGCCCCGGCGATATCCTCGTCGACGCTGGCCTGCGCCTCGGAACGGTCGGTGAGCACCGCCAGGGTGCGGGTGTCGGCAGGGGTGCGCACCGCCAGGAATGCCTTCTCCGGCGCGCCCTCACGGT
This sequence comes from Mycolicibacterium sp. 22603, assembly GCA_052044345.1. GTDB lineage: Bacteria > Actinomycetota > Actinomycetes > Mycobacteriales > Mycobacteriaceae > Mycobacterium. Next base: position 7,427 of record JBQEMX010000008.1, read on the forward strand.
CGAACGGTGTCGTCCACGTCTCCACCGTGCCGACGCCGGACCACTCGACCTCGGCGGCTCGGGTGGGTTCGGCATCCACCTTCTGCTGCACGTCCTCCCAACGGAATTCGTGGCTCGGCGGCTCGGTCCCGTACACCCCGAAGCTGTGCTTGGTGAGATAGCCACCGTTGGCGGTGATCAGGCCCCGGCTACCCGGTTCGGCGATCAACCGCTCGGCCATGGTCGCGATCGAATGCGTCACATAGTTGTTCCACGGTCCGCCGGCGAAGGTCAGCCCGCCGGTGACGGTCAGCGGCCGGCGCAGATCATCGAGCGCCAGGCCGAGTTCGTTGGCCGCCACCTGCACCGCCGACGGGAAGCACGAGTAGACGTCGACCAACGCGATATCGGCAAGATCGGTCTGCGCCAGCTCCAGCGCCGTCTTGCCACCGATCCGAATGGCCGGTGAGCCGTGGAACTCGGCGCGATGGCTGATCTCGTAGGTGTCGTGTGCGTCGGTACCTGCATACGGGAAAACCCAACGCTCGGTGGGAATCTGGAGATAGGTCGCCTTCTCCGCGGACATCAGGATCAATGCGGCACCCTGGTCGACCATATTGTTCGAGTTCATCAGCTTGGTGTAAGGCGAGCTGATCATCCGGTTCTTCGGTCCCGGATGGGCGATCTCGTCGGCGGACAACGCCTCCCGGTTCCAGGCGTGCGGGTTGCTCGCCGCGACCGCGCTGAAGCGCGACCACAGTTCGCCGATGCGCTGCTGGTGTTCGGCCGGTGTCGCGCCCGCCGCGATGCGCAACGCCTGCTCGAACATCGGGTACACGAATGACGGCCGGTCCAGATGGATGCGCAGCTCGCCGGGGCCGGCGAGCGCGAACTCGTCATCGGAGCCGGGCGCCAACGGCACCGACTCGTCCTGTTTTGTGCCGGTGAGCTTTTCCCCGCGCGCCCGCAACCGGGTCCGGCTGCGCCATGTTTCGCCGCCGCTGATCAGGACCACATCGTTGCGCCCCTGCTGGATGTCCAGGCAGGCCTGATTGACCAGCGACTGCGGCACGTTGCCACCGATCGGGGTGTATCGGGTGGCCGCCGACGCCGCACCGATGCGTTGGGCCAACAGCAGACCGGGATCGCGGTACCGCCAGGACAGCAGGTTGACGATCCGCACCGAGTCGACGGCGGCCAGCACGCGCGGGTCGGCGGCGGCGCGCGCGGCGGCCTCCATGAGGTCGACGGGCTCGGTCGTCGCGCTCTCCTCGCGCTGGTTGGTCTGTCCGAAACCGACGAGCACCGGGGTCCTGGGATCAATGGTCATGCGTGCATTCCTCTCCACGAGCGTGCGGAAAATTTGGTGTGGGGCGGCGTGTCGGGGTGCAGACACGCACACTCGCCGGGTTGGGGGGTCAGGCGGGGCCGACGCGGTAGATCGACTTGAGCACCTGATAGGCGGCCAGTCCCTCGGGACCGAGCTCGCGGCCAAGACCGCTGGCCTTGACGCCTCCGAAGGGTGCGTTCACATCGAGCTGATACTCGTTGACGCCGATGGTGCCGGTGTGAACGGCGCGCGCGATATCGGTGGCGCGTTCGACGTCCTGGGACCACACCGTGCCACCCAGGCCGAACTCGCTGTCGTTGGCGATATCGATCGCCTCCTGGTCCGAGCCGTACGGGATCACCGTGAGCACCGGGCCGAAGATCTCCTCCTGGGCGATGCGCGCCGAATTGTCGACATCGGCGAACACCGTCGGTGCGACGAACCAGCCCTGCGGTTGATCGGCCGGAACCGCGCCGCCGGCCACCAGTCTCGCCTCGGACCGACCCACCTCGATGTAGTCCAGGACCCGCTGCTGCTGACGCTCGCTGACCAGCGGTCCGATATCGGTGGACTTCTGCAGCGGGTCACCGACCACCAGTCCGTCGGCCAGGGCGGCCACGGCGTCGACCACCTCGCCGTAGCGCGAGCGCGGGGCCAGGATCCGCGAACTCAGGTGACAGGTCTGACCGTTGTTCACGAACGAGGCCGAGCGCAGCCCCTTGACGGTGGCGTCCAGGTCGGCGTCGTCGAGGATGATCGCCGCCGACTTGCCGCCCAATTCGAGGGTGACCGGGCGCAGCAGCCGGCCGCAGGTCTCGGCGATGGCGCGCCCGGCCGCGGTCGAACCGGTGAAGGCCACCTTGTCCACGCCGGGATGCGACACCAGATGCGCCCCGGCCTGCGGCCCACCGGCCAGCACGTTGAGCACACCTGCCGGCAACCCGGCCTCGTCCGCCGCCTCGGCGAACACCAGTGCGTCCAAAGCGGTTTCGGGTGCGGCCTTGAGCACCATGGTGCAGCCGGCAGCCAACGCCGGAGCGATCTTCATCGCGGCGAGGGCCTGCGGATAGTTCCACGGCGTGATCGCGGCGACCACCCCGACCGGTTCGCGGCGCACGATGGTGTGTCCGATGGCCGCGGTGCGGGTCTCCTCATCGGCGCCGTATTCGACGAGGTCGGCGTAGTAGCGCAGCAGCAGCGCCGGGTACAGCCCGTTGGCGCCCTTGGACAACCGGATGGGCATCCCATTCTCACGCGAACACAGCGTGTGGGTGTCGGGACCGCGCTGTTGCAGGGCATCGGCAAAACGCCGCAGGATCGCCGCGCGTTCGGCGGCCGGGGTCTGCCGCCATCCGGTCAGCGCCGAGCGCGCCGCCGCCACCGCGGCGTCGACCTCGGATTCGGTTGCCGCCGAACCCAGCCCGAGCTGTTGTTCGGTGGCGGCCTCGATGACCGGGGTCGACTGCGACGCCGGACGGAACTCGCCATCGATGAACAGGGATGCGGTAGTCATGTCGTGGTCCTCACGTCGGTGGGGGTGGCGGCCGGTGCGCTCTCGAAGAGCACACCCTCGGCGATCAGCCGGTCGATATCGGACATGTCGAGCCCCAATGCGCGATGGGCGATATCGCGGGTGTGCTCCCCCGCCGTCGGCGCCGGGCGTAACTCACCCCGCGGGATCCGCCGATAGGGGGCGGGTCCGGTCTCACTGGGCATCGGTTCGTCTGACAGCGGATGCTCCAGATCCGAGTAGAGCGACCGGAATTGCAGCTGCACATCGTCTAGGACATCGGCGGGACGGTTCATCGGCCCGGCCGGGATGCCGGCCTGCTGCAGCTGATCGGTGAGCTCGTGCTTATCGCGCCCGCTGGTATAGGCGCCCAGGATGGCCGTCAACGCCGCGGCCCCGGCGGGCAGGTCGATGCCGATCAGGGCGGCCAGCGTGTCGCGGTCGGCCTGATCGCGCACCGAGATGACGCACCATTCGTCGTCACCGGCGCAAGGGCATACCGCGTGCACGGCCTGATCCTCGGTGAGTGCGAGCCCGGACTGGGCGGCGGACTCGGCGACGTAGGCCCTCGCGAGCTGGTTGATCGCCACCTCGGCCTGCGAGATGTGCACGTGCGCCCCGGTGCCGGTGCGTTCACGACCGATCAACGCGGCCAGCGTGGCGATCGCGGTGATCCTGGCGGCGACGTGATCGGGAAAGACGGTGGTGGCATCGAAGAATTCTGCGGAAGCGTCCGGCCGGCCCCCGGCGGCCCGCCACAGCCGCGCCACACCGGTGGTGGCCCGCACCAACGGCCCATAGCCCATCTGGTCGCTCCACGGCCCCATGTCCCCGAACGCGCTGCTTTCCGCCAGTATCAGCCGCGGGTTGATCCGCTGCAGCTCCTCGAACGAGAAGCCAAGCCCGGCAAGGGTTCCCGGCTTGAAATTGGCAAACACAAGATCGGTCCGAGCGACCAGCTTGGCGAAGATCTCGGCACCTTCGGCGCTGCGCAGGTCGACACCGAAGCTCAGTTCATTACGGTGGGTCAGCGCCCAGGAGGCACTCATGGCCTGCCCCGGCGCGGTCTGGCGCAGACCGTCGGGATAGGCGGCGCTCTCCACCTTCACCACGCGCGCACCGAGATCGGCATACAGCCGCCCCAGTTCGCCGCCGGCGACGATGACGCCGAGGTCGAGGATGCGCAGACCGTCGAACGGCCGAACACCCGGCTTCTGCGGGCGGCCCAGCACGTTGGGCGCAGCGAGCCACTGCGCCGCGTCATCCTGCACCGCGGGCCGCCTCAGCCCACGGTGCTGCCCGTCGACGACGAAGGGCCCCACCGGCACGGTCACCGACGCGTCGGCGTCCACCGGCAGCGACGCCAGTGCTCCGACGGTGCGGAGATGATCGGACGCCAGCGCCTCGGCCGGCGTCTGCACCGCCGCGATCGGCACACCGCGCGACTGCCCGTGCTTCACCAGTTCGGCCATCGTGTGCTCGGCGAACAGGGCACCGATCAACGTATTGAGCTGTTCGGTGGCGGCAAATCGGGCGGCGATCGAATCGAATTCGGGGTCGGCGAACTCTTCGGGCTCACCGAGCCAGGCCCGCATCCCGCGCCACTGCCGTGGTGAGAGAAGACAGATCCGGACGTACCCGTCCCGGCACCGGAACGTGGGGTAGATCTGCTGGTTGCGGGGGCGTCCACGCCATCGACCTGCGCGCGTGAGTCCCGACGCCGCCTGTCCTTGGGAACCGAAGGGCGGATCGAGAGCCTGGACCACCGCCTCGAACCGGGAGAAGTCGATATGCTCGCCTCCGCCGTGCCGAAGCCGGTGATAGTAGGCGGCCAGCACCGCCCACGCGGCCTGGGCCGCGGCCGTCGCCGAGGCGATTCCCTCCGGCGGAAGCACGGGTGTGCCGGTGGCCGGACCGGAGCGCGACAACGCGGTCGACATGGCGTAGAAGACCGCGTCGGTCCCGCGCCAGTTCCGGTACGGTCCGTCGGCTCCGAAGTCGGTGATCGTCATGGCCACCAGGTCGGCGTGGCGATCGGCGAGTTCGGCGGCGGAGGAGCCGAACTCGGCGGCGAGGCGGCCGTCGGCCACCAGGATGTCGGCACCGCCGGCCAGCTCATGGAAACGATGCCGGTCGCCATCATCGGACGGATCGAGCGCCAGGCAGCGCTTGTTGGCGTTGTCCAGCGCATGCGGGACGCTGAGAGATCCCACCAACGGGGCCGCGCGCGTGTTCTCGCGATCGGCGGGGACGTCGATCTTGAGGACATCGGCGCCCAGATCGGCCAGCAACCGGGTGACCGCGGCGCCATCGGGACCGGCGGCGTCGAGAACGCGGACTCCGTCGAGCAGCAGCTGGCCCGCCGTCACAGTGTCTTCTTCCGCACGACCGACACCATAGCGCGTCAGTTCGCTAACTTAGGTAGACAACCACCACACGTACACTGACAAGCGATGTCTGACGCCGGCGCGGTGGTTTCACCGATCGATTCGCCTGCCCACCCGCTGGTTGGGCAGCTTTCTGCGTTGCACCGATTCCGGGTGTACGTCGATGTGGCCATCGTTGTCGCCGTACTGGTGGCAACCAACCTCATCGCACATTTCACCACCCCATGGGCCAACGTCGCCATCGTCCCCGCGGCCGCCATCGGCCTGGTGATCCTGGTGCGCTCCCGGGGGTTGGGGTGGTCCGAACTGGGCCTCGGCCGCGAGCAGTGGCGCTCGGGCGCCGGCTATGCACTGGCAGCCGTCGGGATCGTGCTCACCGTGATCGCGATCGGGGTCGCGCTGCCGTGGACGCGGCCGATGTTCATGAACAACCATTACGCGACGCTGTCCGGCGCTCTTGTCGCGTCGATGGTGATCATCCCGCTGCAGACCGTCATCCCCGAGGAACTTGCCTTCCGCGGGGTCCTGCACGGAGCGCTGGACCGTGCCTGGGGTTTCCGCGGGGTCGCGGCGGCCGGATCGCTGTTGTTCGGCCTCTGGCATATCGCCAGCTCGTTCGGGTTGACCAGCGGCAATGTCGGCTTCAGCCGCATTCTCGGCGGCGGGGTGTTCGGCATGGTGGCCGGTATCGTCGGCGCCGTGATCGCCACCGGCGCGGCGGGTTTCGTCTTCACCTGGTTACGACGCCGCAGCGGGAGCCTGATCGCGCCGATCGCGCTGCACTGGTCACTCAACGGGATGGGTGCGTTGGCGGCGGCGCTGGTGTGGCACGCCTCGAGCTGAACACACGTCAGCCTGCGTGCTCCAAATCGACCGTGAACAGGCAGGTGTCTGCCAGCTCGTCCAGCGATACCGGCAGCACCCGCGCCAAGGCGGCCACGGTGCCGAAAGCCGGCGTCGCCAACCGCCCGGTCTCGATCTTGCGCAGCGTCTCCGGTGAGATCCCGGCCGACGCCGCCACCTCGGCCAGCGTCCGCTCGCCACGGGCCTGGCGGAGCTGCTCGCCGATGCGCTTACCGGCGGCGAGCTGTTCGGCAGTCAACGGAAGGCGCACCATGTGGACAGCCTAGCGTGCCCGGTATGAAAATACCGGGCACATCGGTTACCGTGTTCACCGGTCGGTATTTTCATACCGGCACCCAGATCACGGTGAGGTGGCGGCAACATGGTGGAGCTGAAGACAGCGCAGGAAGTCGACGCGATGGCGGTCACCGGAGCGTTCATCGCCGCGCTTCTCGACGACTTGGCGAGCAGAGCACGACCCGGAATCAATCTGCTCGACCTCGAGCAGCGCGCCCGGGACCTGATCACCGAACGCGGCGCGCAATCCTGCTATTGGGACTACGCACCATCCTTCGGCCGTGGTCCGTTCCGCAATGTCATCTGCCTGTCGGTCAACGACGCGGTGTTGCACGGTCTCCCCCATGACTACGTCCTCGCCGACGGCGACCTGCTCACGATGGATATCGCCGTGTCGATCGACGGTTGGGTGGCCGACTCGGCCCGCAGCATCATCGTCGGGACACCCAGGCCCGAGGATCAGCGGCTCATCGAGGCCACCGAGAACGCGCTGGCCGCCGGCATCGACCAAGCGAAGCCGGGAAATCGACTGGGGGACATCTGCGCGGCCATCGGGGGCGTCGCGGCCGACTACGGCTATCGGGTGAACACCGACTTCGGCGGGCACGGGCTGGGACGCACCATGCACGAGGACCCCCACGTGCCCAATATCGGTCGGGCCGGCCGCGGGATGACGCTACGTCCCGGCCTGACCTTGGCCTTGGAGCCGTGGCTGGCCGCCGGCACCGACCGGATCGTCTACGACCCGGACGGTTGGACCATTCGGTCCGCCGACGGCTCCCGGACCGCACACAGTGAACACACCATCGCCATCACCGATGGCGCACCCCGGGTGCTCACCGTGCGCGCCTGAGACGGTTACGACTTCTTGGTGACGAGCCCGACGATCCACAACAGGATCACCGAACCCAGCACCGCGGTGAACAACGTGAACCACCATCCGCCGCCGGCGGTGTCGAGGAAGAAGCTGAGCAGGAAACCACCGATGAGGGCGCCGACGATACCGATGACGATGTTCATCAGGATCCCGGACCCGGTGCCCTTGACGAGCTTTCCGGCGATCCAGCCGGCTATCGCGCCGATGATGATGTAGCCGATCCACCCGACGCTCGTCTGGGTGGTCGAGCGGGCCAGAACTTCCGTTGCCGCCAGCATGTCCATATCAACACTCCTGCCTAGATACCCCGGGTGGGCTCCCGTAGCGGGATGCTCGGCCCCTTCAGGCCGTGCTGTTCTCCGGTGTACCCCGGTCAGGTGACGATCACGCCCCCAAAATGGGCACGATCGTGCCAAAGTCGGTCACCTGCGTCGGCGACGATCAGGCGGGCGGCAGCATCCCCGGTGCGGAGTTCGGATCAACCGGGACCGGGACCCCGACCGCGGGACGTGGCGGCGGCGCATTGGGGTCCGGCGGCGGTGCGTTCGGATCCGGCGGGGGCGGCGGTGCGTTGGGGTCCGGCGGCGGTGGAGGCGGCGGCGACCATGGCCGGATCGACTGCGCGAGATTCACCGCGGCAGCCTTGTCGACGGGATTGTTGGCGGTTCCCAGCCAGACCACGAACCAACGCTCGGGGGCACGCTGCCCGCGGGGGGCGCCCGCGGCCACCGGCGTACCGACGACTCCGGACCAGATCTGCCCGTTGGGCTTGTTGGTATCGGTGAACTTCACCTCGTAATAGGACGCGGATCCGGTGAGATCACCCGCGGTCAGCGGGGTGCTCTCCTGGCCCAGCCTGGTACCGGGGAATGGCATGAAGAACTCACCCATATCCGAGGCCAGCCGGGTCGCGGCCTTGGTGTTGTCCGCCTCCGAACCGGCGAAGAGCTTGAGGTCGAGCCTGCCAAGCAGCACGCTGGTGTCATTGGCGGGCTGCTCGGTGCCGGCCGGCGGAATCTTGGTCAACAACGCCTGGCCATAGGACAGCTGCGTCGCATCGGCGATCTTCCAGCCCTCAGGCACGACATAGCTGAAACCGCCGGCGGCGTTGTCGACCCGGCCCGGCTCGGGCGCGGGTGGTGGCGGTGCATTGGGATCGACCGGTGGTGCGTTCGGATCAGCCGGCGGAGGCGGCACCCCGGGCGGAAGCGGTGCGGGCGGTGCCGGCGCGGGTGCGCCCGGCGGTGCCGGGGCGGGGGCCGGAGGCTGGGCCGGATCGGCGGGAACAGGCGGAGGCGGTGCCGGAACCGGCTCGGCCTGCGACACCGCGACCGGCAGCGTCAGCGCGGCCGCTGTCGCACCCGCGGCGGCAGCCGCCAGCAACCCGGCGGTGCGGCGCCTGCGGTGTGAGGAATTCACGTCCGACTGATCCATGGAGAAGAAAATACCGTGTTACAGCCGTGACGCAAGTGTGAGTTGCTCTAATAGTGTTTTGCCGAAAGATAGCTGTCCATGCCAAAACACGACGCAGATAGACCCAGCCCGCGTTGCCGACATTGCCGGTCGACAGGGGGCATACCGACCGTACGCAATGCACGGTCGGCGGGTCTCAATCATGTTTCGCGCCGACGCACACGTGCGTTACCACAGGGCTTTGCGACGGGCGCGTCGGATTTCATCTCCTAGCTACTGTCCAGTAACATCGCCGGTATTCGCTGACTCAGCGCTGAACCAAGGAGGGTTCGATGCACGTGCTGCTCACCGGTGGCGACACCGACCTCGGCCGTCAGATCGCCGGCGGTTTCCGGGAAGCCGGCCACGATGTCCTCATCGCGGGTTCGCGGCGTGCGGAGCTCGAGGTCGCCGCCAAGGAACTCGATGTCGAATCCGTCGTGCTGGACAACATCGATCCGGCCAGCCTCGAGGCCGCTCGCGGATCACTGCCCCAGCACCTGGACGGCATCGTCAACGTTCCCGCGCCGCGCTGGGACGCCGGCGATCCTCGGACGCACTCGCTGGCCGAACGCGCCGCCACCTGGCGGCACGCGTTGGACACCACCGTCCTCTCGGCGGTGCTGACCGTGTCCGTCCTCGGCGATCAGCTCAGCTCGGGCGGATCGATCCTCAACATCGTCCCGGAGAACCCCGCCGAGGGCAGTGCCGACGCCGCGATCAAGGCCGCGCTGTCGAACTGGACCGCCGGCCAGGCCGCCCATTTCGGCATCCGGGGCATCACCATCAACACCATCGCCGCAGGGCGAGGCGCTGAAGCCGGCTACCCGGGTGCCGATTCGGCAGCAGGCTCGACAGCCTCTGAGATCACCCGCCTGGCGCTGTTCCTCACCACTCCGGCGGCACGCCACATCACCGGCGAGACGCTGCACGTGAGCCAGGGCGCGTTGGCGCAGTTCGGCTGAAATATTCCGTGTTCACCCCGAGCTGAAACGGGGTGACCACTCCGGTTCACTGTGCTTTGGTGGGTCCATGGCGATTCGACTTGGACTCCAGATCCCCAACTTCTCCTACGGCACCGGCGTTTCCGAGCTCTTCCCGACCGTGATCGCGCAGGCCCGCGAGGCCGAGGAAGCCGGTTTCGACTCGGTCTTCGTGATGGACCACTTTTACCAACTTCCCGGCCTCGGCGCCCCCGAAGAACCGATGCTGGAGGCATACACCACCCTCGGCGCTCTCGCGACGGCCACCGAACGGGTCCAGCTGGGGACGCTGGTCACCGGCAACACCTATCGCAACCCGACGGTGCTCGCCAAGGAGATCACCACACTCGACGTGATCAGCCAGGGCCGTGCCATTCTGGGTATCGGCACGGGGTGGTTCGAACTCGAACACGACAGCCTCGGATTCGAATTCGGCACCTTCACCGATCGGTTCAAGAAGCTCGATGAGGCGTTGAGCATCATCATCCCGATGCTCAAGGGTGAGCGGGTCACCGTCGATGGCGCCTACTACCGCACCAACGAGGCGTTCGCCAATCCCCGTTTCCGCGACCATATTCCGCTGATGATCGGCGGCAGCGGCGAGAAGAAGACCATCCCGCTGGCTGCGCGGCATTTCGACCACCTCAACATCATCGCCGGCTTCGACGAGCTGGCCCGCAAGCTCGACGTCGTTCGGGCCAGGTGCGAGGAGATCGACCGCGATCCGGCCACCCTGGAGACGAGCATGCTGGTCGTTGCGCTGATCGGTGAGCACTTCACCGCCGAGATGATCCCGGCCGATTTCAAGCAGCAGGCCGTGTTCGGAAGCCCCGAGCAGATCGCCGAACAGCTCAAGGAAAAGGTGTACGACGTCGGGGTCGACGGCGTCATCCTGAGCCCGGTGACCATGGGCGGATACGTCCCCGGCGGAGTCACGGGTGTTGCCGAGGCGCTGAAACCCCTGATCTCGGGGTAGAGCTCTCGGTGCACGCCCGACCCAGGGGATGGATTATCGGTCCGGTGTGCCATCTCACCGCGCTGGTGGGATGGCCACCGACTACCCTGTGGTTGTACTGACAAAGCACTTCGCTAGGAGCAGAGATGAGCCATCCCGGAGCTACGGCATCGGATCGGCACAAGGTCGTCATCATCGGATCGGGTTTCGGTGGTTTGAATGCCGCGCAGGCGCTCAAGCGCACCGACGTCGACATCAAGTTGATCGCGCGCACCACCCATCACCTGTTCCAGCCGCTGCTCTACCAAGTGGCCACGGGCATCATCTCCGAGGGTGAGATCGCTCCGCCGACCCGCCTGATCCTGCGCAAGCAGCGCAACGCGCAGGTGCTCCTCGGTGACGTCACCCACGTCAACCTGGAAAAGAAGACCGTGGAGTCGGTGCTGCTGGGCCACACCTACAGCACCCCCTACGACACGCTGATCCTGGCCGCCGGTGCCGGTCAGTCCTACTTCGGCAACGACCACTTCGCGGAGTGGGCGCCGGGCATGAAGACCATCGATGATGCGCTGGAGCTTCGCGGACGCATCCTGGGTGCCTTCGAGCAGGCCGAACGGTCCAGCGACCCCGAGCGCCGCAAGAAGCTGCTGACGTTCGTCGTCGTCGGCGCCGGCCCCACCGGTGTCGAGATGGCCGGACAGATCCAGGAGCTCGCCGATCAGACGCTCAAGGGCAGCTTCCGCCACATCGACCCCACCGAAGCCCACGTCATCCTGCTGGATGCCGCGCCGGCGGTGCTGCCGCCGATGGGCGAGAAGCTCGGGCTCAAGGCCAAGGAACGGCTGGAGAAGATGGGCGTCGAGATCCAGCTGAACGCCATGGTCACCGATGTCGACCGCAACGGCATCACCGTCAAGGACAAAGACGGCACGCTGCGCCGCATCGAATCGGCATGCAAGGTGTGGTCGGCAGGCGTCCAGGCCAGCCCGTTGGGCAAGGATCTGGCCGCGCAGTCGGAGACCGAGATCGATCGCGCCGGTCGTGTTGTCGTCAATCCGGATCTGTCGATCCCGGGTCACCCGAACGTGTTCGTGGTCGGTGACATGGCTTTCGTGCCCGGTGTGCCCGGTATGGCGCAGGGCGCGATCCAGGGTGGCAAGTATGTCGCCGCGATCGTGAAGAACGAGGCGGCGGCGCGCGCGCACGGCACCAAGCCCAAGCCGCGGGTGCCGTTCAAGTATTTCGACAAGGGCTCGATGGCCACGGTGTCGAAGTGGAACGCGGTGGCCAAGGTCGGCAAGTTGGAGTTCGGCGGTTTCATCGCCTGGCTCGCCTGGCTGGGCCTGCACCTGATCTACCTGGTCGGCTTCAAGACCAAGATCGCGACATTGTTGTCATGGGCGGTGACGTTCCTGAGCCGACAGCGCGGTCAGCTGACCATCACCGAGCAGCAGGCCTATGCTCGGATCAGGATCGAGGAACTCCAGGAGATCGCGGCCGCGGTACAGGAGAGCGAGAAAGCCGCCAGCTGAATCGATCTCACCACCCATGTGATCCACCGATCGTAGCCGTACAACGACGTGCGCGAACGGTATTATGGCGCGGTGACAGACAGCGGCTTCCCGTCCCAGTATCCTCATAATCCCGACATCCCTTACGGCGCACCGGCTCCCGGGCCTGCGGGCGTCCAGGTTCCCGAGCAGTGGCGTAGCCGCTTCGAGTTCTTCTCCCGCTACGGGCACCCCGCCTCCACGCCGGCCGCGCAGGCAGCGTTCAAGCAGCTGTCGTTCGGCCAGCGGATGCGGTTGGGGGCCAACGGCCCGGCGTTCTTCTTCGGACCGATTTACTTCGCCATCAAGGGACCGTGGCGAAAAGGGTTGAGCCTGTTCGGCTTTTCGTTCGTGCTGGCGGTGGTGATCAGCGTGATCGAGATCGCGCTGAACTTCAGCTTCCCGTCCGCGGCGTACGGCGCCGCGATCGGCGTGCTCTACTCCAGCACGGCGAACTGGGCCTACTTCCTGCACGTCACTCGCGGCAGCACCAGCTGGAACCCCTTCGAGGGTGCGCCGATGTTCCGCGGAAAGCGCTGATCCGATCACACGGCTCAGGCCGGCGTCTCGTCGAGCCGCGGGCCCTGCCACGTCGACAACGCCCCGCCGGCGGCGAGGCTGAGCACCGTCCCGGCACCGGCGAAAGTCGCTTCTGGATAGCGTAATTCGCTGACGCATGCGCGCGGGGCGGCGATCTGGTCATCGTTGACCGAGGCGGTGCCCAGTTCGACGCGGTGTCGCAGCAACGGTGCACCTTCGACATCGGCGCGCAGCGAACCCGTCCAGTAACCGTCACGTTCACCGTGCCTGCCGATCTGGATGCGTTCGCGCACCCGGATCCGCGCGTCGGCGGCCATCCGGATCCGGGTGGCCGCCGCATGCCGTGCATTGCCGGCGATCACGGTCGGCTCCGGGTCGAAGTCCAGCTCACCGTGCACCTCTGCGTCCCACGTGCTGTGCGACTCGCCGGTCGCGGCGCCCGGCAGCACGATGCTGGCGGCCACCGATCGCACCGCCAACCGCGCTCCCGCTTCCACGATGATCCGTACCGAGATGACATCACCGCCCAGAGGCGTGGCCGCGGCCGAGAGCAGGTGCACGGTCTCGGCGCCCGTGCGCCGCGCGGTGATACCGCCGGTGCATTCGATATGCGCGCCACGCCCGGGCCGCGCCACCAACAGGACGTCGGAACGCACGATGTCAGCCCGACACCGGCACCTGGAGTTGCTCGCGAACCCACGCCAACACCGGCCCCGCGGTCGGGTCCTCGGTCAACGAGATGAGCGTGAAGGGCCGGTCGCCGCGCACCGCGGTCGAATCACGGCGCATGACATCCAGATCCGCCCCCACCATCGGTGCCAGGTCGGTCTTGTTGATCACCAACAGATCCGAGAAGGTCACCCCCGGGCCGCCCTTGCGCGGCACCTTGTCCCCGCCTGCGACGTCGATGACGAAGATCTGCACGTCGATCAGACCTGAGGAGAACGTCGCGGTCAGATTGTCGCCGCCGGATTCGACAAGGATCAGGTCGAGCCGCGGATTCGCGGCGATCAGATCGTCGATTGCGTCGAGGTTGGCGGTGATGTCGTCACGGATGGCGGTGTGCGGGCAGCCGCCGGTCTGCACGGCGGTGATGCGCTCGTCGGGCAGCACGGCATGGCGGCGCAGGAAGTCGGCATCCTCGGTGGTGTAGATGTCGTTGGTCAGCACCGCGAGTGAGAGCTCATCGCGCAGCTGCCGGCACAGTGCGGCGGTCAACGCGGTCTTACCCGACCCGACCGGTCCCCCGATCCCGATACGTAGCGGTTCGCCGGGTCGGCGGACCCGCTTCGGCCGGTCGTGGTGGTGATCGTGCGGTTCGCCGTCGATCAGATGTGGTGGCATGTCATTCCTTCGGTATCGGTCGATCAGGAAGAGAACAGGGGGCGCTCGCGCGCGGCATGCCGCTCGGCCAGCACGTCGAGCAGCGGGTCGGACAGCTCGGCCAGGTCGTCGAGTGCCTGCGCGGCGGTGTGCGCGCACAGCGCGGACAGCTCGAAGGTCATGGCGGCGACGTCGGCGGGATCCAATGCCAACAGACGCTGCGCGGCGGTCGCCGACCCCGTCATGGTCGTATAGACCATCGACAGCGCGGTGTGCTCGTCTTCGATGCCGCTGACCCTGCCCACCACACCGGCGACCACCGGCAGATGGGGTTTGACACCCAGGGCCCCCCATCCCGCCACCGCGGCGGCCGCCGGTTCGGGCCACACCCGTTTGGCCAGCCGGAGTAGTCCGCGGCCCTGGGCGCGCGAGGCCGCGCGGGCGGCCGGCGACGGTGTGCGGGCATCGGTTTCGGCGTCGGCCGACTCCACGGACAGGTCACCGCGGTGAACAGCGGCGGCCAGCGAGGCGCTCACCAGCCCCTGGGTGCGGATCCGGCGGCGCAGATACGCGCGCAACGTGCCCAGATCGCTCACCCGGCCCGTGGTGATCGCCTCTTCGATGCCACCGGAGTGCACATGCCCACCGGTGGGCAACCGAGAATCGGCCAGGGTGAGCAACGTGGCCAACCCGTGCGGCGCCTGGGCGAGCATCAGAACAGGAAGTAGCGCTGCGCCATCGGCAACTCGGCGGCAGGCTGTTCGGTCCACACGTCACCGTCGATCCGGACGGTGAACGTGTCGGGGTCGACCTCGATACGGGGCATGGCGTCGTTGAGCGGCATCTGCGCCTTGCCGACCTGGCGGACATTCTTGACCGGCACCAGCTTTCGCCGGATGTCCAGTCGATCGGCCAATCCGTCCTCGATGGCGGCGGGGGCGACGAAGTGCACCGACGTCGCCGCGGCGGCCACCGGGGCCGCCCCGAACATCGGCCGCGGCAGGACGGGCTGCGGGGTCGGGATGGACGCGTTGGCATCACCCATCGCGGCCCACGCGATCATGCCGCCCTTGACCACGGCGTGTGGGCGCACCCCGAAGAAGGCCGGCTCCCACAGCACCAGGTCGGCGAGCTTGCCGACCTCGACCGAGCCGATCTCCTCGTCGAGGCCGTGCGCGACGGCCGGGCAGATCGTGTACTTGGCGACATACCGGCGGGCCCGGTTGTTGTCGGCTCCCACAGGGCCGGGTCCGTCGCCCTCCAGTGCTCCCCTGCGGCGCTTCATGACATGCGCGGTCTGCCAGGTCCGCAGCACCACCTCACCGATACGACCCATCGCCTGGGCATCCGACCCGATCATCGAGATGGCGCCGATATCGTGCAGCAGGTCCTCAGCGGCGATCGTCGACGGTCGGATCCGGCTCTCCGCGAACGCGAGATCCTCGGGGATGCGCGGGTTGAGGTGATGGCACACCATCAGCATGTCGAGATGTTCGTCGAGGGTGTTGACGGTGTGCGGGCGGGTCGGGTTGGTGGAGCTGGGCAGCACATTCGGGTGCGAGGCGACCGTGATGATGTCGGGCGCGTGCCCGCCGCCGGCACCCTCGGTGTGGTAGGCGTGGATGGACCGGCCCTTGATCGCGGCGAGGGTGTCCTCGACGAAGGCCATCTCGTTGAGGGTGTCGGTATGGATGTTGGCCTGTACACCGGCGGCATCGGCCACGGTCAGACAGGCGTCGATCGCGGCCGGGGTGGTCCCCCAGTCCTCGTGCAGCTTGAAACCCGCAGCGCCGCCGCGCAATTGCTCCCACATCGCCTCGTGGCTGACGGTATTGCCCTTGCCGAGCAGCGCGATGTTCAGCGGCCAGGAGTCCAGCGCCTCCAACATCCGGCCCAGATGCCACGATCCCGGCGTCACGGTGGTGGCCTTGCTGCCCTCGGCCGGACCGGTGCCGCCGGCGACGATCGTCGTGATACCGCCGCCGAGTGCCTCCTCCATGATCTGCGGACAGATCAGGTGCACGTGGCAGTCGATGGCGCCCGCGGTCACGATGCGGCCGTTGCCCGCGATGATCTCGGTCGAGGGGCCGACCACCAGATCGGGGTGCACCCCCGACATGATGTCCGGGTTGCCCGCCTTGCCGATGGCCACGATGCGGCCGTCGCGGATCCCGATGTCGGCCTTGATGATTCCCCAGTAGTCCAGGATGACGGCGCCGGTGATGACGGTGTCGGGAGCGCCCTGCGCCCGGGTGACCCGCGACTGGCCCATCGATTCGCGCAGCACCTTGCCACCGCCGAAGACCGCCTCGTCGCCGGCCAGCCCCGGCCCGCCACTGCGGTCCTCGGTGATCTCGATGACCAGATCGGTGTCGGCAAGGCGGATCCGGTCACCGGTGGTCGGTCCGAACAGCGCGGCGTACCGTTCGCGGGAAAGCGAGCTCACAGAGCGGGATCCAATCTTCCTGGCGGATCGAGTGAGAGTCCGTGCACCTCACGCGCGCCGCCCAACGGGACCAACGAGACGGTCTGGGCGATACCGGGTTCGAAGCGCACGGCGGTTCCGGCCGGGATGTCGAGCCGATACCCGCGCGCGGCCGCCCGGTCGAATTCCAGCGCACTGTTCGCCTGGGCGAGGTGGACATGGCTGCCGACCTGGATCGGTCGGTCCCCGCCGTTGACCACGGGCAGCGACAGGCGCGCAGCGCCATGATTGAGTTCGACATCACCGTCGCCGTAGAGGATCTCACCGGGAATCATCTGGCGGCCTCAGGAGATCGGCTGGTGGACGGTGACGAGCTTGGTGCCGTCGGGGAAGGTCGCCTCGACCTGGACGTCGTGCAGCATCTCGGGGATACCGTCCATCACCTGGTCGCGGGTGAGCACCGCGCGACCGCTGACCATGAGTTCGGCCACCGTACGTCCGTCGCGCGCGCCCTCGAGGATGTGGTCGGTGATCAGCGCGACGGACTCCGGGTGGTTGAGCTTCAGGCCGCGGTCCTGTCGGCGGCGCGCCAGATCGGCGGCATAGGAGATGAGCAGACGTTCCTGTTCATGCGGCGTCAAACGCATAGTGCGCGATCCTGCCACGCCGACCGGGTTTCGGCAGCGCTGCGGTCAGTCGGCGATGTTCTGCAGCCGGACCTGGCCGCGGGCGACGGTGCGGTCGTCCTGATCGGTGATGGTGATCAGCCACAGCTGCTGGCGACGGCCGCGGTGAATCGGTGTCGACACCGCCGTGACGGTGCCGGATGTGATGGCACGCAGGAAGTCGGTGTTGTTGTTGACGCCGACGACGGTGCCGCCGCCGTGCTCGGCGAGCCACACGTGTCCGGACACACTGGCGAGGCTCTCGACGATGGCGCAGTAGACGCCGCCGTGCACGATCCCCCACGGCTGCTTGACCTTGTCGGTGATGACCAGCTGGGCGCGGCCGCCGTCGGGGGTCACCTCCAGGTACTGCAGTCCCAGTTCACTGTCGAAGCCGGCGCCGAGGCCGGGCGGCAAGGAAGAAGTCACGACTGATCTGTCTACACCGTCGCGCGCCGGCGTCGGCACGGTAGTACACCCCGCGAATGCGGAAGGGCCCCACGCGTATCGCGTGGGGCCCTTCCTTCGAGTGGACCGGGGGTCTCTGCAGCCCTCAGGACTCCGGCTCGGTCCGTTAGTCTCGCATGATCATCATAGGCAAGGCTTGCCTAATTAAGCAAGGCCTTTCCTGTCGCGAACCTGCCCGCGCCGCGCACCGGCAGGCCGAAGCCGACGAGCGCGTCGAGAATTGCCTGGCCACGGCTCATGCTCATCAACTCGCTGGAACCGGCCAGCAGGGGAACCTGCGTCGACGCGCCGACCACCGCGGCCCCGACGATGTTCCACATCGACGCGACGGAGATGGCGCCGTCGCTCACCTCGTGGAGCTTGGCGAACAGCGGCGCCAGGGCGCGATGACTGCGATGAGCCACCCACGTCGTCAACGCCGCCTCGCTGGGCAGCGCGACGATGCCGTCGCGCCGGGTCCGGACCGAGCCGATACTGCGTCGCTGCGCCAGATGCGGATCATCGGGAAGCGCACGCAGCGTCGGGTCGACGACGCCGACCCAGTCGATCGCGCCCTCGGAGTCCACATGCACCCACAGGTTTTCCAGCCCGACATCCCAGGCCCGCCCCTCGAGCGCCACCAGCGGCACGACGCGGCCGATCACGACGTGCGAGAGCGTCGCCGCCAACTGTTGGGCGACCGCGACCCGACTGTCGGTCTCGGCCACGGCCGCATCGAACATCAAGCGCAGGCGATCGGTCGTGACGACCTCCATCAACGGCCACCAGCGGCGCCGGGAGAGATCACCCATCACGGCCACCCCGTACACCCGTGGGCATTCCGGGTACAGCTCGCGCAGCCGGCGACTCGACTCGTGCAGCGGCAAAGCCCGCCGGATCGACATGCGGGCGATCAGCGGATCGTCGACCACGACCGTCATCAGCACCTCCTAATCGGTTAGGTTAGCCTTACTATAGTCATCACCGACCATCGGGCCAAAGCCTGTGACTGGACTCACAGGGTTGCGCAAAATGGCCCGTGACCGGCGCGGGAAGTTTCTTCGCCAGGCGAAGCGGCAACCCCGGTGATTGGATACGACGCACGGTAGTAAGCGCGTAGTACGCTGTTTTCATTGCTCAGGGAGTGAACGGAACATGGCCAAGTTGACGCGGCTCGGGGAACTCGAGCGCGAAGTGATGGACCACCTCTGGACCTCGCGCGATCCGCAGACGGTGCGCCAGGTCCACGAGGCGCTGGCCGCACGCCGCGATCTGGCCTACACCACGATCATGACGGTGCTGCAGCGACTGGCGAAGAAGAATCTGGTCGTCCAGCACCGCGATGACCGTGCGCACCGCTACGCGCCCACCCACGGACGCGATGAACTGGTCGCCGGCCTGATGGTCGACGCCCTCGACCAGGCGGCCGACTCGGGTAGCCGCGAAGCCGCCCTCGTGCATTTCGTGGAACGGGTCGGGGCAGGTGAGGCCGCCGCGCTGCGTCGTGCCCTGGCCGAACTGGAGGCCAAGCACGCGACCGTCACACCGACTGGTAATTCCGGTACCGACTGAGGGACACTAGCGGCGTGTCCGCGCTGGCCTTCTCCATCGTCGCGCTGGCGCTCGTCGGTCCGGTACCCGCGCTGTTGGCTCGGGCCCGCTGGCCACTACGGGCGCCACGTGCGGCGATCGTGCTGTGGCAGGCCATCGCACTGGCCGCGGTGCTTTCGGCGTTCTCCGCGGGCATCGCCATCGCCAGCAGGCTGTTCGTACCGGGGCCCGACGGGCGTCCGACCGCCACCCTGACCAGTGAGATCGCGGTCCTGGGCTGGCCGCTGTGGGCGCTCTACGTGGTGGTCTTCGCGCTGACCCTGATGATCGGTGCCCGGTTGATCGTCGCCGTCATCCAGGTCGGCGTGGCTACCCGCCGCCGCCGCGCGCACCACCGCATGGTGGTCGATCTGGTCGGCAAATGCCGTGATCAGATCAGTACCCCGGCACGCCGGCCGGCCGGCCTGCGCATCCTCGACGTCGCCCAGCCGATGGCCTACTGCCTGCCCGGTGTGCGCAGCCGCGTGGTGGTCAGCGAGGGAACCCTGACGTCGCTGTCGGAGAACGAAATCTCGGCCATCCTCACCCACGAGCGTGCCCATCTGCGCGCCCGCCACGACCTCGTGTTGGAGATGTTCACCGCCGTACACCGTGCGTTTCCGCGGTTCGTCCGTAGCGGGAGCGCCCTCGACGCAGTCCGCCTGTTGATCGAACTGCTGGCCGATGACGCCGCCGTCCGGGTTGCCGGTCCGACGCCACTGGCGCGCGCACTGGTGGCATGCGCGGGCGGACGCACCCCGTCCGGCGCGCTCGCCGCGGGCGGCCCGACCACCGTCGTCCGGGTGCAACGCCTATGCGGCGAGGGCAACAGCCTGGCCCTGGCGGTGGCTGCCTACACGGCGGCGGCGGCCATCATGATCGTTCCCACCATCGCCCTGGCACTGCCCTGGCTGACCGAACTGCATCGGCTGTTCAGCAGCTAGCGATCCCCCGGTTCCGCGGTGGCGATTCGGTCAGGGAATGATCGAGACGGACACCCACCGACGCGAAAGGCTCCCGCATGACCAACTCGGGCAACACCGGTAAAGCTCAGATCGGGGTCACCGGCCTCGCGGTCATGGGATCCAACATCGCGCGCAACTTCGCTCGGCACGGTTACACCGTGGCGCTGCACAATCGGTCGATCGCCAAGACCGATGCCCTGCTGGCCGAGCACGGCTCCGAGGGCAGCTTCGTCCGCAGCGAGACCATCGCCGAATTCCTCGACGCATTGGAGAAGCCGCGCCGGGTCCTGATCATGGTCAAGGCCGGTGACCCGACCGACGCCGTCATCAACGAGCTCGCCGACGCCATGGAACCGGGCGACATCATCATCGACGGCGGCAACGCGCTCTACACCGACACGATCCGCCGCGAGAAGGCGATCCGCGAGCGCGGCCTGCACTTCGTCGGCGCCGGTATCTCCGGCGGCGAGGAGGGCGCGCTGAACGGCCCGTCGATCATGCCGGGCGGTCCCGCCGAGTCCTATGTGTCGCTCGGCCCGCTGCTGGAGGAGATCTCGGCGCACGTCGACGGTGTCCCGTGCTGCACCCACATCGGCCCCGACGGCGCCGGCCACTTCGTCAAGATGGTGCACAACGGCATCGAATACTCCGATATGCAGCTCATCGGTGAGGCCTACCAGCTGTTGCGCGACGGGCTCGGGCTGGCCGCCGCAGATATCGCCGACGTCTTCGCCGAATGGAACAAGGGCGATCTGGACAGCTACCTGATCGAGATCACCGCCGAGGTGCTCAAGCAGGTCGACGCCAAGACCGGTAAACCACTGGTCGACCTGATCCTCGACGAGGCCGAGCAGAAGGGCACCGGCCGCTGGACGGTGAAATCCGCACTCGACCTCGGCGTCCCGGTCACCGGGATCGCCGAGGCCGTCTTCGCCCGCGCGCTGTCGGGCTCGGTGGCCCAGCGCACGGCCACCACCGGGCTGGCGTCCGGGGACCTCGGCGAAAAGCCAACGGACGCCGCGCAGTTCACGGAGGACATCCGCCAGGCGCTGTACGCCTCGAAGATCATCGCCTACGCCCAAGGCTTCAACCAGATCCAGGCAGGCAGCGCCGAATACAACTGGGATATCACCCCCGGTGACATGGCGCGGATCTGGCGCGGCGGCTGCATCATCCGGGCCAAGTTCCTCAACCGGATCACCGATGCCTTCGACAACAACGCCGAACTGCCGACGTTGATCGTCGACCCGTACTTCCGCGACGCCATCGAGACCGCGATCGACGGCTGGCGCCGCGTCGTGGTCAAGGCCACCGAACTGGGCATCCCCATCCCCGGGTTCAGCTCGGCTCTGTCGTACTACGACGGCCTGCGCACCGAACGGCTCCCCGCGGCCCTCACCCAGGGCCTGCGCGACTTCTTCGGCGCGCACACCTACGGTCGCATCGACGCCGACCGCGACAAGCGGTTCCACACGCTGTGGAGCGGTCAGCGCAACGAGATCGAGGCCTAGCCTTTTCCGGCGAGCAGACGCGTTTACCCCTGTAATGCGAGGTTTTCGGGGGTAAACGCGTCTGCTCGCGGGATGAACCGGGCCCACTAGACTCGGGGTCATGCGTTTTCTCGACGGCCACCATCCCCCGTACGACCTGACCTACAACGACGTCTTCATCGTGCCGGGCCGCTCGGAGGCCGCCTCCCGCTTCGACGTGGACCTGTCCACGGTCGACGGATCGGGCACCACCATCCCGGTCGTGGTGGCCAACATGACCGCGGTCGCCGGCCGGCGGATGGCCGAGACGGTGGCCCGACGCGGCGGCATCGTCGTCATCCCCCAGGACGTTCCGCTCGAGGCGGTCCGGCACACCGTCGACTTCGTCAAGAGTCGCGACCTGGTCGCCGACACCCCGGTTCAGCTCGCACCCGACGACTCGGTCTCCGATGCGCTCGCGTTGATCAACAAGCGGGCCCATGGCGCGGCGGTCGTCGTCTCCGGCGGCAGGCCCGTCGGCGTCGTCACCGAGGCCGGGTGCGCCGGGGTCGACCGGTTCGCCCGGGTGCGCGACGTGGCCACCGGCGATTTCGTCACCGCGCCTGCCGGTACCGATCCACGCAAGGTGTTCGACCTGCTCGAACACGCGCCGATCGATGTCGCGGTGCTCACCGACGGTGCCGGAAACCTGGCCGGCGTGCTGACCCGAACCGGTGCCGTGCGCGCAGGCATCTACTCCCCCGCCGTCGACACCATCGGCCGGTTGCGCATCGCCGCGGCGGTCGGCATCAACGGTGACGTCGCGGCCAAGGCCCGCGATCTGGCCGAATCCGGTGTCGACGTGCTCGTCATCGACACCGCGCACGGTCATCAGGCCAAGATGCTCGACGCGGTGGCCGCCGTCGCCGCCCTCGACCTGGGACTGCCACTGGCCGCGGGCAACGTCGTCTCGGCAGGGGGCACCCGGGACCTGATCAACGCCGGCGCCTCGATCGTCAAGGTCGGCGTCGGCCCCGGCGCGATGTGCACCACCAGGATGATGACCGGCGTCGGGCGGCCACAGTTCTCCGCCGTCGTCGAATGTGCCTCGGCGGCAACCGAACTCGGCGGACACGTCTGGGCCGACGGCGGCGTGCGCCACCCGCGCGACGTCGCCCTCGCCCTCGCCGCGGGCGCCTCCAACGTGATGATCGGTTCCTGGTTCGCCGGCACCTACGAGTCCCCCGGCGACCTGCTCCGCGATCGCGACGGGCGACCCTACAAAGAGAGCTACGGGATGGCCTCCAAGCGGGCCGTCGCCGCCCGCACCGCGGGCGACGGCGCCTTCGACCGGGCCCGCAAGGCGCTGTTCGAAGAGGGCATCTCCAGCTCCCGGATGAGCCTGGACCCACAACGCGGCGGTGTGGAGGACCTGTTGGATCACATCACCTCCGGTGTGCGCAGCACCTGCACCTACGTCGGGGCGCGGACACTGCCCGAACTGCACGAGAAAGTCGTCCTCGGCGTGCAATCGGCCGCCGGTTTCGCCGAGGGCCACCCGCTGCCGACTGGTTGGTGATGCCCGGCGCCGCGCAGCGGGCAGTTAGGATGGACCGGTTCCGCCGACCGAAGAATGTCGCGACTGCATCGCGCCGAAGACCAGAGAGGGACCCCGTGCCACAGGCACCCGTGGAGGCTCCGGGTTCACCGCTGGGCTCGGGAATCTCGCCGGGCACGGCGACCCCACCCGGCTCACCCGGCGAAGCATCCGACGCCGAACCGTCCCCTAGTCGGCCGGGCACGCGGCCCGGCAGCCATCCGGTGAGGTGGCCGTGAACCTCACCATGACCTTGCTCAGCCTGCTGGCCTTCATCCTCTTGACCGCCGGTACCGCGGTCTTCGTGGCGGCCGAGTTCTCCCTGACCGCCCTCGAACGCAGCGTCGTCGAGGCCAATGCCAGGGCCGGCGGGCGGCGCGACCAGTTCATCCGCAAGGCCCATCGCACCCTGTCATTCCAGCTGTCGGGCGCTCAACTGGGCATCTCGATCACGACATTGGCCACCGGTTATCTGGCCGAGCCTGTCGTCGCCAGGTTGCTCTACGCCCCGCTGACCGCGATCCGCATCCCGGCCGACTGGGTCAGCGGCATCGCGCTGGCGCTGGCCCTGCTGATCGCCACCTCGGTATCGATGATCTTCGGTGAGCTGGTGCCCAAGAACCTCGCGGTCGCCAAACCGCTGGCCACCGCCCGGTTCGCGGCCGCCCCGCAGTGGTACTTCTCCAAGCTCTTCACCCCCGTGATCAAGGCCACCAACGGCACCGCCAACTGGATCCTGCGCCGGATGGGCATCGAACCGGCCGAGGAACTGCGTTCGGCGCGCTCGCCGCAGGAGCTGGTCTCACTGGTGCGCACCTCCGCGCGCAGCGGGGCCCTCGACGCCGACACCGCCGTGCTGGTGGATCGCTCACTGCAATTCGGTGACCGTTCCGCCGAGGAACTGATGACACCGCGGTCGAAGATCGAATCCCTGGAAATCGAGGACACCGTGGCCGACCTCATGGCCGCCGCGATCCGCACCGGCCACTCCCGGTTCCCGATCGTCGACGGCGACCTGGACCAGACCGTCGGCATGGTGCACGTCAAGCAGGTATTCGAGGTGCCCGCCGAGCTGCGGGCACGGACGCCGCTCTCCCGGCTCGCGGTCCCCGTACCGACTGTGCCCTCGACCCTGGACGGGGATGCGGTCATGACGCAGATCCGCGCCAACGGCATCCAGACCGCCATGGTCGTCGACGAATACGGCGGCACCGCGGGCATGGTCACCGTCGAGGACCTCATCGAGGAGATCGTCGGCGATGTGCGCGACGAGCATGACGACGCCACCCCGGATGTGGTGCAGAGCCGTACCGGCTGGCAGGTGTCGGGCCTGTTGCGTATCGACGAGGTGGACTCCGAGACGCCGTTCCGCGCACCCGAAGGTGACTACGAGACCATCGGCGGGTTGGTGTTGGAGAAGCTCGGGCACATCCCGCAGGTGGGCGAGACCGTCGAGTTGACCGAATTCGATCCGGACCGCCCCGGTGACCCGGCGGTGCGCTGGCATGCCCGCGTGCTGCGGATGGACGGCAGACGCATCGACCTGCTGGAGCTGGTGCAGGTCGATGCCGAACCCGAGGAGAACACCCGTGGGTGGTGATCTGTTCGGGGTCGGCCTTGCCGTGCTCCTGCTCGCAGCCAACGCATTCTTCGTCGGCGCCGAGTTCGCGCTCATCTCCGCCCGGCGCGACCGCCTGGAAGCGCTGGCCGAGCAGGGCAAGAAGCGTGCCGTGACGGTCATGCGCGCCGGGGAACACCTGTCGCTGATGCTGGCCGGCGCCCAGCTCGGCATCACGATCTGCTCGATCCTGCTGGGCCGGGTGGGTGAACCCGCGGTGGCTCATCTGTTGGAGAAACCTGCCGCGCTCATCGGCATCAGTGACGCCATGCTGCACACGGTGTCATTTGTCATCGCGCTGGCCGTCGTGGTCACCCTGCACGTCCTGCTCGGGGAGATGGTGCCCAAGAACATCGCCATCGCCGGGCCGGAGAGCACCGCCATGCTGCTCGTCCCGCCTTACCTGGTCTACATCCGGGCGGCGCGACCGTTCATCGCCTTCTACAACTGGGCGGCCAACACGACGTTGCGGGCGCTGCGGGTGGAGCCCAAGGACGAGCTCGACGTGACCGTGTCCACCGTCGAACTGTCCGACATGATCGCCGAATCGCTCTCGGAGGGACTGCTCGACCGCGAGGAGCACACCCGGTTGACCCGCGCCCTGCAGATCCGCGATCGCCATGTGGCCGATCTGGCGATCCCACTGGATCGGATATTCACCGTGCCGGCCGCCGAGCCCGGGGCCGGCCCGACCATCACCGCCATCGAACACGCGCTCTCCCAGACCGGCTACTCGCGGTTCCCGGTCGCCGGCGCCGACGGCAGCTATCTGGGTTACCTGCACATCAAGGATGTCCTGCCGGTGCTCAGCGAGGACCTCACGGTGCTTCCCGCCGATATGGTGCGCCCCCTCATCCAGGTGCCCTCATCGTTGTCGCTGCCCGATGCACTGACCCGGATGCGGCGCACCAAGAGCCATCTCGCGCTGGTCACCGACGGTGGCCGGGTGACCGCGATGGTGACATTGGAGGATCTGGTCGAAGACCTGGTCGGGACCGTGCGTGACGGGACCCATCGGGTGTGACCGAGCTCGGCCAGGATGCCTGGACGGCACGCGAGGCCGCCCATCGGCGGCGCGTGGAGACGTTCGTCGCACCGCACCTGCAGCGCGCCCGCCGGGGCGAACCACACCCGGTGTGGGACTTCCTGTTCACCTACTACAGCCTGCGGCCACGCCAGTTGCGCCGCTGGCATCCCGGATTCGGGGTGGCGCTGCGCGGACCGGACGCCGGGCGGTTCCTGGACCGCTCCGGCTACACCGAGATCGACGGCCTGGTGTGCGTATCCGACGAACTGTTGCGCATGCGGCGGGACACCGTCGGATTCATCGCCACCCTGTTGCGTGGCACCGCCTCGCGCCCGGCCCGGTTCAACTGCTTCGGCCTGCACGAATGGGCGATGGTGTACCGCTCCGACGAGGTCCGGCACGGCGCGGTGCCGCTACGCCTGGGTGCGGCGGGTACCGATGCCGTGGTCGAGTCGATGCCCCTGCGGTGCAGCCACTTCGACGCGTTCCGGTTCTTCACCCCGGCCGCCGCGGGACGCAACGCCGAGCAGCTCACCAGAGATGGCCAGCCGGCCGCCGAACAGCCGGGCTGCCTGCACAGCGGTATGGATCTGTACAAATGGGCCTACAAACTGGGACCGCTGGTGGAGTCCGAACTGGTGCTGGACTGCCTGGAACTGGCCGCCGATGCCCGGGCCCTGGACATGTGTGCCAGCCCATACGACCTCACCGACTATGGTTTTGCACCGGTGGCCATCGAGACCGCCGCCGGCCGTGCCGAGTACGCCAAGGCACAGCAGGACATCGCCGACCGCGCCGCACCATTGCGTGCGGAGCTACTGGCCCGGTGTGAGGTGCTACTCGCACGGCTGCCCGCGCCCGTTCGCGCGTAGTTACCGACGGGTAAACTGGGTCGACTGTTAAGGGAGGAATCATGACCGAGCGCGTGACCGTCGGCAACCTGCGGGTCGCCAAGGTGCTGCACGATTTCATCACCAACGAGGCGTTGCCCGGCACCGGCGTGGATCCGGACAGCTTCTGGGCAGGCGTGGACAAGGTCGTCGCCGACCTCGCCCCGCAGAACGAAGAGCTGCTCGCCCGCCGCGACGACCTGCAGGCCCAGATCGACAGGTGGCACCGCGCCCGGGTCATCGGTCCCTTCGATGCCGCGGAGTACAAGCAGTTCCTCACCGATATCGGCTATCTCGCGCCCGAGCCCCCCGACTTCACCGTGACCACCTCCGGCGTGGACACCGAGATCACCTCGACCGCGGGCCCGCAGCTCGTCGTGCCGATCCTCAACGCCCGCTTCGCGTTGAATGCCGCCAACGCGCGATGGGGCTCGCTGTACGACGCGCTCTACGGCACCGATGTCATCTCCGACGAGGGCGGCGCCGAGGCAGGCTCCTCGTACAACAAGGTGCGCGGCGACAAGGTCATCGCCTATGCCCGCAACTTCCTCGACGAGGCGGTGCCGCTGGCCGACGGCTCGTGGGCCGATATCACCGAGGTCAAGATCGAAGACGGGCAGCTGGTGCCCACCTTGGCCGACCCGTCGGCGTTCGTCGGGTACACCGGCGAGCTGGGCGCGGCGTCCTGGTCGGTGCTGCTCAAGCACAACGGTCTGCACATCGAGATCCTGATCGACCCGTCCTCGCCGATCGGATCGACAGACAAGGCCGGCATCAAGGATGTCGTCCTGGAATCGGCGATCACGACCATCATGGACTTCGAGGACTCGGTGGCCGCCGTCGACGCCGAGGACAAGGTGCTCGGCTACCGCAACTGGCTGGGACTCAACCGCGGCGACCTCTCCGAAGAGGTCAGCAAGGGCGGCAAGTCGTTCAACCGGGTGCTCAACCCCGACCGGGAGTTCACCACCCCGGACGGGTCCGGCGAGCTGAGCCTGCCCGGCCGCAGCCTGCTGTTCGTCCGCAACGTCGGACACCTGATGACCAACGACGCCATCGTCTTCGGCAATGACGGTGCCGACGGCGCCGAGGTGCCCGAGGGCATCCAGGACGCGTTGTTCACCGGTCTGATCGCCATCCACGGTCTCAAGGAGGGCGAGCAGAACGGCCCGTACCGCAACTCGCGCACCGGCTCGGTCTACATCGTCAAGCCCAAGATGCACGGCCCCGACGAGGTCGCGTTCACCTGCGAACTGTTCTCCCGCGTCGAGGATGTCATCGGCGTGCCGCAGGGCACCCTCAAGGTCGGCATCATGGACGAGGAGCGACGCACCACGCTGAACCTGAAGGCGTGTATCAAGGCCGCCGCCGACCGGGTCGTGTTCATCAACACCGGCTTCCTGGACCGCACCGGCGACGAAATCCACACCTCGATGGAGGCGGGCCCGATGATCCGCAAGGGCGCGATGAAATCGCAGCCGTGGATCAAGGCCTACGAGGACGCCAACGTCGACACCGGCCTGGCGACCGGGCTGGCCGGACGCGCCCAGATCGGCAAGGGCATGTGGGCGATGACCGACCTGATGGCCGATATGGTCGAGCAGAAGATCGGCCAGCCCAAGGCCGGCGCCACCACCGCGTGGGTGCCCTCACCCACGGCGGCCACCCTGCACGCGATGCACTACCACCAGGTCGACGTCGCCGCGGTGCAGTCCGAACTGGCGGGCAAGAAGCGCGCCACCATCGACGAGCTGCTGACCATCCCGCTGGCCGGTGAGCTGGCCTGGTCCCCCGACGAGATCCACGAAGAGGTGGACAACAACTGCCAGTCGATCCTCGGTTATGTCGTGCGCTGGATCGACGCCGGTGTCGGCTGCTCCAAGGTGCCCGACATCCACAATGTGGCGCTGATGGAAGACCGTGCCACGCTGCGCATTTCGAGTCAGTTGCTGGCCAACTGGCTGCGCCACGGCGTCATCACCGAGGGTGATGTCAAGGCAAGCCTGCGCCGGATGGCCGCCATCGTCGACGAGCAGAACGCCGGCGACGCGGACTATCTGCCGATGGCACCCGACCCCGAGGCCAGCATCGCCTTCCAGGCGGCCCAGGAGCTCATTCTCTCGGGTGCACAGCAGCCCAGCGGCTACACCGAGCCGATCCTGCACCGGCGCCGTCGCGAGTTCAAGGCGCGTGCCGCGAACCAGTGACTAGACTTCGGCGGGGTATTCGACACGACGAGACAAGAGGGTAGGGATGGGCAGGCACAGCATTCCCGATCCCGACGACCAGCCTGACGAGCAGTTCGGAGTCTTCGGCGATCCCCGCCGCGACGAACCCGCTGCCGGGTCGTCGGCCGGGCAGCACGAACAGCCCGAGTTCGGTTACGACGCAGACGATTACCGGTACGACACGGCAGCCGACTACGACGAGCCTCGCCAGCACGACTACGCGGACCGTACGTACGAGGATCCGGATCCGGCTCCGCGCGGTTTCCCGGCGGTCGCCGACGAGGACTCCCCGACCCAGGCGTTCTCGGTCACCGGCCGGCAACGCACCTTCGAGGGCGGGGAATGGACCGGTTCGCACCGGGCCATCACACCCGGCCGACGCACCGTCAGCCGGGGTGTCGTCATCGCCCTGATCACGGTGGTCGCCGTCGTGGGCGCGGTCATCCTGTGGCAGTTCTTCGGCAATGCGCTGTCCGACCGCAGCCAGGCCTCGGCCGACCGCTGCGTGGAGGGCGAGGTCACCGTCGCGGTCGTCGCCGATCCGGCCATCGCCGAGCAGATTTCGGCGCAGGCTCAGGATTACGTGGGTACCAACCCGCGCGTCGGTGATCGTTGCGTCAAGGTGGCCGTCACCTCTGCCGATGCCGATGCCGTCGTCGCGGGATTCAAGGGCGAGTGGCCCGGCGACCTCGGTGAACGGCCCGCGGTGTGGCTTCCCGGCAGTTCGTCGGCGGAGTCCCGGCTGGAGGCGGCGGCGGGACCGGAATCGGTGATCGACAGCCGTTCCCTGGTGAGCTCGCCGGTGGTGCTCGCCGTGCGACCGGAACTGAAAACGGCGTTGTCCGAGCAGAACTGGTCGGCGCTGCCGAACCTGCAGACCAATCCGGCCGGTCTGGACGGGCTGAACCTGCCCGGCTGGGGCGGACTGCGGTTGGCATTGCCGACCGCGGGCAACAGCGATGCGGGCATTCTCGCGGCGGAGGCCGTCGCGGCGGCATCCGCGGCCCCGAACGCACCGGTCACCTCCGGGGCCGGTGCCGCGCAACGGCTCATGGGCGCTGCGCCCGACCTCGCCGACAAGCAGGTGTCCACCGCGCTCGACGCGCTCGTCAATGCCGCCGACCCGGCCGCGGCACCGGTACATGCCGTCGCCACCACCGAGCAGCAGGTGTTCCGCCGCGGCGCCGATCTGGCCGATGCGGGCGACAAACTGGCCACGTGGATTCCGGCAGGTCCGACCCCGGTCGCCGACTTCCCGGTCGTGCTGCTCAGCGGCGACCGACTGGCCAAGGAGCAAGTCAGCGCGGCCAGCGAATTCGACCGTTTCATGCGCAAGCCCGAGCAGCTGGCCAAACTGGCCGAAGCCGGTTTCCGCGCCGACGGCGCGTCGAATCCGGACAGTCCGGTGACCGACTTCCCGGCGGTGGGTTCGCCGCTGTCGTTCGCCAATCCTGCCGACCGGGCCAGCCTGGCGGCCAGGCTGGCAGCCCCGGCACAGGACGGCACGGTCACCGTGATGCTCGGCCAGTCCGCACCCGGGCTGACCGATATCGCAGCCGCGCTCAACGATCGGCTCCGACAACTACCGCCGTCCGCGGCGGTGGGCCTGTGGACCTTCGACGGGGTGGCCGGCCGATCGGCGATCAGCACCGGCCCACTCGGGGACGACGTGGGCGGCACGCCACGGTCCGCTGCGCTCGGTTCGAGCCTTCAGTCCCAGGGCGGGTCGGCCAGCGGCGCCGTCTCGTTCACGACGCTGCGCCTGGTCTACGGCGAGGCGCTGGCCGGTTTCCGCCCCGACCAACCGAATTCGGTGCTCGTGGTGACCGCGGGCCCGCACACCGACCGCAGTCTCGACGGTCCCGGGTTGATCTCCTATATCCAGGGCGCGTCCGATCAGCAGCGTCCGGTGGCGGTCAACGTCATCAATATCGGCGACGACCCGGACCGGGCGACATGGGAAGCGGTGGCCCAGGCCAGCGGCGGTCAGTACCGCAATGTCACCGGCGCCGCCGATCCGGCGCTCGGCGATGCCGTCAGCGAGTTTCTCGGCTGACGCGTTCCAGCGTGCAGTGCACGCCGAAGTGATCCGAGGGAAAGATCCGCGGCAGCTCGGGTGCGACCGGTTCACGGCCGAGCAGCCTTATCGAGTGCGCGGTCCAGGTGTGCCCCTTGAGCAGCATCCGATCGAACCGGACGTGGCGGTGCTTGTCCTTCATGTCATAGCGCATGTGGTTGATCGTGGTGTCCTCGGTGAATCCCGGCTCGTCGGGATGCAAGGCCGGCCACACGTCGCCGAAATCGGCGGGCAGGATGGCGTTCTCCGCGTCACGCAGGTTGAAGTCCCCCAAGATCGCGACGTCGGGCCGGCTGCGCACCGAGTCGACCACCAGCCGCAACTGACGATCGCGCAACGCGGCGGCAGCCTTACCGCTTTCCAGGTGTAGACCCACGACGGTGAAGGAGCGGCCGCCGAGGGTGTACCGCGCCGTGAGGTACCCGCGGGACAGTTCCGATGGCAGTCGCGTGTAGGTCACCCGGTCGACCGGGATGCGCGTCAACAGCAGCATCCCGTAATTACCGAGCCGGCCACCGCACACGGCGGCGCTTGCGTAGTGCGCGCGGATCCATGGTTGGGCCAGCAGCACGGTCAGCGCCGGCTCGGTCACCTCTTGGAAGACCATGATGTCCGGGCCTTCTTCGGCCAGGACGTCGGCGATCGCCTCGTAGCGTTGCCGCGCGTACAGGCCGTTGAACCAGATGTTGTAGGTCGCCAGCGACAACCGGTCGGGGTCTGCACCACCGCTGTACCTGTCGGTGGCGCGGGTCCAACCGGAGTCGAACAGCCGCACCGACAGCGGCGTGGTCCTGCGCAACACCGAGGGCCAGACCCGTTTCATGACACCCAAACGTACGCCGCCGCTCCCGATGTCAGCGCAGCGACAACAGATTCCGCGCCTGCGTGGCGAATACCCCCGGCACCTCGACCTGCGGGTAGTGGCCGACGTCCGGTAACCCGACCACATCGGCGGCCGGCCGCAGCTCCCGCAGGCCGGCCAGCACGTTCACCGTTGCGACCGGATCCTGCAGACCCCACAGATAGCTCAGCGGTTTCGTCCACTCCGCGATCGCCCCGTGCCAGCGCGACGCGTACCGCACCCGCTCGTCCAAATAGGCACACAGCAGATGCATGATGCGATGACCGTCGTTGTGGGTCAACAACGCCCACTGTGCCTCGGCCTCGTCGGCCGTGAGGGGATGCGCCGAGGCGAACAGCCGGGCGAAACCGCGGGTGAACGCGGCGCGACCGGTCAGCCGGGACAGCAGCGGACCCAGCGGCCCGCGCAGCACCTTCTGCGACGGGCGCAGACTGGCCCGCTCCAGGATCACGCTGCCATTGGTCAGCACCGCGGCGTGCAGGTCGAAGGGCAGGCGCCCCTGGATATCTCGGGCCAGCAGTTCGGTGGCCACCGAGGTGCCCATATCGTGGGCCACCATGACCAGCGGGCCGGTCGTCGTCTGCGCGACCACATCGGCGACGATATCGGCCTGCTCCAGCAGGCTGTACCGATACGGACTGCGCCGACCCCCCGGTCGCTGCGCTGCTGCCCACCGGGGTTTGTCCGACAGGCCGAACCCCAGGAAGTCCAGCGTGAGCCAGGCTTGCCCGGGCAGCTCGTCGACAACTCGGCGATAGTCGAACGAGCTGGACGGAAACCCGTGCAGCAGAAGCAGCGTCGGGCCCGCACCGGGGGCGGAGCGGACGAAGACCCGACCCGACGGGGTGGTCAGGAATCGACCGCCGTCCGCCCAGTCCTGCACATCTGCCGGTAGCACCCGGTCAGGCTAGGCGAACGCCTCCACCGGCGGGCACGAACAGACCAGATTGCGGTCGCCGTAGGCGGCATCGATGCGCCGCACCGGCGGCCACACCTTGGGACGGAAACCCTTGCCGAGTGGGTAGGCGGCCTCCTCGCGGCTGTACGGATGTGCCCATTCGCTCACCAGGAGCGACTCCGCGGTGTGCGGGGCGCCGCGCAGCGGGTTGTCATCGGCGGGCCACACTCCCGACCCGACCTTGTCGATCTCGGCCTTGATGGCGATCATGGCGTCGCAGAACGCATCGACCTCGGCAAGGCTCTCGCTCTCGGTGGGCTCGACCATCAGCGTGCCGGCAACCGGGAAGCTCATGGTCGGCGCGTGGAAGCCGAAGTCCGCCAAGCGTTTCGCGACATCATCGACGGTGACCCCGGTGGCCTTGGTGATCGGGTTGAGATCGAGGATGCACTCGTGGGCGACCATGCCGCCTGCACCCGTGTAGAGCACCGGGAAGTACTCGTCGAGCCGGCGCGCCACATAGTTCGCCGATGCGATCGCCGTCAGCGACGCCGCGCGCAGTCCGACCGCGCCCATCATCCGGATGTAGGTCCAGGTGATCGGCAGGATCGACGCCGACCCGTAGGGCGCCGCCGACACTGTGTAGTGATCGCCGAGTTCATCGGCGAGCGGATGGCCGGGCAGGTACGGCGCCAGGTGGCTGCGCACCGCCACCGGCCCGACACCCGGACCGCCGCCACCGTGCGGGATGCAGAACGTCTTGTGCAGGTTCAGGTGGCTCACATCGCCGCCGAACCGGCCCGGGCGGGCGAGGCCGACCAGCGCGTTCAGGTTGGCGCCGTCGACGTAGACCTGACCGCCGGCATCGTGCACCGCGGCGCAGATGTCGGCGACATCGTGCTCGTACACGCCGTGGGTGGACGGGTAGGTGATCATCAGCGCGGCGAGGCGCTCGGCGTGCTCGGATACCTTGGCGCGCAGATCATCCAGGTCGACGTCACCGTTGGCCCGGCACTTCACCACCACGACCCGCATCCCGACCAGTGCCGCCGAGGCCGCGTTGGTGCCGTGCGCGCTGGAGGGGATGAGGCAGACATTGCGTTCGGTGTCGCCGTTGGCGCGGTGGTAGGCCTGGATGGCCAGCAGACCGGCGTACTCACCCTGCGACCCCGCGTTGGGCTGCAGCGAGATCTCGTCGTAGCCGGTGATTCCCGTCAGCCAGGTCTGCAGATCCGAGATCAGCCGACGCAGGCCCGGGTTGTCCGAGGCGGGGGCGAACGGGTGCTGTTTGGCGAATTCCGGCCAGGTGATGGGCTCCATCTCGGCGGCCGCATTGAGCTTCATCGTGCACGAACCCAGCGGGATCATGCTGCGGTCCAGCGCGATGTCCTTGTCGGCCAGCGAGCGCAGGTACCGCATCATCGAGGTCTCGGTGCGGTACAGGTGAAATGCCGGGTGCGTCAGGAATTCCGTTGTGCGAGTTTCGATATCGACCCCGGACAGATCGAGGGCAGCCACACCGAAAGCGGCGAGCACGGCGTCGACGTGGGCATCGGTGGTCGCCTCGTCGCAGGCCACCGACACATGGTCGGCGTCGACGCGCCAGAGGTTGATCCCCGCCTTTTTCGCGGCGGCGACGATATCGTCGGCGCGGCCGGGGACACGGGCCAGCACGGTGTCGAAGAACGTCTCGTGCACCAGGGCGTCGCCGAGGCCGGCAGCGATCCTGGCCGCGTGCGCATGCACCCGACGGGCGATGGCGGTCAGGCCGGCGGCGCCGTGATAGCTGGCGTACATGGCGGCGATCACCGCGAGCAGGACCTGCGCGGTACAGATGTTGCTGGTCGCCTTGTCACGGCGGATGTGCTGCTCGCGGGTCTGCAGGCTCAATCGGTAGGCCGGAGATCCGTCGGCGTCCTGCGATACGCCGACCAGCCGGCCGGGCAGCTGGCGGGCGTGCTTGGTGTGCACGGCCAGGTAACCGGCGTGCGGACCGCCGAAGCCCATCGGCACACCGAACCGCTGTGTGGTGCCGAAGGCGACATCGGCACCGAACTCCCCCGGCGGGGTGATCAGCGTCGCGGCCAGCAGGTCGGCACCGACGGCGACCAGCGCGCCGCGCTCGTGGGCGGCGGACACCAGATCCGACCAGTCTTGGATGCGCCCGCTCGCGCCCGGCAGCTGGACGATGACGCCGAAGAAATCACCGTCGGGCAGGCCCTGGCTCAGGTCGGCGGTGACGATCTCGATACCCAGCGGTTCGGCGCGGGTGGCGAGCACGGCGGCGGTCTGGGCGTACACATCGGTGTCCACGGCCAGCCGGTGGGACGGGCCCTTCACCGCGCGGTGCATCAGGGTCATCGCCTCGGCGGCGGCGGTGCCCTCGTCGAGCATCGAGGCGTTGGCCACGTCCAGCCCGGTCAGGTCGGCGACCATGGTCTGGAAGTTCAGCAGCGCCTCCAGCCGGCCCTGGCTGATCTCGGGCTGATACGGCGTGTAGGCCGTGTACCAGGCCGGGTTCTCCAGGATGTTGCGGGTGAGCACCGGCGGGGTCAGCGTGTCGTAGTACCCCTGCCCGATCATCGAGACAGCGATGGTGTTGGTATCGGCCAGCGCGCGCAGCTCGGCGAGCGCTTCCTCCTCGGTGGCCGGCGGCGGCAGCTGTTCCAGACCGGGGGCGACACCGTCGGTGCCGACCGCGTCGAGGATGCCGGCAGGCAGCGCCTTCCCGGCCAGTTCGTCGAGGGAGCCGACGCCGATGACACCCAGCATGGTGGCGATGGCGCCGGAATCGGGCCCGATATGGCGGGCAACGAAGCCGGATTGGTCAACAGACACGAAATCTCCCCTGGTCGAGAGCGCAGACAGCCACGTCCCTCTCCCTCTGTCGGGGTGCCTGAGAGATTCAGCCCGAATCCGGGCCTTTCCCCATGGGCGGGTGCGCGCGGCACCGCTTTCCAGAGGCATCGTGGCCGCGCGCGGTCCGGGGGCCTGAGAGGTTGACGGAGAGGTGTTGCTCCTTCGGCGTCCGTAGCTGGCAACCACGGAACTCTCCCGCGCATGGGCGATACGCGCTCGATTCTAGCGGTTCGCCACATCGAGCGCCGTCAATGCCGGCGCGGTTGAGCCGTCGCGCAGGGCGGCGTCGGCCGACGGCCCCACCGCCGCATCGGCGAATGCGCGCTGACGGTTGACCGCACGCAGCGATCCGATGCCCAGATGGAGGGTGGATGGCGCGCACTACCTGGGGGCACCGCACGACATGGGACAGCTTGCCCAAGCCGGGCGGGGCCGTCCGCATCGCGGTCGGCCCCGGCTGGTTCGGCGGTCATATCGCGGCCGGCCGCCGCGGCGTCGGCGATGAACAGCGCCGACAACTCCTCGTCGGTACCGAACTCGGCGTACGGCGGGAACTCCAGCCCGATCTCCAGCTCACAGCCGGCACCGAGCGGATCCGCCGTCGGCGGCGCGGGCCAACAACTTGTCGGCCAACGGATTTCCCGCGCCTACTTCAAGGATAGGCATCGATATTGTTGCACTGGAGTCGGTTTCGCCCGACATCGCATACCATCGCTGCTTACGCAGCACGAAACTGGTTGCAGTAAAACACACTTCGGTCGGGCCTGAAACCGGCTCGGTGAGCTCGAGCGTGCGTGAACCAGGCATGACACGCGGGCGGAGCGCCGCAGACACGCACGCTCGCCGAGAAAGGGAGGGAGGTGGGTCAGCCGATCTTGCGGTCGCGGCTCTTGCGCCGCGAGGCCAGCTCGTCCTCGGGGGCCGCGATCGACTCGCCGCCGTCGGCGCGCTCGCCGGGGAAGTCGGCGATCGCACCGGTCAACTCGCGCATCGCCCCGGAGACCGCGATACCGAACACGCCCTGGCCGCCTTGCAGGAGGTCGACGACCTCCTCGGCAGACGTGCACTCGTAGACGGTGGTGCCATCGGAGAACAGCGTGATGTTGGCGAGATCCTGTACGCCGCGCTGGCGGAGATGGTCGACAGCGACCCGGATGTTGTGCAGCGAGATGCCGGTGTCGAGCAATCGCTTGACGATCTTCAAGACCAGCACGTCCTTGAACGAGTACAACCGCTGACTGCCCGATCCCGCGGCACCGCGGATGGACGGGACAACCAGCGAGGTGCGCGCCCAATAGTCGAGCTGGCGATAGGTGATCCCGGCGATCTGGCAGGCGCTGGGACCGCGGTAGCCGACGAGTTCATCGGGGATCGAATCGTCCGGGAACAGACCGCCCTGGACGGGCTCGCCGGATACGCCGTGTGCGGGCGGTGTCAGCCCGCCTGCAGAAGAAAGATCCAACTCCCCCTGATGTGGCGTATCGCCCACAGTCCATCCTCTCGCCGTCGCCCCCGGGCACACGTGACATCACGCTGGAACCCGAGTTCGAATATGTCGAGCATACGCCCAACACATTGCCGCTACTGCTCGTCGTCGATCAAAATTATGGCTGCCCGTTCGACACGGCGCCGACACACAAACCGCGTGTCGACATCACGAGACGCAGTCGTGATCTTGGTCAGGTCGCTTTGAAATCATCCGGCGAGATGCTGTCGAGGAACTCCTTGAACTTCTCCACCTCGTCCTCGCGCACGGGTTCGGCGGAGTCATCGTCGCTCTCGTCGGGAATCAGCAGACCGGCCTCGGCCAGGACGGATTCCTCCACATAGATCGGGACCCCGACCCGTAGGGCGATCGCGACCGAATCCGACGGGCGGGCCGAGACCTTGATATCGCGGTCGAAGATCAGGTCGGCGTAGAAGGTGCCCTCCTGCAGATCGACGATGCGCACCTCTTTGAGCGAATGTCCCAAGGCCGCAATCAGATCGCGGATCAGATCGTGGGTCTGCGGCCGGGGCGCCTCGATGCCCTGCTGCTCATGGGCGATGGCCTGCGCCTCGGGCTGTCCGATCCAGATCGGCAGGTAGCGCTCGCCGTTCGCCTCGCGCAGCAGCAGCACCGGCTGGTTCTGCGGCTGCTCAACGCGAATACCGACAACCCGTACCTCACCCATCAGCGCCTGCCCTCCGCGAAGAAGCCGTCGTCGAAAATTCTAGTCCTCACCGGTCGAGAACGTCGCGCACGGCCGATTTGATCAGCGACGTGTGCAAGGTGATCGCCAGTGCAGCAACCTCGCGGGCCAGGTCATCAGCCCGGTCACGGGCACCGGCCTTGCCCGCGGCGGCGACCGGGCCGGCGATCTGAGCGATCAGGTCGGACTGCCGGTCGGCCGCCGAGCGGAACGCGCGGAGGTGGCGCGGCTCGACGCCGTAGTCGGCAAGGGCCTTGGCGCACTGGGCGATGGTGACCGAGTGCTCGTCGAAGAATCCGGCCGGGCCGGGCTTGATCACACCCGCGGTCACCAGTGCCGACAGCATGGTCGTGTCGATCCCCGACCGGGTCAGCAGATCCTCACGGCTGAGCCGGACCTGGGTGGGCGCGATGGCCGCCGAGTCGCCCGACGAATCGCCGCCGGTGACCGGTACCAACCGCGGCGGCGAGTACCCCGCAGTGGCGGGCAACTCGTTGTCCGGCTGGGCGTCCAGCTGCGCCTTGATCACCTTCAGCGGCAGATACTGGTCACGCTGCGCGGTGAGCACGAAGCGCAGCCGTGCACAGTCATAGGCCGTGAAACGCCGATACCCGGCAGCCGACCGTTGCGGCGTGACCAGCCCTTCGGCCTCCAGGAACCGGATCTTGGAGATGGTGACATCGGGGAAATCCGGGCGCAGCAGATCGAGCACCGCTCCGATGGACATCCCGGCGGGCACCGGGTCCGGTTGGGTCATCTGGTCCTCGCGCGAACGCTCCGGCGGGTCAGCCGGCGTCGTCGGTCTTGGGACCGGTCAGGAAGACCAGCCGGAACTTGCCGATCTGCACCTCG
The DNA here is from genome assembly GCA_052044345.1 of Mycolicibacterium sp. 22603. GTDB lineage: Bacteria > Actinomycetota > Actinomycetes > Mycobacteriales > Mycobacteriaceae > Mycobacterium. The sequence goes on from JBQEMX010000008.1 coordinate 46,114, forward strand.
TCACCATTGGACAGCACGGCCGAATCGACCGGTTCCCGGTTGACGTAGGTGCCGTTGAGGCTGCCGACGTCGACGACCTGGAACTCACCGGACTCCAGCCGGAACTCGGCGTGCCGACGGCTGACCGTCACGTCGTCGAGGAAGATGTCGCTGTCGGGGTGGCGTCCCGCCGACGTGGTGGCCTGGTCGAGCAGGAAGCGCGATCCGGCGTTCGGGCCGCGCTTGACGACGAGCAACGCCGAACCCGCAGGCAGACCCTCCACGCCCGATACCGAGCTCTCGGTGCCGGTGCTGGCCGGGGCGTCCAGTTCGTTGAGGAAATCGGCGCGGAAAACCGAGGTCGTCTCCACCGTCACCTCGTCGGACTGGTCTGCCTGAAAGTTGCTGTTCTCCGTCACCCGCTGCTCCTCTGCTGGCTGCTGTGGCGTGCCTGGCCTATGCCCGTCAGGCCATTCGGCAGCCCAACGGACCGTGGTTGCGTCTCATGTCGACCGTACCGCGCCGGGCAGACCATTGGGTCCACCACCGCCGGATCCGCCTGACACGGGCTCGGTCACGCCTGTCCTTGATGAACGATCGGCAAAACCCTAACAACACCTACTCGGGCAGGATTGCCCGGTAGCCGTCGGCGTCCAAAAGATCTGGCAACGGGCCCGGCTCTGGGGCCGTCTCGACCTGCAGTTCGACCAGCCATCCGGCACCGTAGGGGTCGGAGTTGACCAACTCCGGATTACCTTCCAACTCGCCGTTGACGGCAACGACCTTCGCCGTGATCGGCGCGTACAGATCCGACAGCGACTTCGTCGACTCGACCTCACCGAAGCTGTCGCCCGCGCTCACCGCGGCCCCGACATCGGGCAGCTGCACGAACACCACGTCACCGAGGGCGGCCTGCGCATAGTCGGTGATGCCCACCCGGACGGTGTCCTCGCCGGTGCGTCGCACCCACTCGTGCTCGGCGGTGTACTGCAGATCGGACGGGATCTCGCTCACGGGGCTCCTTTGACGGATACAAGCGGACTTACTTGACGGGCTGAGCGTATTGGCGAGGTTTCGGTTGCCGCAAGGCGGTCACGTCGACGACGTCCACCTGGGCGACCGTCATCGATCCGCCGACACGTTTCACACTGTCCATCGCGCCGCCCGGGATGTTCATCGCCGCGGCCAGGGTCGGCGGATCACCAATCGCCAGAACCGAATACGGAGCCCCGATGGTCACCCCGTCGATGATCAACGCGCCCGGGGCCCCGACCACCCAGGTGTCGACGCCGACCCGGATGCCGGCCGTATCGCGTTCGGTGGCGCCGGCCCGGGTCCCGCGGACCTCCAGGGCCTCGGCACCGGCGGCGCGCAGCTCGTTGATCACATCGAGCATGGTCTCCGGCGACACGCCGGCGGCCGCATCCTCGATGGTGATCGTCACACCCGGCCCCACCGCGGCGACCGTACCGATCATGATCGACAGCGCCGCCAGCCGCGCCTGGGCATTCTCGATGGCGGCCTGATCGCTGCTGCCGGACTGCTGCAGCGCAGCCAGTGTCTGCTGTAGCTCGGCCACTTCGGTGTTCAGCGCGGCCTCGCGCTGTTGGAGGGAATCGAGCAGGACCAGCAGGTCCGCCGGGCGGGCGGAGTCCAGGGAATCGCCGGTGGTCGTCTGCCGGACCTGCGTCGCGATGGCGATCCCGAGCAGCAGGCACAGCAGCACCCCGAGGGTCCCGAAGACCACCTGGGACCGGGTCCGCCGCACCCGGCCGGGACCGCCCGGCGGCAGTTCGTGCCTGCCGTGCTCGGGCTCGACCGACCGGTGTTCGGAGTCCCCGCTGTGCTCGCCCACGACTCAGGCCCCGAACAACCGGCGGCGCAGGGCCGCGGCGTTGCCGAAGATCCGGATGCCGAGCACCACGATGATCGCGGTGGACAGCTGCGTCCCGACGCCGAGCTGGTCACCGACGTAGACGATGAGGGCGGCCACCAGCACGTTGAAGACGAACGAGACGACGAACACCTTGGAGTCGAAGATGTGCTCCAGATAGGCACGCAGACCACCGAATACGGCGTCCAGCGCCGCGACCACCGCGATGGGCAGATACGGCTGGATCGCCTCGGGCACACCGGGATGAAAGACCAGTCCCAACACGATGCCGACGACGAGTGCGGCGATTCCGATCATCGCTCGATCATCTCAGCACCTGCCGTCACGGCTTCATCTCCTCGGCGAAGCGGATCTCGCGGACCGAACCCCCCGGCACGTTCAGCGCCTCACCGGTAGTGACCGTAACCCCGACACCGTAGGACCGCTGCAGCAGCAGCAGCCGTTGCATACCGGAGCTGCGGTTGAACACATCCTGGATGGCATGCGGGGGCCCCAGTGCGATCACCTCGTACGGGCTGGTGATCGGCCGGTTGTCGACCAGGATGCGGCCACCGGCCTGCCGGATGGTGACTCCGGCGCCCACCCGCACCCCGCCCACCGAGACCGCTTCGGCGCCACCGACCCACAGCGAGTTGACCACCAGCTGCAGATCGCGGTCCAGGATCACCTGCTGACTGCCGGCGACCCGCTGCTTGCTCACATCGGTCAGATCCCGGGACACGCCGGGATCGGTGACGGTGACCGTGATCCCGGGGCCGATCGCCGGGGTCACGGCGGCGGCGAACTCGGCGGCGTCGAGTTCGGCGAGCAGTGCCCGGCCCTGTTCGTCGCCCGCCAGTCGGCTGCGGCGTTCGGCCTCCACCTCGGCGGCCAGCCCGTCACGAGTGGCCTCGATTGCGGCCGTGCGGGTTTCGGCAGCACGGGCGCTCTCGGAGAGCACCTGTTGGGTCTGGCGATTCGCCGGCGCGAGCGCCTGCGCCTGTGATGCCGCCGCGGCGAAGACTCCTGCGACGATCAGGCCGGCCAGCAGAGTCCAGCCCCATTGCCGGCCACGGCGCGGCGGTTGACCGGTGCGGGCGGCAGCGGCGGCCGCGTAACCGGGATCGAGATGCTCGGTCAACAGGGAACGCAGCAGGGAGGGCACCGGAATCCGCTGGGGTGCGCCCGCTTGGTGCGCGCTCAGGCCCGCACGCGGATGGTAACCGCCCAACGAGTTCGACCGCTCAGCCACCGGCGACGCGCCCCCTCGATGTCGCCGGCACGCGCGGCATGGAGCGCATCACCATGGACACCTGCATCAGGTACAACACGGCCGACCAGAGGTAGAGCGCCAGACCCCAGATCAGGAACGCCCACCCGCAGGCCAGGATCACCCGGCTCCACAGGGCGTCGAACTGGCCGAGCAGGACCAAGGGCAGTCCCGACATCAGCGCGAACGTGGCGCCCTTGCCGAGGTAGGTGACGGGCAAGGCGGTCAGACCGCGCGAGCGCAGCAGCGGAAGGGTCGCCGCCAGCACCAGATCCCGGCCCAGCAGCACGATCACGAACCACCACGGCACCACGCCGGCCGCGGCCAGTGCCAGCGGGACGACGATCATGTAGATGCGGTCCACCAAGGGGTCCAGCAGCTCGCCCAGCCGCGAGGACTGGTTGTCGACCAGCCGGGCGATCTTGCCGTCGGCCCAGTCGGAGAACCCGCTGAACATCAGGACCGCCACCGCCCACCCGGTCTGTTCGACGACCAGCAGCAGGTACAGGAAGACCGGCACCAGGATCAGTCGGATCGCCGAGAGCACGTTCGGGATCGTCAACACCCGATCACCGATGCCGCTCGGCACCGAATCCTGTGGACGATCCCCCGCCGCTCCGCTCGCCCGGGTCATGGTCAGAAACCTAGCGGAACACGCCGGGCAGACTCAGCGCCGACATGACGTTATCGGCCAGTGGATCGTCGTGGATCATGTACGTCCACGTCGAGGTGGGCCGCGCCAGCCTGGTCAGGTCCAGCCCGGCCACCCCCTCCTCGTCATCGACGATGGTGGCGGTGTCGAAGGTCTGCTGAGCGGCCTCGATCGCATCGGCGGCCAGCGAGGCGAACGCGTCCACCGCCATCCGGTGGAACTCGTCGAGCGGATTCTGGTTTCCCAGGGCCCGCAGGCTGATGCTCTCCCGGATATCGGCCAGGTAAGCCAGGTGGTCGGCCCACCCCCGGTCCAGGTGGTACAGCATGATCAGCCGGCAGATCTCCTCGAGGCGCTCCTGCGGAATCGTCTCGGCGAGTTCCTCGTAGCGCTGCGGAGAGCGTTCTTCCAGCTCCTCCCGGGCGGCCGCGGTCCGCAGCAGGGTGTCCCGGCGCTCGACCAGGATTGCGCGTTGCTGCGCGGTGAGCTGGTTGTAGCGCCAGGTGTTGGCATGCAGGTCGAGCGTCTTGCCCTCGGCCACCCGTTGCGCGTGGTCCAGCAGGGCGGCGGCCCGGTTGCTGGTGATCCGGCCGTCGCCGTCGGTGGCCAGTGGGAGCTTGTTGGGCTCGACGAAGGACACCACCACATCGTCCTCCCAGCTGGAGAAGAACACCGAGGACCCGGGATCGCCCTGCCGCCCGGCGCGCCCGCGCAGCTGGTTGTCGAGTCGTTCGGTGTAATGCCTGCCGGTGCCGATGACGTGCAGGCCGCCGAGTTCGGCGACCTCATCATGCTCGGCTTCATCTGAGCCGCCCAGCCGGATGTCCGTCCCGCGGCCGGCCATCTGGGTCGATACCGTGACCCGGCCCCGCGCGCCGGCCTCGGCGATGACGGCGGCCTCCTCGGCATCGTTCTTGGCGTTCAGCACCACCGCCGGGATGCCGGCCTTGACCAACCGCTCGTGCAGTTCCTCGGATTCGGCGACGTCGCGGGTGCCGACCAGGATCGGCTGGGAGGTGGTATGCACCTCGGCGATGTGCTCGACGATGGCATCGTTCTTGGCGGCGATGGTGATGTAGACCCGATCGGCCTCGTCCTCGCGCATGTTGGGCTTGTTCGGCGGGATCGGGGACACCCCGAGCTTGTAGAACTGGCGCAGCTGTTCACCGGCGGCCAACGCGGTGCCGGTCATGCCGCACACCCGCGGGTACCGGTTGATCAGCGCCTGCACCGTGATGGTGTCCAGCACCTCACCGGTCTCGGTGATCTCGATGCCCTCCTTGGCCTCCACCGCGGCCTGCAGGCCGTCCGGCCAGCGCTGCAACGAGGCGATGCGTCCACGGGAGGCATTGATCAGGTGCACCGCGTTGTCGCGGACGATGTAGTGCACATCGCGTTCCAGCAGGACGTGCGCGTGCAGGGCGACGTTGATCTCGGTCAGTGTCGAGCCGACGTGCTCCTCGGAGTACAGGTCGATACCGCCGAGGGCGGCCTCGAGGCGGCGCGCGCCCTTGTCGGTCAGCTGCACATTGCGCTTGTCGGCATCGGTCTCGTACTCGACGCCCTCGCGCAGCTCGCCGACCAGCCGGATGATCTCGACCCGTGGGGTCTCCCGGTGTGATGTGCCCGCCAGCACCAGCGGCACCAGCGCCTCGTCGACCAGTACCGAGTCGGCCTCGTCGATCAGCGCGATGTCCGGGCTCGGCGAGACAAGGTCGTCGACGGAGATCACCAACTGATCGCGCAGCACGTCGAAACCGATCTCGTTGACCGAGCCGTAGGTGATGTTGCAGCCGTAGGCTTCCCGACGCTGTTCCGGTGTCGAGTCGGCGGTGATCCAGCCGACGGTCAGTCCGAGCGCACGGTGCAGCGGTCCCATCCACTCGGCATCGCGACGAGCCAGGTAATCGTTGACCGAGATGACGTGCACGCTGCGGCCACCGATGGCATAGCCCGCGGCGGCGATGGCGCCGGCCAGTGTCTTGCCCTCACCGGTGGCCATCTCGACGACGTCACCGGCCAGCATGCGCAATGCACCGAGCAACTGAACATCGAAAGGGCGCAGCGCGATCGACCGCTCGGCGGCTTCCCTGACAAGAGCCAGGAACTGCGGGATGTCCGACGAGTCGGCCAGGTCGTCGAGGTTGAGTAGCCCGGCCGCCTTGCGCAGCTGATCATCGTCGAGACCGGCGGCCTTCTCCTCGAACGTGGCCGCGGCATTGACCTGCGTCATCGAGCGCGCCTGGTCCTTGTCGGTGCTGGCGCCCAGCAGCTTCCAGAACCGGTTGCTCAGCCGTCCTGACTTCGCACCGCCGGACTTGGACACCTTCGAGGTCTTGGAACTCACAGCCACAGTCATACGGTACGCGGAGCAGGTCGGACTCAGGGGGACCACGGCCCGGTCGACACACTGACCGCACTCGCCGGTCGGGCTGATGCCATCAGCCGCGCTGCGACCAGCCTCAGCCTGTACCTTGCCCGCATGGACATGTTCACCCCGACGCTGGACTGGGGCAGTGAGCTGGGCACCTCCCTGATCTGGATCGCCAAGGCCTGGACGATAGCGGCGGTCAGTACCGTCATCGTGCTGATCCTGCTGGCGAAGTTCACGGTCTGGGGGCGGCAGTTCTGGCGCATCACCGGTGCCTACTTCACCGGCCGCGAGTCGGTGAAGGCGTGGCTGTGGCTGGGTGCCATCCTGCTCTCGATCATCTCCGGTGTGCGCTTGGACGTGCTTCTCAGCTATTACGGCAACGACCTGATGACCGCCGCGCAGACCGCGGTGCAGGGGGTGGCCGCCGGCGACGACGCGGTCCGCCAGTCCGGTATCGACGGGTTCTGGTTTTCCATCCTGATCTTCGCGGTGCTGGCCACCATCCACGTCTGCCGGGTGCTGCTCGACATCTTCATGATGCAGCGGTTCATGCTGGCCTGGCGGGTGTGGCTGACCGGCAGGCTGACCGATGACTGGCTCGACGGCAAGGCCTACTACCGCAGCCGGTTCATCGATGACACCATCGACAACCCCGACCAACGCATCCAGGCCGATATCGATATCTTCACCACCAACGTCGGACCGCTGCCGAACACGCCGAACAACACGAGTGGCTCCACGCTGCTGTTCGGGGCCATCAGTTCGATCGCGTCGGTCATTTCGTTCACCGCGATTCTGTGGAACTTGTCCGGAAATCTGTCGGTGTTCGGCATCAACATCCCGCGCGCGATGTTCTGGATCGCCATCGTCTACGTGTCCATCGCCACCATCATCGCGTTCTGGATCGGCCGCCCGATCATCCGCTTGACCTTCGACAACGAGCGGTTCAACGCCGTCTTCCGCTACGCGCTGGTGCGACTGCGCGATTCGGCGGAGGCGGTGGCGTTCTATCGCGGCGAGGTCGCCGAGCGGGTGCAGTTACGCCGGCGCTTCGAGCCGGTCGTGGCGAACTACAAGCGCTATGTGAACCGGTCGATCGCCTTCAACGGCTGGAATCTGACGGTGAGCCAGCTCATCAACCCGTTGCCGTGGATCATCCAGGCGCCCCGGCTGTTCGCCGGTGAGATCAAACTCGGCGACGTCTCGCAGACCTCGTCGGCGTTCGGCAACATCCAGAGCTCGCTGTCGTTCTTCCGCAACTCCTACGACGCGTTTGCCGGCTGGCGTGCTTCGATCATCCGTTTGCACGGCTTGGTGGTGGCCAACGAGGAGGGCCGGGCGCTCAACGAGCTCACCGTCGAACCGTGCGGCAGCTGCCCCGTCGAGATCCGCGATGTCGCGGTGAGCACGCCCACCGGCGAGATCCTGGTCGAGGATCTGAACCTGCAGATGCAGCCGGGCGACACGCTGATCGTCACCGGCCAGTCCGGCGCGGGCAAGACCACCCTGCTGCGCAGCCTGGCGCAATTGTGGCCGTTCGCCAGCGGAACCCTGCGGTGCCCCGAAGGCGCCAACGAGACGATGTTCCTGTCCCAGATGCCCTATGTACCGCTCGGCGACCTGCGGGCGGTGGTGTCCTACCCCAAGGGTCCCGACGAGTTCACCGACGAGGAGCTCATCGCCGCTCTGGACAAGGTGTCGCTGCCGCAATGCGCCAGACGCCTTGCCGAGGTGGCCGATTGGGTCAAGGTGCTCTCCCCCGGTGAGCAGCAGCGCGTCGCCTTCGCCAGGGTGCTACTGACCAAGCCGAGGGTGGTGTTCCTGGACGAGGCAACCTCTGCCCTCGATGAGGGCCTGGAGTTCACGATGTACGACCTGGTGCGCCGCGAGCTGCCGGAGACCATCCTGGTCAGCGTCACCCACCGCAGCACCGTGGGCCAGCATCACGAGCAGCACCTGCACCTGTTCGGCGGGGGCAAGTGGGTGCTCGGCGATGTCGATCCCGAGACCGGTATGCCCAAATCGCCCCAGCCGATCTGAGCCGATGCCGCGCGTGGGTCAGCGCGCGGCGGCGTGCCTTCCCGCGCGGCGGCCGAAGAACGAGCCCTCGCCCAGTTGGACGCCGCTGGCGTAACCCTTGCCGTCACGCGCGATGTTGGACGCGCATGCACCGGCGGCGTACAGACCCGGCACTGCCGTTCCGGACTCGTCGAGGACCTCGCCGTTCAGCGATACCGTCAGACCGCCCATGGTGAACCCGGAGTACATCGCCACCCCGAGGGTCAGGTCGAACGCCGCGAACGGCCCGGTGTCCTGAGGGGCGAGATAATCCGGCTGCTTGTGGAAATCGGGATCGACACCGGCGGCTGCATTCGCGTTGTACCGCTCAAGCGTGGCGGCCAGGTTTCCGGCCGGAATGCCCAGCGCCTGCTCGACTTCGGCGATCGTCTCGTAGCCGTCGATGAATTTGATCAGCGGCATCTCGGGCATCTGCATATGCGCCTCGTCGACGATGAGGTAGGCGGCGTGATCGGGTTGTTCGAGCACGAAAGCCGATGTGCGCGAATGGTAGGAGTCCTCGGCGACGAAGCGCTTACCGTCCTTGTTGACGATGACTCCGGTGAGCAGGATCTCCGGCGGGTAGGCCGCGGCGGTGATGAACGCCTGGTCCAGATTCTTGGCGACACCGCCCGCGGACACGCCGAGCTTGATGCCGAGGCCGTCGTCGTTGGGGTTGCCCAGGATGTAGGGCGCCACCACACCGTGGTGCTTGGTCTTGCGCTCCTGCCCCAGTTCCGGGGTGTATTGCGCCACCATCTCCGCGTTCATCGCGAATCCGCCGGCAGCGATGATCACCGATTTCGCCTTGACCGCACCGGTTTCGGTGAAGTGCTTCCAGGCCACCCCCTGTACCGCACCGTCGGCGATCACGAGGTTGGTCGCACCGGTCTCGTAACGCAACTGCACGCCCAGCTCCGCGGCGCGTTTGAGCAGCAACTGGATCACCATGTCGGCGCCGCCGAGTTCGCCGGGAACCGGCACCGAGTGACCGCGCGGTGCGGGCTTGGCCTGATCGATGAAGGGCCACACCTTCTCGTTGCCGGTATAGGACAGGCCCTCGGTGCCCGGCGGGACCACCACCTTGCCCGGGTAGTAGCTGCGCTCGAACTGAAAGCCAAGGGATTCAAGCCAATCGAAATGCTCGACACTGTGGTCGCAGTAGGCGCGGATCTTGTCCAGTTCGGGATCCTCGGTGACGGCGACCAGGTACTTGTACATCTCCTCGGCGCTGTCCTCGTGCCCGGTGGCCTGTTGCACGGCCGTGCCGCCGCCGAGGTAGAAGTGCCCGCCGGCCATCGACGTCGTGCCACCCGCGGCGGCCGCCTTCTCCAGCACCAGGACCCGTGCCCCGTTCTCGGCTGCGGTCACCGCCGCACAACCGCCGGCGATACCGAAACCCACGACGACGACGTCGACGTCATCGGACCAGGGGCTGACGTCGGCTACGCCGAGGGTTGCCGGGATCTGCTGCAGGGTCATCATTGTCTCCTCGGGCGCATCACTGCTGTTGTTGTTTGACGTGGTCGAAATAGGCCTGGATTTCCGGCGGTATGTAGGCGATCTCGACGAACGGCACGCCGGCGTCGGCGCCGCTGACGTATGCGAAGTGCATGCCGCCGGGCATCACGCCCGTGGTGACGACGGGCGCACCGGCTGCCGCCGCATCGGCCAGTGCGGTTTCGAAGGCGTCCGCATCCGGCACGGCAACGCAGATGTGGTGCAGTCCGGCACCGTGTGAGGCCAGGAAGTCGGCATAGATGCTCTCGCCGCGTACCGGCGCGATGAGTTCGAGCTGCATGTCGCCGGCGTAACTGAGCGAGATGTCGGCGACGAAGTCGGCGGGTTCCCCGCGATGGGTGCACGTATCCGGACCGAAATGCACGCCGGGCATGCGCACCCACGTTCTGGCACCCGACAGCGCACTGAGCATCCGCTCGGTGGCAGTCAGGTCTGCGGTCACCCAGGCAACCTGGACAGGTGTCTGATATTGCATCGCAGTGAGGATATCGCCAGCGCCCGACGATCGCTAGAACAGGTTCTAGTTTGCCGGGAATTCCCTGCTCATCATGCGCACGAGCAGTCCAAGCTGAGCATCGAAGACCGCGCCGGGATCGCTGAGCGTGTCAGCTCCGTACTGCCCGAAAACCTCCAGGCTGATCGCGCCGACCACGGTCGCCCAGGTCGACAGACAGGCCAGCATCAGCCGGTCGCCGCCGGTGAACCCGAACTCGGCGCGGATACCGTCGAAATCCGACGAGATCGGTTCACCCATCGATTCGCCGGAATCGCCCACGGCCCCACTGCGCACCCCTTCGGCCACGATCGACAGCAGGGTGGCGATAACCCGGGTACCGGGACCCACCGTCAACTCCGGAGGTGCGTGATATCCGGGCACCGGGCTGCCATAGAGCAACGCCCATCGCGCGGGTTGGTCCAACGCCCAGGCGCGAGCCGCCCGCGCCAGCCCGACGAGCCGGTGATCCCAGTCTCCCGTCCGCGCGGCGGCGTCCACCGCATCGGCGAGGTCGTCGTAGGCGTCGACGAGAAGCAGTGTCAGCAGGTCATCTCGGCTGGACACGTACCGGTACACCGCCGAGGACACCATGCCCAGCTCACGCGCTATGGCGCGCAGCGACAGCCCGGCCGCACCGTCGGCGGCCAGGTGACGCCGGCCGACGTGCACGATCTGCGCCTCGATACGGTCCCGCGCCTCCTGCCGCTTGCCCACGCGGAGAGTCTCCCACAAACGAGAACAGTGCTCTTGCATTTCGGCCGCTGCGGTGTCATCTTGAAAGAGAGCAGTGCTCACAAAAAAACCGGAGGACACATGACCACCCGATACGACGAGCCCGGACGTCTCGCCCGTCTCGCCAACACGCTGATCCGGCACCTCGCCGAGGCCGGAATCGAGATCGCAGGCAGCCGCGCGTTACGCGTCCGCGGCCGCAGCACCGGACGATGGCGGTCGGTGGTGGTGAACGTCCTGACCGTCGACGGCCGCGACTACGTGATCGCCACCCGCGGGAACACCCAGTGGGTCCGCAATGCCAGGGCGGCCGGTGTGGTGTACACCGGTCCGCGATGGAAGCGCCGACGCCGCAGCGTCGTGGAGATTGCCGATGCCGACAAGCCCGACCTCATCCGGCACTACCTGGACCGGTGGTACTGGGAGGTCAAGGGTCACGCAGGAGGGTTGACGCCCTCATCGAGCAAATCCGAGGTCAGGGAGATCGCAGCCTCGATACCGGTATTCGAACTGGCCGGCTGAGTGGCGACCGCCTCACGTATCCGCGGCACCGTGGCCTGCCAGGACACCGCGGTGGGCGCACCGCCCCAGGTGCTGTTGAACAAGCCGACGATGGCCGCCCTGCCGTCGGCGGTCAGTACGTAGACCGGACCGCCGGAGTCACCCTTCTGACTGACCACGCCGTCTTTCATGGTGAACCACCCGTTGTTGACCACACCGACCGTTCCGCAGCTCTCGCCGGTGACGATGCCGAAGTGGCAGACGGGCTGACCGGGCTGCTGGACCGCCAGCCCCTGGTCGAGAACCAGCGACCGACCGCCGGGCAACACGGTGTTCACCGCGACATCCGGATTGAGGGTGATCGCCCCCCAGTCGGCGAGCTGATGATCGCCGGTCACCGTCGCCCCGTCGGGGGTGTTGTCGTCGAAGAGCGCCATCTCGCCGAGGGCATTGCCGAACCGGTCGGTCACGGGGCCTGCGCCGCGGCAGTGTCCGGCGGTGAAGGCCACCCGCGCCGCCGGATCGACGAATCCGAGGGTGCACATCGTGGTGCCCTGCCGAATCTCCATACCCGGGTGCACGGTGACGGCAGGTTCGGGTACCGCGGCAGGTTCGGCAGCGGCAACGCCGGCCGGGGACACACCTACCGCGACGGCCGCGGCGATCATCGTCAGGAACAGCCGTGTGCGCATCCAGCCCTCCGATCCTCCCACCCCTCCGGGACGAAATTACCGGGGTGCTGACGGGTGAATCGGATAACGGTCAGATCTCGTTACATCACATGTCGTGTAACGACCCGCGTGTCACACCAGTCACATCAGTAACATGGCGTAACGTTCCACGGCCCTACGGGAGGGTCAAGATCTGGCCGGGATGGACGAGGTCGACATCGGTCAACCCGCTCGCGTCGGCGATGCGCTGCTGTTCGCTGCCATCCCCGTAGAACCGCTCCGCAATGCCCCACAGCGTGTCGCCCGAGACCACGGCATACGTCCGTGGGCGTACTGCCGGTACCGACGCGCCCCGTGCCGGCCTCTTGGCGCGCTGAAGTCGAATCCCCATGTCGTTCTCCCCTCGTGGTCACAGCCTAGAGACCAGCGGGCCGGTCACGGGAGGAATTTGCACACTGCAGCGATGCCGCGCGTCGGTCAGGAATCGAAGCCCAGACCCAGCTTGTCCAGCGTGCGTAAGAGCACATTGCGCCGACCCGCGGAATGGTCGGCGCGATCCAGTGACCACCGCGTCGCCTGGATCCCCACCGACGCGAACGGCTCCGGCGGGAACGGCAGCGGTTTCCTGCGCACCATCTCCAGCCGGGTGCGCGGTGTCGACGTCCCGGCCAACAGGTCCAGGCAGACGTCCGCGGCGAAGCGCGTCGCACCCACCCCCAGCCCGGTGAACCCATTGACGTAGGCAACCCTGCCTCGGTGCGCGGTACCCCAGTGCGCACAGAACCGGGTGTTGGTGTCGATGGCGCCCGCCCAGCGGTGACTGAAACGGACGTCATCGAGCTGGGGAAAGGTGATGAAGAAGTGCTCGGCCAGCCTGCGATAGGTCTGCGGCCGGTCTTCATAGGTGGGATCGACCCGGCGACCGAAGTGATATACCGCGTCGTAACCGCCCCAGACGATCCGATTGTCCGCGCTGAGCCGGTAATAGTGGAACTGGTTGGCACTGTCGCCGACACCTTGCCGACCCGTCCAGCCGATACGCTCCAGTTGCGCTGCGGTCAGCGGCTCGGTCGACAACACGTAGTCATAGACCGGAACGGTGTACCAGCGGTTCCGGCGCAACAGGCTGGGAAAGACATTGGTGGCCAGGATGACCTGACCCGCCGCCACGGTGCCCGCGCCGGTGCCCACACGCAGGACACCATCGGCGGACTCCAGTGACATCGCCCGCGTGTGCTCGTGCACCTGCACGCCGGCCTCCAGACAGGCCCTTGCCAGCTCCATGGCGAGTTTGGCCGGGTGTACCAGGGCGCAACTGTCCGACTCGTACAGACCGGCCCGATAGGTCGGCGAGTGGACCTCTGCGCGCACCTGGTCCTGGTCGAGGAACCGTCCCTCGCCTGCGGCGGCGGATTCGATGAGCCAATCCACCTGGTGCGGTTCGGTGGCCACCGACAGCATCCCGGTCCGCTCCCAATCGACGTCGAGCCCGAGCCGTTCGATATCGGCGGCCATCCCGTCCAGGTTCGCCATGCCGAGCTCGGTGAGAGTATCGAATTCGGCTGCCCACCTTGATCGTCCGTTCTCGGCACCGTGGGTCAGGCTGGCGTCGACGAAACCACCGTTGCGACCCGAGGCCGCCCAACCGATCCGATCGGACTCGATCAGGACGATGCGGCGGTCCGGATGGCGCTCGGCGGCGTGTAGCGCCGCCCACAGCCCGGTGTACCCGCCGCCCACGACCAACAGGTCGCAGCTCTGCGACCCGACCAAAGGTGGATGGTCCGGGCGGGCGATATCCAGCCACATCGGGGCGAACACGCTTGCCGCCAGCGACCGTTCGACCAGCGCTGGGTCGACGCGGGCATCGAAAACTGTCCTCACCCGGGCGACATTACGTGGTGGCTGCCCATCACGGACAGTTCACGGTGCGGCCGTCCCGACCGGTTGGGCACTGCGGGCCGGGGACCACCCCGGCGGACCGAACAGGTATCCGAGTTTGTCCCGCAACCGCCGGGCGCCGCGCACCTCACGGACGATCTTGACGTACTCATGGGTCTGCAGTGTCCAGATGTTGAAGGTGTCGACTTGTGTGGTCAAGCCGTAGCGCGGCCGGAACAGCTCGTCTTGGTAGCTGCCGAACATCCTGTCCCACAGGATCAGTATCCCGCCGTAGTTCTTGTCGAGGTATTCGGCATCCATACCGTGGTGCACCCGATGGTGCGACGGCGTGTTGAACACGAATTCTATTGGCCACCAGAGCTTGTCGATGCGCTCGGTATGCACCCAGAACTGGTAGACGAGATTCACCGAGAAGCTCGCGAACACGATCCACGGCGGAACGCCCAGCAGCGGCAGCGGAATCCACATCAGGATCTCACCGCTGTTGTTCCACTTCTGGCGCAGCGCGGTGGCGAAGTTGTAGTACTGGCTGGAGTGGTGGGCCTGGTGGGTGGCCCAGATCAGCCGTACCCGATGAGCCATGCGGTGATAGGCGTAGAACAGCAGATCCACCCCGAACAACGCGATCAGCCAGGTGTACCACCGGTCCGCGGGCAGCTGCCATGGCGCCAGGTAGGCATAGATCGCCGCGTAGCCCAGCAGCGCTGCGGCCTTCCATGCCGCGGTGGTGACCACCGAGACCAACCCCATCGACAGACTCGTCCAGGCGTCGCGGCGCTGATAGGTACCCGCCGGACTGCGCCGGTCGGCGCCCGCGGCGGGCTGGGACTCCAGATGTTCGAGCCGGCGCGCCGCCGTCCACTCCACGACGAGCAGCAGCAGGAAAAACGGGATGGCGAACAGCACGGGATCGCGCATCTGCGCAGGTAGTGCGGAGAGCATTCCCATGACGGCGTCCACCCGAGGAGCCTAACCCCCGCGGTGCCCGGTCAGCGGAAGCTCAGCACCTCGGTTCCCCAGGTACTGCGCTGGATATGGTCCGGATCGAACGCCAGCTGATCATCGCGCCCGATCAACAGATTGACGCGGTTCTTTTCGTCGTACGGCCGCCACCGCGGACCCCCGTCGGCATCCGGCATCCCGCCGCGCGCGAAATTGCACCACCGCTGACGCACCCGTCGGGAGACCTCGGTACCCGCGGCAAGACCGCCGAGCTTGAACGTCGGGTCGCGGCGGCCGGCCACCAGATTGCCCCACACGTACGGCAGCTCGGTGGCATGTGCGCCACCCAATCCGAGAACACGCAGCATCGGGGTGGTCCAGTCGAACCGATACATGTACACCGGCGCCACCGCACTGTGCCCCTCGGCGAACCAGATCGACGGCATCCGGAAACCGATGTCACGTGCGACGCCGAGACCGGGTTTCTTACCGCGCCCGCGGTAGACCGCAGCGATCTGGGCCGGGGTGGGGATCTGCAGGTCGGGTTGTTCGGAAGCGATCGCGGTGAACATCTCGCTGATGGCCTGTCCGCTGATGGGGAGCAGCGGCGAGCGCATCCACCGGAACAGCGCCGCTTCGTGCTCGTTGGTGCCGATGATCAGCGGAACCGGCAGCGTACGGCCGGATCTGGCGACGTTCACCGGGTAGTCGGGCACGATATCGCCGTCGACGATCGGGGCGAACCCCAGAGTGCCCGGCGCCAGCCGCGGCACATCGTTGAACAATTCCTTGGCCGCGGCGATGATGGCGGCCACCGGCAGCTCGCTCAACTGGTCCGATTGTCGTGCCGTCATACCGAGTTCGCCGAGGAACTGCTCGCCGATCCGCTGCGCGCGCTTCTGGTCGTAGACCGAGGTGACCGGCGAACTCTGCGCGATGGCACGACTGAACAACCCCTCCGCAGCGGGGCTGGCCAGCAATGTGGTCACCACGCCACCGCCCGCCGATTCACCGAACAGCGTGACCCGGTCCGGGTCGCCGCCGAAGTTGGCGATGTTCTCGCGCACCCATCGCAATGCGAACAACACATCGCGCAGGCCCGTGTTGGTCTCGAAACCCTCACCGAGCCAAGACAGGTCGAGGAAGCCGAACGGGCCGAGACGGTAGTTCAGCGTCACCACGACGACGTCACCGCCGGCGGCGAGTTCGCGCCCGTTGTACAGCGGCTGGGCACCCGAACCCAGGATGTAGGCGCCCCCGTGCACCCACACCAGCACCGGTCGTGGACCATCGCCGTGGGACGGAGCCCAGATGTTCACCGTCAGGCAGTCCGCTCCCTGCGGCGCGCCGAGATCCAACGGGATGCGCGGGTCGGTGGGCTGCGGGCACACCGGGCCCAGCCGGGTCGCATCGGCCGGTTCGGTCCACGGTTGTGGCTGTTGGGGCGAACGCCAGCGCAGCGCACCGACGGGCGCGGCGGCGTAACGGACCCCCAACCAGTGGGTGACGACGCCATCGCCGGCGCCACGCACCGGACCGTGGGTGGTCTCGACGACCGCGGAGTCGTCGGTCGACATTCTGGTATCGGACACGTCCTCCATAGTGGCACCGCCGATCTCGGACGCACCGATACGTGACGTGGTCGATATGACCACTCGCGCGTTGCGACCGCCACCCGGCACCTGTCCAGGGCCGGGCACACGGCTAAGTTGACGCCGTGCGTAAGTGGGTCTTGCTGGGCGGAGCGATCACGACAGAGGTCGGCGGGACGCTGTCGCTGCGCGCCTCACAGGACCATTCCGGTTGGCTGATCCTGGTGGTCGCCGGCTACCTCTCGTCATTCCTCCTCATGGCCGCAGTGCTCCGGACCGGGATGCCCGTCGGGGTGGCCTACGGCATCTGGGGCGCGACCGGCACCGCCGTCACCGCCGTCGCCGCCGCACTGATCTTCGGTGAGGCGTTCACCTGGCCGTTGTTGGCCGGAATCGTGCTGATCATCGCCGGTGTGCTGCTGGTCGAATTCGGCTCGCACGACGGGCCGACCGAGGTGACACCGTGATGTGGCTGGCCCTGGCCGCCGCGATCGGCACCGAGGTGCTCGCCACCTTGTCGCTGCGGGCATCGGATGGGTTCCGCCGCCGCCGCTGGATCGTCCCGGTGGCGGCCGGCTATCTGGTGTCCTTCTATCTGCTGTGGGTGTCACTGTCGCTGGGGATGCCGGTCGGTGTGGCCTACGGCATCTGGACCGCGTGTGGCGTCGCGCTGGTGGCCGTCGCCGCACGGGTGCTCTTCCGTGATCCCTTGACCTGGCGGATGATCGCCGGCATCACCTTGATCATCGCCGGGGTGCTCACGATCGAGATGGCCGGCGTGGTGCGCTGAGCACTCCGGGCACACAGGTCAGCAACGCGACCAGCAGCCCCACCGCGGGCACCACCAGCAGTCCGGCCCGCAGTCCGGCGGCATCGGCGATCAGCCCGATCACCGGCGGTGAGGCGACGAACCCCAAGCGCATCAGCCACGCCACCACCGTCAGTCCCGTCCCCGGCCGCAAACCCGGTAGCCGATCCGCGCCGTGCATCGCCGCAGGCACCAATGTGGCCACTCCGAGACCGACCGCCGCGAAACCCGCGATCGTGCCGGGCACCGACGGAAAGGCAAGGGCCAGACCCATACCGGCCGCCATCACCAGGCTCCCGGTCCGGGTCACGATTCGCTCACCGAACCTGTCCACCAAGCGATCACCTGTCAGCCGCCCGACGAACATGCACCCGATCAATGCGACATACCCGAACACCGCGACCGCCCCAGGTGCACCGAGCCCGTCGCGCAGGTAGAGCGTGGCCCAGGTGCTGCCGACATCCTCGATGACAGCCCCGGCGATGGCCACCACCACCAGGACCGCCAGCAACGCATACGTCAGCAGATGGGCCCGCCGCCCCACCCCCGTCCCGGCGCCATGGTGATCGTCGGCCCGATCGGGTCCCGACATCAGGAACGGATAGGCCGCCAGCGCCACCGCTGCGAACAACGCCGCCGCGATGGCCAGGTGCAGGGTCCGCCCCACACCCAGGGCGATGGCGGCAGCGCCCATGGAACCGCCAAGGATGCCCCCGGCGGCCCAGACCGCGTGCAGCGAATTGATGATCGAGCGACCATAGGTGTGTTGAACTCGCAGGCCATGCGCATTCTGGGCGACGTCGGTGACGGCATCGCAGGCGCCGGCGAAGAACAGCGCGGCGGCCAGGAATGCGGGCGTACCCGCCGAACCGGCCGTCGCGATCAACACCGCCAACAGCACTGACGAACCCACCGCGGCCCGTGCCGATCCGAACCGCCGGATGATTGCGCCGGCAGCCAGACCGGCGACCAGCGCACCGGCGGCGAACGCCGCCACCACCGCTCCGTAGCCGGCATTGGACAACGCCAGATCGCTCTTGATCTCCGGGTACCTCGGCAGCAGGTTGGCGAACATCGCACCGTTGGTCAGGAACAGCGCTCCCACGGCTGTGCGGGCCCGCCGGGCGGGGACGGTCGTGGCGGCGGACGGCATGCCCGCCGACGATACTGACGGCACCGGCAACGTTGTCCACCGGTCCGGCGGCGGCGTGGCTGATCCGGCAAGATTGCGAGCATGACCGAATTGGCTGATCTCGCACAGCGGTACGCGGTGGCAACAGAGTTCGTCGACTGGCGTGGCCGCAGTGTTCCGGTGCCCGAGCACACGCTGGTGTCCGTGCTCGCCGCGCTCGGAGTGCCCGCCGATACGCCGGCCGAACGGGAGCACGCCGCGCGGTCGCAGGACCGCCAGTACTGGGCGGACGCCCTGCCACCGACGGTGGTCGCAAGTTCGGGCACCGCATCGTCGTTCTGGGTGCATGTCACCCATGGCAGCCCGGTGGATGTGTGGATCGAGCTGGAGGACGGATCCCTGCGCACCGAGCTGCGTCAGCTCGAAAACAATCGCGCACCATACGATCTGGACGACCGCTTGATCGGCGAGGCAACCTTCGAGCTGCCTGCGGATCTGCCGCCCGGATATCACCGCCTGCATGCCCGAACCGATACCGGTGGGGCGGACACCACCTTGATCGTCGCACCCGCCGTGCTGGCACCGCCGCGCAGGCGGCACTGGGGGCTGGCCACTCAGCTCTACAGCATCACCTCCGAACAGTCCTGGGGCACCGGTGATCTGACGGACCTGACCGATCTCGCGGTCTGGTCGGCGGCCCGGCACGGTGCGGGATTCATCCTGGTCAATCCCCTGCATGCCGCGGCGCCGGTGGCACCGATGGAACCGTCGCCCTATCTGCCGACCTCTCGCCGGTTCGTCAATCCGCTGTATCTACGCGTCGAGGCCATCGACGAGTACGCCCAGTTGCGCAGACGTGGACCGCTACGCAAGGCCCGCGCCGAGCTGGCCGGTCGCGCACGACGCCGCGACGGTATCGATCGGGATGCGGCCTGGAAGGTGAAACGCGCTGCTTTGCAACAGGTTTACCGTGTGACCCGATCGGCGGGCCGCGACCTGGCGTACGCGGCCTTCCGTGACCGCGAAGGCCGCAGCCTCGACGATTTCGCCACCTGGTGCGCACTGGCCGAGGTGCACGGCCCGGACTGGCACAGCTGGCCGGAGGCACTGACTCATCCCGACAACCCGGAGGTCGCCGCGTTCACCGCCGCCAACGAAGCCGCCGTCGACTTCCACCGCTGGCTGCAGTGGCAACTCGATGATCAGTTGACCACCGCCCAGGCCAGGGCCACCCAGGCCGGCATGGGCCTCGGCATCATGCACGACCTCGCCGTCGGCGTCGATCCTGATGGTGCGGACGCCTGGGCGTTGCAGGACGTGCTCGCGCGCGGCGTGAGCGCCGGGGCACCGCCGGACGAGTACAACCAGCTGGGCCAGAACTGGTCGCAACCGCCATGGCGGCCCGACCAGTTGCGACGCACCGGGTACGCGCCGTTCCGAGCGCTGGTCAACGCGGTCCTGCGCCATGCAGGCGGGGTCCGCATCGACCACATCATCGGACTGTTCCGGTTGTGGTGGATCCCGCAGGGCGCGGCGCCGACCGAAGGCACCTACGTGCGCTACGACCACGATGCGTTGATCGGCATCGTGGCGCTGGAGGCATATCGCAGCGGTGCCGTCGTGGTCGGCGAGGATCTGGGCACGGTCGAGCCGTGGGTACGCGACTATCTGCGTGACCGCGGGTTGTTCGGCACATCGATCCTGTGGTTCGAACGCACCGAGGGGGGCGCACCGCTGCCCGCCGAGCACTGGCGCGAGGCCTGTCTGTCCGCGGTGACCACCCATGATCTCCCACCGACGGCCGGCTACCTGGCAGGTGAACACATCCGGCTGCGCGAGTCACTGGGGCTGCTGACCCGGCCCGTCGACGAGGAGATCGCCGACGATCGGGTCGAGCAGCAGGCCTGGCTGGACGAACTGCGCCGCCTCGGTCTGGTCGGCGAGCAGCCCGATATCGACGAGATCGTCCGCGGTTTGCATGCCTTCCTGGGCCGCACGCCGTCGAAACTGCTGGCCTTGGCCCTACCGGACGCGGTCGGCGACCTCCGAGCGCAGAACCAGCCGGGCACCACCGACGAGTATCCGAACTGGCGGGTGCCGCTGTCCGGGCCCGACGGTACGCGGTTGTCGCTGGAGGACGTGTTCACCGACCCCCGGGCCGATGCGCTCGCCGAAGTAATGAAAGCCCAGGTGCCGGCGATGGACACGTGACTGGAGTTTCTACAGGTGTGGTTCTGCGATATGTTCGCACCGCACCGCGACACCCGGAGGTCACGTGAAGAAGCTAATCGGCTTGGGGCTGGGCGCCTGCGCCATCGCATCGGCGGCCATCGTCACCGCAGGCACGGCGAGCTCGGACCCGCAGGCGTCGCAGGCCGCGTACAACGTGGTCGGCGAACCGTACGGCAAGGCCGTGGCGATCCTCAAGAGCATGGGCATTCCGTCGATGTTCGGTGGCGCGGTGGGCAGTGACATCCAGCAGAGCATGTGCATCGTGGAGAAGCAGAAGTACATCCCGTCCGGGAAGATGCAGCTGATGCTCAATTGCACGCAGGCGGCATTCGACGCCGCGGGTGCCAGCCGGTCGACCGGATCGGGTCCGGGTGGACGCACGGTCGGTGCGAACGGTGTCACCACCGTGACTCCCACCCCGATGCCTCCGGCCCAAGCCGGAGTTCCCACCTCGCCGGCGCCCGTTCCTCCGCCGGCTGGCTGAGTCCGGCGTCTAGTATTCGCCCATGCCATTGGCGCCTGGCGCGACATTCGCCGGATACACGATCGTTCGCGCCCTCGGCGCCGGCGGGATGGGTGAGGTCTACCTCGCCCAGCACCCACGACTGCCGCGCCAGGACGCGCTGAAGATCCTGCTCGCGCAGGTATCCACCGACGACGAGTACCGCCAGCGTTTCGAGCGCGAGGCCGATATCGCGGCCACGCTCTGGCATCCGCACATCGTCGGTGTGCACGACCGCGGCGAGAGCGACGGTCAGCTCTGGATCGCGATGGACTACGTCCCCGGTACCGATACCTCTCGCTTGTTGCGCGAAGAGCACCCACAGGGTCTGCCGCCCCAGCAGGTCATCCAGATCGTCACCGCGGTCGCCGAGGCGTTGGACTATGCCCATCAGCGCAACCTGCTGCACCGAGACGTCAAACCGGCCAACATCCTGATCTGCGGTCCGGAGTCCGGCGACCAGCGGATCATGCTGGCCGATTTCGGTATCGCGCGGTGGTCCGATGACGTCAGCGGCCTGACCGCGACCAACATGACGGTCGGCACGGTGTCATATGCGGCGCCCGAGCAGTTGATGGGCAGTCCGCTCGACGGCCGGTCCGATCAGTACGCCCTGGCGGCAACCGCCTACGAGTTGCTCTCCGGAACACCGCCGTTCCGCAACTCCAACCCGGCGGTGGTCATCAGCCAGCATCTGTCGGCGTCCCCGCCCGCGATCGGTAGCCGGCGCCCCGAGCTGGCACACCTGGACCCGGTATTCACCAAGGCCCTGGCCAAGGAGCCCGGCGACCGATTCGACCGGTGCACCGATTTCGCACGCGCCCTCGGACACCAACTCACCGGTGACAGCTCGGAGCAGACCAGGTTGGCCCCGGCACCCCAGAAGCCCAGGGTGCGCCGACAGCGCCCCGCGGCCGCGATCCTCGTCGCCGGGGTTCTCGCGGTTCTGCTGTGCGTCGCGATCGTGGTCGCCGCATTCGAGTTCGGCCGTGCCGATGACGAACGTCCCGACGCGGCACCGGCCACCACCTCCGGTGCCCGGCCGTCCACGACCGCGGCCCCGGCGCCACCACCGGCCCCGGCCACGTCGGTCTCCGATCCGACCGTCACGGTGACCACCGATGTCACCGAACCGGCCGCCGCGGCGGTGGTCGGTGCCGATTGCGGCCCGGTAGGCGGCACCGGCACCACCTCCGACGGGACGACGGTCTACTGCGAAACCCTGGCCGGCACCCAGGCGACCATCTGGTCGCTGACACCAGGGCCGGTACCGAGTCCCACGGTGACCACCGAGGCACCGGATCCCAGCGAGGCGCCGCTCCCGGCGGGGTTGGAATCCCCGGTGCGGGTCTGCATGCAGCAGACCGGCCAGACCCGCCTGAGGTGCCGCGAACAGATCCGCATCAGCAACGGGTTGCCCTGAAGCTATTCGGCGGCCCGCTCGGCCAGCCGCGCCATCAGCTGATCCAACAGTGGACGTTGCCCGTTGAGCAGTTTGGTCCGCGCCTCGGCGACCGTGAACCATTGCACGCGGTCGAGTTCCGGGTACTGCTGGACTCGGCCGGAGCCGCGGGGCCATTCCAATTCGAACGTGTTGCTGACCGCACCGGTGACATCGAGATCCGCCTCCACCGCGAACGCGGTGACGATCTTGCCGCCGGGTTGGCGCACCGGCGCGAATTCCATCCGTTCGCCGTCGGGCACCGGCAACCCGATCTCCTCGGTGAACTCTCGGCAGGCGGCCGACCAGGCATCCTCGGACCCGTCGAACTCACCCTTCGGAATCGTCCATGCGCCATCGTCTTTGCGTGCCCAGAACGGGCCGCCGGGATGCCCGATCAACACCTCGGCCGTGCCGTCGGTCACGCGGAACAGCAGCAACCCTGCGCTTGCACGTGGCATCAGCGCAGCGTAGTCGACGCCCGTGACAACGGATCTCGGCGAGCACCATGCCGGCGTCGGCGCTACAGTCACCTGCGTGGCCGGCAGCCGGTACAGCAGGTACGTCGCCCTGGGTGACAGTCAGACCGAAGGTCTTTGGGACGTCGACGACTCCGGGACGCTGGTCGGATTCGCCGATCGACTGGCACACATGATCGCCGCCGAATCCCCTGGCCTGCTCTACGCCAACCTGGCGATCCGCGGTAAGCGCATCGCCGATGTGCTCGATGTGCAACTGCCACAAGCCCTGGCGATGCAGCCCGATCTGATCACCGTGTGCGTCGGCATGAACGATGTGACCCGACCTGGTCGCAAGTTCGCCCGTGCACTCGGCGACCTGGACGTTCTGCACGACGCATTGGCGTCCTCGGGGGCCACCGTTGTGACCACCACGTTCCCCGACATCACCCAGATCCTGCCCGCCGGACGGCTGCTGGTCTCCCGGGTGCTGCGGATCAACGAGGTCATCCGCGGCGCCGCGGACCGGCACGGCTTCCGACTGGTCGACCTCTACAACGCCGCATCGATGACCGATCCCGCGGTCTGGAGTCCGGACCGGGTGCACGGCTCCCCCGCCGGGCATCTGCTGTTCGCGGCGGCAGCGGCCGAGGCCCTGCAATTGCCCGGCGCCGATCATGGTTGGGCCGCGGTNCGACCATCGGTCGCTACGCTCCCGGATGTCCGCGCAGCTGCTATGGACGCAGAATATGTTCATGCCGTGGATCTGGCGACATCTACGGGGCCGCAGCGCCTTTCACGGACATCGAGCGCGGCACCCACAGCTGGCGCCGATCACGGCGAACGCAATGATGCACGTGCCGGAGGTGCACTGGCCGGATATGCGGCGCTCAGCGGCCGAACGGGTCGAAACCGAAGATCTTGCCGTCGCCGATCCCGGCCACCGCGGCCGGGCAGAACATCGAGATCGCCACGCCGGTGAACATCGTGGCGGGACCCAGTGACATGCCTGCCCGGTCGGCGACCGTGGCGGCGGCGTTGGCCATGTTCTGACCGGGTGCCGACAGCATCGGGCACACGGACTGCCCCAGTGCCAGCGTGTCGACCGCGTTGAGGGTGGCCGGTGCGGTCACCCCGGCGGCGTCGAGCGCGCCGAGGAAGACATCGGCCGCCGAATCCGCATGTGCCGGGCGGGCGACGCCGAGGGCGATACCGGCCGTCGCCACGGTGGTGAGCACACAGGTGTTGATTCGGCGCATGGATGACCATGCTAGGCCACCACCGCGGCCGGGCGCGTCCTCAGCTGTGCCAGGCACCGTCGATCTGCTGGGCGACATCGATGATTCTGGCCGACCTGGCCCCTGGGCTGTCGATCTCACCGGCCACATGCGCCGAGATGAACCGCCTGATCTCGGCGTCGATACCGGCCATCACGCGCAGCACCTCGGCACGCAAGGTCCCCGAGGTCACATGGATGGTGATATCGCGAGGCCCCGGCTTGCCGACATCGAGGATCAGCAGCAGCGGCTCGGCGGCCCGCGCCACGGCCTGCAGGGAGATCTCGCCGAACACCATGAAGCGCGGTTTGTCGATCCGTAGATCGATCACCATGTTGATCTCGAGCGGAATCCGGATGTCGAAGGAGATCGCTTCACCAACGTGGCGCGTCACGCGCGGATACTGCACGCGCACCCGGGCGGTCACCTTGGCGATACCGCCGGGACCCTGGCCCATCGGACCCATCTCGAATTCGTCACCGGCAATCGCCCCGATGGCGTCGGCGACACGCTTCTCGGACACCGCGACGTCGAAGAAGTGGCGGCCGAACTCCTCGTAGCTGATGTGCCTGGCCGACGCGCCGGTGGCGGGGTCCGCCGGTGTGGAACTGTCCATGATGCTCATTACCGTCTCACGTGACATCTGCGACGGTGCGCGACACACCCATCTAGCCGGGCGCCTCGGTGAACAACCGCACCCGCCGCACCCGGCTCGGCCGGACCCCCACCTCGGTGATCAGGACCGCCGCCCCATCGGTACCGGTGAGGCTGACGACCACGTGCCGGCCCGCCGTCAGGATCGTCCGTCGGTGTTTGCCCGAGAGTGCGGCCACCAGTTCGCTGGGCCGCAGCCTGCCGAAATCACCGGCGGTGATCTCGGCATCACCGAGCCGTCGCTTGACGGTCATCTCGTCACCGGCGATCGCATCGTCGACCAGTTGCCCGATCAGCCGCCTGCCGCGGGCCCCCACACCGTTGACACCTGCGACGAAGCCCAGCGCACCCGCCGGCCCCTGATTGGTCAGCAGGGCTCGGGTGAGTGCGACGGCCGCGGGAAACGCGACCGGACCGTTGCGGGTGAAGTTCCACGCCATGGCGGGCAACTCCCAGTACGCCCGCAACCGGTCGATGGCCAGTGCTTCACCGATCTCGACGAGGTCATAACGCAGCAGCGCCGGGATGCGCATCGTCACCGAGGCGTTCATGGCGACCTCCAGGACCAGGTCACGCACCACGGTGGTACCGCAGACGATGTCGATATCGCGGTGGAAGGTGATATCCCGCGGACCGATGAACGTGTCGTAGAACTGCTCGATCTCGGCACGGCCGGTGTGCGGACGCGACCCGACCGGATCCTCGATGCGCGCACCGGCGGTGAACAGGCCCACCCATCCCGCCCTGTCGTGCGCGGCGGCGGCCGCCGGCGAGCGTTCCACCGCTGCCAGGACCGCTGATCGTGTTGTGGACATATCCTTGGGTACCACCCCTGTGCGAAGGAGGACGGCAATGAGCCAGAACGGGCCGTTCGGTATCGACCCAGAAGAGTTTGACAGGCTGGCCCGCGAAGCCGGCGAGGGACTGCGTGATGCGCTGGACAGGTTCGGTAAGAGGGCCGGCTGGTCGACGCTGATCGACCAGTTCACCGCCCAGGCCGCACCGGCGGCGCCGGAGACCACCGGAGACGCCGGTGACGGGGTGTGGGCCGTCTACACCGTCGATGCCGCAGGCGGTGCGCACATCGAAGAGGTCTACCCCAACGAACTGCAGGCATTGCGGGCGAACAAGAACAACACCGATCCGGCCCGGCGGGTGCGCTTCCTGCCGTATGGCATCGCGGTCAGTGCGCTCGACGCGCCGGAATAGCCACCATCGCCCGGCCGACACCATTAGGCTTTGCCGGAATGATCGATCACGGTGAAGGCGGGACATGTTTCGTGAACTGACGGTTGCGGCGTCGATGATCGTCGCCGCGGTGGGTCTCGCGGTGCCCGCCGCCGCCGATGACGGATCGGGCCACTACCCCAACGACGTACCCGGGATGAACTATCACGCCGCACTGGGTGCGCCGTGCGAGAACACCCAGCTGTTCACGTTCGGCCGCGGTCGGGGCGGACAGCCGATGAAATGCAGCTGGATCCCGAATCAGTGGCCGCCGGTCTACACAGGGTTCTGGACGATGTCCTACGACCTGCATGGGGTGCAGGAGGTCGGTGCCCCGTGCTCGGTGCCACAGGGTGCGGCCCAGACGGCCGACGGCAGGCCGATGCTGTGCCTGGGAGCACGTGGCTGGCAACCCGGGACCCTGACCGGCGACGGGTTCTTCCCGGCCTGACGGGCGTCCGCGGATCAGGCGAACGCGCGGCTGTAGGCCGGCGGGTAACCCGGTTCGGCGCCCAGCCGGCGCGCCGCCTGCCAAACCCAACCCGGGTTACGCAGTAGCTCCCTTGCCAGGAACACCGCATCGGCTTCGTCGCCGGCGATGATGCTGTCGGCCTGTTCGGCGTCGGTGATCAGCCCGACGGCGCTGGTCGGTATCCCGACCTCCTTGCGGATGAGCGCGGCGAACGGCGTTTGATAGCCCGGTCCTACCGGGATCCGCGCATCGGGGACCGATCCCCCGCTGGACACATCGATCAGGTCGACCCCGAGCGCCTTCAGACGCGCCGCGAGCGTGCCGGTCTCGACCGCCGTCCACCCTTGGCGCGGGTCCGCGGTGTCACCGCCGAGCCAATCGGTCGCCGACACCCGGAAGAACAGCGGTAGGTCCGGCGGCCACGCCGATCGCACGGCGCTGACGACCTGCAGGGCAAAACGCATCCGATTCTCCAGCGTCCCGCCGTAGCTGTCGGTGCGGCGGTTGGATTGTGGAGACAGAAACTGGTGGATCAGATAACCGTGCGCGCCGTGGATCTCCAGCACCTTGAATCCGGCTCGCGCGGCCCGGCCCGCCGCATCGGCGAATGCCGTTGTGATCGAAGCGATCTCGTCGACACCGAGTTCGCCGGGAGTCGGTAGACGACCGAACGGGACCGCGCTGGGCCCCACCGTCGGCCAGCGCTGTTGGTCGACACCCCACGGACGTCCGGTGGAGCCCTTGCGTCCGGCATGCACGATCTGGATACCCGGAACCGACCCCTGCGCGGTGACGAACTCGGCGATGCGACGCAGACCGTCGGCCTGTCGGTCGTTCCACAGACCGAGGTCGAACACGCTGCTGCGGCCCACCGGGTGCACTGCGGTTGCCTCGACCATGACCAGCGCCGCTCCGGCAACGGCACGCGACCCGAGATGTTGGATATGCCAGTCGGTCGGCGATCCCTCGTCGGGTCCCGCGGGGACGGCGGCGAACTGCATCATCGGCGACATCCATGCACGGTGGCCGAAGGTCACCGAGCGCAGGGTGAGCGGGCTGAACAACCGTGTCATGTCCGCTACTCCCGATCCAGGCCGAGGTATGCCATGGCGGCCCGGATGATGCTGTCGCGTCCCGGGCCGTGCTCGACGGCAAAGCGGGCGGGATCGGTGTCGGCCATATCGAACGGATAATCGCTACCGCACAACACCTTGTCGGCGCCGGCGAGCGTGCAGAGCAGTTCCAGCTGGGCGGCCCCGTGGGTGACGGTGTCGAAGAAGAGTTCACCGAACACCTCCTGCGGTGCTCGCGCCCCGGCGGCCCGGACGTCGGCGCGTGCCCGCCAGCCATGGCTCCATCGACCGAGAAGACCTGGTGCACAACCGCCGCCGTGCACGAAACAGATACGCAGGCCCGGCAGTTGGTCCTTGAGTCCGCTGAGGATGAGCGCCGCCACCGCGGTCGCCGATTCGGTCGGATTGCCGATCAGATTGTTCAGGTAGTACTTCGCCCACTGTGGTTGCGGCAGCTGCATCGGGTGCACCAGCACCGACAGATCGAGCCGGGCCGCCTCGCGCAACACGTGCCCGAGGGCTGGGCCGTCCAGGGATTGGTTGCCCAGTAACGGTGGAATGGCCACTCCGGCAATGCCTTCGGTATCGGCCAGTTGTGCCAGCTGCCTGGTGACGGCCGCGTCGTCGGCCAGACTGACAAGCCCGAGTCCGAGCAGCGCGCCGTCGGCCGTGTCGACGACATCGGTCAGCGCACTGTTGAAGGCCGCCACATAGTCGTCGGCGGCGGCGCCGGGCTGCAGCGGGAACGCGAAGGGCGGTGCCGACAACACCCGGACCCCGACCTCACTGCGGCGCATATCGGCACGGATGGCGGCGATATCGCTCATCGCGTCGGTGGCGATCGACAGCGGGATCTCACCGAGAAAAAGTTGACCGTCGCGATCGTGCATGCGGCCATGCGGACCGGCACCGGGGAGGTCGAACAACTCCCGTGGCAACCAGTGCGCGTGCACGTCGATCACGCCGGGCGCCAGATCTGCGCTGATCATCGATACGTCCTTTCACCGAAGTAGTTACGAGTGTCGGACCTCCGGAAACCATGCTCAATGTCGACGGGCACATATTTTCGCCAATCCCATGTTCCAGGGGCCATGCTCGCACGATGCCGGGCGGCGCCTACCGACCCGTGGCGACCCCGTCGACGGTGAGCGCGGTGGCGAACTGCAGCACCACCGCCGGATCGGCCAGCGTCACCTGACACAACGCCTCGGCGCGCTGCAACCGTTGGGTCAAGGTATTGGGGTGGATGTGCAGCGCCGACGCGGCACCCCTGCGATCCTGGTGGTGGGCCAGATACGTGCGGATGGTGCCGACCAGTTCGGTGCCGTGGGCTTGGTCGTAGTCGCGCAACGGGCCGAGTGTGCGCGCGGCGAAGGCGGTCAGCAGCGCCGGATCGTCGAGTTGCAGCAGGAGCCCCGCGACGCCGAGGTCCTCCAGGGTCACCACGGTGTCGGTGCGCCGCGCGGCCACCGCGATCGACAACGCACCTTTGACGATGCGGTATGCCTCGGCGTAGCTCTGCCGCCCGGGAGCCACCCCGGCCACGGTAACCTCGAGCCCACCCGCCAGTCGAGTCAGCGCACCGCGAATGGCCGCCGCGACCGCTGCGGCGGATCCCACTTCGCCACCGGGCACCGGCACCCCCTGCGGCCACAGCACGACCACATCATCGCGGATGTTCGCTGCCAACGGCCGAAAGCGTTGTCCGGCAGCCAGATCGGCGATCAGTCCGAAGATGCGCTGGCGCAACAACTTATCGGACGACCCCGCCGGACGGTCGATCCTCGCCACGATGACGTCGTGCGGCTGGCTCAGGTCATGCCCGAGCAACTGCGCCCTCCGCAGCACGGTCTCGGGAAGCTCGGCGGGCTCGGCGAGCACCTCGGAGAGGAGTTCACCGCGGAGCCGCTGCTCCACCTCGGCCGCGGTGCGGGCGCGTAGCAGCTCCAACGACACCACCATCGACGCGTGCTCGACGGCGCGCACCGTCATCGGGTCGGGATCGTGGGCACCATCGGGAAACCAGATCCGGGCCACCAACTCCCCGTCGAGTTCGGGCGAGGACACCAGGAACGATCCGTCCGCCGACCGCACCGGCCGCGACGATCCGCCGTGCACGGGCGCGTTCTCGGTCCGCAGAGCGGAATCGGGTAGCGAGTCCGAATCCCCTGAGACGGCGAGGATCTCATGCAGCGGATCCTCGATCAGCACCGGCTTGCCGATGAGGTTCGACAGCGCATCGGCAACACCATCGAGCCCGCCGGAACGCAGCGTCACCGCCAGCAGCCTGTTGTGGATTTCCTCCGAACGCGCGAGGGCATCCCGTTGCTCGCGCAACTCGCGGTTGAGCGTGCGCAACTGATCCAGTCGATCGGCCGAGGTCAAAGCGATCGCCGCATGGTTGGCCAGCAGGGTCATCCGCTCGATCTCGGTCGGCGTGAAGGTGTGTACCGGCATGAAGTAGCCGTTGAGCGTGCCCAACGTGCGACCGCCGGCAATCAGCGGAACGCTGATCAGGGCCCGGTACCCCTGCTCCTGGGCGGCACCACCCCATGGCGTGAATTCCGGATCCGCGGTGATATCGCGGATGGTGACCGACTCGGCACTGTGGAACGCGCGGGCCGACGGGGCACCCCCGTCAAGACGGATCGGCCGATCGCCGTTGACCCGATTCACGTAGTCCTCGGACAGCCCGCTCCATCCGGCCACGACAAGCCTGGTGCGCTCGGAATCCGGGATCAATACCCCACAGAAGTCGAACCCCAGCAGTGCGCGCGCGGTTTCCGCGACCTGGCCGAGCAATTCGTCGAGGCCGGCGGCCGAGGTCGCGGCGGCGCTCAGTTCACGCATGGCACCGAGCCAGGTCGACATCTCGACGCCCGGTCGGCCACCGATGGTCTCCGGATCGGCTGCACTCATCGGATCAGCATGACACGACCATGTCCGCGAAAACATAAATACCGAACTCTTATGGTCGTCACTACATTGTTCGCCCACCTCGACGTGACGACACTCATAGTCACGCCGAGGAGAAGGACACCCCACATGACCAGCAGCACCGACGCCGCACCCGTCACCGCGCCGTCGCGGACGCCCGATGTCCGCGCGATCATCAATCCGGCCACCGCGGCCGTCATCACCACGGTCGCCGAGATGGGCGCAGAGGTTGTCGACGCCGCCGTGTCCGCTGCCAAGGCCGCCTTCTCCGACGGGCCGTGGGCCGACATGCCGCGCAGCGAACGCGCTCGACTGTTGTTGCGCATCGCCGATGCCATCGAGGAGCAGGCCGAGCGGCTCTACACCCTGGAAGCGCAGAACAACGGCAGGCCCATCACCGAAACCCGGGCACAGCTGTCCCGCGTGCCGGAGTGGTTCCGCTACAACGCCGGACTTCTCGTCGCCCAGCGATATTCGGTGTTGCCGGGCGATGGTCCGTACCTGACCTACCAGCAGCGGTTGCCGCTGGGCGTGTGCGGCATCATCACCCCGTTCAACCATCCGCTGCTGATCCTGGCCCGCAGCCTGTCCGCGGCGCTGGCCAACGGCAACACCGTGGTGGTCAAGCCCTCGGAGATGACACCGCTGACCACGCTCGCGCTGGCCGATATCATCGCCGGGACCGGCATCCCGGACGGAGTCGTCAATGTGGTGACCGGCGGCCGCGAGGCCGGGATCCGGTTGACCGAGCATCCGGAGGTCGCCAAGATCACGCTGACCGGTGGCACCGAGGCCGGCCGGTCCGCCGCCGTGGCCACCGCCGCCCGATTCGCCCGCGTGACAGCCGAACTGGGCGGGAAGACCCCGGTCATCGTCTTCGACGATGTCGACCCGGTCAACGCTGCGGAGGGCGCAGCCTTCGCAGCATTCGTGGCAGCCGGCCAGTCCTGTGTGGCCGGTTCGCGATTCCTGGTGCACCGCAGCATCTATGACGTGTTCGTCACGGCCCTCGTGCACCGCGCGCGGGCCATCGTCGTCGGCGATCCCGCCGCCCCGGACACCCAAATGGGCCCACTCATCAGCGCCCGCCAGCACGCCTTGGTGCGTGGACTGATCCAGACCGGTGTGGAACAGGGTGCCCGCCTCGCGACCGGTGGCGACGCCCCTGTGCTCCCCGCCGCCCTGCGCGACGGCTTCTTCCTGTCCCCCACCGTGCTGGCCGACGCCACGATGGACATGACGGTGGCCCGGCAGGAGATCTTCGGCCCGGTCGCCGTGGTCATCCCCTTCGACACCGAGGACGACGCCGTCGCGATGGCCAACGACAACGAGTTCGGGCTCGGCGCCGGGGTGTGGACTCTCGATATCGCCCGAGCACATCGCGTCGCCGCGCGGATCACCGCAGGCATGGTGTGGATCAACGACCACCACCGCCTTGAGCCCTCGCTGCCGTGGGGTGGGGTGAAGGAATCCGGCACCGGAAAAGACGCCGGCACCGAATCATTCGACGATTTCTCGTGGATCAAGACCATCGTGGTGCGCACCTCCGCCGAACCCGTGGACTGGTACGGCAACTTCGGCCAGCGCCGCCTGAACTGATCCCGGATCCACACTCCCGAAAGGCTTTTCGTGAACGAAAACATGACGCGTCGGCCGGCCGGTACCGGCTGGCGCCACGAGATCACCCGTGTGCAATGGCTCGTCCTTGCCGGCACGACCCTGGGCTGGGGCCTCGACGGCTTCGCGGGCAGCCTCTACGTGCTGGTCCTCGGACCCACCATGACCGAACTCCTGCCCAACAGCGGCGTCGATGTCTCCGCATCGTCGATCGGCTTGTACGGCGGACTCACCGTGGCGCTGTTCCTGATGGGCTGGGCGGTCGGCGGCATCATGTTCGGGATGCTGGCCGACTACTTCGGCCGCACCAGGGTGCTCTCGGTGGGCATCCTCACCTACGCCGTGTTCAGCGCCCTGGCAGCTTTTGCCGACACCTGGTGGCAACTGGGCCTGTTGCGATTCATCGCCGGTGTCGGATCCGGCGTCGAGGCGCCGGTGGGTGCGGCGTTGATCGCCGAGACCTGGCGCAACCGTTACCGCGCCCGCGCCGGTGGGGTCATGATGGCCGGCTACGCCGGCGGATTCTT
Organism: Mycolicibacterium sp. 22603; assembly: GCA_052044345.1. Taxonomy (GTDB): domain Bacteria; phylum Actinomycetota; class Actinomycetes; order Mycobacteriales; family Mycobacteriaceae; genus Mycobacterium. Next base: position 79,034 of record JBQEMX010000008.1, read on the forward strand.
CGCCGCCGCTGCGGTATACGCACTGCTGGGCGATCATGGCTGGCGGTTCATGATGCTACTGGCCGGCCTGCCCGCGCTGCTGGTCTGGTTCATCCGCCGCTATGTCCCGGAACCGCCCGAGATCGACGCCGCGATGCACGTCCGCAAGCAGCGCAAGGCCGCGGGCACCCGCGAACAGTTCGTGCTGCGCCGCCTCATCTCGCCACCGCTGCGCAGGCCGATGCTGGTGTGCACCGCACTGGCCTCCGGAGCGCTACTGGCCTTCTGGAGTGTGTCCACCTGGTACCCGCAGATCATCCGGCAGATCAGCGCCGATGAGTCTGTGCCGCAAGCGGTCACCGACCATCGGGTCGCCATCACGGCAATGTTGTTCAACGCCGGAGGCATCATCGGCTATGCCGCATGGGGCTTCATCGCCGATGCCATCGGACGCCGCAGAACGTTCCTGATGAGCTTCACCGTATCGGCCGCCTCGATCGCCTGGACCTTTCCCTTCGACCGTGGGTACACCGAGTTCCTGTTCGCCATGCCGCTGCTCGGGTTCGGTTTGTTCGGCGCCCTGTCAGGCACGTTCATCTACGGGCCCGAAGTATTCCCGCCCAGCGTGCGGGCCACCGCACTGGCGGTATCCAACAGCGTCGGTCGATTCGTGACCGCGCTGGGACCGTTGGGCGCCGGCGTCATCGCCACGTCCTGGTTTGGGGGCAACCTCGGGGTGGCCACCGCCACGGTGGCGGCGCTGGGACTGATCGCCGTCGTGGGCCTGGCGTTCGCCGCCGAGACCCGCGGCACCCCGTTGCCCACCGACAGCCATTTCGAGCCCATCACCCCCACCGAGAAGAGCCATTCATGAGCGTCCACCCCCAATCGTCGGCGATCGTCATCGGCGGATCCATCGGCGGACTGACCGCCGCCCTGCTCCTGCGCGACCTCGGCTTCACCGTCGATGTGTACGAGCGCACGCCCGGCCCGCTGGACGGCCGAGGCGGAGGTATCGTGCTGCAACCCGACACCGTGCGCTGGTTCGTCGAGCGCAGCAGCCAAAGCCTCGACGACCTCCACACCGCGACCTCCCATGTGCAATACCTCGAGGCCGACGGCAGCATCGCCCACCGCGAAGCTGCGCGCTGGACCTACACCTCGTGGGGCACGTTCTACCGAGCCCTGCTGGCGGACTTCGGCACCGAGCACTACCACTATGGTGAGTACGCCTGTGGATTCGACCAGGACGACGAACGGGCCACGGTGCGCTTCGTCAGCGGCCGCACCGAGAGTGCCGACCTGGTGGTGTTCGCCGACGGGATCACCTCGGCGGCGCGGCAGCGGTTCGACCCGAGCGCCGAACTCGTCTACTCCGGTTATGTCGGGTGGCGTGGCACGGTGCCGCAGTCGGTCCTCACCGAGGCCACCCGCGCCACGCTGCACGACGCGATCACCTATGACGTGGTCCCGAACTCACACATCACGATGTACCCGATTCCCGGCGAGGAGGGGCTCGACGAGGCGCACCGGCTGATCAACTACGTCTGGTACCGCAATGTGCCGGCCGGGCCCGACCTCGGCGAGATGCTGATCGACAAGCGCGGATTCACCGGTTCGGTGTCCATTCATCCCGGCCAGGTCCAAGACCGCTATATCGACGAGATGCGCCGCGCCGCTGAGGAACTGTTCGCCCCGGCGGTCGCCGAGGTCGTCGTCGCCACCAAGACGCCATACCTGCAGGTGCTCTCCGACGTCCGCTCCAGCCGGATGGCTCTGGGTCGGGTGGCCCTGATCGGTGACGCGGNCCGCCGCGGGCACCGCCAAGGCCGCCGCCGATGCCTGGACGCTGGCCACCGCCCTCGCCGAAACCACCGGCGATATCCCGTCGGCGCTGGCCAAATGGGAGCCCGCGCAATTACAGCTCAGCGACTCGCTGCTGCGCCGCGTGGTCAGCATGGGCGAACGGTCCCAGTTCCACAACACCTGGGATCCCCGGGATCCCGATCTGCGCTTCGGCCTCTACGGCCCCGGTATCTGAACCCGTCCGAATCCCTCGAGAATTTCTTCCTGAAAGGCATATCGCATGACCGACAACAGTTTCCTGACCGACCTGCCGCTCGCCGGTGAACTCGTCGCGGAAGATTTCGACACCTGGCCGGACTGGTTGAAGACCGAATTCGAGGAGCACTCCCACGACGGTGCGGTCGGATCGCGGCTTCTCAGCGAAAACGACCGCGTCCGGGTGTGGGAGATCCGGTTGGCACCCGGGGAACGCTGGCACGCCCACCGCCATGTGCTCGATTATTTCTGGACCGCGGTCAACGCGGGACGCAGCCGTCAGCACACCCATGACGGCACGGTGCGCGAGGTCTCCTACAGCGCGGGAGAGACGCGGCACTTCCATTTCGGGCCGGGTGAGTTCCTGCTGCACGATATCGAGAACATCGGCGACGGCGAACTGGTATTCACGACGGTGGAACACCTCGACAGTGCCAATACCGCGCTTCCGCTGAGCTGAGGCGGCCGATCCCGATCATACGCCTATTGGCACGATGTATGGTCAGGACATGAGCGACGCGACCTTCAACCTCTCATCGGTCTTCGGCACCGTGGCCCGGGCCGTCGGCGACCAGACGTTTCTGGTCTGGCGTGATCGCCGCCTGAGCTATGCCGACGTCGACGCCCGGGTCGACGGGTTCGCCCACTTTCTTGCCGCGCAAGGCCTCGGTTGCCACACCGAACGCTCAGGGCTGGCGGGTCACGAGTCCGGCCAAGATCACCTCGGCATCTATCTGCGTAACGGCAACGAGTACCTGGAGTCGATGATCGGCGCCTACCGCGCCCGCGTCGCCGGATTCAACGTCAGTTTCCGCTATGTCGAGGAAGAACTGATCTACCTGCTCAACGACTCGAAGGCCCGGGCACTGGTCTACAACGCCGAGTTCGCTGAACGGGTGGCCGCGATCCGGGACCGGGTACCGCACCTGCAGGTCCTGATCCAGGTCGACGACGGCACCGGTCAGGACCTGCTGCCCGGTGCCGTGGACTATGAGCAGGCCGTGCGCACCCCCGCCCCCGCGGCGGGCATGCCCGAGGTGTCCGGTGACGATCTCTACATCCTCTACACCGGCGGCACCACCGGGATGCCCAAGGGCGTGCTGTGGCGCCAGCACGACATCTTCCTGTCCTCGATGGGCGGCCGGCCTTTCGGCGCCGATCGGGCGCTGGCCTCCTACGACGAGCTGGCCGAAAAGGCCCGCGCGGGTGCCGGCGCACTGGCGATGCTGATGATCCCGCCGTTCATGCACGGCGCTGCCCAGTGGGCGGCATACAACGCGATCACCATGGGCGGGCGCCTTGTCATTCCCGACGATGTCGAGCGGCTGCGCCCCGCCGAGGTGCTGCGACTGGCCGAACGCGAACGCGTCCTGACGATTCCGGTGGTCGGCGACGCTGTCGCCCGCCCGCTCGTCGAGGAGATCGAACGCGGGGACTACGACCTGTCGGGACTGTTCACGGTCACCAACGGCGGCGCCACCCTCTCTCCGACGGTGCGCGAGCGCATCCTGGCTGCGCTGCCCCATGTGACGTTGCTCGATGCGGTCGGCGCCTCGGAGTCCGGAGCGCAGTTGAGCACCTTCTCCACCTCCGGCGACGAGACGGCACCCGCGGTGTTCACCGCACAATCCGATACCGCGGTCGTCGCCGAGGACCTGTCGAGGGTGCTGAGCGCCGGTGAGGGCGGCGGGTGGCTGGCGCGCCGGGACCTGATCCCGCTGGGCTATCTCGGCGACGCCGACAAGACAGCCCGCACCTTCCCGACCATCGACGGGGTGCGCTGGTCGGTCCCCGGCGACCGGGCCGATGTGCTGGATGACGGCCGCATCCGGCTCCTCGGCAGGGATTCGGTCACCATCAACTCCGGCGGCGAGAAGATCTTCGTCGAGGAGGTCGAACGCGCCATCGCCGCGCACCCGGCGGTCTATGACGTCGTGGTGGTCGGACGTCCTTCCGAACGATGGGGCTCCGAGGTCGTGGCGGTGGTCCAGCTCGCCGAGGGCGCCGACGCCGACGATGACGATCTCGCGGCGGTGTGTGGACAAACGGTGGCCCGCTACAAGATCCCGAAAGCCTTCATCAGGCATCCCAAGATCCAGCGGTCGCCGGCCGGCAAGGCCGATTACCGCTGGGCCAAGGCCGTCGCCACCGGCGAGAGCCTGCCTGCGGGTTAGGGCGCCGTGTCGCCCAGGCTCGCGGCAAGGTAGGTGATATCGCCGAAAGCGGAGAGCACTTCGGTGGAGGCAGGCATCCCGTACTCGGCGAACAGTTCCGAACTCGTCCGCAGCACCGGTCGCCACCCGCGGCCGGTGAGGTAGGTCGCGGTCTCGGTGCGCTCACCGGGATAGAAGAGTTCGGCGACGTCGACGTCGACACCGAGGTCGATCCCCTTGTCCTGCCATCGCCCGCGCATCTCCTGCATGCGCTCACTGATCCGCACCAGGTCGTTCGGACTGATGGTCGTGGTGTTCTCGGTGGCGATCCGGCTGCCCGACGCACTGAGCTCGGTGATGTTGCCCAACAAGCGATCCTGTGCCTCCGGCGGCAGATACACCAGCAATCCCTCGGCCAACCAGGCAGTGGGCCGGGATGTGTCGAAGCCTGCCGCGCGCAACTGGGCGGGCCAGTCATCGCGCAGATCCACACCGATCGTGCGGTGCGTCGCCGCCGGGGTCGCGCCGAGATCTGCCAGTGTGCCGGTCTTGAAGTCGATCACCTGTGGCTGGTCCAGCTCGTAGACCACCACATCGGCGGGCCAGCGCAGCCGGTAGGCGCGGGCATCCAGACCCGAAGCCAGGATGACGACCTGACGGATACCGGAATCGACTGCGTCGGTCACGAAGTCGTCGTAGAAGCGGGTGCGCGCGGCGATACCGTCTGCCATCCGGGCGATATCGTCGGCCGCCGCCCCCTCGATCTCGCCACGGGCATATCGGGCGTATGCGCCGACCCCGACTGCCGATACCAGCGGTTCGGCGTAGGGATCGCTGATCCCGGCGATGTTCGCCCTCGTGGCGATCGCCCGATTCATGGCCACCACGGTGGCCGTCACGCCGACGCTTGTTGCCAGGTCCCAGGTGTCACTGTCGACTCGTCCCATAGTTAGTCAGCCTACGCTTCTGTGGGGCGGGCGACGGCTCCGCGCCGTTGCGTGCTCACCGCATGGACGACAGCAGGGTCAGGGCAAGGCGCCGAGGATCGGATCGACCGACTGGGCCGGCGCAGGTTGGGTTTGCGCAGGCGGGGGCGGCGCCATGGGCGGCACCGGCTCGGCCACCAGCGGTTGTTGCGCCACCGTGTCCACGGGAGCCGGACCGGGAAGCGCACCGGGTGCGGGGACAGGCACCCCGGACGGCACCGGAGCAGCAGGCATGACGAACGTCGACGCGTCCGGCGCCGGCACGGCGGGCTCCGGGCCGGGGGCTACGACGGGGGCGATGTCGACACCGGCGGGATCGCCGAGATGTGACACCGGCTCGGGCATCACCGCGGCCGTGGCCGGCGCGGGCACGGCGTACTCCACGGCCGGCGGCGCCCAGTCGGTGCTGGGCATCGTGTCGACGACGACGCTGGCCACCGGGGCAGGCACGGGAGCCACCGACGGCACCGAGGGGACCACGGCGGCCGGCGCGGCCATCGGCTGTGCGGGAACGATGGGCGAGGTCTGCGGCGTGGAGACCGTGGCGCGGTTTGCCAGGGTCGCCGATTCCGGTACCTGAGATCCGCCGAACTGCGAGCCGACGGCGAACAAGGCGATCACTGCTGTCACGGCGGCCGCCCCGGCCAAGGACAGCAGCCTTCCGCCCAACTGTGCCCGCAACCGCGTGCCACGAACCGGCTGCTCCGCTCCGGTCTGGGTCGGCACCGCGTTGGTCAGCACCAGATGGGCGGCCTGGTAGGCCGGTGCCTGCATGACTTCGGGGTCACAATCGGAGATCCGGCCCGCGCAATCGGCACAGTCGGCGGTGTCCGCGTCGACCGCGGCGCCGAGTAGTTCCGTGGTCACCTGCGCGATCGACTCGGCGGCGGCATCCGCTCCGACACGCTCGTCCAGATCGGATACCGGGGGCCTGATCTGCCGGACCGGCCGGACGTCGGCCCAGCCGGCATCGCGCAGGGCCACGAGCAGGTCGCTGGACCGGGCTTCCAGGTCGGCACTCCAGCACACACCCACCGCACCGAGCCGATAGCCCGCCGCCGCGCCGATACCGGCGGCCCCGCGGACCGCGGCAAGACAACGCGGCACCAGGTCCTCGGGGCGTCGCACCGTGAACCGATCGTCGTCGATGGGACGCCCGGTGGGGACGGTGGCATCGACCAGAACCCAGCCGACACCATTGGCGGTCACCGACAGTCCGAGTACGGTTCTCAAGCCCTGACCTCTGCTCCTGTCTCATCCCCCGGCGACGGATCGCGACGAAGCCTAGTTTGCTCGCATCGACCCGGCATCTCGTGAGAACGCCGTTTCCGGCGCTGCCAACGGGTTATCGCCGTCACCGTGGCGGGCGTTACCAGGCACGACGTCGGCACCGGCGACAGTTGGCCCGGGTGCTGAATTCACCGAGAGTTCATCCACCGCCGCAGGGAATACCCCCGCCGGTACCATTGCTGTTCGATTCAGCGAAGGGAGTGGCCATGGTCGGCGACGAGGAAGCAATCACGGCGGTATTGAATCGGCTGCGCCGGGCCCAGGGCCAGCTGGCCGGCGTCATCTCGATGATCGAGCAGGGCCGCGACTGCAAGGACGTGGTGACCCAGCTGGCCGCCGTGTCCCGTGCCCTGGATAGGGCGGGCTTCAAGATCGTCGCGACCGGGATGCGGGAGTGCCTGACCGGCGAGGCCGCGGACGGGCAGCGGCCGATGAGCGAAGCCGAACTGGAGAAGTTGTTCATGGCGTTGGCCTGATGACCGGCGCCTGACCGAGGATCGTCGACGCGACGAGTACGCCGACGATGACGATCGCGAACACCACGGTCGCGGTACCGATCCACATCACCTCGGCATGCGCAGCAGGCACGCCGGCGTGCCCCGGCGTGCGGTTGTTGATCAGTTTCGAGCGTCGCCGACTGGTCACCAGCACGCTCAATGCCAGGCATGTGGCGATCAGCGCGAGAATCGCACGACCGGGCCCGAACGGCCCGTGCTGGCGGATGATCAGCAGCGCTCCCCCGGCGACGAAACCCAAAGCGCTTCTCTCCCAGGACAACAGGGTGCGCTCCGCCTGAAGACCAGGCTTGCGCGGCTGCGGCCGGGGCATCTCACCGACCGCCGGGGGGCCAGACGACCAGGACCACGAGCACCACCACGGTGATGGCGAAAATGGCCGTACCGAGCATGGCGGGAATCAGGGTGGGCGGTAGATCCGCATCGCGGCGCATCGCCTCCTGCACACGACGCCAGCGCCACACGGCCAGCGCTGCCAGCACTCCACCACCGCCGGTCAACACGATGCTCAAACCGTGCCGGACGCCGGTGATACCGAAGGACGGGACGAACTGAACGACCGCGATTCCGCCGGCAATGAGGGCCAGCGCGGTGCGGATCCACGCCAGAAATGTCCGCTCGTTGGCGAGGGTGAACCGGTAATCGGGTTCATCGCCCACGCCCCCGTCATCGGATTCGGTCATCTCCGCTCCCCGGTGCCACGCATCACCGGTCAGCGTACGTCGCACCGGGGTCGATTTCGCCGGTACGGCGCGAGGAGGCACGGCGCCGGTGCGGGCCTCGTCGCTTCAGACCTCCGCCGGACGGACCGCGGCGAATCGGGCCTGCAACCCGTCGATGAACGAGCCGAGCGCGAGATCGAAGCTGGCCTGGTCGATCTCATCGGCCTTCGCGGGCAGCCGGTACGCCTGTTGCATATGCGGATAACGGTCCCGGTAGACCTGTGCATCGTCGACGAAACCACGCGAAAAAGACCCGATGGTCGACCCGAGTACCAACGACCGGGTCGCGGCACCGATCATGGTCGCCTCGCGGGGCGGCCACCCGGCCCGCACCAGTCCGCCGTGTACGGCATTGGCAATCCGCAGGCTCTCGTCGCGATGCCTGAGCCCGAGCGCCAGGAACGGCACCAGATTGGGATGGGCGGCCAGTGCCGAGCGGTAGGAGCGCGCCCAGTCCGCCAGCGCCGCGTCCCATGGCTCGTCGGCATCGAAGGCCGAAGTGTCGACGACACTCACGACCATGCCGGCGATCTCGTCGAGCACCTCGGTCTTGGTCGGGTAGTGCTTGTAGAGCGAGGCGGCCTGCACTCCGAGATCGGCGGCGAGGTTACGCATGGACAAGCCCTCCAGGCCGTCCCGGTCGATGATGACGAGCGCGCTGTCGCGGATACGTTCGCGGCTGAGAATGCGCGGCCTGGCCACCATGAGCTCCTTCGTTGCGTTGGTGAACGATGTTAGCTTATAGTGGTCGGCAATGGCTAACGCCGTTCACCAACCAGGAAGGTAGCGATGCGCAGGGACGTCTACACCCAGGAACATGAGGACTTTCGCGCGATGATCCGCGCGTTCATCGAGTCCGAGGTCGTGCCGGTGTACGACAAGTGGTTCGAGGACGGCATCGCGCCCCGCGACTTCTACTACAAGCTCGGTGAGCTCGGCCTTTTCGGCATCGAGATCCCCGCCGAATACGGCGGAGCCGGTATCGACTCTTTCAAGTTCCAGGCCATCATCACCGAGGAGTGCTCCCGCGCCGCGGTGTCCTTCGGCGGTTCCAGCGTGCACATCGGGCTGTGCCTGCCCTATCTCAAAGAGCTGGCCACCGAGGAGCAGAAGCAACGCTGGTTCCCGGGCATGATGTCCGGTGAGACCATGTTCGCCATCGCCATGACCGAGCCGGGCACCGGTTCGGACCTGGCCGGAATGCGCACCACCGCAAAGCCTTCCGGTGACGGTACGCATTATGTGCTGAACGGTTCCAAGACCTTCATCACCGGCGGCGTCCACGCCGACCGGGTCATCGTGTGCGCCCGCACTGCCGCCCCCCGCGAGGACGACCGACGGTTCGGCATCTCCTTGCTGGTCGTGGACACCACCTCGCCCGGCTACACCGTCGGCCGCAAGCTCGACAAGCTGGGATTGCGCACCTCCGATACCGCCGAGCTCAACTTCACCGACGTCATCGTGCCCGCCGAGGACGTACTGGGCGAGGTGAACATGGGGTTCTCCTACCTGGGCCAGAACCTTCCTCGAGAGCGGCTGGCCATCGCAGTCGGTTCCTACGCCCAGGCGGCGGCCGCGGTGCGCTTCGCGGCGCAGTACACCAAGGACCGCACGGTTTTCGGCAAGCCGGTCGCGGCGTTCCAGAACACCAAGTTCGAATTGGCCGCGTGCAAAGCCGATGTCGACGCCATGGAGGCGGTGGTGGACCGCGCGATGAACGCCCACGACGCCGACGAACTGACAGCGGCCGATGCGGCCGCGGCCAAGTTGTTCTGCACCGACCTGGCGTCCAAGGTCATCGACCGCTGCCTTCAGCTGCACGGTGGCTACGGATACATCAACGAGTACCCGATTGCCCGTCTCTACGCGGACAACCGGGTCAGCCGGATTTACGGCGGGACCAGCGAGGTGATGAAGATGATCATCGCCAAGAACATGGGGCTGTAGCCGGACGACTGTAACCGCCATCACAACGGGCGGTCGGTGGCATCGGCGTCACAGCTCGGCGGTGATCGTAAATCCGTTGCGCTGTGGTGCAATTGGCCGATGATCATGGCGCCAGGGGCCGATGCCACCGAATCGGTCGACGAGGGGCCCACCAACGACCCGAAGGAACCACCGTATCGGGCGGCGGGTGCGGTCCTTCTGCTGATCGTGGTGCTGGTTTTCGGGCTGACCTGGGTGCAGTTCCGCGGCTACTTCGAAAACGTTGTCCCACTGGTGATCATGGCCGAGCGTGCCGGGTTGTCGATGGACCCGGGTTCGAAGGTGACGTTCAACGGCGTCCCGATCGGCCGACTGACGTCCGCGGGTGTCGTGACAGAGGGCGACGATGTCCGCGCGAAGCTGCTGCTCGATGTCAAACCGCAATACCTGCAGTTGATTCCGTCCAATGTGGACGCGCAACTGCGGGCCACCACGGTCTTCGGCAACAAGTACATCTCGCTGATCTCACCGGCCGATCCGTCATCCGATCGGCTCGCGCCCGGTGCGGTGATCAACGCGTCGGCGACCACCACCGAGTTCAACACCGTGTTCGAGACGATCATGGGGATCGCCCAGCAGATCGATCCGGTGAAGCTCAACCAGACCCTGACCGCCACCGCCCAGGCGCTCAACGGATTGGGCGACAAGTTCGGTAGGTCGCTGGTGGACAGCAACGACATTCTCGGTGAGCTCAACACGCGCATGCCGCAGATCCGTCGTGACGTTGCCGGGCTGATCGCGTTGTCGGACACCTACGCCGATGCCGCACCCGATCTGTTCGACGGCTTGGACAACGGCGCGATCACGGCGCGCGCGCTGAACGACGAACGCGGTGCGGTGGACGCGGCGCTGCTGTCGGCGGTCGGATTCGGCAACAACGCCGGCGATGTCCTCGAACGCGGCGGCCCGTACCTGGTGCGCGGCGCCCACGACCTGTTGCCCACCAGCGCGCTGCTGGACTACTACAGTCCGCAATTGTTGTGCAGCCTGCGCAACTACCACAACGTGGCACCGAAGTACGCCGATATGCTCGGCGGCAACGGGTACTCCCTCGTGCTGCGCGACCAGCTCGTGGGGGCCGGTAATCGCTATGTGTTCCCGGACAACCTGCCGCGGGTCAACGCCCGCGGTGGACCGGGCGGTCGTCCCGGCTGCTGGCAGCCGATCACCCGGGACCTGTGGCCGATGCCGTACCTGGTGATGGACACCGGTGCCAGCATCGCTCCGTACAACCATTTCGAACTCGGACAGCCCATCATGAACGAGTACGTCTGGGGACGCCAGGTCGGCGAGGACACCATCAACCCCTGATCAGGCCTTGCCGGTGCGCTCGCGATGCTTGCAGCCCGGCCAGCAGCACGGTCGCCGCTTCCCCTCCTCGAGCTCCTCCTGCGTCCGCCGGATCCTGCGCTCCCGGGTCTTGTCCTGCTTCGCGTCCTCGACCCAGCAGATGAACTCGTTTCGGGCCAGCGGCGTGATGTCCTTCCACGCCGCCAGCGCGGTGCCGTTTCCGATCAGCGCCGAACGGAGATCGGCAGGCAGCGGATGCACCACCCCGCCGGGAACCTGCTGCTCTGCCATGCCGGCAATATAGCCTGCCGGCTACCGACCGAAGCCCGCGTTGCGCAATGCATCGGCCATCGATCCCGACGGCGCCGATTCGCGGCGGCCGGTGTTGTTGCCGCGGTTGGGCTTTCGCTGCGGGTCTCGCTGCTGACCGCCACGCTGCTGGTTGCCGCGGTTCTGCTGTCCCTGCCCACCCTTGCCGGGCCCGCGGTCACCACCGCGGGCGGGCTCATCGTTGAGCCGCAGGGACAACCCGATCCGCTGCCGGTCGACGTCGACATCGATGACCTTGACCCGCACCACCTGTCCGGATTTGACCACCTCGTGGGGATCGGAGACGAATCGGTCCGACATCGCCGACACGTGCACCAGTCCGTCCTGGTGCACGCCCACGTCGACGAAGGCCCCGAACGCCGCCACGTTGGTGACCACGCCCTCGAGCACCATCCCCGCCTTCAGATCGGCGACCTTCTCGACACCGGCGGCAAAGGTCGCGGTGGAGAATGCCGGGCGCGGGTCGCGTCCGGGCTTCTCCAACTCGGAGAGGATGTCGGTGACCGTCGGCACCCCGAACCGCTCGTCCGCGAAATCTGTCGGTGCGAGCGCACGCAGGGCACGCTCGTTGCCGATCAACTCGGCCAGCGTGATGTTGGACCGATCCAGGATGCGCCGCACCACCGGATAGGACTCCGGGTGCACACCGGACGCATCCAGGGGATCGTCACCGCCGGTGATCCGCAGGAAGCCCGCGCACTGCTCGAAGGCCTTGGGGCCCAGCCGCGGAACCTTCAACAGCGCGCTGCGGCTGCGGAATGGGCCGGTGTTCTCCCGGTGCGCGACGATGGCCTCGGCCAAGGTGTCGGTGACACCGGAGACCCGCGCCAACAGCGGCACCGACGCCGTGTTGAGGTCGACGCCGACGGCGTTGACGGCATCCTCGACCACCGCGTCCAGACTGCGTGCCAACGTGCCCGGCGTGACATCGTGCTGATACTGGCCGACACCGATCGACTTCGGTTCGATCTTGACCAGTTCGGCCAGCGGATCCTGCAGGCGCCGCGCGATGGAGACCGCCCCGCGCAGCGTCACGTCCAGGTGTGGCAGTTCGTGCGCGGCGTACGCGGACGCCGAGTACACCGAGGCGCCGGCCTCGCTGACCATCGCTTTCACCGGTGCCGGGCCGCCGGCGGCACGGATATCGGCGATCACTTCGGCGGCCAGCGCATCGGTCTCTCGGGAGGCGGTGCCGTTGCCGACCGCGATCAGCTCGACGCCGTGGCGGGCGACCAGCGCGGCCAGGGTGGCCTTGGCGGTGTCCCATTGCTTCTGCGGCTGGTGCGGGAAGATCGCGCAGGTATCGACCACCTTGCCGGTGCCGTCGACCACGGCGACCTTGACCCCGGTCCGGAATCCCGGGTCGAGCCCCAGCGTGGTGCGTGTCCCGGCCGGTGCGGCCAACAGCAGATCCTTCAGGTTGCGGGCGAACACCGTGACGGCGTCGGCCTCGGCGCGCTGGCGCAACCGGATGCGGGCGTCGACGGCCGCCGAGATCATCAGCTTGGTCCGCCAGGCCAACCGCACGGTCGTGGCCAGCCACGGGGTGGCCGGGCCCGCCGCGGCCAGGTCGACACCGAGGCTCTGGGCGACCCGCGCCTGATACACCTCGTCGGCCCCGCCGTCGAAGTTCACCGCGAGGATCTGCTCCTTCTCGCCGCGCAACACCGCGAGCACCCGGTGCGACGGCATCTTCTCCAGCGGTTCGGAGAACTCGAAGTAGTCGCGGAACTTCTGTCCGGCCGGGCTCTTCGCGGCCTCTTCGGACCACGGCGCGGTCCGCAGCGTGCCGTCGGCCCAGAATTTGGTGCGCACCTCGCCGACCAGTTCGGCGTTCTCGGCCGCCCGCTCGATCAGGATGTGCCGGGCCCCGTCGAGGGCGGCCGCGGTGTCGGCGACCTGCTGCCCCACGAATTCGGCGGCAGCCACGTCCGGTACCAGTGTCGGGTCCGCGAGCAGCCGGTCGGCCAGGGGCTCCAGCCCGGCCTCGCGTGCGATCTGCGCCTTGGTTCGCCGCTTGGGCTTGTAGGGCAGGTAGATGTCCTCGATGCGGGCCTTGGTCTCCGCCGTCAGCAGCGCGTTCCGCAGCTCGTCGGTCAGCTTGCCCTGTTCCTCGATGGAGGCCAGCACGGCCTCGCGACGCTGATCGAGTTCACGCAGATAGGCCAACCGCTCCTCGAGGGTGCGCAGCTGACCATCATCGAGGCTGCCGGTCACCTCCTTGCGGTACCGCGCGATGAACGGGACCGTGGCACCCTCGTCGAGCAACTGCACGGCCGCCGCGACCTGGCGTTCGGCGACCGCCAGTTCCTCAGCGAGACGGGCATTTACGGTACGGATCACGGGCGCGCTCGAAGTCACGCCGAGACCCTACCGAATAGCCCTGACAGCGGTTCGGAGGGTGAGAGCGCAGCGACCGGGTCGGATTTCACGCGCAGGCACGCGCGGCCAGCACACCGGCGAGGAAACACGCCAACGGCACCCAGCCATCGGCGCCGGCCAGCCCGTTCTTGGCGACCAACAGCATCGCCACCCCGGAGGCGCAGATCAGCACCCCCGCCAGCACCGACAGCCTCTGCGCTCGCCCGGAGCGCGCGCCGAGCGGGTCATCCCACCACGGCAGCCTGCGGTGTTCCAGCGGCGACAGCAGCAGGAACGTCCCGAACATCACCACCGCGAAGACCGCCGCCCGCAACACCAACATCGCCCAGAAATCCGGCGCGTGCACGTCATAGGCGTCCAGCCCGAATGCGTTCAGCGCGAAGGTGGCGACCGCGATCGCCGGGATATGCCACAGGTAGAGGGTCATGGCGCCCGAGTTACCGACCGCGACCACGTACCAGACGCGGGGACGCTGCGCCCAGCGACCGACGGCACCGGCGGCCGCGACGAACACGCAGGACATCCAGACGCAGTGCAGGGCCAGCAGGACCGTCGGCGGCGACACATTCGAGACACCCTGGCTGCTGCCGGTGGTGACCAGTGACACCTCATAGGTCTGCGTCAGCGCCAGCAGGATCTGTGCCCCCAACGCCGCCGCCGCCACGGCCAGCGCGACGGCGGGCCGGATCAGCCTTCGGGCGTATGCCACGCCGATGACCACCGGGATCAGCCAGACGAACAGGAAGTTGCCGACCCCGGCTTCGGCCGAACCGACGGCGAACCGGATCCGGTCGACACCCGCGGCGACGGCCACCAGCACGGCCACCACGGCCGCGGCCGTGCCGGCACTGCGGATGCGGGTCAGCAGCGGAACGAAGGCGATCACGACGAGGTAGACGCCGAGAAACCACAGCAACGCCACGCATTCGCGACCCAACCGGTCGGCCGACGCGCCACCGAGGATCAACCGCGCCGCCACCAAGGCCGCCGTCCAGAACGCCAGGTACCAGAACACCGGTCGGCACAGGCGCTGCGCCCGGCTCACCAGCCAACTCCCCCACGGGGTCCCCGGATGCCAGCCGTAGGCCGCCGCCGCCCCTCCTGCGAAGAAGAACAACGGCATCACCTGGACCACCCAGGTGATGGGTGTCAGCTGCGGCAATTCGCCGAGGATGTTGCCGATCCACAGTCCGTCGCTGTCGATGGTGGCGAGCAGCAGTGCGCAATGCCCGAACATGACCACGACCAGGGCGGAAAGCCGGGCGACATCGATGGCGCGGTCACGGTTGCCCGCGTCGACGGCCACCGAACTGCGCGCGGGCAGAAGCTTGGTGAGCGACATTGTTACAGCGTGCCCCACTCGGCGGCTCCGCGGATGAGTAGGACTACCCGAGTTCAGGCCGTGTTGTCGGCCAGCATCTCGATGCGTGTGAGTGCCTGCTCGGCGGCCGCGACGGTATCGACGCCGCCACCCGGCCCGCAGCTGGTCACCTCGATGGCCGCGTTGTGGGCGGCCACCATCAGGTTGTCGCAGTTCCACTCCGTGCTGCGCAGCGACCACAGCACCGACCCCGCCGGCGCCTGCACGGCGGTCGTCTCGACGGTGAACGTGTAGGTGCGGTCGGCCATGGTGGTCACCTCCACCTCACCACCCGCGCAGGCTTCGACGGTCTGCCGCGCCGATGCGAGTGCGTCGGCGGCCGAGAAGTCGGACGGATACACCGCGACCATCTCCTCGTTCACCACCTCGGATCGGCCGTTTGTCCCGGACCAGTGCCCACCGTCGGAGGCGGCGGGCCCGTGATCGACGAGGAATGGTGGGTCGACCTCCAGGGCCGTACCGGCGCACCTGTCCGGAACCACCTTCGCAAATCTGTTCCCGTCCCGATTCTGGATGTCGGGGCTGAGCAGGTCGCCGACCTGCCCGGCCGTGATCGGTCCGATCGATGCCTGGGGGGTGGCGTGCGGATTGTCCACCGCCCGGGTGCAGCCGGCCACCGCGCAGATCAGCACGACCGCAGCCCACCGCTTCGTCACCGCTGCAAGTCTAGGCGTGGTACGCCGATATCCACCCGACCGGACTCGGCGGGATCACACGCTGCGGCGAGATCCGATCGAGTTGGCTCGATCGAGCGCGGTCAGCGCGGAGGCGCAGCATCGCAGATCCGTGTCGGTGACATGACGGTCGAAGAAGCCGGACACGACGCTCTCGACGATCGTCTGTGCCCGCACCATCATCTGCCCACCGGTATCGGTCAGGACGGCCCAGGTGGTGCGGCCGTCCACGGTGCCCGGTTCGCGCCGCACCAGGCCACGGCCTTCCATCCGGGTGATCAGTCGCGTCATGCCGCCTTGGGACATCACGACCTCCGCGGCCAACAACCCCATTCGCAGCCGTCCGTTGTTTCGGTGCAGCACGTCGAGGACCTCGCGCATGTAGAAGGTGATGCCGAGAGCCGCGCGGAGTTGCGCGTCGAGTCGGGCGGAAAGCAGGGCGTCGGCACGGTAGAGCGCCCGCCACGCCGCGAGCTGCTCGCTGTTACCGCGGACGTACCGATGTTCAGGCATCGAAGAGCTTTGCCGTCATGGCGTTTTCGCGATGCACGTGGTCGCGCGCACGGGCGATCGCATCATCCAGACTGTCCATCAGGTGGTTCTCGTGCCGCAACGACTCGAGGATGCCGATGCTCGTCAGCAGCCGGTGTTGCTCCGGGTCGACGCCCTTGATGATGACCAGCGTTCCGCGCGACTCCAACTGCTCGGTGATCCGATTCAGTGCATGCGCGCCCGTCGCGTCGAGGTGATGCAGGCCCGACATCCGCAGGACCACCACCGCGGGCCCGGAGACCGCGAGTTCGGCGATCGTCGCCGACATCCGCTCGGCGGCACCGAAGAACATCGCACCGTCCAACCGCAGCAGCATGATGCGTTCATCACCGGGTCGATATGCGCCAGGCAGCGCTTCGCGGTGAACGCCGCTGCGCCGGGCCATGGCGGACAGCGCGAAAAGCGCCGCCACCACGATTCCCAACTCCACGGCCTGGATCAGGTCGAGACACACCGTGACGCCCGCGGTGAGGACGAAGATCAGCGCGGCCGACCGACCGCTGCGCACGATCCTGGTGACGACGCTGCCGGAGATCATGGTGGCTGCCGTCACCATCAGTACCGCAGCCAGCGCCGCCAACGGGATGGCGCCCACCGGACCACTGAGCAGATAGACCACACCGATCAGCAGCACCGAATGCGTCAGCGCGGCGATCCGGGTTCTGGCACCGGCTTTGACATTCACTGCGGTGCGCGCAATCGCACCGGTTGCGGGCATCCCGCCGAACAGTCCGGCGGCCACCGAGGCCATCCCCTGGCCCACGAGCTCACGATCGGGATCACCTGCAGCCGTGCCCGCCAAGCTCGCGGCGACGCGGGCCGACAACAGCGATTCGATGGCCGCCAACGCCGCGATCGCCAGTGCCGCGCCGAACAGCGCGTGCAACGTCGCGAGATCTGCCTGCGGCCAGGTCGGCATGGGCAATCCGGCGGGTAGTTCCCCGATCCGTGGGATCGGCAGTGCGGCAACCGAAACCAGCACCGAAGCCGCGGTCACCGCCACCAGAGATGACGGAAGGGCCGGGAGCAGGCGGGGTAGGCCGATCATCACCAGGACCACCACGGCCACCACCAGCAGCGCCCATCGGGCGGTGCCACCGTCTGCGGTCGTCAGCGCCTCGACGGCGGCGGGCAAGGGCCGCAACCCCTCCGGTGTCGCGGTGCCGACGGCCGCAGGAACCTGTTGCAAGAAGATGATCACCGCGATACCGAGGGTGAACCCTTCGATGACGGGCCACGGGATGACCGTCACGAGCCTGCCCACACCCGTCACACCGGCGACGAACACGATGGCTCCGGCGAGGATCGTCACGACGGCCACGCTGCCGGGGCCGTGCTGGGCGACGACCGGCGCCAAGACCACGGCCATGGCTCCGGTGGGGCCGGACACCTGCACGTTGGAGCCGCCGAACACCGCGGCGACGATGCCCGCGACGATCGCGGTGACCAGGCCCGCGGCAGCACCGACCCCCGAGCTGATCCCGAATGCGAGCGCCAACGGCAGCGCCACGACACCCACGGTGATACCGGCAACGACATCGCGGCGCCAGCAGGACCGCAGCCCGGCGTAGTCACGAACGCCGGGCAGCAGTGCGCGGGCGGTTGTCCGCCATCGCCAAGGCGACGTCATGGTGCGGCTGTGCCGATGGGCGGCAGTGCGCCGATGGCGTCCAGGTGGTCGCGCTGAGCCGAGAGGGTGTCGGTCAGGAACACCCGTGCGATGACGAGCAACTCGGCGACCTTGGGATGGGCGAGCTCGTAGTAGACGGCGTTGCCGACCCGGCGCCCACGCACGACATGGTGGCGCTTGAGCACGGCGAGATGTTGGGACAGCTGGGTGGGCTCGATAACGGTATCGGCGAGGATCGCGCTCACCGGCGTGGCTGCCGCGCTGGTCGAGAGGATCTCCAGGATGCGGATCCGCGCCGGGTGCGCCAGGGCCTTGAACAGGTTGGCCTTGATCTCGTAGAGCGGTCGCTCGGGCCCGCCAAGGAAACTGTCCGCCACGCCCGCCGCACCCCTGATTGATGGATTGAGAAAATTCGCAATTCAGAATACCGACGTTTAGACTTCGCGTCCATGCCGACCGCCACAGGGCCCGAGACACGACCCGGCCCGCTTCAGTACATCGCCTACTGCTACGGCAAGCGACTTCCCGCCTCCATGCGGCAGTGGGTGGCCGAGGATCTCGCCGGCCCCGGCGCTACGGTGCGCATGATGGCCAGGGTCGCGGTACCGGCCATCGCCATCCTCGCTCCGATCTGGTTCATCCCGATGTCGCTGTACCTGCACATCAGCATGACCATGCCGATCTTCATCCCGTTCGTGTTCTTCTCACACGCGCTCAACAAGGTCTGGCGCCGGCACATGCTGGCCAAGCACGGGTTGAACCCCAACCTGGTCGACGCCCTGTCCCGTCAGCGCAATGCCCATAAACACCGGGCCTACGAGGAGCGTTACGGGCCCCGTTCGGGTCCCGCGGGCAGTCACGACATCTGAGTCGGGGGCGCACTGACCCGCCGCCGGGTGGCACCCCACAGACCGACCCCGATGCCGACGATCGCACCGCCGAGCCCGATGAGGCGCTGGGACTGCGGCATCTGATGATGGACTCCGGCACCACCGAGCAGGTCGGCGGCATCGGCCCCGCCGGAGGCAAGGAACCACCCGCGGGTGTTCCCGCCGCGGACACCGGCCGCCAGCAGCATCCCGCCGATCAGCGCGTCGCGGTATCCCATCGACCGCAACAACAGCTGGGCGGTGGCGTCGGGGCGATCGGGCGAGCCCCACAGCCGATTCGCCCGCAGCGGGTCCACCAAAAACGAGATGCCCGAAGCCATCCGCAATGCACCGACTGCCACGGCTGCACCGTCGATCGACATGGCTGGCAGCCTAGGTCCGGACCCGGCGGGTCGTGCGCAATCGGCCCAACTCGGTCCGGCTGCGATCCCACACCGCGATAATCGAGTGGTCCGCAGAGGCTCGACGAGGAGCAGATAGATGGCCAGCAGCGCCGACACCACATCCGAGCAGCAGTTCGACGAGGATGTGGCCGCCACCCAGGAGTACTTCGACAGCCCGCGCTTCGACGGCATCACCCGGCTGTACTCGGCCCGCCAGGTCGCCGAACAGCGGGGCACCATCCCCTCGGACTATCCGGTGGCGCGTGAGGCGGCCACGGCGTTCTATCCGCGGCTGCGGGAACTCTTCGAGCAGAAGAAGAGCATCACCACTTTCGGGCCCTACTCTCCCGGTCAGGCCGTGACCATGAAGCGGATGGGGATCGAGGGCATCTACCTGGGCGGATGGGCGACCTCGGCGAAGGGGTCGATCAGCGAGGATCCCGGACCCGATCTGGCCAGCTACCCGCTCAGTCAGGTACCCGACGAGGCAGCGGGTCTGGTCCGCGCGCTGTTGACCGCCGACCGCAACCAGCAGTACCTGCGGTTGAAGATGACCCCCGAGCAACGTGCCGCGCAACCACCGATCGACTACCGGCCCTTCATCATCGCCGACGCCGATACCGGCCACGGTGGAGATCCGCACGTGCGCAACCTGATTCGGCGTTTTGTCGAGTCGGGCGTCCCCGGTTATCACATCGAGGACCAGCGGCCGGGCACCAAGAAGTGTGGGCACCAGGGCGGCAAGGTGCTGGTGCCGTCGGACGAGCAGATCAAGCGGCTCAACACCGCCCGCTTCCAGCTCGACATCATGCGGGTGCCCGGCATCATCGTCGCGCGCACCGATGCCGAGGCGGCCAACCTGATCGACAGCCGTGCCGACGAGCGTGATCAACCGTTCCTGCTCGGGGCGACAAATGTGAAGATCCCGCCGTACAAGGCCTGCTTCCTGGCGCTCACCCGACGCTTCCACACCATGGGGATCACCGAACTCAACGGCCATCTGCTCTATGCGCTACCGGAGGGTGAATACGCCGCGGCCGAATCCTGGCTGGAACGCCAGGGTCTGTTCGACGCGGTGGCCGAGGCCGCAGAGTCCTACCGGCCCGGCCAATCCGTCGACGCGCTGTTCGACGAGGTGGAATCCCAGTTCGTCCAGGCCTGGCAGGACGATGCGGGGTTGGAAACCTACGGCGATGCCGTGGCCGAGTTGCTGGAGTTCCGCGAGCGCGAGGGCGAGAAGGCGGAGATGAGCGCCGCCGATTGGCGCGAATTCGCCAAGACCGCCTCGTTGTACTCCGCACGCGAGCGGGCCAAATCCCTCGGCGCAGACGTGGCGTGGGATCCCGAGCGGGTGAAGACACCGGAAGGCTACTACCAGATCCGCGGCGGTATCCCCTATGCGATCGCCAAATCCCTTGCCGCGGCACCATTTGCCGACATCCTCTGGATGGAGACGAAGACCGCCGACCTGGCCGATGCCCGCGAGTTCGCCCACGCTGTCCATGCGGTGTATCCGGACAAGATGCTGGCCTACAACCTCTCACCCTCCTTCAACTGGGACACCACCGGCATGAGCGATGACGAGATGCGTGCCTTCCCCGAGGAGATCGGCAAGCTCGGATTCGTGTTCAATTTCATGACCTACGGCGGGCATCAGATCGACGGGGTGGCCGCAGAGGAATTCGCGACCGCGCTGCTCCAGGACGGTATGCTGTCGCTGGCCCGGCTGCAGCGCAAGATGCGCCTCGTCGAATCTCCCTATCGCACACCGCAAACACTCGTCGGCGGTCCGCGCAGCGATGCCGCGCTCGCCGCATCGTCCGGGCGCACCGCGACCACGAAATCGATGGGCAAGGGGTCCACCCAACACCAGCACCTGGTGCAGACCGAGGTGCCCAAGAAGCTGCTGGAGGAGTGGCTGGCCATCTGGGGCGAGCACTATCAGCTCGGCGAGACACTGCGGGTGCAGCTGCGGCCGCGTCGCGCAGGTTCCGATGTGCTGGAGCTCGGTATCTACGGCGACGGGGAGGACAAGGTCGCCGATGTCATCGTCGATCCGATCAAGGATCGGCACGGCCGCAGCATCTTGACGGTGCGAGACCAGAACACCTACGCCGAGAAACTGCGCAAGAAGCGCCTGATGGACGTCATCCATCTGTGGCTGATCCACCGCTTCAAGCCCGAGATCGTGTACTACGTCACGCCCACCGAGGACAACATCTACCAAACCGAGAAGCTGAAGAAGCACGGCCTTTTCAGCAACGTGTATCAGGAGGTCGGCGAGATCATCGTCGCCGACGTCAACCAGGCGCGTATCGACGAGTTGCTGTCAGCCGACCGCGCGGCGTTGGGCCGGCTGATCCGCAAGGAGGACTAACCGAGTGCCTCGCGGGCGGGGCCGAGGTTCAACAGCACCGTCTCACCGGTGGTGTCCTCGGCACCGTCGTTGTCCGTGACGACATAGAGATTGCCGTTGCCGGCGATCGCGAAGCCCTCGACCTTTTCCTGGACGAACCCCTTGGTGGCGGCGAGATCGGGAAGTAGGTCCCGCGCCAAGGTCTTGGGTAGCACCGGTGGTTCGGCACCATCGGCCACGCCGGGCCCGGTGGGCAGCCCGACCCGGTAGATCGCCTTCACCCGGGCCTCGGGGCCCGTGCGGTTGTCGCGTTCGAGGACCAGCAACGCGCCGTCGTGCACCACGATCTCGGACAGACTCATCCGATCGCCCCGGGACTCGCTCGCCTCCAGGCGGTAACCGAACCACTCCCACTGCTGGTTGGCCGGGGTGTATCGGCCGAGGCGCACGACTCCCGGTGGGTCACCGTCGATCTCGCGTTGCAAGGCCACCCAGATGGTCTCGCCGTCGATCGCCACACCCTCCAGTCCCTGCCCCGCCAGGCCCGCGGCGATCTCGTCGGGCAGCCGGACGTGATCCTTGATCGCACCGTCCGGCGCGACGTTGACCAGCTCGTTGCCACCGCCATCGCGCCCCTCCACAGCCAACACGTAACCGTCGGGACGCACGATCAGACCTTCGATGTCCAGGCTCGCCGGGGTCCCATTCTCGGTGATGGGCAGTTCGCTGTCGATCAGCGCGGGTGTCTTGGCCAGATCGATGCTCAACACACGTGCCGGTCCGTACGCGCGGTCGGTCGCGGTGAACAACCGATCCGCCGCGGCGGGGTCGGCGGCCAGGGCCCCGAGCGCACCCCAGCCGATCGGCGCCCCGTCGAGGTCTCCGGACACGATGGACGGGAACAGGGGCCTGCCGGCGTCGATGCCCGCGAAGGCACCGCCGTACCCGAAGATCGTGATCGCCGAACGCACGCCGTGGTCTGCATCGTCCGCCTCCGAGGAGACCACCAGCAGATTGCGCGATGGGATCGCCAGGATCCCCTCGGGACCTGCCGTGGTCGGCAGGATCTGGCGGAACACCGGGGTTTGCGGATCACTGACGTCATAGCCGGCGACGAAATTGCTCCGCTCGGAGGCCACCAACACCATCGGCCGACCACCGATCTCGGTGCTGATCAACCCCTCGGGTTCCGGGCCCCTGGACCCGGCCCGCGACTCCACGTGCATGCCGGTGCGGACCGCGATCTTCTCCAGCGAGTTGCCGGAATCCCAGGTCACGTCGCCGGTCGTGGCATCGAACACCGTCCAGCCCCTGGTGCCACCCTTCCAGTCGCCCTCGTTGGCCGTCGCGACATGGCCGTCGCCGATCCAGCCGATGGCGTCCGGCTCTCGCGGAGCCGCGGCGATCGAGCCGCTCTGGTCCAGCGTGCCGTCCTCGTGGGTGTCGATACCTTCGACGGCCTGGGTTCCGGCGCTGAAGATCGAGCTGAGGGCGCCTGTGTTGCCGTCGATGATGGCGATGCCGTTGTTCTCCTGCAGCGTCACCGCGACCTGCCCGCGCGCGTTGATGCTGACGTACTCGGGTTCCAGATCTTCCGGTGTGTCCAGACCGGCGGCGCGGGCCCGCTCGATATCGACGTCGACCCTGCGAGTCCGCCACTGGCCAGGCCCGCCGGCGAGAGTCACCACCTGGACGAATCCGGTCGGGGCCTGCGGGAGGTCGCCTTCGTCGCCGCCGGGTGGCGTGGACCGTTCGTCACGCTGGTTCTCGACGGCGATGGCGGCGAAGGTGCCGTCCGGGCTCAATGCGATCGAATCGGGCTGTCCGCCGAGATCGATACTGCGCACCCTGGTCCTGTCGGCGATCCGGATGACGTCCAGCCGTCCCGACGGGTTGGTGAGGTCTGCCCCGGTGCCGTCGATGGCCACCAGCACGAACTCCCCCACCGCGGTGACGGACGTCGGCCGGTCGTCGGCACCACCGAGTTCCTGAAGCGAAAGAGAGCCTTTACCAACGGGTTTGAGGGGATCGCTGATATCGACGAAGCCGATGCGCCCGGCAGCGGCATCGGTGTAGACGACGGTGTTGCCGTCGGCGCTGGCGGTGGAGATCTCGGCCGCGGTCTCGACCCCAGGATCGGTGCCCGCAGGCCGGTTCAGGTACACCGGGTAGGTGGCCAGCCGGTGAAAGCGTTCCGATTCCGCCAAGGCGAAGTTGATCGTCGAGGTGGCGCGCTGCGTCTGCGGACCGGGTCGGCCGTGATTACCGTGCTCGGAGTCGGTGCAGCACGCCGCGACGAACACGACGGCTGCCGCGACGAGGGCGGTGGCCCGGAACAGACCGGATGTAGGCATGAGCCCCCCGTATGCGGTCGGGTGTGAAACGGTCGTGACATCGCCGGACATACGTCAAGTGTCACTCAGCTGCCAAATGAGAAAGGGCCGACCCGTGTTCGGCGGGTCGGCCCTTCTCACATGAGCGATCGGTCAGTCGACGTTGCCGCCGGTGTTGCCCGGCCCGCCGCCCGGGCTGCCGCCCTGACCGGGATTGCCGTTGGACTGGCCACCGTTGCCGCCGTTGCCACCGAATCCACCGAAGTTGCCGTTGCCCCCGTTACCGCCGCTGCCGCCGGTGCCGGTGTTGAGGCCGCCGGCACCGACGCCGTTACCGCCGTCGCCGCCGCGTCCGCCACCGGTCAGGATGCCGCGGCCGTTGCCGCCCTGGCCGCCGGTGCCGCCGATGCCGCCCTCGTCATCTCGGGTCCCGTTGCCGCCGTCGCCGCCGCGACCACCACCGAAGAGCACCAGGCCGCTGCCGCCGCCGCTGCCGCCGGCACCACCGGTTCCGGCGCCGGTCTGCGATGTGCCGGTGCCGCCGTTGCCGCCACGCCCGCCGCCGCCGACGATCGCGTTGCCGCCGCCGCTGCCGCCGGCACCGCCGGTGGCGTTCCCGGACGTTGCCGTCGCGTCACCGCCGGTTCCGCCTTCGCCGGCGAATCCGACTTCGACCACGCCTCCGGCACCGCCGGCACCACCGACGGCCGAACCCGTCCCGGACGCGGTGGCCGAACCACCGTCGCCACCGCGGCCGGGCGCGTACAGGCCCTGGCCACCGGTGCCACCGGCACCACCGGTGATCGTGCCGCTGCTCCCGGACGCGCTACCACCGGCACCACCGCCGCCACCGGCACCCAGGATGCCCGCGGTGCCGGCATCGCCGCCGGCACCACCGACCGCGTTCGCGCCCTGCGCACTGCCGCCGTCACCACCGGCGCCACCGTTGCCGACGAGCAGGCCCGCCTGTCCACCGGCACCACCGGCACCACCGACCGCGCCGGTATTGGCGAGATCACCGTTACCGCCGCGACCGCCATCACCGAAGATCAGGCCACCGCGGCCGCCGTCACCGCCGTCGATCCCGCCGATACCGTCGCCACCGCGCCCGCCGTTACCCAGCAAACCGGCGTGACCGCCGTTGCCGCCGCCGAGGCCACCGTCACCGCCATTGCCGAGCAGACCGCCCTGTCCACCGTCGGCGCCCAATCCACCGGCGCCACCGTTGCCGAAGAGCAACCCGCCGCGGCCACCGTTGACACCGGCCGTGACCGAGCTGAATCCGTTGCCGATGAGCAGGCCACCGTCGGGGTTGGCCGCATCACCGTTGCGGACGAAGAAGCTGATCACCGGGATGCGGCCGCCGATGTCCCCGAGCAGCCCGGCGATGGCGCCGGGCAGATCACCGAGATTGGTCTGGGCGACCTGCAGGGAACCGTCCGCGGCCGCGATCATCATGGTGACCGGCGTGTCGCGGTCACCCCCGGTGCGCGCGACGGCGTCTGCCAACACCTCGGGCGTGAATTCGGGGGTCGCCGAACGCGCGGAGTCACCGGGCGCGGCAGCGAAATCGTCGGCACCGTTGTCGGTGGGGACGAACGTGATCAGGGTGCCACCGGTGTCAGCGGCGGCCGGGGCGCCGGCATTCTGGGTGCCTGCGTCTACCTGCGCACCGTAGAGCGCATTCGGGGCCGGGGCGGGCAGCACTGCGGTCGCAGCGGCCAGCACCGGTTGAGCGTGCACGATGTGCGGGGCCGCGACGGTTGCCGAGCCGGCGACGTGCGCGTGCTCACCATCCACCGAGACGACGGCCACCCCCGTCGTTGCCAAAACACCCGCTGCCAATGCCGAAAAGACTGTGCTGGGCACGTTTCCCACCGAAGCTCCTTAAGCTGACACAATTTGCCGCGAGCAGTATGTCAGACATGCGCTTAGAAAACTCTCAGTTTGCGACACATCTGCGGAACGTGTTCCGTCGAGCGCCACACGTCGGCCGTTGACCGTTCATTTGTCGAGCGTCGCCGCGCCAATCCGGTACCGAATCCCGTCGACCTCGTTTTGCTGATCCGCACACCGCTACCACGGCATCCGTCCGACACTTCGGTTGCTGCTCTCGTTACGCGACCCGGCGGCGCGGCGCCGGGTCGCGGTACGGCCGGCGAACTCGAGGGGTCAGTTCATCGACATTGCCGTGATACGCCCGACGCCGGGTTTAAGGTGCATTCCGTGAGCAAGAGCGCGTTAGCCGGCAACCGTGGCAGGTGGCTCGCGCTCACTATGTCGGTTGCGGTGTCGGCGATCGTGGTCATCGCCCAGAACGGCGCACCACCGGCGCATCTCTCGGACCCCGAGCACGGTGCGGCCGCCGTGGCGAACCCGGCGGCACCGCCCTTTTCGGCCCAGCCCGGGCAGAGTGCCACCGAGGCCGAGTTGCTGGCCGCGACCGCCCCGGTCGAACCGCGTGTTCTCGACTTCCCGTTGGATCCCGGGGTTGCGCCAGAGGCGGGCCTGCAGGTGAAGACGATCTGGGTGGCCCGTGCCATCAGCATGATGTACCCCGAGATCACGACCATCGGCGGTTATCGGCAGGATCCGCTGAAATGGCATCCCAACGGTTTGGCGATCGACGTGATGATCCCGGACCACAACAGCGAGCAGGGCATCGAGTTGGGTAATCAGATCGCCGGACTGGCCCTGGCCAACGCCGAACGCTGGGGCGTCATCCACGTGATCTGGCGGCAGGGCTTCTATCCCGGTATCGGAGCGCCCAGCTGGACGGCCGACTACGGATCGGAAACCCTGAACCATTTCGACCACATCCACATCGCCACCGATGGTGGCGGCTACCCCACCGGCGACGAGTCCTATTACCTGGGCTCGATGAAACCCTGACTGCTCAGACCGCGATCGACGCCGGGCACTGTGCCGAAGCGGCCGCACTCGGGTCGCCGCATACCGCGACCATGGTGATCAGCTGATCCGGGTCGTACGGAGTGAAGTCGGGTGCGGCGGGCGGCCACAGCGGGAAGATGCTGGCTCCGGTGACCCCTGTGATCCGCGCGACGATCTGCGCGGCGAAGTTGGTCACCACGTAGCCGAGGTCGCCGATGAACTCGACGGGACCCACGGCCGCACCGGCCAGGAAGCTGACGAGGAAGATGTTCTGTCCGGCAACCGCTTTCAGTCCACCGACGATGCCGTCGACGATATCGACCAGGAAGTAGGGGATGGAGGCGAAGATGGTGCGGATCCCCAGCGCCACATCGGTGGCGATATCGGGGTAGCCGTTCTTGCCGATGATGTCCTGCAGGGCGGCACGCAAGGCGTCGTCATTGTCGATCGGTCGGACGTTGTTGGTGAGCTCGGTCATCGACGTGCCGTCGCTACCCGGTCGGACGGTGCCGCCGAACAATGTGACAACGGTCGGGGTGACATCGACGATCTCGTACTGCAGGTTGATCAGACCGTTCCCTGGGCCCGATCCTCCGAATCCTTCACCCCGCACGATGACGAAAGTGCCGGTCTCGTCCGGGGATTGGAAACCGTGGCCAAGCCCCCGCTGCGGCTGATGCCCATGGTCGGTGACCAGGATGACCGTCCACGTCTCACCGTTCGCGGCCTCCCAGTCGCGCACCTGCTGCATGATCAAGCCCAGGTTGCGGTCGAAGTTCAGCAGCGCATCGGTGTATTCCTGCGAGCCGCCGCCGAAGGCATGGCCGGCCTCGTCGACACCGACGAAATAGCTGAAGACGAAGTTGGCGACATCGCGGTCGGCGGCGGCGATGGTCGCACCGGTGACCGAACCGACCAGATCGTCGGACGCCGCCCAACTGGACTCGGGACCGATGTAGTGAATGGTGTCGGCCCGGTTGGCGCCCGCCGCGGCGATGGCCGCGATGACGTCCCAGTTGGCGATGGCCGTGGTCTGGATGCCGTTGCCGTGTGCACCCTCGAGCTGGTTGAACACCGTCGGATAGTTGTCGTAGGTCCACGGCGTGAAGATGTTGTTGATCACCCCGGTCCGCTCACCCCAGACCCCGGTCAGGATGGACGTCCATGACGGATTCGAGATGGTCGTGTGCCCCACGATGCTCGACGGCGCAGTGGTGCTCTCCTGGATCAGCGTGAAGAAATTGGCATTGGCGGGATCGGACAGCACCTTGCTGAGATTCGTGCCGTCCACCCCGATCAGCAGGACATTCTTGCTCTCCGGTGACGCCGCCGTGGCTGCCGCAGGAGAGACGTTGCGGCGCATCGTGTTACGTTCCAGCTCGTCGCGAATGGCGGCCAGTGCGGCGACGGCCACCGCGGCCTGCAGCGGCGGTTGCTCCGGATTGGTCTCGACAAGCGGTTGCCCGGCGGCCGCCGAGGCGAGCTCGGTAGGCGTCGTGGCCGCACCGGCGCCCAGGACCGGCTGGGCGGTCTCGACCACGGTGATCGGCGCGCTGGTCGGTGACACCCGGTCTGCGGTGACGACCGGCGCGGTGCTCGATGTGGTGGCCGGCTGCTCGATGGCGGCCTGCCGGGCGGTGGTGCGCTCAATGCCCGACTGTGTGTCGGGGTCAGGGGTCTCGGCCCGAGTCGTGGCACGGCGCTCCAGGACGCCAGCTGTCCCGGCTGGACGGGCCGATTTCCTGGTGGACTTCTTCGCGTCCGGCGCGGCGTCGGATTCTTCGGCCTCCGTCTGTCCCGAGGTGTCGGTCGGGTCCGTCGGCCCGGGATCTGTGGCCGACGGCGCGGTCGGTGTCCCCGCGGCAGGTGATGTGGCGGGGCTGGTCTGCGCAGCCGACGTCTCCGAGGAACTCGACGACGACGAGCCAGCAGAAGAAGAGACAGAAGAAGAAGAAGAAGAACTCGACCACGAGTCGCCGGATGTGTCGGCCGATGCCGCCGGCGGCCACCCCACCGCGACTCCGACCCCCAGTGTGACCGCCAACGCCCCGACCCGACCGATGTGCGCGGCATATCCCATGAGAGTCCCTTCCGAAGCGATACCGAGTGCACCGCACCGAATTCGCAGCTCGGACACCCCGGAGACGGCCGCTTGCTATGGTCGCCATATCGTCGTCACACGCTGCTCGGTGAAGCTGCATCGCAAATTACGCGAACGACACCTCCCGACGGCCGGGAATGCGCGACTTGGCCGGGACGTGTCGATCGCGGTGGCCGCCGCTGCGGTGATGACAATGGTGACGTCGGTGGTTGCCTGCACGCATCCTCGGCCGCCGACCGAGCAGCCCACGGTCGTCAATCCCGCCGCCACCGCGCCGCCCGTTCGGTCTCAGCCGCTTCCGGCACCGGCAGCTCCCGCACAGCCACGGCTGGCGGCCGGTCCGGCACAGATCGCCGACGAGCTGGTGGCTGACGAACGGCTGCTGCGCGACGTCCGCGCACCGGAGCACGTGCTGCGATGCGTGGCGCGCCGCCAGCAGATGGCCTATCGCACCATCGGCCGGCATCCCGAATGGGACGCGATCGTTCGCCCGCGCATCGCGGCGGAGTTGGTCGCGGTCTACGACCTGAACATCACCGCCCGCCGCCATCTGGATGCGCTGCTCACCACAGAAGCCAACTCGACCCTGCCTGCCTGGCGGATCATCCCACCGGCACCCGCCGAGGAACTGCTCGGCCATTACCGGGAGGCGGAGGCCGCCTCGGGCGTGGGTTGGAATTACCTGGCCGCGGTCAATCTGGTCGAGACCCGACTGGGCAGCATCACCGGCACCAGCAGCGCCGGTGCACAGGGCCCCATGCAGTTCTTACCGTCGACTTTCGCCGAGCACGGTGCCGGCGGAGACATCGAAGACCCCCGCGACGCGATTCTCGCCGCGGGGCGCTATCTGGCCGCCAACGGGTTCGTCGGCGATCCCGATCATGCGTTGTTCCGCTACAACAATTCCGATGACTACGTGGCGGCCGTGCGGGCATACGCGGCGGTGCTCGCCGCCGATCCACGCGCCTTCGCCGGCTTCTACCGGTGGGAGGTGTACTACCGGACCACCGCCGGCGACGTGGTGCTCCCGGTCGGGTACGAAAGACTGTCCCCCGTCCCGGTCGACGAGTACGTCGCGGCACATCCACAGTGACACCGGTGCCGACCGATACCGCGACACCGTCGCGGCATGGCGCATCTGGGTCCGAATTCCTCGAGCGGCTGCCGGTGAAGCTGCACTGAGCAAGACCGGCCTCCGGTGGCGGCGGCAGCTATGAAGCCACGGCTATGCGGCGACGATCGGGCCGGGCGCTGCGTCGGCGCGCTCGCCGTGCGCCGCGGTCAGCAATGGGGCACAGACCGCACATGCCTGCGGACCGATCACCGGATAGCCGCATCCCGGACAGAGACCGAGCCGCCGCTCCCCTGCATTCGTCATCGGGTTCCCTTTCGCCGACGCACTCGTACCCCGTGCACGCCAATTTCACGCAACGACCGTCAATAATTTCGCTCCGCGTCCGAGTCCTCGTTTTATGAACCGGTCCGGCACATATATCGGGGTGGCATCGGCGCGCCGGAGAGATTTTCGCACGGCGAGGACGCGAAAATACAACTGTGGTTGATGATACGAATGCGGCCAGTGATGCGAATGTAGCTAACAGTGCGAATGTGGCGCAGACGACGCCGCCGACCGCCGACCAGCAGTCCGCCACGCTCGGCGACCCCGGCTCCGCCGCGGCCGCACCGGCGGAGGCGACGACATCCGGGAAACGTTCCCCGCAATGGTCTGTGCCGAAGAATCCGATCACCCGCCACCATGTCGACAGCGCAGGCCGGGTGGCCCGTACGACGGGAACCGCACTGCTCGCCGCGGCCCGCGCGGTGGCCATCTACTGCGCCCGCCTGGCACGCGCGACGGGCCGGGCGGTCGGTGCCGTGCCGGCGGCGGTGCGCACCATGACGGCGCTGACCGCACTGATGCTGCTCGGCGTCGTGGGTTCGATCGCCTGGCAGGGCACGGCGGGCCTGCTCTGCTCGGTGGTGGTGATCCCGTTGTGCGCCATCACACTCGGCGCGCTCGGCCACCGCCGGTATGGCAACGGCCGACCCCTGGCCGAAAACACCGCGCCGCCCGAGACGGCGGGCCCGGGCGCCGCCTCCGAGCGCGATCTACAGCGCGCGGTGGATTACGTCGACCACAAGCTCACGCTGGCACTGAACTCCTTCGGCGCCGAGCGTCAGCAGGCGGCGATGATCGCCCTCTTCCAGGCCAAGACCGCCCTCGAGCTCACCCTCGGCACCGAGCAGGACGGCACGACGCCCATCGACGCATTGCTCCTACCCGATGAGTCCGCGGCCCGTCCGCGTATCCGCCCGGGCGCCAAAACCGCTCTGCGGGAGAGCAGTTCGTTGGCGGCCTCGTGAACGGCCAAGTCGCCCACATCGAGGACGACTACACGCTGGTCATCAACCGTGGCGCCCAGGCCGGGGTGACGGTGGGCATGGTGTTCGCGGTGCAATCGGAGTTCTGCCAGGTGATCACCGACCCCGAGTCCGGGCGTGAGTTGGGCCGGCTCACCCGGGAAAAGGTGCGCGTCAAGGTGTTCGATGTCCAGCCACTTTTCGCGCGGGCCCACACCGTCGCGCGGACCGACGATGTCCATGGCCTGTTCCAGGCGACAGCCGTGGTCACCATCGATGTCGGTGACACCGTCGAACTGGTCCACGCCGAGGCCGGACTCGCCGAGAGCGGCTAGCTAGCTCGCCGACCGGCCCCGGTCAATCGAGACCGCGGGCAATCAGCGCCTCGTTGAAATCATCGGCGGCCTGCAATGCCCCCACGATGATCGGGACGAACACGATCCGCGGTGTGACCCGCAGGCCGCGGGCGCGCCGCGCCTCGTCCACCCGGGCGATGATGTCGACGAGCAGCGGGATCGACCGGATCGTCAGCGCCAGCGCCAGGGCCACCTGTCGCACCGGGAAGCCGAACCGCGCCAACGGCGCCATCGCCCGCATCGCCGCATCGAGCATTGCCGTCGTTCGGGTGGTCATGGTCACCATCGCCGCCGAGGCCACGGCGAGCAGCAGTACCCCGCACACCACCAGCGCCCGGCGCCAGTCGGTGAGCACGACCTGCAGGACGAAGATGAAGGCCACCACCCAGAGGACCTGGCGTAGTTGCACGATCAGCGACCGGACCGACAGCCGCGCCGAAACTGCGGCGGCCAGCAGAACGACGGTGGCCACGGCCAGCCGGACCGGAGAATCCACCACGATGGTCATCACGATGATCAGCACACCCAGCCCGACCAGTTTCACCCCGGCAGGGAGCCGATGCAGCCACGACATCCCCGGCCGGTAGTCGCCCAGCACGCTCACCGCATCAACCGCCGGTACACCGCGAGCGCGGCGTCGGGTGCGTCATCGGCCACCACCCGGCCCTCGTCGAGCACGATCACCCGATCGGCATCCTCGATCAGATCCAGATCGTGGGTGACGACGATCAGCTGGGTGTCGAGGCCGGCGAAGGCGGTGCGCAACATCCGCGCGTTGCGCAGATCCAACAACGTGGTCGGCTCATCGGCGACCACCACGGCCGGCTCGGTGACCAATACGGTGGCCAGCGCCAACAACTGCTTCTGCCCGCCCGAGAGCAGGTGCGCAGGCTGATCGGCATGCCCGGACAGCCCGAACCTCTCGAGCACCTCGGCCACCCGCTCCGCCTTGGCGGCCCGATCCATCGACAGGCGCGACAGCGAGAGCTCGACGTCCTCGCCCACGGTCGGCATCAGGATCTGGCGGTCGGGGTCGGTGAACACGAACCCCACCAGTCGGCGCACCTGCTTGACCGAGCGCCGGGTGTCCAGACCGCGTACCCGCACCACGCCGGTGTCGGGTATCACCAGCCCGTTCAACAGCCGGGCCAGCGTCGACTTGCCGCTGCCATTGGCTCCGACGATGCCGACGCGGCGTTCGCTGATGGTCAGCGTGATGTCGCGCAACACCGTGCGCTCCCCGAAGGCGTGCGAGACGCCGTCGAGGACGATCGACTCCTCGGTCACCCTGTGTCCGTCCCGGTCTAGGCCCGCGCGCTCCGCCACGGCGTGATCAACCCGGGACGGGCGCGATGCACCTGCGCGGCGACGACACCGCACAACACCGCCTTGGCGATATCGCCGGGCACATAGATGCCGTTGGTGGACAGCGCGGCCCACCAGGACAGGTCGGTACGCAGCATCAGGCCCACGGTGCCGAAAAGATAGATGACGGCCATCCCGCCGACGATGTTGATGCCGATACCCCACAGCGTCCGGTAGCGCGGCATCATCAGCGCGGTCAGCGCTCCGATCACGACGACGGCGGGCAGCCAGCCGACGAAGAACCCGGCCGTCGGCGACGATAATGACACCAGCCCGGTGCGACCTCCGGCCAGGATCGGCAACCCCGCGATGGCCAGCACCGCGAACAACCCGACCGCCAATGCCCCCTTACGCGGTCCGAGGATGGATCCGGCCAACATCACTCCCAGTGTCTGCAGTGTGATGGGCACCCCCGTCGGACCGATCGTCAGCGTGCCGGGCAGGCCCAGTGCGGCCAGGAGACCAGCGAAAACGGCGGCCTGGGTCAGGTCGGCGGACTCGATGCGTCCGAACCGGCGCGACCGGGAGGTCTGTGCACTCACGGAGGAATTATGGTCGACATCGACATGTGATTGACGACGCCCCCGACTGGGTACCGGTGATCTTGAAAACCGGACGTGCCGGTCACGCGGAGGAGACGCACACCCATGCTCGATATCAGCCCGCTGACGTGGGGACTGACGATCGCCGTGATCATCGTCCTGCTCGCCGTCGACCTCCTCCTGGCCGCACTGCGACCGCACCGGGTCGGGTTCAAGGAAGCGACCGCCTGGTCGGTGTTCTACATTCTGGTGGCCGTGGCGTTCGGGGTCTGGTTCGCCATGACCTACGGCGGTGACGCCGGCACCGAGTACTTCGCGGGCTACCTGGTCGAGAAGAGCCTCTCGGTGGACAACCTGTTCGTCTTCGTCATCATCATGACGACGTTCGCCGTCCCCGAGGAGCACCAGCACAAGGTGCTGACCTTCGGCATCATCCTGGCGTTGATCATGCGCGCCATCTTCATCGCGCTCGGCGCGACGCTGCTGTCGCTGTTCTCGTTCATGTTCCTGGTGTTCGGCCTGCTGCTCATCTACACCGCCATCCAGCTGTTCCGGCACCGCGACGAGGATCCCGACGTCGAGAACAACTTCGTGGTCCGCGCGACGCGTCGCTTCGTGCCGGTGACCGACGACTACGACGGCGGAAAGCTGTTCACCCGGATCCAGGGCCGCCGGATGGCGACGCCGATGCTGGCGGTGCTGATCGCGATCGGCAGCGTGGATCTGCTGTTCGCGCTCGACTCCATCCCCGCGGTCTTCGGTATCACCAGCGAGGCCTATATCGTCTTCGCCGCCAACGCCTTCGCGCTGTTGGGGCTTCGGGCATTGTTCTTCCTCGTGAAGGGTCTCCTCGACCGGCTGGTGTACCTGTCCACCGGGCTGTCGATCATCCTGGCCTTCATCGGCGTGAAGCTCGTCCTGCACTGGGGCCATGTCGACATCAACCCGAGCATTCCCGAAATCGACACCTATGTGAGCCTGGCCGTGATCATCGTCATCCTGACGATCGTGACGGTCGCCAGCCTCATCAAGACACGCAGGGATCCCGCCGCGAAGGCGCATCCCGGCTCGCTGCGGGCCAGCCCTCATCGGCAACATGAGCGCACCGATGACGCGTAGATTGAGTCCGTGAGCTCGCCGGTGTCGACCTGGGCGCCGTTACGGTCGCCCGTCTTCCGGGCTTTGTGGATTGCCCAATTCGTCTCCAACCTCGGCACCTGGATGCAGATGGTCGGTGCCCAATGGATGCTGGTCGGTGATCCCCGTGCCGCGGTGCTCGTGCCGTTGGTGCAGACCGCCACCACCCTGCCGGTGATGCTGCTGGCGCTGCCCTCTGGAGTGTTGGCCGACCTGATCGATCGGCGTCGGCTTCTCATCGCGACCCAGGGCGCGATGGCGTCGGCGGTCGCGTTGCTCGCGGTGCTGACCGGCACCGGACTCACCACCCCCACGGTCCTGCTGCTGTTGCTGTTCCTGATCGGCTGCGGTCAGGCCCTGACCATGCCCGCCTGGCAGGCCATCCAGCCCGATCTCGTTCCCGCGGCACAGATTCCCGCCGCCGCGGCGCTGGGCAGCATGAGCATGAACGGCGCCCGTGCCATCGGACCGGCGATCGCCGGGGCGCTGGTGTCGCTGTCGGGACCGACAGTGGTGTTCGCTCTCAACGCGGTGTCCTTCGTCGGGACGGTCATCGTGTTGGTGCTGTGGCGCAGGCCCACCGTCGACCAGAATTTCCCGTCGGAACGGGCGCTGGCGGCGCTGAGCGCCGGCGGGCGATACATCCGCAGCTCCCCCATCGTGCGTCGGATCCTGTTACGCACCGCATTGTTCATCGCTCCGGCCAGCGCGCTATGGGGTCTGTTGCCGGTGATCGCCGACCGGAAGCTGGGTTTGACGTCATCGGGGTACGGACTGCTGCTCGGTGCACTCGGGCTGGGGGCGGTGCTCGGCGCGGTGGGGTTGTCCCGGCTGCGGTCCCGGTTCGGTGAGAACACTCTGCTCGCGGTCGCTGCCACCGGATTCGCCGCGGCCACAGCGATTCTGGCGCTCGTTGACCTGTTCGCGGTGGTGCTCATCGCACTGGTCTTCGGCGGGACGGCGTGGTTGCTGTGCCTGTCCACGCTCAATGCCTCCATGCAGCTGAGTTTGCCCGGGTGGGTGCGTGCCCGGGGATTGTCGGTGTATCAGCTGATCTTCATGGGTGGGCAGGCGCTGGGGTCGATCCTGTGGGGTGTGCTGGCAGGTGCGGCCACGCCGGTGACGAGCCTGCTGGTCAGCACGGGTCTGCTGGTCGGCTGCGCGGTCTCCACCCTATGGTGGCCCCTGCACGCCAAGACCGGCGACATCGATCTGCGGCCGTCCTCGCACTGGCCGGAACCGTCGCTGGTGTTCGAGCCCGAACCGCTGGACGGTCCGGTGCTCGTGATGACCGAGTATCTGGTCCCGGTCGAGGACGAAGCGCGGTTCCTGGCGGCGATGGCGGTGCTGGGCAGGTCCCGGCAGCGCACCGGGGCGGCAAGGTGGCGGCTCTATCGCAGTGTCGAGCGCGAGCAGACCTTCGTGGAGACCTTCATCGTGCGGTCCTGGGGGGAGCATCTACATCAACACCACACCCGCCAGACCGGACAGGACCTGGTGATCGAGCAGAACGTCGAACGGTACGCGCAGGGAAAGCCGTTGTCACAGCACCTGATTGCCGTCCCGTCGCAACGCTGACGTGGCCGACCGCGCCACTCAGTCGGATGCGGCGAGCTCCTCAAGACGCTGGCCGACCCGCGTCAGCGCCTCGCCGAAGACATCCACCTTCTCACTGCGCTTCTCGTTGGCCTGTGCGGCGGCACCGCGGCCGCCCTCGGTCTCGACACGTGCCGCGCCCTGCCTGCGCAGCAGGCTGAAGTTCTTCTCGCGCGCCGTCCGCAACCGCCCCTGCAACTCTTTGAGTGATTTCTCGTCCATCCGGTTCAGCGCTTCGGGATGGCTCTCGACGATCAGTGATTCTTCTTGCGGGGTCAGGTTCACATGATGGTTGCTCACCCATTGATTCATAGCCTGCGTGCACCGGCCCGGTAGCCGAATCGCGAGATACCCGGGGAAAGCCCCGGGCCGGTGAACGAGGTGAGAATCCCTGATCAATTTCAGTCTCCAGTTAAATGAAGTTCTGATGATCGGGTGACGCCACGTCGGCCGGTCGCCTACGAGACACTGCGCAGCGATGCAGGCGGTTGTCGGACAGGGCGATTGCGTCGGCATCGAGGCCACCGACCTCCACCGTTATCTCGACCCGCTGCGCGAGGCCGGATACCCGTGCAGTCCAGAGACGCTCGCCGCAATCAGGTCTGGAACGCACCACCGGTTGGCCGCACTCGACGCCTTCGCCGAGCGGGCGCAGTTGACCGGCGACGTCGGGGTCGGGGTATCACGCCGCCCTCCCGCCGGCACGCACCGCAGCACATGCGTCCTCGAATCGTGCCCACTCCTGCGCCGTCGGCCGTGACCCCTGACCGGCCACCACCGCCGGACTGATCTGCGGAATCGGCAGATTCGCGTCCGACAACAGTTCGGCGAGGTGCGCAACCTGGCCCGCCAGGCCGTCCTCGTCACTCTGGAAGACCCGTTTCCGGAGCCACGATCGCGCCTCGGTGAGGCCGGAGTCGATATCGACCTCCGGGGCGCTGATCTGCGCGCCACACCGGCGCAGCTGTTCTTCATAACGGTCCTCCCAGAACTCGGTCCGCCAGCCGGCCCACAATTGCGGCAGCCATCGGAGCAAACCCGGTACGGGACGGGTCATCCACCCCCCGAGCGTCCTGTTCGGCACATTGACATACACGCCGCTCTCCGGGACCACCCCCAGCTCCAGTGCCGGTTCACCAGGCCCCGGCAAGGCGTCGAGCAGATCCGGACCGAGCCACGCTGCGCTGCTGCCCCACCACAGCGGCCAGGCGCGCACCCGACCAACGCGGTCGATGACGGTGACCAGATGGTGTAGCGAGGCGGTGTCGTCGGCCAGGGTCAGATCCGGCTCGGATGGCGTATCGCGCAATGATGCCTGCGCCCCGACATACGCGGCAATCTCCGCTGTCGCACCATATGCCCAGGAGACGGTGTAACCCGGCCAGAGCAGGGCAAGAACCTCGAACATGGCCCGGCGTTCGTTCATGGTCGTCATGAGTTCCTCACCGAAGAACAGCAGCCGGTGTTCGGTGAGGTCGAGCAGCAGGCCCCCGTCCGCCCACAGCTCGTCGGTCCAGAAATCACTGGTCTGCTGTGCCCCGATATAGCGCGCGGCCATCTCCGGCCCGGCCAGGAGCGCGTCGAGCATGCGACAGCCCGCCCAGTGCGCGTATCGCAACTGCCAGCCGTCGTGGTCCACCAACACGATGTTGGCTCTGTTTACCATGGTGCCCCCTGCCCCGATAGGCGCCGCCACGCCGGCGGTGCTCTTTGCCTGCACTATCCGCCCGGCCTCCGACAAGCCCGCCCCACGCTCGCGGAATAATCCCGAGCGCGGCGAGGTAGTCTGCCCCATGACGACAACATTCCCGCTGGGCCCGTTCACCGTGAAGCGCATCGGATTCGGCGCCATGCAGTTGCCCGGCCCCGGTGTCATGGGCCCGCCCCGCGACCATGATCAGGCCATCGCCGTGTTGAAGCGGGCCGTCGAGTTGGGCGTGGACCATATCGACACCGCGCAGTTCTACGGACCCGATGTCGCCAACGAGCTCATCCGCGAGGCACTGCATCCCTATCCCGAAAACCTCGCGCTGGTCAGCAAGGTCGGCGCGCGCCGCAACGAACAAGGTGAATGGCTGTCCGCACAGCAACCCGACGAACTGCGTGCCGATATCGAGACCAATCTGCACACCCTCGGCGTCGACCGGCTCGCGGCGGTCAATCTGCGTATCCACTCCGGTGACCCCAACAGTGTGGGCCCGGTGGACCGGGACCTCTTCGACCGTCAGCTGACCGCGATGATCGCCGCCCGCGACGAGGGTTTGATCGCCGGGATCGGACTGTCCAGCGTCTCGGTCGAGCACCTCCGAATTGCGCTGGACCGCACCGATATCGTGACCGTGCAGAACGCGTACAACCTGGTCGACCGCTCCTCTCAGCCGGTGCTCGATCTGTGTGTCGAGAACGGCATCTCCTTCGTCCCGTTCTTTCCATTGGGCTCCGGTTTCACCACCGACAACCCGGTGTTGGGTAATCCCGCGGTGCAGAAGGCGGCCGCCGAACTCGGCCGCACGCCTGCCCAGGTCGCGCTGGCGTGGACGCTGTCGGTGGCACCCAACGTGCTGTTGATCCCCGGTACATCGTCGGTGGCACATCTCGAAGAGAATGTCGCCATCGCCGACCTCGAACTGCCCGCCGACTTCGCGCCCTGACGCATAGTGTGACCTCAGCAGCACCTTCGGTATGCGGCCGGGCCAGAAGGGAACCACATGCGGGCCAACACGCAACCGATCGACGGCCCCACGCCCGACCCCGTGTTGCTCAGCGAGTTGCTGGGCCGCGACGTGTGTGACGGCATGGGCCGATCCGTCGGTCGCCTCCGCGATCTGTGCGTCCCGTTCACCGGGCTCCGGGAGCCGGCACCGGTGACCGGCCTAGTCGTCACCCGACACCACGGCGCGGCGCTGATCGTCCCGTCGTCGGCGGTCCTGTCCTGGCACGCTCATCGACTCGCACTGGACACCGCTGCGAGTGCCACCGCGCCGCCGCGGACGAGCGCGGAGATCTGGTTGCACCGCGATGTGCTGGATACCCAGGTCCTCGATGTCGTCGGTCGCCGAATAGCCAGGGTCTCCGACGTTCTGTTGCTGAGGCGGAGCATGACGCTGGAGGCGATCGGCGTCGACGTCGGATTCGCCGGAGTGCTCCGAAGATTGGGATTGGCAAGGCTCACCGCGCACGCGCGGCACGACACCGTGGCGTGGGCCGATCTGCACCCGACCTCCGACCGTGGCCACGCGATCGCGCTGTCGACCCCGCGGGCTGCTGTCCACCGCCTCGACGCTGACGGATTGGCCGAGTTGATCGGCCGGCTGGACGTGTCTGCGGCCGCCGAGGTGGTCGCAGGCTACCCCGCTGCGGTAGCCGCTTCAGCGGTCCGGGTGAATCCCGACACCGGGGAGCGAGTGCTGCGGGCACTGCCGGACCGTGATGTCGAACGCATCGTCACAGCAATGCCGTCCGTCCACGCGGCGCAGTGGCGCGCTCGGCTGCAGCGCACACCGCGTCTGCTCGGCCGCCACTTGTTGCGCTCAAGGGTATGGCCGCGGCGCCGGGTTCGGCGGCAGCGATGACGGCCGGCCCCCGCGGCAAAGTCACCGCCGCCGCTCTGATCGCCGTGATCGGCCCCGGCTTGCTGGCCGGCCTGTCCGATGATGATCCCGCCGGTATCACCACGTACTCGGTACTCGGCGCTCAGTTCGGCTACCAGCTGCTGTGGGTGCTGTTGCTGTCCACCATCGCACTCGTCCTGTTCCACGGGTTGGCGGCACGGATGGGTGTCGTCACGGGCCAGGGACTCATCGGTTTGGTGCGCCAGCGCTACGGCGTGCGCGTCGGCGGCGCCACGCTGGCGACCCTTGTGGTCGCCAACATCGGAACCACATGCGCCGAATTCGCGGGCATTGCGGCAGGTTCGGAACTGTTCGGCATCAGTCGTCAGGTCAGCGTGCCTGCGGCGGCGGTCATCGTCTCACTCCTGGTGCTGCGTGGCAGCTTTCATCGCGTCGAGCATGTGTTGTTGCTGTTGTCGACGGTCTTTCTCGCCTACATCGCTTCGGGCATCCTGGCCGGACCGGATTGGGGTGCTGCCGCACGCGGACTCGTGGTGCCGTCGATGCCCGCCACGGGCGCCGCGCTGGCCATCGTGACCGCGACCGTCGGCACCACGCTGGCGCCGTGGGGTCTGTCGTTCATCCAGTCCTATGCGGTCGACAAGAAATTGGGCACCGACGATCTCCCCTTGGAGCGGGTGGACGTCGTCACCGGGGCCGTGCTGACGGGAGTGATCGGATTCTTCGTCGTGGTGGCGTGTGCGGCGACACTGCACGAGAACGGACTACAGATCACCGATGCCGCCGATGCCTCTCGGGCTTTGGAGCCGTTGGCCGGCGGTGCCGCGGCCACCCTGTTCGCCATCGGGCTGATAGGCGCCGCGCTGCTGGCGGCCTCGGTGCTGCCGCTGTCGACCGCGTACTCGGTATGCGAGTACGCGGGCACGGAGGGGGCGGTGGACGACTCGTTCAGGGAGGCACGGACGTTCTATGTGACATTCGGGGCCGTCACCGTCGCCGGGGCAGCCGCCGTGTTGTTACCCGGGGTGCCCCTGGTCACCATTCTGGTCGCCACCCAGATCCTCAATGCCGTATTGCTGCTGCCGATCCTGATCGCGATGATCGGCATTGCGCGCGACCGGGATCTGATGGGCCCGTTCGCCGTCGGCCGGGCTGGCACCGCCGTCTATGCACTCACCACCGCGGTGATCGCCGCCTGTGTCATCGCGCTGGCGATCACCACAAGCCTCGGTTGACCGTTCCCGCGGGGACATATATTGACAGCTGCACTCTCACAATTTAGCGTGGAACCGGCCTCGCCACCACTGCCGCAATCGCCATGGAGACAACGTGATCCAACATCACCCCCGATACGGACTCATCGATGCTGACTACGCCGCTCGACTCAGTGGCGCGGCACCCGAGTCCGGAAAGCCTTGCTGGATGGTCAATCTGATGAAGTACCGCGCCGTCGCAGACTATGGCGACGGACTCGCCGGCACCATCTCCGGTCGCGAGGCCGACGATCTGTACGCACCCATGGACACGTTGGCCGCGATCGGCGCCGAGTTGTGCCTGCTGGCCGATGTCGAAACCCAACTTCTCGGCGATGCGCCGACGTGGGATCGAATCGCCGTCGTGCGCTACCCGACCGGGCGATCGTTCATCGACATGCAGTCCCGCCCTGATTTCCAGGCCGCACACGTCCACAAAGAAGCCGGGATGGATCAGACCATCGTCCTCGGCTGCGATCCGCTGCCCTACCCGACGATTCCGCACGGACTGGAACAGCCCGACTGGAACGATGTTCCCGAGCCCCCCAGCGCACAGGACGGGCCGGTGATGATCGTGCACGTACTGCGCTTCAACGATCCGGAATCCGCACGCACAACGCCCGATGCGATGCAGGCGTATCAGAGCGCCGCCGCCGGCGTCGCACTGTCCCATGGCGCCCGCGTGGCGGGCTGGTTCGGCGTTGACGGCACCATCGTCGGTGATGGCCGTCTCTGGCACCAGGTTCGATTCAATCTTTTCCCGAGCCTGAGGGCTTTCATGGCGGTCGCCAGCGACCCGGCACGGCTACAGGCACAGCAGACGCACCGCGAGGCCGCCATCGCCGACACATACACGATGATCACCCGGCCCGTCGTCAACACCCTGGCCGCTGCACTGCACGCATGAGGAACCAGGGCGGTTCAGGCGGTCAGCAATCGCATGAGCACGCTGGTCCACCCGCGTCGAATCTGAGCCGGCGTGCGGCGGTGATCTTCGGTCAACTCAGACCACGCCTCGAACGAGGTCAGGGTGGCGATGGTGCCGATCAATTCCGCCCGCGCCGCGGCGCCGAGTTCGTCCAGCTCGGTGGCGAAGTGGGTGCCGATATCGGTCGCCGTCATCGCGCGATGCCGATGCAAGATCGCATCCAGGGCAGCCACCTTCGAGGCGCGGTTG
The DNA here is from genome assembly GCA_052044345.1 of Mycolicibacterium sp. 22603. Lineage (GTDB taxonomy): Bacteria > Actinomycetota > Actinomycetes > Mycobacteriales > Mycobacteriaceae > Mycobacterium. Next base: position 121,279 of record JBQEMX010000008.1, read on the forward strand.
CGCACCATTCGAGCCATCGGCGCGGTCACGGAGTACTGCTGGTGACGGCTGTCGACGAAGCGTTTGATCCTGGCGTCCAAGGCGCCTGCGCCGATGTCCGGAATCTGCAGCAGGTGGGCGAATCGCTGGTAGTAGCGGCGAGTGGTTTCGTCACGCAGCTCGTCGAGGGTGTCGAAGTATCGGAACACCGAGGCGGTCGAAACGCCCGCCCGCTCGGCAACTTGCTCCACCGTCGGCGGTGAAAACCCTTCCAACACAAGGTCGATGGTCGCCTCCACCACCGCTGCGCGGCCACGTTCGCGCCGCGCGCGGCGGCCGTCGACCGGTTCGGCAGGCTCCGGAGGTGTCTGATTCATCGATCGCGAGATTAGCACTACCTCAATATATTGACAGTTGAACTATCAACACATAGCGTCGCGGAAGAGAGGGGGTTGCCATGTCGCAGCCGGACGATCATTTCGAGGGCACCATCGGGACCACCATCGCCGAATCGGTACCGGATTTCCACGAACCACCGCACCCCCGGGATGGTGCACCCAACGTCGTGGTGATCGTGCTCGACGACACCGGCTTCGCTCAGCTGGGCTGCTACGGCTCCGATATCGACACCGCGAACATCGACCAACTCGCCGGTGATGGCCTGCAGTTCACCAACTTCCACGTGACACCGTTGTGTTCGCCGACCCGCGCCGCCCTGCTGACCGGCCGGTCCCAACACGCCGTGGGCATGCGCACGGTCTCCAACTTCCGGACCGGGTTTCCACACCAACTCGGACACATCACCGACCGCGCCGCCACCATCGCCGAAGTGCTGCACACGGCCGGCTACGCCACCTTTGCGGCCGGCAAATGGCATCTGGCGCCCATGGAACAGTGCTCGGCGGCGGGCCCATTCGACCAGTGGCCGTTGGCACGCGGATTCGATCGGTTCTACGGCTTCCTCGACGGTGAGACCGACCAGTTCAGCCCCGAACTGGTCTGCGACAACCATATGGTCGAGCCCCCCGCACCACCGGAGGACGGCTACCACCTCAGCGAAGATCTGGTGGACCGGCTGCTCGCGATGATCACGGACAGCACCAGCGTGCGGCCCGACCGACCGTTCTTCGCCTACCTGCCCTTCGGTGCCGCGCACGCCCCACACCAGGCACCGGCCGATTATCTGCACAAGTACCGCGGCGCCTTCGACGAGGGCTGGGATATCGTCCGCGAGCGGGTGTACCGACGCCAACTCCGCACCGGGCTGATACCCGCGGGAACCGCACTGGCACCGCGCAACCCCGGGGTGGCGGCCTGGGATACTCTGCCGCCGGACCAGCAGCGTCTGGCGTGCCGCCTGCAGGAGGCGTTCGCCGCCTTCCTGGACCACACCGACGATCAGATCGGCCGCTTCGTCGACGGGCTGCGCCGACTCGGCGTATGGGACGACACCGTGCTCATCCTGATGTCGGACAACGGGGCCTCCCAGGAGGGTGGGCCGATCGGGGTTCTGCACGAGATGAAGTTCTTCAACGGCATCCTGGAGGACCCCGCCGAGGCGGTGACACGACTGGACGATATCGGCGGACCACACAGCCATACCAACTATCCGTGGGGCTGGGCACAGTGCGGAAACGCACCGTTCAAGTGGTACAAGCAGAACACCCACGAGGGCGGCGTGCACGTCCCGATGCTGGTGCACTGGCCGGCCGGTATCGCCGAGGACCACCGCGGTACCCGGCGCGACCAGTTCGTCAACGTCAGCGATATCGCCCCGACACTGTACGAGATCGCCGGTGTCACACCACCGCAGATCTACCGTGGGACACCGCAACTGCCGGTCACCGGCCACTCGTTCGCCGGTCTGCTGAACGACGCCGACGCGCCCGCCACCAACACCATCCAGTATTTCGAGATGGCCGGTAGCCGTGCGCTCGTCGCCGGCCATTGGAAGGCGGTCTGCAAGCACATCCCTGGCGCGGACTACGACACCGAGCCGTGGGAGCTCTACGACCTGTCCCGGGACATATCGGAGTGCGCGGACCTGTCCGCGGACGAGCCCGAACGGCTGGCGGAGCTGATCGCGCTGTGGTGGCGCGAAGCCGAACGACATGGTGTGCTGCCACTCGACGACCGGGGTATCGAGCTGTTCGCCCCGCGGTTTCGGCAGCACTCCCCGCACCCTGTCGAGGGCCGCTACATCTATCGGCCGCCGTGCTCGCCGATACCGCCGCAGGCCTTCGCCCCCATCGGGGGTACCAGCTTCGACGTGTCGGCTCGTGTCACCCGCGCCGACGGTCAGGACGGCGTGCTGTGGGCCACCGGCACGGAGAATTCGGGCATTACGGTCTTTGTGCAGAACGATCACCTGGTGGTGGACTACAACGCCTTCGGCGAACACACCGTGCTCACCTCGACCCGGCCGCTACCGGCCGGTGATGCGGTACTGACCGTCAGGTTCCGACGTGGGGATCACCGCGGCGGCACGGTCGATATCGAGATCGATACCACGCCGGCGGGCCACGTCGACCTGCCGCTGTACATGCTGATGATCTCCTCCGTCGGATCCAGCATCGGATACGACCACGGATCTGCGGTCTCGGATCGCTATCGATCACCCTTCGCCTTCCGCGGAACGCTGCACGAGATCACCGTCGACCTGGTTTCCCCCCCGCCCGCGGAATCCGATGCCGTCGCCTCCAGAGCGGCGATGGCACGCCAGTAGTACCCGACCCGCCATCCCGGAAAGAGCAACACCATGGATATCGTCCGCACCCCCGACCAGCGCTTCGCCCACCTACCCGGCTACGATTTCGCGCCGCACTATGCCGAAATTCCCAGTGGCAGCGGACAAACGCTGCGTGTGCATTATCTCGACGAAGGTCCGGTCGACGCCGATCCGATCTTGCTGATGCACGGTGAACCGTCGTGGAGCTATCTGTACCGGCACATGATCGGCCCGCTGGTGACCGCCGGACACCGGGTCGTGGCGCCCGATCTGGTCGGATTCGGCCGCAGCGACAAGCCCGCGGCGACCGGGGACTACACCTATGCGCGGCATATCGGCTGGATGTCGGCGCTGCTGTTCGACATGCTCGACCTGCGCGACATCACATTCTTCGGCCAGGACTGGGGTGGGCTGATCGGACTGCGCCTGGTGACCGCTCAACCCGAGAGATTCGATCGGGTGATCGTGGCCAACACCGGCCTGCCGACCGGTGAGTTCCCGCTCGGTGAGGCGTTCGCCGCCTGGCAGAGGTTCTCCCAAGAGGTCCCCGACCTTCCCGTCGGTGCCATCATCAACGGCGGCTGCACCACCGATCTGCCCGCCGAGGTCATCGCCGCCTATGACGCACCGTTCCCCGACGACTCGTTCAAGGCGGGTGCCCGGGTCTTCCCCACCCTGGTACCGACGAGCACAGATGACCCCGAATCGGCTGCCAACATCGACGCGTGGTCGGTCCTGTCCACCTTCGACAAACCACTGCTCACCTGCTTCAGCGACCAGGATCCCATCACCCGCGGTGGCGATCAGCTCTTCCAGGCCAAGGTGCCGGGAGCGCATGGACAACCGCATACCACCATCACCGGCGGCGGACACTTTCTGCAGGAGGACCGCGGACCCGAACTCGCCGCGCTGATCAACGACTTCATCGCTGCCACGCCCTCGTCGAACCCATCCGGTTCCGACGGTGCCCGTTGATGCCTCGACGTCGGACACCGTCGCGCCTCGCGCTATCCCCCTAAGGGGATAGAAAGAGCTCACCAACGACAGCTGCCCGCAGTTCACACGCGGTGTTTACATGGGTGACACCCGTCACACCCTGCGAACTGGAGCTTTCCGACATGGGCTTTTTCACCGACCCCGCCGAACTGGACACCTATATCGGGGGTGTCTTCCGCGACGCGCTCGACCATCCCGAATCGGGCCCGAAGCTCAAGGGCGCCAACATCATCATGCGGGTCATCTACACCGATCCCGATTGTGAGATGACGATGGTCTTCCGCCCCGACAGCAAAGTGATCTTCGGCCCCTGTGACGAGAAGGCCGATGTGACCCTGTTGATGCGCGGCGACACCGGCGACCAGTTCTGGCGGGGCGAGTACAACCTCGCCATCGGGTTGGCCAAGGGACAGGTCAAGGCCAAGGGCCCGGTCAACAAGATCCTCAAGTTGGTCCCGCTGACCAAGCCGCTGTTCCCGATGTACCGCGAGAAGGTCGCCGCCAAGGACGCCCAGGCCGGCACGCATGCCTGACACCATGCGCGCGGTGATCCTGCGTGAGCCCTACCGAGTGGAGGTCGCGGAGGTTCCGCTACCCGAGATCGCCAGTCCCACAGACATCTTGGTTCGAGTCGAGCGAACCGCCATCTGCGGTACCGATCTGCACCCCTACGAGGGGCGACTGGAGTTGGAGCCCGATATCGTGCTAGGCCACGAGTTCCTCGGCACCGTCGGCGCGGCGGGTTCGGCGGTCAGCCGGTTCGCCGAGGGCGATCGGGTGGTCAGCTCGTGTGTGGTCAGCTGCGGAGCCTGCCATCAGTGCCGCCGCCACCAACCGGGAAACTGCGCGGGCTCAAGGATCTTCGGCCTCGGATTGGCGCTGGGTGACCTGGCGGGTGGGCAGGCCGAGTACGTGGTGGTGCCCAATGCCGACAGCACGGCGCGGGCCATCCCGGATACGGGCTCCGCGAGCGACGACGACTTCCTCTTCGCCGGTGACATCATGACAACCGGATACGAGGCTGTGGCGCGGGCCATCACCCCCGGTGACACCGTCGCCGTGGTCGGCGCAGGCCCGGTGGGTCTGTGCGCGGCCATGGCTGCCGACATCCTGGGCGCCGCGCAGGTGATCGTCATCGACAAGGTCGCGGCACGACTCAAGGAGGCCGCCAACCTCGGTGCCGTGGCCGTGGACGCGTCCGAAGACGACCCGGCCGATGCGGTGCTCGATCTGACCGACTGGCGCGGCGCCGACGTCGTCGTCGATGCCGTCGGCCATGAATCGGCGTTGTTGTCCGCGATCGCGCTGGTGCGTGCGGGCGGCACGTTGTCCATCCCGGGTGTGTACAACGAGGACGCCATCACATTGCCCTTCGGCGAGCTGTATCTCAAGGGCGTGACACTGCAGATGGGCGTCTCACACATCACCGAATACATGGACGAGGTCATCGCCCTGAACTGTGCGGGCAAGCTACAGCCGAGTTCGATCATCTCCCACCAGATGGGGCTGTCCTCCGCGGTCGAGGCCTACCGGATGTTCGAGGCACGGGAGGCCACCAAGATCGTCATGGATCCGAGGCTCTGATATGACAAGCGTTGCTCTCCAACACCATTCGATGCTCATCGGTGGTCGCGATGTCGATACCGAACACCACCGCGACATCGTCGACCCGAGCACCGGGGACACCGTCGCCACGGTCGCACACGGTGATGCCGGCCATATCGACGACGCCGTGGCTGCCGCGCGCGCAACATTCGAGTCCGGGGTCTGGCGGCACCGCACTGCCCAGGAACGCGCCACCGTCATGCGCCGGATCGTCGCGGCGGCCAATGACGCCGCCGAGGAGCTCGTCGAGCTGGAGATGAGCGCCAACGGCGCGACGGTGCGGCAGGCGACCGGCTTCCACATCGGCTACGCCCTGGCTCATTTCAGCTATTTCGCCGATCTGGCCGAGACATACGCCTGGCAGCGTCCCGCGCCGATCACGTCGTTCCCGGCCCTGGGCCAGGCCGTCGTGCATCGCGAGCCCATTGGCGTCGTCGGTGCCATCGCGCCATGGAACTTCCCGCTCCTGCTGACGCTGTGGAAGGTCGGACCGGCGCTGGCCGCCGGCAACAGCGTCGTCGTCAAACCCGACGAGCACACTCCCCTGTCGATCCTCGCGTTCGCGCGCATCGCCGAGGCCAACGGCCTGCCACCCGGCGTGCTCAACGTCGTCACCGGTGACGGACCGGACGCCGGTGCGCGGTTGGCCGGCCATCCCGACGTCGGAAAGATCGCGTTCACCGGTTCCAGCGCGGTGGGCCGCGAGATCATGCGACTGGCCGCCGATACCGTCAAGCAGGTCACCCTCGAACTCGGCGGCAAGGGCCCCTCGATCGTGTTGGATGACGCCGATCTGGATCTCGCGGTCGATGGTGTGCTCTACGGGTGTTTCGTCTATTCCGGACAGATCTGCGAATCCGGCACCCGCGCCTTGGTTCCGGCGTCACTGCACGACGAGTTCGTCGATCGGCTGGTGGCCCGTGCCGCCACCATCACCATGGGTCCGACCCGGGACTGGGATACCGATATGGGTCCGGTGATCAACGCCAGACAGCAGACCCGCATCCTCGACCACATCCGCGCGGCGGTCGCCGAGGGAGCGGTTCTGGCACTCGGCGGACAGGCACTGGAGCAACCGGGATTCTGGGTGACACCGACCATCCTCACCGGCGTGCACAACGCCATGCGAATTGCCAGAGAAGAGGTGTTCGGCCCGGTCCTGGTCGTCATCCCCTACGCAGATGAGGACGAGGCCGCGCGCATCGCCAACGACTCGGAATACGGATTGGCGGCCAGCATCTGGAGTTCGGACAACACCAGGGCACTGGAACTGGCCGAGCGCATCGCCTGCGGCAGCGTGTGGATCAACGACGCACACCAGATCAACTGCCAGGTGCCCTTCGGCGGATACAAGCAGAGCGGATTGGGACGCGAGCTCGGGCCCGATGCACTGGACGCCTACACCGAGACCAAGACCGTACATCTGGACCTGTCCGGTGGCCGACCGCCCAAACCCTACGACATCCTGCTCAGCCACGCCGACGACGGAGAGATCTCATGAGCACTGTGGACAACGAATTGTTCAGCGCTGAACTGTCATTCGACGATGACGACGATACGGTCGACGTTCCGCCCACCAATGACATCGCGGCCACCCGGGCCTACGATCCGATCAACGTCTCCACCGACGCGTTCTGGGATATGGACCTGCCCGAGCGTGAACCGATCTTCGCCGAGCTGCGAGCGCACCGCCCGGTGAGCTGGCAGCCGCCCATCGAGACCGCGGTCTCCCCCGACCCCGATGATCCCGGCTACTGGGCGGTGGTCCGGCACGCCGATATCGTCGAGGTCAGCCAGAACAGTGACGTGTTCGTCTCCCGGTACGGCGTCATGTTCGACATGCTGCCGCCGGTGTTCCTGGAGATGGCCATGTCCTTTCTCGCGATGGACAATCCGCAGCACCACAAGATCCGGCGATTGGTCAGCTCGGTGTTCACACCCCGACAGATCCGGCGCATCGAGGGCGATATCGCCTCGCGCGCGCAACGCATCGTGGCCGCCGCGGTGGACAAGGGTCGGTCGGGCGATCCGGTCGACTTCGTGGCCGATATCGCCCGGCACCTGCCCACCGAGATGTTCGGCGACATGTTCGGATTCCCCGAGGACATGCGGGCCGATGTGGTGCACGCAGCCGATGAGACGCAGGCGTGGGCCGATCCGGTCCTGCTGGCCGGCCGAGATCCCGCCGAGGTGCAGATCGAGGCCGCCCTGCGCATTCACGATATGACCCAGGAGCTCATCGATGAGCGCCGAGCCTCACCCCAGGAGGATCTGCTTTCGGCCCTGGTGAGCGCCGAGGTCGACGGCGAGAAGCTCTCCGACTTCGAGATCGGCGCCACCATGGTGCTGTTCTCGGTGGCCGCCAATGACACCACCCGGCACACCTCGAGCTTGGCGGCCAAGGCGCTCAACGATTTTCCGCAGCAACGCGCCTTCCTGTGGGAGGACTTCGACGGCCGGATCAACCCGGCCATCGAGGAGTTCCTGCGGTGGGGTTCGGTGGTGCAGAACTTCCGGCGGACGTGTGTGAGCCCGTACGAACTGAACGGTCAGCAGATCCTGCCGGGCGACAAGGTGGTGATGATGTACGCGTCGGGCAACCGCGACGAATCCGTGTTCGCCGACCCGACCGTTCTGGATCTCGGTCGCGGAACCAACCCGCATATGGCCTTCGGCGGGGGCGGAATCCACTACTGCCTGGGCAGCCAGCTCGCGAAGGTCATGCTTCGCTCACTGTTCCGCGAGATCTACACCCAGGCGCCTGATTTCAGCACCGGAGCCCCGGAGCTGGTGCGAACCAATTTCATCAGGGGCGTGCTGCGCATGCCATTCGAGCCGGGAGCCCCGGCATGAGCGGCTGGCGGGTGCGCATCGACGCCGATCGCTGCTCTGGTATCGGTATGTGCGAAGCCCTGGCACCCGATGTTCTCGAGGTGGGCGACGACGGGCGGGTGCACGCTCGACGCGACGGCTTCGCCGACGGCCTGCGTGATCAGGTCGAGGGAGCGGTGCGTAGTTGTCCGACCCGGTCGCTTCGAGTGGTCCCCGAGCATAAGACCGTCTGATCAGGCGCCGTGGGCCTGGTAGAGCATGGCGACGGCCTCCACCCGATTCTCGGCGCCGAGTTTGCGCAGGATGTGTTTGACGTGTTGTTTGACCGTGCCCTCTGAGATGAACAGCTTGGCAGCGATCGCGCCGTTGGTGCGTCCGTTGGCCATGTGTTCGAGGATCTCGCCTTCGCGGGAGGTGAGCAGTCCGCGAACCGACCGAAGAACCGTCCGCACCGGTGCGGACGGTTCCTCGTCACGACCGACCGGAGCCAACGCATAGTCACCGACACCGATGGCGGCCTCGGTACAGTCGCGGGCGGCCGATTGCAGTGCCGCGCTGACCGAGTGCAGCCGCTCGGCGGCCCGTGCCCGGCTGAACGCCAGCGCCAGTCCGTGTGCGTACGCAGTCAGCACCTCGCAGTCGACATCATCGGTGTCGCGGCGCTGTCGGTAGCGGTCGGCATGGATCAGCGCCACGACACGGTCGCCGGCCAGGACCGGAGCGGCGACATAGGAATTGCAGCGAGAGGCATCGGCGATGGGGCGGTGGACTCGGGAGTCGTGCTGCACGTCGGTGACCAGGCGAGCCTCTCGACGGCGCACGATCTCGGTCTCGAAGAGGCCGCGCACCAGAGGTTGGGACTGCTCTTGACCGACCCGGTTGATCTCGGCGGCCCAATCCGGCTCGTCGGGGATATGGACCGAGTGCGAGACCCAGACCCCGTCGACGATGCGGGAGAAGATGGCTCTGTCGAATCCGAGCCCGGTGACCAGTTGGGGGGCCAGTTCCATCAACTCGGTGACGGTGCACGGCGCGGCGTCCAGCCGTGCCAGCGCATCGCCGAGCCCACGGGTCCGCTCCTTGGCCAGCGTCACTGCGGCGTCGGCGCCTGCCAGCGTGCGCAGGGCTGCCAGCACCGCGGCCGCCTCATCGTCACCGTCGAGAGCTTCGGCCAGAGTGGACCAGGCGTCGGCGAGGACCCGCCGCGCCACCTGCGGCGACATACCGGCAGGATCGGCGGCATCGATCGTGGCGGCGTTGGTCACCGACCGCAGCTCGTCCAGCACCGCCGCCAACCGGCCACCACGCAACACGTGTGACCCATCCCGTTCCGCGCCATCGTTGTGAGGCACCACACAAGGGTAGACGAGCATCTGCCGAACACCAGCACTGGTCGCCCCCACCGTATCAATGATATGGTCGAGCGGTGTCCGAGAGTTTCCGCGTCACTCACCTGTCCTATGTGGTGCTGGGCGTGATCGCGGTGCGCGGACCCACCACCTCCTATCAGCTCAAGCAGTACGTCGCCGAGTCCATCGCCTATCTCTGGCCGCTGCAACACGCGACGCTGTACCGGGAACCACGCCGACTGGAGAGCGCCGGACTGTTGCGATCCGAGACCGAAACGGGTGGACGGAAGCGCCAATTCTTCACGATCACCGACAAAGGCCTTGACTGTCTTCGCGATTGGCTTCGCGACCCCACGACATCATTACCTGCCAAACTGCACGACGAAGCGCTTCTCAAGCTGCATTTCGGTGAGCTTGTCGACCCGTCGAGCATGCGCGAACTCGCCGAGAATCAGATCGTGGAACGTAAAGCACGGTTGGCCTACTACGCAGATCTTGAGCGGCGTTACCAGGACCGACCCGACCTCGGCTACCCATTGGCGACGCTGAAGGCCGGTCAGATGATCGAGAAGGCCGCCATCGCATTCTGGCGTGAGATCGCGGAAACCGCTGACGAACTGGCACCGTCGCGGCCCGGCTCGTCGACACCGCCCCCGCTGTCCCCCATCGTCCACACCGACCGAAAGTGATTGCCGCATGACACTTCCCGATATTCTCCGCAACAGTCTCACGCTGCCCGTCGTCGCGTCACCACTGTTCATCTGCTCGGGCCCTGAGCTGGTGATCGCCCAGTGCAGCGCCGGCGTGGTGGGCTCCTTCCCGGCCCTCAACGCGCGTCCCGCGCCCGCGCTGCGTGAGTGGCTGGAACTGATCTCCACCACCTTGGAGCGCCGCCGTCACGACCATCCCGATCTGGTGACGGCCCCGTACGCCGTGAACCAGATCGTGCACAAGTCCAACGAGCGCCTGGAAGAGGATGTGCAGGCGTGCATCGATTTCAAGGTGCCGATCGTGATCACCTCGCTCGGTGCCCGGGCCGACGTCAACGACGCCATCCACTCCTACGGCGGGATCGTTCTGCACGACGTCATCAACGACACCTTTGCCCGCAAGGCCATCGACAAGGGCGCCGACGGGTTGATCGCCGTAGCCGCCGGCGCAGGTGGGCACGCAGGCACCATCTCGCCGTTCGCACTCGTGCAGGAGATTCGGGCCTGGTTCGACGGACCGCTGCTGCTTTCCGGCGCCATCGGTCACGGCCGTTCGATCCTGGCGGCACAGGCCGCCGGAGCCGATCTGGCCTACATCGGCTCGGCGTTCTTGGCGACCACCGAGGCGCGCAACGAGCCCGCCTACAAGGAGATGATCACCACCAGCGGCGCCGGCGACATCGTGTACTCGAATCTGTTCACCGGGGTGCATGGCAACTACCTGCGTGGGTCCATCGAGGCCGCCGGTCTCGACCCGCAGAATCTCCCGCAGTCGGACCCGTCGGCGATGGACTTCGGCTCGGGTGGCAACACCGACGCCAAGGCCTGGAAGGACATCTGGGGCGCCGGCCAGGGCATCGGCCCGATTCGCGAGGTCACCTCGACGGCGCAGTTGGTCGAACGACTGGGCCGCGAGTACGCCGAAGCGCGCAACAGGCTGCTGGCCGAGAGCGTCGCTCCCGCCGGCGTCTGATGACCGGTCGGGTGTTCGGGTGGTGATCTGTTGGCCACCCGAACACCCGAATCACCTCAGTCCTCAGCGGTGACCCTCAGTAGCGCAACGAATTCCGCGCGCAGATCCTCGACGAGCTGGACCGCATCGGGCACGGCCTCGGCATCACCGACGACACCGATGTCCATGCCATCGCGGTAGCTCACCACCGTGATGTTCAAGGCTATTCCGTCGAAGATCAGACTCAGCGGATAGTGCGCGAGCAGCGGCGCACCCAGCAGGCTGAGCGTCTCACTCGGACCGGGAACGTTGGACATGATCAGGTTGACCGGTGGCCGCAACAGCGGAGAGCTGATGAGGTCCATCACGCCGCGTGCGGCCATGTGGAACACCGGGGTCGGAATGATGTCGTTGACATCGGCCATCAGCGTCGGCGGGATCTGGGCAGTACGGTCCTTGGCCCGCTTCATGACATCGCTGACGAACGTCACGCGGTCGCGGCGGTTGTCCAGATGCGTCGGCAACGGGGCGATGATCGAGGTGATGGCATTGCCATACCGCCGATGCCCGGAGTCACGCACCGACACCGGAATATATGCCAGCAGGGGCTCGTCGGGAAGTTCGTCGTTGACCAGTAACCGATTTCGCAGCGCGCCGGCACACGCGGCGAGGACCACGTCATTCACCGTCACGCCGAGGTGCCGCTTGACGGTCTTGACATCCTCCAGCGACACGGTGGCGAAACCGTTCGACCGCGTGCCCGACAGCCGGCTGTTGAAGCGAGTACGCGGGGCATGCATCGTGAACGGTGAGCCATCACGACGGATCAGCCGCGCCAGTTCCTGGACCCCGGGCAACGACCTGAGCACCGGGCTCTGATCCAGGTGCGCCACACTTCCCGCGACGTTACGCACTTTCTGCAGTGTGCTGCCGGGTGTGTCGACCACCGCGCGCGCGGCCAGACCGAGCCTGTTGACCACGCCCGCGGGCTCGTCCTGGATCGTCGGGGGCGCGCCCAGGCCGGTTGCGTCGTCGACCAGCACCCCGAAAACCTCTTTGGCACTGATGCCGTCGACGACGCCGTGATGCAGCGTGAAGGCAACCGCGGTACGACCCGGCAGTCCGTGGAAGACCGTGACCCGCCACAGCGGCTTCTGGCGATCCAACGGGATCTTGAGGTCGGCACTGACGGCGGCCCGCAGTCCTTGTTCGTCGACAACATCCAATTCGACCTCACGAACGTGGTCGGCCGGGTCCACCGCCACCGTCTCGAACACCGGATGCTCCAAGCCGAAGGGGACTGTGACCACCCGCCACCGCAACGGCGGATAGTGCTCGATACGTTCGCCGATACGCTGAGCGACGGTATCGGCGGTGATCGGCCTTCTGTCGCCGGGCGTGTCGTAGATCGAAAGCCCGCAATAATGCGACTCGGCCCCAGCCCGCTCCGCGGCGAAGAACTGCGCATCCAAACTGGAGAGTCGTCGCATGTTCAGTCCCGCCCCTCGGGTGATCCCGTCGATATCCGCCGCCCCATCGTCGCTGGCCCTCTCTCCACCCGTCATTGTTTGAATCAACATTAGAAGCTGATGTTCGATCTCGCACGGCGTGTGACCAATTCAACGAGATGGCTGAAATCCCTTTCACACCAGCAAATATCGACATGCGATCCGGTTACCAGCCAGTAGGCCATCGGAATCAGACATCGCCACGTATTGAAATCAATTCTGTGACAGAACTTTCCAGACATCGCCAAACTCACATCGCGATTGATCACCAGTCTGAAACGAAATCTATTCGACTACAGTCAATTTCACTCGAAACTCATCAGGCGATACCGTTACGGACATTTCCGGATGCCACGAAATCCGTCGGGCTTTGCCAGCGAATGTCGCGAACACGATAGCGATGAGCACCAGCGGGCATTGATTCCGTTCCACGTCACCACGGTCGGGAGTCGCCATATGCGGGCATCCCCTATATCGCCGGCATCAGACGAAACGCACAGCGGAAGATGTCGAGTTCACACGTCTCGGGAGAATCGATACATCCCGTCATCGAGACCATCCAGACGCCAACCGATGGCGGCAAAGAAAGCGAAGGCAGCCCGGTTGTCCGGGTCGACGAAGGCGACCCACCGCCGTGCCGGTGGATGATGCCCCCAGGCCAGCACCGACGACACGACGGCACTGCCCAGACCTGAGCGCCTCCGCCACGGGCAGACCGCCAGGTCGGTGATTGCGTGCGCACCACCCGCGGGGTCCCACGCGCACCCCGCCAGGCCAACCGGAGCTCCTCGGTCATCGGTGACCACCAGTTGAACGCCCGCAGGCTCGGCGAGGACATGATCGAGCCATTCCTCGTCGAGCGGACCCAGCCGACGGTTGAGCTCGTCATCGCCGAACCATGCAGTGATCCACTGCCAGTCGGCACGCACCATCCGGCGCGTCCACAAGGGTCCGCCAGGCGACGAACGCATGACGAACGAAGCCCTCGACTACTCCGCGGAACGGTAGTAGGGCTCGACCGTGCCGTTGACCTTGACGACCATCGGGTTTCCGCGGCGATCCTTGGCGGTGGGCACCTCCACGCGGACCCAGCCCTCGGCCACGTCGTACTCGTGCACATTGGTCTTCTCGACGCCGTTGAAGCGGATACCCACGCCGCGGATCAGTGCCTCTTCGCTGTAATGGGCACTTCGCGGATCGATGGAGAGGTGATTCGGCGGGACGTCCTCGCTCTGGTGCTCGGAGTCGGTCGAGTGCTCAGACATGATGGCTTTCATCCAATGCTGCGATGGTTCTCGGCTGCGGTCCCCCAGAACCTACGCGAGTGCGGACGACGAGGTTCGCGCAGGTCGCCCACGGCGTCGGCGGTGTAGCTGCGGGCGCCGCACTACGACGCCGGCGGCACCAGCATCAGGGTCACACGATCAGCACGTTCGCTGTGCCGAGCCACCACCCTCGCGGCAGGGCTCACCGCTTCTGACACGCCGGCCTCGGCTGGACGAAGTCGCGACGCGATATCGCGCAGGGCCGGCTCGGCATCGCTACCACCGAACCCGGCGACCCAGGACGCCAAGGCCGGCGCTATCGCCACGGGCAGCGCCGTCGAACTGCTCACGAAGCCGGCAAGCAGATCGCGGATGACCGCCTGCGTCTCCCCGGCTCCCAGTTGTGCGCACAGCCACGAATACGCGGTGTCATCCAAAAATCCGCGCGCGGCGTGCAACAACGCCCATGCGAACGTCACCTCTGCAGCTCGGTCCATCGCCACCGCTGGTCCACCTCTCCCTGCCCTCCCGTGACCCGACCACCACGCACCGATGGGTGCCTCCGCCAGGCCCTCATGGATACCGCTGCCGATACTGCTCAGATGCAACCGCTGACACACGGGTCGACCGGTTGCGCCGACTCGGGCATGAGGATGCCGGCACCTGGCTGTTGTTGGGTGTAGTCGACGTCCCCGTCCAGCGTGGGAGCTACCGGCACGAACCGACAGAACAGCGACAGCGCCAACGCGCAGGGCTCGTCGACCGGTTCGGCGTGAACGGGCGCCGCCACGACAACGCCCGCGACGGCCGCCGCAACCAGTGTCGCGGGCACCCACCATGCGTCCATACGCGACACCCTCATGAGCCCGACCGGCCGCGTGTGGCCTCGACACGTGTCGACCACCGGAGTCGCACGCCGGCCGCTCGGAGGACCTCGGCCATGTCACACCCCTCTCATGTCGCCCGCGGGCGACCCGTCGTCCAAAGGCGCTGTCACACCCATACCAGCATATTCGAATACGTATTAGAACTCGGCGAAATTGAGATATCGGTCCGAGAGTTCGCGCGGTGTCATCACGATGCCAGACCCGCGCGACCTTCGATCAGACTCAGAAGGTCACCGAAGATGGCCCCGAGACCGTCGAGATCGGGCGCCACGGCAGCCTGCTCGTACCCTACGAGAAGATAAAGGGCCGCATCGGCGAACCGGGTGGCCCGAGCCCGGTCTACGCCGAGTTCGAGAGCCGCATCCAGCACCACCCGATGTCGCAATCGGTCAACCTCGGACTGGATGGCAGCGACGTCGGGATCCACTCGACTCCAGGCACGTATCGCACATTCAGCCGGGTGGTTCAGCCGCAATGCCACCTCGACGAGTCCTTCGATCCGTTGGCGTGGATCGGGCTCGGCA
This sequence comes from Mycolicibacterium sp. 22603, assembly GCA_052044345.1. Taxonomy (GTDB): domain Bacteria; phylum Actinomycetota; class Actinomycetes; order Mycobacteriales; family Mycobacteriaceae; genus Mycobacterium. The sequence goes on from JBQEMX010000008.1 coordinate 136,614, forward strand.
CAGATCACCTTGAGTTGGGCCAAAGTGCCGTTGACTTTCCAGTATTCGATGAGCTGCCGTCGGTATTGCGCCCAGTTGTCGAAGTAGTGATAGAACGATCCCGAGGTGACCCCCAGCCGGTGGCATACCTCGGCCAGCTTCAGCCCGAGATGCCCTAGGTCGCCGAGAACTTCGAGCCCGACCGCCACGTAATCCTCTCGTGTCACGGTCGGGCGGACCGCTGGGCGTCATCGGCTGGGGACATACATCAAATTCTAATTCATGATAAATAACGATGGGAAGCATCTCACTGCACGCATTACGGTCGGGATCATCCGTCATCTCACCGTCCGGCCGATGGAGATTCGATCATGACAGTACGACCAGCCACCTCCGCTCGCCAGGGCCGCGTCGACGCGGGCATGTGGACCCAACCCGACGCCGTGGCGACGTGGCTGAGGGCACGGGGCATCGAGGTCAGCAGTCCGCTGGCCATCACCCGCGTGGGCATCGGGCAGTCGAACATCACCACGCTCATCGTCGACGCGGAGGGCCGCGAATGGGTGATGCGCGAGCCCCCGGCCGGCACCACAGCCGGTCAGACCCACAATCTGGACCGAGAGGTCGGCATACTGCGTGGGCTCGCAGGCACCGAGGTGCCGGTTCCGGCGGTCGTGGGCACCGGCACGTGTTCCGGCGGCTCACCGTTCGTGGTCATGGAGCGCGCATCCGGTTCGGCACTGGAGACCGAAGAGGACGCCCGCTCTCTGACACCGGACCAGCGGTACGCCTTGGGCACGTCAGTGGCCGTGACGCTGGCGAAGCTGCATCGACTGGACCCTGCGATCCTGAACATCACGGTATCGGAGGAACCGTATCTGCTTCGCCAGATCCGTCGGGTGTCGTCGGCGTGGGACCGCGTTCGCGCCGGCAGTCGCCACGACAGCTGTTGGTCTGCCCTGCGCGATACCCTGGCCGACCACCTACCCGCGGATTCACCGGCGGTGATCATGCACGGCGACTACCGGCTGTCCAATCTGTTGGTCGCCGACGGTCGGATCACCGCAGTCCTGGACTGGGAGCTGTGCACGGTCGGCGACCCACTCGCCGATCTCGCCTGGCTTCTCGACGATTGGCGACCCGCCGACGAGCCGGCCATCGTCATGCCGAGCCCCACCCGGGCCGGCGGTTTCCCGAGTCGCGCCGAAATGATCGACATCTACCGGGAGATCACCGGTCGGGCGGTCGAAAATCTCGACTACTACCGCGCCTTCACTCAATGGCGCGCGGCAAGCCTGCTCGAGGGCGTGCGATTCCGCCGCCTGTCGGGAGCGATGGGAACCCACGCCGCCATCGACCCGGACGCTCTCGAGGATTCCATCGGGGTCTTGTTGGCCTCCGCGCGCGAGCACCTACGCAACAGCGGATGACCAGGTCAGCGGTTCGGGCCGTCGGCAATACCGTGCCGAATGATGGACTGGGCATTCTCGACGACAGCCTCCACCGATGAGCGACGCGGATTCCACCACTCCACCGCCCAGTTCAAGGCCCCGAGTACGAGCATCTGCGCGATGTAGAGATCGAGATCGGGACGCAGCACGCCGTCTCGCGCCACATCGTTGATCAGCCTGCGCCAGATGTCGCCGTAGCGCTCCTCCTCGAGAATCTGTCTCTTGCGGATCGCCTCGGGCACTTGACCGGCGTTTCGGATTGCCGCCGTCGTGTAGTCCGAAATCTCCAGCTCGTGTCGCAGATGAGCCTCCGCGGCAACCAGCAATCGGTCCATGGCCGGCGTACCGTCGGCAACCTCGTCGAGCACCGACGCCACATGCTCGCGCATATCGGCGATACCCGCCCACATCACCTCTTCGATCAGTTCGTCGCGGGATGGAAAGTAGTAATAGATGGCGGGTGCCTGCAGCTCCGCGGCCGCGGCGACATCGGTCAACCGCAGACCCGCATAGCCATGCTCCGACAGCACCCGAGCGGCGGCGTCCAGGATGCGCTTGCGCGTCAGAGCCGACTTCGATTCGTGCTCGGACTCGCTCGGATCCACGTGCTTGGCCGACGTCGAGGGCCGATTGCTATGCCTGGGCATTCCGACATGATACGGCCGGGATCGGGCGGGTCAGGCGACATCCGGCCGCCCGGACACCGCCGGCCCGGCCACCATCATCGCGACGCGCGACCGAGACCCGCGTCACGACAAAAATGAACCTGAAATAGAAAAAGCTTGACCAAACCGCTTGGGTTGCGCACAGTTGACGGGTGGCCCCGCCATGCGGACCGCGACGGACGCGCACGGACGCCACCACTCGGACCACGCCGAGATCGCACCGGCACGAGCAGTGGTCGGGAAGCGGCCGCGAGCATCACCGGCCGAGTAGACCCTGATCGGAGCGACGACAATGCACATATCGGTATCGGCCGCCGGGACCGCACCGCATCTCCGTCGCGGCATTCTGCTGACCGCTCTGCTGCCGGTCATGGTCCTCGGCGCGGTCCCGGCGCACGCGGACAACCGGAGACTCAACGAGAGCGTCGTCGCCAATGTCTACACCGTGCAACGTCAGGCGGGGTGCCCGACCGCGATCACCCGCAGCCCCGAGTTACAGCTTGCCGCCCAGTGGCATGCGCGCGACGCATTGGCTCATCGTGATGTGTCCGGCGACATCGGATCCGACGGCTCCACCTCGCAAACCCGCGCAGACAGAGCCGGTTACTCCGGAGTGGTTCAGCAGACCGTTGCCATCAATCCGGCACTGGCCATCAGCGGTATCGAGTTGATCAACCAGTGGTATCACAATCCCGTCTCGCTCGGAATCATGCGCAACTGCGCCAACACCGAGATGGGAGTGTGGTCGGAAAACAGCCTTGACCGCACGGTCGTCGTCGCGGTGTACGGTCGACCACACTGAGCCACCACAGCATCGAATCGACGTCGGCCGTGAGCCGGAATATGTTCTGCGGCAAGGCCACTGCGAACCGTCCGATGATCACCGTCGCCGAAACACGCACCCGAGAAACCTGGATGAACACATGAGCACAGCCACAGCGGCCCGCACCGGGTGCATGGTCGAGGACCGGACATCGGTCGAAGCCCGCTTCGGCCTGCGCAATTGCCATCGCACCACCGGTGGAAATCGGTGCACATTCCGGGTTCCACCGTGGGCCCTCGACCGATCAGGCCGGCCCAGGGTGGGCGCGCTGATGGTGTTGGCCGACCATATCCTCGGCGAGTTGCCATATCTGAACAGGGCGCCGGGAACCTGGACACTCACCGGGGAATTGACCCTGGACATCATCAACGCGGTTCCGCCGGACGGGGAACTCGTCGCCGAAGCTCACATCGTGTTCCGTGGTGCCGAGACGTTCGTCGAATGTCACATCACCGACCGCACCGGCGCCATCGTCGCATCAGGGACCACCCGAAGTGTCACCGTTGCCGCCGCTGCGGCGGATCCGGTGGCCGAAACCATCGCACGTGGGTGCCCACCGACGGAGACGGGCGATATCGATCGCGTCCTCGGCCTGGGCTATCGGCAGTCAGGCGACCTGCTACACGTGACGATGGCCGATCCCGGTGGCTGGGTCAACGGGTTCGGGATCATGCATGGCGGTGTGTCCGCATGCGTCACCGAAGTGGCTGCCGCCGAATACATCAGCGCACGCAATCCGGATCTGCACACCGCCCATGTACACACCACCTACCTGCGACCGGTTGTCGTCGGATCCCCCTATATCGCAACGGCTCGCTCCTATCACGTCGGAAGATCCTCGGCCGTGGTGGAAGTGCTCGGATTCGGCGGCCGCGGCGAGCTGTGCACCGTGTCCACGGTGACCGCACGTCGGCTCGACTCCGTGGAACGGGCATCGACCTCGACCGAGAAGGAGACCAGATGAGCACGGCACTGCGTAAGGGTGACCGCATTGCCAGCACGACGGCGGTGTGCGCATCCGCGGCACAGGTTTACGACATCGTTTCCGACATCCGCCGAATTCCGGAATGGAGCCCGGAGTGCATCCGTACCGAATGGACCGGCCCTCAACAGTTTCGCGGCACCAATCGACGCCGTATCGGACGATGGTCCACCGCAGCCCGTGTCATCACCGATGATCCGGGGCGGGAATTCGGCTTCGCCGTCCAGATGGGCGGCGCGGACTTCACCACCTGGGTCTACCGCATCGTGCCGACACCACATGGTTGTGAGCTCAGCGAAGAGATGACCATGTGTGTCGACCTACCGGTGCTCGCCTTGCTGTTCGAACGTATCGCGCTGCGGGTCAAGGACCGGCGTACGGACCTGAAGGGCAACATCGACCAGTCGCTGCGGACCATTCGGCGCATCGCCGAAGCCTCGGCCTGCCCCGACGGTGTGGTCCTACCGTGACCGCCGGTTCGTCAGCCTCCGGTGCTTTCGACTCCGATGCTTTCGACTCCGATGCTTTCGACTCCGATGCTTTCGACTACGTCGTCGTCGGAGCAGGCTCAGCCGGGTGCGTGATCGCCTCGCGGCTGGCCGCAGCCGGCGCTCGGGTCGCCTTGCTGGAGGCCGGCGGCACCGACCGCCGCCCGGATGTACGGCTGCCACTGGGCATTGCCTCGCTGTTCGCGACCGCCAACTGGCGCTATCCCATGCTGTCCGATCCGAGCAAGCACAATCAGGCCAGCGCATTCGCGTCCGGCCGGATCATCGGTGGCAGCGGATCGATCAACGCGATGGTCTACGTGCGGGGACGCGCGTCCGACTACCGGCAGTGGGCACACGCCGGTGCCGCGGGGTGGGACCACGAGGATGTGCTGCCGGCGTTCCGCGCCCTCGAGAACTGGTGTGACGGTCCCGACGAGTACCGCGGCTCGGGTGGTCCGATCGACGTGAGCTGGTGTGGGCACACCCATCCACTCGACGCGGGCTTCCTCGACGCGGCCGCCGAAGCGGGGTTCGCCCGAAATCCGGACCACAACGGCGCATCACAGCTCGGGGCGGGCCCGTCCCAGGTGAATCAACGGCGCGGCCTGCGCTGTTCGGCAGCGACCGGATTTCTCCGGCCGCTGCCCGCCGATCGACGACCGCACATCTTCACCCGGGCAACCGTCGACCGGGTGGTGCTCGCGCGGGGCCGGGCCATCGGGGTCATGACACGCGGGCGATTCCTGCGTGCCGAGCGCGAGGTCATCCTCAGTGCGGGCGCGATCGGGACTCCGGCGGTGCTGTTGAGATCGGGAATCGGACCCGGCGGTACCGTCGCGGATCTGCCCGGTGTCGGTCAGAATCTGCAGGATCACCTTGTGGTGGCACAGCATTGGTCCAGTCACGTGCCCACCGTCAATTCCATGACCGCACCGGGGGCGGTGCGTGCGGTGAGCTCCCTGGCCAGACGGGGATCCGGGCCGCTGACCATCGCACCGTTCGAGTCACAGCTGTTCACCGAGGACTTCCAGATCGCGATGACGCCGGTCCACTACCAACTCGATCCGCTTCGAGGACGGTTCCGGACCGACCGCACCGATGCGTTCACGGTGTACACCGTGCTGTTGCGCCCTCGGTCGCGCGGGCACATCGAATTACGTGACGGGCGCCCGGTGGTGCATCACCACCGGTTGGCCGACGCGCAGGATCGCGCCGACCTGCTCTCGGGCACCGCGTTGGCCCGCGAACTGGTGCAATCCACCTCGGCGATGCGGCCCATGGCGGGTCGATACCTGGATGACACCGGAGCCTTCGACGCAGACTGGCTGGGCCACAAGGAAGCCAGCATCTACCACGCCGTGGGTACCTGTCGCATGGGTGACGACGAAAGCACCGTCGTCGGAACGGACCTGCGCGTGCACTCCGTGGACGGTCTCCGCGTCGCCGATGCCTCGATCATGCCGAACATCACCTCAGGCAACACCAACGCCCCGTCGATGATGATCGGCTATCGCGCCGCCGATATCCTTCTGCACGGCTGACCTTCGCACCCAGGAGTCACGATGTCTTCACCGGAGAACCCGCCACCCCAACGCCGGCGGCGATCGTTGGCCATGGATCGTTCGGAAGTCGACGCGTTCCTCGGGGCCCAGCGGACCTGCCGAGTCGGCACCGTATCGGTAAGTGGCCAACCCCACGTGACCCCGTTGTGGTTTGCCTGGGACGGCACCGCGCTGTGGTTGTACTCGATTGTGGACAGCCAGCGTTGGGCCGACATCGCTCGTGACCCCCGGGTGAGCGTCGTGATCGACGACGGAGACCGCTACGGGGAGCTACGTGGCGTGGAAATCCTCGGTAGCGCACAGACCGTGGGCGAGATTCCGCGGACCACCACCCCCGACCCGCAGCTGACCGCACCGGAGCAGCTGTTCGCGGAGAAGTACTTCGGGTCCGCAGAGTTCGTCAGCGACGGTCGCCACGCGTGGCTGCGGGTGATCCCGAACCGACTGCGCAGCTGGGACTTCCGCAAGATCGAGCACCGGCCGGGGTAGCTCGGCGGAGCCAGGCCCTCAACTGTTCAGCAGTTGACGGGCTGCCCGCTCCCCGCTCACCACGGCGGTCTCGACGCCCAGATGGGCCAGGTAGTCACCGGCCAGCCCGATTCGCGGGGGCATCGACGCACGCAGGTCGCGCATGCGCGCATAATGGCCGGGCGGACAGATGGCCAGCGCACGATCGAAGCGGAACACCTCAGCTTCCGGCTGCGGATACCGTGAACCGAGAATCTCCCCCACGTGCCGTTGCGCCACCGCGATGAGCTCGTCGTCGCCGAGACGCCTGGTGGCCTCGCAGGAGAAGTACGAGTCGGTCATCCGCGCCCCGCCTGGTACCAGGGTCGACGTACGGGCCGTCTTCACGATCGTCCCGAGAATGTCCCGCGCGCCGGTGCCGATCGGCAGCAGCATCTCGAAGGCGTTACCGGGCCAGGGATCGCGATCCCACCGCAGGTTGACATGAGCCATCGACGCATACGGCGCATCCGCCATCGTCGCCAAGGCGTCCGACGCCGCGATATCTGCGAGCAACCCTGCCGCGGTCATCGAGTCGGTGGCGACGACCACTCCCCTCGCCGCCAGCGACGTCCCATCGGCCATGCCGATGTTCACCACGCCATCGGCCCGCTGTGTCAGCGTCGTCACCTCGGTGTCCAGCCGCACCTGTGCACCCCTGGCCAGCTCTGCGCACAGGCTTCCCATACCCGCGCGCGGCAGAAAGAACTTGGCGCGGTGGGCACGTTTCATCAAACCCTGGAGATACGGGATCGACAGATCTCGGCAGTCGGTGCCGAAGGACGGCTCGATGAGGGGACGCACGAAACACTCGAAGAGGTTGTCGCCCAGCCGCCGACGCGCCCAGCTCTCCATGTCTTCACCGGTGTCGAACTCCGCCAGGCTGTCGGTCTCGAACGGGTCGGGCGCCCGGGACACGATCGCCTGAAGCGCACGCGCCGCCAGGCGCACCTTGTCCCCGGTGGACAGCAGAGACGACGCGAGCACCGACGGGATGTAGTCGTAGCGGATGGCGTGCAGCCGTTGACCATCCCACAAGCCGGCCAGCGGCGACCATCCGGTGAGCAGATCACTGCGGCCCGCGTCGGCCAGCATCGCGACCGTCCTGTCATAGGAGTTCAACAGGTAGATGGCACCCACCTCGACACCGAATCCACCCCGCACCACGGTGCGGGTCCGGCCGCCGAGCGCGCCACCGGCCTCCACCACGGTCACGGGCCTGCCCGCACGCAGCAGGGTCGCCGCGGCGGCACAGCCGGCCATGCCACCACCGATGATCACGTACATGTCGACGGGCTCGCTTTCCTATGCCAGGAACGTCGGATCAGGTGCCGGGTCACGCGAACAGATAGAGGCCGATGAGCAGCAGACCCACCACCACGTTCCAGATCCCGAATACGGCACGTAGCGCCGTCGGTGCCGCCCGCAGCTCCATGAAGTACTGACCGACGAAATGGACCTTGACGAAGGCGATGACGATGATGCTGATCGCGGCGGCGCGGTCGCTGAGTTCATGCCCGACGCCGAGGATCCAGGACGCCACGGTCGCGGCGACGAGGACGAACCAGACAGCGGTGATGCGGTCACGCAGGAGATTTGTCAGCATCATTTCACCAAGTAGAGGAGCGGAAAGATGACGATCCAGAGCAGGTCGACCATGTGCCAGAAGCACGCCGCCCCTTCCAGATAACGCAGCTCACGCTCGCCGCGGACCTGCCGGCGCGTGAGAGTGACCATGAACCACAACAGCGCGAGCCCGATCACCACGTGCAGCAGGTGCAGCCCGGTCATCACGTAGAAGTACATGAAGAAATCGTTCGTGGCGGGAACGATGTCCATCGAGATCTTCTGGCCGTACTCGATTGCCTTGTTGGCGATGAACGCCACCCCGCACGCCATCGCACCGTAGAGAAGCCACCGCGCCAACGGCAATGCTCCACCGCGGATCGCGCGCAGGGCGGTCACCACCAGGAGCGAACTGGTCAACAGGACCAGGGTGTTGACCACGCCGAAGGTCTGGTTGAGCAACAGCTGCGACCGGTTGAACTCCGCGACATCGGCCGCGCGGTAGTACAGGTATACGCCGAAAAGCATTGCGAAGACGGTCATGTCCCCGAAGATGAAGACCCACATGCCCTCTTCGCCGGGGAGATGGCGTTGCCGCGGGGCATCGCTGCCCGCGCGAGTGTGCGTGGTGATCGTCGGCATCCAGGCGCCCTTCGTCATTGATCGGACCGTCCGACAGAGAATTTAACATGAAATAAAATTTGGAGTACGGTATCGGCATGGTCAGTCAGCTCAGCGAGGAAGAGAACCTGCTCGTCGACACCGTGCGTCAGTTCATCGATCGCGATGTCCGACCGACGGTGCGCGACGTCGAGCACGCCAACGAGTACCCCGACGCGTGGATCGAACAGATGAAGCGCATCGGGATCTATGGGTTGGCCGTGCCCGAAGAGTACGGCGGGACACCGGTGTCCACCGCCTGCTATGTGCTGGTCACCCAGGAATTGGCACGCGGCTGGATGAGCCTCGCCGGCGCGATGGGCGGACATACCGTGGTGGCCAAGCTGGTATCCCAGTTCGGCACCGAGGAACAGCGCCAGAAGTACCTCCCGGCGATGGCCAGTGGCGAGATGCGCGCGACGATGGCACTGACCGAGCCCGGTGGCGGCTCCGATCTGCAGGCCATGACCACGACGGCCCTGCCCGCTCCCGACAACGACGGCGAGCTCGTCATCAACGGCGCGAAGACCTGGATCTCGAATGCTCGTCGGTCCGGGCTGATCGCCCTGTTGTGCAAGACCGACCCCAAGGCCACACCGAAACACTCCGGCATCTCGGTCGTCCTCGTCGAACACGGCGACGGCCTGACGGTATCGCGCGACCTGCCCAAACTCGGATACAAGGGTGTCGAGAGCTGCGAGCTGTCCTTCGACAACTGCCGGGTGCCCGCGGGCGCGGTTCTCGGTGGCGTCCCCGGTAAGGGTTTCGCCCAGATGATGCGAGGACTGGAGACCGGCCGGATCCAGGTGGCGTCCCGCGCTCTCGGTGTGGCGACCGCGGCACTGGAGGACTCGCTCGCCTACGCGCAGGAGCGAGAGAGCTTCGGACAGCCCATCTGGAAGCACCAGGCCATCGGTCATTACCTCGCCGACATGGCCACGAAGCTGACCGCCGCCCGTCAGCTGACGTTGCACGCGGCGGAGTGTTACGACAGCGGGAAGCGTGCCGATATGGAGGCCGGCATGGCGAAGCTGTTCGCTTCCGAAACCGCCATGGAGATCGCATTGAACGCCGTGCGCATCCACGGCGGCTATGGCTACTCGACCGAGTACGACGTGGAGCGCTACTTCCGCGATGCGCCACTGATGATCGTCGGCGAGGGCACCAACGAGATCCAGCGCAACGTCATCGCCGCTCAACTCGCCTCACGCGGCACCATCTGAACGGCGATGGCGTCGTGACCGGTACCGCGCACACCACCGGCACCCCTGCCTGGCGATCGCTTTCCGATCCATGGCCGCAGTTGTTCGAATGGGTCGAATCGGTCTCGGCGGGCCGCATCCTCGACTGGCACCGACAATCTCGGGTGGCGCCCGGCGTGGTACCTCACCGTTGAGGTCGACGGTCGCCACCGGGACCTCTACATCCGTTGTCAGCGCGAGGAACCGATGCCGTGGACCCGCACGCTGTCCTTGCGTCGCGAGTACGACATCAAGCGCGTGCTCCACGACCACGGTGTCGCGGTCGCGGAACCGATCGCGTTCTGCCAATACCCTGAGGCCATCATGATGGCAGCGGTCGACCAGATGCTGGAAGAGGCCGTACTCTCGGCGCCCGCGACAGACCGCGAACGCCGGCTCGTCGTCCTTCTGACCCGCCGCCTCTACCGCCAGGTCGATCTGATCGCACCGGGCATGCGCGACGTCCGTGACTTCCGCGTCCAGCCCATCGACTGGTCGGTGTTGCCGACGACATAGCGACGATGTGCGAGCGCAGCCGGATTTCTGCCCCGCACACTCCTATCATCGAGCCCATGGCGAGAAAGTCGGCGATTGCCGAATCACGTGATGCATCCGGTGACACCGCGGGCGACACCAAGGCGCAACGCACCCGCGCCCGTATCCTCGACGCCGCCGCACGCGTCCTCAGCGTCAAGGGATACGCGGGCACCCGCCTCACCGACGTGGCCACCCAGGCCGATCTGCAGGCACCGGCCATCTATTACTACTTCAAGTCCCGCGACGATCTCATCGAAGAGGTGATGTTCTGCGGGATCAGCGATATGCGACGCCATCTGACCAGCGTGCTCGATGCCCTACCCGACGGCATGAATGCGATGGATCGGATCATGACCGCGGTGGAGGCCCATCTGCAGCACGAGCTCGAGCTCTCCGATTACGCGCGCGCCACCATCCGCAACTCCGGCCAGATCCCCGATCATCTGAAGGCCCGCCAGAAGAAGGAAGAGGCCGCCTACACCCGGATCTGGCGAGGGCTGGTCAAGGCCGCCGCCGACGATGGTGAAATCCGTGACGATCTCGAGCCCATGCTCGCCCAGGCCCTGGTTCTCGGCGCGCTGAACTGGGCAGCGGAATGGTGGGATCCCCGCCGCAACTCGGTGGAGACGATGGTCCACAACGCACAGGTGTTCGTCCGACACGGCCTGAGTCCCCTGCCACCCACGAAGTCCCGCCGGAAGCGCTGATACCCGCACTGACCCGTATGCCACAGCACATTGCCGTCATTTTTGATTCTATGTTAAATTAATTGGCATGACTCAGGCTTATATCGTTGACGCCACCCGCACCGCCGTCGGACGGCGCAAGGGCGGTTTCGCAGACGCACATCCGGCCGATATGGCCGCTCACGTGATCAAGACCGTCACCGGTCGCCACGACATCGACCCCGCAGCCATCGACGATGTCATCCTCGGCTGTCTGGACAACATCGGCAGTCAGGCCGGTGACATCGCCCGCACCGCCGCACTGGCCGCCGGTCTGCCGGAGTCCGTGCCGGGCGTGACCATCGATCGTCAGTGTGGATCAGCCCAGCAGGCGGTGCATTTCGCAGCCCAGGCCGTGATGAGCGGAACATCGGATCTCATCGTCGCCGGTGGCGTCCAGAAGATGACTCAGTACCCGATCCTGTGCGCTTTCAACGCGGGTGAACCCTTCGGATCCACCGACCCCTGGACCGGATGCGAAGGCTGGCAGGACCGCTACGGTGATCAGGAGATCTCCCAGTTCCGCGGCGCCGAGATGATGGCGGCACAGTGGAAGCTCAGCCGTGAGGACAACGAGCGCTTCGCACTGGAGAGCCACCGGCGCGCCCTCGCCGCAATCGCCGACGGCCACTTCGACAGGGAGATCACCGACTACAAGGGTGTCAGTACCGACGAGGGACCGCGCGCGGACACCACGCCGGAGAAGATGGCCGCACTACCCACCCTGGTGGAGGGCGGCGTGCTCACTGCCGCAGTCGCCAGCCAGATCTCCGATGGCGCTGCCGCACTGTTGGTAGCCTCCCAGGCCGCCGTCGACCGTTTCGGGCTGACCCCGCGTGCTCGGATCCACCACATGTCGGTGCGCGGCGCCGATCCGGTGATGATGCTCTCGGCGCCCATCACCGCCACGCAACACGCTCTCAAGCGCGCCGGTATGTCGATCGATGACATCGACGTCGTCGAGATCAACGAGGCCTTCGCCCCCGTCGTGCTCGCCTGGCTTGCCGAGATCGGGGCCGACCCCGCCAAGGTCAATCCCAACGGCGGCGCGATCGCGCTGGGGCATCCCATCGGTTGCACCGGCGCGCGGCTGATGACCTCCATGCTGCACGAACTCGAGCGCACCGGCGGACGTTTCGGCCTGCAGACCATGTGCGAAGGTGGCGGCCAGGCCAACGTGACGATCATCGAACGCCTCTGATCGCCATGAAGCGCTCACTCTACGAAGCCGACCACGAGGCCTACCGAGAAACCGTGCGGGAGTTCTTGGCTCGCGAAGTCGTTCCGCACCAGCATGACTGGGACGAGCAACGCTGGATCGACCGATCCGTGTTCGCGCGCGCCGCCAAGTCCGGCATCTATGCGCTGCAGGTCCCCGAGACCTATGGCGGATCAGGCGAGGCCGATTACCGGTACCGGATGATCGTGTGCGAAGAGATCGGTCGGATCAATGCGCTGTCGTTCGGGTTGACCGTGAGCCTGCAGGACGATCTCGTGTTGCACTACCTGCTCGACCTGACCAACGACGAGCAGAAGCAGCGCTGGTTGCCGGGATTCGCCGCCGGCGAGTTGATCGGTGCGCTGGCGATGACCGAGCCGAGCGCGGGCAGTGATCTGCGTGGCATGCGCACCACGGCACGCCGCGAAGGCGACAACTGGATCCTCAACGGGCAGAAGACCTTCATCTCCAGCGGCATCATGTCCGATGTTCTGGTCGTGGCGGCCAAGACCGACCCCGATGGTGGCTCACGCGCCTTCAGCCTGTTCGTCGTCGAGCGCGACACCCCGGGATTCGAACGGGGCCGCAAACTGGACAAGCTCGGCCTGCCCGCCCAGGACACCTCGGAACTGTACTTCGAGGATGCGGTTGTGCCTGCGGCCAACCTACTGGGTGAGGCAGGAAAGGGTCTGCAGTACCTGATGAGTCATCTTCCCCGGGAACGGCTCGGCGTCACCGCAAAAGCGATGGCCACCACGCGCGCCATCTTCGATGCCACCGTGGAGTACTGCCAGAATCGGCAGGCCTTCGGGGCGCCATTGACCGACAAACAGCACGTGCGCTTCGAACTCGCCGAGATGGAGACCGAGATCGACATCGCCGAGGCCTACACCGACCGCAGCGTGCTGGCCTACAACGCCGGGGAGCTGAGTGCGGTGGACGCTGCCAAGGGCAAGTGGTATCTCAGCGAACTACAGAAACGCGTCATCGACCGGTGTCTGCAACTGCACGGCGGATACGGCTACATGATGGAGTACCCGGTCGCGAGGGCCTACCTGGACACCCGCATCCAGACCATCTACGGCGGAACAACCGAGATCATGAAAGAGATCATCGGGCGCGATATCGCAGCCCGCTGACCCGTCGATATGCCCGGGCCCGGACCACCGGACCCGGGCATACTCGTCGGTTCGCAGCCATGTCCCGAAATCCCCGACCCAACGCAGTTTTCAAATCTATAGTAGAAACATCTCTGCTCGCAGACCTGAGGAGCGCCCGATGACCAGCAGCCCAGCGGATTCGGCACCAGCACATGACGATCACCAGCCCGCCACCTCGCCGGACCGCGAGTACGACCCCGTCGACATCTCCCCCAAGTCGTTCTGGGCACAGTCGGCCCGTGAGCGCGATATCGCCTTCGCCGAACTGCGCCGCCGTGCACCGGTGAGCTGGCAGCGGCCTGTCGAAAGCGACCTGGCGCCCTCCGACATCCCCGGCTTCTGGGCCGTCACCTCCCATGAGCTGATCCGTGAAGTCAGCACACATCCCGAGATCTTCTGTTCCGGCGGCGGCATTCAGCTGGAGGACGTGCCCGACGAGTTCCTCGAAGCCGCATCGTCGTTCTTGGCGATGGACGGACAACGCCATCTCACCTATCGCAGACTGATGAGCGGCTCGTTCACGCCTCGCCAGGTCAAGCGCATCGAAGACCAGATCCGCAACCGCGCGGCGAAGATCGTCGACGATTTCCTCGCACAGGGTTCTGGGGACTGGGTGCACAACGTCGCCAAGCAGATGCCGATGAACACCATCTACGAGATGACCGGGCTACCCGCGGAGAAGCGCGAGGAGGCCGCGCATTTCGCCGACGAACTCGCCGGCTGGAACGATCCCGACATCGCTGCAGGCAGGTCATCGGCCGAGGTTCTCAACGACGCCCTGGTCGGCAACCTCAGCATCGGACTGGAGTTCGCCGAGATGACGAGGGCCTGCCCCCGCGATGACATCTGGTCGAACCTGGTGTCGGCCACCGTCGACGGGCACACGCTCGACGACGACGAACTGGCATCTATGTTCGTGCTGACGTCATTCGCGGGCAACGACACAACCCGCACCACATTGTCACTGGGTGTGAAGGCGTTCGTCGACAACCCGGACCAGACGGCCTACCTGCTCGAGGATTTCGAGGGCAGGATCGACGCCGCCATCGACGAGGTGTTGCGCTGGGTGACCCCGGTGATGACGTTCCGCCGCACCGCGACACAGGACACGGTGCTGGGCGGCCGCCAGATCCACAAGGGCGACTGGGTGGTGATGATCTATTCGTCGGGCAACCGGGACGAAACCGAGTTCCCCGACCCGTGGTCCTTCGACATCAGCCGCAAGCCCAACCAGCACGTCGCCTTCGGCGGCGGTGGACCGCACTACTGCCTCGGCGCATTCCTTGCCAAGATGCAGCTCAAGCACATGCTGGACCAAATCCTGCATCGCCTGCCCGAGCTGCGACTCGGCGAGCCCGACATGCTGGTCAGCAATTTTGCCGCCGCGGTGAAGACCATGCATGCCGAGGTGCGCTGCCCCGTCGGACACTGAGCTCGTCCGACACCCCGATTGAGCCGGCACCCCGCTCCGACACCGTTGTCGGGGCGGGGTGCCGTGGTCTGCCCGGTCCGCACCGGCGGGTCAGCGCGACCGTTCGAAGAGATTCTCGATCATGGTCCGCCGCTGCGCCCAGTCGGCGGTACGCAGATCCACGTGCCCGGCCTCGGTGACGATCACCTCGACATCATGGGCCGGTGTCGACGCGGGCCTGCTCAACGCGTCCACCAGGGTGCTGCGACCGCCGAATCCCGATCCCACGGCGATGATCGACAGGCCTTGCGGATGTAGCCGCGCCGCCGCGCAATAGTCGGGGTGTCCCCCGATGCCACCGACGATCTTGTCCCCGACACCCTCCACGTTGACCTGACCGGACGGGTCGATCTCGATGGCGGTGTTGACCGCGAAGAAGGCCTGTCCGCGGGACAACCTCGTGATGTCGTGGCTGTGCCCGATTCCGCGCAGTATCGGTCGTCCGTCGGCCCAGTCGTAAAGAGCGCGGTCGCCGAAAAGATAGGTCGCCGACGGTTCACCGATGAGCAGCCCGCGGCGCTCCAGATCGATCACCGCATCGGTCAACAGCCCGGTGTCGACGGACATGGGCGTGCGGCTTCGTTGCAGCAGCGCCGTGCCCAGCTGACCGGGTCCGTACTGCACCCGGGCGCCCTCGGGTATCAGCGCCAACACCCGGTCGGCCAATTCCTCGTGCAGCGGCTCGGGCGCCCGCGGGGCCACACATGCCGGCGCGTCACCCGCCAGGCCCAGCACCGACACGGCGTTCGGTGACAGCGGAGATTCGGCACTGGCCGCCGGTGCCACATCGTCGAGCACCGCCCACACCGGCACACCGGCATCGACCAGCGCCTGTTGCCAGGACACCTCGGTGCAGAAGTGCACGGCGTCACCGCGGCGAGTCATCCGGGTGATCAGGACATCGGGACGCAGCGGTCCGGTCAGTAACCCCGGAATCGCCGCCAGACTGGTCGGTATGGCGCAGGTGCCCGGATGTGGCAGTAAGCCGCGGACTCCCCAGCCCGGCATCAGCGTCACGATCCTGGCGAAGCTGCCCGCCGAAATACCCTTCGGCGCAACAGGACTCCAACCGAGAACGAGTGTGACATCGGTCCTGCGGGCCGCGTAGTCGCTCAGTACCGCACCGATCGCTTCGGTGCTCCCGGCGAGGGTTCCGAGTGCACCTACCCCGTCACCGAGGGCGATGACAGGGCCGCGGTCGGTCGGCAGGCGCGCGAGCAGGCGGGCAAGATCAGCACTGTGCACCGGTAGCGTGTCCTGATCGTCCGCTAGCGGGCCACGCCGGCCGCGGTGAGCAGCGCGGCTCGGTCCACGACCTTCACCCTGGGACGGTCGGTGACCGATCCCTGCGCCCGTTCGGCTTCGTCGATCTGCCGCCAGCCCGACCAGTCCACGACGGAAACCCCCTGCTCGCCGAGTCGCTCAGGGATGGCCTCCGGCTGCGCCGTCGGTGTCGGCAAGCGACCGGCGGCCGCATCGGCGAGCACAGATTCCACGGTCTCACGAGCACACAGACGATTGGTCCCGATGACACCTCGTGGACCGCGCTTGATCCAACCGGTCACATAAAGCCCGGGAACCGGTACGCCGTCACGGGTCACCCGACCCTCCTGGTTGGACACCACACCGGTATCCGGATCCGCCGGCAGACCGACCACCGGTGCCGGCCGATACCCGATGGCGCGCAGGACCATCGACGTCTCGATCCTGGTCGTTGCCGCACCGTCCTGGACCACCAACGCCTCGACCCGCTCGGTTCCGCTCACCTGCAGTGGTCGGGTGCCGAACCGGAGCACGATGCGTCGGCGGCCCGCGACTGCCGGGCGCCGGGCGTATTCACCGACTATGTCGAACTTCAGGGCTCCCTCGTGATCGTCCGGCCGTTCACCGAGGGCACCCTCGATGACGATGTCGACGTCCGGTAGGGCGCCCAGCGCCATCAGCTCCCCGACAGAGAACGCACCCTCCCCGGCCCCGCGGCGGGCCAGGATGACGACCTCACGAACCGCGCTGTGGCGCAACTCGTTCAGCGCGTGCTCAGCGATATCGGTCGCACGCAGCGTCGCCTCGTCCAACACCAGGATGCGTGCGACATCCAGTGCGACGTTGCCGTTGCCGATGATGACCGCGCGCTCGGAGTCCAACGGGAACATCGCCTCGGCGTGATCGGGATGGCCGTTGTACCAGTTGACGAAATCGGCTGCGGCAACGCTACCCGGCAGCTGCTCGCCGGGAATACCCAACTCGCGACTGCGGGTGGCGCCGGTCGCATAGATCACCGCGTCATACGCTTCCGTCAACTGCTCGTGGCTGACGTCGGCACCCACGCAGACGTTGAAAAAGCAACGCACGCTGGGCCCGGAAAGCGCGGTCTCGAACACCGAGGTGATGTCCTTGGTGTGCTGGTGGTCGGGGGCCACACCGAAGCGCACAAGTCCGTAGGGCGTGGGCAGACGGTCGAAGACGTCGACTCGCACGCCCGGGGTCCGGGTCAGGTCAGCCACCGCATAGCACGCCGCCGGTCCGGCGCCGACAACCGCCACCCGCAACGTATCGCGGCCGATCGGGGTCGGTGACCACCGTGCGGGCGTGGCCCGGATATCCAGCGGCGTGCCGGCGAAGTAGTCGGCATTGATGGTCTTGAACCGCAGCTGTGATTCCGGCAGCTCATCTTCGTGATAGATCGCACCAACCGGGCAGACCGCCACACAGGCTCCACAATCCACGCAACCGGCGGGATCGATATAGAGCATCGGCGCCGCGGTACCGGCCGTGTCCGGCGCCGGGCGGATGCAATCGGCCGGGCACACCGGAACACAGCTGGCATCGGTGCAACAGTTCTGGGTGATGACGAAGGTCATCGATTCTCCTCGAGTACTCGATCGCTGAAGATGGTCCCGCGGGCTAGTCGTCGAACGACAGAGCGCTGGTGGGGCAATTGGAGATGGCCTCAGTGGTCAACTCCCGGTTCCCATCCGGATCCCCGATGACATGTGCCTGGCCGTCGTCACCGATCTCGAAGACGTCCGGGGCGGTCATCTCACACATGCCGATGCCCGAGCATCTGGAGCCGTCTACCCGTACTCCCATCAGAACAACCTCCTCATGATCTTGATCGCGCTGTCGGTGTAGGGCGGGTAAGTCAGTGCCAGATCGGGTTTGGCGCCCTTGGCCAGCACCGCCCTGCGATGACTGAGTGCCTCGAAACCCCATCGCCCGTGGTACTGACCCATTCCGCTGGCTCCGACGCCACCGAACGGCAACTGCGGTACCAGGCAGTGCATGGCCACGTGGTTGATCACCGCGCCGCCGGAAGGTATGGCGTCGATCAGCTCCTCGCCGAGCCGATTCGAACCGGTGAACACGTACAAGGCCAGCGGCTTTGGCCGAGAGTTGATGAATTCCACTGCTGCCGCGGTGTTTTCCACGCCGAGAACGGGCAGGATCGGGCCGAAGATCTCGTCGGCCATCACCGCATCGCTGGGAGCGGGATCGCGGATCACCGTCGGCTCGATACGCAGGTCGGCCTCGACCCAGCCGCCGCCGGTCACGACCGTGCCGGAGGTCGATTCGACCAGTCCGCGCAACCTGTCGAACTGACGGCGATTGACGATCCGTTGACCAGACGGCGTTTCCTGCGCCCGAAATCTCCCCATGTTCTCGACGATCCTGGCGGTCAAGTCGTCGACGACCGAGCGCTCGGCCAGGACATAGTCCGGAGCGATACAGGTCTGTCCAGAGTTCATCAGCTTCACCCACGCGATGCGCCGGGCCGTCACGTCGAGATCGGCGTCCGCGGTGACGATCACCGGGCTCTTGCCGCCCAACTCCAGTGTCACCGGGGTGAGTGTCGGGGCGGCCGCGGCCATGATCTTGCGACCGATCTCGGTGCCGCCGGTGAACAGCACGTGGTCATAGCCCTGCGCGATCAGCCGCTGGGTGGTTGCCCCGTCGCCCTGCACCACGCGCACCGCGTGGCTGTCGAGGTATCTGGGTACCAGGTCGGCCAGCAGGCTCGAGGTGGCCGGTGCCAGTTCGGAGGGCTTGAGCAGTGCGCAATTTCCCGCCGCCACCGCCGCGACAAGGGGACCCATGCTCAGATAGAACGGATAATTCCACGGTCCGATCACCAGCACGGTACCCAGCGGGTCGTACTGTACCCAGCCACGTCCGGGGCGTTGCGCCAACGGCAGCGGCTGGCGTTGCCTGCGCATCCACTTCTTGACGTGCTTACGCGCGTACACCGCCTCGCCCTTGGTCGACGCGATGTCACCGAGCCAGGCCTCCACCGGCGGCCGTCCGAGATCCTCGGCAAGCGCGGCGGCCACCGCGGACTCCTGCTCCTCGCACAACGCCTCGATCGCGGCCAACTGGTCCAATCGCCATTGCAGCGAACGGGTTCGCCCGGTGCGGAAGACCCGGTGCAGCTCGACACGTTCGGAACCGGGAGGCTCGTGTGCCGGACCCCCGACCGTTGTCGAGGCTGTTGTCGAGGCTGTCGTCGGAGAGGTTGACGTCACGGTGCCGCTCAGATCTCGGGCTTCGGAACGACACCGGTGACCACAGCACCGGTGATCCCGCCATCGGCCGCCAATGCCTGTCCGTTGACCCACCGTGCCGCATCCGAGGCCAGGAAACACACCACGGCGGCGACGTCTGCAGGCTGGGCGTGGCGACCCAACAGATCCTTGACCCCATCGAGGGCGTCCTTGCCCATCGACTCCTCGAAGTCGACGAGAATGGGTGTCTCGACCGGCCCGGGCAACACCGCGTTGATGCGCAGCCCCATCTGTGCCAACGCCAAACCCATCGACTGGGTGTAGACCGTGGTGACTTCCTTGGAGAAGTTGTAGGCGTTGCCCTGCTGTGGATGGGCCTTGAACCACGCAGCGCCCTCTTCGAAAGTCTCGGTGGCCAACAGATCTCGGATGACATCCAGGCGGTCCGGCCAACCGAAGCCGGCAGTCGAGGACACCACGGTGACCGAACCTCCGGGCACCAGGCGGTCGAAGAACGCCTCGGTCAGGTGACGCACGGCCAGACTGTTGACCGCGAGCACGGTATCGGCCGGAGCGGTGCCGGGAATCCCTGCGACGTTCATCAGACCGTCATAGGGCCCTTCCAGCGACTCCAGGGCCGCGTCGATACTGCGCGGATTGGCCAAGTCGACCTCGATATGGCGCGTGACCGCGGCGGTGGGCCGGTTGCGGTCCAGGCTGGTCACCGACGCGCCGGCCGCGAGCAACTGCTCGGCGACCGCGTGTCCGATCCCCGACGCGGCGCCGGTGACGACGAAGTGTTTACCGATGAATTCCGACATGTGTTCCTCTGATCAATCCAGGCTGTAGGGAAGGGATTTGACGGCGTGTACGAAGTTGCCGGTGAGATACTCGGGTTCACCCACCCGCAGGTTCGGTGCGCGGAAGATCAACTCCCGGAAAAGCGATTCCAGCTGCATCTTGGCCAGGAACGCGCCCATGCAGAAGTGTGGGCCGCCGCCACCGAATCCCACGTGACCGTTGGGCTCGCGGGTGATGTCGAACAGGTGGGGCTCGGCGAAGGCACGGGGGTCACGGTTTCCCGACGAGTAGATCAGCAGTACCCAGTCGCCTTGCTTGACCTGCCGGCCACACAACTCGGTGTCCTGGGTCGCCGTGCGCCGGAAGGTCATCACCGGGCTCGCCCAGCGGACGAACTCTTCGATCCCACGACCGATATGGGTGTCGAAATCGTTGTGCAACAGCGCACGCTGCTCGGGAAACTCCTGCAGCGCCAGGGTGGTCAGCGTGATCGTGTTGCGCGTGGTGTCGTTACCGGCGACCGAGAGCAGGACGAAGAAGGCGCCGAGTTCCTCGTCGGTGAGCCTGCGACCATCGACCTCGGCCTGCACCAGTAGCGACATCAGGTCCGAGGTCGGCTCGATACGACGCCGTTCGGCCAGTTCCAGGCCCATCGACAACAACCCGACCAGCGATTCGTTGAGCACCTCGCCGGGCTCGCGTCCGGCCGCAACATCAGGATCCGCCCACGACACCATCCCGTCGGCATGATGGGCGGCCTCGTCGCGAAACTCCTCGGGCAGTCCCACCATCTCGTAGATGGTCCACATCGGTAGGCGTTTGGACACCTGCTCGACGAAATCTCCGCTGGGGCTGACCAACAGGTCATCGACGATCGTGGTGGCTTGCTGACGCACCTGATCGCGGATCTTGGCCACCTGTCGCGGCGTGAACACCGAACTGATCAGCCGGCGCAGCGAGGAGTGTCTGGCGCCGTCCATGGCCAGAAAGGACTGCGCCGCATCGAGAAGATCTTCGGGCACGGCCTCGATCATCACGCCTTGGCCTGAACAGAACAGTGCCGGATTCTTGCTGACGTACGCGATGTCCTCGTTGCGGGTCACCACCCACAACCCGTCGATCTCGGCCTCCATCAGGCCACCTTCGATCGGCCGGTGCCAACTCAGCGGACGTTCGTCGCGCAGGATCTGAAACGACTGCTCCCGTTGCTGCGCGGTCGCCGCCCAGAAGTCCAACGAGGAGATGTCGATCGGGTCGAACTCGCGCGCGGTCGTCGTCGGAGCACTCATCTGCTGACCTCCAGATATTGATCGAGGAGCTTTCGTTTTGCCAGCTTGCCGGTCGCCAGTCGGGGCAGCTCATCGACGAAATCGACGGTCTTGGGTGCCTTGTAGTGCGCGATCCGATCACGGACGTAGCCGATCAGCTCGGCCGCCAGGTCGTCGCCGGCCTGGTCCGGTTGCCTCAGCTGGACAACCGCTTTGACCTGTTCGCCCATCTCCGGATCCGGAACGCCGATCACGGCGACATCGCTCACCTTGGGGTGCAGCGCCAAGACGTTCTCGATCTCCTGGGGATAGATGTTCACCCCGCCGGAAATGATCATGAAGGCCTTCCGGTCCGTCAGGAACAGATAGCCATCCTGGTCGACATAGCCCATGTCGCCGACGGTTGACCAGTTGTCGTACTGCGGGTGACGCGCTGCAGCCGTCTTCACCGGGTCGTTGTGATATTCGAAGGGCGCCTGCTCACGTTCGAAGTACACGGTGCCGATCTGTCCGGGCGCCAGCTCCGTGCCCTCGTCATCACAGATGTGCAGGGTGCCCAGTGCTGCTCGGCCCACCGTGCCGGGCCTGTCGATCCATTCCTGGGACGTCACCACCGTCACCCCGTGCCCTTCGGTAGCCCCGTAGTACTCCACGAGCTTCGGTCCCCACCAATCGATCATCGCCTGTTTGACGTCCGGCGGGCATGGCGCAGCGGCATGGACCGCAAGCCGCAGCGATGACACGTCGTGGCAATCCCGCTCTTCGGGTGGTAGCTGGAGCATCCGGATCAGCATCGTCGGAACCATCTGGGTGGCGGTGATCCGGTACTGCTCGATTGCCGCCAACGCCTTGGCGGCATCGAACCGGTCCATGAGCACCACTGTGCCGCCGAGCGCATGAATTCCGCCGCACCATTTCAATGGTGCGGCATGGTAGATGGGCGCGGGAGAGAGGTAGCGGTCGTCGGCCGTCAGGCCGAAGCCGTGGGCGAGCATCGCCACCAGCGGCTCCCCGGGTTGGTCGACCTGCAGATCCAGCAACACCGGCTTGACACCTTTCGGGCGGCCGGTCGTGCCGGAGGAGTACAGCATCTCCGCCCCGCGGGGCTGGTCAGCCGGCCTGTCCCGGTCGGACTCGATCAGCTCGGTGTAGTCGCGGTGTCCGGCTATGGTGCCACCGAAGCCGAATCGATGGCTGACCCCAGGAGTGGCAGAGACGATCTCGCGGGCCAACTCACCGATCCCGGCCGAGGCGAACAACACCCGGGCACCGCAGTCGTCGACTATGTAGGCCGCCTCGTCGGCGGCCAGATGCCAGTTGACCGCAGTGATGTACAGGCCTGATCGTATTGCCGCCCAATAGATCTCAAAGGCCTCCAGCACGTTGTCCGACAGCAGGGCTATGACATCTCCACGCCGCAGCCCAAGGGAATGCAGGGCAGCGGCGATCGATGCAGAACGCCGATCCAGTTCGTGATAGGTGAGTGCGCGGCCGGTCTCGGCCATGATCACCGCCGGCTTGTCGGGATCGGTCTTGGCGTGCGCTCCGGGGAACATCGGTCAGGCCAGCAGGTCGTCGCGGCCGTCTGCCTTGAGCCGTTCGATGTACGGCCCGTAGAGCTTCTTACCCAACGGGGCCAGCTTGAGGAGGCTGGCGACGTTACCGTCGACCTTGATCTTCTTCTTCGCCATCGCCAGCGGCAGATTCACCTTCCCCTGCCAGTAGGCATTGCCGGTCTCGGCCGTCATCGACATGGTCGCCATGGGCTCGGCTCCCCCGTCGGTGCCCGACCGCACCGCCTTGTTGGCCATGTCGATCACGACGACCGCATCGGGGTCGGTGAAGTCGAAGGCCACCACGAGCCCGGTGTCGACCAGTTTCGGACCGATCTCCGGGTCGGCGAAGGCCTCGTCGAAGATTCCGCCGATGTACTTCACAACTTCCGCAGAGCTGGCGAACCCCATCGTTCTCCTTAATTTATGTTTGATTCAAAAGTGCATCCGAGCCGGATGTGGAGGTGAGGCCATCGTCACACCTGGGCCACCGTAAGTCAACCTACGGTTTCGCCAAAAGCGCTCCGCAGCGTCGCATTTGTCCAGCAAGGGGCAATAAAGCGCCGGTGGCAATCGGTAACCGGCGGCGAAGCGTCGACACGCAGCCAGTCAGCACCCTTTTTCGATCGACACTTCGAATATGCGGTGATCAACTGCGGTGTGCGCCCACCCTCGACTCCCCCACGCCCTCGATCGACGCATCGACGGCACCGTCCTCGCGCACCGCCAGGTTGCGCAAGACGACGCCCATGACGATCAAGAAGATGCTGTAGGAGGTCAGCGCCAGCCAGAAGATGAAGATGCCGCGCCACGAGAACGGTCCGCCGTGGAAGAAGAACGCCAGCGGGTCCGGGAGGAACGTCGCAGCGATCCAGAAGTTGGTGTACCCGACCCAGCGCGGCAGCGTTCGGTTGGGATCCCGCAGGATGGCGGTGCCGATGGCGATGTTCTGGATGATGAACGGCGCGATCGGAGTGATGAACAACAGCCAGCAGATATCGTTGAGGGTGACCGTGATCTCCGGATCGCGATCCGGCCGGAAGGCGATGACCGCCATCAACAACATCGGCAACAGGAGCAGTACTCCGGTCGCCGCTCCGGTCACCAATTGGATGAGCGTCAAGATCGGATGACGCCCCTCGATGCGCAACATTCGATAACCGATCAACGCGATCAACGGAAATACCAGGCACACGCCCAGCTGGGCGATCACCAGACCGAACAGCACCCGAGTGTCGTTGGCATAGAAGCTCACCACCTCCTCGGTGGTGCTCGACGAACCCAAGGGGATGGGCAGAACGCCGGCGATCAACCAACCGATGAACGCGACAAGAACCGTGGCCGGACCACACCATGCACAGATCACTTGGATTCGACGCGACAAAGCACACCACCTTGCTAAAGTTTTAATGTGAATTAAAAGATAGTCCGCAGCGGTGCCCGCCGACAAGGTTATACCCAAAGCGCAGTCGCCAAGCACCCGTGAAGGCCCCCCGGCGGCCGGGCAAACCCGCTCCCTTGCCATCGATTTGGGGCGCCTTACTCCGCATCGCCACTCAAGCGTTATGCGGTCTCGGCCGCCGATGCGAGCTTCGACACCGGCGTATGGACCTGTCGACCATGCCGGAGCAGTCCCTCCTGAAGAATTTCAAATTCTCGGTAGATTTTCTGCCGAAAATGTTGACTCTTGTCAGGTTTTCGAGCTAGCGTCAGCCTCCATCGCGTGAGCCATGCCACATCGAATCAGGAGTGCAATGCAGAACACACCCCGCACGGCCATCATCGGCGCCGGTATCAGCGGTCTGACCACCGCGAAGAACCTCATCGACGCCGGTGTCAGCTATGACTGCTTCGAGTCCTCGGACCGGGTGGGAGGAAACTGGGCGTTCCGCAATCCCAACGGGCACTCCAGCGCCTACCGGTCCCTGCACATCGACACGTCACGGGACCTGCTGTGCTTCAAGGACTTCCCGATGGATCCGAGTCTGCCGGACTACCCACACCACTCCCAGATCAAGGATTATCTGGACGATTACACCGATGCATTCGGCCTTCGCGAGCACATCAGCTTCAACACCTCGGTCACTCACGCCCACCGGTTTCCCGGCGGCGGGTGGCGCGTCGACACCAGTGACGGCAGAAGTGGCATCTACGACGCGCTCGTGGTCGCCAACGGACACCACTGGGATCCGCGCTTCCCGGCATTCCCCGGGGAGTTCACCGGCGAGATCATCCACTCCCACGCCTATATCGATCCCACCGAGCCCCTCGACCTCAAGGGCAAACGCATCGTGGTGGTCGGGATCGGCAACTCGGCGGCCGATCTGGTCTCGGAACTATCCCAGAAGTCCTGGCAAAACACGGTATACCTGTCGACACGATCCGGCGCCTGGGTGGTCCCGAAGTACATCTTCGGCATGACCGCCGACAAGATCGCACGGACGCTGCCGGTCATTCCGCTGTCCTGGCAGCGCCGTGCCATGCGTCCGGTGGCGCGCTGGTTGTTCGGCAACCCCGAAAACTACGGTCTGCCCACCCCGAACCATCATTTCCTGGAGGCTCACCCGACTCAATCTGCCGAGTTGCTCATGCGACTCGGCGCCGGGGATGCCACCGCCAAGGTCAACATCGAACGCCTCGACGGCGACACCGTGCACTTCGTCGACGGTACCTCGGTGCAGGCCGACGTGCTGATCTACGCCACCGGCTACAACATCACGTTCCCGTTCTTCGACCCAGATTTCCTCAGCGCGCCCGACAACCACTTGCCGCTCTACAAGCGCATGCTCAAGCCCGGGCTCGATGATCTGATCTTCGTCGGGTTTGCCCAGGCACTGCCGACGCTGTTCCCCTTCGTCGAGTGCCAGGCCCGGCTCGCGGCGGCCTACCTGGCCGGGACGTATCGGCCGCCGTCCATCGCCGAGATGCACAAGACCATCGCCGCTGACGAACGCAAGTACATCGGGCACTTCTCCGATAAGCCACGGCACACCCAACAGGTGGACTACTTCGACTACGAACGCAATATGCGCACCCGCGAACTACCCGCCGGTGCGCGTCGAGCGGCCAAGTACGGACCGGTGACCCTCACCGGCCGGGCGGCCGAGGCCGCCGCTCGTGCCAGCTGACGCGGCCAAGGTCGCCCCTCGACGCAATCCCGGCAGACCACAGCCGCGTGGTGAGCATCGTCGCGACCGGCTATTGGCCGTACTTGCCGAACACCTGGAACACCAATCATTGGCCGATATCTCGGTCGCCGCGGTCGCCGAAGAGGCCGGTTTGGCCCGGTCGGCCTTCTATTTCTACTTCAGCAGCAAGAACGAAGCGGTGACCCATCTACTCGGTGAGATCTTCGATAAGCAGATCGACGAGGCCAGCAGGGTCATCGGTCGGCTGGGCGATCCGCGAGTCAACCTGTCCGAATCACTGCAGTTGGCTGTGCAATCGTGGGTGACCCAGCGTCGCCGATTCCTCGCGATGCTCGACGCCCGCGATGCCGATTCCGAGACGCGCGACATCTGGGAGGCGTGGCTGCGGCGCTACGAGGAGTTCGTCGCGGGGTACATCGATGAGCACCGGTCCACGACATTGATCCCGTCACGCGACCTGGCGCACTCGCTGATCTCGCTCAACGCGATGATGCTGGAACGCCATCTGCGCGGCACCGGGTTGGAGAGCGCCCAATCGGTCCATGCGGCCCTCGAACACATCTGGTTCAACGCCATCTACGGCGACCCCGCCCCCACGACCGACCCTCCTACCGCTGATCGGAGTGCACCGTGAACACGGCACAGCAGATCCGCATCGGCACACCCGACGGCGGACACCTGGCGGCCGAGCACTACCGCGCCGAAGGCCATGACCTGACCGGCGCCCACGGGCGGCCATGCATCGTGATGGCGCACGGCGTCGGCGCCACCCGAGACTGCGGCCTCGGCGGATTCGCCGGAGTCCTGGCCTCCGCCGGTGCCGACGTCATCGCCTTCGACTACCGTCACTTCGCGGAATCATCCGGTGAGCCAAGGCAACTCGTTCACCTACCACGACAGATCGAGGACTACCAGCACGCCATCGGACACGCGCGCTCATTGCCGGGGGTGGATCCGGACCGGATCGTGGTCTGGGGAGTCTCGCTGTCCGGCGGTCACGTCCTACGCGTCGCTGCCGAGGACCACCGGATCGCCGCCGCCATCAGCCTGACACCAGCGGTCGACGGTACCGCGGCCGTGTGGACGATGCTGAGGTCACACGGGCTCGGCCACGTCGTGCGCCTGCTGCGGATCGGGCTTGCCGATCAGGTGGCCGCACTTCGCCGTCGACCAGCGGTACTCGCACCCATTGTCGGACACCCTGGCGAACCTGCCGCACTGTGTGCCCCTGGCGCCGTGCGCGGTATGCAGCGGATCGCCGGACCCACATGGCGCAACGCCGTCGCGGCGCGGGTGCTGTTGCAGATCGGAACCTACCGGCCCGGCGCCGGGGCCGCCCGACTCCGATGCCCGGTCCTGATGCAGATCGCCGACGGCGACCAGTCCGCTCCCCCGGGCGCCGCGACGACGACGGCCACGCGAGCGCGCGCCACCGTGCACCACTATCCGTGCGATCACTTCGACGTGTATCCCGGTGCGGCACATCATGATCGTGTCACCCAGCACCAGGTGGCCTTCCTTCGCCGGGTGCTCGCACCGCGAGCCGTCGTCGTTCCGTAACCCGACCCGCTCATCCCCGCCGCAGAAAGAGACAGCATGACCGTAATCCCCCACACCATCGACCATTTCAGTCCGGCGACGGTGTCGGCGCTGCTCGCCGATGTGCCCGGATGGGACTCCGTCGAGATCGCCGCCCTGGAAGCCACGGCGGTTGGCACCGGCCAGATGGCCGGCAGCTATCGATTGACGTTCGACTACGCGGTACGACCGCCGGGCGCACCGGACACCCTGATCGCCAAGGTGGCCAGCACCGACCCGGCCAGCCGCCAGATGGGAATCGCGACGGGCGCCTACCAGCGCGAGGTGTTGTTCTACCGAGACCTGCTCGACCTCACCACGGTGCGCGCACCACAGTGCTTCACCGCCCGCATCGCCGAGGATTTGGGCGACTTCGTGCTACTCCTCGAAGACATGGGACCGGCACGAACAGTCGAACAGATCGGCGGTTGCACAGCGGACGAGGCCGATCTCGCCCTCGCTCAGGCTGCTGCTCTACACGCAGGCTCCTGGAGACACCCGAGGCTGGCCGAGCATCCCTGGCTCGGCGCCGCACCCGTGTGGAATACCTTGGCCGGCGCCCTTCCCCAGGTCATCGACCCGTGGCTGGAGCGCTTCGGCTCCTATCTGGAGCCGGAGCATGTACAGGCAGCGCGTCAACTCGTCGAGGACGTGCCGCTGTGGCTGGCCACCCTGACCGAGCTCCGCTGTCTGTGGCACGGGGACTTCCGTGTGGACAATCTTCTGTTCGACGCGCAGGGCGGAGACACCCCGATCACGGTGGTCGACTGGCAGAGCGTCGCGGCCGCCCCCGGCGTGATCGATGTGTCGTACCTGCTGGGCACCTCCCTGGACGAGTCCGCGCGGACCGAGCATGAACGCGCGCTCGTCACCGAGTATCACCGGCGATTGGTGGCTCTCGGTGTCTCCGACTACGACTTCGCGCGGTGCTGGCTGGAGTACCGTGCGCACGCCGTCTACGGACTGGTGCTGTGCATTCCGATATCCCTCGGTGTGCAGAGCTCGGCACGTGGGGACCGGATGTTCGCCGCGATGGCGGCCCGGGCGGCACAACAGATCCTGGACAACGACAGTTTCACGGCATTACGCGCCATCACCGGCTGATGGTGGTGCGCCATCCGCCGTGCGGCACATTTTCAAATATCTGTTAAATTATGTCCCTTACCGGCGATGTGTCCGTCGGGCCGGCCGACTCCCTCTCCCTGTGCTGATCGAGGTACCGCCATGCCAACACCACCGCCCCCTATCGCCGCGGACGTCATCGTCGTCGGAGCCGGGCCGGCCGGTGCCGCCGCAGCGCGCGTGCTCACCGCCGCCGGTGTTCACACCCTATTGCTGGAAAAAGAACGCACCGTCGGTGGCCGGACCAGCACCGTCCGCAAGGACGGCTTCGCCATTGATTCCGGGGCCATCTTCGTGATGGGTACCTATCGCCGCACCCGCAGCGTCATCGCACGGGCCGGGCGGGCTCGGCGCATGCGGCGCTGGGTGGCGCACACCGCATTGCGTGACGCGCACGGACGCTACCGGGTGCGTTTCGACGCGCCGCACACATTCCTGGGCGTACCCCATCTGCGGTGGACCGACCGTGTTCGCCTCGTCGCTGTCATCGTTGGGCTCGCACTGCGCCGCGGCCCCGAACCGTTCGACCTTCAATCGCTGGCCGATGACGACAACGGTGAGACGATGGAGGCTTGGTCGCGACGGGTCCTCGGCGACCGTATCCACGAGTATGTGGTCCGGCCTCTGATGGAACCGTTGACCGGTGCCGACCTGTCCACGATCTCGCGCTCGTTCCTGGTCGCACTGCTGCGCAACGCCCACCAGACTCGGCTGACAGTTCCCGAGGACGGATTGGATCGGGTCACCAGTTGGCAGCTGGACGATGTCGACGTCAGGTTGAACGTCCAGGTCGAGAGCGTGCACCGCGGACCGACCGGCGTGGCGGTGCACACGGTGGATGCAGTTTTCACCGCACGCGCGGTGATCATCGCCACCGACGCCCACACCGCCGCCGAGCTGTGCACCGACGTCCTCGGCCCTGCCGAACTCGATGCTCTCCGCCGGGTACAGGCAATACCTCTGCACCACGTGGCCTTCGGCTTCCGAACCGATCCATGGCCGGATACCGGCCCTGACCTGGTCGTGCCCGTCGGGCCCGGTCCGCATTCCGATATCGGAGTGCTTCTGGGCCAGCGGCGCAGACCCGGCTCGGCGCCTGATGGCGGCCAGGTGGTCAGCGTCTATTTTGACGGCCCACGCTCGACCGAGCTCGATGACGAAGGACTGCTCACCGAAGCGCGACGCATTGTGACCGAGGTTCACGGTCCGGCCGAGCCCGATATCATCGAGGTGTACCGCCGCGCCTATGGTCTGTCGACCGCAGCTCCCGGACACTACCGACACATGCTGGCACTGTTGGCCCGACTACCTGATGACGTGCAGATCGCCGGCGATTACCTGACCCAATCGGGGATCGAAGGGGCTTACATCGCCGGTGAGCGCGCGGCCGGGCAGGTTCTGGCCTCGCTCTGAGCCGATGTGGCGCACCCACTCCGCTATCGGCGCGCCCGGGCCAGCAGACCAAGGGCGCGATCGACGACCGGCTTGTCGACCATCTTTCCATCGACCGTACAAGCGCCACCTGCCGCCGCGGCGGTGACAACCCTCTCGGCCCAGTGCAATTCGGAATCCGTAGGCGTGAATCGCTGATTGACGGCGTCGACCTGCGCCGGATGGATGCACATCTTGCCGGTGAAACCCAAGGTGGCCGCCTGTTCCACATCGGCGGCCAGCCGGGCCGCACCGGTCAGGTCGGTGGTCACCCCATCCAGCGGTGCCGCACACCCGGCTACGGCCGAGCCGAGCACCACCGCACTGCGTGCATACTGCAGTGCCGTGTGATCATCGGGATCCACTCCGAGTTCGGCTCCGAGATCGACGCTGCCGAATGCGGCACGAACCACCGACTCGGCACCGCACACCGACGCCGCAGCGGCCACTCCCCGCGCTGTCTCGATCAACGGGATCAGGGCGGTCCCAGCGGGCAACCTGGCGGCCACCCACCTCAACTGGTCGACACTGTGCGCCTTGGGGACCATGACCGCGCAGCGGTGCTGCGCGAGTGCAGCAAGATCATCTGCGCACCAATCGGTCTCGGTACCGTTTATCCGAACGACCACTTCGGCGCCGGTGTCCAGGAACGATGACACCGCCGCCCGCGCCGACACCTTGGCCTCGACGGCGACGGCGTCCTCGAGGTCGAGGATCACGATGTCGGCGCCGCTGTCGAGTGCCTTGGGAAATCTTGTCGGCCGGTCGCCGGGGACGAACAGCGCGCTGCGCGCATGACCGATACGCGCGGCCAGCTCGGTCAGCTCAGCACCGCCGGTCGGTGCGCGGCCACGATCTTGTCCACGACGATCTTTGCAGTTTCGGCACATGCGGTCGTGCCACCGTTGGCGTACTCCTTGACGCCGTCGCCGACATTCCACAGTCCGGTGAAGGGGGTCTCGTGCGTGAGGTCGTAACCCGCGACAGCGCGCTGGGGCGGCCAGTCATCGCGGGTGACGGCAATGTTGAGGATGCGTGCCCGCGTATCGAAATCCTCGATGTTGTCCCGCAGATCCTGTAGCAGGAACTCGGTTTCGGCGGCCTCGTCGAAGTCACCGGTCGGGTTCTTGGGCACCGAGGTCCCGGCATACAGATTCCATCCCGGCGGAGCCATCTCCGGGCAGACATCGGTGAAGTTCGAGACATAGGCCAGTCGACGTGATTTCGCGAAGCTCAGCATGCCCGGGACGTCCACGAGACGTTCCTGACTGGCGAAGTTGACGGTGATCATCGACGTGGGGCGGTCGGCCTTTTTCACCAGGTCCTGATAGTCCGACGGCACGTTCTCCTCGCCCAGAAGCACGACGGTGCCCGCGGGCCCGATATCGCTGACGACGATCGGCGCGTCGATACGCACCGACTGACCGTCGCGAATCACCTCGATCCCGCTGACGGTGCCGGCATCGGTGGTGTGGATCCTCGTCACCGGTGTCGACAGCCAGATCTGGCCACCATTGGCGACCACCGCGTCGGCCAGTGCTCGCCAGATGCCGATGGTGCCCTCAGGATGGAAACCGAAGCGCTTGAATGCACTCTTACGGGTGAAGTAGGTCAGGAAGACCCGAGCCGGCAGATCCTCGGAGCCGACAGCAAAGACCGAGGCACACATGTTGCGGAAGATGCCATGCACGCCTTCGTTCTTGGTGTACTTGGCCACCCAGTCTGCGGTGGACAGCTCGTCCTCGGGCAGGCCGGAGTCATTGCGGGCAGCGCCGATCCCCTTGACCAGCTTGGCGCCCTGACGGGTGAGCTTGCCGAGCAGGAATCCCCAGCCACCGCCGGTGACGTCGACGTCCTTGCCTGCGATGCGGTAAAGGATCGGTGGCGAGGGCTCGCGGATGTCGAAGCGGGCACCGACCTCACGGCAGGTCTCCTCGGTGATTCCACCGACCTCGATCACGATGGCACCGTTGTTCACCTTGAAACCGTCGATATCGTCGGTCGAGGCCCGGCCCCCCACCTTGTCGAGACGCTCCACCACCAGGGTGCGGTAGCCGAGTTTGGTCAGGCGCGCCGCCGTGAACAGACCGCCTGCGCCTGCGCCGATCACCACGGCGTCGTAGGT
Organism: Mycolicibacterium sp. 22603; assembly: GCA_052044345.1. Taxonomy (GTDB): domain Bacteria; phylum Actinomycetota; class Actinomycetes; order Mycobacteriales; family Mycobacteriaceae; genus Mycobacterium. The sequence goes on from JBQEMX010000008.1 coordinate 169,179, forward strand.
ATCACCCGAAGTCGTCATAGTCCTACTCCTTAAAGTCGTTGTGTCACCGCGATGGCGGCCATATCAGTACGAGCGCGGCAGTCCCAGCGAGGTCTGGGCCACGTAGTTGAGCACCATCTCGCGACTGACCGGCGCGGTACGCATCAGCCGGGTGACGAACCACAGTTCCGAAAGGCCGTACTCGTTGGCAAGACCATTACCACCGTGCGTTTGGATCGCCTGGTCCAGTGCCTTCAGGGCCGCCTCGGATGCCGAGTACTTGGCGATGTTCGATGCCTCGCCGGCGGGGAGCCCGGCATCGAACTGCTGTGCGCTCAGTGCGGTTGCCAGCCGGCTCAGTTCGACGGCGATATGGCTGTCCGCCAGCGGATGCGCCACCCCCTGGTGTGCGCCGATCGGTGTCGACCACACGTTGCGTTCCTTGGCATAGGCCACCGCCTTGTCGATCGCGTACCGGCCCACGCCGCCGCAGATGGCGCCGACCAGAATTCGCTCTGGGTTGAGCCCGTCGAACACCTGCCGCAGACCATTGCCTGCCTGACCGATCAGGGCATCCTCCCCCACCTCCACCTCGTCGAGGAAGACGGTGAACTGCTTGTCCGGCGAGACGATCGAGGTGTCGATCTGCTGGATGCTGAAGCCCTTGGCGTCGGTAGGCACAACGAACAGCGAGAGCTTGGACTTCTCCGGGGTCGAGTGATCGGCATCGCGCGCCACCAGCAGCACGGCGTCGCACTGATCGACCGCGGAGATGTAGTACTTGGCACCGGAGATCACCCAACCGGTGGCCGTCTTGCGGGCCGTGGTCTTCACGTTGTGGCTGTTGGACCCTGCATCGGGTTCGGTGAGACCGAAGGCCATCTTCTGGCTGCCGTCGGCGATACCGGGCAACCAGCGCTGCTTCATCTCGTCCGAACCGTGGTGGGCAAGGATGCATCCGCAGATCGCGGGCGAGATGACCCAGATGAGCATCGGCATACCGTGCGCGGCAAGTTCTTCGACCACCACCACGGCCTCGGCCATGCCGCCTCCGCCACCGCCGTACTCCTCGGGCAGGTGCACGCCGAGCAGACCCGCCGCGCCAAGATCCTTCCAGAGTTCTCCGATGTCCTCGCCCTTGCGGCCACGCTCCAGGAAGTACTGCGAGCCATAGCGTTCGGCGATTCCCGCGACGGTCTCCCGAATGGCGCGGTGCTCTTCGGTATCGGTGATCAAACCACTCATGTCATCGTCCTTGAAATGTCGGTGTCGTCTTCGCCGCGAACGCGGCGATGGCCGCCGCCGCGTCGTCGGAGCGGCCGGTCTTCTTCGTGCCGTGCAATTCGGCGGTCAGCTGCGTCCGCAGGTCGTTGTGCCAGCTGTCCCGCAACAATCCCCGCATCGTCGCAAAGGCAACGGTCGGCCCCTGCGCCAGATCCTGGGCCACTCGAGTTGCGCGCGAACGGAGTTCGCCGGCGGGGACGATCTCGTTGACCAACCCCCACTGCAGTGCCTCTGCGGCACTGATGGGCGTGTTGCGCAGGTAGGCCTGTGCGGCGCGGCGGGGTCCGATCAGCCTGGGTAGGTGATATGTACCGCCACCGTCACCGGACAATCCGATACCGGCGAAGGCGACCACGAATCGGCTGGTGTCGGCCGCCAGCACGATATCGGCGGCATAGACGAATCCCAGACCGCCGCCCGCCACCGGGCCGTGCGCGGCGGCCACGATCGGCGCCTCGACTCGGCTGAGGATGTCGAAACCCTCGTGATAGGGCCGGATCATCTTCTCGAACAACGTGTCGTATCCGGCGCCGTTGCTCTCCAGGAAGTACGAGATGTCACCACCGACCGTCAGCGCCGGACCATTACCGCAGATCAGGACGGCGCGCACCGAGGGATCGGACTGGATGCGGCGCGCCACCTCCAATGTCTCCTGCCCCATCCGCAGATTGATGGCATTACGGTGATCCGGCCGGTTCAGACACACCGTGGCCAGCCCGTTCTCGACGCGGTAGTCGATGGTCTGCAGCGCACCGGTGCCGTCGAGGGCAGCGTGCCAGGCAGCCGTATCGGTGAGCTGTCGCAACGCCGAGATCCGGCCGTGGTCGTCGAACGAGAGCACGTGGACGAAGGCCGCATCCAACTCGGCACCCGAACGACGGCCGCTGCCCCGGTAGGTGCCGATGACCGTCAGACCACCGTCCGCACCGTGCCGGTAGTCCTCGGCGACGGCCCGAGCCCGGAAATGCGCACCGATACGCCACCAGACTCGCGCACGCATGGCCTCGGGACCGTGATGAGTGCCGCCCATCTCCAGCGGCATGCCCTCGGTGACGTGGCCGACGAACTCCGGCGAGAGCAGCCGGTCGACGCCCTCGGCGTCGCCGCGGGCGAGCGCGTCATAGAGCGCCTCGGCAGCGGCGACACGTGAACTCTGTGCGGTATCAACCGACATAGCGCACGATCGATTCGATCACCGCCGCCGGCTTGGCGGCACCGTCGACCTCGACGGTGGTCACCAACGTGGCCTGCACGGCACCGTCGAGCTTGTCCACACCCGTGATCACCGCGGACGCCCGGACCTTGGCCCCGACAGGCACCGGGGTGATGAAGCGCACCTTGTTGAAACCGTAGTTGATCGCCATGGCGACGTTGTCCACGCTGTAGAGCTCGTGCATGAACTTCGGCAACAGCGACAGGGTCAGCAGCCCGTGCGCGATGGTGCCGCCGAACGGGCCCGATGCCGCCCGATCGGGATCGACGTGGATCCACTGGTGGTCATCGGTGGCTTGAGCGAAATTGTTCACCCGCTCCTGGTCGACGATCAGCCACTCGGTGGGACCCAATTCGGTGCCCGCCGCGCCTTCGAACTCCGCGAGATCCTGAAAAGTCCTCATCGTGAACGTATTCCTTCCTAGACCCGGATTCCGACCGGTTGTCCTGCCTTGATCTGATCGAGGTACTCGGCCATCCCGTGGATCGGTGCGGCCGGCGCGTCGCCCTCGGTGACCGACCACCGGATGGCGGTCTCGACGATGCGGGTACTGACTTCGCCGTCGGCGCTGCGATGCCGCAGCGGCACGCTGGACAGCGCGTCGCCGTGGAGACCCCAGCGACGTCCACCGGCGGCCATGGTCAGCTGGATGTGGTCCTGAAAGCCGTTTCCATCACGCTCTGTGGTGATCTGCACGTCGTCACAGGAGTACACCTCGGTGCCGTCGAAGAGGAATCCACCGACTCGTGACGATCCGTCGGGATCGCCGAAATATGCCGCCATGAAACCGAACCCGTCGGCGCTTCCGTGCAACCAGCGGTAGAACCAGGGCGCCTGCCAGGAGCGCGGACCCCAGGAGTGGTCACGCAAACCGTGTCCGCGGACCGGGAAACGCTGGGTCCCGATCGCCACGTCGCCGGTGACCACGGCGAGCTGTTCGTAGTGGTGGGGCGCAAAGGACTGCCCCTGCGCTTCGAAGGTCTGCTCGTGCGCCGGCGCCGACGCCAGGTACTGCAGGGTGATCCGGCAATCGGCGGCGGGGCTGGAATTCAGTGCCACGGACGGGTCGCTCATCGCGGCCGGCTCCGCGACTAGGCGGACGTCACCGTCGAAGCGCACGCGGACGTCATGTAGTGGGGTGACCACTTCGACGGCCAGCCCGCCGGCGTTCATTGCCTCGTTCGAGTGGACCTGCGGTCGCGCGTAACCGAATGCGAGCCGTCCGTCGGGCAGGTACAGGCAGATCGTCCGTTCACCGCGACCCTCGTTCGGCCGGTTCGCCAGTCGCAGGAAGCCGGCGATACCGGATTCGGGGTCGTGGAACTCGAAGTACATCGACTCGTTGAAGTTCGGGTCGGCGGTGACCGCGTGTGTGTAGTCGTCGTCCAAGGTCAACATGGCTTCGGCCGCGGCAGCCGAGGTGGTGCCGCTCGCCCCCCTTCGCGTGGCGGGTGAAACTTTTTCGAATAGTGCGAGCGCGCCATACATGGGCATCGAGCACGTCCGTTCCCGACGCTAACACATTTTTCTAGTTTCTGTTAGATTTTTTCTCGACGACGGGAGTCCCCAGAGATGAGCAGCATGCCGATGTCCGACGCCGCACCATCCGCCGCTGCGGCACCCCCGGCGATCGGGGTGCCGGGCCACATCACCCCGACTGTCGCCTGCATCGCGCTACCGCTGCCCCTGCCCGACCTCCAGGTCGTCAACAGCTACGTCGTGCTCGGTCGTGATGGACTGACACTCATCGACCCGGGCTGGGCGTACCCGCCGGCAGAGGCCGCGCTCACCGATGCCCTACACCAGCTCGGCCATTCGGTGGGCGATATCCGCCGCATCGTCGTCACCCACCAGCACTGGGACCACTATTCGCTCGGAGTCCGGTGGCGTAACCAACACGGGATGGAATTGCTGCTCGGCGCCGGAGAGCGGCACAGCCTGGAGGCCTTCGCGCGGCAGCCCGACAGCGTGCATCCCACCCAGGTCGGAATGCTCACGCGGGCCGGGGCACCGAACCTGGCCCGACAGGTCGCCGGGCTCGCATGGGAGCCCTACGAGCTCGGCGTGGCCTTCGACGCGCCGGATCGTTGGCTTCGCGACGGCGAAGTACTGTGCTGCGGCGACGGCACGCTGGTCGTCCGGGAAACCCCCGGACACACACGCGGACACGTGGTGTTCTCAGATGCCGACCAGCAGTTGGTGTTCTCCGGCGATCACCTCCTGCCCCGGATCACCCCGTCGATCGCTTTCGAGCGCGAACCCGAGCCCCTGCCGCTGCGGTCCTACCTCGATTCGCTGACCCTGATGCTGAACCTTCCCGATGCGCGCATGTTGCCCGCCCATGGTCACACCGCGGGTCGGACCCGGGCACGCGCCCAGGAGCTCGTCGAGCATCATCGGCAACGCCTGAACCGGGTGTCCGAGCTCGTCGGCGCCGGGTACGCCACCGGCCTGGAGGTGGCCGAGCAGATGCGGTGGACCCGGCGCGAACGGCGCCTCGCGGAGTTGGACATCGTGCACCAGATGACGGCAGTGCTGGAGGTCGCTGCCCACCTCGATCTGCTGGCCGTCCAGAATGAGCTGACGGTGCACGATCAGGACGGCGTGCGATATTTCTCGCGGTCGTGATATTCGGCGCCGGTGCGCGCCATGACCTCTTGGACCAGCCGGAACTTCTGGATCTTGCCTGTCGGCGTCGTCGGTAGTTCATCGGCGGAATAGAACACGACGCGCTTGGGCACCTTGAAACGCGCCAGCGAGGTCCGGCACACGTGGAGGACGTCCTGCTCGGAAATATCGTGACCCGGCGTGGGAACGACTACGGCGCAACCGATCTCACCCCATCGATCATCGGTCAGACCGATGGCGAATACCTGGCTGATACCGGGGTGGGCGGCCAGCAGATCCTCGATCTCCCTGGGCATCACCAGCTCCCCACCGCTCTTGTACAGCTCCTTGCTGCGACCGGTGACCCGGAGGTAGCCGTCGGCACGGATATGTCCCAGGTCGCCCGAGTGCAGCCAGCCACCAGACAAGGCCGCCGCCGTTTCTGCCGGGCGATTCCAGTACTCCCGCATCACCGTCGGTCCCGCCGAGAGCAGTTCGCCGTCGACACCGACGGGCACGTCGTGTCCGGTATCAGGATCGACGACCCGGTACTCGACCAGTTCGGCGGACCCAGGAGACCCGGCCGCTCCGGCCATCTTCGGCCTGCCGACGGTCTCGGAGGTCAACACCAGATCGTCCTCGGGCCGGGTCAGCGTCATGGCGCCGCCACATTCGGTCATCCCGTAGCCGGTGACGATCTCGTCGATACCGAACAGTTCACGGACCTGTTGCCACAGCCAGATCGGAGCCGGGGCCGATCCACACAGCAGTGCGCGCAGCGATGACAGGTCAAAGCGTTGGCGCACAGGGCTTTCCACCATCGCCACCGCCATGGTGGGAACGCACAACATATCGTTGGCGCGGTGCCGCTCGATCCCGGCGAAATAACCCTCGGCGGTGAACGACGGCAGCAGGATGACCGCTCCCCCGACGAACATGGCGGACAGCAGGCCCTCGACGTAGCCGAACATGTGATAGCACGGCAGGGAGTAGAGAATCCGGCGACCGTCCTCGTAAGCGCGGGTCAACGCCGACGCGTACGCGGTGCGCAGCACGGCGTCATGGGACACCACCACTCCCTTGGGCGACCCCGTGGTGCCCGAGGTGTAGAGCATGTCGCCGGGATCGCCCGGATCGACGTCGGCATTCGACTCGGGTTGCGGTGACACGCGGTGCGCGGCCAGGTCCGCAACGGTCATCGCCGTCGGGCGTGGAACGCCGCCGGTGTCGAGCACCACCACCTGCCGCAGTGTCGATACGGCGTCACCGCGCTGCGTGCGCTCACCGAAGCCGGGACCATCCCATCCGGGGGCGATACCGTCGAGCATCTCCTGATAATCCAGTGCACCGAACTGCGTCATGGTGATCAGCACCCGGCAGCCGGAATCGGCGAGGACGAAGCCGAGTTCGGATTGCCGGTAGAGATAGTTGAACGGCACCGCGATCGCACCGGCACGCGCGATGGCGAACTTCACCGTGACGAACTCCGGGTAGTTGGCCATCACCATTCCGACCCGATCTCCGGGACGCACACCGAGGGCTGCCAGTCCTGCCGCGAGCGAACGCGACTGTTCGGCAACATCACGATAGGTCAGCGTGACCGAATCGGTGAGGACGAACGGCCGCTCCGGATACCGGTCGGCGCAAAGTTCCAGCCACCGAGCCAGCGTCATGGGTCGCCATACCGGGAAGCGCTCGGCCAGCGCCGAGCGCCGCGTTTCGATCGCGACGGTGGCGCTCACAGCTCGGCCAGCTCGTCGGCGAGCATGGCGTCGCGCAACACGAAGCGCTGGACCTTACCCGTCGGTGTGGTGGGAAACTCGGAGGTCACAAACCACCGCGCGGGAATCTTGTAGGCGGGCATCCGAGCCCGCGCGTGCGCGATCAGCGCTTCGCGCAGACCAACCGGTGCAGCGGTGTCGACGCGGCAGGCCACTGCCACGACCTCACCGAGTCGTCGGTCGGGCAGCGCGACCGCGACCACATCGAGCACATCGTCATGCTCGGCGATGACCATCTCGACCTCGGCAGGTGAGATGTTCTCCCCACCGCGGATGATGAGCTCCTTGAGTCGGCCCGTCACCCGCAGGTAGCCCCGCTCGTCCATCCAGCCCAGATCTCCGGTACGCACAAATCCTTCCGGGTCGAGTGCGCCCGCCGTCGCCGCCGGGTCATGCAGGTATTCGATGAACTGCTGGTAGCCGCGCGCGCAGATCTCGCCTACCTCGCCGACGCACAGCGTGGCACCGGTATCCGGATCGATCACCTTGCAGTCCACATGCGGCAGTTGTCGACCCACGGTGGTCAGCTTGTCCTCACGGGTGTCCTCCGGACGCGTCAGTGACAACACCGGGGCGAGTTCGGTCTGCCCGTACAGGTTGTAGACCTGCGCGCCGAACACCGCGGCCGCACCATCGATCAGCTCGCTGGATACCACCGCCGCGCCACCCATGATCACCCGAAGCGGCGGCGCCGGGGAGCCGACTGCGCGCTGCGCGGCCAACAGTGCCAGCAGCACCGCAGGCACGTAGAAGAGCACCGTCACGTTCTCGCGGACCAGGATCGCCAGCGTCTGCGCCGGATCGAAACGCTCGCACAGCACCACGGTGCCGCCCAGCCATGCCGGCCCCAGCGTCGCGATCACACACCCGGCCGTGTGGAACAGTGGCAACGGGTTGAAGCACACCGATCCTGCCTCGACACCGCAGGCCTGCATGGTGAACCGGGCGACGTTTACCAGTGCGCGATGGGTCAGCAGCACTCCCTTGGGACGACCGGTGGTACCCGAGGTGTATTGCAGCATCACCGCGGAGTCCACATCGGCGCTGCCGGCCTCGAGTTCGCCGGCCGGAGCCGACAGCCACTGTGTCCAATTCGCCAGTGAGATGCGGTGAATCCCGGGGATATCGGCACAGACGCGCTGCGCGACCGCGGCCAGGTCGTAATCCCGGCTGCGTTCGGCGTGGATCAGCACCCGCGCGCGGCTGTGCCGCAACACGTAGTCCAGATCGGCGTCACGCAGCACCGGGTTGACTGCCACCAGGATCACGTCGGCGAGCGCCGCGCCGTACTGAACGATGGTCCACTCCACCGTGTTCGGCGCCCACAGCGCGACGTAGTCGCCCGGGTCGACAAGCGCGCGCAGAGCCGACGCCACCTGCCGGGCCTGTCGGAGCAGATCACCGTAGGTGAGCCGCACCGTGTCCTCGCGGCCATGCCGGGTCCCGACCAGCGCCTCGGCATCCGGATGTTCACCGGCTCGCATGGTCAACAGCTCGCCCACCGTCAGATCGACCAGTGGCGAGTCGCGGTCACCGGCACGAAAAGCCGGTGACCTACCGCTCACGTCACCCGCGATGACCCCAGATGGCTCGGTCATGCTCGATCAGACGGGGTTGCTACCGAGCGTGGCTTCGGACATATCGCTGATCGTGGACCACTGCGCGCCGATCTCGGCCAGGCTGGGCGGCGAGGAGAAGGTGACACCGGGATTCTGGAACTGCGCCACCCGCTGCACGAGTCCGCCACCGACCACGAACACCGCCCCGCTGTCGGTGTTCTCCTGGGAGACCAGGTAGCCGACCGCCGGCGCGACCAACTCGGGATCGAGCTTGTCCAGAAGTTCCTGGGGCGCAATATCCTCGGTCATCCGGGTGGCGGCCAGCGGTGCGATGGCGTTCGCCGTGATCGAGTACTTGGCGCCCTCGATGGCAAGGGTGTTGACGAGTCCGACCAGGCCGGCCTTGGCGGCGCTGTAATTCGCCTGTCCGAAGTTCCCGTACAGCCCACTGGTCGACGTCGCCACCACGATGCGGCCGAACTGTTGCTCACGGAAGTGCGGCCAGGCTGCCCGGATGACGTTGAATCCGCCGTAGAGATGCACCTTTTGGACCGCGTCCCAGCTCTCACCGGACATCTTGTGGAACGCTCCGTCACGGAGGATGCCTGCATTGCTGATCACGCCGTGCACGGCGCCGAACTCGCCGAGAGCCGTCTCGACGATGGACGCGGCGCCCTGCTCATCGGCGACCGAGTCGTAGTTGGCCACCGCACGACCACCGGCGGCGCGAATCTCGGAGACCACGGTGTCGGCTGCCGCGGTGCCCGCACCGGAGCCGTCGCGGGCACCGCCGAGGTCATTGACCACCACCAGTGCACCATTGGCGGCCAGGAACCGGGCGTACGAACGTCCCAACCCGCCACCGGCACCTGTGACGATGACAACCTTGTCTTGAACACCCGACACGTGAACTCCTCCAGTACGTTTAATTTTCTCGAATCTACGTTAAAAATTTGCCGGGGGTCAAGGAGCAGGCGCTGTTCACATGCGCCGGGCTCAGCTCCGGTGGCGCCCGGGCTGGTCGGACACGATGGACACGAAGGAGACACAACCGCCGGGTCGACCCCCGAGATTGTGGGTCAGCGCGGTATGCGGATCGCTGAGTTGGCGTTGGCCCGCCGCACCGCGGAACTGCAGCCATGCCTCGTAGAGCATGCGCAGTCCGCTGGCACCCACCGGATGCCCGAACGACTTGAGTCCGCCGTCGGGATTGACCGGTAACCGGCCGTCGGCGTCGAAGTCTCCGCCGAGCGCGTCCTTCCATGCGTGACCGGTGTCGGAGAAGCCGAGATCCTCCATGAGGACCAGTTCGGTCGGGGTGAAGCAGTCGTGCACCTCGGCCAGCGACAACTGTTGGGCCGGTCGGTCGATGCCGGCCTGCGCATAGGCATCCTTGGCAGCCTTCACCACCTCGGGAAATGTGGTGTAGTCATAGGCCGGATCCACGTAGCCCCGTACCGATCCCGCCACCAGGGACAAGCCCTCGATGTACATCGGCCGATCGGTGAATTCGTGGGCGCGGTGCGCCGGCACCAAGAGCGCGCACGCGGCACCATCGGAGACCCCCGAGCAGTCGAACACCCCCAACCGGCCGGCCACCTTGGGCGCCTTGTCGATGGTCTCGCGCGCCACCGGGGAGCGGAACTGTGCCTTGGGATTGCGCGTCCCATTGTCGTGGTTCTTCCACGCGACATGGGTCATAGCGGCACGCATCTCGTCGGGATGCACACCGTAGCGGTCGCAATAGGCGGGGTCGAGCAGCGAGAAGGCCGCCGGTGCCGTCATCGAGATCTCCGGCGCCGTGCCGTCACCCGGCGGATCCTGCCGAAGGAGGCCGGAATACCCCGAATCCTTGAGCTTCTCGACGCCCACCGCCATCACGATGTCGTAGGCACCCGCGGCAACCGCGTAGGCGGCATTACGGAAAGCCTCCGAGCCGGTCGCACAGAAGTTCTCCACTCTGGTCACCGGCTTGTCGTCGCTGCCGATCGCCCGGCTCAGCGTCAGACCACCCAGCCCGGAGCTCAACGTACCGAGCCAGTAGGCGTCGACATCATCGCGAGCCACGCCCGGCAGACCCGCCAGACATTCCTGATAGGCCTCAAGGATCAGATCCTCGGTGGAACAGTCCCAGCGCTCGCCGAAACTGCTGCAGCCCATGGCCACCACCGCAACCTTGCCGGAGATCCCGTTACTGGGCATCGACCTGTACCGCCTTCCAGAAGTAGTCGTGCACGCCACCGGCGGTGAAGAGCCTGCGGAAGGTGAACCGCACGCGCGTACCGACGGTCAGCTCGTCGGGACGCGCATCGGCGACTTCCAGCGTGCACCGGCCACCACCGTCGATATCGATGACGGCCTGCACCATGGGGGGCGACGGTGAGAAGGCCAGCCGGTCCACCGTGTAGGTCACCACGGTGCCCGCCAGATCACGGATGGCCACCTCGGTCATCTGGTCGGTGACCTGACACTGCCGACATACCCGCTGTGGCGGCAGGTGCACGAAACCACATGCGGTGCAGCGTGACCCGATGAGTCCGAACTTCCACCGCCGGGCCCGGCCCGCCGGTGGGGCCGCGGGGCGATCCGGTTCCGGCCGGCGTGGAGCCTCCCGCTCGACCAAACCGCGCCACGACAGGTAGGTCAGGTACTCGACAGGTGCACCGCCCGCGCGCTGCGCACTCAGCGGTCGCGACTGGCGGTGCCGGCCGATCGCGGCGGTGGCCGCGAACACCACGACATCACACCCATCGGCGGCGGAGACGACCATGATGGTGTCCCCCGCCTCGGCGATATCGAGTACTCCCGCCAGGGCGATGATCGGATCGGCGGCGCCACTGTGCCCGATCGGCGAACTCGACACCGATTTCTGGCCCTTGACCAGAGTGGCTGCGCGCTTGAGCACCGCGGTGTTGGGACAGGTGAGGATCACGTGGTCGACATCGGCCAGACCGGCCGCATCCATGGCCGCACCGACGGTGTCGCGGATCAATTCGACGTAGAGCTCGGCACCGAAGCGCTCCTCCCAGAGCTGGCCGGTGGTCTCGTCGGGACTGCGCCAGCGATCCAAGAATTCCGCTGTGCTCGACCGCATCGCCAGGACCTCGGCGATCGGATCGTGCGCGCCGAACCAGATCGCCGCCGCACCGTCTCCGCCCGATCTCTCGTCTGCCGAGCCGGGCTTACCCACCCGAACATCGGCGGCGACCACCAGACCGCCCTCGCGCGCCGCTGCCCGCAGCCCGGCCATGGCACTGCGAGCCGTGCCGCACAGGTCGGCGGTGAACACATGATCGGGAAGGCCGAGTGCCGCATGGACGGCGGTGGCGTTGGTCTTGTCGGCGTAGGCAGGGGTGCTGGTGGCCAGGTACAGCGTGTCTGGCACGACGCCGGCAGACAATGCTCGGGCAGCCGCGGCCGTGGCCATGGTCGTGGAATCCTCGTCATAGGACGCCACGACGCGGTCACCGCGGCGCAGTCCGATGGACGGGCCCGCCAGCCGATGGCGCGGCAGGTAGCTGGCGTACCCGCACAACCCGATCGTCACGACACACCCTCGAACACAGCCGCTAGGCCCTGGCCACCACCGATGCACATCGTCTCCAGCCCGAGTCCTCCCCCGCGCCTGCCCAACTCGTGCAGCATGGTGGTCATGATCCGGACCCCGGTGGCTGCGATCGGGTGACCGAGCGATATCCCGGAACCGTTGACGTTCAGGCGATCGTCGACGTCGGCCAGGCTCACACCCCACCCCGCCAGCACCGCGAGCACCTGCACGGCGAAGGCCTCGTTGATCTCGATCAACGCGAGGTCGTCGAAGGACAGCCCTGTCCTGCCGAAGAGCTTCTGGGTGGCGCCCACCGGACCGATCCCCATCCGCGAAGGCTCACATCCCACGGCGGCCCAGCCACGCAGATATCCCAGCGGCTGCAGGCCGAGTTCGTCGAGCCGGTCCTCGGCGACCACCAGACAGGCCGAGGCGGCATCGTTCTGCTGACTGGAATTACCCGCGGTGACGGTGCCACCGGGGGTGATGGTGCGCAGCCGGGCGAGGGTCTCGGCCGTCGTGTCGGGGCGGATCCCCTCGTCGGCGGCGAAAAGCTGCGGTTCACCGCGGCGGACCGGCACCTCGACCGCAACGGTCTCCGCATCGAACAGGCCGTCCTTGTGCGCCGCGGCGGCGCGCTGATGACTGCGGGCGGCGAACGCGTCGGCCTGCTCGCGGGTGATGCCGTGATCCGTGGCGAGATTCTCCGCGGTCTCGATCATCCCGCTGATGGCGCCGAATCGCCATTCCGGCTGCGAGCGTTCACGACCGCGGTCGAGGCGGTCGTAGAGCATCTGACTTCCTGCGCGCGATCCCCAGCGTGCCGAGGTGGTGTAGTGCTCGATATTGCTCATCGATTCCACCCCGCCGGCCAGCACCACATCCGCGGCCCCGGTCTGCACCGTCATCGCCGCGGTGATGACAGCCTGCAGCCCTCCCCCGCAGCGCCGATCGATCTGCAGGCCGGACACCCCGATCGGCAAACCCGCGTGCAACGCCGCCCACCGGCCGATACACGGTGCCTCCGAGTTGGCGTAGGACTGCGCGAACACGACATCCTCGATGCGTTCGGGATCGACCGCGCTGCGTTCGACGACGGCCTTGATCACCTGTGCGGCAAGGTCTTCGGCCCGCATCGGCCGCAGGCTACCCCCGAAGGTACCGACCGGGGTCCGCACCGGGGCGACGATGGCGGCGCGCCTCACTGGTCACCGCGCCAACGGTCGGCGGATGGATCCAGCAGGCTGTTGAGCCGCTCGTCGGGCAACCAGACGATGGTCTCCAGTTCCAGGGCATCCAGGAAACGCACCCGGCCGGTGCGCAGGTCCTGTACCCGCAAGCGGGGCGAATTGGCGGTGTCATCGATGCTGACCGCGACCTGTGCGAACTCGCTTCCGACCACCGCACCGGCACCCTCGACGTGCACGGGTGCCGTCGGATCGAACTCAATACTCATCGTGTTCCTCAGATCAGAAAGCTCAGTGTGGGGATCGGCTTGTCGGCGTCGACGAGCTGCACCAGCTTGTAGGCCATCTTCAGTTCGTCGGCGTCGCGGCGGAGCCGGTAGGTGACCCGGCCGCCCCACAGCTGATTCCCGCGCGGCCGGGACTCCACGACCAGAAAGTTGGCGCCGACTTCAAGATCGACGCCCCCGAGCGCATTGGCCCGGCCACCCAGCAGTTCGATGTTGGAGATCAGGCGACGCAGATGCGACGGTGGCGCCTGGGCGTAGCGGCGGCCGGTGCGGACCTGCTTGAGCCGGGTCGAGATACGGCTGCGGTTGTCGAAGATGATCGACATCTGTCGGGACGGGTCACTGGCCGCGGTGTCTGCGGGAACCCAGTACAGCGCGTCGTCGGTCCACAGCGCTTCCCAAGCGTCGTAGTCGTTCTCGTCGGCGTGACGGGCCTCGCGGTAGATGAACTGTTCGACCTCGTGATGGTCGAAACCGTCGGGCACCGCCAGCAAATCCTTGCCCCGGTTCACTGACGTGGTCACGGCTCGTTCCTCTCCATCAGCGTCTTGTAGTGCGACCAGAAGCCGCGCATCCCGGTTTCGTCGGTGTTGGTGCCGATGGTGAATCCATCCTCGTCCACCCGTTCCCGGTTCATCCCTCGGCGCACATCGAGCCACTCCGGGCTCAGCGCCGCGATGCCCTCCTGGTTGCGCTCGTACATCTCGGTATCGTCGGCCAGCAGCATCCCGGCCGGTCCGACGGATCCGATGCACTGGGACACCATGCGCCGGTTGAGTTCCGGCGCTCCGGCCAGCTGGACCGCGGTCGCGTACTGGACGCACTCGTCGACGGATACGGGTTGGATGTTGAACACCTGGATCTCCGCGATGAACAGGTTCGGGAAGATCATCACGTGCGGCGCACCCTCGATGAGGATTCGCTCGGCATCCGCACCGTGAGTGGCCCGCATCGCCGCGACGTAGTCGGGCACCCGTGACTCGGTGGTACCGAACCACCGCATGGGCTGGGCATACTTGCGGAACTCCGGGCGTAGGTCGTTCTCGCTGTGTCCGTTGCCGAGGTCACGGGTCACGGCGGTCGACGAATCGCTGTACAGCGGACCGATGGTACTGCCGGTCACCCCGAAGATGGACCCGTGCACGAACTGCGGGTGGTAACCGTCGGTCTCGTTCTCGGCAAGCAGTTTCCAGTTGGCGCGGGCCTTGTGCTGCAGCCATCCGGCCGTCAGTTCGACACGGCCCTGCGGAGACAACCGGGTCAACCGGTCGATCTCACCTGCGGCGGCGCCGAGGTGTTCGATCAACGACGGCCCGTCCGGGGCGAAGCTGCCGAAGACAAAACCGCCGTAGGAGTCCACCCGGGGCACCCGGCCCATCGCGAGGTCGAGTGTGCGGCCGCCGTAACCCTTGAAGAACGGGAACCCGATCAGGTCACCGTCGTTGCGGAAGGTCCAGCCGTGATAGGGGCATCGGAAGGTGCTCGAGTTTCCCTTGGCATCGTCGCACACCTGGTTGCCGCGGTGCGCGCACCGGTTGAGCAGCAGATGGATCTGGCCGTCTCGGTCCCGGGTCATGATGACATCCTGCGGACCGAGCTTCTTGCGCACGTAGTCGTTGGGCTGGGCCACCTCACTCTCGTGACCGACGAAAACCCATGTCCGATACCAGATCTTCTCCAACTCCTCGGCGAAGATCGACGGGTCGGTGTAGAGACTGCCGTGCACCTTCTCCGGCCGGATCAGCTGCTCGTACCGGCTGGCGGTCCCCGCGCTGGAGTCGACGACCGATGTCGTGGGAGGTGTCATTGGTGAGCTCCTTGCCGAGATCCGAACGATGGGCGTCGCTTCTGTGCGAACGCGGCGATACCTTCTGCGAAATCCGCACTGCCGAAAAGCCGTGCCTGGTGTGCGGCCTCATGGTCGAGCACCTCGACCGGCGCCAAGGTGGGTGCGATGGCCAGCAGCTCCTTGATCACGCCGTAGGCCTGTGCGGGACCGGTCGCCAACCGCCGCGCATCCGCGCGCGCGGTGGTCAGGGTCTCCCCGGAGTCGGTCACGGCATCGACCAAACCCCAGGGCAGCGCCGTCTCCGCGGTCACCGGCTCGGGCAACAGCAGCATCTGGCGGGCCCGAGCCACGCCGACCCGGCGCGGGAGCGATGCATAGGCGCCCATGTCACCGGCCAGCCCGACATTGGTGAAAGTGGTGGCAAAACGCGCATCCCGGGCGGCGATCACCCGATCGCAGGCGGCGGCCAGAGCCGCACCGGCACCGAACGCGGCACCCTCGACCGCAGCGATGACAGGCTTCGGAGTGTTCCAGATCGCACGGATGACGCGCTGGGCCATCTGGGCCCGTTCCATGGCCTCGGTCTCCGACATGAGCTTCATCGTGGAGATGTCGCCACCGGAGCAGAATGTGCTGCCTGCGCCGGTCAGCACGATCACGCGCACCTGCGCGTCGGCATCCGCGGCCTCCAGTGCGTCGGCGAGTTCCAGACGCAACGGGATGTCGATGGCGTTACGCACCTCGGGCCTGTTGAGCGTGAGGATGCGCACGGCGTCGTCATCCTCGACGAGGACGTTCATCGCCCGACGAACTTCGGTGTCCGGCGCTCGATCACGGCGCGCAGCCCCTCAAGCGCGTCGGCGGTCCCGGACAGCTCGGACACGGTACGCGATTCCTCCGGGAGACGTTCCTCGATGGAGGCGCCGACCCCCGACCACACAAGGCGTTTGGTGGCCGAGAGCGCGAGGGTGGGCATCGCGGCCAGTTCGGCGGCGATGGCGTCGGTGCGGGCGGTCAATTCGTCGTCGGCGACCACCTCGGTGACCAGACCGATATCGGCGGCCTCCTGGGCGCTCAACGTCGGATTGGTCAACAGGATGCGCAGAGCCTGTCGCAACCCGACCAGTTGGGCCAGCGTCACCGAGGAACCGCCGTCGGGCGCCATGCCGACCCGCACGGCTCCGGAGAAGAATTTCGCAGATTGGGCCGCGACGACGATATCGGAGGCGCACACCAATCCGAGGCCGCCGCCACCGGCGGCGAATCCCTGCACCGCGGTCACCACCGGCACCCGCAGTTGGAACAGCGCAGCAGTGGCCAACTGCAACCACGCCGTCGCCTCGCGGAGATAGTCCGGTAGCGCCTCGCCCTTGGACTCGAAGGTGTGCACATCGCCGCCTGCGCAGAAGTTGCGGCCCGCGCCCGAGAGCAGCACCACCTTGACGGCCGGGTCGGCGTGACAGGCCAGGACCTCGGCGTGCAGCGCCTTGAGCGTATCGACGTTCAGACCGTTGGCGATGTGTGGACTGTTGAGTCGCAACCGGGCGATACCGTCGGCGCCCACCTCCCGTAGCACCGGGGCGTTGCTGTTCTCGCTCATGTGGTCTCCCTATTCTTGAATGCCGACACGCCGGCCTGCCCGGCTGATCCGCTCAGCCGGGTGACGACGGCGTCGGTTTCGTGACGATTGGCGGTGGCCAGATCGGTATCCAATCCCGCCACGACCAGCTCCTTGATCGCAGACAAGGCCGAGCGGTCCCGGCCTGCGAGCCGGCCGGCGAAGGCCTGGACGGACTCGTCGAAGACCTCGGGCGCGAATGCCCGGTAGGCGAGCCCGATTCGCACCGCATCGGTTCCGCTGATCTTTTCGCCCGACAGCAGCAACCCCAAGGCCTGCTGACGGCCGAGGATGCGCGGCAGTCGCGCGGTGCTGCCCCCGCCGGGGATCATGCCGAAGTTGACGTGGTTGTCCGCGATCCGTGCCTGTTCGGTGACCAGCACGATATCGACGGCCTGCATCAATTCGAATCCACCGGCCATTGCGACACCGTCGACCGCGGCCACCACCGGCACCGGCAGTCCGGCAATCACGTCGCAGGCTCCCTTGAACGTGGTGAACAGGGTGCGCAACGCGTCGGGGCCCTTCGCCCGTAGTTGCTGAACCTCGTCGAAATCGCCACCGGCACAGAAGTTTCCACCTGCACCCCGAATGACGATGGCGTGCACGTCGGTGCGCTGCCCCAGATCGGCCAGGGCGGTGGCCAGCGCTTCGGCCAACGCCACGTTGATGGCGTTCATTCGGTCGGGGCGGTTCAGCGTGATCCAACCGACGTGTTCGCGGACCTCGACGAGCACCTCGGCACTGGTCACGTCGGCATCGGTTACCTCACGATCGTCGTGCGCCGTCACATGTACCTCCCGCCGCCGACCTCGATGACCGTGCCGGTGATGTAGCTGGACAGCCCCGAGCCGAGGAAGACCACCGCGCCGGCGACCTCACCGGGTTCACCGGCTCGTTTCATCGGGACGTCCGCCTCGCGCTGGGCGAACACGTCCGGTGGCATCGCCGCGGTCATGGGGGTGCGAATGAGTCCGGGTTGGATGGCGTTGATCCGCACGTTGTGGTGGGCAACCTCTTTGGCCGCGGCCTTGGTCAGGCCGACGATGCCCGCCTTGGCCGCGCTGTAGTTGGTCTGACCGGGATTGCCCGATTTTCCGGACAGTGACGAGATGTTGACGATGCTGCCGGACTTCTGTTCGCGCATCACCGCAGAGGCTTCCCGGATGCCGAGCCAGGTGCCGCGCAGGTGCACGGTGATGACGGCGTCGAAGTCGGAGACCTGCATCTTCTTGAGCGAGGCGTCCCGGGTGATCCCGGCATTGTTGACGAAGATGTCGAGCCGGCCGAACTGGTCGACCGTGCCGGACACCAGGCTACGTACCGCATCCTCGGAGGTGACGTCGCAGGCGACGCCGCGGCAGTCGTCGGCAGGTCCCGCCACCTCGGAGGCCGCCTGCGCCGCGGCACTCTCGTCGAGGTCGGCGAACACAACCCGGGCGCCGTGTTCGTAGAGCGTTCGCCCGATCTCCCGCCCGATGCCCTGTGCGGCACCGGTCACCACGGCGACCTTGTCCTGGAGCAGTCTGTCCACCCGGAATCTCCCATCGCACGAGGCATAGACAAATCTAACCGAAATTTCTAATCTAGGTTAAATCAATTGGTCGGGCGGTTTCAACCATGGGGCCACCGAGAAGGGACGGACATGGATCTGGGACTGTCGGGAGCTCGCGTCGTCATCACCGGTGGCGCGTCCAACATCGGACGTGGCATCGTGCACGAATTCGCCGCCGAGGGGGCTCGCATCGTGCTCAACGACATCGACGCACCGCAGGCCGAGAAGGTGCGGACCGAAGCGCTGGAGCGGGGCGCCGCCGAAGTGATACTCGCCATCGAAGACCTGACCGTCGACGGTGCCGCCGAACGCACCGTCGCAGCCGCGGCATCGCAATGGGGCGGTGTCGACGTCCTGGTCAACAATGCGGGATGGAGTGTCCCCGGCTTCGTGGCCACTGACACCGACCGGCAGAAATGGCAACGCACCATCGAGATCAACTTCTTCAGCGCCGTGGCCGCCAGCCAGGCCGCCATCGCGGCCATGAAGGACACCGGAGGCGGTTCGATCGTCTTCATCTCCAGCGACGCCGCCTTCGGGCAGATCCGCCAGGGCATCTACGGCGCGTCCAAGGCCGCCATGGTCGCCTTCGCGCGCACCACGGCACGGGAACACGGCCGCCACGGAATCAGGTCGAACATCGTCTGCCCCGGCCTGGTGATGCCGGAAGGCCCCGAGGCGGTCGGGGCCGCCAGCCTCTGGGCGGTCGGCCAGGACGAGGTGTTCAACCCTAAGCAGATCGACTTCATGCTCAAGGACACCCCGATGCGCCAACTCACCACTGCCGAGGATGTCGCGCGCGCGGTGCTGTGGTTCGCCTCCCCCACCGCCGCGCGTCAGGTCACCGGTCAAATGATCTCCGTCAGCGGCGGATACACCATGCCCTGATCACCGGCAGGCGAAAGCCCCGGTGCCGCTCAACTGAGCGGCACCGGGGCGTCGCCCTGGCCGGTCCGGATCACCGTGCCGGCGGCACCAACATCGACTGCCACGACTCCGGCTTCCCGGCACCCGCCAGATTCGATTGGGTGTAGCGCTTCCCGTCCGGCCCGAGATAGCTCCCCGTCGCCGGGTCGTACTCGGCCACCGCTATCGGCGGCGCCACCGTTGGCGGAGCGGCTGCGGGAGCTGCCGGCGTAGGGGCAGTCTCTCCGGGACGGATCTGCGGAACCGGCTGGCCGGACAACGTGGCGTTGGGATCGCCCTTCCAGTTGAACCCGTCGTTGAGAGGAACGTAGTTCTCGTCGCTCTCGCACATCTTCACCGTCGGTGCGCGCTTCCCGGGCCGTGTCGCGCACGGCAGGTTACGCGCACCGCGCACGTTGAACATGGAGTCCTGCGGGATGCGGCAGTACAGATCGCCCGCGGGGCGGTCCGGGTAGTCGGTCAGGCTCGTCGACCGTGCCTGGTTCGGTGGTAGGTAACCGGTCAGGCATGGTGGTGGGAGGTTGAGATTGAGGTTGAAGCTCAGGAATGCGCCCTTGTAGTCGGGTTTGGTGTCGCGGTTGGTGACACCCGCGCCCTGCACTACTTCCACCGCCGACGGCGCAAGCACCAGAAGCTGTTCCAGGTGCGGTTGATAGGTGACGGCCACATCACCGAGGGTGACCAGATTCGCCAGCACCACCGGCAGGGTCGGCTGGACGCGGTCGAAGAGCTGGCGGACCTCGTCGGCGGCACGCGGACCCACGTCCAGGATTCCGGTGACCGACTTGTCTTCACGCTTGAGCTGCTGGGTCACCGAGGCCATGTTGGAGGCCCACGCCTCGATCGAATCCGCAGTAGCCGATTGTGAGTCCAGGATGGGTTTGGAGTTGTCGATCAGATTGGTCAGCGCGTCGAGATTCTTACGGGCGTCGATGGCCAGCGTGGTGGATCCCTTGACCAGGCGTGCCAGGTCGGGTCCCAAACCTCCCACTGCCGTGGCCGATTCGTCCACCACCGTCTGGAGGTTGTCGCCGGGGATGACCTCGAGTCCCTTGTTCGTCGCGGCCAGCAGATCACTGATATCCGGGGGCACAGAGGTGCGGTCCTGCGGTATCACCGCGCCCTCGGCGAGGCGGCCCGTATCGCTGTCGGGGATCAGCGAGACATACTGTTCGCCGATGGAGGAGGCGCTGTGCACCTCCGCGGTGATATCGCTGGGGATGTCGATATCGGATTTCAGGGACAGCTCGGCGACCACCCCGGACCGGGTCAGATCCACTCGCGACACCCGACCGACGTTGGTGCCGCGGTAGGTGACGTTGGCATTCTCGTAAAGCCCAGCGGCCACCGGCAACTGGACCGTCACCTTGTAATGGCCGTACCCGAACAGCAGGTTCGGCAGGCCCATGTAGTTGAAGATCATCACGGCGCCACCGACGAGGGTGATCACCGCGAAGAACGCGAGCTGGGTGATGACTCTTCTGCTGAGTACCATCTAGGGCCCCTGATTCAGGTGGTACGGGATGATTAACGGATTGACCGCGGTGTACGGGCTGGGCAGCTGACCGATCGTGCGGCCCCACTGCATCTCCAACTCGGTGAGTTCACCCTCGAATCGGGTGCCGGTGAAGAACGACGAATCGATACGGCTCAGCGTCAGATCGATGACCGCGGTCAAGTTCGCATAATCGCCACGGAACCATTTGTCCAACGTCTCCTGAGCGAACGGGTACACCGAGAAGAAGCTCAACGAGCGGGTGAGCGCGGGCCCGGAATCGGCCAACGATTTCACCACCGGGGCAAGATCTTTGAGCTCGGCCACCAGCGCCTCTTTGGTCTGGTTGCTCGAATCAGCGGCAAGAGCACTGAACTTGCCGAGCTGATCGAGCGCCTCGGTGAGGGTTTCGCGCTCATCCCTCAGGACGCTGAGCGCCTCGGGAATGGTGTCCAGCGCACGGTCGACCACCGGGTCCTGCGCGGCGAAATCACCCACCAGGTTATTCAGGCTGTCGGTTGCGCTGATGATCTCGTCGGTCTGCCGGTCGGTATTGGCGATGAACCTGTCCACCTCGGTGATGAGGCTGCGCAGGTCGTTCTCGCGCCCGGCGAAGGCAGTGCTCAACGCAGTGGTGATGTCCTGGATCTGACCGACGCCACCACCGTTGAGCAACAACGACACCGCGGCCAGGGTCTGCTCGGTCGACGGGTACGCGCCGCCGGAGGCCAATTGGATCACCGAGCCGTCGTGCAGTCTGCCCTCCGGCGGCTCGTTGACCGGTGGCGCGAGCTCGATGTGCAGCGACCCGAGCAGGCTGGTCTGTCCGATGGTCGCGGTCGCATTGGCAGGCAGCACGACGTTGCCGTCGAGCGTCATGGTCAGAACCGCATGCCAGTCCTGGCGCTCGATCTTGGTCACCGTGCCGACGTTGACGTCTCCGACACGGACCCGCGAGTTCTGCTGGACGTTGTTCACATCCGGCAGCTCCGCGCGGATGGTGAACGATCCGGGACCGTCACCTGCGGTGCCGGGCATCGGCAATGAGTTGAGCCCACGCCAGTCACTACAACCGGACAGCAGCGCCATCGCCGTCATCGCGCAACCGGCCAGCAGCAGGACTCCTCGACGCCCGCTCATGAACCCGCCCCAGGCGGCAGCATCATCCCGGGCAGGCCTGCCGCGGGATCGGTCTGCTGCGCCTCAGCGGGCAGCGGAGGCGCCGGAGCAGCCGTGGCGGGTGCAGCGGCGACCGGTGCCGGAGCCGGAGCCGGAGCCGGAGCCGGAGCCGGAGCCGGTGGCACGTAATCGGGCCGCATCCAATCCTCGCTGTAAGTAACCTCGTTGGGCCGCGCGACCGCCCCGACGAGCGGATTACCGCCGATCGGGAAGAAGTTCATCTGGCGGTTCTTCACGATCGGCGCCAGGTACTGCACGCACAACTTCGACGACTGCTCTGCGCCCAACCGGGAGGCCGCTTGAATGGCTCCACACAGGAAGCTGATCGGATCGCTGAAGTTGTTGGTCGACAGCGCCCCGCTCAGCGTGCCCTGGGCGGGTTGATAGATGTTGATGAAGTTCTGCAGCACCGTCGGCGACATGTGCAGCAACTGCTTGATGTCATCCACACTGTCGGTCAGCGCCTGTGACACCGAGGCCAGCTTGTCCGATGTGGTGCCCAGGGTCTCCTTGTTGGCCGCCACGAAGGTCG
This sequence comes from Mycolicibacterium sp. 22603, assembly GCA_052044345.1. GTDB lineage: Bacteria > Actinomycetota > Actinomycetes > Mycobacteriales > Mycobacteriaceae > Mycobacterium. The sequence continues at coordinate 191,718 of JBQEMX010000008.1, forward strand.
CCACCGACTTGGACACCTCGCTGACACTGGCTGCGGCAGAGCTGATCTCGTCGGGATCATCGGCGAGCGCCCACGTCACCGAGGCTAGATTGCGGTTCAGCTGCGACATCACGTCCGAGCTGTCCTGTAGCGCGGAGACCAGCAATGAAAGATTGCGCAGCGTGCTGAACAGGTCACTGCTGTGGTCCCCCAGCGCCGAGGTGGCCTTGGACAGTTTGATCAACGTGTCACGGATGTTCTTGCCCTGTCCCCGTAGGTTGTCCGCGGCGGTGTTGACCAGCGAGCCCAGCGTGCTCACACCCCCCGGCTCGGTGGGCTGCAGCATCTCGGTGAATCGCTGTAGCTGGACCCGTACCTCATCCCACTCGACCGGCACCGCGGTGCGCTCCATGGGAATCGCGGCATCCGCGGGCAACGTGGGACCGCCGGTGTAGGCGGGGGTCAGCTGGATGGCGCGCGCGGTCACCAGCGATGGCGCCAGGATGACTGCCTTGACGTCGGCCGGTACCGAATACGTGTCATCGATCCAGAAGCTCACCTTGGCACGGTCGGGCTCGGCATCGATGCGTTCGATCTCGCCGACCGGTACACCGAGGATGCGGATCTCGTCACCGACGAACAGACCGTTGGTGTTGTCGAAGTACGCGGTGAATGCGGTCCTGGCAATACTGGTGGTCGTCCGCAGGATCGCGACCACTCCGACGGTCAACACGACGGCCAACAGCACTGCCAACCAGATTCGGATACGCGGCCGGGTCACTGTGCGTTACCTCCTGAATCGGCCGGGGAACCGTCTGGTGCGACCTCGCCGGGTGCGCGTTCGAGAACGGGCGATGGGGTCGGCTCGGGAACGGATTGCTGGGCTGCTGGACCTGGCGCCGGTGGACCGGGCGGCGGGCCGCCGGGCGCCGGTTGCGGCCCGGGATCCCGGTAGGGATAGCAGCCCGGGCCGGGTAGCGGGATACCCGGTGGTCCGCATTGGGTGTCACCGGGGTTGCCGGTGATGGCGTCGGGGATGGTCAGGCGCGGAGCGCCACCCTGACCGGTGCGTGGAAACGGCACGGGCAATGCGGGCAATCCAGGCTGGCCGACTTGGGGATCGGTGCGCTGTGACGGTGCCAGCACGTTCGGATCCAGACCGAGATCGGAGAATGCGGCATTGATGAACGGCTGAAGATACTGACCGGGAAGAAGATTGGACAGGTAGGCCTTGAAGAAGGGGCCTGAGGACACCGACTCCCCCAGCGAAAATACGTAGGTGGTCAGACCCTTGATGGATTGCTGGACTTCCGATTTCCGGTTCTCCACGATCGCCAGCGCACCGTTGAGCTTGTCCAGCGCGGGCTTGAGCGTGTCCCGATTGTCGGCGACGAAACCGTTGATCTGCGTCGACAACGCGGTGATGTTGTTCGAGATCTGGTCCAGCGCGGCACTCTGTTCACCGAGTGCGACCAGCAGCTCGTTCGAGTCGCGGACGAGCTGGACGATCTTGTCGCTGCGCTCACCGAGGACGGTGGTGGCCTTGTTTGCATTGGCCAGCAACCGGCGCAGTTGTTCGTCGCGACGGTTGAGGGTATCGGAGAAGCGCGCCACACCGTCCACGGCTACGCGCAGATCATCGGGGGTGTCCCGGAAGGTCTCGGCCAGGGTGGACAGTGAGGTCGACAGCTGATCGGTGTTCAGCCCGCTGATCTGAGCGGTGATGTCCCCGATGGCATCGGGCAGCTGATAGGCCGATGTGGTGCGCTCCAGTGGGATGACACCGTCCTGATCACCGTCCCCACGCGGGGTGATGTCGAGGATCTTGGAACCCAGCAGACTCTTGGTCTTGACCGCGGCTTCGGTGCGATCACCGAGCTGGACGTCGTCGTCCACGCTGAATCGCACGAGCACGCGAGGTCCGTCGAGCGAGATGCTCTGCACCTTGCCGACCTGAAAGCCCGAAACCTGTACCGCAGCACCACTTGTCAGCCCCCCAGCCTCGGCAAAGTATGCCCCGTAGGTCTTCTGCGAGGACACCAGTGGCAGCTTGTCGTAGTTGAGCACACCGAGGCTGATCGCGCCCACCGTCACGACGCCGATCAATCCGATGACCGCTGGGTTGCGTTCTTGGAAGGGTTTCATTTCGGCGTGCACCTACCGGTGTCCTGGCCGGCCAGTTTCACATACACCGGTTGACCGCCCTTACCGTTGAGTTTCAGTACGAGATCGCAGATGTAGAAAGAGAAATAATCGCCGTTGAGCCCTTGCCGACCCAGGATGCGGTAGGACTGCGGCAGCGTGGCAAGCAGATTGTCGAGGTAATCGTGGTCGGCCACCACGATGCCTGCGGCGCGGTCGGTCTGCTCGACCGTCTCCTTCAACGGCGGCCGGGCCTGTGCGAGTAGATCGGCGATACTTGCCGCGGACTCGTTGGTGTAGGCCACCGCGGCGCTCAGGTCGCCCTTTCGCTGCTTCAGGGTGTGCACGATCTCGGAGAGGGAGTCGACGGCGGTGCCGAACTTGTCCTTCTGGTCGCCGAGCGAACCCAGCACGGTGTTCAGATTGGTGATGACCTGGCCGACGAGCTCATCACGGTCGGCAAGGGTATTGGTCAGTGCGGCCGTGTTGGAGAGGAACGAGGCGACCGTCGCTCCCTGCCCCTGGAGTGCGGAAAGCAGCTGACCGCTCAACGCGTTCACCTGGTCGGGATCCAACGCCCGGAACAGCGGCCGGAAGCCGCCGATCAGTGCGTCCAAGTCCAGAGCAGGCGTGGTGCGCGAAACCGGGATGGTGGCACCGGGCGCCAGTCGCTGTACCGCGCCGGCCCCCTCCTCCAGCGCGAGATACCGACCTCCGATGACGTTGTCGTAGCGGATCGCCGCCCGGCTGCCTTCGGTCAGTACCACCGAGTCGTCAGCGCTGAACTCCACGGTGACCGTGCTGTCACCGTTGAGCCGGATGTCACCGACCTTGCCCACTTCGACACCGGCGATCCGGACGAAGTTACCGGTCTCCAATCCCGTCACGTTGGTGAATACCGCACGGAATGACCTGGCTTCGCCGAATCTGAACTGGGCGAAAACGGTGAGCAGCGCGAACATTCCGAACAGTGCGACCACGATGAACACGGCAAGCCGCCAGGCGGCGCCTGACAAGTTGTCCTTCATCTCGTCTGCCTCTCGATACTAGGTCGTGTCAAGGTCGGGCTGGTTCACGGCGCCGGCGGCGGACCGGATATCCCTGGCGGGATCGGCGCCGGTGGCACGCCGGGATACAGCGGTGTCCCGCCGGGTCCGTACTGCGGTGCCCCGTAGGGCGGAGCACCGGGATACGGAATCGGCCCTGGCGCCGGGCCACCCGGGTAACGGATGCTGGGCGGTTCCGGAACGGCGCGGGTCACCGGGAAGTAGTTGGCCCAGCCGGGGAATCCGATGCCGGGGTTGGGCCTGTTGTCCAGACCGGTACCCCAGCCGGTGTTGGCGATCAGGGTGCGCACAGGCCAGTTCTTGGCCACATCGGGCAGCGACCCGCAGCCGGGCTTACCCCCAGGTCCACCCTTGGCACCGTTGATCGGCAGGTTCTGCGGATACCGATAGGGATCGTCACCCAGCAGCAGCGCCGCGTCAACGATCAGCGATTTGCCGTTGGCCCCGCCGGTGTAATCGGCCTGGCCTAAATCGATGGCCTTCTTGCCGCCGACGAGAAGGCACGTCAGCGACGGGTTGTACTTGTTGAACAGCGCCGCCGTCGGCCGCAGCGTGTTGATGGCCCGGACCAGATTGTCCTTGTTCGGCCCCAACACCGCCGTTCCGCTCTGGGACAGCCCGATCACGTTGAGCAGCAAAGAATCCAGTTCACGAGCTCGGTCGACCACGGTGTCGCTCGTCGTGCTCGCGGCATCGAGTACGCGCAGAATGTCCGGTGCCGCGGCGGCGTACGCGTCGTTGAAGCTCTTGAATGCCTGCCAGTCCTCGGCGATGGTGTCAGTGCGTTGGTTGAGCGCGATCAGCACCTCGTTCGCCGCCGTCGTCGCCTCCCCCATGCGGGGGCCTTGGCCCCGCACGCCTTCGGCGATCGCGGAGAACACCGTGTTGAGCTTGGCGGGATCGATCTTGTGGATGACACCGACGAGGTTCTGGAAGACCGTGTTCACCTCGGTGCTGACGTTCTGTGACTGCAGGACGGCACCGGCCGCCAAAACTTGCCCGGAGGGGTCCTGCGGGTAGATCAGGTCGACGTACTTGGCGCCGAACACCGTTGTCGAGGCGATCCTGGCCTGCACATTGGAAGGCAGATAGGCAATCTTGTCGGGATCGAGCTCGAGCTTCAGACTGACCGGATCGCTGCCGCCGGTGACCGCACCCACGTGGCCGACCTGTACTCCGCGCAGTTTGACCTTGGCTCCGACCTCCATGACCAGACCGGCCCGGTCCGAGCTGAGCGTCACCGGCACATAGCTTTTGAACGAGCCGGTGAACAAGGCACCCGTGAGGGCCACCGCTGCGATGACGAATACGATGAGGATCGCAGTCCACCAGTCCGGGTGGATGAGCGGTTCGCCCGCCTTTCGTACCATCGGTCAGCCCGCCAGGTTGAAGTTGCCGGACTGCCCATAGATGGACAGCGTGACCAAGAGCGTGACGCACACTGCGACGACCAGGGAGGTGCGTGTTGCGCGTCCGACCGCCTCGCCCACACCGGCAGGTCCGCCGCCGGCGGTGAAACCGTAGTAGGTGTGCACCAACATGATGACCACCGCCGTCACCACCGCCTGGACGAATGACCAGATGAGGTCGGTGGGGATGAGGAATGTCCGGAAGTAGTGGTCGTAGACGCCGGTGGACTGGCCGTAGATGACCGTCGTTCCGAACCGCGCCGCCAGGAAGGACATGATGACCGCGACGCAGTACAGCGGTATGACCACGATGACGCCGGCCAGCACGCGGCTGGACGCCAGGTAGGCCAATGACCGCACCCCCATGACCTCCAAAGCATCGATCTCTTCGTTGATGCGCATCGCGCCGAGCTGAGCTGTGGCGCCGGCACCGATGGTGGCGGCCATGGCGATCGCCGCCGTCAGCGGCGCGATGAGCCGCACATTGAAGTACGCGGAGGCGAACCCGGTGAGCGCCTCCACGCCGACCTGCGCGAACTGGTTGTAGCCCTGCACCGCGACCAGCGCGCCAGTGGAGATGGTCAGGAAGCCGACTATGACGACCGTGCCACCGATGACGGCGAGCGCCCCGGTGCCCAGACTCATCGCGGCGATCAGCCGGACCAGCTCGGTCTTGTAGTGCACCAGGACGTCCACAGCGGAGGCGAGTGTCCGACCGTAGAACTGGGTCTGCTCACCGATGCGGGTCCACCCGGCGTGCCAGTTCTTCGATGACCGAGAAAGTCGCGGAAACTGCTGTCGGACCGATGTTTTGATGCTCATAGATTCACCTTGATTCCCACCGCGGTCATGAAGATGTTGATGAGGAAGAGCGCAAGAAAGGAGAACACCACCGTCTCGTTGACGGCATTTCCCACACCGGCAGGACCGCCGCTGACCGTGGTTCCCATGTAGCAGGCGATCAGGCCCGCCGTCATACCGAACAGCGTCGCCTTGATCAGCGAGACCACCACGTCGCCGACCCCGGTGACCAGGGTCAGGCCCGCGACAAAGGCACCCGGCGTGACGTTCTGGAAGAACACCGAGAAGACGAAGCCACCGGCCAGGCCGACCAGGATCACCAACGAGGCCAGCAGCAGGGCGACCACCGTCGCGGCCAACACCCGCGGGACCACAAGCGCCTGTATGGGGTTGATGCCCATGACACGCTGGGCGTCCAGTTCCTCTCTGATGGTGCGCGCTCCCAGATCTGCACACATCGCGGTCGCGCCCGCACCGGCGACGACCAGCACCGTGACGATCGGACCGATCTGGGTGACAGCTCCCAGCGCGGCGCCGGTCCCGGAGAAGTCCGCGGCGCCGAACTCGGCGAGCAGAACGTTGAAGGTGAACACGGTCAGGACCGTGAACGGGATCGACAGCATCAGCGTGGGCAACAACGACACCCGCGCCACGAACCAGGTCTGCAGCACGAACTCACGCCAAGCGAACGGGGGGCTGAAGACGGCCAGAGCCGTGTCCATGGAAAAGGCGAAGAAGCCGCCGATTCCACGCAGGGGCTTCGACGATGCCAGCGTCTTGAGTATCACCTTCGCACCCCGGTCCGCGTACCCCTGATCGCTGCGAATTGCGAGCGGTTCGCACCGATGGCCCGGGATCCGCACCGGGATTGCCGGGAAGCGAAAGGCAGCACATCGGCTGCCGGTTGCACGCCGGGCACCCGCACATCAGCGATGGCGGGTGCGCAGTGCGACTCGTGGTGTCGCCACATAGCTGTCGTCCTCTGTTGTGGCAGGCAATACCGCCGGCACTCCGATATGAGCAGGGTCACAGACGCGCTAGACAATACGTCTAAGCGTTCCGCCTAGTCAATCTGTCGAATCAAGCCGTCGCGAATTTGCCGACAGCCTCAGATCCCGATGGCGCGAACGCTTCGCCGAACACGCGCTCGGATACCGCGAAGTGACGCGGCCCACAAATCTAATCATGATTAAGTACATCGATCAACACCCGGCGCGAAGTCAGGGACACAACGCGTCCCGTTGCCGCACACCATCGATGACGTGGAGAGTTTTGACGCTGCCGTCAAACTCAGGCGTCGGCGCACACCTTCGAATGGTCCGTAGAATCCGTGCACGGGATTGAGTTCATTGGACGGCGGCGATCGGCTGGCCATGCGCGACGAGGCCAGAACCGAACTTCCGGCGCGGAGTTGCTAGATGGACTCGATATCGAGGAACGCGGCTTCGGTCGCCGGCAGGCGCGCTCGAACGCCGGCGATCGGGCTCGCGACCACGGTGCCCGACGTGACGTCATGAAAGCACACCGACAAGACGACGCGCCCAGGACCACCAATGAGCCCCACGGCGGGGCGACCAGGGCGGCGAAAGCTCCACAGCAGACCGCATTTTTTGAATATCTAGTAAATTTGTCCCGCCTTCGGGTACCGTCGGTTCCGCCCGCACGGCCGTGGATGATGGCCGGATCAGCGTGTGACCGCAGCCCCTTCGATATTCGAATTGGTGATGAGAGATGACAGCAGCTCTGCCACACCCCACCGACGCCGACTACGCCGACGCGTATGGCCGCGCCTGGACCCATGATCCCGAGCTGCTGTGCACGTTCTTCACCGCCGACGGCACATACACCGACGTCGCGATGCGCGGGACCTATCAGGGGCGCACCGGCATCCAACGCTTCCACCGCTGGATGCTGGCATTCTCGCCCGATTCGTTGATCGTCTTCACCGAACCCGCTGTGGCGGACCGTCGCGCCTACTTCGAGTGGACCTGGAGCGGGTCCATCACCGGTCCTCTCCGCTTGCCGAACGGCCGCTCGGTTGATGCTGCGGGAAAGCAGTTTTCGGCGACCGGCATCGCCGCGTGCCGCTATGACGATCAGGGACTGTTGATCAGTCACCGCGACTTCTGGGATGTCGGCTTGCTCGTCGACCAACTGGGCGACACGCTGGTTCCCCTCGGCCCCCAGTAGGCGCCGGTCAGAACATCAAAGCGCTGAATCGCCAGTCCAACACCTGGCGATCATCTTGCCCCTCTTCGCCGACGGCGAAGACCAGCGAGCGGATATCGAGTACACCACCGCCCGCCGACAGCGGCGATACCCGTTCGATGTGCAGGTCGCTATAGACCGTATCGCCCTCGTACACCGGGCCGGTGTGGTCGCAGGACTGCCAGCCCGTGACGGTTGCCAGGTTCGGCAGGACACGGGTGGCCTGAGCCAGGGCCAGACCGATGGTGTGCCCGCCGTACACCAGGCGCTGTCCACCGACTCGCCGATCATGATGCGTGGCAGCGATGTTGAGGCTCAGCCGGGCGAGTTCGGGGGCCGAGCTCACGACATCGGCCGAGCTGCGGTAGCGGTGGCCTGCCAGCTCCGAGGCGAAGTGCGGGCCGGGCACGCGCGCACGGAAGGCCGCACCGTCCCATGATCCGGCCGGGTCGGTGACCGCCTCGCCGGCCCCGATCGTGGTGAGGTCATCGCGGTGGCCGGTGTCGACAACCCCGGGTGCCATCGGGAGCATCGCGCAACGATGGAAATCGAGAACCAGTCGGCCATGCTGGTCGGTCGTCGTCATCCGCAGAGCGGCGAGCCCGGTGGGCGCCCTGCCTTCGCGGATGGCATTCTGGCGAAGCCCGACCACCCGGGTCGTGGTGGACAACGTATCCCCCAGCTTGGGATAACTGTGGAATACCAAGCCGCGGTAGAAGAGGTTCGCCTTGACCCGGCCGGTCACCAGCGTGCTCTGGCCGATGGCGATATCGGTGACCAAGCCGGGGTGCGCCAGCAGCCCGCGCGTTCCGGTCACCGCTTCGGCCAACTCGACATCGAGTGCCAACCGCAGCCGGTCCCCCAGGATCGCCTGGTGCAGTGCGGCCGCGCCTTCGGTCACGGTCATCCGGGGCGCACTGTCGAAGACCTGCCCGACCGTGAGCTCGTCGAAGTACGGCCCCACAACTGAATTCGGTGTCGGCATCGCATCCCTTTCAGATCCACGTCTTTACTGGGCAGACACTCGAGACCGCGGCCCGCATTTTTTGAATTTAGACTAAAATATCGGAGCTATCAATTCGCACTTCTGTCGGGTGCTGTGACATCGGGTTCGGCGCCCCGGACCGCAGGCAGGACCAAGCTGTCGACGACCTGGCGCACGAAGCCGGAATCGACACCCTGGCCGCCGACCACCCGCAGCAGCCCCATGGCCACCAGCACGTCTGCCACCAGCGACCAGTCCTGATCCGCGATATCACCGCGATCGACGGCGTGCTGCAGAATCGCGGCCACCACACGTCGTCCCCGGCGCAGCATCAGCTCGTCCAGTGCGGCCGCCAACTCTGGGTCACGGCTGGACTCCAGCGCCACCCGCAGCACCAGATCGTTGGAGATCAGCTCGTCGTCGTTGCGGGCGACCCGATCGACGATCACGTCGAAGTCACCCTCCAAGCTGCCGGTGTCGGGGATATCGTCGGCCAGCAGGTCGGGCCGCCAGTGAACAAGAGCATCGGTGATCAGCGCCGCTTTCGACGCCCACCGCCGATAGATCGCGGCTTTACCGACGCCCGCGCGGGCGGCGATATCGTTCATGTTGGTGTCGTTGTAGCCGTTCTCGGTCAGCGCGGCCAACGCGGCATTGAGGATCGCAGGGTCGCGGGACCGGTCGAGTCGACCGGTGCTTCGCTGGCGAAGCTTGGGCTCCATGCCTGCCATTGTCACCGATTCCCCCGTCGCGCCGAGCGACACCTACCGCGGCACCGGCCAGTTCCACACCGACATGTCCGCGGCCGGGTAGCCCGCACACACGTCGGTGGCCTTGGCGACCACGCCCTTGTTGTTGAAGAACACCTTGGCCCAGTTGCCCCACCGGGTCGCGACCTGCTCGTAGTAGATGTTGGTGGCGGTGTCCTCGGAGTACTGCCGCCGCCCAGCCGCATCCAGGGAATAGAACCAATGGATCCGGTCCACGGCCATTTGTTGAATCTCCGGCGGTCGGTTGGCCTTGTCAATCATGTACCGCTCGAAGTAGATCGGCGAGGTATCGCGCGCGGCCGCCAGATACTGCTCGGCGTCGCAGTGCGTTTCGATCTGCCGGTGTGGGATCGGGTAGTCGTCGGTCGCGTCGGCGGAGGCCTGCGGTGTCGAAACCATGCCTGCGGTGCACGCTGCCGCGGTGATCATCACACCCGCACGCGCCATCAGCCGGAATATGGGGATGTTCATCTGCGATCACCGCTCATTTCCGCCAGTGCGGCATTGTGCTGCGGACAATAACGGGGAACGGCCGTGCCCAGGAACTGCCACACCTGCTCGGTGCTCAGGGTGCGTTCAAGGTTGCGGGACAAAAACACCGCGGACTCCGAAGCATTCGCATCGACACCGGTGGTGAGTCGTCGGCAGGCGATCTTCGCCAGCCACGCGTTGTAGTCCCGCTGCCCATAGATGCCGAACCCGTGCAGGGTGTTCGCGAAGTCGGTGTCGACATCGGCGTGGGCCGGCGCCGCCCAACCGATGCTCGTCACGGCAAGCACGGCTGAAGCCACTGTCCTGAAGCGATTTCTCACAGACACTGTCCGTTTCATGCGGTGGACTTTCACGAGGAGAGCTGCGGGATGGGTGCGGTGTGCGGTTCCTCGGGTTCAGGACCGGCCGGCGGTTTGGGCGGATGCGTGATCTTGTAGGTGTTCAACGGCCACCAGAACCAGCGACCCAACGCCGAGGCGATGGACGGCGTCATGAAGGCCCGCACGATCAGGGTGTCGACGATCAGTCCGATCCCGATCGTCATGCCGAGTTGTCCGACCACGCGCAGGTCACTGACGATCATCGAGGCCATGGTGAACGCGAAGACCAGGCCCGCGGCGGTGACGACCCGACCAGTCGCCCCCATCCCGCGGATCATCCCGGTGTTGAGACCGGCATGGATCTCCTCCTTCAACCGCGAAACCACCAGAAGGTTGTAATCCGATCCGACCGCCAACAAGATGACCATGGACAGCGGAATCACGATCCACTGCACGCCGATGCCAAGGACTTCCTGCCAGAGCAGCACCGACAGACCGCACGCCGTCCCGAGTGAGGCGGCTACCGTCCCCACGATCACCAACGCGGCGACCACGCTGCGCGTGATGATCAGCATGATCGCGAAGATCAGGATCATCGAGGCGATGATCGCGATCATCACGTCGGTTTTCACACCGCTTTGCATGTCGTTGTAGAGCGATGCCGTGCCTGCCAGGGACACCTTGGCGTTGGCCAGCGGGGTGCCCTTCACCGCGTCGGCAACCACGTCCTTCATATCCCGGACGTGCTCGATGCCCTCGACGGAGGCGGGGTCGCCCTGGTGGGTGATGATGAACCGGACGGCTTTACCGTCCGGAGAGACGAACATGTCCAGGCCGCGCTTGAAATCCGGATTCTGGAAGACGTCCGGCGGCAGGTAGAAGAAGTCGTCGTTCTTCGCCTGATCGAAGAACAGACCGATCTCGGTCGCGCCACGGGCGAGTTCCTGTTGCTGGGCCTGGGTGCCGGCCATCACGCTGTGGGTGGCGAGCATGAAGTCCCGCATGGTGCGCATCGAATCGATGGTGGGCAGCAAGGTCGCCTGCATCTGCGGCATCAGTGTGTCCAGCTTGTCCAGATCCGTCGTCAGACCGCTGATCTGATCGGCCAGCTGGTCGATACCGTCCAGCGAGTCGAAGATCGACCGCAGCGCATGGCAGATCGGAATGTCGTAGCAGTGCGGTTCCCAGTAGAAGTAGTTGCGTAACGGGCGGAAGAAGTCGTCGAAATCAGCTATGTGATCGCGTAATTCGTTGGTGGTGGCCACCATGTCGTGGGTCTTGTCCACCATGCTGTGCGTCGTGTCGGTGAGCTCGGTCATGATGGAGTACATGCGCTCCATGTTGGCGATCGTCGAGCTCAGCTCGTCCGCTTGCTGCAGCATCTGAGCCGAGTTGTCGTTGTTGAACTTCGCGGCCTGCAGTGTCCCGGCGTTCTGAGCGCCCAGCATGAACGGGATGGAGCTGTGCTCGATCGGCGCGCCGAGCGGGCGCGTGATGGTCTGGACCCGCTCGATACCACGCATGTGCACCACGCTCTTGGCGACCCTGTCGATCACGAGCATGTCCGCGGGGTTGCGCAGGTCGTGATCGGCTTCCAGCATGAGCAGTTCGGGGTTCATCCGCGCCTGGGAGAAGTGCCGGTCGGCGACCGCCATGGCCAGGTTGGCCGGCATGTTCTCCGGGGTGAACTTCTGGTCGTTGTACTGCGGGACATAGGTGGTCAGGCTGACGAAACCGAGCACCGCGATCAGCGTGGTGACCACGATGATGGGACCGGGCCAACGCACGACCGCCGTGCCCACCTTGCGCCACCCCTTGGCCGACAGCTCTCGTTTGGGTTCCAGCAGACCGAATTTGGAGGCGACGGTCAGTACCGCGGGAGCGAGCGTGAGAGCAGCGAAGATGATCACCAAGATCGACAGCGCACACGGGATGGACATCGTCCGGAAGTACGGCAGCGTGGTCATGGTGAGACAGAGGCAGGCACCGGCGATGGTGAGCCCCGAACCCAGGATCACATGCGAAACACCGTGATAGGAGACGTAGTACGCATCCTCGGGACTCAGGCCCTTGGACCTTTCCTCGTGATAGCGGCCCCACAGGAAGATCACGTAGTCGGTACCTGCGGCCAAGGCCAGCATGGTCACCATGCTGACCGCATACGGTGTCAGGCCGATCAGGTTCAGGTATCCCGCGGCCGCGGTAACGCCTTGGGCGGCAAAGAGTTCGAGTCCGATGATGACCATCGAGATCAGCATGGTGACGATCGACCGATAGATGACGAGCAGCATCGCGATGATCACGCCAACCGACACCAGCTCCATCACAGCCATGCTCTGGTGTCCGGCAATACTGGTATCGGCGTTGAGCACCGTGTTTCCGGCTACATGGGCTTTGATGCCCGGCGGGGCCGGGACCGAATCGACAATCTGGCGCACCGCTGCGACAGATTCGTGACTGAGGGTGGTGCCTTGGGAGCCGTTGAGGAAAATCTGCACGTAGGCGGACTTGCCGTCCACGCTCTGGGATCCGGCGGCGGTCAGCGGGTCGCTCCAGAAGTCCTGCACGTTCTGGACATGCTCGTGGTCGGCCTTGAGCTTGGCGATGATGTCGTTGTAGTACGCGTGGGCACTGTCCCCCAGCTGGTCATCGCCCTCCAAGACGACCATTGCCGTGGAATCGGAGTCGTACTGCTGAAACACCTTGCCGATGTTGAGCATCGCTTGATACGACGGTGCGCTTGTCGGACTCAGCGGTACTGATCGGGTTGCCGCGATGTCGTCGAGGGACGGCACGAACATTCCCAGGAGCACCGCGATGGCCACCCACACCAGAATGATCGGCAACGCCAGCACCCGGATGAGACGGGCGATGACGGGACGGTGCGGTGCTGCATGCGCTTTGCTCATACGGATTTCACCAAGCAGTAGATGAACGGTTTGATGGAGTCCGAGCTCGTCCGGTCATCACGCACGTCACCGTCGACGGAGACGCGGCAGGCCAGGTCGCTGGTTGCCATGTCACCCTGGGCCATGATGTTGGCCGACATCGAGGGCAGCGTCGTGATGATCGTGTGTGACCAGGGCAGCGGCGCGTTCTCGACCAGGTTCGGCTGGCCGTTCTCGTCGAGATAGTTCACGGTCACCGAACCTCCCGAACCGGTGACCTCGTAGGTGATGTGCTTCGGATTGAAGTTCGCGGTGATGCCTGAGCCTTCACCTGCGACCGGCGCGGGCGCGTAGGCCGACTCTCGAATACGCCCGATGACGAAGACGCCCAACGCGACGACGACAACCAGCAGCAGAGGTATCCACGACCTCTTGAGCAACCGGACCACCGAATCTCCCTATCCCGAGCACCAATTGGCGGGCAGCGNNNNAGCGGAACTCGAGTTCCGTGTGATGGACGAGGGGAACTGTAGCGCATATTTAGTTACTTCGCCTAACAAGCTTCAGCAGAGGGTCGCGCCGGCGTTTCCTGCGGCGACGCGGTGAGCGATCTACTCTCACGACAGAGCTGCGGACGCGACTGCCGTCGCCACCGCACGACCCGCGACGCTAGTGCGGGCCGCGTTCCTCGGCGACGGAGTTGGCGCCGTCGACGACGAAGACCTGACCGCTGACATACGAGGCGCCCGGGGAAGCAAGGAAAGCCACGACCGACGCGACCTCGTCTGGCCGCCCGGAACGACGCAATGGCGTGGCCGCTCCCATCTCGCGCTCGTGCTGAGTGGCCGAGCCGGTGTCGATCCACCCGGGTGCCACAACATTGGCGGTGATGCCGAGGTGCCCGTAGTCGAGAGCCACCGATCGGGTCAGTCCGACGATCGCGGCCTTGGCCGCGTGGTAGGAGGCATCGCCGCGGTAGGCCATCACCGGCCCGGACACCGAGCCGACGCTCACGATGCGGCCGTAACGGCGATCGGTCATGCATTTCAAGGCGGCACGGGTGACGAAGAAGTTGGTATCCAGGTTGCGTGCCAACGCCGCTCGCCACTGGTCGTCCGGCGTGGCGTCGGCGGGCAGTTGCTCCTCGGCGCCGGTGGTCGCGACCATGCCGGCATTGTTGACCAGAACGTCGACCCGGCCCCACCTGTCACGTGCCGAGGCCACCAGATCGTCGGCAACAGCCGAGTCACTGAGGTCGCCGACGAACCCGGCGGCGTCGATCCCGACGTCCTGTAACTGCGCCACCCGGTCGTGGATGCGGTCGGACGTTGCGGCGATCAGCACGTGGTGGGATTCACCGAGCAGGCGCGCCGACGCGAACCCGATGCCCTCAGCGCTGCCGGCACCCGTGATGACCGCAACCGGATCGTCGATCGGCATAGAGATCCTCGATTCAGGACAGTTGGCGGTCGTGGCCTCTGACGCTCAGCCCGGTTGTTCTCACGCTGCAGTTTCGATGATGCGGAACGCTTTTGGGGTTACGACCAAGCCTTGCAGGAGTTGTGATGCTACGACTGCACCGCGCGGCGTGGTTTACCTTCACTGAACGCCACGAAAGGCGCCGAACGACCTCGTCCGATCCGATCGCCTCTACCGCCTGCTCGGCGAACGTCTCGTGCACGGAGCCACCTCTGCCGGGGCATTGACCATGGCGGGTTTGCCGGTCCACCGCGTTGCCGCGTGGCACTGGCACGACCCCGCAGCGTCCCCACCGATCTACTGCCACAATCAGCGCGACGGCCTGCGCGCTGACGGCGCCGCTCTGTTCCGACTGACCCTCGGCCGGACCGAGATCCGCCTGGGACACCGGGCTGGTCATTCGGGAGTGCCGAAATGACAAAACCCGCTCCGACCGAGGTCGGAGCGGGTTTTCTTGGTCGGGCTGACAGGATTTGAACCTGCGACCACTTGACCCCCAGGTTTAACGGCGGTATCCGCAGGTGTCCGTGCCTTCGTGTTACAACCTCTGTAACACAACGGATTAGGGCACGCGCGCACAGCTACGAACAGGTGCGGAAAAGCACGGTCAAATCGATCAAATGGCGGTACGGATGGCGGTACGGATTCAGTCGGATCGCTGCGCTGTCGTGCAGGCGCGGTTCGCGCCGGCCGCGGCCCCGCGTTGCGTCGACCCCTCCGGCATCGCCCAGGCGCTCGACGTCGAAGCGACAGTGCTGGACGTGATGTGAGCGGCCCGCGTCGCGACCGCTGCCGTTGGCATGGGCCGGAGTGATCGTGACGTACCTCGCGGCCGTCGCCGACGACGCCGATCCTCGGATCGACCCAGCTAACAACGGGATGAATCTCCGACGTCCCAATTATCACGACGCGGCGCGCATATGGCTAAGTTGGCCCGTATGCCAGAAGATCCTGAACACTTCCACGATCATGCCAACACGGTCTACGCGAAGGCCGCCGAGGAGTTCCGGACAATCTTTCAGCCGATCATTAGTCGTTCTCCACGTCTCAGGTCGGGTGACGTGGAATCAGATTTTCTGCTGCTTGGGTCAAGATTCGCCCTTACCCGGCAATTCGAGGCTATAGTCGCTGCGCTTCAGTTGGCAAAAGTCACGCTCGGACACCATTCGGTAAGTTTTGTGAGGCCAGGGCTGGAGGAATATCTCTGGCTGACGTATTTTGCACGACTCGACCCAGGTGTCGCGAGTCAGCTATATGTGACGCTGGGCGTCAACGACGTACTCCGGTCCGCAGAAGCGGTGCACGGTTACATTGGTGACGATGGGATGACGAATGCAGGTTTTCCGCCTGGATTTCACACGTTCGTCGTCCAGCGGCGTGCAGAGTTAACGCAGAAAATACGCGGCTTCAACCAGCAGCTGGGGTGGCCGGGCCGCCCCCCTGTGGCTTCGATGGAATGGATCGCTGGACAAGTCGGGGAACGGGATCTCTATGCCTACCTTTATTCCGCGACGAGTCGATCAGTGCATTTCTCTGCCGGCGAAGGCCTCAGGCGTGGCTGGGGTGATCCGACCAATCCTGAAGGCTTCGTATCAGTTGAAGATGTAGACCATCGCCTGTACCTTTCTGATTTCGGTTTTTACCAGTTGGTTCGCCTATTCATATCGACATGGCTGGCGACAGAACGGTGGCACGATCGGGTTGTGCCGTTGAGCGAAGAAACGGTCGACGCGGACCAGCTGCTCGACTGGGTCGAGCGGTTCTATGCACTACCCGGGGTGCCTATCGTGCTCGCGAAGGAATATGAACTTATCTGGCAGCATCCGAAGAACTCTGGTGGTGGTACTCAATAGTTGGCCCTGAGATACGGCTACTGCCTCAAAATACACCCGGGGACCGCGCGCAATTTCGGTCCGATATACGCTGACTGCTCGCGTAGATGTGTTTCAGTGCCAAATGCTCACTGATGCATTTGGCATGCTTCCGATTGAGTATGACAGGATCGGCGAAAATTCGCAGGTGTAGAAATGCTCCAAGAGCTACGCAACTTTCCGCGGAACGTTGTGGGGGCCTGCGAGTAGCACTCGGCGCGGCGGGGCGTATCGGGCTGCGACAATGAGGCGAAATCCAACGCGTCTATCGGGCGTGACGAATCAGTGCATTATCAAGTCCCTAGTAGAGATATTGCCAGTCGGAATTTGGGATGAATCCCCTGCGCACGTTGTCAACCATAAAAGGTGTCGCAAGCTCGGAGAGCTTCCACCGTCTAAACGCAAGCTGGCCGCTGTTCGGATAGGTGTTGGTGAGGCGGAACCCGTCGGCGAGAGGTTCTAGCGACTTATCATTCAACGCTAGCTTGCCCCACAAAGAACCGATGAAGTTGGTGACTGGTGCTAGCGGTTGCGGGTCGTCGTACTTGTGGCGCATGGCCGAAATCACCAATGCTTCCTTCCCGAGAAGTTCAGTCACCTGCTCGGATTGCTGCTTCATGTACTTCTCAGGGAGGATCGACGTCGAGCGGACCCAGTATCCGAGATCCGCGATGCAGATCATGTCGAGACCCAGTCGCGGCTCCTCGACCTCCAGATCGAACTCGTCGACGATAATTTTGACCTTTTGCTTCGGATCGCCTGCCTTTTTCCAGTCGTGGGAGCCGCCGAGCAGTCCAAAGTACACGGGAGGCGCAAGGTGCTGGCGGGGCGTGCCGTCGCGAATGGTCATGCCGCGCCGAAGCGTCTCCGCATCCTCGTAGGCTTCCTTGATTGCGGCACGGTCAACAGTCCGTTTGCAGCTAAAGGCTGCTGCCACGCCGGAAGCTAGAACCGACGACTTTTCCCGTAACTTCTCCGGGTAATGAGGATGAAAGACAACGAGATCGGTCTCTTTTGTGACTGTCGGTCCGTCCTCCTTCTCCAACAAGATGTACTTACGTGTGCCGATTCCGTACTGGGGTGGAAGCCACTCTTTCAGCACTTCAACCCAGTGCGACTCTGCTCGATGGCCAACGCGTTGGATGCTTTTCGGCTGGCGCGCCATCGCTGCGTCGCGCTCGTAGGCTTCGACTACCAACCTATTCACGTCTGCCAGCCACTGGTGATGCTCATGCTCCATCGATCGATGGTAGCCACGAGCGCCGACCGGTTTCGCGGATCATTCCGGTGCAACTGCAGCCACGTTCTTGCACACATCGCCCTAGATGGAACCGCACTAATTCGCGGAAAACACCAGCTCAACACAGCCGGGAACGCACGAGTAAACGTTAACCCACGACGGCAGGCTTTCGCCCTCGTGATCTACCATCGCCGCCATGACCGAAGAGTCGAAGCCCTCTCCGCTCGATGCAGCCGCCAGCGCCCTCTCCGTAGGCGACGCCGAGATTTTGCTCGCGGCCATGGGCGCACCTGGGCTTCAAGAGGGTGCGACGGCCGTCGCAGAGATGGTGGCCAAACGACGGCGGAAAGGCACGGAGCACGTCGCCTTTGTTGCCGCGCAGGTCGGCAACGAAGAACTTTTGGACATCGTCCATGCCGACGACGAGCGCAGCGAGATGCTGTGGTCCAGTACTCAAACATCGATGTCCTCCGCTGATCTGCGGAAGCGGATCTATCTGGCGCAGGTAGTGGCGGAGGCAATGACGAGCAACGAGCCCATCGATGAAGCGCTGCTTATCGTCTCCGCGCTGAGGGAGCTTGATCGCATCCACATACAAGCGCTCGTGCGGATTCGTGAAGCCGACGCGGCGAACCAGAAAGATCCGGGCCTCAACGATGACATTCTCCAAGACGCGCTGAGGGCAATTCACTATCCGGTGTTAGCTGCCCTGGCTCGGACCGGCGTCGTGCGGCAAGGTTCCGAGCAGCGGGGCAGCGGGCTCTTCAGCGTCACCTACGCGGATACGCTCGGCATCAGCGGAATCAGTCAGTTTGGGTTGCGGCTCCTGGAGGATCTGGACTCGGTTAGTACGGAAATCCTCACGGACATGCAGCAATCGAATTTCCAGCGTTACCAGCAAACTGCTCCACACTGCAGCACATGAGGACGAGTCAGCGACCGGCCGCGCCGTCCAAATTCACGAGCACGAGCAGCTGTCGTTGCCTCGACGAGCTTGGTACCGACTGACCGTAACGATCCGTACCGATGATGCATCCGATGAATCATTCGATCACCTTGATGCGTCTGCTGGTCGGGTCGTCGTGCCAAGAGCACCTCTTAACGTCGTGTCGGCTATGGCTCAAACACGCCGTCCAAGTAGCTCAGATCGAGCTGGGATCGCATGTCGACAAGAGCGTCCCCGTAGTCGAAATTACCGGGATACCTCCATCTCATCTCATCGATGGACACCAACGAGCCGCCCTGAGTATCGATGTACTGCACGCCACGTCCAGCCACCTTTCGGTACGTCTCTTGAACGGCGTGGTGGGTGGGCGACACCAGACCAGCGGACAGTCGCCCGCCAGTGCGGATGCCGTCAGGAATGCAGAGCAGGTTGCTTGACACCGTGCCGACGTAGCTCTCGAATCCACTGTGATGCAGTTCGCGGGCGATCATTGTATTGACCGTGAACTCGGCGGAGATCATCACGACTGGGCCGGCGTGTAACGCGCTGTACCAGGATACTCCGTGCTCTTCCGCACCTGGCCCGGTCTCGAAACGCATGAAGTCGAACTGAGCACCTGGGTAGGTGTCAAAGGTCCAAACGAAGTGTGTTCCGAAGTCTTGAGGCTGACCGGTGGTCGTAAACCTGATCATGCGCCTGTGCTCGACCGGCACGTCGAACCGGCTCCCCGTCTGCGTCGCGAGCGCTCCGACTACTGTCGACCAGTGGGCCAGTCTAAACAGATCTCTTGGCTGTGGAACTCCCCGTCCTCGCATGATTGATTCGAGGATAGGTCCGGCCGCCTGCTCGATCGGCTCCATCCAGCGCGAGTTGCATTGGCCGCATAGGTTTTTCACGTAGATCTCGCGAACATCGCCTGGATAAAGTATGTCTCGATTCACACCTCCCGACTTGACACTCGATGACCCGAGGGTCACCTCCATGGATTCGTTCTGGAGCACTTCGCGAATTCTCTGATGTAATAAGTGGGCGCGAGTGAGTTTCGCGTCGGTTCCGCAGTAGAAACACTCGGCCATGCGTCCCCTCTGACAGCGTTGGTGCCGGACGGCTCCAGGCTAGTAACCGCAACTCTTCGACGGGTAGCCGCTGGAGGTGCTCCTGCCAGCGTGCCTAGAGGTGGTGAACTTCGCGCTGTGGTCGAGGAGGCGCGCCGTCGCTGCGCTGCCGTTGACGAATATGCAACTCCCGGATACGCAGGATTACCAATGGTAACGGTGATCGCAGCCCGCTGAGACGCGATCGCAACCGGTGACGGGATTCCATGTGGCCTCGGTCTATTCGATCGCCGATCGGTCAGCCACGCGCCACCCCAACGAAGTTCGACCCGCTCACCCTAGGCGCTTCTGCGATCTGACGGTCGCTGCGACGCTATTCGATCGCATAAGTGTCGGCGGGGTCCGACACCCGGCCGTTGCAAGCACAGCGGCACCTTTTCGTTGTCGACAGGTGTTCCGCCGCGACGCGCGCGGCGAGTTACTTCTGCATCGCCGGCCCGGTGTCGATCCGGATCGACAACATGCGCCGGTAGCCTCGCATCCGCAGCTTCGCGAGGACCAGCGACCGGCCGGCGTAGGGGTTGCGGTCGCCAGGATCGGCGACGGAGCCCGCGTACAGCGCGAAGGTGTATTCCTCGCGGTTCGTCACCGGCCAAGCATGCAGCCGGGAGGGCCCGGATCGACGGATCCCACGCCGACGATGGGGAGCTACCCGGTTCGGCGTCCATTGGGGCCGCTCCGGCCTGATCGACGCATGTACGGCCGTCAGGGTGCCGCGCCGCCCGCTGCCGCCGGAAGCGGCGGCACAAAACCAGGCCGGTTAGTTTGATGGCATGGGCATCGTCTACCACTACACAGACCCCCAAGCTTGCAAAGGCGTCATCGAAAAGGCCGAGTTGTGGGGTACTGACTTCAGGTACCTAAACGATTCGCAGGAGCTGGTCTACACGTGGGCGGCGTTCGTCGAGCGGCTCGAGAATCTGGTCGCCGAGTCACGCGAGCCTGCCGATGCGTACCGCGCGCAGCTCCAGGCGCTGACGCTGATGAACGCGAAAGATTTGCTGCAGTTCGACGATGCAATGTTCGTCGCGTGCTTCACCGAAGTCGTAGACAGAGTGAGCCAATGGACCCACTACGGGGCCAAGGGCCACGGTTTCGCGCTTGGGTTCGACGCAGATCAGATTTCGTCGCTCCAGGTGACCCAGTACGATCGCGAACCCGATGGCCAGCTGGCCGACCCCGTCATGGCAACCATTGGAGGCGGCCCCGAAGCGGGCCAGCAGACCGAACTGAAGTGGAACGCGTTCCTTCAACAGGTTAGATATGGCGACGCCGCTCGTGATCTCGTCGTCGACGGTCTCATCGATACGGTGCAGCGAATAGCAGCGGACAGCGGGAGCTTCGAGAGCAATGTCGGCAATTGCATCTCACAGACCCATGCGTTGGTCCACCGCCTCGCCCTGGTCAAACACTCGGATTTCGAGCACGAACGCGAGCACCGCATCACGATCACCGAACACCACGGCGGGCGAAGCCTTAAGCAGAAAGCAGCGTTACGCAGCCTAGGCCGCGAACCCTTCACAGTTTGGGCGTACGGCGGGTTAGTGACTGCGGACGTGCAGTTCCGGTCGCATGAAACGAAGGTGTTCGTACCCTATGTGAGACTGCCGTTCGAGCGCAGCGCGCTAGTCGAAGTCATCATTGGACCCGCTGTAAACCATCATCTTGCCGAGGCAACCCTGAGGCGCATTTTGGATCGAAACGGGTTCCGACACACGCAGATCACTCCATCTCAATCGTCCCTCCAAGATTAGGTGCGTGTCGTCAGCTCGACGAGTATTCCGCTGCGGCTCTTGCGGCAAGGTGTGTTCGCGTCACGCGCGATCATGAGTCGCTTTCGACCAAGCGGTACGCGGTGGTGCGCCCGATTCCAAACTCCGCAGCAAGCTCAAGAATTGGTTCGCCGCTCGCTACACGCCGCCGGAACTGCCTCTTTTCGTCATCGTTGAGTCGCTTTGACCTGACGCCGGCCTTGAACCTGCTCCAGCGCCAATCGGGCAGTACTTCCAAACGATTAATCTGCTCTCTACTGAGTTTTCCTGCGGCGAAGTTGTTCCGTTGATTCTGTACCCAGCGTCCTAAGACGCTTTCATCATCGTCGCTCGATTGGGGCACGCGGGAAGTGCCGTATCTCGCGACATAGTCGGCAAGCTGCGCATAGCGCGCTTCCCAGGCGTCGGCGAGTGGGTCCCACGACCAGCCTGGCAGCATCTCTAGGCGTTGCTGCCGATCCGCGCTTAGCGTGCCTCTGTCATAGGCGACGCGCTGTGTAGTGATCCAGGACCCGAGTCGGTAACCGTCTGCATCTTCGTATGCCTGGGAAACTTGCGCGATGCCGTACTGGTCCGCGTAGTTCTTGAGCCGTCGGAAACCCTCCTCCCACCGGGTATCGCGACTGTTCCACGACCAGCACGGTATCGCTTCGAGCCTGCGGACACGGTCGAGTTCCAAGCGCCCTTGCGCGAAGTTCTGCCGCTGTGTGGTGACCCAGGAGCCGAGCCTGTAATCGTCCGTGTCGGAGTAGGCCTGCGCGGGCAGCGTGCCGTGATGGCCGACGTAGTCCTGCAGGCGGCGGAAGCCTTCTTCCCACAGATCGGTCTTCACATCCCAGGACCAGCCCGGCAGCGCTTCCAACTTGATTTTGCGGTCTTCTGGCTGACTACCTTTGGCGAAGGTCACTCGCTGGACCGAAACCCATTGCCCGAGCTTGAACTCATCGTCTACAAATGACGTCGGCACTCGGCTGTTACCCTGTGCGGCAACATAATTACCAAGTCGTAGGAATCCGTCCTCCCATGTTTCATCGCGGGCATCCCATGTCCACCCCGGCACTTCCTCTAGACGCTGGACGCGGTGTTGTTCGAGGCTGCCTTCCATGTAGCGGGTCCGCTGGGAGTTAACCCATGAACCAAGTCGATAGCCATCTATGACGTACTGGGCAGGAACCATTCCGTCGCCGTGTTTGGCGATGTACGCCAGCAAGCGCTGGAAGCCCGACTCCCACCGTGTCTCCCGTACGCCCCAGGTCCATTCGGGTAGGGCCGCAAGGCGAGCGGCCAGCGCAGGAGAAAGCCGGCCCCTCTGGTAGTTGTTTCGTTGCTGGCTGGCCCACGTGCCGAGTGGGAACCCGTCGATGGTTTCCGATCCAGGTACTGCGGCGGTCCCATGATCGCGGACATAACATAGGAGATGACGGAATCCTCTCTCCCAAGCTTCGGCTATCAGGTCGCGGTCCCATCGCCATCCAGGCAATGCTGAAAGACGTTCGGCTCGAACGGGATTGAGGGAGCCCTCTATGTAGAGAGCGCGCTGGGTTTTGGCCCACCCCCCGAGATTGATGCCATTTATGACGAGCTTGGCGGGCACGTCGGCGGTTCCCGCGTTCGTCACGTAGTCGGCGAGGGCCTGAAAGCTCATTTCCCACCGTTCGGTATGGGGCGTCCAACTCCATTCGGGTAGAGCCTCCAAAAGACTTCTCCGGTCCTGGCTCAGGCCTGCGCGACGGGTGCGTTGATTCGCCACCCACCTTCCGAGTTTGAAGCCATCAAAGACCTCTCCCGGCGTCAACCGTGAAGTGCCGTGCTCGGCGACATACTTCTCCAGCAGCCCGTACCAGAATTGCCACGGCGCGGTGGTCGCGTCCACTAGGCGGACCTCGAAGGCGTTGGCGAAGCTCTTGCTCACCGTGGCCGGCACATCGACATGAATCTTGTTGGGCAGGCGCGGTTTGCCGCCCTTGCGGCCCATCTCCCGGCGGAGAGCGTCCAGCTCCTCGCCGAGCTCGGTGTCGTGCGCCCGCAGCGCCTTGATGACATCCCAGACCGGTTTGAACGCCGAGGAGTCGAGTGCGACCTCGGGGTCCTCTTCTGAGTCGATGAACACCGGAATGACGACGGTACCGATTTTCTTGTTGTCTGACTTGCGGATCGCACGTCCGACGGCTTGCACGATGTCCACCTCGGAGCGTCGCGGGTCGATGAACGCGACACCGTCGAGCGCAGGTACATCAACCCCTTCGGCCAGGCAGCGGGCATTGGCGAGCAGACCGCGTTCCCCATCATCAAGTCTCTTGAGCTGCTGGATGAGCACGCCGCGCTCGCCCGCCGACATCTCACCCGAAGCGTAGTTTGACCACAGCCATCCATTGGGCCGTTGCCGGGGAGGCATCCAATCCAGCACCGTCGGCATGGACGCCGCGAACTCCCGCGCGGTCTTGACTCGGCTGTGGAAGCTGATCGTCCGGCGAAGGTCGAATTTCTTCATTGCCTTCGCCAAACCGATTTGACCTGCCAGTAAGCGAGCGTCAGTGATCTTCTTGCCGTCCAGCGTGACAAGTGCGCCACGCTCAGCCCAGGCCCGATAAGTTGCGTCGTCCACGCCGAGGATCGCCACCTGATAGTCGGTAAGCAGCTTGCGATCGATGGCCTCACTGAAACTCAACCGGTGGAACACCTTCCCGAAGCGGGCCGGATCATCCATCGAGGCGATCTCGTAGTCGGCATCCTTAGCCTCGCGAAGTACCCGCCCCGTGAAGTAGCGCGGCGTCGCCGTCATGAACAGCCGTCGCTTGCCCCTGATCGCCGCCGCGTCCAGCACGGTGCCGAAGTCGCGGGACACGGGCCCTGCAACCCGGTGCGCTTCATCGGCGATCACCAGGTCGAACTGCGGCACCCGCCCGAGTGCGAACGCTGCGGCAATCTGCGGGGACGACTGGTAGGTGGAAAAAACGACGCGCGGGCCCGAGCGTTTCCGCAGGAACTCCGCAATGACTATGGGGTCGGTGGTGACCGGCACACCCAGATCGCTCGTATGCGACACCGCCGCATCCTCCAATAGACTGCCGACGGTCTCGTCACTGCACACCGGCAAGGTGGCGAACGGCTTCGTAGGGTTGGCGGTCTGCCACTCCCGCATCGTCTGTTTGAGCAGCGACAGCGAGGGCACCAGAACGAGGGTGCGCTCAGCGGCGAGCTTCTCCGTGATGAACCAGGCTGTCAGGGTCTTGCCGGTGCCGCAGGCCATGATCAGCTGACCGCGGTCGGCTGTCCTGAAGCTCTTTACCACGTCGCTGATCGCGGCCTTTTGGTATTCCCAAGGCCTTTTTGGCTTCGGCGGCTTCGAAGCTCGCAGGGCAGCCGGCGTGCTGGGCCAGTCGAGATAGTCGTCAGCTTCGCGCAATTGAGTTAGACCGACGAAGGGAATTCCGAGGTCATCCATCAGGCGGGTAGCGATGGGATGGCGCTTGTCTGTCGTCGCAATAAGCAAGCGGTGCGCGAACTTCGACCGACTGGACTCAGAGATGAACTTGTCCACGTCACGCTTGCTGATGCTGTGCGACGTCGCGTATGCCTTGGACTGGATCGCCCACAATTTGCCGTCGGTGCCCTCAGCGACGAGGTCGATGCCAGCGTCTATGCCCTTCCGGCCCGGCCAGTCGTCCCAAAGCCACACCCGGCGCAGCAGCGGTTGATAAGTCGGATGATTCTCAAGGAACCACTTACAGACGTACTCGAACTGCTTGCCCCGCCGCCGATTATCGTCAGGGTCGAATTGCGCCCTGAGATCGCTGAACGTCCCCACGGCACCGAGACTAAAGGCCACCTTGGCCGTCTGCCTTGAATCGGGTCAGCCAAGCGGGCAGACCTTCAAAAACGGGCAGGCTTCTCGCCGAGCGCTGGGACGGAGCGACCGCGCCCAGAGGATCGGGCAGAGCTGCCGCTGCATGACCGCGCGTAACCTTCTCAGAACTTCGTACGCTGGGAGGCAGACGTGAGACAAGCACTTTGGATAGTGGCCGTCGCGGTAGCGCTGACCGCGTGCTCGCCATCGGAGGGCGCCGACGTCGCGACAACTGCTGCGAGGGGTCCTAACAGCGCCGACGTCGCGACATCTCTCGTGCCGGACCCGCGTTCCAAAGCAGCGCTCGAATTCGCCGGCCACGAGCTCGATGTGCTAGCTGCCACCCGGCAGGACGCGCAAGCTTGGGCGTACTACTCGGCACGCTGCCAAGCTGCGATCGGAAACTTGACGCAGTATGCCGCTGTGCTCGACAAGTTCTTCCGCGGACGCAACCCGAACTACGAGAGCGCGAGCGCTGTCGTCAACGGCTCGTCGGGCAAAGTCATTTCAGTCGATAGCGATCCCAGCGCGCCCCCTAGTGCTTCGCTGCCACGCACCTGGACATTCATTGACGGTCGCTGGCAGTTCGACAACTGTTGACCCTCAAATCATCGATTCGTCCCACGCCTCGTTAGGCATGTTCTTGATCGCCTCTAGCCAGTCGCCCGACGTGTCCCGCTCGGGAGGAGGCCGGTCAATCTCGGCGATTGCCTCCGAAAGCTCGCGTGACTGCTTGATCAGTGCAGCGAAGGCAGGCCCCGCCGTCGCCGGATCGTCGAGCGCAAGCGCAACGCGTACTTGCAGCGCCACAAGAAGCTGACGGCGGTCACCTGACCGCGCAGCCGCCGTTACCGACACCGGCGTGACCTTCCGCGGAGCACGCTTCGCCGACGCTCTCTTGACTGCGGCCCTTTTCCCCGCCGTCTTCTTTGCCAGCACCGTTTCGTCGTCCGCAACTGTGCGCAATGATGGCCGCTGCTGCTTTCGCTGCGTCACGTCGCTTTGCCTTCCTGACGAAAAAAAGAAACTGAATCCGGGGGGAGAGCTGCTGCCTATGCCACGGGAGGCGGCT